>NZ_CP069513.1:1237471-2474943 GCF_016889425.1 Corynebacterium amycolatum
CTCGACGCGACGCTGACCACCATTGAGAAGGTGGTCGATGTCGACGAGCTTTCCGACCGGATCAGGGAGTTGGAAGCCCAGGCCGCCGACCCGTCGCTGTGGGATGACCCCGACCACGCGCAGCAGGTCACCAGTGCACTGTCGCAGGCGCAGGCGAAGAAGAAAAAGATTGACTCGCTGCGCGGGCGCCTCGACGATCTCTCCGTGATGTACGAACTCGCGGAAGAGGAGGGCGACCCCGACGCCGTCGAGATGGCCGATGCCGAACGCGCTGAGCTGCGTGCCGACATCGAATCCCTCGAGGTCACGACGATGCTTTCGGGGCCTTACGACGAGCGCGAGGCGGTCATCAACATCCGCTCCGGTGCCGGTGGCGTGGATGCCGCTGACTGGGCCGAGATGCTCATGCGCATGTACCTGCGCTGGGCCGACAAACACGGGCATAAGGTCGAGGTTTACGACACGTCCTACGCTGAAGAGGCCGGTATTAAGTCCGCTACTTTCGTCGTCCATGGCGAGTACATGTACGGCACCCTCTCGGTCGAGCAGGGCGCACACCGTCTGGTTCGCATCAGTCCTTTTGATAACCAGGGGCGCCGCCAGACTTCCTTCGCCGAGGTAGAGGTGCTGCCGGTCGTCGAGGAAACAGATCACATCGACATCCCCGAGTCAGATTTGCGTATCGACGTCTACCGCTCCTCCGGCCCAGGCGGACAGTCGGTGAACACCACGGACTCCGCGGTCCGGCTTACACACGTCCCAACCGGCATAGTGGTGACCTGTCAGAACGAGAAGTCGCAGCACCAAAACAAGGCATCTGCCATGCGCGTTCTGCAAGCGAAGTTGCTGGAGAAGAAGCGCCAGGAAGAGCGCGCGGAGCTGGACGCCCTTGGCGCCGGTGGTAATGCCTCGTGGGGTAACCAGATGCGCTCTTATGTGCTGCACCCGTACCAGATGGTGAAGGATCTGCGTACCGAATACGAAGTCAACAACCCACAGTCGGTCCTCGACGGGGACCTCGACGGGTTCATCGAGGCCGGTATTCGCTGGCGCATGGCCCAGCAGTCCGAAGGGGAGTAGTGCTAGAAGGGCGGTTCGTCTTCGGGCGCTTCCGGTGCCTTGGGTGTTTCCGGTGTGGTGGGCTCGTCGGCTTCTCCGTTTCTCTCGTTTTTGTTCATTCCCAGTTCTTCGCGAGCCTGATTTGTCAGCTCCTGTGATTCGCGGAGGTGTTCCAACCTCTGCTCGTTGTATTCCTTGAGTGTCTGTGCTTTCTTTGTCTTGCGCAGGTCGAAAGAGTAGCGACCGTGGCCGGAGAGCGGTCCTGTTTCTGTACTGATAAGCGCAGCTTTTTCGGTGCTTTGATCAGTGGCGGAGGTCCAGTACTCCACGCCGTCGATATCGCGCACGACATTCCAAAGACCGGCCGTTTTTAGATTGTGGTGCCGGCGGCATAGGCAATGGAGGTTGGGCGTTTCGGTTTGGCCACCTTCTTCGGGATTCTCGTGGTTATACGGCTGAATGTGGTCGATGTCGCACTTCGTTGCATCGACATCGCATCCGGGAAAGCGGCAGGTGCCGTCTCTACCTTGGACGTAAGTACGCTGTCGCTCTGTTGGCGAGTACTTTTCCGTTTTCTCGTCCGCTAGTAGCCGGATGCTAGTGACTCGATCGAGCCAGGATTCAGTGGCGATTTTGTTGATCCACCCCAGACCGCCGATCCATGCCTCCTGTGGCTTGTCTTGAGTAAGTGGGCAGTACAGATTCAACGTGGCGGTGACCTGAGCAGTCCCGTGCAGAAGGTGTGAAAAAGCCTCGACGAAGTCGCAGTCCTGATCAGCGGTAATTTCTTCCAAGACCTTCTGAAACTCAATTGCCCGCTCAGGCATCAGTTCCATGGTGACTTCAGTGAGGTTGTCCTTTAACTCGAACTTTATAGATTCGCCAGCTTTTTGCTCGATGCCTTTTTGAAACGAAGTAATCGGCGGGTCGTACTCATTTTTAGGGCGCAATAGCGGGCTGACTTCATTAATAAATCGCTGAATATTCTGTTGAAGACTCCGAACCCCGCGAAGAACTTCACCATCGACTCGCGGCGTGATCAGTTCGAGGAGATGGTCTTCGAAATATTTCACAGTAGAGGCGTCATCCAAGGGGAGGAGGGCTGTGGCAATGACCCGCATGTGGGGAAGCGGTAGCTGTGCGCGTTTGAGCAGAAGCTCTTTCAACCGCGGGAGCCGCTCTAGCTGCATCCCGATATCGATGTACTGGAGTGTTCTCCCGCGCGACATGCCAAGAGCTGGAGCGATTTTGGCGATGTAATCTTCGACATCTTTTGTTGAAGAAGACGGAACACAAGCAAGGGCAAGCTGCAGATCAGCTCGATTACGGCCAATTCCAAGACGTGCTGGTGCTGTTTGAGAAATCTCATGGTGAAAGCGTGGCGCTGTTGCTTCCATCGCCGCAGCGTAAGTGCGTTTCCGTGGTATATGTTCCCCGCTGGCCATTGTTGAATCCCCCTGAAAGATAAGGCCTGGATGTTGAAATGTTGAAATAAGGAAGAGGTAGGGAAAATATTTTCGACTAACTCTGAGTGTCAGTTTTCCGAGCTTTAAGCAGCTCGGCGACGTTATTTGGTGTTTTTAATCCTCGCGTTTAATCTTTCATCGCTCATTTTAATCGAACATGTAGGCGAAGTAAAGGGGGGTAGAGATTCTTGAGAAAATTCTTTCGAATACTGTCGTAGCGTGCACTTCTGTGTGGTCGCGCGCTCTGGGGGGGGGGCAATGTCACCTAGCTCCGCAGCCTCGCTATTCCGGCGCCCAATTCCACGCATTCCAGAGTGACTTGAGTGGCTTAAGTGATTAGAGTGTCTATCTATGATCACTTTCGACGGGGTTACCAAGTCCTACTCGACTTCTAGCCGACCAGCTCTCGACGATGTTTCAGTCCACATAGATAAAGGTGAGTTTGTCTTTCTTATTGGACCGTCGGGCTCTGGTAAGTCGACATTCCTGCGCCTTATGGTGCGTGAAGAGAAAGTGGATTCAGGAAAACTGACGGTTGCAGACCAGGATTTGACTAAGATCTCTCGCCGCAACATCCCGAAATTGCGTCAAAAGGTGGGGTACGTCTTCCAGGACTTCCGCCTGCTGCAAAAGAAGACCGTGTACGAAAATGTCGCGTTCGCATTGCAGGTTATTGGCAAGCCGAAGGCGAAAATCGACAAAGCTGTTCCGGAAACGCTTGAAATGGTCGGGCTCTCGGGCAAGGAAAATCGCTACCCGCACGAGTTGTCGGGTGGTGAGCAGCAGCGCGTTGCCATTGCTCGCGCCTTCGTCAACCGCCCGCTCATCTTGCTTGCCGACGAGCCCACCGGCAACCTCGACCCAAGCACTTCCGGTGACATCATGCTCTTGCTTGACCGCATCAATCGCATGGGGACGACCGTTATCGTGTCGACTCACGACAACGATGCCGTCGACTCCATGCGTCGCCGCGTGTTGGAGCTGGAGCTGGGGCGTCTCGTGCGTGACGACGCCACGGGTGTTTACGGCCTGAACAATTAACAGACAGTCCATCGGTAGAAGAACTCATTCGAAAGGTATTACTGACCTATGAAGACTCGCTTTGTCCTCGGTGAGGCTTTCTCCTCCTTGGGCCGAAACATCACGATGACCATCGCGATGATTATTACGACCGCGGTGTCGTTGGCGCTGCTTGCGACCGGCATCCTGGTTACTGAGCAGACCAGCCGCACGAAGGATCTCTATCTCGATCGCGTAGAAGTGCAGATCGAACTGAATGAACAAATCTCCGCCGAGGACCAAACTTGCTCCTCGCCGGAGTGTGCTGAGGTCGTCGGCAAGCTTGAAGAGACTGACGGCGTTGATTCGGTGACCTTCCGAAATCGTCAGCAAAACTTTGACCACTTCGTGGAGATGTTTAAGGATAGCGACCCCGTGCTCGTAGAAAATGCGACGCCGGAGTCGCTGCCTGCTGTCGTGATGGTGCGTCTGAGCGACCCGACCGATGTCAGCCCGCTGGATCCGATTCGGGAGCTGCCACAGGTCGACCACGTTACTGACCAGCATGAAGAGATCGGTACTGCAGCTCAGAACCTGGACTCGGTGCGAAATGCGACCTTCCTGCTGGCGGCGGTGCAGGCCGTTGCCGCTGTGTTCCTGATTGCGAACATGGTCCAGATTGCGGCGTTCTCGCGTCGTAAGGAAGTTGAGATTATGCGCATGGTCGGTGCCAGCCGCTGGTTCACACAGGCGCCGTTCGTCCTCGAGGCGGTGATTGCGTCGCTGATTGGTGGTCTGCTGGCCATCGGTGCGCTGTTCCTGGGTAAGGCGACGGTCATCGATCCGGCGCTGAGTAACCTGTACAAGGCACAGCTTCTGGCGCCGCTGACCAACGGCGATATTGGTGTGGTGGCGCCAATCGTGGTCATTATCGGCATGGTCTTTGCTGGGCTTGTTGCGCAGGTCACGCTGCGTTTTTACTCGCGTGACTAGGGCTCCAATTAGGTTTGCGATTAGACCCCTCGGTTAAACCCGGTGAATAGGGTCAGGGCAGGGTGCCAGGTAAGCTGAGGACTATGAATAATGACGACGTCCAGCGCCCACCGAAGCTCGACAAGAAGGCTTATGAGGCCGAGCTCAAAAAGCTCCAGGCAGAGCTCGTCGAAATGCAGCAGTGGGTGGTAGAAACCGGTGCCCGAATTGTCATCGTGATGGAGGGGCGTGACGCTGCCGGCAAGGGGTCGGCTATTAAGCGCATCACGCAGTACCTGAACCCCCGTACCTGTCGCATTGAGGCTCTGCCGGCTCCGACGAGCCGTGAGCAGGGGCAGTGGTACTTCCAGCGTTATGTCGAAAAGTTGCCGACTGCTGGTGAGATCGTGATTTTCGACCGCTCCTGGTACAACCGCGCCGGCGTTGAGCGCGTCATGGGCTTCTGTACCTCGCAGGAGTACCGTCGCTTCCTGCACCAGGCTCCAATCTTCGAGCGTCTGCTGGTTGAAGACGGCATTATCCTGCGCAAATACTGGTTCTCCGTGTCGGACGAGGAGCAGGTTGCTCGCTTCAAGTCCCGTCGTGAAGATCCGCTGCGCCGCTGGAAGCTCTCGCCGATGGACCTGGAGTCCATCACTCGCTGGGAGGACTACTCCCGCGCTAAGGATGAGATGTTCATCCACACCGATATCCCGTCCGCACCGTGGTTCACGGTTGAGTCCGAGGACAAGAAGCGCTCGCGTATCAATGTCATCAACCACCTGCTGACCACCATTCCGTACGAGCACATTCAGCGGGATGTTCCGGAAATTCCGGAGCGTCCGGAGTCTGAGGGGAGCTACGAGCGTCCGCCGCGTACTGAATTCCGCTATGTGCCGGACGTTGCCGCGAAGCTCGAAGCTGACCGTGTGAAGGGTGCAGGCAAGTCCGATAAGAAGGGCAAGAAGCATAAGAAGCATAAGAAGGACAAGAAGAGCAAGAAGAAGTAGCTTCTTTGTTTAGGCATTTCTCGCCGCCGTCAGTCGTTCCATCAAGCCAGAGCCTTTCCATAGATAGTTATCTGTGTCACACTGGGTGGCATGACTGCTACTGATAACGGTTCTGGCACTGCACGCACCGAGGTCAATGAGCCAAAGGTGCTGCGAGAAGTCCACGGGCAATCAGGCCACCTTCGGCTGAACAGGCCGAAGGCGCTTAATTCGCTCGATTTGGATATGGTCACCGAGGTCGTCGAGGGGCTCCGCGCATGGCGTGACGACGACTCGGTGGATCACATTGTTGTTTCATCCGGTCACCCCAAGGCGTTTTGTGCCGGTGGTGACGTGCGCGCAGTTCGGCAGGCTGTGCTCGATGGTGTTCCGGAGCAGGGGGAGAAGTTCTTCCGGGACGAGTACCAGATGAACGCGATGATTGCGGAATTTGCGCAGTCCAAACCATATATCGCGATTATTGATGGCATCGCTATGGGCGGTGGCCTGGGAGTTTCCATGCACGGCTCCCACCGAATCGTGACTGAGCGAGCCAGCGCCTCCATGCCAGAAATGGCAATCGGCTTTGTGCCTGACGTGGGTATTACCTATTTTTCGCAGCATGTGAACACTCAGTTGGGAGGGCCTTCGCCGGCGATTGCTCGGTTTGCAGGACTGACCGGTTACCGCCTAACTGCGGCGGACATGCTGTGGGCTGGATGGGCAACGCATGCGGTGCCATCCGCGCAACTGGACGAGTTCGTCGCGGCACTGGACCGAGATGGAATTGATTCGGCGCTTGCGGAGTATGCGCTCGATGTGGACTCGGCTGAGGCTCGTGAACTGCTCGGTGAGGCGCAGCTGGCCGAGTGGAGCGATTGCATCGAGGCCTGCTTCGGCGCTGATAGCTGGTTGGAGATTGAGCGTGCTCTCAACGAAGTCGCAGAGGCTGGCTCCTGTGCGTCGTCAACAGTGGAGACCTTCCGCGATCTGCTGGCACCCGCCAACCCGGAGAGTCTCGTGGCGGCAGTGGAGCTCTATGCAGCGAACGCGGGTCCGGAGGTTACGCTGCAGGAGGCTCTGAACCGGGAGATGAAGCTCGGCGCTTACATGCGTCAGCACCCCAATTTTGCCGAAGGCGTGCGGGCGGTTTTGGTGGACAAGGACCGCGACGCCACCTTCAAGCCCGCCTCCGTTCAGGAGGTCGATGTCGAGGGGATTCGTCAGCACCTGAGCTAAATAAGATTGCGCTCAATAGGGCTAAATAGGCCAGTGCTAGACAAAGCTGTGGCGGCCAGTCGTCGGCGCGAAATCATCGGCAATCATGGCCGCCAATTCGAGATAGCTCTGGGTAGTGGCGGGCTGGAGATTGTCCAGCTCGATATTTGCACCATTCGCAATGTGCGGGTCATAGGGGATGACCTGCACTGCGCGGCAGCGCTGGGCAAATAGTTCGTGCACGGTCTCTGTGGACAGCCCCTGTTTATTTAGCTCGTTGACCACCACGACAGTGGTAGAAACCAGCCGTTCGAAGCCGTGCGCTGAAAGCCAATCCAACGTCGTCCAGGCGCTTTTCACGCCGTCCAGTGCGGGCGTGGTGACCAGCACCAGGCAATTGGCCGCAGAAAGAATCGAAGCGGCGATGGGCTGCGTCAGGCCAGTACCGCAATCAGTCAGGCTCACATTGTAATGACGCCGAAGGATGTCGAGGGCTGCGCAGTATTCACCGTCGGAAAGCGAGATCGTCGATGTTGGGTTTTGGTCGCTGCCGACAACCTCCAGACGCGATGGAGTGTGAGATGTGTACGCGCGGACCTGCGCATATTTGTCCGTATCCGGGGCTCGGAGCAGATCGCGAATTGATGCGGGATTGGCCGCGGTGACGCGTGCACCGAGGGTGCCAAAGTCCGGATTCGCGTCGATTGCGACGATTCGGTCACTGCGCAGGCTTGCAAGCGTGGCGCCCAGGCACATGGTTGTTGACGTTTTGCCGACGCCACCTTTCACGCTGACAACAGCGATGTTGTAGTCACCGTAGATAGGCTGTCGCGCCCGCTCTATCAGCTCGCGTTGCTTGCGTGCCGACGATGATTCCCGCGGCGAAATTGCGCCCCAGGTAGCCTTATGAACCCAGCTGCGCCAGCCCGACTGTGGTGCCTGCCGCGAGTTCAGGCTAGCCGCCAAGTCTGAGACGGAAACTGCGTGAGTGACTGCGTGTTTGGTGGAAGTCATAGACTTCGTCCCCTCCCCAAAATTCCCCAAAGTTTATCCCCGCCGTTGTTTTTACCATGCGGCCAGGACCACGGCGAGCCCAAAGACAGCATCGAGAATTCCGACCTGTTTGGGTGTCCACGGCTTAGCGCGGCGAGCACCGGAGATTGGCATGGCAAAAGACCTGATGAGAAGCCCAATGGCGACAATGGGCACACCGATGCTGATGAGATTCCGGTCGCGGAGCAGGATCCACCCGATGATGGCCGCAGCGGTAATGAGGGCGTGGTAGGTGACCGAGCCAATGAGCCACTGTCGGCTGCCGCGTTTGCGAATCATTGTTTTCACATAGGGCACGGTGCCGACGAAATATCCAGCGTAGATAGCCGCAATTGCCCAGGCTTTCGGGGTTGGCCCGGCGATAATGGGCACCATGAGGCTGGCGGCTAGAACAGTGGAGATACCAGAGAGAAGTGAGCGCGGTCGGCGGCGGTAGGTTTCCCAAATAGCGATAGCGGCAAGAGGGGCGATGAGGGCGACCCAGGTGAGAAGGGAAACGTCGGCAAGCAGAGTGATGCAGCCAGCGACGGCGGTGAGCGCGGTGTATGTGGCGGCGGGTGCCAGATGGCGGCGTTGGCGACGAGAGCGGAGCCAGACGCTGACGGCGAAGAACGCGAAGTAGCCGAGCAGCCAGGTCGCGGTGACCGAGAGTCCTGTCCATGTGGGGTTGAGCGCGAGTGCAGTCAGCGGGGGAATGGTGACCATGAACCAAGCGCCGTGCTGGTCCGGAACCCAGCCAGCGGAGCGCTTGTGGTGGGAGCGGCGGGCGGGGCGGGAAGGACGTGGCTGGCGGGGCTTTTGGCTCATACTGCGCATTATAGATTCGTAATTATGTCGGGACTGTATTAGATCCTCATTGAATAAAATGCACATGCGCACAAGGCGACAGTGCTAACGTTGAAATCGCATTCTCAGGGCGAGGTGAAATTCCTCACCGGTGGTGAAGCTGCGGCTGACGCAGACAAGTCCACGAGCGCCCTACCTGTGGCCAGAAGGGTCATCAGGTAGGGGACAAGCAGATTTCGGTTGGAATCCGAAACCGACGGTCATAGTCCGGATGAAAGAGAAGGAGTTGAATAATTCGTGGAATACGCGTCGGATTTTTTGGTGGGTTTCCTCACTGCACAGCTCAGTGTGGCGGGAGCACCAATCTTAATTCGAGAAATTGTTGGTAACCTCTTTGGCCTCGCGTGTGCCTTCCTAGGTATGAAACGCAAGGTATGGGCTTGGCCGGTCGGCATTATCGGAAATGCCTTGCTGTTTACCGTCTTCCTCGGCGGAGTTTTCCACACGCCGCAAAATCTTGATCTCTATGGCCAGGCTGGGCGTCAGGTCATGTTTATCGTCGTCAGTCTCTACGGGTGGTTCAGCTGGGTCAAGAGCCGCAATCAGAGCGGTGATGAGGTCGCAATTGAGCCGCGGTGGGCGACGGTAACGGAACGCATTGGGATGATTGCCGTGGCTATCTTCGCAACAGTGATCTGTGCCAATGTCTTTGAGATGCTGGGCTCGTGGGGGCCATGGGCCGATGCCTGGATTTTCGTCGGTTCGATGCTAGCGACCTGGGGCATGGCCCGCGGCTGGAACGAATTCTGGCTGATCTGGATTGCCGTTGACGCCGTGGGAGTGCCGTTGCTGCTCAAGGGTGGCTACTACCCGTCAGCAGCGCTGTACCTCTTCTACGGATGCTTCGTTATTTGGGGCTTTGTCTCCTGGGTTCGACTCGAGCACCAGCACGACAATAACCAGCAGAAGAGCTCCGAGACCGACCAAGTACCGGCTTTGGCAGCAGCCGAGCGGTAGGATAGTCCAGGTGAGCTTCCGACCAGATAACTCCCGTACCAACCGCGCCCATCAAGCCGAAGAGCGTGCTCGCAGTCTCGTGCAGGACGTCCTCGACCGCGAGGAGCGGGTACGCAACAATCTGGCCAGCGCTGATGTCGACCCGTGGACGATGCGTTTCGTCGTCGATGAGTCGATTTCTGAGGGCGCAATCATCACCTGGCGCAATGAGGCCACTCGTGCCCGCCGCATCATGCGCCGCTACGACATTCAACGGGGCTACCGCGAGAAGTTGCGCGAAGTTGAAAAGCGCATCGATGCCATGTTGCACCTCGCGGAGTCGCTGGAGGAATCGTGGGACGCCGCGGCACACGCTTCAAAGAGGCTTTCCGACGCGGAGGCCCGCGATGTCGCCGCCTTTGAGCGTGAGCGCGAGCGGCAAAATGACGCGGCAGAGACTAAGCGTCAGCGTGAGGAGAAGGTCCGCAAGTTCCGTCGGAAAGCGGAAAACATTGCTACCGACGCGTGGGACGCGGGCCGTGACGCGCTGGAGAAGCTGCCGCCACTGTCGTCTTCGTTGAAGGACATTGCGGCCAAGTTCCGTTCGCGGGGCTCGGAGGAGGAACCGCGCGAGGTACGCCGGGCAACCGCCCGCGACCTACGCAAGGAGCCTCCGCTGCCGGAGGACTAGTATTCCTCGGACTTAGCTGCCTGAACCACTTCGGCGAGCTTGGAAATCTCTTCGTGAGAAGGCCTAATATCTGGATGCGTACGGCAGTAGTCCAACAGCAAGTAACCGGCCGTGCGAATGCGACGATGCCCATCCCAGTGCGGAGCGGCGATTTTGGGGTCGTTGGTGGCCAGAGACGAGATGGCCTGGCGCTCGCTGAGCAGCTCGTACTGGAGATCGCGACGAATATCGAGTGCCTGATTCGGAGTGCCGGTTAGCAGCGCGCCGAGAAGAGCACCCATCTGTCGATAGCAGCGCGGAATATGACGCAGGTAGTGCTTCTCAATGCTCTCGGTCGGCCAGAAGTGCAGGACAGCGAGAGCCAGCGCGCAGGCGATACCGACTTCCAAAACACGATCGGTCACAATCGGTGCGAGCTCGCCAGCGACATTTCCGCCCAGCAGCAGCGCCAGCGGAGTGGTGACGATCGTCGTCAGCGCATAGTTCTTCACCACGAGAATCTCCGCGCCGAATTGGCAGGCTGCAAGCGCGATAAGTAGCGTCCAGCTGTCCAGGCCAAAGGAAAAGAGCAGCGCATAGAGGAAAATGCCGATAATCGAGCCCACCATGCGGTGAATTCCTCGAATCGAACCGGCGGTGCGGTCGGGGCCCCACTGTAGAGTCATCAATGCGCTGACCACCGCCCAGTCAGGCCGGTCAAGACCGACTAGCACGCTGATGAGACCAGCTAAGCCGCCAGTAATAGCCACCTTTGTCGCAGTCATCGACGCGTGAGAATAGCGCTCGAAAGAGCGGAAGACTCGGTAGCTTACGCTTGGCCGAGCGAGTGGAATGGTTGTCTGTGTCTCGTCGATAAGGTTAGGTGTGTCCACGATGTCCACAGCGCTGCCGTGCACGCCCAAGCGGCCGCGGATAGCAATCAGTCGCTGATGAGCAGCGATGACACGGTTGACCAGTTCCGTATGGGAGGGCTTGACGATTTTGCTGCCACGGATGATGCCTGCGTCGGCAAGCGATTCCCATGCGTCGGTGAGTGCAGTTTGCGCCTGGTGATGAACGGCGAACGATGTCGAGTCTGATTTTTCCATCGCCTCGATGGCTGATTCAAGGGATTGGACGGCCGCCATCTCGGGGCCGTGCGGATTCCATAACCGCGGTGCCATGCCGATGACTATCGCCGAAAGCACACCAACGGTAGCCCACATGGCGGTTTCAACCGGGTTGAAGCCAAGGCGGGCGACCATTGTGGTACCGCCTGAGACCATCACAATGAAGAATGAACCTGGTGGTGGCAGGCGCAGTGCGTTTTGGATAAAGGCGCCGGCGGTAGCCAGCGTCGTGGTAAAAAGTGCGATGAGCAGCAGCCATAGATTACTGTCGCCGGAAGCGATCTCACTGTGGACCACTGATCCAACAAAACTGCCGGACATAACGCCGGCGACCAGGCACAGTCCGGCGATGGCCATCACGCGCAGGCGACTGCGGTAGGGGTGGCCTTCGCCATAGATGACCACGCAACCACCAGCGGCGATAAGGAGCATCTCCGAGCCATGGCCGGTGAGAAGTGCCACGGCACCCGGCAGGAATAGCGCGAGTGCTGCGCGGAGGGCACCGGGCCATCTCTGCGCACGGGAGTGGAAGGCAGTAAAAAGCTGCCATGCACTTGGTTGCGGAGGAAGCTCAACCGTTTGGCTCAATGTTGGTGAAATCTCCTTATCTCTATTGGGTTGTTATTGGCGCTGCCGCTGTGTGCAACCGAGAACTTTAGTCAGCGACCAGCGTCTCGAGCGTGAACTCCGGGTGCTCCTTCTCAATGAATGACAGCTTCCACTTGTCGCCGAAGAGGGCGATGAGGGCGCCGTCGGAACGCGTGAAGATCTCCACGCCGCGTTGCTTTGCAAGCTCCGGCGCGGTCTCTTCGTCCGTGCGGCGGGCGACGGAGTAGGGGATGGGATCTGCGATGGTCTCGACGTTGTACTCGTTTTCCATGCGCGCCATCATCACCTCGAACTGCATCGGTCCGACCGCGGCCATGACCGGGGCGGCATCGCCGCGGGCATCGTTGCGCAGAATCTGCACCACGCCCTCGGCATCGAGCTGGTCGACAGCCTTGCGGAACTGCTTGTACTTGCCCAGGCTCTTGGCGCGCAGGGTGCGGAAGTGCTCCGGCGCGAATTGAGGCATTGGCTTGAATTGAACCTTGCGGCCCTCGTAAATGGTGTCACCCGGCGCCAGCGAACCCGCATTGACCAGGCCGACAATGTCGCCCGGGTAGGCCGTCTCCACGGTCGAACGCGTCCGACCGAACACTGTCAGGGCGTACTTTGTAGAAAAACTGCGTCCCGACTGCGCATGCGTGACCTGCATGCCGCGGTCAAACTCACCAGAGACAACGCGCATGAACGCCAGCTTGTCGCGGTGGTGCGTATCCATACCCGCCTGCACCTTGAACACGACGCCCGAAAAATCATCCGTCGGTTCGCGCTTTTCGACGATAGCTCCCTGGCCGCCAGCCGCAGCAGCGGCAACGGCAGCCGGGTCGGACTCGCGGGCGCCAGGTGCCGGAGCCAGTTCGCAGAGAGTGTCCAGGATCTGGTGGACACCCCAATTCAGCATGGCCGAGGCGAAAATCACCGGAGAGGTGTCACCAGCGAGGTACATCTCCTGGTCGTGGTCAGCGCTATCGGCGGAGAGCAGTTCGGACTCCTCGGCTGCCGTCTCCCAGGCATCGCCCTGTTCTGCGGCGGCCTCATCTGGGGTGAGGTGCCGCTCGGCGGCAATGGTGGCACCACCGGCAGTGCGCTCGAAGCCGATGAACTGTTTGGCCTCACCGTCCTCGCCACGCTCCAGTAGACCGCGGAAGTCACCCGCCTCGCCGACTGGCCAGTACAGCGGTGTCGGCTGCAGGCCAATCTCCGCAACAATCTCATCCATCAATTCCAGGGGAGCCTTACCCGGGCGGTCCCACTTGTTGATGACCGTGACGATGGGAATTCCGTTGGACTTACAAACCCGGAACAGCTTCAACGTCTGAGGCTCGAGACCCTTGGCGCCGTCGACAAGCATGACAGCGGCGTCGACAGCCGTGAGCACACGGTAGGTGTCTTCGGAGAAGTCGGCGTGACCAGGTGTATCGACGAGATTGATCATGTATGGTTCGCCGTCGTGCCCCTCTGGTTGGTACTCGAACTGCAGCGCGGAAGAGGCAATCGAGATGCCGCGATCTTTCTCCATGTCCATCCAGTCGGACACAGTCGACTTGCGGCCGGCCTTGCCGTGGACAGCACCGGCTTCGTTAATGACATGAGCATGCAGTGCCAGCGCCTCGGTGAGCGTGGACTTACCGGCATCCGGGTGTGCGATGACGGCAAATGTGCGGCGGCGTGCTGCTTCTTCGGCGAGAGTTGTCACAGGGAGACTACGCTTTCCTTAAAAAGAAAATCGGAATAAGGGAATCGGGTTCAACCTTTCTAACTTACCGCTCCAGTGGGGTAAGGGGTCAATTACGTTGGGGCGACGTTAGAGGTTGAACAGTTCGCGCAGCGTCGTGATGACGCCTTCCTCCGCGTTCGACGGTGCGATGTCGGTGGCGCGGCGTTTGATTTCCGGGTGACCGTTGGACATGGCAAACGAACGGCTTGCGTGGTCGATGAGCTCGAGGTCATTCAGGTAGTCAACAAAGCAGACAGTTTCGGCAGGAGAGACACCGAGGGCCTCCTGCAGGGCGGCGAGTGCCGTGCCCTTGTTGGTGTTGGCGTCGATGAGGTCGACCCAATGTGCACCGGAGACTACCGCGCGCAGGTGCGGGCTCTGGGAACGCAAGTAATCGGCGGATTCGTCTTCGACGGAGTAAGGATCAAAGGCGGCAATTTTGACGATGCCGTCCTCGGCGGCGGCGACGATGACATCATCGACCTTCTGCAGCTTCAAGTAGTACTTGGCGGCCTCGTTGAATTGCAGCTGCTGAACTTCCTCCGAAATATTGAAATGCGGCGGGAAAAACTCCACGTATGCGCTGGCAGCGCCGCAGATGATAACCGATAGAGGAGTGCGCCCCGCTGCCACTCGGTTGTCGTTGAACTGGCGGATCGCGTGTACCAACTGGGTGACGATGTCGTGGTCGATACTGGTAACCGAGACCACCTCGCCCGCATCCGCGACATAGTTGCCGTTTTCCGCAATGATTGGGATGCGGTGTGCAATGGGGGCGAACTGGTCGGCCAGAGTGGCGTACTGGCGGCCCGATGCGGGAGCGAAGTGGACACCGCAGTCGAGCAGTTCGGTGACTACCGGCCAAAAGGAATCCGGGATTTCCTTGTCTTCATTTAATAGAGTCCCGTCCATATCCGTGACTACAAGGCGGTATGGCGGCTGGGCAGGAGATTGCTGCTGGATATCCAGGGGTTCCGTCATGGCTTTAATTCTAACGGGTAAGTAGGGTTCACTTTTCTTCCTCAGGTCGCCTCCCAATGCCTCCCCCGATTGGGTGAAAGCTGGGCCACAATACGGGGTACCCAGTTGAGGGCGATAGCCGGTGAACGGCGTGTGCGGGGTATTTTGAGGGGGAACTCATATTCATTTAAGCCAGGAGGATTTATGTCGGATTCGGCCCCCATCAAGCGCAATGACTGGAATGAGCGCATCAGCCTTGCAGAGCAGATGATCCCCCTCCTGGGACAGCTGCGGCGCAACAACGATGTCGTGACTTCAATCTTCGGCCGCCGACTGGAAAACGTCACCGAGACCGGCATCATTAAGTCGCACCGCTACGCCCGTCGCATTACCTCGCAGGAGCTGCCTCTGAGCCAGACTCTGCCGATTCTGCAGGAACTGGTGAAGATGGATCTCGGCACCGCCTCCATCGACCTGGGTGCCCTGGCTACCAGCTTCGAAGAGGAAGGCGGCGACCTGCGCGCATTCCTCGAGCGGGAGCTTGCCGAGGTTATCGGTGCCGGGACTCACACCCCGAAGACCGACATTGTCCTCTACGGTTTCGGACGCATCGGTCGTCTGCTGGCCCGCATTCTGCTTGCTCGTGAGGCACTGTTCAACGGTCCGCGCCTGCGCGCGATTGTGGTTCGCCAGAATGGTGAGGACGACATCGTCAAGCGTGCTTCGCTGCTGCGCCGTGACTCCGTCCACGGTGCATTCGACGGCACCATCTCGGTTGACCGCGAAAACAACATTATTTGGGCAAACGGCACCCCGATCCAGGTCATTTACTCCAACGACCCGGCAACTGTTGACTACACCGCCTACGACATTAACGATGCGATTGTCATTGACAACACCGGTCGTTGGCGTGACCGTGAGGGACTGTCGCAGCACCTTCAGTCCAAGGGGGTTTCCAAGGTTCTGCTCACCGCGCCGGGCAAGGGCGATGTAAAGAACATCGTCTACGGAATTAACCACAGCATCATCGAGGACTCTGACAACATTTTGTCGGCAGCCTCCTGTACTACCAACGGCATCACCCCGGTGCTGAAGGTCGTCAATGACAAGTGGGGCGTCGAGTTCGGTCACGTCGAGACCGTCCACTCCTTCACCAATGACCAGAACCTGATTGACAACTTCCACAAGGGTTCCCGCCGTGGTCGCGCAGCCACCCTGAACATGGTTCTCACTGAGACTGGTGCCGCAAAGGCCGTCGCCAAGGCTCTGCCGGAGTTTGAGGGCAAGCTGACCGGTAACGCGATCCGCGTTCCCACCCCGGACGTTTCCATGGCGGTGCTGAACCTGACTCTGGACACTGAGGTCGACCGCGACGAGGTTAACAACTACCTGCGCGAAGTTTCCCTGAAGTCCGTCCTGCGCCAGCAGATTGACTACATCCACTCACCAGAAGTGGTCTCCACCGACTTCGTTGGTTCCACCCACGCTGGCATCGTCGATGGTCTGGCTACCATCGCCAACGGTAAGCACCTAGTGCTCTACGTCTGGTACGACAACGAGTTCGGTTACTCCAACCAGGTCGTTCGCATCGCTGAGGAGATTGCCGGTGCTCGCCCGCGCGTCTACCCGAAGCGCAAGCACATCGACGAGCTGTAAGTCGGCGGTCCTGGGCTTGAGCTGTTGAGCCCTCGAACGCCCTCTTCCCCCTCCTAAACCATGGGGTTTGAGGCGATGGGGAGGGCAGGGGAGGGGACGGAGCTTTCGGTGCGGGAGGCCGCTATCGCCTACCGCTGGTGGACGTGGTTCTGCGCGGCTTCGGCGCGGATGCATGGGCCGAGTCAACAGGGCATAGATGACGTTGCAGCGGCTCCGGACAAGCCACATCACCGCGGCATTGTGCTTCTGTCCTTCAGCCCGTTTACGCAGGTAGTAGTCGCACGATGCGGGATGGCAGTTCGACGCGATCCACGCCGATCGAAACATCGCGTTTTTTCAACTGCTTATTGCCGACCCTGGTAGGAAACTAGCCGCGAACCGACGTACCCGACTGCCGGGTGGTCGGCGCAATGCCGACGTAAGCGGCCAAGTGCGCGGCGCCGGCGAAGTCCTGGCAATCGCCGATGGACCACAAGATGTTAGAAGCGGTCTTGATACCTACGCCGGGCATCGACATCAAGACCTGGGCAAGAGGAAAACGATTCGCACATCTCCTCGACTTGCCCGGCGATCGTGTCGCGCTGTGCTTGAAGCGCTTTGATGTTCGCCGCCAGCTGGGAATGACCAATTCTGCTGCTGCAGTGCCGGATACCGTGACAGTTTGCTCGGCAAGGGCGGCGAAAATTGCGTCAACCAGGGCAGCAGGGTCCTTCTTGGCGCGGTTGCGCATCCACTTCAGGACCCGGCCTCGACCTGCGGCGGTCAGTTTTGTCGGACCTTCGTAGTGGATGAGCGAGTCCAGCACCAGCGTGCGCGAGAGAATCTCGCCTGCAAAGACGCGCTCGAGTGCGGGGTGAATCTGTGTGAGCACGCTGCGAAGGCGGTTTTTCGTTCGGGTGGCGTCTTTGGCGATGTCGTCGTGGAATCCGGCGAGCATCTTCAGCGCTGCTAGTGTCTCGTCGTCGCGGTCGACTGCCCGCAGTGTGTGCGGCATGGTGCGGGCGGTGTCGGCGATGATGAATGCATCCCGGCGGACGGTTTTTGATCGTCCAGGGTAGAGATCGGCTGCTTTTCGTATGGCTAGGTCGGGGAGGTCTCCGACCGTGCAACCGCAGTCGCGGGCCACGGCGATGGGCAGGGTGCCGATCGTGTTGGGTTGATCGACAACCATGACAACGCTGCCGTGGGCCTGCATGGACGCGAAGATTTCGCGCCGTGCGGCGTCGTCTTGGGGCAGTGGTTTGTCGTAAATTCTCTCGCCGGTGTTGGTCAGCGCGCAGGCATGGTGGCCGGTTTAGCCGACGTCGAGGCCGATGATGATGTCGGGTGTTGTGGACGGTTCCATGGTGGTGTCCTTCTGTTGCGGCTGGTCGCCGGTGTCTTGGACATCCGTTGCAGGCACCCACGTTACGACGAGACCTCTGTTTGGTCCGTGTCCCTATTAGCTGTCAGCGGTTGTCCCCGGTGCCCGGTGGCAACACCCCCGGATTATGGAAATATCCACGCAGATAAGCCATGCCGGGCCTGGTGGCCGCGCCCCGTGAGGGGGGCACCATCACGGTAACGGGGGGGGAGCGGGGGTAAGGTAAGTAAATTGAGCCTGGCGTAATGCGATAAGCATTGCCTAACCTAAGACTGTTTCAGGTGGTGTTCCCGATCGGGAACCGGCAACGGAAGCGAGGCGGCGACGATGAACGGAAAACGTGGATCGACCGGAGAGCCCCTCTCCGGAGGGGGAGCCGGGGACGCGGTGGCGTCGCAGACGGATGACGGGCGGTTGGTGCACGTCGCACCGGTCGCAGCGGGTGGCCGACCATCCACCCGCGACATGCTCGTCGCCGCCGCAATCGGCGTCGCGGGGTCTCTCATCATCGTGCCCCTGACCTACCTGCAGGTGTTCGCCGGCATCGCCCACGTTTATCTCGTCGCGGCGACGCTCGGGTTGTGGTTCCTGCAGTGCGTTGTTCCCCTCATCGTCGTCCGCAAGCTTGGCGCGAGCCTCATCGCGTGCCTTGCCATGGGCGTCGTGTCCGCGGCGACCACCCCGTTCGGCATCGCCGCAATCGGGGCGCTGATTATGGAAGGATTGCTCATCGAGCTTCCGTTCATGGTCACCCTGTACCGGCGGTGGACGCGTCCCCAGTTCGTGGCGTCGGCGATGTTGTTCTCCGCGCTGATGGGACCGATGGCCCCGCGCGCAGTCGGCGTCGACTCGCCGACCACTCCCATGACCCTGATCAGCTTCGCCGTAGCCTTGGCATCGAGCTTGGTGTTTTTGGTCCTGGGCTTTGCCGTCGCAAAGGGGCTTCGCAGCCGCGGGGTCACCCGGTGACCGGCGGAGCACCCGCGTGCGCCGGTGCGACACGCGGGACGGCCCCGGCCCGGTTACGGGTTAGGGGCGCGGGCGTGCGGCACGCCGATGGGCGATGGGCACCCGACATGGTGGATCTCTCCTTCGATTTCGGCACGATCAACGCCATCACGGGACCCGTGGGATGCGGAAAGACGAGCCTGGCCCACCTCATCGCTGGACTGATTCCCTCGCACATCCCCATCGACCATGCCGGATTCGTGCACATCGTCGATGCCGACGGCACCGAACGCCCCGTGGACGGGGACCTGGTCACCTTCGTCGGGCAAGACCCGGCGACGCAGGTGCTCACGCTCCGAGTCGTCGATGACGTGGCCATGGCCCTCGAGTTTTCCCTCGTGGAAGCCGGTATCGTCGCCAAGCGATCAGCCGAGGCTCTATCGGAGCTCGGCCTGTCAGAGCTCGCGGAGAAGGATCCGTGGGCTTTGTCGGGCGGGCAACGCCAGCGGATGGCCATCGCCGGTGCGGTGGCCAGGGCGCCGGAGGTCATGATCTTCGACGAGCCCGCGGCCCACGTCGACGAGGACGGTCGCCGGTCGCTGTTCGCCGCCATCCGTGATTTGCGGGCCCCGGGGCGCGTCATCCTGCTCATCGAGCACGACCTCCGCCCGTTCGACGGGTGGGTCGACACGGTGACGATCCTCGATGCGGACGGGAGCGTCGCCGCCCACGGAGCGCCGGATGGCATCGCGGTGAAGGGCATTGCGACGACGGCCGCGACCGCCGGAACGCCGGACGCCAGTACGCCGGGCACGGGGGTGCCGGACCGTCCCAATCCGGAATCGGAGGCGGATGCCGTTCCACTGCTGGCCTTGACCGGAACCCACGTGACCCGAGGCGGGGAGAGGATCCTGAACGGGGCCGATCTGACACTGGAACGGGGCGAGATTCATGCCCTAGTCGGTGCCAACGGAGCCGGTAAGTCCACCTTGCTGGCGGTGCTGTCGGGCCAGATGAAGGCGGGAGTGGACCTCCGGATTGACGGCGCGTCTGCCCGGCGCGTCCCCGACGCCTTCGCGTCGTTGGCGTTCCAGAACCCCGAGCACCAGTTCACCCGCGCGACCGTCGCCGCGGAAATCGACTCCGCGCTGGCCGGCACGGACCCGCACGGGCCACTCGGCGCCGATGAGCTGCGGAAACTGCGGGAAGCCCTGTGCCCCCGGGCACTTGACCCCGTCTCGCCGTTCGTCCTGTCGGGCGGACAGAAAAGACGGTTGGGCATCTTCCTGGCGGTGGCGGCCAATCGCCGTTTGCTGCTTCTCGACGAACCGTTGGCGCACCTGGATTCGCCGAGCTCGCGCATCGTACTGGATGCCCTAGCGGAATACGCCGGGGCCGGCGGAACCGTTGTGTTCACGTGCCACGACCGCCGTGCCGCGCGAACGTGGGCGGATCGGGCGAGCATCGTCACCGAAGGGAAGGTCGCCTGGTCCGGTCCCGCGGCCGACGTGCCGGCTGCCCCGGAGTCGTCCCGGCGGGATCGCGCACTGCCCGCGGCCGGCGTACGGACGTCCGGGGACGAAAGCCCCTGGACCGGTGAATCCGCCGCTCGGAGGCGCGCGGGGTTGAACACCATCACGATTGTCGCGGCGGTGATGCTCGTCCTCGTCGCCGGGCTGCTCTCCGGCGAAGATGCCGTTCTCGCGCTGACGGGGGTCGCGTTCCTCGCACTCGCTGCGATCGCGGAACGCGACGTTCGGGCGACGGCGGGGAAGGTCCTCCTCGTCCTGTTGATCGGGGTGTTCTTCGGCCTGCTTGGGTGGCGCTCCGAGTTCTACGGCGGTGGGGATCCGGCGGAGGCCGTCCGCCACGGCATCCATCACGGACTGCTGCTGACGGCCGTGTTCGCGGGGACGGTCCTGGTCTCCGCGTGCATGCGCGTCGAGGAGCTTTTCGACGCCATGGTGCAACGCCTCCGGGTGCCCTACACATGGTGCACCATAGCGATTTCCGGGGTGAGCATCGCGGCGTTCCTGCGCAGCGAAATCCCCCATCTGACATGGGCGATTAGATTGCGCTCGATGCGACCGGGGCAGTCTTTCCGCTCCGGCTTCATTCGCGCGACGACGCCCGCGTGCATCGCCTTTCCCTTGTTCGTCAGCGCCGTGCGCTGCGCCGAAAAGCTGTCCCTGACCCTGGCGATGCGCAACTTCGGCCGCCATCCGCGGCGCACCTTCCGCACCGATCACCCCTGGCGAGTGCGTGACGGGTTCGTGGCCGCAGCGTCCGCCGCGGCCTTCGTCGTCGCCCTGGTGTCCGCAGTGACTTGACGGGCACCCGGAACCGGCGGGTCCCGGGCCCGCGAGCGTTTCCGAGCTTGTGCGGAGACGCGCCCCACCCAGTTGCTTCACCCTTTCAACCCTTCAGACACATCCTCCGGGTCACGCCATGCGGGCCCGGTCCGCCCGGCACCAGCATGGCGCCGACAACCGAAAGAGGTACCAATGAACACGATCCGGACCATCAGCGACGTGCTTCGGGACAAGGCCGATGAGACGAAAAAGGGGATCACCTTCGTCGAGAATCGGCGGGACGTCTTCGTCCCGTATGGCCGGGTCCATGCGGAGGCGGTGGCGGCTGCGACTCGGTTGGCCGAAGCCGGCATCGGCCCCGGCGATCGCGTGATCTTCCAGGTTTCGGAGAACCGCGGGCTCATCCGGGCGTTCTGGGGCTGCGTCTACGCCGGCGCGGTTCCGGCGCTTGCGCCGCCGGTGTCGGGCCCGGTTGACGTCGACAGGGTGCGGACGCTCTCGGACATGATGCCCGGGGCCCCGATCCTGGTCGACGAACGCAGTCACACGCTGCTCACCGGCGCAAACGGCGCCGTGGTCGTGGGCGAGGACCGGCTGCTCGACGTGTCCATCGTCAATGACGCTGCCGCGGAACCGGGTGCGGCGATGCCGGGTGATGCTGAATCGGACTTCTCTCAGGCGGGGGACGTGGATTCCGGGGATGGCGCCGGGGCGGTCCCCGCGTTCCCGGTGCGAGGTGGGACGGCCGGCGAAGCCCTCATCCAGTTTTCGTCCGGCTCCACGGGATCGCCAAAAGGCGTCATCGTAACCAACGAGTCCGTGCTGAACGGTCTGCGCGCGACGATCCCACGCCACGCGCACCGGTACGAGAACAAGATGCTCACGTGGCTACCTTTGACCCACAACCTTTCGCTGATCGGCTTCCACGTCTACGCCCTTTTTCGTGGGTACGACCAGGTGTTGCTGCCGGTTTCCGAGGTGGTCGCCGATCCCCCGAGGTGGTTCGAGGCCGTGACCAGGCACCGGCCGACGGTGACAGTGTGCCCGAACTTCGCGTTCAAGCATTTCCTGCGCTATCTCGAGCGCCGGCCCCTCGGGGATGACCACGGTTACGACTTCTCCAACGTCCAGAAGCTGATGAGCGGTTCTGAACCCATCGACGCTCCATTGGCCCGGAAGTTCCTCGCGGCGATGTCCGCCATGGGCCTCCGGGAGGATGCCCTGACCTCCGCCTACGGAATGTCCGAAGCTTGCCTCCTGGTTACGACCCGGGACATCTACTCGGGTCTGTCCACGGTGCGACTTGACCGGACGGGCATCGCCACGGGGCAGCGTTTCGAGGACATCGAGAGCGAGTCCGGAGCTGAGTTCGTCGCCTTGGGCAAGGCCGTCCCGGGGATCTCGTTGACCATCCGCGATGACGGGGGCGGGGTCCTCGGCGACGGCACCGTCGGTGAAATCCACATCGCCGGCGCTCCGATGACCCGCGCCGCGATCACAGCAGAGGGGATCGTGGAGCACGAGCTCACCGATGACGGGGCGTTCGCAACGGGGGACATGGGCATTCTCCGCGACGGCGAGTTGTTCGTCCTCGGCCGGAAGAAGGACATCATCTTCGTCAACGGCCGGAATTACTATTCGGCTGATTTGGAAGCCGTGCTGGAGAATGTGCTTGACCGCGATGTTGCCGTTCTCGGCCGGAGCAACCCAGCCACGGGCGAAGAGGAGATCGCCGTGTTCTTGGCCAGGCGGACCCCGACCGATCGTAAGGCCGACGATGCGACCGGTGCCGGGCAATCGGACGGGGATGAACCTCCGATTGATGAACAGGCGGTGACCCGGTCCGCGACGACCGAGCTGATGCGCGTCGCCGGGGTGCCCGTCTCCCGGGTTCTGTGGGTCGACGAGCTGCCCGTCGCGTCGAACGGCAAGAAGCTCCGCCGCAAGCTCGAGGCTCTGCTCTGAGGCGATGACGATGACCAATGAAACGATCGCGCCGGCCGTCGCATCTACCGCCGTGGGAGAAGCCCGCACCGGGGCCCGAGTCGCCCCCGAAAGGCTGTCGGAGTCCATCGCCGACGCCATCGGCGTGCACCTGGATTCGGCGGACGTGAAACTCCGCGACCACATCCCGAACTCCCTGACTTTCCTCCAGATGCTGCTGGCGCTGGAGGACGAGTACGGGGTCACCATCGATTACGGGGCGATGGACCCCGGGGTCACGGTCGCTGATTTGGCGGCCGTCATCGACGCCGCCCGGGGTGGCGCTGATGCCGGATCTGCCGCAGGCGCCGCTGCCGGGGCCGACCCCGCTGTAGCGACGGGTGAGTCGGATGACGGCTGTGCCGGCAAAAATGGGGCCGGTCCCGCGGATGCGGTCCCGCTCAATCCAATCCAGACCGCCTACCTGCTCGGCGCGGACGAGGACATCGAGCTTGGCGGCCAAGCGACGTACATTTACGCGGAATCCCGGCACGACTATTCGTTGCCGCAGGTGGAGGAGGCCGTGCGGACGGTCTTCGGGCGTCACGACGTGCTGTTCCATCGGCTCGATGTCGATGCCGGGGTCTTGAGCCCGACCGGCGCGTGCCTCGCCACCGTCGAGGTAGTCGGGTCCGGCGACGATGTCGACGCGGCGGTGGGGGAGATCCGTCGGGACATGCGAACCGCGGCGCGATCGTCGAACGAGGACGGTCCCATGGTCGCCGCGAGGCTGCTCGCAGATGCGGGCGGGTGCAGGATGTTCATCTACTTCAACATGATCGTCATGGATGCGGGTTCGGTGTACCTGTTCTTCGACGAGCTCGAATCCCTGCTGGCCGGGGAGCCGCCGGCTCCGGCTTCCAGATATGGGGATGCCCTGGCGGCAATCTCTGCGCGCCGGCGCGACGGGAAACGAGCCGAGGACCTCGCCTATTGGGAGAAGAAGGCCGCAGATCTGCCGCGGCGCCCGGAGTTCCCGGCGGCCGTGAGGGGTGACGACGATTGGTCGACCCGGCGCTTGGGCACGGTGCTCGACGCGGAGATCACCGCCAAGCTCGGCGAACGGGCCCGCCGCATTGGAGTTACCCTGTCGTCGCTGGTAATGGCCGTCAACGCCGCCGTCGTCTGCAGGTGGCTGCCCGAATCGGCGTTGACGGTCAACGTGACTGTCAGCGAACGCAGCGGCCTCGCCGCGGGCACGAGGGTGATGGGAGATTTCACTTCATCGATGCTCGTCGGCGTCGACGCCGGGAGAGCCGCGACCATCGACGGGTTGGCGGAGGCGATCGACCTGGACATTCGCGAAGGGCTGTCCCACCGCGGCGTTTCCGGTGTGGAGGTGCTACAGCGATTCCTCCGGGACGCGGCCAATCAGACCCAGGCCACTGCTCCGGTGGTGTTCACCAGCTACCTCGGCGGCGAGCGGGGCAGCGGGCGCAGCCCAGTCATCGAACGCATCTACACGCAAACCGCGCAGGTGTGCCTCGACATCCAAGTGATGCCGGCATCGGGCGGGATGACGTTGTCGTGGGACGTGGTCGACGATTACTTCCCCGCGGTAGATGCGATGTTCGGGGCCGTTGCGGAGGCCCTGGACGTGGTGGCGGAGGGGGGAGAGGCTCTGCCCATCCGTCATGCGGAGACGGAGGGGGCCGTCGCCCGCTACAACGACGCTGCGGGCCCGATCCACGATGACACCCTGGTTTCGCTTGTCGAAGCCGCATACGCGGCGACTCCGGACGCGCCGGCCGTGCGCCTCGCCGCCCGGGGCATCTCGTACACCTACGCCGAGGTCTGGGCCCGGGCCGGACGCATCGCCCGCCATCTCTCAGATTCCGGCGTCGGGGCGGGGGACGCGGTGATCGTGCGCTACACCAAGCATCCCGACGACATCGTCAACATGGTCGGCGCATTGCGTGCGGGAGCCGCATTCGTGCCCGTCGACGCGGGCATGCCGGCCCAGCGACAGGAATACGTCGTGGAAGCCTCAGGTGCGTCGGGCCCGATTCTGGACACCGGCGTGATCGATGAACTGGACCAAAGCGGAGTGGCGGGCGTCGGCAAGCCCGCAGCCGCGGAAGTCTGCGACCGCGCGGGCAGCGCGGGTGCGCACCCTTCGCTTGGCACTGCCCCTGACGACCTTGCCTACGTCATCTTCACCTCGGGGACGACGGGCCGGCCAAAGGGTGTGCGGATCAGTCACCGCAACTGCATCAACACCATCCTCGACGTGAACCGGCGGTATGGGGTCACCTCCGCCGATTGCATCATCGGATTGTCGTCGCTGGGATTCGACCTGTCGGTCTACGACGTGTTCGGGGCGTTTGCGGCAGGCGCGACGGTGACGATGGTCGGAGACGAGCGCGACGCCGATGAAATCCTCGACGTCTTGCGGGAAGAGCGGGTCACGCTGTGGAACTCCGCGCCCGCCCTTTTGGAGCTCGCCCTGGTCCGGGCGTCGGACGACGACGTGTTCCCGGATGTGCGCACCGTATTGCTTAGCGGCGATCGCATCGCAGCGGGGCTTCCGGCGCGCGCCATGGACATGTTCCCGAACGCGTCGATCAATAGCCTCGGCGGTGCGACCGAAGGAAGCATTTGGTCCATCTACTGCCCGCTGCAACGCGACAGCCTGGAAAACCGCATTCCCTACGGGTACCCGCTGGCGAACCAGGGCATTCACGTGCTCGCGCCCGACGGGGTGCATTGCCCCGTCGGCGTGCCGGGGGAAATCCACATCAGCGGTCTCGGCGTCGCGCAGGGGTATGCGGCCGATCCAGAGCGGACCGCTGCCGCCTTCGTGGATGTCCCAGGCATCGGGCGCTGCTACCGGACCGGAGACGTGGGCATCTTCAACGCGGAGGGTTTCGTGGAATTTCTCGGCCGCCGCGATCGTCAGGTGAAAATCGCGGGCTTCCGCGTCGAACTCGGAGAAATCGAATCGGTCCTCGAGCGGTCCGGCCTGGTGACCGCGTCGATGGCGGCGGTCGTCGAATCGGGCGGTCGGGGACTCCTGGCGTGCCTTTACGTTCCGGCGGACGACATGACCGGCTCGCGGGATGTCGTCCGGGCCGAGCTCGCCCGCTGCTTGCCAGCGTACATGGTACCGACGGTCCTGCTGCCCGTGGCGCACCTGCCCGTCACCGTCAACGGGAAACTGGATCAGGAGGAAATTCGTAGGCACGTCGGCGCCGCGGGCGGCGGGGCAACGGCCGATGGCGAGGTCGCCGGGGCGGAGGCCGGAGCCGCGGGCGCGGATGGTTCCGTCGCCGTCCCCGGGGCGATCGAGTTGGTGTCCGGAGTCTTCGACGAGATCCTCGGGGAAGCCCCGTCGACGAGTGCGGCGGATCCGGCGTGCGGCGCGGGAGAGTCCTTCTTCCGCCGCGGCGGCGATTCCCTGCAATTCCAGGTTATGATGCGCGCGATCCGGCAGAAGACGGGCGTCCGGCTCCGTTTCCGCGACGTCATCGCCGACCCGACCATCGCGCACATCGCCGGCCTTGTCTCGGAGGCCATGCGGGAGTCCGGTGCCGAGTCTGAAGCCGTCGCCGAGGCAGTGTCTTCCCTCGATTGTGCCGGCGGTGCCGGTTCAGTCGCAGGAGGCGTCCGAGAATCCTCCGCGAGTGCCCACGGGAAGGATCCGGTGGAACAATTCGGGGACGACCCCCACGCGCCGTTCCCCCTGACCGACATGCAGAAGGCCTACTACGTCGGCCGGAACTCCGGGTTCGAGCTGGGCGGCGTCACCGAGCACTACTACATCGAATCCGTCACCGAACCCGGTACCGACATCGACCGCCTGGAGGACGCCCTCGACAACCTCATCCGCAGGCATCCGATGCTGCGCGTCGTGTTCACCGCACAAGCCACGCAGCGGATCCTGCCGGAGGTTCCGCGCTACCGCATTGCCGTCGCCGACTACCGGGCCGCCGATGAGGCGACCGTGGTCGAGGCGGTGCGGCGCAAGCGCGATGAGTTGAGCCACCAGGTATTCGATTTGGGCAGCTGGCCCTTGTTCCATCTGTCGGCGTTCGCGCTCCCGGACGGGCGGCACCGCCTGTTCTTCAGCGTGGACATGATCATCGGAGACGGGGCGAGCCAACGGATTTTCATCGACGACCTGGACAAGCTGTACCGGGGAACGGAGCTTCCGCCCGTCACCGGCGACTACCGCACGTACGTCTTGGAGATGAAGCGCCGGGAGGCTTCGGCGGTCGGGCGTGGCGATGAGACGTTGACTCGGACAGTGGTCGAGGACTTCCCGCCCGGCAACACCCTTCCATCAATCGGTGCGGCCGTGGACGTGGATGTGCCGCGGATGCGTCGCCTGTCGCACACGTTCACCGCTGAGGAAACCGCACTGTTGCGGGAACGGGCCAGCGCCGCCGACGGCAGCGTGTCCGCACTGCTTCTCGCCTGCTATGCGACGAGCCTGTCGCTGTGGTCGAGGGGGGATTCGGTCGGCATCAACATCACCACGTACAACCGTGATCCCGAAATCGCCGACTTCGCCGGCGTCTTCGGTGATTTCACCGGCGTCATTCTGATGCCGGTGAAAGCGGCCGCCGACTATGACCTCCGTTGGTGGACGGCGGAACTGCGCGACCGGCTGCTCGGGCACATGGCGGCCGGGTACTCCGGGGTGTCGTTGCTCGGCGCCATCGCGCGCCACCGGGGTCTGCCCGTCGGACAGGCCATCGCGCCGTTCGTGTACACCTCGTTGCTGTTCGGCGAGGGTTCCGCGGCAGGCGATGGCTCGGGCAGGGGCGCCCACGTCCTGGGTGACGTCGATTACGCCATCTCCCAGACCCCGCAGGTGCTGTTGGACAACCAAGTGATGGAAGTTGGCGGGCGTATCAACGTCGCCTGGGATTTCGTCGAGCAGATCCTGGAACCGGAACTGGTGGAGGACATCTTCGACCACTACATCAGGTCGGTGTCGGGCTTCGCCGGGGGCTGCCCCGAAGCGGCGCCGCTGAGCGTCGGCCAGGTTCGGCGCCTGCGTCTGGCGGTCGGGGGCACTTCTTCCAGCGGTGGGGCGATCGGCGACGGCGTCGCGGGCGCGTCATCGGCGGAGCGCGACAGGTCGGGCGCGATCTCGAGGATCGCATCCGGGGACCTGATGGGCCGAGTTCGCGAATACCTGACGGTCATCACCGGGATGGTCCGGGCCGACCTAGGCGGCGCCGAAGCCGGCGCGGACGACGACCTGTTCCTCCTCGGCTACGACTCCCTGGGATTCGTGAATCTGATGCAGCGGATCCAGGACATCACCGGGGCATCGGTGCCGCTCGCGGAAGCGCTGGCCAAGCCGACGCCACGTGGCGTGGCCGAGCTCGTCGGCCAGTCGACGGCCACGCCGACCGACCGGCGGGACGCGGATGATCCCGGCGCGTCGGCCGCGGACCGTTCGCTGGTCCTATTGCGCAGCGGCGATGAGGCGCACCCGATCTTCCTCGTCCACGGCGGATTCGGCACCGTCGACATCTACCGAGACCTGGCCCTCGCGATCCCCGGTGGCGGGCAGGTGTGGGGCGTCGGCTTCGCGGAGTTCGAGAGACCATTCCCCCACGCCATCGGCATCGGCGACATCGCGGCCCACTACTCGGGCCGGGTCCGCGAGGTGCTCGTCGACGGTGCCGCCCCGGCGATCGTCGGATGGAGCCTCGGCGGCACCATCGCGGCCGAGATGGTGCTCCGTTTGGCCGATCTTGATCCCGCGCTGGTGTTTCTCGACAGCCTGGCTCCGGGGATCGCGG
Source organism: Corynebacterium amycolatum (assembly GCF_016889425.1). NCBI lineage: Bacteria > Bacillati > Actinomycetota > Actinomycetes > Mycobacteriales > Corynebacteriaceae > Corynebacterium > Corynebacterium amycolatum. The sequence goes on from NZ_CP069513.1 coordinate 1,266,114, forward strand.
TCGACGTCGGGGATTTCGGCGCGGAATCCGAAAAGGGGCTGCTGTCCCGGGTGGTGCCCTCGATCGCCGATCTCCCGCACGGAACGCCGGTTGCCCGCCTCTGGGCGGAGTTCGGCGGGGTCGATGAGACCGACGAGGAACGGGGGGCCCGTCTGCGTGCCCTGGCCGCAGCAGTCGCACCGACGCTCCTGGAGGACCTTGGGCTTTCCGGCGACCGGGTGACGGCGACGGAGTTCAACTCGCTGCGCTCGCTCATCGATGCCCGCACCCGGTACCGGCCCGAGGGTCGGGTGAGGGAGGCGCTGTTCGTTCTCCCCGATGACGGCGAGGCTCACAACCACGACCAGTGGCGGGACCACCTCGTCGATGACCTCTGCGTCGCCAGCGTCGCGGGAAACCACTATTCGTTCGTCCTCGGAGAGGATGCCGCGCTGACCGGGGCCCTCATCGGGGAGTACATCGAACGCCGGCGCCGAGCGCCGGAAACGGACGACAGGGCAGCGGACCCGTCGTCCGAAGGAATCGACCGGTCGCGGGACCGGGGAAACGAGATGGAAAATGACTGACCGACGAAACGGCGGGGAAGCACGGGACCGCGACGCGGGCGAACCCGTGAAAGTGCTGGTGGCCGGAGGTACCGGCGTCACCGGACGGCTCGTCCGGGGGATGCTCGGCGTCGTCGACGGGATTGAGCTGGCCTACACTTCCCGGCAGAAGCCAGACGATGGCCCGGGGCGGCACTTCCCGCTGAGGATCGCCGCCGGCCACAACGAGATCTGCAGGGTCTTCCGCAAACACGATTGGGTGGTCAACTGCACCGGCCCGTTCGAGGTGCACGCAGACTCACTCGCCCGTGCTTGCATCGACTCAGGCACCGGGTACATCGACGTCAACGATTCGATCGACGCCCGCCGCGCGATCATGGCCCTCGACGGGGATGCCCGGCGGGAGGGGGTTCCCGTGCTCACCGGGTTCGGTCTGTGCCCGGGCTTGTCGACGGCCCTGTTGGTGCTCGGGGCCCGCGCCGCGGGCGCCGAAGAGGTCCGCGATGTGCGGGTCGATCTGCGAATCGGCGCCGACCAGGAATCCGGGGCCGCGGCGGTCGAGTCAATGTTCCGGACTATCCGCGGCGGATACCGCACGATGCTCGGCGGCACCATCGTCGAGGTGCGGCGCAACCCGGTGTCGTCGCAAAGCGGAATCAGCTACGAATGCCCGGACATCGACGTCGTACGCGAGGTGTGCCCCTCGATCCGTGGATATTCCTACCACGTCGCCTTCGATGCCCTCCCCGATGAGTCGGTGGAGAAAATCCGCACGTCGAGACTGTACTCGATGCCCGTTGTCTCCGGTCTGCTCGCCCGTCTCGGGGCGGCCGTGACATCGCGGAAGGCGCGGGCGAAGGGCACTCCGCAACCCGCCGAGCTGGTCGTCGCACTGTCGTCCGCCGGCGCGGGCGATGCGGGCCCGGCGGCCGAGACGACCGTCGTCCGGGCGACCGGCCCGGGTTCCTACAAAATGACCGCGGCGATTGCTGCCGCCACCGTTGTGGCGGTCGCGGGGAAGCCGGTCGCGCCGGGGTGCCGGGATCTCGTCGGCCACCCCCGGCTCCTCGAACCGGTCCTCGCCTTCGCCCGCGATGCGGGCATCCATATCGAGGTGCCGCATGACAACCCGACCACGGGGCCGCTGCCGACAGCGGCCCACTGCGATACCAAAGAAAAGGGGAAACGATGACGGATCAAGCTGAACGAGGTGCGGCGATCGTCGTACGCGACCTCACGAAGAGCTACCCGATTGCGGGCAAAGCGGGCACCCCGCCCGAAGGCGGGCGCAAGGGAAAGCGCGGTGCCCGGATGCGCAAGCATGTGCTCGACGGCGTGAGTTTCACCGTGCCCGCCGGGGCGATCGTGTCGTTCCTCGGTCACAACGGCGCAGGCAAGACCACCCTCATCCGAATCCTGTCGACGCTCATCACCGCCGACTCCGGCGAGGTGAGCATCTTCTCGCGCGATGTGAAAGAGAACCCGGCGGGCGTGCGCGCTGACATTGCCACCACCGGCCAATTCGCGGCGATCGACGAGAACCTCACCGGCCGGGAGAACCTGGAGTTCTTCGGGCGGCTGCGCGGACTCGACCGCGCCGCCGCGGCCGCCCGCGCGACGGAACTGCTCGCGCAATTCTCGCTCGCAGACAGTGCCTCGACGCTGGCGTCGGCCTATTCGGGTGGCATGCGGCGCCGCCTCGACATCGCCGCGTCGCTGTGCGTCGTGCCCAGGCTGCTGTTCCTCGACGAACCCACGACGGGGCTGGATCCGGTCAGCCGCGAAGAGCTGTGGGGCTTCATCCGGCAGCTGCGAGACGACGGAATGACCCTGGTGCTGACCACCCAGTACCTGGAAGAGGCGGAGGCGCTGGCCGACCACGTCCATCTGCTCAAGGATCGCCGCATCGTCGCCAGCGGAACGCCGGAGGAATTGCGCCGCGACTTCGGGTCGCACGTGCTCCGCGTGTCCTTTGCCACCACCGCCGAGGCGGAGGCGTTCGCCCGCTGCCTCGGAGGAACGTGCCTGGACGGCGCCCGCGTCGCGGGGAAGTCGGTGTCCCTCGACGTCGACCCCGGACCGCGGGTCCTCGAGGCGGTGGCGCAGGCGATGGAGGCCTCGGAAGCGTTGCCGGATTCGCTGAGCGTGTCGCCGCCCACCCTCAACGAGGTATTCATATCGATGAACGCAGGGGGTGCGGCGCGATGAGTGCGACGTCGGTCGCGGCGTTTCTCCGTCGGGATCTGCTACTGTTGCGACGCAACACCGCGTCGCTGATTTCCATGTTCGTAGTTCCGCCCCTCTTTCTGCTGTGCCTGTACGCGGTGTTTGGGTACTCGGCGGGGCAATCCGGCTTCGGGTACCTGCGTTTCGTGCTCGGCGGCTGCCTGTTCCAGGCGGCGATGTTCACCGCCGCGGCGTCGGCGATGGCGGTGGGACAGGACGTCGAATCCGGGCTCGTTGACCGCGTGCGCGTGTTGCCCGGGGCCACAGGCGGCTATGTCGCCGGCAGGCTCGTCACCGATGTGCTGCGGATGTCCGCGTCGATCGCGGCGCTGCTGGTCGTCGCGTGGGCCTGCGGCCTCGACATGGCTGTCGGTGACGTCGCGTGGACTGTCCTGTGGTCGCTGTTCGCCGCGGCGGTCCTGTCCCTGGTCACGGACGGGGTGATCCTGATGGTGCCCGCCCCGGTGTCGACGGCCTCATCGATCCAGGCGCTGGAAATGCTGCTGCTCATGTTCTCCACTGCGTTCATTCCGGCGACCGCTTTGGACGGCTCCCTGCGCGACGTCGTACGTCACATGCCGTTTTCGCCGATCATCGAGGTGATCAGGGCGGCGTCCCCGGATGCCTTCCCGGATAGTGCCGGGGAAGAGGCAGCCCTGTGGCTCGGTGTCGCGGCGGTCGCCGGAATCGTCCTGTTCATCCGCCGGTTCACCTCGAGGAGCGAATCATGATCGGCCCCATCTTCGTGCATCTGCGGCGCATTGCCCACATTTGGCTGCGGCGCCCCGACTTCTGGTTCATGACGTTCATTGCTCCGCTCGTGTACCTGTTCATCGTCAACCGCATGTTCGGTGGCCTGGTCAGGCAGCTCACCGGAGAGTTCGAACTCCCGAACGCGGTCATCCTGGTCGTGACGACGTGGGCGTTCATCTTGGCCATCACGGGATCGTCCACTGTGTTCGTTGAACGCAGCAATGGCCTCCACGAGCGGTTGATCACCATGCCGGCGCCGTACGCGGCCGTGCCGGCCGCACGGATCATCGCCGAGTTCATCCGGATCATGGCGATGTCGGTCGTCGTCGTGGCGGTGGCCGCCTTGCTTTCCGACAGCCCCCCTGAGGCGTCCTGGTGGTGGAGGATCGCGGTGACCGGCGCGATGGTTGCCGCGGCGGCCGCATGCACCGGCACGTACATCGCGTTCTCCATCACCAGCCCCCAGGGCTCCGTGGCCCTCATCCCGTTAATCATCGTTGCGATGTTCGTCAACACGGTGCTCATGCCCGCCGACCACTTCCGTCCTCTCCTGCGCGGAATCGCCGGGCACACCCCCGTATCCGCGGCCGGCGAGGCCGTCAACGGCAACGGGGCTGCGGGTCTGGTGGTCTGCGCGGCCTGGTTCTTAGGCATCGCCGTGCTTGCGGCGTGGGGCATCGCCGTGAAAACGAGGCCGGGGGAGTCTGCATGACGGGCACGTCCACGGGGGCATCGCCGCCGACGATGGCCCGCGAACCCGAGCACCTAACCCGAAACCGCCGCGTGGACGCGGCCCACACACCCCGGAGACAGAACCAGATGAAGTCGATTGCCCAGATCGTCCAGAACAACCGCAGACTCCTCGCGGCCTACGAGGACAAGGTCCAGCCGAGGTTCCTCAGCCGCTATGCGCGTGAACCGATGGACGCCGCCGCCGTGTATCGGAAGCTCCGTGCGCTGGATCCCGGGCCGGATGCACCGGCCCGGGTTCTCGACCTCGGTTGCGGAACCGGGTGGCTCGCCCGCATGCTCGCCGCCGAGCCTCGCTATCGCAGGGCGAACATCGTCGGCTACGACCTGTCGCCCAATGCGATTCGCATCGCCCGCGAACGCGCCGCCGTCGAAGGGCTCGGGGCCCGGACGGAATTCCACGTCGCCGACGTCCTTGCGCCGCTCGCGGGAGAGCCCGGCAGGACCGATGAAATCTGGGTGTGCGGCGCGCTCCACCAAATGAAGGATGCGGGTGCCGCGCTCGGCAGGGTCGCCGGGCTGCTCGCCGACGGCGGCATCGCTTACGTGCAGACGTTCGCCGAGGATCCCGACGTGAACGAGCGGGTCGACATGGCCGTCATGGCGAAGATGGGCCACCGGGTGTTCCGGGGCAGCGAGCTCGAGGACCTCGCCGAAGCCAACGGGCTGAAGCTGGGCGGAGCCTCACACGCCGGCATGGTGTACTTCTGCACTCTCACGAAGAAAAGCGCGATCGGGGAGGCGGGCAAGTGAGCGCCGTGGACGGGACCGTAGGCCCGTGGTCGCTGCTCGCCCCGATCCGGACTCGGATGCGTGCGGTGGTCGCGTTATCCGTCCTGTCGTCGGTGGCTACCGTTGCTTCGCTGGTCGGCATCATCGACATCGCGATGACGTACCCGGAGGCCCCGGAGCATCGGACGTGGTTGGCCGTGGCTGTCATCGTCGTCGCCGCAACGGTGCGCATGGCCGCGGACGGCGCCGCCGGCATGCTCTCGCACCGGGCGGATAACGACCTGCAGCTCCACCTCCGGCGCCGGCTGGTCGCCCAAATCCGGAAGTTGCCGCTGGGCTGGCTGGACGCCCGGCGCTCGTCGGGAATCATCGGGTCGGTTGAGAAGGACGTCGCGGCTGTCCACCAGCTCATGGGCCACACCGTCGGTGAGACCGTGGTGGCGGTGCTGGTTCCCCTGCTTTCCCTCATCGCGCTCGTCGCGGTGGATTGGCGGATTGCGGCGGTGGCGGTCGTCCCGGTGCTGGTCACCTTCGCCCTGATGGGCGTAATGATGTCGCGTGGCGCCGGCCTTCAGCGCGACTACGAGCGAGCCTCCGAAGGAGTGACGGCCGCGGTCATCGAGTTGGTGCGCGGCATCCCGGTGATGAAGTCCTTCGGACGCGCCAACCAGGGCTCGGGCCGCTACGATGCCGCGGCGTCGTCGTTCGTCCGCGCGTGGTCCGCCTGGTCTCGGCAGTCGAACGTCTATCTTGGGCTCATCGACGTGGTGACGTCTCCGATCACGGTCCTCGCAGTGGTGTGCGGCGCCGGCCTCGCTCTGAGGGACGCCGCGGGCGGCACACCGGAGGGCCTCGTCGCCGGGCTGGTTCTCGGCCTTGGATTCTCCGCGGCGATCGTGCGGGTGGCCATGAACTCCGAACCCATCATCGCGGGGATCGCGGCCCTGAAATCCATCGCGGAGGTGCTGGGCACGCCGCCGATCGCCGAGCCCGCCGATCCGGTGCCCGTGCGCGGGGGCGCGCTCGAGGTCCGGAACCTGGTCTTCTCCTACGGGGATGGGCCGCGGGTCCTCGATGGGATGTCCGCGACGTTCGAACCGGGGACCCTCACGGCGTTGGTGGGGTCCTCCGGTTCCGGAAAGTCCACCGTCGCCCGGTTGTTGGCGCGTTTCCACGACCCCGTCGAAGGCTCGGTGCTGCTGGGCGGCGTCGATCTCCGCGACATCGCCGTGCGCGACGTGCACCGCTCGGTGTCGGTGGTGTTCCAAGATCCGCAGTTGCTCACGCTGCCGTTGCGGGAGAACATCCGGCTGGCCAAGAGAGACGCCACCGACGGCGACATCATGGCGGCCGCGAAGCTCGCGAACCTCGATGCGATCATCGAGGCGCTGCCGAAGCGCCTGGATTCGGTGGTCAACGTCGACGTGACCTTTTCCGGTGGCGAGGCGCAGCGCGTGGCCATCGCGAGGTCGATCGTCACGGACGCGCCGGTGCTCATCTTCGACGAGGCAACCGCTTACGCGGATCCGGCTTCCGAGGCCCTCATCCAGTCCGCAATCGAGCGTTTGGCCCGTTCGCGGACGGTGATTGTGATCGCGCACAGGTTGAGCACGATCCGCAACGCCGACCGCATCCTCGTTCTCGATGGGGGAGCGGTCGCGGAGGCGGGTACCCACGACGAGTTGCTTGCGCGCGGTGGCCGCTACCGGGATTTGTGGCGCGCGTTCGCGCTCGACGACGAACCATCCGCCCCGCGGGGCATTGAATCAGACGATGAAAAGGCGGGGAACCGATGATTCGGGACTTGTGGTCGATGACGGATCGGCGCTCGAGAATGACGCTGGCGTGGCTCATTGCGTTGGCCGCGCTTGCCGCGCTGGCCCAGGGAGCGGCGTTCGTCGCGCTGCTGCCGCTGCTGTCGGCTCTGGCCGAGGGAGATGATGCGACGGCGTGGCGTTTCACCGGCGTCATCGCCGGCCTCGCGGCCGCCCATGCGGTGCTGTCTCTCGCCGCGGGGACGGTCGGCAGGGCGAATTCCGCAGCGGTGCTGTCGTCCCTGCTGCGTTCCCTGGGCGAACGCGTGCTGACGTTGCCACTCGGGTACGTCACCAAGTCCACGGCCGGCCGCTTTTCGGAGATGGCGTCGTCGGGTATCGCGTTTGCGGCGTCCGTGCCGCACGTGATCCTGCGGCCCGTCATCGCCGCGGTGGTTGCGCCGACCGTCATCGCCTTCGGAATTCTGGCGGTGGATTGGCGCGTCGGTTTGGTTCTCGTCGCGTCGGCGCCGGTGATCTTCTTCGCCTACCGGGCCATTGGCCGGGTCGGCGGGGAGTCGGACGAAGCGCATGCTGACGCCGTCGCTGCCGTCTCCGGCAGGCTGATCGAGTTCACCCGCTGCCAGCAGGCGATTCGCGCCGCGAGCGACGGTTCGGCGGCGGACGCGATGGTGGATGAGGCGATCCGGGCCCAACACGATGCGTTCGCGAAGGCGACGTCGACGCAGGGGGCGGCCATCGGACGGTTGAGTTCGGTCGTCCATGCGGTGTTCACGGCGGCGGTAATCGTCGCCGTGGCAGTCGCCGCGACGGGCGGGATGGCGCCGGCGCATTTGGCGCCAATGCTCATCGTGGTCGTCCAGTTCACCGGACCGATCACCACGGCGGGAGCGTTGTCCGGCGGTTTCGGTGCGGGCCGCAACACGTTGGCTGCGTTGCGTGATCTGCGGGCAATCCCCGCCCTTCCCGAACCTGCCGCACCGGAGCCGCCCGACGGGCATGACGTGGAGTTCCGCGGCGTGAGCTTCGGGTACGGGGATAAGAAGGTTCTCGACGGCGTCAGCTTCCGTGCACCTCAGGGAGCGCTGGTTGCCGTAGTGGGACCGTCGGGGGCGGGCAAGACGACGGTCATGCGGCTGCTGTCGCGTTTTCATGATCCGGACTCGGGGGAGATCCTCATCGGCGGGGTGCCCTTGCCTCGAATCGGCACCGACGGCGTGAACTCGCTGGTGACCCCGGTGTTCCAGGAGACGTTCCTTTTCGACGCGTCCGTGCGGGACAACGTGGTCTTCGCCGACCCCGAATTCGGTTCCGGGCCCGGTGACGGGGACCGCTTGCGCGAGGCCGCCCGGCGTTCCGGGGTGGACCGCATCGTGGAGCTGCTGCCTTCCGGGTGGGATACCCCGGTGGGGGAGGAGGGGACGCTGCTGTCGGGAGGCGAGCGGCAGCGCCTCGCCATCGCCCGGGCGCTTCTGAAGGATTCCCCGGTGGTGCTTCTCGACGAGCCGACGTCCTCGCTGGATGCGGCCACTGAGCGGGCGATCGTCGGCACGATGGAGGCGTTGCGCGGCGATCACACCGTGATCGTCGTCGCCCATCGCCTGCACACCGTCCGCGATGCCGACCTCATCGTCGTGCTTTCAGAGGACGGGACGGTCGCAGAACGGGGTACGCACGATGAATTGCTGGCGAAGGGCGGTCGCTACGCCGAGTCGTGGGCGTGCCGGACGGGGAGCTCCCCGGGCGCCTGATCCTCATCACCTGGTCGATGCCCTCACGGGCGCCCTGCCGCAGCTTCCCGAATCCCACCGCCAGACGCTCGGTGGACAGAGCGAAACCGCCGACGAAAACGCCGAGCAGCACGAACACCGACGAGCTGTAAAGACTGAAGCTCCCGGGAACGCGAAAATAGCCCCCTTTTCTCATCCCAGTGAAAGTTGGGAGGGAAGGGGGGCTCGTTGCTGCCATTTGCCTCTATCTGCTACCGCCCGTGCACCTGGTTCTGAGCAATTTCCAGCCCGTGGCTGGCGATTAGCTCCACTGCCTCCGCCGCGGTGGGCAGGGTGAAAGCGAGTTCCTCGCGCTCCTTGGCATTGAAGTTGTGCAGCACATAATCAGCTGGATCCTGGCGGCCCGGAGGACGACCAATGCCAATGCGCACGCGCATGTAGTCCTTCGTGCCCAATGACTTCGAGGTCGAACGCAGCCCATTGTGGCCATTCTCGCCACCGCCACGTTTGAGGCGGACCACGCCCGGGTCCAGATCTAGCTCATCGTGGACCACCACGACGTCGGTAGGTGCGATGCTGAAGAACTTCGCCAGCGCCGCGACCGGCCCGCCCGACAGATTCATGTACGTCCGGGGTTTAGCCAGAATCACCTGTCGCTCGCCACCATCGGAGGTTTTAAACCGAGTCTGCACAATCTCAGCGTTGGACTTCTTGTGCACGCTAAACGACGACGGCATCGGAGAAGTGCGGCTAGCTAGTTCATCTAGCACCAGATGTCCGACGTTATGGCGGGTGAGTTCATATTTGGGCCCAGGGTTGCCGAGGCCCACGACAAGTAGAGGCGTGGTGGAGGCGTTCATGAGTTCAATCTTGGCACACGGTAAGCAATCTTTTGGTTTTGGGGAGTGCAAAAAAGGGACGGACAAGAGCGTCCGTCCCTTTTTTGTTAGCTAAGCGTGAAAGCCTGTATTGGCTCAGTCAGCTAGAGCTATTCAGCGCTTAAATTACTCAGCGGATTCCTCAGCTGGCTCATCCGGGGTCTCAGCCTCGCCCATGCCCTCGATGTCGGCATCGACGTCACCAGCCGGCTCCTCCTCCGGCTCGACGATGTTGAAGATGAGCAGGTCAGCGTCGTCGGTGAGGACCAGGCCCTCTGGCAGGGTAACGTCGCCGGCGTGAACCATGGTGCCGACCTCTGCACCCTCGACGGAGACCTCAATCTCTTCCGGAATAGCCAGAACCGGTGCGTTGACCAGAATGGTCTCGGCATCCTGCATGAGCAGGGCACCCGGAGCGAGCTCGCCAGTCGGAACGACCGGAACCTCAACCTCAACCTTCTCGTCACGGTGAATGGCGAGCAGGTCAGCGTGGTCGATGTCGAGAGTCAGCGGGTTCTGGTCAACAGCCTTAACCATGGACAGCTGGGACTCGCCCTCGATGTTGACGTCCAGAACAGCGTTGACACCGTGGTTACGGATGACAGCGTGGAAATCCAGAGTGTCAACGAGGATGTGCTTCGGAGCATCCAGGTCAGCGCCGTAGATGACAACCGGGATGTCGCCAGCAACGCGGGCACGGCGAGCGGCACCCTTGCCGAACTCGGTGCGGTTACGAGCATCAATCTTGATGATGTTGGGCTTTGCCATGAAAATGGACTCCTAAACGATTCGATACTGAGTCGTCGAGTCGAGCACGTGCCGCATCCATGCCTCTGTGGGGCGCAAAAGTTGGGCTGCGAGCGTCGCGTCGATAACGGCAACCAGCTACTGTGGTCGCCCTCGCCGAGACTTACCGGAAAAATTGTAGTGGACTAACAGGTCAAACAGCAAACCCCGCCACCACCAGCAAAACTAGGTTGCTGGTCGCAGCGGGGTGCCCGTCGGCAAGCGGAAAGAGCTTATGCCTGGCCCTCGAAGAGAGTGGTGACGGAACCGTTTTCGAAGATCTCGTGGATCGTCTTAGCCAGCAGCGGCGCAATTGGCAGGACGGTCAGGTTGTCCCAGCCCTCGGTGGACTGCGGCAGAGTATCGGTGGTGATGACCTCGCGGGCACCGCACTTCGACAGGCGCTCGCGAGCTGGGTCAGAGAAGACACCGTGCGTGGTAGCGATGATGACATCCTCAGCGCCAGCCTCACGCAACACCTTGACAGCGCCGGCGATGGTGCCGCCGGTGTCAATCATGTCGTCGATGAGTAGACAGGTCTTACCGGAGACCTCGCCGACCACACGGTTGGCGACAACCTGGTTCGCGACATCGACGGAACGGGTCTTGTGAATGAAAGCCAGCGGGGCATCGCCCAGGGTGTTGGCCCACTTCTCGGAAACCTTCACACGACCGGCGTCAGGGGAGACCACGACGAGGTTGTCCAGGGAGTAGTTCTTCTTGATGTACTCCGACAGAATCGGCATGGCGTGCATGTGATCGACCGGGCCGTCGAAGAAGCCCTGAATCTGGTCGGTGTGGAGGTCCACGGAGACGATGCGGTCAGCGCCGGCGGTCTTGAGCAGGTCAGCGACCAGGCGAGCGGAAATCGGCTCACGGCCACGGTGCTTCTTGTCCTGGCGGGCGTATGGGAAGAACGGCAGGATAGCGGTGATGCGCTTGGCCGAACCGCGCTTGAGCGCGTCAATCATAATCAGCTGCTCGATGAGCCACTTATTCAGCGGTGCCGGGTGTGCCTGTAGCACGAAGGCATCGGAACCGCGGACGGATTCCTCGTAGCGCACGAAGATTTCGCCGTTGGCAAAATCACGAGCGGTCATCGGGGTCAGCTCTGTGCCGAGCTCCTTGGCAACTGCCTCGCCCAATTCCGGGTGTGCCCTTCCGGAGAAGAGCATGAGGTTCTTTTGGTTATCGATCCACTGGCCGGTCATCTGCCGTCTAGCCTTCCTGGTCTTCCTTGTTGTTGTCAGCGTTGTCAGCTACCTGCGCCGCCTGCGCTGCCTCAGCAGCAGCGGTACCTGGACGCTTCCGCTCGACCCATCCCTCGATGTTGCGCTGACGGCCACCACTGACCGCCAATGCTCCCGGAGGAACGTCGTCCTTAATAACAGTACCTGCACCTGAGTACGCACCATCACCCACGGTCACCGGAGCGATGAACATGGTGTCGGAGCCGGTGCGAACATGCGAGCCGATAACGGTGCGGTGCTTGTTGACACCGTCGTAGTTCACGAACACGCTGGAGGCGCCAATGTTGGAGTGCTCGCCAATCTCCGCATCGCCGACGTAGGTCAGGTGCGGAACCTTCGAACCGTTTCCGATCTGCGCGTTCTTCGCCTCTACGAAGCCACCGAGCTTCGCGCCGACACCGAGTTTGGTGTTCGGGCGAATGTAGGTGAACGGTCCGACCGTCGCATCCTCGCCGATCTCCGAATCGGAACCGTGCGTACGCACGACGCTGGCGCGCTTGCCGACGACCATGTTGGTCAGTGTCGTGTCCGGTCCCACGGTGGCCCCGTCGCCAATCACAGTCTTGCCGTGCAGCTGGGTGCCCGGCAGAATCGTGACATCGCGTCCGATCTCCACCTCAACATCAATCCACGTGGTGTCCGGATCGACGAGAGTGGCACCTGCGCGCATAGCTTCCTCGCAGGTGCGGCGGTTGAGCTCGCGGCCAAGGGTAGCCAGCTGTACGCGGTCATTGACACCGGCGACGACGGTGGCGTCGGCGAGGCGGTGGCCGCGCACTGAGCGGTCGGCCTCCCGGGCGATGCCAATGACATCGGTGAGGTAGAGCTCGCCCTGGGCATTGTTGGTGTCCAATTGCTTGAGGGCGTTTGCCAGGGTCTCGGCATCGAATGCGTAGACACCGGAGTTGACCTCGGTGATCTCACGTTCCTCGTCGGAGGCGTCCTTTTCCTCCACGATGCGCAGAACTTCGCCGTCGGCGTTACGAACGATGCGGCCGTAACCGTGCGGGTTTTCAGCAGTGGAGGTCAGCACGGTCACGGCAGCGCGTGGCTTGCGGTTGTGTTCTTCGAGCAGCGCCTGGAGCGCTTCGGAATCCAGCAGCGGAACATCGGAAGTGGTTACCAAGATGGTGCCATCGAAATTCTGCAGCTCAGGGTGTTCCAGTGCGCACTGAACAGCGTGGCCGGTACCGTTTTGCTCTTCCTGCGGGGCAATGACGACGTCGTTGGAGTGCTCGGCCTTCTCTGTCCAGGTGCCGATGGCGTCGATTACCTTTTCGCGCTGGTGGCCAACGACAACAGCAATCTCATCCGGACTAATGCCCTTGGCGGCATAGAGCGCGTGCTCCAACATGGTGCGACCGCCGATAGCGTGCAGCATTTTCGGCGTATCGGATTTCATTCGGGTGCCTTGACCCGCGGCGAGAATGACCACAGCGGTGGCCGAACCGTTTGACATGAAACTTGCTACTCCTCGGTCAGGGTGCATCACGGTCACGGCGGGGCGAAAAGTCACTTCTTAATTAAGGGGCCGGCCCCCCGCTTGCTCTCCCACCAGGACTCGAACCTAGAATGCCGGTACCAAAAACCGGAGTGTTGCCATTACACCATGGGAGAATGGGGCGAACGCGAAAAAATTGCATGGCTGAGTCGACTCAGCCGGCTCGCTTGCGCCTGCGATATACGATAGCAAGACTTTAGCCACTAATCTAAAAGCATGGCCTCTAATTCTCCGAGACGACGTATGACCGGTCCACAGCGCAAAGCTCAGCTGACAGAAGTCAGCCGTGGAATCTTTGCCGCCAAGGGGCTTGATGCCGCCTCAATGGAGGAGATCGCTGCCGCAGCCGGGGTGTCAAAGCCGGTTGTCTACGAGCATTTTGGTACCAAAGAGCGGCTCTACCAGGCAGTCGTCGACCAGGAGATGAAGACCCTGGAGGCCACGATTAGGGAAGCGTTGTCCCTGGGGCGCTCGCGTTACCGCATCGAACAGGCGGTGTTGGCATTGCTGACTTATGTCGAGGAAAACCCGGAGGGATTCTCCATTATTTCTCGCGACCCCGGTGTGGCGGGTGGCTATGAGACGCTGCTGAATAATGCCACTGAGTCGGTTACGCCTATCCTCTCCGAGGCTTTCAAACGCGCTGGTTTCGACCCGGCCATGTCGGTGCTCTACGGAAACTGCATGGTCGGTATGGTTTCGCAGACTGCTCGCTGGTGGATGGAGAAGCGCAGTCCGGATAAAGAGACGGTGGCGGCGCACATCGTGAACCTGTGCTGGAACGGGCTGGCCGGCATGGAGGGGGCCCCGACTCTGCATGGCTCCGCTGATGTACCAGCGGCCGCTGAGGGCGCGAAGTTCGGAGCAGGTGCTGCGGCAGACCCGATGCAGGTGGCGGAGAACGGCTAACCAGCGCGCAGGGTGAATCCGGGGTGCATGGTTATATTGGGGCTATGCCAACTTCTGCGTCTTCCTCGGCGAAAGCCACACCCAGCATTCTGCCGAACCCGCTGTCGGGGCTGGAAAGCCTCGTTGTCACGGATCCTCAATTTGTCGGCGTGCTCGGGCGCGTCGGCGAAGACGGGCTGGCGCTCACGGGTGCGGACGCGGTGCGTTCGCACCTTATTTACGCCATGTCCACGAAGGTGCCGGTGCTGGTCGTCACGGCTACTGGCCGTGAGGCGGAGGACCTGACTGCCGAGGTCAAGTCGATGATCGGCGACCGTGTAGCTATGTTCCCCTCGTGGGAGACGCTCCCGCATGAGAAGCTTTCGCCGGCTGTGGATACTGTGGCGCAGCGTCGTAAGGCGCTTTACGACGTTCGCCGGGGCAAAGTCGACGTTCTGATTGCAGCGGTGCGCTCGTTGGTGCAGCCGATTGTGGACGACCTCGAGGCTGAAGCCAGCGCGCCCATCCACATCCAGCTGGACCAGGACTGCGAGAACCTGGTTGAGTGGCTGGTGCATCACGGCTATTCGCATGTGGACATGGTCGGCAGGCGTGGTCAGTTTGCCGTGCGTGGCGGCATCGTCGATGTCTTCCCGGCGACCGAAGAGCTGCCGGTTCGTATCGAGCTCTGGGGTGACGAGGTTACCGACCTGCGCGCCTTTTCCGTCGCTGACCAGCGCACGATCTCTGAGATAGAGGTCGACCAGCTGGATATCTTCCCGTGTCGTGCACTGCTTATCGACGACGACGTGAAGGGCGCCGCGGAGAAACTCGCCACTACGCGTTCTGGACAGGTCCAAGAAATGCTCACCCGCATCGGTGATGGCCAGTGGGTGGAGGGCATGGAGTCGCTGATTCCACTGATTAGTCAGCATCCGATGAAGATGCTCACCGAGGTCATGCCGGAGAAAACGCATGTGCTCATGTGCGGGCCGGAGCGCATTCGCTCTCGCGCGCAGGACCTGATTAGTGCGGGCGAGGAGTTTATGGCCGCAGCGTGGGAAACGGCCGCGATGGGTGGCTCGGCGCCAATCGCCACCGATGGTCTGGAGCCCAGCGCTTACCGTAGCTTGGCCTCTATCCCGATGCCCACCTCGTGGCATATTTCCCCGCCCGGCATGTTGGAGGCGGGGGTCACCGAAGATGATGTGCTGCCGCTAACCTTTGAGCCTGGGCCCGCGCCACGCGGTGACTTAAAGGAAATTGGTCACCTGATGAGGCAGCTGCGCGATGCCACGGTCGCGGGGGAACGAGTGGCGTACGTGGCGGCGACGCCCGCGGGCGCGCGTCGGCAAGCGGAAAGGTTTAGGGAAGCCGGAATTGCGACGCGCATGGCGGCGGGCCCGGAGTATCCCGAGTCCGGGAGAATTACCGTCTACCAGGGTGTTTTGCACGGCGGCCTGGTGTTCCCGCGTATTCCCGGTGGCGCGCTGACTCTGATTACTGAGCAGGACATCACGGGTAACCGCATCGCGGAAGGTGCCCTTGGTGGTCGCCGTAAACCGGCGAAGCGCCGTGGTCGCGTGGATCCGCTGGCACTGAAGGCCGGCGACTATGTCGTACACGACACTCATGGCATCGGTCGATTTGTGAAGCTCACTGAGCGCACCATCGGCACGGGCGAGGATCAGGCTCGCCGCGAGTACGTGGTGCTCGAGTACGCACCGAGCAAGCGCGGAGGCCCCTCGGACCAGCTCTACGTGCCGATGGAGAGCCTGGATCTGCTGTCGCGCTATGTCGGCGGCGAAAAGCCCGCGCTGTCGAAGATGGGCGGCTCGGACTGGAAGTCCACCAAGCGCAAGGCCCGTGGCGCTGTCCGCGAGATTGCGGAAGAGCTGGTCAAGCTCTACGCCGAGCGTCAAGCCGCGCCGGGCCACGCGTTCGCGCCGGATACGCCGTGGCAGCAGGAGATGGAGGATAACTTCCCCTTCACCGAGACTGAGGACCAGCTGCAGGCCATCGACGAAATCAAGTCCGACATGGAAAAGCCGGTACCGATGGACCGCGTGCTCATCGGCGATGTCGGCTACGGCAAGACCGAGGTGGCACTGCGTGCTGCTTTCAAAGCGGTTCAAGATGGCCGTCAGGTAGCAGTGTTGGTGCCGACCACGCTGTTGGCACAGCAGCATTTGACTACTTTCACTCAGCGTATGGAGGGCTTCCCAGTCACCATCCGCGGGCTGTCCCGCTTCACCTCACCGAAGGACTCCAAAGAGGTTCTCGAAGGGTTGAAGAATGGGACGGTCGATATTGTTATCGGCACGCATCGTCTCTTGCAGACCGGCGTGCAGTGGAAAGAACTCGGTCTGGTCATCGTTGACGAGGAGCAGCGTTTCGGCGTCGAGCACAAGGAGCACATCAAGGCGCTGCGTCACCACGTCGACGTGCTCACCATGTCCGCAACGCCAATTCCGCGCACGCTCGAAATGTCGATTGCCGGCATCCGCGAGATGAGCCAGATTCTTACCCCGCCGCAGGACCGCCACCCGGTGCTGACATACGTCGGCGCGCAGTCTGACAAGCAGGTCGCCGCTGCTATCAGGCGCGAGCTGCTTCGCGACGGTCAGGTGTTCTACCTGCATAATAAGGTGGAAACCATTGACAAGGTCGCACAGAATATCCGCAATTTGGTGCCCGAGGCCCGTGTGGTAGTGGCCCACGGTCAGATGGGGGAGGAGCAGCTGGAGCGCACGGTCGAGGGCTTCTGGCAGCGCGAGTACGACGTGCTGGTGTGTACCACCATCGTGGAGACCGGCCTGGATATTGCCAACGCGAATACGTTGATTGTGGAAAACGCTCACCATATGGGTCTTTCCCAGCTGCACCAGCTGCGTGGTCGCGTGGGCCGTTCCCGTGAGCGCGCCTATGCCTACTTCCTCTACCCGGAGAATCAGACGCTGACGGAGACTTCCTACGACCGTCTGTCCACGATCGCGCAGAACAATGACTTGGGTGCCGGTATGGCCGTGGCCATGAAGGACCTGGAAATGCGCGGAGCCGGAAATATCCTCGGTGCGGAGCAGTCCGGTCACATTGCCGGCGTCGGCTTCGACATGTACGTCCGACTGGTTGGCGAGGCCGTGGCTGCACTGAAGGCAGTGGCCGATGGTGAAACTCCGGATGCTTCCGATAACGAACCGAAGGAAGTTCGGATTGATTTGCCGGTGGATGCGAATATTCCGGCCGAATATGTGTCGTCGGAACGCCTACGTCTAGAGGCGTACCGCAAATTTGCTGCCGCCAGTGCGCTGGACGATATCGACGTAGTGCTCGAAGAGCTCGTCGACCGTTACGGAACCCCACCCATTGAGGTGGAGAGACTGGCGGTTATTTCACGGCTTCGAATTATTTGCCGGGAATTCGGCGTGCATGAAGTTCAAGCCATGGGGGCGCACATTAGAATAACCCCTATGGAGCTTGCTGACTCCAAGCAGGTGCGTCTCAAGCGCCTGTATCCACAGGCGACCTATCGTGCGGCAACGCGCACGGTTTCCGTCGGAATGCCGAAGGAAGGGCGAGGGTTGCGGGCAAAACCTGTCCGCGATATTGCATTGGTGCAGTGGGTAGCAGACTTCTTGACATCGATGGCGGGAATTCCACGTATGGATATCTCGCACATGGGAAAGGACTAGAAAACGTATGACTATCATCAAGCTCGATAGCCGCTTTCCAACTGCGATTCCGCTGGAAGCCGCTAGCCTGCTGACCGGTGAAGTCAGCTACACCGAAGAAGTCCCGATCCGTGTGCGCTGGGCAATCGCCGACGCCGGTGGGCACTCGGTGTCTCGGGCGGAGATTCTGGTCACCACCGATATGGAAAATGATGAGGTACTCGATCGCCTCGATGCGGGCGAGAAAGTCTACTCGGTCGAGCTGGATGATGCGCCGGACCCAGCAGCTCCAGCGGACCCGGCCGCTCCGGTTGCCGCGGCTCCCGTGCAGGAGTCGGCGCCGGAACCAGAATCGGAACCAGTGGCAGAACCGCTGACTCTGCAGGAACAGCTTGCCGCAGCTCGTCTGCCCCACGTCGTCGAGGCTGTGGACATCATGGCGGCCGCACGGCGCACGGGGCAGTGGGAAGCTCGCCAGACGCACAAGAGCCTGCTGCCGTATCTCATTGAAGAGACCTACGAGTTTGTCGATGCAGTCAACGAAGGCGGTGACATTCGTAGCGAGCTGTCAGATCTGCTGCTGCAAGTCCTCTTCCACGCTGAAATCGCTGAGGACTTCGACTTCGACGACGTGGCGACCGACTTTGTTTTGAAGATGCGAGCTCGTCAGCCGTACCTCTTCGACGGCACTGTGGCCGAGGGAGAAATGGTCTCGGAGGAAGAGCAGGAGCGACTGTGGACTTACGGCCGCGGACGTCCGCGCTCGAACCCGGCTACGCAGTTGCCAGCTCTGACTTTGGCTGAGGAAGCCATCCGCCGCGCACGTGCGCTGGGACTGTCCGATGCCGACATTCCAGTGGAGATTCTGGTCCCGACCCCGGGACTGGAGACTGAGTCCGGTGCTGAAGAGCGGACCCGACAGGCTTCACGCGCATTCCTGGCTGAGCTGGCCCAGATGGAGAATCAGCAGGCCGGTAGTGCTGAGCAGTGGGCAGCGGGCAGCGAAGATAACGAAGGGGCTGAGGACCTCGGCCCGTCGGAAAGCGACAGCTAGTTTCCAACAAAAGTGATTTCTGTCCTCGAGTTTGAGTGATTTTTACGGTTCACCCCGTAGAGTAATTCCCCATGCCTTCTAATTCTCCCTTTGATGAATACGCGCACCCCGCACCCCGCGGGGCGAAGTCGCGTGGCCGCAGTAGGGGGAAAAAGAAGTCCTCGCGAGGCTGTGGCTGCCTCGGTCTAACCTCCCTGGCGGTGCTGATTATCATTGGCACGGTTGGGGCGTTGGCGATGTTCACTGGACCCGTTATCCCGTCGTTGACCAAGAAGCCGATTCCGGACAATGTGCCGCCTGCCGCGGCTGAGCCACCGCCGATGATTGATGTCAACGCGCCCGGGCGCACCTCTGAACAGCTCCGACAGTGGGCGCAGCAGATTTCCCCGAAGACGGGGATTTCTGAGGACGCCCTCCGCGCCTACGGCAACGCATATGTGATTGCGGCCGAACAGTTCCCGAACTGCCACCTGGAGTGGAACACGCTTGCAGGACTGGGCAAGGTGGAGACTAATCATGGCACGTACTCGGGCAATTGGCTCAAGCCGGCGCATATCGGTGCCGATGGGGTAGTGCGTCCGACGATTATCGGCCCGCCGCTGGACGGCACGAATGGCTTCGCCGAGGTTCTCGATACTGACAATGGCGAACTCGACGGTGACACAGAGTATGACCGCGCTGTGGGGCCGATGCAGTTTATTCCCGAGACATGGCATCGCTTTGCGATGGATGCTTCGGGTGATGGTGTCGCCGACCCCAACAACATCGACGACGCGACTGCGACAACCGCACGGATGCTCTGCAGTGGGGAACGCGACCTCGCCACCCCGGAAGGGTGGGCATCTGCAATTCGCTCATATAACCAATCTGAGCAGTATCTTCGCGATGTTCGGGACGCTGCGGCGAACTATGCGCTGAATCAGCCCGCATAGGGTGAAAAGGATTTAAGGCGAAGGTTGGCAAACCGTGCCACAATTGGAGTCATGTGCCGGAACGGTTCCGGCGGAAAGGTGACCTATGGCTGCAATCATCGAGTTGAACGCACGCGAAATTCTGGACTCCCGTGGTAACCCGACCGTTGAGGTTGAGGTGCTGTTGGAAGACGGCGCTGTGGGCCGCGCTGCGGTTCCGTCCGGTGCCTCTACCGGTGTACACGAGGCTCACGAGCTCCGCGATGGTGAGGATCGTTACCTGGGCAAGGGTGTCCAGAAGGCTGTCCGCGCGGTGCTCGAGGAGATTGAGGACGCAATTATTGGCCTCGAGGCTGAGGATCAGCGTCTGGTTGACAAGACCATGATTGAGCTGGACGGCACCGACAACAAGTCTCGCCTGGGTGCCAACGCCATTCTCGGTGTGTCCATGGCCGTTGCCAAGGCCGCTGCTGAGTCCGCTGGCCTGGACCTGTTCCGCTATGTCGGTGGCCCGAACGGCCACGTTCTACCGGTCCCGATGATGAATATCCTCAACGGTGGTGCACATGCGGACTCCGGCGTTGACGTCCAGGAGTTCATGATTGCTCCGATTGGCGCCCCGACCTTCAAGGAGGCACTGCGTGTCGGCGCTGAGGTCTACCACGCACTGAAGAAGGTCATCAAGGACAAGGGTCTGTCCACTGGTCTCGGCGATGAGGGCGGCTTCGCTCCGTCGGTTGACTCCACCAAGGCTGCTCTTGACCTGATTGTTGAGGCAATTGAGGCCGCTGGCTACAAGCTGGGCGACGACGTCGCTCTGGCTCTCGACGTGGCTTCTTCCGAGTTCTTCAAGGACGGCAAGTACCACTTCGAGGGCGGCGAGCACACCGCTGAGGAGATGGCCGATGTCTACGCTGACCTGGTTGAGAACTACGCCATCGTCTCCATCGAGGATCCACTGCAGGAAGATGACTGGGAGGGCTACACCAAGCTGACCGCTCAGCTTGGTGACAAGGTCCAGATTGTCGGCGATGACTTCTTCGTTACCAACCCGAAGCGTCTGGCTGAGGGCATTGAGAAGAAGGCCGCTAACGCTCTGCTGGTCAAGGTCAACCAGATCGGTTCCCTGTCTGAGACCTTCGAGGCCGTCGCAATGGCCCACAACGCCGGTTACAAGACCATGATGTCGCACCGCTCCGGTGAGACTGAGGACACCACCATCGCTGACCTGGCCGTCGGTCTCAACTGTGGCCAGATCAAGACCGGTGCTCCGGCTCGCTCCGAGCGCGTTGCTAAGTACAACCAGCTGCTGCGCATCGAAGAGTACCTCGGCGACGCTGCAGTCTACGCTGGCCGCAGCGCTTTCCCGCGTCTTAAGTAAGCAGTTGATACGCTGCGAAAGCTGCGTATAGCATTGCCCGCCCGCACCACGCACGTGGTTGTGGGCGGGTTTTTGTTATTTCATCGGCTGGCGGTCGGGTAGAGTGTGGGGCATGAGTGCATCGGACCGATCTCGCCGCGGAACACAGTCGCGCCCTGCAGGGGCGGGGCAGCGTTCGGCAGCGGCAATCGCATCGGGAATGCGCTCGCTGAGCACGGCACAGAAGATCGGGATTGGTCTGCTGGTACTTTTCTTAGTATCTGTTCTCGCAATCCCGCTGCGGACTTTTGCACAACAGCAGGCGGATGTAGCCGCAACGCAGGACAATATTGTTCGCATGGAACAGCGAATTGAGCAGCTAGAGGATGAAAAGGAGCTTTACTCCAACCCTGCCTATATCAAGGAGCAGGCACGTCTGCGCCTGGGGCTGGTAGAGCCGGGGGAGACCCCATTCCGTATCCTCGATCCGGCAGTGGGCGAACAGCCCGTGACGCAACCGGAGGAAATGCCGCAGCACCAGGCCAAGAAGTGGTACGAGACTCTGTGGGATTCCATTTCCATCCCGCCCGAGCCTGAAGAGACTCGCCCTAATCCGGGGCGCGATCAGGCAACGAGGCCTGAGAGCTTGCCGACGGTACCGGAGTCCTAAATCTCCGTAGTGCTCTCGGTGGGGTTGAATGCGCGGCGGAGTGTGCCGTCGTAAAGCGAAACAACGCGCTTGTAAGGCGACTGTGAGATTATGTGTCAGTAAAACGGAAGCAAAAGGAGTGTGACCGATGTCTGTGGATACCGCAGATTTGGAAGTGATAGCGGAGCAGCTCGGACGTGAACCACGGGGTGTAGTGGACATCTCTTACCGCAGCCCCGACGGCACTCCTGGTGTGGTCAAGACGAAGCCTCGTTTGGACGATGGCACTCCGTTTCCCACGCTCTTTTACCTGACTGATCCGCGACTCACCGCGGAGGCCTCCCGGTTGGAGACGACCGGCGTGATGAAGGAAATGACCGCGCGTCTGGAAAGTGACGAAGAGCTTGCCGCCGATTACCAGCGTGCACACGAGGCGTTTCTGGCGGAGCGCAATGAGATGGAAGACCTGGGCACGGACTTCTCCGGTGGTGGCATGCCGACGCGCGTGAAGTGCCTACACGTTCTTATTGCCTACGCGTTGGCAAAGGGGCCGGATCACTTCCGACTGGGTACGGAGTCAGTGGCGCTGGCGGCGGAGAATGAGAAGCTGCGCGGCACCGCGATTCCCGCGGACTGGCCGACGATTTCCGAGCTCGGTATTGCGTATCCGGGGGTGGAGGGATAAATGACGACTCTCGCTGCCGTCGACTGCGGCACTAACTCGCTTCGACTGCTTATCAGCCGGGTCGAGGTCGTCGATGGAGTTCTCGAAATCACAGAACTGCACCGACTGATGGAAATCGTCCGCCTTGGCCAGGGCGTGGATGCCACTGGCATGCTGGCCCCGGAGGCACTGGAGCGCGTGCGGGAGGCTCTGACGAAGTATGCAGAGCTTATGCAAGTCGAAAAAGTCCAAGCAGTCCGAATGGTGGCGACATCGGCGACGCGCGACGCAAGCAACCGCGACGATTTCTTCGCCATGACCCGCGAGATTCTCGCTCCGTGGGGTGCAGAGGCCGAGGTTATTTCCGGCGACGAGGAAGCCGCGCTGTCCTTCCGCGGGGCAGTCGATGACTTGGAGCCCGAGCTGGGGCCGTATTGCGTCATCGACGTCGGCGGCGGCTCCACCGAGGTTATTGTCGGTGACCACGATGGTACGGTAGCCGGCTCTGATTCCGTGGCTATGGGCAGTGTGCGCTTGACCGAACGGTTCCTGCAGGCCTCGCCGCCGACGGCGGAGCAGGTCCAGGAGGCGCGTTCGTATGTTGCGGAACTGGCCGACGAGATTGTTGCGAAGGTGCCTGTCGACAAGGCTCGCACCATCGTCGGCTGCGCCGGGACCTTCACCACTCTGTCGGCGCTGGCACAGGGCCTAGAAACCTACGACCCGGAGGCAATCCACCTGTCGCAGCTGCGCTTTGCGGCGTTGCGTGCGTTGACAGCATCCGTCGTCGAGACCGATGCGGAATCCCTTGCTGCGAATCCGGTCATGCACCCGAAGCGCGCGGATGTCTTCGCCGGTGGTTCCATCATTGTTGACGGTCTGATAGACATGTTTGAGGCGTTGCCGCTTTCCGAGGCAGCCAAGGAAGAGCAGCGCTTTTTCTACATCAGCGAGAAGGATATCCTCGACGGAATTGTGGCGAGTTTGGTAGACACCCATATCGCCCATTAATCTTTCTTAGGGGCCCCTATAGCCCAATTGGCAGAGGCAGAGGACTTAAAATCCTTTCAGTGTGGGTTCGAGTCCCACTGGGGGCACTAAAAGGCCAGGTAGAAGCGTTTTTCTACCTGGCCTTTTGCTATTTGTGTGCGCTACACACGTATTACGGCAGGACGTTGAACTTCTTGCCGAGAACAAGTGCCGTGTTGAACACCTTCGAGTACAGCTCACGCGGCATCTGTGGCATCGACACCGGGGAAAGACGCTGCACGGTCACCGTCTGCGCATCGGTGTACTTCAGCAAGCCGCCCGCTGCTTGACGACGGCCCACACCCGAATCCTTGAAACCACCCATCGGGGCATCGACAGACGCGAAGGCCGCAGCAAAACCATCGTTGACATTGACGGTGCCGGCCTCAAGCTGTGGAGCCAGCTCCTTTGCGCGACGCGGGGAGGTCCACAGCGAAGCGTTGAGGCCATAACGGGAATCGTTGGACTTGGCGATGGCCTCATGAACATCCGAGACGCGCTGGAGGACTACTACTGGGCCGAATACCTCTTCGGTCAGCAGGGCGACGCCCTCCGGGACGTCGGTAAGCACGGTTGGCTCGTAGAACAGCGGTCCCAGATCGGGACGAGGACGACCACCGGCCAGTACAGTGGCGCCGGCCTCGATGGCCTCGTCGACCATGGACTTGACGATGTCGAACTGCCCCTGCGACTGTAGGCAGCCCATTTCGGTTTCCCACTCGTAGCCAGCGCCGATGGACATTGCCTTCACGCGGTCGGTGAATGCCGGGACGAATTCGTCCCAGACGGAGTCCACGACATAGATTCGCTCAATGGACACGCACAGGTGACCGGAGTTGGTGAAGCAGCCGATGCGCGCGCCCTCGACCGCGCGGTTGATGTTGGCATCCTCAGCGACAATCAGCGGGTTCTTGCCGCCGAGCTCCGCGGAGAAACTAATCAGGCGCTCGCCGCACTGCTGTGCCAGTGAGCGGCCGGTCTCGGAGGAGCCGGTGAACATCAGGAAGTCGCACTGGCCGACAATGCCCTGGCCGACCACGCGACCCGGACCTGGAATGACCTGGAAGAGATCTTCCGGAAGACCAGCGCGGTAGAGCAAATCGACAGCGAAGAGAGCGGTAAACGGAGTGGTGCTGTCCGGCTTGAGCACGATGGCGTTACCGGCCATCAGCGCAGCTAGCGCGTCGGAAACCGCGAGAGTCAGCGGGTAATTCCACGGCGCAATAACACCGACGACACCCTTGGGGTGGTGATAAACGGTGGTTTTGGACAGCACCGGTACTGCGCCGTGTGCTCGCTTCGGCTCCAGCAGCTTCGGCCCCTGGTTGCCGTAGTAACGAGCTGTGATGGCGGTGTGTACGAGCTCCTCGTGGGCACTGGCTCGGTTCTTGCCGGTCTCGGCCTGCAGTAAATCCAGCACCTGGTCGCAGTGGGTAAACAACAGGTCGTGGAAGTGGTGCAGCACTTCGCCGCGCTTTTCCGGTGCCATGCGGGCCCACTTCTTCTGCGCCGCACGGGCACGCTTGAAGGCCTCGTCGACATCGGCCTGGGTACCGACAGGAATCTGCGCCAGCTCCTGGCCGGTAAATGGCGCCGAGATAGTGGCGGTCTTCGACTTATCAGCTACCGTGACGCGCTGAAGAAGGCGGGCAACGAGCTCGTCGTTAAGCGGATTGCGGATGGTAGTTCGGTTTGTCGTGGCAGTAGATGCTGTCATGGCACAGATACTACTGTCGTACGGCACCCCGAGATAGAAAATTTGGCAAAACTACTAAAACTTAGAAAAGTTTAGTAGGTAGTCCAGCCCATCCGTCGGTTGCGGTCTGGGTCGCGCGGACCATCGTTGCCGAATTCGAACGGTTCGTGGCCGTCGACATCGCCGTAGCGCATCTCCGGGTCATCATTCAGATCATCGTCGACATCGATGTCCGGCTTTTCCTCTGCCAACCGCTTGCCGAGGGTGTCATGCGGAGACGCGCCCCGCCAGCGGTCAGGCGGATCCATCACATAATTCTCGCCATCGCCGGTGAGGAAATCACCATCGAGCCCTTCCGAGCCATCGAGCGTGGTCTCGTCGAAGTCACCAGTGGTATCCGGATCGTAGCCAACGTCATCAGACATCTTGACCAGCCTCCTGTTCGTAATCACTCAGGGGTTGCCCACGCCTGGCGACTGTGAGTGTTTCCGCGATTACAAAATCACCGCCAGCAGGCGAGGAATTACCTTGATACTAACTGTTTTTCAGGGTTGGGAACAATACCTTTACGTCGCCCGTTGTAGACAGTGTAGGCAAACGTACGCGCGTGTGCCTGAGTTCAAAACTTGTAAGAAAAACTGAGAAAAAGAAAGAAGGACGACGTGCGCGAAAGCAGCAATCCTGCATTCAGTTCACTTACTAAGACCGTCGCCCGCGGACAGGCGGGCGCACATCACTACGGCCAAGGTCAGATGGGCGCTGACTACGGGGATAACCCTTACCAGTCGCAGGTTGCCGCCGACTACCGTCCGATGACGGTCGACGATGTCGTTTCCAAGACCGGCATCACACTGGCAACCATCATCGTTTTGGCTGCAGTCAACTTCTTCATTGCTGTCAGTGTCTCCACCAGCCTGGCCATGATTCTGACTATTGTCGGCGCCATCGGTGGTCTGATTACTGTTTTGGTTTCCACCTTCGGTAAGAAGTACGGCTCCGCGCCGGTTACCCTCACCTACGCGGCCTTCGAGGGCCTCTTCGTCGGCGGCATCAGCTTCATGTTCACCGCCCCTATTCAGGGCGTTGCCGCCGGTGCGCTGATTATGCAGGCCGTGCTGGCCACCCTGGGTGTCTTCATCGGTATGCTCTTCGTGTACAAGTCGGGCGCTATCCGTGTGACCCCGAAGTTCACTCGTTTTATGAGTGCGGCTCTGATTGGTGTCCTGGTCCTCATGCTGGGCAACCTGCTGCTGTCCCTGTTCGGTCTGGGCTTCCCGCTGCGTGACGGTGGCATGCTTTCGATCATCTTCTCGCTGGTCTGCATCGGCCTGGCAGCCTTTAGCTTCCTGATTGACTTCGATCAGGCTGACCGCCTGGTTCGCGCAGGCGCTCCGGCTCAGTACGCCTGGGGCGTCGCCCTCGGCCTGGCCGTGACCTTGGTCTGGCTCTACACCGAGATTCTGCGTCTGCTGTCCTACTTCAGGGACTAAGCGCTAGAAAACTGAATAACGCATAAGCGCCGGTTGGCCCGTGATTACGGGTTGGCCGGCGCTTTCTCTTATCTGAAGTGCTACTTTTTCGATTCGCATTAAACACGGACGCGCGGTGGGCCAATCGACCGGCAGTCGACATATTGATCGATCGGGCTGTGCAGTGTGACGTCGTAAAGCGCGATATTGAAGCGGGAGAGGGTACAAAAAATGGACCGATAGGCCATATGGGCTTCTATCGGTCCAAGAATCGGGCGCTGTGGCCCGAGATCGCCGCCTGGGTTGAGGCGGTCTAGCGCCGGGGGGGGGGGGGAGTAACCTCGGCGTTTAGGCGTCCATATCCGGGTCGTACGGCTCAGCCTTAACTACGGTGACAGACACTTCGTCGCCGCTCGGGGAAGCGTAAGTGCGGGTCTCGCCCTCCTTAGCGCCGACCAGAGCCTTACCCAGCGGGGAATCGGTGGAGTAGGTCTCCAGATTCGGGTTGGAGGAGTCAGCGCCACGGGTACCGATGAGGAAGGTCTCGGTGTCGTCCTCGTCGCCGTCGTAGTAGACGTGGACCACGGTGCCGACCAGAGCCACACCGGACTCCTGCGGAATCTCGCCGACAGTGGCGCGCTGGAGCAGGTCTTCGAGGTAGCGGATGCGTGCCTCTTCCTGTCCCTGCTGCTCGCGGGCGGCATCGTAGCCGGCGTTTTCCTTCAAGTCGCCCTCTTCGCGGCGCTCGTTAATCTCGGCGGCGATGACCGGGCGGTTTTCATATAGCGCCTCAAGCTCGGCCTTGAGCTTGTCGTAGGACTCCTGGGTGAGCCATGGGCTATTGTTCTTTGCCTCAGTCATGGTTCCTCCTGTGTTTTGGCTATTTAATACAAAAGCGGCCCCGCGTGGGGCCGTCGGCTGCGTCACAGGATAGCACTGTCACGCCACATGGCAATAACAGGCGCGTCGGAGTGTTGTCGCGCACGCTTTACGACGTGCCCCCGCAGCGCATGATCCTCAGTCGCGAAGGGAGATTATTTCGCAGGTGCGAGGAACTCCGGAATGTCGGTGGAGCAGCCATAGACATCGCCTGCGACGGCCAGCTCGCGGGTGGCAATGGGGACGTCCATCCGCACGGTAGCGGGGCCGCCGCCCGGGATGAATACGTCGCGACGGCCGACCTCTGCCACGTCATAGTTCAGCGCATAGATAATGCAGTAGCTATCCAGCTCCGGCTTTTCGCGGGTGACATCCAGTGTGAAGATGAACTGCTCATCTTCCTTACCTGGAGTGCGGCTCCAGCCCGCTTGCGTTGCAGAGACATCCGGGGCGGAGACGCGGTTCATCTGAACGAAGATGTATGCGCCGGCGATGACGAGCATGCCAACAATAGCGATGACAACCAATTTTGCGGGGAGAGTGCGACTGTTGTCCCCATAGCGCTCGCGCTGCTCGTTAGGCGCTGCGGTATTTCGGGTGTTTCGCTCCGAACTTTCAGCCATGCTTTTTAGCCTATCGGAGTTCTCGGTCGACGTGGTAAAATGTTGACAGTTAAACAATCTTTCTGGTGTGGCGCGGTGTCCTGCTGCTATGTCGTTCCGCCGAGTAGCGATGCTGCGTGGTCATATGATGGTGCAGCGCTATAGTGGGGCGGTATTGAAACGGTGCTGTAGTAGCATCGTTGCGGTCGAAGGGCTCCGGCCTTGGCCAGAAAACATGGACTGAGATAGTAGCGGGAGTGACTTCAATTGACACTTCGTCTGATGGCAATTCACGCTCATCCTGATGACGAATCGAGCAAGGGCGCCGCAACAATGGCCCGATATGCGGCGGAAGGGCATCGCGTCAAAGTGGTGACCTGCACCGGCGGTGAGGCCGGTAGCATTCTCAACCCTGCGATGGATCGACCGGAGGTGCGCGAGAATATCGCCGCGGTGCGCGTTCACGAAATGGCTGCAGCCGCTGAGACTCTCGGCGTTGAACATGAGTGGCTCGGCTTTACCGACTCCGGTCTGCCTGCGGGTAACCCGGTGCCGGTGCTGTCGCACGGTGTGTTTGCTCGCCAATCGGTCGAGGATGCGACCAAGCCTCTCATCCGAGCTATCCGTGAGTTCCGTCCGCACGTCATCATTACGTACGACGAAAACGGTGGCTACCCGCACCCGGACCACATCATGACCCATATCGTGTCCATGCGCGCTTGGCTGGAGTCTGGAACGGATAAGTACCCCGAGCTCGGTGAACCATGGGAAATTTCCAAACTCTACTACACCCACGGTTTCATCAAGGCGCGTCTCATCGCGCTAGACAACTACTACCGCGACAACGGCTTGGAAAGCCCGCTGGCCGAGTCCTTCCGCCGTTGGACTAAGACCCCCGGCGACATCATGACCCGCGTGACCACGCAGGTTGAGTGCGGCGATTACTTCCAGCAGCGGGATCAGGCGCTGCTGGCGCACGCTACGCAGATCGATCCGAACGGGCCATTCTTCGCCGTGCCGGTAGACATTCAGCAGCGCGTTTGGCCGACCGAAGAGTTTGAGCTTGCCCGCACTCGAGTGCAGACCGAGCTGCCAGAGACCGATCTCTTCGCCGGTATCGACCCCGACGCGGAATAGTCCGGAATTAACGCTAAGCTGGAACTCATGATTGAAAGCTTCGATGCCTTGGCGGCTCGCACGACAATTTTCCTGGCGCAGAACCCCACTGGTCCGCGGGGTGCTGACTTCGGAAAGGCCTCTCCTGTTGGCCTGCTCATCATTGTCGTTTTGCTCATCGTCATCCTGGCTCTCGGCTGGGATCTCTCGCGACGCGCGAAGCGCATGGCCGCTCGCCGGAAGTTCGCCGAGGCGCACGGCATGGATCCCTTCGATTCCGAGGCTGTGGATAAGGCGATGGCTGCAGCGGAGCAGCGTCGTGAAGCGGAGTAGTTAACGCCAAGGCGTGTGCGCGCCGCTTGGCGACGGGCGATGCGTGCGTGCCCCTTATTGCGTCCCACAGGATGGGATTCGGAGTTCGAATTGCGGGATTCTAGGCGGTGCGCTACAGTCGAGCACATGCGTATGTGGCGATTTTATTTTTCGAAGGCTCCGGAGGCAGTGACGACCTAGTCACAGCCGGCGGCTAATCGTCACGTCGCCACCAACCGGAGCCAAAGGCAGCAGCCCCAAACTAATTAGGGGCGCTGCCTTTTGTCGTATCTACAGCCAATTACATGCGTAACTAATCCCCCAGAGAAAAGAGACCCCCGATGACCCCTCCCACATCCCTCGAAGCCCCCGCCTCTACCGCAAACCGCCGTGTCGTAGCCTTCCACGACCTGCCCTCCCCAGAAGAGGTCATGGCCAAACAGCCATTGACCCCGAACCTGGTTAACGAAGTGGAGCAGTCGCGACTCGACATCGCCCGCGTCATCGCCCGCGAGGACGATCGCCTGCTGGTCGTTGTCGGCCCGTGCTCCATTCACGACCCCGAGGCCGCCATCGACTACGCCCGCCGCCTGAAAGCCACCGCCGATGAGCTCGACGAGGACCTGCTGGTCGTCATGCGCGTCTACTTCGAAAAGCCGCGCACCACCGTCGGCTGGAAGGGACTCATCAACGACCCCGACCTGGATAGCTCCTTCAAAATCAACAAGGGCCTGCACATGGCCCGCGAAGTGCTCATCGAGGTCCTGCGCACCGGCCTGCCCGTCGGCGCTGAATTCCTCGAGCCCAACAGCCCGCAGTACATCGCCGACGCCGTCTCCTGGGGTGCGATTGGTGCGCGCACCACGGAGTCGCAGGTCCACCGCCAGCTCGCTTCCGGACTTTCCATGCCCATCGGCTTCAAAAACGGTACCGACGGCAACGTCCAGGTCGCCGTGGACTCGCTGGTCTCTGCAGCAAACCCGCACTTCTTCTTCGGCATGAACGACCAGGGCCGCGCCGCCGTCGTCGAAACCGCCGGCAACCACAATTGCCACCTCATTCTCCGCGGCGGCACCTCCGGCCCGAACTGGGACGAGGCATCGCTTAACGACGCCGAAGCCCGCCTGAACAAGGCCGAGCAAACCATCAGCATCATGGTGGACGCCTCTCACGCCAATTCCGGAAAATCCGAGGTGCGCCAGGCCGAGGTCGTTGAGGAGCTCGGCAAGCTCATCGGTGCCGGCGACGAGCGCATCACCGGCATCATGATGGAGTCCTTCCTCGAAGCCGGTGCGCAAAAAATTACCGATGGGCGTAATGGCCTCGTATACGGCAAGTCCGTCACCGATGCCTGCATGGATTGGGAAACCACCGACCGGCTGCTGCGTACGCTTGCGGCAGAAGTCCGGAAGCGTCGGCAGGCACGTGACTAAGCACAAAGTGGCCGTGCCCATTGGGTAGAGTTACATATGTGAAAGAAAACCAGCCGTCCTCACTCCGGCGGATTGCGTATCCGCTCTACGAGCGCAAACTAGCCCAAGAGCTAGAAGGAAAACCTCGCCCCAAGCACGTTGCCATCATGGCCGATGGCAACCGCCGCTGGGCGAGGGAGGCTGGCTTCACCGACGTAAGCCACGGCCACCGCGTCGGCTCCCGCAAAATCGCAGAATTCGTCGGCTGGTGCGCCGAGCAGGAAATCGAGCTGGTCACCATCTACCTGCTCTCCACCGAAAACCTCGGGCGCGACCCCGAAGAGCTGGAGTTACTGTTCGACATCATCGCCGACGTCGTCGACGAATTGGCGCAATCGCCTAACGACGTGCGCCTGCGCATGGTCGGCCACCTCGAGCTCCTTCCGGAAAGAATGACCGCCCGGCTGCGCCACGACGAAGAAGTCACCGCGAACAACACCGGCATCCAGGTCAACATCGCCGTTGGCTACGGTGGTCGGCAGGAAATCGTCGACGCGGTGCGCAGAATCATCCGGGAATCAGTCGCCGAAGGAATTGATGCTTCCGAGCTCGAGGAGAGCATCACCACCGACGCCATTTCTCGCCGCCTCTATACATCCGGACAACCGGACCCCGATCTAGTCATCCGCACTTCCGGAGAACAGCGGCTCAGCGGCTTCCTTCTCTGGCAAACCGCCTACTCCGAGATTTGGTTCACCGATACCTACTGGCCCGAGTTCCGCCGCATCGACTTCCTCCGCGCACTTCGAGACTTTTCGCAGCGCTCACGCCGCTTCGGCAAATAACCTCCCTACATCCGGAAAAATTTCCGGATGTTAGAGTTTGCGCATCCGGACCCTCGAAACCTTGTGGTCCCGAGACTTCGTAAGAACTAATGACGCCCGCACTCGAGTGGGCAAAATATTTTCCGTCAGGTTCGGCAAGTTCACCTGCTGCCAAATGCGTCGGGCCACCTCGGCCGCAGCTTCGTCGTCAAGTGTTGCATAGTCCGCGAAGTGCGCGCCCGGAGCGCGAAACGCCGTCTGGCGGAGACTGAGGAAACGATTAATGTACCAACGCTCGATGTCCGCGCGCGGGGCATCGACGTAGACACTGAAATCGAAAAGATCGGAAACCATCAGCGTCGGGCCCGTCTGCAAAACGTTGAGCCCCTCGAGAATGAGAATGTCCGGACGATCGACATCGACGAACTCATCCGGCACCCGGTCATAGAGCGTGTGCGAATACACCGGCGCCTTCACATGCCGCGCCCCCGACTTCACCGCCGTGACAAACCGCATCAACGCACGCTGATCATACGACTCCGGATACCCCTTGCGCTGCATAATCCCACGGCGATTCAATTCCTCAGAAGGGTAGAGGAAGCCATCAGTAGTAACCAAGTCCACCCGCGGATTAGTCTCCCAGCGCTCGAGCAGTACCTGCAGCAAACGCGCCGTCGTTGACTTGCCGACCGCCACCGAACCCGCGACGCCGATAATAAACGGCACCGACGCCCCCTTCGAAGGATTTTCCCCAAGGAAGTTCGACGTTACAGCGTTCAGCTCCCGATGCGCCGCCACACGCATGTGAATCAGGCGAGAAAGCGGAAGATAGACCTCGGCGACTTCGTCCAGGTCGATGTTTTCACCGATACCGGAAAGTCGTTCAGCTTCCTCTTCCGTCAGCACCAGAGGCATATTCTTGCGCATTTCGCGCCACTGCTCGCGTTTGAACTCGACGTACGGGCTGGGGGATGTTGCGCGCGTCATATCTCCAATTGTGCCAAGGGGGGCCTAAAACCGGAAAACGGATCAACAAAGGGGGCATGCTGGAATGGTGCTGCTTTCGTGGTTTGCCCCATAAAGGGCTAGCATGGCCTGTGGCATTGAAGTTTTATTGAAAGGTCGAAAACCTACTCATGACCGGGTCTAACAATAACGATGTCCGCTACCAATCGCTGCGTGAACTCGATCCCGACCTCGCAGAGGCGATGGCAGGGGAGCTCTCTCGTCAGCGTGACATGCTCGAAATGATTGCTAGTGAGAACTTTGTTCCACGTGCAGTGCTGCAGGCTCAGGGCTCGGTTCTGACCAACAAGTACGCCGAAGGATACCCGGGTCGTCGTTACTACGGCGGCTGCGAATACGTCGACATCGTCGAGGACATGGCACGCAACCGCGCCAAGGAGCTCTTCGGCGCTGAGTTCGCCAACGTTCAGCCGCACGCAGGCGCGCAGGCCAACGCTGCCGTTCTGCATGCGCTAATCAACGCCGGTGACAAGATTATGGGCCTCGACCTGGCACACGGCGGTCACCTGACCCACGGCATGAAGCTGAACTTCTCCGGCAAGCTCTACCACGTCGCCGCATACGGTGTGGATAAGGACACCATGCGGATCGATATGGACAAGGTGCGTGAGCAGGCGCTCGCAGAAAAGCCGGATGTCCTCATCGCAGGTTGGTCGGCGTACCCGCGCCACCTCGACTTCGAAGCTTTCCGCTCCATCGCCGATGAGGTCGGCGCGAAGCTGTGGACGGACATGGCGCACTTCGCAGGTTTGGTTGCCGCCGGTCTGCACCCGTCGCCGGTTCCGCATTCTGACGTTGTGTCGACCACCGTTCACAAGACTCTCGGTGGCCCTCGTTCGGGCATGATTTTGGCCAAGCAGGAGTACGCCAAGAAGCTGAACTCCGCTGTTTTCCCGGGGCAGCAGGGTGGCCCGCTGATGCACGCTATCGCCGGCAAGGCCGTGGCGCTGAAGATTGCTGGTACCGAGGAGTTCAAGGAGCGCCAGCAGCGCACTCTCGCCGGTGCCCGCATCCTGGCTGAGCGTCTCACCGCTGCCGACTGCGCCGAGGCTGGCGTCGATGTTCTCACTGGCGGCACCGATGTCCACCTGGTTCTGGCGGATTTGCGCAATTCGGAGATGAACGGCCAGGAGGCCGAGGATCTACTCCATGCTGTTGGTATCACTGTCAACCGGAATGCTGTTCCGTTTGACCCGCGTCCTCCGATGGTTACATCTGGACTTCGTATCGGTACTCCGGCGCTGGCCACCCGCGGTCTCGACGAGAAGGCCTTCACCGAGGTCGCCGATGTCATCGGTACTGCTCTCGCCGCCGGCAAGAATGCGGATGTCGACTCCCTGCGTGCTCGTGTTTCGAAGATCGCTCAGGAATTCCCGCTTTACGACGGCATCGAGGACTGGAACCTCATCTAATTCTGCGTTTTTGCAGCGCAAGTACCCGTTCTAGCAGTGCGCTAGGACGGGTTTTCCCGTACATCCGGGTTTTATTCCGGAGGTGGTGGCTCCGGCCCGAGCTGTCTCGTCGTACCCGCTCGATACCCCGCGTAGGACCTCCCGGACATTGATGTCACAAATGAGTTGCTAAACAGAGGCGGTCGAGTTTTGTCCGGCGGGCGCCATCGAATATGTCCGGATGTGGGGATGCGTTCGAGGTAGCCGTTGCGTCCTTCCCGGTCGTCGTCGTTAAGCCCGTTGTGTTCTCGGCAGACCATGGTGAGGTTGTCCAGCGTGGTTGTGCCGCCGTTTTTGTGGGCGACTAGGTGGTGCGCTTGTCCGCTATAGGCGGGGCGTTCACAGCCGGGCCAGGCGCAGATGGGGTTGTCGATGAGCATCGCGATGCGCTGCTCTTCAGTCGCCAGACGTGGGTTGCCGATGGGAAATAAGTCCGTAATGGCGCTGTGTTCGTCGTAAAGCACGGCCCACCCGGTGTCGGCGAGTAGGGCGTTGAGGAAGACGTCGGGCGCGAGCGCGGAGCCGTTGGTGGTGGCGGCGAAGCGCGGGCTGTAGTCGACGATGTCTTGCGCGGTGATGATGATGGCGGGTTGGTAGCGCATTTCATCGAGCTTGTCGACGGGCATTGCGGCATCGGCATGCTCGAGGCGTTCGGCAAGCGCCTGACCGACGCATCGGTCGTGGGAAAACTCCGGATGGGACTTCCGGATTTCTGCGGCGCGGATGGTAAGCGGCGACAGGAGATTGTCGAGCATATCCGAGGGGCCGGAGATGTGGAAGTGCTTCATTCCCCGGATGTCTACCTTCCGGGAAAACCGGGCGCGCAGGTGCTGGGGTGGTTCGTCTTCGGTGTTGAGCTCGGTGAGAGTTTCCCGCATGTAGAGGTCCAGTTCTTCGAAGCCGAGACGCTCGGCCGCCGCGACGAATGTGAGCCGCAGGTTGTCGTGGAGTTCTGCGTTGTTGGCTTGGCGGCTGCGCTTGTCGATAAGCACGCAGGTGTCCAGGCTGAGCCCGAGTCGGCGGGCCAGAGCTGCTGCGTCTTCGCGGGCTTTGGTGTTTTCCTCGGTGTCAGCGGGTTGGAGATAGTGGGCGGCGACGCGTAGCAACAGCCGAAGGCGCGCCGGGTCAAGGCCGAGGGTTGCCGCCAGGTGGGAGGTGGCGGCGTGGCCGTCGGGACGCGCGGCGTGGAGTTCCGCCAGCGTGTCCATTCCGCGCGAGGCCAGTGCGGCGAGCGTCCCAAGAACTGTCATGCCTTTGAAGGTAAAAGTCCGGATGTAGGGGGACAACGCCCATGAGGGCAGGCTGTGGATAAGTCAGCCGGTTTAGCAGTTATCCACATCCGGACTTTTCTGTTGCCGCATTACCCTGCAAACGCAGCGCAGCTGAACCTTCACACCGCCGCACAGCAGCATCTCCGCTTTCTACGCCCCGAAGTCGCTTAGGGCATCGCCGGTGAGGCGGAAGGTCTCCCATTCGTCCATGGGGAAGGCACCG
The DNA here is from genome assembly GCF_016889425.1 of Corynebacterium amycolatum. Taxonomy (NCBI): domain Bacteria; kingdom Bacillati; phylum Actinomycetota; class Actinomycetes; order Mycobacteriales; family Corynebacteriaceae; genus Corynebacterium; species Corynebacterium amycolatum. The sequence goes on from NZ_CP069513.1 coordinate 1,301,547, forward strand.
AGGGAGCGGTAGAAGTCGATGGAGGGCTGGTTCCATTTCAGGACGCACCATTCGACCCGCGAGTATCCGCGTTCCACGGCAATCCGCGCGAGGTTTTGCAGCAGCGCCTTGCCCTTGCCGGTGCCGCGCGCCTCGGGACGGACGTAAAGGTCTTCGAGGTAGATGCCGTGGGTGCCTTCCCAGGTGGAGTAGTTCAGGAACCACAGTGCAATGCCGTCGAGGCGAGGGCCGCCACCAACACCGCCACTACTAACAACACCGCCACTACTAACACCGGCGCCGTTATCGTCGCAATCGTCCAAATTTCCGGATGTGGAGTCGACGACGTGGCAGAAAATCGCGGGGTTGTCCCCGAAGAGCTGTTCGCGCAGGCGCTCGGGGGTCAGTCGGACGGCGTCGGGTTCTTTTTCGTAGGCTGCCAGGTCTTTGATGAGGTCGACGATCTCGTGGACGTCGTCAGGCGTGGCGGGGCGTGGAAGTGTCATGTGTCCCTTGTTACTCGCGGCGGGTGATTTGGTGCAAAAGTGCGTCCGAGGCGGGGGAGATTGCGATAACCTGCGAGGTTATGAGCAACGTTACTCAAGACTTTTCCGACGGCATTCTAGCCATCACCATCGACCGCCCGGATGCATACAACTCCCTGGATAAGAATCTCCGGTTGGAGCTAAAAGCCGCTTTTGAGCGTGCGCAAGAGCCGGACGTGCGCGCTGTTATCCTGCTCGGCGGGCCGAAGGCGTTTTGCACGGGCCAGGATTTGAAGGAGCACATCTCTGACCTGCAGTCGGGCGCTGGCATGGGCAAGGTTGTCGAGGAGTACAACCCGATGGTTGCGGAGCTGACCGCGATTAACGTTCCGGTTATTGCCGCTATCGAAGGTGCTGCGGCGGGTGCCGGTTGGTCGCTGGCGCTGCACTGTGATTTCCGTATCGCTGGCCCGAAGGCGTCGTTCAAAGCGGCGTTCCCGTCGATTGGCCTGGCCACGGACTGTGGCATGTCGGCGCTGCTGCCGCGCATGGTCAGCGACGCGAAGGCGCGTGAGCTGTTGTTCTTCGATAAAAAGGTGCTTGCCGACGAGGCCCTGAGCCTCGGCCTGGTTACTGAAGTGGTAGACGATCCAGCGGCTCGGGCACGTGAGTTGGCAGCTCAGTTTGCCGCGGGCCCGACGGCCGCGCTGAAGGAGATTAAGGCTCTGCTGCGCCGGGACACTCTGGCCGCTGCGGCGGCGGAGGCGGATGCGCAGGCACGCCTGGCGGTCTCGGCCGACCATAAGGAAGCGGTGGCCGCTTTCTTGGAGAAGCGACCACCGCGTTTCGTAGGTGAGTAAGTCAGATACCTGGAGTGGCTGGGGAGAGGTAGTAGTGAAGAACTACTGCTCTTCCTGCGCTCCTAGTACTTCGCTGGTGAGTTCTGGGTGATCTCCCAGCTCACCGGAAACCTCGTCAGGGTGCTTGGATAGGCTGACCAGCGCGACCGCCAGGCCGCCCCAGATGACGATGATGAACAGTGCCATCATGACAATTGCGATACCGGACATTTGGCTTAAACCTCCTGATTTTCCGGAGTGTGCTTGCGTGGCAGGTGTGAGGTCCGCTTGAAATCTGGCGTCACGCCGAAGTCCGAGCCCGGAGGGCCGTCGAGACGGTGTTGGCCGCGCCAAGGCAGGATGGCCATAATCAGAGCGCCGATGAGAATCACGCCGATGACGCCCCAACCAAAGATGTCGATTTGGGTGTCGGAGTAGCCTTCGTAGTTTTCCTGGAAAAGTCCGATGAGCTCCTGGAACAGGATGACGGCGAGAATGACCGGCGTGATGTTTCCGACGAAGATCTGCCACATGGTGCCGACCTTGAACGAGGACACGGCGTTGAGGTGCATGGCGAATTCGTTGGTGCGGCGCAGGATCCAGTCGATTGCGATGATGGTCAGCAGCGCAACCAGGACGATACCGACGTTGTTGGTGAACTTATCGACGATGTCGAGGGTTACCAGACCTGAGGTGGTCGGGAAGGCCAGCAGCGAGATGACGGCCATGGAGCCACCGACGGTGAGAGTGGCCTGGACGCGGCCGAGGTTCAGCTTGTCCTTAACGGCGGAGACGACGACCTCAAGCAGCGACATCAGGGAGGTCACACCGGCGATTGCCAGGGAGAGGAAGAACAGCAGGCCGAAGACCGAACCGATGAAGTTTGGCATCTCAGAGATGACCGTCGGGAAGGCGATAAAGGCAAGGCCGATACCGGAGGTTGCGACCTCGTCGACAGCCTGGCCCGACTGCGTTGCCATGAAGCCCAGGGTGGCGAAGACACCGATACCGGCGAGAACTTCGAAGGAAGAGTTCGCGAACGCGGTGACCAGGCCGGAACCGGTGAGGTTGGTGCGTGGCTTCAGGTAGGAAGCGTAGGTCAGCATGATGCCGAACGCCACGGACAGGGAGAAGAAGATCTGGCCGTATGCGGCGATCCACACGCTGGAGTCGGTGAGTGCGGACCAGTCCGGGGTGAAGAATGCGTCCAGGCCCTTGGCAGCGCCTTCCAAGGTCAGGGAGTAGATGACCACTGCGACGAAGAGAACGGTCAGCAGTGGGATGAAGATAATCGAGACCTTACCGATGCCCCTGTCCACACCAGCGGCCAGAATGCCGATGACGAGAACCCAGACAATCAGCAGGACGATGGAGATTGATGGGACGAAGTCCAGCGAGAAGACACTTTCGGTGTCGGCTTGGAGGAAGTCCTTCATGAAGTGGGTCTCGGCATTTGGACCCCAGCTCTTGCGGATGGACTTCCAGGCGTAGATGAAGGACCACGCGATAATAACGGCGTAGTAGACGGTAATGAAGAAGGCGATACCGACCTGAATCCAGCCAATTGGTTCAGCCCAGGGCTTGATGCGACGCATCGACTTCGGTGCTGACCCGCGGAAGCGGTGGCCGATGGCGAAGTCGAGGAAGAGCAGTGGGATACCGGCGGTCAAAAGCGCGACCAGGTAGGGGATAAGGAAGGCGCCACCGCCGGAGTCGTATGCGACATAGGGGAAACGCCAGATGTTTCCGAGCCCGACTGCCGAGCCGATGGCGGCGAAAATGAAGGCTGCTCGGGTGGAAAACACCTCCCTTCGCTGAGGGGTAGCGGTCGAGTTGGTTGTGCTCATACCTCTGGAACTCCAATCCTTCATCTTCGGTCACGCGCCCCGCGTGGCCGAGGGGAAAATTGGTGAAGTGCATCACCATTACCTAATGGAATCTTAGTATATGAGATAGGTATCTCATTGTATAGTTTCAGTTTTGTAGGGGGTAATGGTTTTGGTGAGGACTGTGGCACAGGGGGGGGGGCAGCTCCAATCAAGCCTCGTAAATAATCACCAGCCATCCACTTTGAGGTATGCAAAACCCCGCCAGGAAAACCTGACGGGGTTTGTGTCGAATCAGCTAGGCCGACGTGCGCTATTTACTCTGCGCCGCCCTTGGCGATGCGACGGAAGATGATTTCCTTCATGATCTCGTTGGTGCCACCGTAAATGGTCTGGACCTTGGAGTCGAGGTAGTGAGTGGAAATCGGGTACTCGAGCATGAAGCCGTAGCCACCGAACATCTGCAGGCAGCGGGTAACGATGTCCTGCTGCTCCTCGGTAGTCCAGTACTTGGCCATGGAAGCGCCGGTCTCGTCCAGCTTGCCTGCGTTGTGAGCCATAACAGCCTGGTCAACGAAAGCCTGCAGGGCGGTGACGCGGGTAGCGATGTCGGCCAGGTAGTGGCCGTGGACCTGGTGCTGGATGATCGGGCGGCCGAATGCCTCGCGCTCCTGGGCGTACTTGTAAGCCAGAGTCCAAGCGCGGCGGGAAGTTGCGACAGAGCCGCAAGCCAGGGTCAGGCGCTCGTGTGCGAGGTTGGTGCGCAGGTAGCCGAAGGCAGCGCCCTCTTCGCCGAGTAGGTTCTCGGCCGGAACGCGGACGTTGTCGAAGTTGAGCTCAGCGGTGTCCTGGGCCTTCAGGCCGACCTTCTGCAGCGGGCCAGCCTTGGTGAAGCCCTCGAGGTCGGCGTCGACGATGAACATGGAGACACCAGCGCGGCCCTTGGATGGGTCGGTGATAGCTGCGACGAGAGCGAAGTCGGCCATCATGCCGTTGGAGATGAAGATCTTGGTGCCGTTGAGGACGTAGTGGTCGCCGTCCTTCTTGGCGAAGGTGCGCATACCTGCCAGGTCGGAACCTGCGCCCGGTTCGGTCATGGCGAGGCAGCCGATGGTGTCGCCGGCGTTCATGGAAGCCAGGTACTTCTGCTTCTGCTCTTCGTTGCCGAACTTAGCCAGGTACGGAGCGACCAGGTCGTTGAGAACGCCGAAGGAAACGACGATGGAGCCACAGTCAGCGTTGGAGAGCTCCTCGTTCAGGACCTGGTTGTAGCGGAAGTCCATCTCTCCGCCGCCGCCGTATGCCTCCGGAGTGGACATACCAATCAGGCCGAGCTCACCGGCCTTCTTGAAGACCTCGCGGTCCGGCTGACCTTCCTTGTGCCAGCGCTCTACGTTCGGGGTGATTTCCTTCTCGACGAAGCCGCGAACCATGTCGCGGAACATGTTGTGCTCTTCTTCGAAGTGAGTACGGGGCAGAAAGTCCTTCATGACATGCTCCTAGAAATATTGTCGTGGAATTTTTGTCTTAAGGCCTTTTCGTACGTCGCAGATAAACGCTGCAGATAAACGCGATGGCCTCGGTTCATCGTCATAGTGACTATGACTGTTGTACCCCATTATGCATGAGTGTGATGAGAGACACTTGTTTTTTTAAAAGTTTTTTCCCGATTGGTGATGTGGAATCGCTTGACGACGGATATTGCGCTCAGCCCTCCCGGAAAACTACCCCCGTTGCGGTTGGGGGTTGCTATTGAATTTTGGGCTATCAGCGACGGTCGGCAATGTTAGGTAATGCTAACCTACAAAGCCAGGTGAATGGCTATTTTTGTCATGTTTGCTAGTTGGGCCGCTGGGGCTTTGGGGTGCGGGGGTTGTGTGTGTGAGGTAGTCGCCATGGGGGTGATTAACGAAACATTTTCGTTTTCTTATTCCCATTAGTGCTGGTGGTCGTTAGTATGAGCATCAGGTGGAGACCGGTTCCCTTGATTATCCGAGTTTCTTCCACTGCAGTCATAGCAACCTCCAATTGCACTCGAAAAAATGACGCGACCCGTGCGCCGTCCCTGTGGAATGGACAGCGAGCAGGTCGCGTCATTTTTATTTTTTTATTGCTTCGATTAGGCGCTAGTCGGCAATCCCATCAATGTGCGCCAGCAGAGCAGAGTTGTAGTACTCCGGGGTTTCCTGGTTAAGCAGGTGCTTGGCCGGCGAAACGACGACCATGGTCGAGCCCGCGATGCCGTCGTGAAGCGAAGTGACGACGTCGAGTGACGTAGAGGTGTCTTGCTTGCCAGCGATGACCAGCGTCGGAGCGGTGATCTCGGCGAGGCGCTCGCGGGTGTCGAAGCGGGACAGTGCTCCGCAGGCGCCGATGTAGCCGTCATCGGGGCAATCTGCGATCATGTCGCGGAAGCGGGCGGGGAGCTCAGGGGTGGTGTCGAAGCACTCGTCGGTAAACCAGTTGCGGACGACAGTGTCTGCGAGCGCGACCGTGCCCTTGTCGCGCACGAGCTCGGCCTTTTCCTGCCAGGCCTCGGGTGTGCCGAATTTCGGTGCCGTCGACGACAGCGTCAGGCTGACCACACGATCGGCGTGTTCTAGTGCGACGGTCTGGGCGATAGCGCCGCCGAGAGATAGTCCCACAAAATGTGCGCGGTCAACATCCTCTTCGTCGAGGACCTCGATGATGTCGGCGGCCAAGTGGCTCATGTCCCACTCACCCTCGGGGATAGGGGATTCGCCATGGCCACGGACATCTGGCGTGATGACCTGGTACTTTTCGCTCAAAGCGGCTACCTGTGGCTCCCACATCCCCTGTGTGGTGCCCAGCGAGCCAATCAGGACAACCGTACCGTTGCCCTTGTGGTTGATTGCATGTGCGGTGTAGTCGATGGCCACGAGGATCCTCCTTGAAGACGTCGGCTGTGTCGGCTGTGTCTGCTATTTCTCGGCGTTGCGAGCAGCTTCGGCGGCAGCCCGACCAGGGCCGTCGTCCTTCTTGGACTCTGCCTCAGCGGCTTCCACGCGCTGCTTCGCCATGGACTCACGAGCGACCTCCAGCCACTCCGGCATCTGCTCGAGCAAATCCTTAATCTCCGCCGTTGTCAGCGGCTTGTCCATGTCATTCTTCTTCAACGCCGTGATAGTAATGCCCAGCTTGCGGGCAACTTCCGGGCGCGGGTGCGGTCCGTTGCGACGTAGCTCAGCGAGCCACTCCGGCGGATTGGACTGCAGTTCCGCAAACTGCGCGTGCGAAATCTCACCAGTGCGAAATTCCTCGGGTGTGGCCGGGAGGAAAATGCCAAGTTTCTTGGCTGCGGTTAGGGGTTTCATGGGTTCAACGCTAGCACCCATTCGAGTAACCTTGCGGAGTATGTCGACTCCTGAACCCGCCGTCCTGCGCATCGTGTTCGCCACCGGCACCAGTCCCGAGAAGTGGTTTCGCCGCTTTAGAGAGCGGATTCCGGCAACACTGCACACCCACGCCGCCGACGATCCGATGTCCGACCTGGTCGGCGGTGCCGCTGACATGGCGCTGGTTCGGTTAGAGTCTGAAAGCTCGCTGCCCGAGTCGCTCCATCGCATCCGGCTTTACGACGAAGCCTGGGGCGTGGCCTACGAAAAAGAACACGTATTCTCGCTCACAGAGTCCGTGCCGGAGGAGCTGTTGGCAGACGAAACTGTGCTGCTGACCTCCGTGGATGCGGACGAGCTGCGACAGATGCTGCCTGTCGCAGCCACTGGTGCAGGTGTCGTAGTGGGGCCTCGCACGATTTTGAAGGCGCTATCGAAGAAGGCGGTGGCCTCATCGAACTTGGTGGCCGAGGAAGGTGCCACAGATCCGCTGTCCCGCACAGCTATTTGGTTGGTGTGGCCGAAAGCAGAGGACGACGAGCTCCGGCAGGAGTTCGTCGGCATTGTCCAGGGGCGTCGGGAGGGATCGACACGCACGCAGCTGGGGCGCAGGAACCCTGATGAGCACCCGAAGAAGTTGTCGGCCCGAGAAAAGACGCTTGCTAAGCAAGCCCGCCGGCAGCGCGCTGGGGCCGTCGTAAAGCATGCGCGCAGTGGCCGTGGCGGACGTCGAAGCGGTGGCGGAAGCGGGCGACCACGCAGGAGAAAGTAATCTTTTTACAATATTTTTGCCGTTTCGTTCGACGTGCGCGAAAAAATTAGCCACACTTGTAGTTATGGCTGAAAAGAAGCGCGATTTCACGATTCGAATGATGCGTGAAGAGGACTATCCACAGATCCAAGAGATCTACGAGATTGGCCTGGATACGGGGCATGCGTCGTGGGAGCACTCCGCTCCGGAGTGGGACGAATTCATCGCACTCAAACGAGTGGATTTGTGTTACGTCGCCGTCGACGCAGAGAACCCGGATAAGATTCTGGCTTGGGCATCAGCAGCGCCGGTATCCAAGCGCCCGATTTTCAATGGCGTCATCGAAGACTCCATCTACGTCCACCCTGACGGGCAGGGCATGGGGCTGGCGGCGACGCTGCTGCAGAAGCTTATCGACGATGCCACGGAGCGCGGCTGCTGGTCGATTCACTCGTGGGTCTTCCCGGAGAATGTGGGATCGCTAAAGCTGCATCGAAAGCTTGGCTTCCGAGAAGTGGGGATTTACCACCACATGGCAAAGATGACCTACGGCCCAATGGCGGGGCAGTGGCGCGATGTCATTATTTTGGAAAAGCTCCTGGAAAAGCCAGAGGAGCGTGCGCTGAAGCGCGTCCAGGAAGAAGCAGAAGCCGCCGGTGAGCCGAACCGTCCGATTCTGGACAAGCTCGACCGCGCCGACGGCCAGGTGGGGGCATAGCTGCCGGGAGCTGTGGCTCCCGCGAATTAATTACTCGACGGTTTCCTTCAAAGGATCCTCGCGAACGAAGAACACAATGATTGCTGCCAGAATAATCACTGGCGTTAGTACCAAGAAAATCGGCGTCAAACCATCGTTGTAGCTGGAGATCAGCGCTTCATGGATTGGCGCCGGCATGCTATCCAGTACATGCGGTGTCAGTGAGCCAATCGACTTAGAGGAAAAGCCCTCCGGGCCCATCTGTTTTGCGAACTCCGCTGCAGCCTCCGGTGATGCGGCCTTGATTTGTTCGACAGCCGCCGGAACGCGTTCGCCTGCCAGGTCCTTCATCCGGTGGATGAAAATCGAACCCACAATGGAGGAACCGACCGCACCGCCAATCTGGCGGAAGAAGTTATTCGCAGCGGTAGCGGTACCGACCATGGCGACCGGGAAGGAGTTCTGCACGATGAGAACCAGAACCTGCATGCCGGTTCCCAGGCCGAAGCCCATGATGAACAGGTAAACACCAACCTGCCACAGTGGGGTGGTGGTCTCCAGCGTGGACAGCAAGTAGAGGGAGACAGCCATAATCATCAGGCCGACGAAGGGGTAGAAGCGGTATTTACCAGTCCGGGAAACAATCTGGCCCACGCCAATCGAGGTCAGAAGCATGCCGACCATCATCGGCGTCATCATCAAACCTGCAGCGGTCGGTGACATTGAGTGCACCATCTGCAGGTAGGTCGGAATATAGGCCATAGTGCCGAACATCGCGATACCCAGAATGAGGCCCGACACAGTCGTGAGCACGAAGTTCCGGTTATTAAACAAGTGCGTCGGAATCAGTGGGTTGGAAACGCGAGTCTCGGTGAGGAAGAACAGCACCCAGGAAACGACAGAGGCAACGATAAGCGAGATGATGATCCGGGAGTTCCAGTCGTACTGTGTACCGCCCCACGTGGTGGTGAGAATTAGCGTCGAGGCAGCAGCGGTCAAGAACGTCGTACCGATGTAGTCGAAGTTTCCTTCGCGCTGGCGTCGGGGCAGCTTCAGGAAGGCCGCAGCTGCCGATAGTGCAATCACGCCCATCGGGACGTTGATCCACAGACCCCAGCGCCAGCCCGGGCCGTCGGTGAACCAGCCTCCCAGTACTGGTCCCAGCACAGAACTCAGGCCGAACACAGCACCCATGATGCCCATGTACTTACCGCGCTGGCGTGCGGGAATAACCTCGGCCAGGATGGCCTGTGAGGAAACCATCAATGTACCGCCAGCAAATCCCTGAAAAGCGCGGGCGGCGATGAGCAGGCTCATGGAGCTGGTGACTGCACCCATGACGGAACCAATCATGAACAGAGCGATGCCCATCATGAACAGGCCCTTGCGCCCAATCATGTCACCGAGCTTGCCGACAATCGGCATTGCCACAGTCTGTGCCAACAGGAATGCAGAAATAACCCACGACATGTGGTCAACTCCGCCGAGCTCGCCGACAATGGTCGGCAGGGCGGTGGCGAAAATCATCTGCCCCAGCGAGCTCATCAGCATAGTGAGAATGAGCGCGAAGAAGATGATTCCCAAGTGGGACTTGTTGTCAGAAACCGTGGTGTCGGTTTGGCCTTGAGCAGTGGTGTTGCTAGCTGTCACTATTCCTCCTCCAGAAATTTTTAACGACGTCGGCGGCGTCGTGAAGCGGTGTGTCTGTTGTGAATTCGTCCCGATGAGCCGATGAGTAGAGCACGCATTCGCGGACGAAACCGACCGACAGTGCTACCTCGTGCCCGACGGGCAGCTCGGGGTGCGTGCGCGACTGTGGATTCATCTCGAAATAGCGCTCAAATGCGGACCGGACGCGGCGCATTGAGCTGCCAAAATTGGAAATGACAACCGTCGAGAGCTTTGGCTCATTGCGCAAAATCTCGCGGATACGCTCCTTGAGCATGCGGTGAAATTCCTCGGTTGCCCCCAGCTCTTTATATCGGAGTAGCTGGGCCCGCTGCTTTTTCTCGATGAAATTGAGCATGTCCGCAATGGGGTCTTGGTGGGTTTGGGCGAGGAATGTCTCTTCATCGTCAGCATCGAATGACATGATGCCGTTGCCGAAGATGGATTGATCCTTGGAGTCGAAGTAATTGAAGAATGTGCGTCGACTGATATTGACCCGCTGGCAGATGTCTTCGATGTTGACGTGGTCGTATCCGCGATCCAGCACAAGAGTGGTCGCGGCATCGGCCAAAGCGCAGTGTGTTTGAAACCTTTTGAGCTCCCGGAGACTGCATTCGGGACGTTCGCCCGGGTCCAATCTGGGAGAAGCTTTTTCATCAATTTGCACAAGGTGCAAAGTTACACCGAGTGCAATGTGGTGGCAAGTTGATTAATCAACATAAAGTTTGCCGCAGGGCGCATCCCCGGCAGTATGGCAGGGGTCGAATGGGGGACACGAAGTCACTCTCCGATCATTGCGAATGGGGAGTACCAAAACAAAGGACCCCGGAGTCTCTCAACGAAGTGAGACTCCGGGGTCTTATACGGAAGGTGCATTCACACCTTTGAGCTCAGAAAAGAACTAGTCACGATCAGTGTTGGCCATTGCCAGCACGTCGAGGCGCTTGTCCAGCTCTTCCTCGGTCAGCTTCTCGCCGTCGACGAAGCCCATGTCAATAACAGTCTGACGGATGGTCTTACCTTCCTTCAGAGCGGTCTTAGCGACCTTAGCTGCGTTCTCGTAGCCGATGGCGGAGTTCAGCGGGGTCACAATCGACGGGGAGGACTCAGCCAAAGTCTTCATACGCTCAACGTTCGGCTCGATGCCGTCGACCAGCTTCTCAGCGAAGACACGTGCGGTGTTCGCCAGCAGCTTAGCGGACTCCAGCACGTTACGTGCCATGACCGGGATGAAGACGTTCAGCTCGAATGCGCCGTTAGCACCCGCGAACTCAACAGCGGTGTCGTTGCCCAGAACCTGCGCTGCGACCTGGGTGGCGGTCTCGCACAGAACTGGGTTGACCTTACCCGGCATGATGGAGGAACCCGGCTGCAGGTCCGGCAGGTGAATCTCAGCAAGACCGGTCAGTGGGCCGGAGCCCATCCAGCGGATGTCGTTTGCGATCTTGTTCAGGGAGACTGCGGCGGTGCGCATAGCGCCGGAGAATTCCACCAGGCCGTCGCGGTTAGCCTGAGCCTCGAAGTGGTTCTGAGCCTCGCGCAGCTCCTTGATGCCGGTCAGCTCGACGAGCTCAGCGGTGACCTTGGCGCCGAAGTCCGCCGGGGTGTTCAGGCCAGTGCCAACAGCGGTACCACCAATTGGCAGCTCGCCCAGACGCGGCAGGGTCGCCTCGATGCGCTCAATGCCAGCCTCAATCTGGCGAGCGTAACCGGAGAACTCTTGACCCAGGGTCACCGGAACAGCGTCCATCAGGTGAGTGCGGCCGGACTTAACAACGGTCTCCCATTCCTTGGCCTTCTTAGCCAGGGACTCCTGCAGAACCTTCAGTCCCGGGATGAGGTCCTTGACAGCTGCCTCGGTTGCTGCGACGTGAGTAGCAGTTGGGAAGGTGTCGTTGGAAGACTGGCCCATGTTGACGTGGTCATTCGGGTGAACCTCAACGCCGTTGGCCTTTGCGATGGATGCAATGACTTCGTTGGTATTCATGTTGGAGGAAGTGCCCGAACCGGTCTGGAAGACATCAATCGGGAACTCAGCATCGTGCTTGCCTTCAGCAATTTCCTTGGCAGCGGCGACGATGGCATCTGCCTGCTCAGCAGACAGCAGGCCGCGGTCCTTGTTGACGATGGCGCAAGCTGCCTTCAGCAGACCCATAGCGCGAATCTGTGCAGACTCCAGCGGACGGCCGGAAATCGGGAAGTTCTCAACTGCACGCTGAGTCTGTGCGCGCCACAGTGCGTTAACCGGAACCTTGACCTCGCCCATAGTGTCGTGCTCGATGCGGAACTGCTGCTCTGTCATTCGTTGCCTCTTTCAGTTAGGGGAACTTGAGTGCGTGCACAACGGCCGATTTCGCATGTCATTTTCATGCGATGCAGAGCCGCTAGCGCATTCGCCTTCAAGTATGAATCAGATTGATAAAAAAGTGGTGCCCTGAGGGCACCACTAAAGGGGTAGTTACTTACAGATCGATGTCAGGCATCTCGCCCTTGCCGTAGTCGATGGTGGCGTACTTACGCAGCTTCTCCAGGGAGTGGAAAGCCTCGATGCGGCGAATGGTGCCGGACTTGGAGCGCATAACCAGCGAGCGGGTCCATGCACCGTTACCGCGGTAAGCGACGCCGCGCAGCATGTCGCCGTTGGTGACACCGGTGGCAACGAAGTAGCAGTTGTCGGATGCGACCAGGTCATCGGTGGTCAGAACACGAGAAAGATCGTGTCCAGCGTCGAGAGCCTTCTTAATTTCAGCCTCATCGCGCGGGTGCAGTTTGCCCTGGATCTCGCCGCCCATACACTTCATGGCGCATGCGGTGATGACACCTTCTGGGGTGCCGCCGACGCCCATCATGATATCGACGGAGTTCGTGTCCTGCGCTGCGGCAACAGCGCCGGCAACGTCACCGTCGCCGATTAGGCGAACCTTGGCGCCAGCCTCGCGGATGTCACGAATCATGTCAGCGTGGCGCGGGCGATCCAGCACGACAACGGTGACATCTTCCGGACGCAGACCCTTGGCCTTAGCGACGGCTTTAATGTTGTGCTCAACCGGAGCCTCGATGTCAATCTTGCCGGCAGCTTCCGGGCCAACAGCAATCTTGTCCATGTAGAACACAGCCGATGGGTCGTACATGGAACCGCGGTCTGCAGCGGCAAGAACAGCGATGGAGTTCGGGCGGCCCTCAGCCATCAGAGTCGTGCCGTCAATCGGGTCAACCGCGATGTCAACGGCCGGGCCTTGGCCGTTGCCGACCTTTTCGCCGTTGAACAGCATCGGGGCTTCGTCCTTTTCGCCCTCGCCAATTACAACGACACCGTTCATAGCCACGGTGTTGATGAGCTGACGCATGGCATCGACGGCAGCGCCGTCGCCCTTTTCCTTCTGACCACGGCCGACCCACTGACCGGCTGCCAGTGCAGCGGACTCAGTAACTCGGACGAGCTCCATCGCAAGGTTGCGATCTGGTGCTTCAGGATTCGAGGCGTTCATTGAATTCTGGCCCTTCCGTCTTTTTTAGGAACTCTTTTGAGGTTTGAGAATGTGCTGGGAGACGCCACGCCAGGAAACTGGGGTTTGGCGCTGCAACAATTTCTATTTATCGATGTTTGGCGCGTCCTTTTGAGCGCCATTGCATCTGTTACTAGTGTTCCACCTTTTTCATGTTCGGGGGTGGACGCAGCGCCAAAGTGGGGGGAGCTTCAGGGCTAAACCCCCACATCATGCGGGTATCAAAAGTTTGTTCCGGCGTCAGTTCGCTTGACGACGTCGACAGCGTCCGTCATCAAGTATTGCTAGCCGCAGCTGTGCGGATGCGACTGATGACTAGGTTCGTTGCGAGGCCTTTGGCATACTTGAGCGCGTGGCGAATGAGAAACCTAGGATTTTGCAGGACAGTCGAGACATGGTTCTCACCCTCGTGGTGATGTTTCTTGCGGTGGCTGTCACCATCGGCTTTACCGGCCTGTGCAGTTTTAACCCCGGGAAGCCGGAAAACGGTCCGGTGCGCGAGGTCGATGCCGCCCCATTCGTGAACATGGAGGCTCGGCGCGTGGACTATCCAGTTCGCCTGCCGAAGGTGCCTGAGGGCTGGACTTCAAACTCGACCCGCGCGGGTATGGCGGCGGGGAAGCAGACGACCATTATTGGCTATGTCACCGCTAGCGGAGCATTCATTCAGGTCACGCAAACAGATGCGGAAGCAGGTCAGCTGCCGGATGACGGTAAGAATCGTCTCCGCGACGGTACCACTGACGTGGAAGGTACAACCTGGACTAAGTATGTGCCGGCTGAGGACAACGTGCGTCGCGTATGGGTTGGGGACCTCGGTGACTCCCGCGCAATTATCGAGGGCACTGCCAACGACGAGGAGTTCACACAGTTGGCGGCGGCTTTGCAGAAGGCCGAGCCAATCGATCCGGACGCGACAATGCCGGATCCGTCACAGCCGCAGCAGACTGCGTCCGGGACGCCATCGGCACCAGCAAAGTAGGCCGAGTCGAGCACTCACCTGGATTGGTAATCCCATCTAGGGCCATAAAATAGCTGAACTCAGCTATCGGCGACGAGACGAGAAACGACGTGCACTGACGGTCGTTCCTCGTCTCTTTTTATTCCTTACCGCCCCCATTCTCGGCCGAAGTCGCGGCATCCTGATTTTTGCTGGCCAAGGCGGCTTCAACCTTTGCCCGGGCGCCAGCCAAATGCGCCTCGCAGCGGCGGGCCAGCGCCTCGCCTCGCTCCCACAGCGCCAGGGATTCATCCAGGCTCATCTGCCCGAGTTCTAGGAGCTTGACGGTCTCGACGAGTGCATCTCGCGCCTGCTCGTAGCTCAGGTTCTCAACCGGTACCTGTTCCTCCGAAGAGGGAGCCTGACCCGCGCCGAAAACATTGTCATTCATTAGCGAATACGTCCTTCACATCTAGTAATTAAAGCTTCAAGGTTGGAAAAGTCAGTGCTTATTAATTCGCCGGCTTCGTAGCTAGCGTCGCTGCAGAGATGGAGCCGTCACTGACGCGAATTCGTAGTTGGGAACCCATCGGAGCATCTGCAATAGAGGTCACAATCTGTGGTTCTGGCTGAGTAGCCGATTGTGCCTGCACGATGGCATAGCCGCGAGCGAGTGTGGCAGAGGGGCCAAGTGCTGAAACCTTGCCGCGCAATCCCGATACCACTGCTTCCTCGCGTTCCAGACTGCGGTGAATGAGAAAACGCAGCCGATCCACCTGCGCCGTGACAAACTCGTCACGCACGCGGATGGGAGTGAGTGGATCGCGCAGTACCGGCCGCGACGTCAAATCCCGCAGGGTCGCTACTTCACGGTCAACCCATCGCCGCAGAGATGCTGAGGAGCGCTCACGCAGCTGTGCAATTAGGCGGCGTTCCTCAGCAGCATCGGGCACTGTTTTCTTCGCTGCATCCGTAGGTGTGGCAGCACGTAAATCAGCGACGTAATCCAACAGCGGAGTATCCGGCTCGTGTCCGATCGCAGAAACCACCGGTGTTGTCGCCTTACTCACCGCACGAATCAGCGCCTCATCTGAAAAAGGCAGCAAATCTTCGACACTGCCACCGCCACGGGCGACGATGATGACATCGACCTCCGGGTCGGCGTCGAGCTGTGCCAGCGCCTCAATAATCTCCGGAACAGCCTTGGCTCCCTGCACAATTGTGTTGATTACCCGGAAGTCCACCTCAGGCCAGCGGGCACCCGCAACCGAAAGCACATCGCGTTCAGCTGCCGAACCGCGACCGGTAATCAACCCGATCTTGTTGGGGAGGTAGGGCAGAGGGCGTTTCAGCCGTGGATCAAAAAGGCCTTCCGCCGCTAGCGCCTGGCGCAGCTGTTCCAGCCGTGCCAATAGTTGCCCCAAACCTACGGGCCTCCACTCCGTAGCCCACAGGGAAAACTGCCCCCGCCCGGCATAAAACGCAGGCTTACCCAAAACCACTACGCGGTCGCCGTTGCGCAACGGATTATTGCGCAGAGCCGCGGTAGAACAAGTCACCGACACCGAAAACTCCGCGGAGGTGTCACGCAGAGTGATGTAGGAGAGCTTCCAGCTCGGCTTGGAGTTGACCTGGGCGATTTCCCCCTCGACCCAAATCTGTCCAAGGCGCTCAATATAGTCCTTGACTAACTGGTTCAGGCGCCGAACCTGAACCGGTTTCTCGGCCGACGTTTCCATTTTCGACATACATCAACACTTACACGATGGGGCGGATCGCCCTGCTAATAAACGCAGGTTGCCCACAGGCTAAATTTGCCTGTGGGCAACTGTGACGGTAAAAGTGCAAGCCCGAGCTACTTGCGGTAACGAGACCTGCTATCGCGGCCGGTTATCCGCTCCTGGCGAGGGCGCTGCTGTCGCGGTGGCCACTCCTCGGTGCGGCGGTGGTTGCCCACTTGGCGTGCGGGGCTCTGTTGAGACTTTTCGGACGGAGACTCCGGTGAAGACTGTTCTCCCCACATCCGTGCCGTTCCTTCAGCTTGACGACGGGGAAACTCTGGCGTTGGCCGCTGCGGTGCGTTTGGCCTTTCAATCGGACGACGAGGCTGCTGTCTAGTCGATTTCGGCGAAGTGGAATCCTGAGTGAACTGCGCCTGCCCCGGATGCGGGCGAGACTGCCAACGGGAGGTTGGCTGCTGAGCCCGCTGTGCGAAATTCGAGCGCTGCTGGGCACGCTCCCCAGAACGGTCAACTGGTCGCTTACGCAGTTGCTCGGCGTTGCGCGATGCCGAGTTGGCGTTCGCTGCAGGTCGGGCACCAGAACGAGAAGTCTCCTGCCGAGAGCGTGCAGCTTGCTGGCGCGCCTGGCGGCGAGCTTCGGCATCTCGGATAATGTCCGCAGCGGGACGTCGTGAAGCAGGACGTTCCTGGGTACGAGAGGCGACCCGGCGATCAGATTCGGCGAGACGACGGCGAACCTGAGAGCTGGATTCGACAGCGGCTTCGTCACGGTGCTGGCGTTGTTTAGCGACCTTGCGCTGGGTGTTGAGGGATTTCTCCTGGGTGCGGGTGATTTCGAGGTAACGCCACACTGCGATGATGACACAGATAATCATCAAGACCAGCAGCCACGGGAACTGCTGGATGATGGGATATGCCGAGGTCACCAGGCGAGCGCGTTTAGAGGTCGTCGCGGTCGCGCCACCATTTTCAGGATCGGCGAGAGAACCGGTAAACCACGCTGTGAAAAAGGTGACAAGCGCGAACAAAATGGGGATTTGAGCGACGGTAACTACCAGACCGCGAGGAACCACCAACAGTGTTCCGGCCACAGCAGCCACGGCAAAAGCAATGAAGTAGGGCTTGCCAATCGAACCGTTGGGAACAGAAAAGAGCAAACCAATAACGCCAGCTAGAAGCATCAGCAACGGCGGCACAAACATTGGCACGCGTGGAAGCAGGGGTTTGTTTCCACTGCCTTTACGGGTTATTGCTGATCTGTTCGACACGAATGCGTATCCTACCGGTTATTAGTGATAATACGGGCAAGCCCGGTATGTGGGCTCGCCCGTGTCTTAAAATTTCGCCTTACTTCTTTTTCTTAGAGAAAGACCCGGAGACCACTTCAGAGACTTTATGGAAGGCCTTGGTCATCGTTCCCTCTTCCTGCTTGGTCGGACCAGCATCGGGGGAAACCTTACCGGCGGTGCGAGCATCTGCCTTCACGGCGCTCTCTGCAGAGCTGTCGGAGTCGTCACTGCCCAGGCGGAACGAAGCCAGTCGGTCGCGCATCGCACGGCCGGCAGCTTCAATCTGAATGCCGGAGATCGATCCGGCATCCGTGGCGAACTCGATATCCTTTGCGGTCTTGTCACCCGTACGCAAATCTGTGAGGTCGCCGAGGTAGCGGAACCAGACCGCGACGACTGCAGTGACTGGCACCGCGAGGAAGGCGCCGATGATGCCGAAGATACCGCCACCGAGCAGAACCACCAGCAGGACGATTGCGGCGTGCAGGTCCATAGCCTTGGACTGCAGAATCGGGGAGAGGATATTGCCCTCAATCTGCTGGACGGCAATGATGATGAGCAAGACAAAGATTGCTGTGGTCAGGCCGTTGGCAACAAGTGCGACTACCACTGCAATGAAGCCGGCGGTGAAAGCACCGACAATAGGAATGAATCCAGCGAAGAAAGTCACCACGGCCAGAACCATTGCCAGCGGCACATTCAAAATCGCAAGACCAGCACCGATGAAGACCGCGTCGATAAGCGAAACGATAGCCTGCGTGCGGATGTAGCCCGACAGCGTGTTCCAGGAGCGGGTGAGTACCTCCGTGAGATGCCAGCCGAGGCGACGTCCGGTCAGGCGGCGGAGCCATGGCAGGAAGTCCTGGCCGTCCTTGATGAAGAAGAACGTCAGAACCAGCATTGCCATCAAGGTTACGGCGACCGAGGAGACCACCGAGATGCCTTGGAAGACTGTGTTGGCGATATCGCCGGAGCGCTCCTGAAGCCATGTGGACCCCTGGTCCAGAGCATCGAGAATCTGCTCATCCTTGACGTTAAATGGTGGGGCCTGAATGATGTTCTGGACTTCTTGGATGCCGTCGGTGAACTGGCGACGCAATTCTGGGAACTGCGACTGCACAGTCGGTGCGAGGACCGCGACAACGCCGCCAAGCACCGCCAGCGCGCCTAGGATGACCGTCAGTGCGGAGAGCGCGCGGGGCCAGCGGTGCTTCATCAGGAACACTGCGGGCGGAGCCAGCACCGTGGAGACAATCAGGGCCAACAGAATCGGCAGAACGCCAGCCCAAATCTTTCCCAGAATCATAGCGCTGACGTACAGCGCCGCTGCGGTGATGAGGAAACGCAGGCACCAACCTGCGAACCATCGGGCGCCCTCGCCAATGACGTCGGCGCGGTCGATGGACTCGGAGTCATTTTCGCTCATAAGCTCATCGAGATTCTCAGCATCTTCCGGCAAATCCGGTTGCGTTACCGCTGACTTATGGGCGTCGGAGGGGATAGACAGAGACTGTTCTACACGCAGAGGCTCCGATCCCATTACGTGATCGATAGCGTCTTTTTCGGACTGCGCAGTCCACTCTTCGCCTTCATTGGGTTTATTGCTCACATATTCATTATGGGGGTTCGCAGGGGATAGGGGGCAACTTCACGAAGTTAGGGCGAGTTCAAATCTGTCTTCCCAAGCCCGTAAGATGGGCAATGTGAGTCTTACACTTGGAATCGTCGGTCTGCCCAATGTCGGAAAGTCAACCCTGTTTAACGCCTTGACGCGCAACGATGTGCTGGCTGCGAACTACCCATTCGCCACCATCGAGCCGAACGTCGGCGTTGTGGAGCTTCCCGATCCCCGTTTGAATAAGCTCGCCGAGATTTACGGCTCCGAGCGTATTCTTCCGGCTACGGTGTCGTTTGTGGACATCGCCGGCATCGTCAAGGGTGCATCGGAGGGCGAAGGCCTGGGTAACAAGTTCCTCGCCAACATCCGCGAGGCTGACGCTATCTGTCAGGTCGTCCGTGTCTTCAACGATGATGATGTCGTGCATGTCGACGGCAAGGTTGACCCGGCCTCAGACATCGGTGTGATTGAAACCGAGCTCATCCTGGCTGATATCCAGACCATTGAGAAGGCGCTGCCGCGGCTGGAAAAGGAAGCCAAGAAGGATAAGGAAAAGGTCGGCGAGGTTGAAGCCGTTAAACAGGCCCTTGCCGTGTTGGAAGAGGGGCGCACTCTCTTCGCTGCTTCCGATGATGTGAAGCTCTCCGCTCTGCGCGAGCTGCACTTGCTCACCGCAAAGCCGTTCCTCTACGTCTTCAATGCTGACGAGGAAGTGCTTGCCGACGAGGACCGCCGCGCGGATCTGGCCGCTGCTGTGGAACCGGCGGACTGTGTATTCCTCGATGCGAAGGCTGAGTCGGACCTGCTGGAGCTGGATGAGGAATCCCGCAATGAGCTGCTGGCCGAAATTGGTCAGACTGAGCCGGGCCTGCATTCGCTTGCTCGCGCTGGTTTCCGCACCCTGGGGCTACAGACCTACCTGACCGCTGGCCCGAAGGAGTCTCGCGCCTGGACCATTCCGAAGGGTGCTACGGCTCCGCAGGCTGCCGGCGTGATTCACACTGATTTTGAGCGCGGTTTCATTAAGGCTGAAATTGTGTCCTTCAACGACTTGGTCGAGGCCGGTTCGATTGCCGAGGCGAAGGCCAAGGGCAAGGTTCGCCAGGAGGGCAAGGACTACATCATGCACGACGGTGATGTGGTCGAGTTCAAGTTCAACGTGTAGTGCTTAACCTCTGCGATGAACTCTTTGATCCCGGGACGTGATGAGGACTGGGGCTATTGTGCTCCCCCGAACGCTACGGCCCGGGGGCACGAGGCTGTGTCGCAGGTGCAAGCGAGAGGACCAGGAGCGAAACACAGACCGCTGAGTCGACGCAGTCACGGTAAAGACGGAGCCGTCTAGGCGGTGCTCGAGGTTGCGCGAGATACGGTGACGCTGGGCGTCGGTAAGCGATGCGCATTCGGCGACATCGATGGAAAGCTGGACTTTGCCGTCCGTCGTGTTGACGCCCTGGCCGCCCGGAGTCGACGATTTCGCGAAACGCTCCGCGAGATCGGCGGCGATGACCGCACCGTCGGGGATCCCCGGGCCGGGCGCTATGGTCATGTCGTTCATGCCGCCCAGCCTAGGTGCCCACAACCCTTTCTCGTCTCGGCGGAAGCGGAGACCGCGTCGCGACGGCCGGGATCCAGCCTCAGTATTATCCTCGTCACCGGTTGATTCGAACGCTTTTTGCTCCTCCTTCTCCCGTCGGGCTTCGATTTCAGCGGCCTCCGCAGGTGGCAGTGATCGCTGGATCCGCTCGAACTACCGGTTCCGATCAGCGGTCGAAGGATTTTCGCAGCAGCCGGACCTGCAGCGCCGGTGCCGCCGCCGTAGCCTGACGAGCATCCCCGCCATGACGGCCATCACGACGGCGGTCCCGGCACCGATGATCCAGGGATTACCGAGGAGCCCACCGACGCCTGCGAGTGCTCCGCCCGCCGCGATGAACGGCAGGCCGCAGCAGAGCAGCGACGGAAGCGCGCAGCATGCCAGTAGGAGCAGCCCGGTCACTGCAGCGACGACGGGACCGGCGCGCCATTCGTCGCGGTCCTGATCGGCGCTCATCGTCTGCTTCTGGATGAGATCTCCCCGATTGCCTGCGTTGCCGTTCATGCGCAGCACGACAGCAGCGACGGGTCGGTGGTGAAGGCCTTCGCGGCGATCCGGATGCCCTCGGCCATGGTCAGGTAGGGGGCCCAGGCGTTGGCGACCTCGGCGACGGTCCTGCCGAGTACGTGGACGCCTGCGGCGGCGAGCTCCCCGGCGTCCTTGGCGACGGCGGTGAGGCCGAGGATCTCGCTCGTATCGGCGTTCACGACGATCTTGATGAACCCGCGGGTGTCGCGGTTGATCACCGCCCGGGGCACATACTCCAGGGGCAGCACGCGGCAGTCGCAGCGGATCCCCGCGGCGACGACCTCCTTCTCGGTCATCCCGACCGCGCCGATCGCCGGTCCGGTGAACGTCACCCGCGGCAGATGGGAGTAGTCGACGGACCGGTCGGCGTCGGCGAACGCGTTCTCGGCGACGAGGGTGCCGTGGTGGGCCGCGACGTAGACGAACTCCGGGTGCCCGGTCACGTCGCCCGCGGCCCAGATCCGCGGGTTCGACGACTGCAGATGGTCGGAGACGACCACCTCGCCGGAGTCCCCGGTCTTCACCCCGACCGCATCGAGGTTCAAGCCGTCGGTGACGGGACGGCGTCCGAGAGCGACGAGCACCTGGTCGGCGCGGAACTCCTGCGAGCCGCCGGACACGTCCGCGGTAACCACGACCTGCCCGGTCGCCGCGTCCCGGGACACCCGGGTCGGCACCGCGCGGCGGACCACCCGGATGCCCTCGTCGGCGAACACCTCCTGCAGTGTCCGGGACACCTCCGGCTCCTCCTTCGACGCGAGCCGGGACCGCACCAGCACGGTGACCTGGGAGCCGAGGCGGACGAACAGCTGCGTCTGCTCCAGGGCGACGTAGCCGCCGCCGAGCACCAGCAGCGACTCGGGGACCTCCGTCAGCTCCATCGCCGTGGTCGAGGTCAGGTACCCGGTCTCCTCCAGGCCGTCGATCGGCGGTGCCCACGGGCGAGAACCAGTCGCGACCAGGTAGTGGTGGGCCTCGATGGTCTCGACGCTTCCGTCGGATCCGGCAACATCGAGAACCGGCGCATCAGGGGTGCCCACGAACGAGGCGTCGCCGCGGAGGACCTGCCAGCCGTAGGAGTCGGCGACGTCGGCGTACTTCTCGCCGCGCAGCGACTCCACCAACGCTTGCTTCCCAGCGATCAGCGCGGGCATGTCGACGGGATCCGCCGTCGTAGCGATTCCGGGGAACCGGGTTGCGGCGTCGACCGCGACGTGCCGCGCGCCGGCCGCGGCAATGAGCGCCTTCGACGGGACGCAGCCCGTGTTCACGCAGGTGCCGCCGAGCGTCCCGCGCTCGATCATCACCACCGACTTCCCGAGCGTGCTGGCGCGGATCGCAGCGGCGAACGCGCCGCCTCCCGATCCGATGATGGCGAGATCGTACTTCGTAGGCATCGCTGCTCCTGTCAACTCTTGGCTTTCTGCTCTGTCTCAGCCATACTGGACCTTCCAGTGCAGGGGAAGGTCAAGCGCGGCCACGGAGGGAGACAGTAATGTGGATCGGAGAACTCGCCGAGAGGGCGGGCACTACCGCGAAGACCCTTCGCTTCTACGAGGAACAGGGCCTTCTGCCCCCGACCGAGCGCACGCCGTCCGGATACCGCGACTACGCGCCCGAGACGGTCGCTCGGATCGACTTCATCCACCGCGGCCAGGCCGCGGGCCTCACCCTCGCCCAGATCCGCCAGATCCTCGACATCCGCGACGGCGGCCATGCGCCCTGCGAGCACGTGCGCGACCTGCTTGACGTGCGCCTCGCTGAGATCGAGCAGCAGATCGCGCAGCTCTCCGTGCTGCGCGACACTATCGCGGACCTTAGCCAGGACGCCGCGCACCCGGATCCTGAAACGTGCAGCACCGATCAAGTGTGTAGGTACTTGTAGACGGCGGGACTCAATGACTCAAACGCTACAACCCCGATATGCGCTAGCGCAGGTCGATGCCGCCGGTGCCCACCTCGATGATTTTGGTGGTGGCCGCGATAGCACACAGCAGCGGCATCGGGGCGGAGGCCTGCAGCGCGAAGTGGTGGACTCGGAAGGACGCGTTGTTCACGCCGATTTCGTCCGCAGCCTGGGTGATCTCCAGACGAGTCTTGGCGATCTTTTCCGCAGATGGCCCGCACTAGCTGCCGAAGGCGTAATGCCCGAAGCTTAAGAAGCCGAACGCTTTCATTGGATAACACTCCTTTTGATGGTGTTAACGAGAGGGAGTAACTTTGCAACGACATACCGTCGAGTTCAAGTTCAACGTTTAAGCGCCGCGTCTGACTTATAGCGAAGGTGTTCTATGAGCATGATCGAGCTGAACGGCACCTTGATCTGCAAAGACCACAGTGATGTTTCAATCGTTGAACGGTTCCTTCCAAAACACGTTGAGCTCTCTCGTGATGAACCCGGGTGTCTGCGCTTCGAGGTCACTCAATCCGACGACCCGCTCGTATGGAATGTATCAGAACAATTCACTGATCAAGCATCGTTCGATTCGCACCAAGCGCGGGTTAAAGCGAGCGAGTGGGGTCAGGCAACAGCGCATATTCAACGTGACTACACCATCACGGGGCCCAGGGGAGGGTGAAATCGTTGACTACCGCTAGCAAGCTTCCGCCAGTGTACCCGAGCGTAAAGGCGCTAGGCAGTCACGCGCCCAACAGCAGCGTGCTGAGCAAGGGCGCTGGTGTTCCGACGGTGTACGTCCTATTGGCTACAGCTCAACAGGCGAGATCATCCCTGCTGAGGCGGAGGCTGTACTTGGTATCTATCGTGCTATCGAACGCGGTAATTCCATGCGCGATATCGCCAGCGTGCAGTGCATTGCTGCTTCAATTGGCCCTTCTTGCGTGCTCTCTTCTGTCCCAGCCACTTTATTGACACGTAGATTGCACTATGTACTAGGCAGCCATTTCATTGACACGTTAATTAAACAGTGAAGTGGCCAGCCATTCGATTGGCACGTTTACTGCGCAATAGATTGACACCAACGCCGTGTCCTTTACTCGGGAGACACCCCCGGTGACGGTGGCCAGCACAAAGACGACGGTGAAGCCGAGAATGAACAACCCGGCCGCACCCGCTACCGCCCACTGGCGTTTGGTGACCACCGCGCCCCCTCGGCGTCGTAGTCGACCTCCCCGCCGACCACACTGGCCAGATACGACATATATCCGGGTACCAGGGGTACGACGCACGGGGAGGCGAACGAGATCAGACCTGCAGCTGCTGCAGCCAGGATGCCGATCATCAGTGGCCCGGTGGCCGCGGCGTCGGCGAACTGCTGGCCGATCGCCAACTGCGCAATCACATCAACGGTCATGATGCTGGTGCCTCCTCGGCCAGCGGCAGAGCGACATCAAGGATGTCATCGGCGGTGACCTCCCTCAGGAACACCGCGGCCGGGCGGTGGCTTCGGTCCAGGACAATGGTGGTCGGGATGACCGAGGTCGGCACCTCCCAGGGCCGCAGCGATACGAAACGGCGGGTCGTAGATCGAGGGATAGGTCACCGCGTTGTCGAGTTTGAAGTCCTGGGCGATGGTCTGGTTGTAGTCACGGACGTTGATGCCCAGCACCGTGCCACCGAGGGGGTCGAGAGTCTCTTGGACAAGCTGCAGGTCATCGACTTCCGTCCGGCACGGTGCACACCACTAGCCCCAAGCGTTGAGGACGACGACCTCGCCTTCAAAATCAGACAGGCTGATCTCCTCACCTTCCTCCATCAACGACGGGCAGGAGAAGCCCGGCAGCGGCGCACATTCCTCCTCTGCGTAGATAATCTCGGTTTGGCCTCCTGGTGAGTGGAACTGGAAGGTGCCCCCCCCGACGGCGACGGCGTTTCGGATGCCGTCGCCTGAGGAACAGGCCACCAGGGTCACGGCGGTGAGCACCGCGGCAACCGCGATGGCGGCTCTGCGGGGTGTGCTCGGCATGGATTAGATCTCCATATTCCGGGGCGGTGGGGAAGAAGACGGTGTTCTGGTTGTCCCGGAAGACCACAACACCGAGGAAGGTCATCGTGCTGCCCGGTGGGTGGCCTGCAGCGACTCTGCCCACCTCGGCACTCAACCCTGCTGTGGGGGTTACTCGTAGCGAAGCGAGCTGAGCATCCCGGTTTCCATGTGATAGGCGTTATGGCAGTGAAATGCCCACTCACCGGGGTTGTCAGCGATCAGGTCGGCGATCATGGTTTCACCGTGGCGGAGAAGGACGGTGTCCTTGCGTAGCCCGCCGCTGCCGGGCAGCGCCCACGTGTGGCCGTGGATGTGCATGGGATGGGGCATCATGGTCCTGTTGCGCATGACCATCCGCAGGCGCTGGCCCTCCTGCACGGTCGCGGAGGACGATTGGCCGTCGGTGAGAATGCTCCATTCATACGGCATCATCTGCCCGCCCAGGTCGATGCTGACTTCTCGGTCTGGTGTGCCCTCGGGCAGGAGTGCACGGTCTGCTGGCTTCAGGGAGGACAGAAGCAGTCCGGTGGATGACAACTCGGGGAAGTCGACATCGGGGCGGGGGGCCTGGCCGCCGGCGGTGCGGATGACGGCGAAGGCGCGGTCGTCCTTACCCACCGCCAAAGCCGTGAGCGGGAAGATGCCGTCGCCGAGGATGACCTCGACGTCGACACGCTCGCCCATCGACAGGTAGATCGATTCGGTCTCCCGGGGTTGGACAGGGAAGCCGTCGGTGTGGGTGACGGTCATGCGGTGACCACCGAGGGCCACCTTGAAGATGGTGTCACCGCCGGAGTTGATAAACCGCAGGCGGGCCTTGTCGCCCGGGCGAGCCTCGAAGGTCCGGTGAGCACGGGGGATACGTCCGTTGATGAGGTAGTGCGGATACATCACATCGCCGGCATCCCCGTCCAGTACCCGGTCCGGGGTGCCGTGCATCATATGGCCGTGACCTCCCATCCCCTTCTTCCCGTTATGGTCGTCCGAACCCATTCCGGTGAGCTTGTCGAGCTCATCGTCGGGAGTGCCCTGAATGCCATCGACCCAGTCGTCGAGCACGATGGTCCACTCGACGTCCTGGTCCTCAGCGTCTTGCGGGTCACGGACGATCAGTGGGGCGTGGAGGCCGCGATCAAGCTGCAGGCCGGAGTGGGAATGGTAGAAGTAGCTGCCACCGTGGGGGACTTCAAAAACATAGGAGAAAGACTCGCCAGGTTCAATGGGGTCCTGGGTCATGCCGGGCACACCGTCGGCTGCGTTGTGGAGTGCGATGCCATGCCAGTGGATGGAGGTGCTCTCAGGCAGTTCATTGGTGATATCGACCTGGAGGACGTCGCCGGCGGTGGCCTCAATGGCCGCATCCCCGGTGTCAGAGACGTATCCCCACGTCTTGGCTTCGATACCGCCGATATCCAGAGAGAGGGGCCGGGCGGTCAGTGTCCGGCGCACCGTCGGCTCACCGAGCGCAGTGGGGGTGGGAGTGGGGTGAAGGGAGGAACCTGGTGCCGAGGCAGCGGGTCCAGGATCGCTGGTGCAGGCGGCCACGGCCCCGGTGCCGGCGAGGACGAGCCCGCCGAGCAGAAACTGTCGTCGGGAAAACGCGTTCGTCATGATTTAACCTTCCTGGTGTAAGAATTCAGTGACACGGGAGACAGGCGCAGGTGAGGACCCTGCTGAGCTATCACGTCAGGCGCAGGTCTGTGACACAGGTGGCACCGTCGTCGGTGGTGGAAAACTCCGTGGTGCCGGTACGCCCCTGGTAGCTGACCTCAATCAGACCGGTGACATCATCGGGAAGCCAGAAGCCAATAAACCCGTTGTCGAAGGTGGTTGTCGCCTCGTCCACCAGCACCTCACCGGTCGCCTCATCGGTGATCGTGACCTGGATATCCTCATTGTTGAGTTCCCCCAGGCAGGTCGTGAGGCTGTGGTAGAAGCAGTCGTGGGTGGAGGTGAGATAGGGTGCGATCGAGACATACGTCTGATTGTCGGGAAGATCGACCACGACTTCCTGGTCACCGCTCGAGAGCAGCAGTTCATCGGCGCGCACTGAGGCGATCAAATCCGTGGGACGCTCAGTGACCTTCTGCCGGTCGAGGTGATCAATGATCTCCACCGCGCCCATGTCGGCCAGGCCATGGGTAGTCAGGAATGTATCCTGGGACACCGTCCCGTCGGCCGTGGGTTCCGGGTCGGCGGCCGAACACCCCGTGAGGGCGAGGGCAAGGGCGGCGACTGCGATCGCTGCTCGTTTCACGTCAATCTCCTTGGATCGTGGGTAGGACCGTGAGAAGACACCGCCTCAAGGTCGATGCCATACCTTTATCTAGCACGGGTGCCTGACGGACTAGAAATCAAAAACCCTGCTCACAGCTTTATAGCAGGGCGAAAAGAGGGTGAATTCGGTGAGCTGGGTCACCACCGGGACACCACCCCACAGCCGTGGGCGATGTCCTTCTACCCGCCCCGGGTATGCGGTGCTTGCAGTAAAATCCCTGGTGGCGCCTGCTGAACCGACCAGGGGAGGCGATGCCGCCGGCCCGGGGTGGGGCACAGGGGTGACGGCGGTCGAAGGGTTATATTTGAAGATTTGATGAAGATTCCCCGCCGGGCACTGAGCGAGGATGGTATTCCCCCCTGGCCGGAGCGATACTGGGGTCTATGGCTGACCACACACCGACCACCGCCACGCCCCCGGGGCGGGTGCTGGTCGTCGATGATGAACAACCCCTGGCTCAGATGGTGGCCTCCTACCTCATCCGGGCAGGCTTCGATACCCGTCAGGCGCACACCGGCACCCAGGCCGTGGACGAGACCCGTCGCTTTTCCCCCGATGTTGTGGTGCTGGATCTGGGGCTGCCCGAACTCGACGGCCTGGAGGTGTGCCGACGGATCCGCACCTTCTCGGACTGCTACATCCTCATGCTCACCGCGCGTGGCAGCGAGGACGACAAGATCAGCGGTTTGACCCTGGGGGCGGATGACTACATCACCAAACCTTTTAGCATCCGGGAACTGGTGACCCGGGTGCATGCAGTGCTGCGCCGTCCGCGCACCAGCACCACCCCACCGCAGGTGACCACCCCCTTGATCGTTGGTGACCTCATCCTTGACCCCGTCGCCCATCAGGTGCGGGTGGGGGAGACGACTGTGGAGCTCACCCGCACGGAGTTCGAGCTGCTGGTTGCCCTGGCCCTGCGCCCCGGCCAGGCGCTGACCCGCCACGACCTGGTCACCGAGGTCTGGGACACTACCTGGGTCGGTGATGAACGCATCGTCGATGTCCACATAGGCAACTTGCGTCGCAAGCTCGGCACCGACACCCGAGGCCGGGGGTTTATCGACACCGTGCGTGGCGTGGGCTACCGGGTGGGGCAGCCATGAATCACGGACCCGGCTTGACCTTCCGCTTCCTGGCCGCCCAGGTGTTGGTCGTGGTGATTAGCCTGATGGTGGCCGCGGCCGTGGCCACGACGGTGGGGCCGACCCTGTTCCATGATCATATGTTGATGGCCGGCCGGGAGGACCCCTCGCTGGAGCTGTTCCATGCCGAGCAGGCCTACCGGGACGCCAACCTGATCACCCTGGCCGTCGCCCTGCCCACTGCCTTGATCAGCGCCCTACTGGCCAGTCTGTGGTTATCGCGTCGCCTGCGCACCCCCCCTGCAGGATCTCACCCGCGCCGCTACCAGCCTGGCGGCCGGTAACTCCCGTATCCGCGTGCCCGCCGGAGAAGCAGGCCCCGAGGTCACCACCCTGGCGCATGCCTTCAACACCATGGCCGACCGACTGGAACACACCGAACAGGTCCGCCGCCAGATGCTCTCTGACCTGGCCCACGAAATGGGCACCCCCTTATCGGTGCTCACGGCCTACCTCGATGGTCTCCAGGACGGGGTCGTGGACTGGAATAATGCCGCCCACACAATCATGGCTGACCAACTCACCCGCCTGACCCGGTTGATGGAGGACATTGACGATGTCTCCCGGGCCCAGGAACACCGGATCGATTTGGACCTGGCGGAGGAAGGGCTCGGGGATCTGCTCCATACCGCCGCTGCTGCCGCGGGGGAAGCTTATGCTGACAAAGGCGTCGATTTACAGGTCGAGACCATTACGGACACCGCCCGGGTGCTCGTGGACCGGCAACGCTTCGGCCAGGTGATGAGCAACCTCCTGTCGAACGCGCTACGGCACACCCCGGCCGGCGGGCAGGTCCGGATCAGCGTCCACCGCCAGGGGGCGTCCACCGCGCTCATCCACGTCGCCGATGATGGCGAGGGCATCCCACCTGGCCAGCTCGGACACATCTTCGAACGCTTCTACCGGGGGGATGCCGCCCGCAGCCGGGACAACGGCGGGTCCGGTATCGGTCTGACCATCTCCAAGGCATTGATCGAGGCCCACGGCGGCACTCTCACCGCCACCTCCCCCGGACCCGGTCGCGGAGCGGTGTTTGCCCTCCGCCTCCCGATGTCCCCTCCCGACAGTGAGGGGGCTGCTCGGTGACCACACCCTGCCCCGCGTGAGGGCCGTGCCCTCCACTCCTTGAAAATATACCCCCCGGGGGTATACGCTAGAGAGCGGAATTGCCACACCCCACCGAACCGAAGGAGCCTTCCCATGATCACCTTCCCGCCCCGCCTCTTGCCGATGGCCTCCCACGGCTGCAACTGTTGCGGACCTGCCTCACGTGCCGACACCGCCTCCGTCCCTGCCGCCAGCGACTCGTCAGCAGGAGGGTCCTCCCTTAGCTACCAGATCACCGGCCTGACCTGCGGGCATTGCGCGAAAAGCGTGACCCAGGCCCTTCAGGGCCTCCCCCAGGTCGACGACGTCCAGATTGATCTCGCTGCTGGTGGTGTTTCCACCGTCACGGTCACCGGTGTCGTACCTCCGGAGATGGTTCGCCGGGCCATCGAAGAGGCCGGCTACACCGTCTTATCCTGATCGGTTTTACCCATCATCTCGACCCCGACCGGGTTGAGCGGAAAGGAACGTCATGAGCACTCTCCACCATTCCGGCGATCACCATGGTGATCACCCCGCTCCGGAAACAGACCACACCCACCACCCGGATCATGCCAGCCACGAACACCACGCAGACGCCGACACCCACGGCCAGGCGATGCCCCACGATCACCCGCACTCCGCCATGGACGAAGACCACCACGTTCATGGTCACGGCGAACACGCCGGACACAGCACCGCAATGTTTCGGGACCGCTTCTGGTGGTCGCTGATTCTGTCCATTCCCGTCGTTATTTTCAGCCCCATGGTCGCCCAGCTGCTCGGCTACCACCTCCCGGCATTCCCCGGATCCACCTGGATCCCCCCGGTGCTGGGCACGATCATCTTCGTCTACGGCGGAACGCCTTTCCTCAAGGGCGGATGGAACGAACTGAAATCCCGCCAACCCGGGATGATGCTCCTGATCGCCATGGCCATCACCGTGGCGTTTGTCGCCTCCTGGGTCACCACTCTGGGGCTGGGCGGTTTTGACCTGGACTTCTGGTGGGAGCTGGCCCTGCTGGTGACCATCATGCTGCTGGGCCACTGGCTGGAGATGCGTGCTCTCGGGGCTGCGTCCTCCGCGCTTGACGCGCTGGCTGCCCTGCTGCCGGATGAGGCCGAGAAAGTCATCGACGGGACCACCCGCACCGTGGCCATCTCCGAGCTGGTCGTCGACGACGTCGTGCTGGTGAGGGCCGGTGCCCGGGTGCCGGCCGACGGAACCATCATCGACGGAGCCGCCGAATTCGATGAGGCGATGATCACCGGCGAATCCCGTCCCGTCTTCCGCGACACCGGTGACAAGGTGGTCGCCGGTACCGTGGCTACCGACAACACCGTCCGCATCCGGGTGGAGGCTACCGGCGGGGACACCGCCCTGGCCGGGATCCAACGCATGGTTGCCGACGCCCAAGAGTCCTCCTCCCGGGCCCAGGCCCTGGCGGATAGGGCGGCAGCGTTGTTGTTCTGGTTCGCGCTGATCTCCGCTCTGATCACCGCGGTGGTGTGGACCATCATCGGCAGCCCGGACGATGCCGTGGTGCGCACGGTCACGGTGCTGGTCATCGCCTGCCCGCACGCCCTGGGCCTGGCGATTCCGCTGGTCATTGCGATCTCCAGCGAGCGGGCCGCGAAATCCGGGGTGCTCATCAAGGACCGGATGGCGCTCGAGCGGATGCGCACCATCGACGTGGTGCTCTTCGACAAAACCGGCACCCTGACCGAGGGTGCGCACGCGGTCACCGGTGTCGCAGCAGCTGTCGGCGTCACCGAGGGCGAGCTGCTGGCCCTGGCTTCCGCCGCGGAGGCCGACAGCGAGCACCCCGTGGCCCGCGCCATCGTGGCGGCCGCGGCCGCCCATCCCGAGGCCTCCCGTCGGCAAATGCGTGCAACTGGTTTCAGCGCCGCCTCCGGCCGGGGGGGTCCGGGCCACTGTCGATGGCGCTGAGATCCTCGTGGGCGGGCCGAACATGCTGCGCGAGTTCAACCTCACCACCCCGGCCGAGCTCACCGACACCACCAGCGCCTGGACCGGGCGTGGGGCCGGTGTGCTCCATATTGTCCGTGACGGTCAGATTATCGGTGCGGTGGCCGTCGAGGACAAGATCCGCCCCGAATCCCGAGCTGCCGTGAAAGCCCTGCAGGACCGCGGGGTGAAGGTCGCGATGATCACCGGTGACGCGCAGCAGGTGGCTCAGGCGGTTGGCCAGGACCTGGGGATCGATGAGGTCTTCGCCGAGGTCCTGCCCCAGGACAAAGACACCAAGGTCATGCAGCTGCAGGACCGGGGTTTGAGCGTGGCCATGGTCGGTGACGGTGTCAATGACGCCCCCGCTCTGACCCGCGCGGAGGTCGGTATCGCCATCGGTGCCGGCACGGATGTGGCCATGGAATCTGCCGGGGTGGTCCTAGCCAGTGATGACCCGCGGGCAGTGCTGTCGATGATTGAGCTGTCCCAGGCCAGCTACCGCAAGATGATCCAGAACCTGGTCTGGGCCTCTGGCTACAACATCCTCGCCGTGCCGCTGGCCGCCGGAGTGCTCGCCTCGATCGGGTTCGTGCTGTCCCCGGCCGTGGGCGCGATCTTGATGTCTGCCTCGACCATAGTGGTGGCCCTGAACGCCCAGCTGTTGCGCCGGATTGATCTGGACCCGGCCCACCTGGCTCCCACCAGTCCGAAGGAGTAACACACCACGCCTACTCCGAAATCCACCGCCGTCCACTGATCCATCACTTCTCTCCACTGACCCTGAACGGGCTTCACCATAAAGCGCACCCTTGTTCTTTCCGCTCTCGCCGTAGCCTCCACCCTGGCGCTGGCCGCCTGCGGTGAGGCCACCGACTCAGGCAACACCGACGCCACCACCTCGGCCACCAGCACTGCGACGACTACCGCTGAGACGACCGAGACCACCAGGGCGGCGACTGAGGAGGACGGGGAGATTTCCGCCGATCACAACGACGCGGACATCATGTTTGCCCAGATGATGATCCCCCGTCACAAGCAGGCCGTGGAAATGGGTGAGATGCTCCTGGCCAAGGAGGGCATCCCCGCCCAGGTCGTGGAGTTTGCCCAGGGGGTTATTGACGCCCAGGGACCGGAGATTGACCGGATGAACGCCATGCTCGAGGCCTGGGGACAGCAGCCGGTCACCGACTCTGGGGGGGCATGGGGACCATGGATGAGATAGGTGGAATGGATCACGGCTAGATGGGTGGCATGAGCGGGATGATGAGCCAGGAGGACATGACAGCCCTTGAGGAAGCCCAGGGCACCGGCGCCGCCCGCCTTTACCTGGAGCAGATGACCGCCCACCACGAAGGTGCGGTCGACATGGCCCGTGACGAGGTTGCTGACGGCCAGAATTCCCATGCAATCACCCTGGCCGAACAAATTATCAACGACCAGGAGGCCGAGATCGCCCAGATGCAGCAAATGCTCACTGACCTATGACAGGTCCCCGTCTTTTTCTGATCCCGAGGACAGGAATCTGAAAAAGAGGGATAACCGTGACGATTGCCACCTGCTGCGGGCGATGGGTCGTTGTCACCGCAGCAGGTGCACCGGGGTGGATGTTTCTACTCCTTCTGGTCGCACCACTGAGGAAAGGGGAAAGCCCCTGTGTCCAGACCCTTGGAGGACTACGCATTATTGTCCGATACTCACACGGCCGCCCTGGTCTGCCGGCAGGGCAGCATTAATGTTGGGGTGTCCCCCGAGTAGTGGACACGGCGTTGGTGTCAGTTAGGCAACGAGGCCTACGGTAGCAGCCGTCGTCGCGGTCTCGAAGGTTGTACTGCGATCCTAGCTATCGCTTTTTACTTCTTGTATCTACTCAATCTCTAGCAGCTTCTACTGTATGTCCATAGGGTAAAGGGTATTTAGCAACGACACGTCGTGGAGTTCAAGTTCAACGTTTAACGCGGGCAGCCGCCGCCGGATTCTCGGTGGCGATTCCGGCCCGAACCTCGGGGACATTCTCGCGCTTCCTCATCTACGTGAGCTCCGCGATTCCGGCCAGCTCACCGCTGCCCCCATCTTCGATAGTTTGAGCGAGCTCGACCACGACCATCTGATCTGGTGCACTGGTTTCCGTCCGGCCCTCGGCCCATTCCGCCATCTCATGCGCGGCCGCGAAACCGCGGTGAAGAATCTCCATCTAGTTGGTTACGGCAACTGGACCGGCGACGGCTCGGCAACCCTGATGGGTGTCGGGCCCTTTGCCAAATACACTGCCCAGGTAGTCGCGGGTCGTGTCGATGAAGCTCGGCATCAAAAGTTTTGAGGCGACGCTTGGTCCCTGAGCAGCTCGATCCTTCCAAGATCCGCACTGGAGAGTCAGCGCGCTGGGCGAAGGTATGTCTCAGCGTTTCGCTCGTGCAGCCCGCAGGCCGTTCAAGATCACGATGACTTCGGCGACTTCGTGTACCAACACGACGGCGGCCAGGCCCAGCACACCGCTGATCGCCAGTGGCATCAACACGATGATGATGGCCAGAGACAGCACGATGTTTTGGTTGATGATCCTGCTGCCTCGGCGGGCGTGCTGCAGCGCCTGCGGGATCAGTCGGAGGTCGTGGCCAGTGAAGGCGACATCAGCGGACTCGATCGCGGCGTCAGAGCCGGTTGCTCCCATCGCAATGCCCACCGTTGCGCCCGCCAGTGCCGGCGCGTCGTTGATGCCGTCGCCGATCATCGCCGTCGGCGTCTTGGAGGAGAGTTCGGCGACGATGCTTGCCTTGTCCTCCGGTCGCAGCTCGGCGCGCACGTCGTCGATTCCGGCGATTTCAGCCAGCGCCCGGGCGGTGCGAGTGTTATCGCCGGTGAGCATGCTCACTTCCACGGCGTTGTCGTGCAGGGACTGCACGGCATCGGGCACCTCGGGCCGCAACTCGTCGCGCACCCCGATTGCCCCGGCGATAGCGTCATCGACGGTGACTAGTACGCAGGTCTGGCCTTCGGACTCCATGCGCTCAACGTCCGCCTTCAGTGGCCCGGCGTCGATCCATCGGGGGCTGCCCACCAGCACCCGTCGGCCTTCGACGGTGCCGCCGATGCCATGACCGGCTTCCTCGCTGATATCCAAGGCGGTGGGCGCTTCGGGCTCCGCTGCCACAATCGCCGCGGCGAGGGGGTGCGTCGATTGCTGCTCAACCGCCGCCGCGAAGGAAAGCACCTGCGCCCGATCGAATCCTTCTGCCGGGACCACTCCGGTAACCTCGGGCTGGTTGCGGGTAAGGGTTCCGGTCTTGTCCACCGCTAGGTGACGGATGCTGCCGAGTCGCTCGAACGCTGCGCCGGACTTGATGACTACTCCGAACTGGCTGGCCGCGCCGATCGCGGCCACGACCGTCAGCGGCACGGAGATTGCCAGCGCGCACGGCGACGCTGCGACCAGGACCACCAGCGCACGGGTGATCCACGTCTCGGGGTCGCCCAGCAGCGAGCCGATCACGCCGACCAGCACCGCCAGGATCATCACCCCGGGCACTAGGGGTTGGGCAATTCGGTCGGCGATCCGGGCGCGGTCACCCTTCTCCGCCTGCGCCTGCTCGACGAGGTCGACGAGTGTGGTCAGCGAGTTGTCCGTTCCAGCTGCGGTCGTCTCGACCTCCAGCACACCGGTGGAGTTGATCGCTCCCGCGGGTACCTCGTCGCCGGGCGCAACCTCCTCCGGAATGGATTCTCCGGTGATCGCTGAGGTGTCAAGGCTGGAGCGTCCGGACCGAATGATGCCGTCCGTGGCGATCCGCTCCCCGGGGCGTACGACCATTAGCTCGCCAACCTCAAGGTCCTTCGCAGCGACCTCGGCCGTCGTACCGTCGCGCAGCACGGTCGCGGTTTGCGGTACCAGCTTCAACAGTGCCCGCAGTCCGCCCTGGGCCCGGTCCATCGCCTTGTCTTCCAGTGCCTCGGCGATCGAGTACAGGAACGCTAGCGCCGCGGCCTCTCCGACGTAACCGAGGATTACCGCGCCGACCGCGCTAATCGTCATCAGCAAACCAATGCCGAGCTTGCGCTTCGTGGCAAGGTTCCGGATAGCGCCGGGCGCGAACGTATACGCCCCTAGCAGCAGGCCGACCCAGAACAGTACTGTCGCGGGTGTCTCTAGCCCGGACCAGCCCAGCGCCAGACCTATGCAGAGGGCTACGCCGGAGAAGATTGGCAGTAGCAACTCGGGGTCCTTCCACCATGGCCGATCGAGATCTTCGATCTCCGTGGCTGGTTCGTGTTCACATCCACATGCTGAACTCATGCGTCCGCTCCTTTTCCGTCGCAGCCAGGCACCGAGCACTCCGGGTCGATGCACGGGGCGTTTTCGTCGACAGCCAACGTCGCGTTCACTAGCGCGTTGAGCGCTGTCGCGAGGTGCGGATCGGCGATTTCGTAGCGTGTCTTGCGGCCCTCCGGCTCGGCGACGACGATGCCGCAGTCACGCAAGCAGGTCAGGTGGTTCGAGACGTTCGAGCGGGTCAGGTCCAGGTCGCGCGAAAGCACGGCTGGGTAGCTCGGGCCGTCGAGTAGGGTCAGCAGGATTCTGGAGCGCGTCGGATCCGCCATGGCCCGGCCGAGCCGGTTCATGACGTCGAGGCGTGAAGCAATAGTCAGCATGGGGTGAACTATACAGCAATTACTGAACTATTCAACACGCGCTGAACTGACATTGAAGCGAAGAGCTTGCGGCCTGCAGGAATTATTCGATGGGATAGCCGGTAACTGGGCCTTCGTGATTCGGCTGCCAACCCAACGCGGGAGCGACGTGGGCGGCGAGGTTCTCCAGAATCTTCACGTTGACGTCCACGCCATCCCGCAAAACCTTTACGTGTTTCCACGCGCCCATATGTTCTCTGTGTACTGACGTAATTACTGTTTTCTGATTGTTGCAGGCTAACGAGAAAGTAACTTTGCAACTACATACCGTCGAGTTTAAGTTCAACATCTAGGTCCGTGACAAGTCGGTAGCACGTTTTTCGATTCGACGCTTTGGGGCACTACCGGGGTTCCCGGTGGTCTTCTTGGGTTGTGCGGTTCAGATTTCCTAACCTAAAACTCGTTTGAGCGTGCTATCCGCTGGTGTGCCGCCGATGCTGCTGCTCATAAGGGGCGGGCGCTCCATGAATACAAGGCGTAGGTCGCGCCTGAGGTCAGGCCGAGGCGGATGCCGTGGCTGACTGGGGCGTAGTCCGAGCATCCGCACCCCGGCCTTTGGTGTATGCGCTAGCCCCGCTCGGGGTAGCGCACGAGGAGATCGTTGCCGATGACTGCGCCGTCGTTGAGCGTTGCCTCGCTCACCTTCGCCCCGGCTGCACCCAGGCCCATAATGTGGCCAACCTCGTCACCGTGGGCGATGAGGTGGTCGGCGATGATACGCCGGTGGCACCGCCACCACACTGCCTCGGAGCACATGATTACGGTGGGGGTTTCGGCGGCGTTTGCCCGTAGCTGCGAGAGCGCGTCCGAGAACTCCTCGCCCAGCGCATGGTCGGCGTAATTGTGGAAACTGCGGTTACGCCAGTTGCCGTTAACCTCAAACGGCACCGAGTGTGACACGTTGCGCCGCCCGGTGAGGCCCTCGCTTCTGCTGTAGGTGATGCCACATGTGGGAAGGTGTTCGCCGTTGAACCACGGGTACTTCCTGGACCCGGGCAGCTTGCGCACATCCACGATGGATGCCACACCGGCAGCCTTAATCATTTTAGCGAAGTCCTCAAACTCGAGGTTGGAGTGGCCCACGGTGAAAATGCGCATGTCGCCAATGCTACGCGCCCAGCGGGTACCCCCACATCGGCGTCCAGATATCGTGCATCGGTAGGTGGTCGGACCGGTAGAACGGGGGGGGGTAGGCAGGACGTTTAATGCATTCGCGCCCGCCTTTGCGCGGCATCAATCCTATTCACGGCCGAGCGTTCCGCACGGACCGTTCGTTTAAGTTTCAACGGGTCGCTTGGGGCGACAGCGGAAGCCTGAATTAACCGTATATGGGGCGAATCCCATGTATGTCTTGTTAAAGGACGCTGCTGCACGAGGAACGGGGGCTGAGGTTACCTGGTGTGCACTCTAGCTTTGCCACACATAGCCGGGTGTGGTGGTTTTTAGCTGCTATTCACGAATGAGAAGGTGACTTTGCAACGACACGTCGTGGAGTTCAAGTTTAACGTTGAGCGTTATTGATGCTTCGCGTTATGGCGGTCGCGTGAGTCGTCACCTTAGAAGGCGGCCTCACGACTACAGGCTCGACAGCGCTACTCGTCATGCTGATTTCTTTGCGATGCCGCGGGTGCGCCATCAGACTCTTCATGCTGAATGCGTGCGGCATGCAGTCGGGCGTGGGCGATGGCGTCGAGAGTGTTGTCGAAGACGTGATTCTCGTGCGCAAGTTGGTCGAATACGCCGAGTTCGCGCAACGCCGGAATATGTTCGGGCTTCGTGGCTGCGAGCAAGACCCTGGTACCGTGGCGTTCGAGGCGCCCAATCGTGTCGGCGAGCATCTGGGCGCCGGTGGCGTCGATCGTCGTAACGTAGCGCATGCGGAGCACGACAACCTTGACCGACGAGACATCAGCGAGCTCGAGGAGGAAATCGTGCGCTGCACCAAAGAAGAGGGGGCCTTCCATACGGAAGGCGGCGATGTGCTCGTCGAGAAGCTCACGCTCCTTGTCGCGGTGGTCTCCCTCGTCTAGCGGGGCGGCTTCCAGCACCGCCGTGCGGGCGGTATCGCGCAGTGCGAAGAAGCCCGCCATAACAAGGCCGATGAGTACGGCGACGACAAGGTCGAACACGACGGTGGCGGCAGCCGTGATGAGCAGGGTGGCCCCGTCGCCCTTGGTGGCGCGCATCACCGAGCGGAGGTTCCGCAGGTGGATCATCTGAATCGCTGTGGCGATGAGCACGCCGGCGAGCGCGGCGAGAGGAATCTCGCCCACCCACCGGGCCGCGACGAGTACGGCGACGAGCAGGAGCAGCGAATGGAACACCGCTGCCAGGCGTGTGCCTGCGCCTGCCCGCACATTGACGGCAGTTCGGGCGATCGCGGCGGTCGCGGGAATCCCGCCGAACAGGGGCGCGACGACGTTGGCCACGCCCTGTCCGAAGAGCTCGCGGTCGGGATCGTGCCGGTCGCCAACAGTCATTGCGTCGGCAACCGTCGCAGATAGTAACGATTCCAACGCGCCGAGAGCTGCGACGGCGACTGCTGCCAACAGAAGCGAATCCAGGTGCTCCCACGGGATCTGTGGCCAGCGCGGAGCAGGCAACGTCGACGGGATGTAGCCGATTGTCTTCAGGCTGCTGTCTGCCAGCATGTTGATGGCCGTCGCGGCAGCTACCAACACCAGCGCCGCGGGGAAGCCGCTACGAACGCGCGCAGCAAGCACGATTCCAGCCGCCACTGCAATGGTCAGCACGGGCGCCTGCCATGCCGGAGCGTCCAACTAAGCTTTGATCGAGCCCCACGCCAACCCGAGGACTTTCTCGCCGTCCACGTCAACACCAAGTGCTGCGGGCAGCTGTTGGAGGCCGATGATTAACGCAATACCGGCGGTGAAACCTTCGACGACAGGTAGTGGCATGTACTTCATCGCGCGGCCAGCGCCGGTGAACGCCAACAAGAGCAGCATGAGCCCTGCCAGCACGCCGACGACGAGTACCCCATCGGCACCATGGTTGGCCACGATGGGGATTAACACGACGGTCATTGCGCCGGTCGGGCCGCTTACCTGGACATTGCTACCGCCGAAGATCGCGGCCAGGATGCCCGCGACGATGGCCGTCGTAATTCCGGCCGCCGCACCGACACCGGACGCTACGCCGAAGCCGAGCCCGAGGGGGAGTGCGACGAGGGCCACCATGAGGCCTGCCGATAGGTCGCGCCCGATTGTCGCGCGGGACCAGTCCGAGCGGCGCGGTGCGAAACGCAGGGCACGCGGCCGGATGTCCATCCTAGAGACGGCGCGTGGGTGGGGCATGCTCTTTTCTTGCTCCTTCAAGGCTCAATGACACTCAAAGGATACACACGGTGCAATCCTCCGACGGTCACATTCCCGGTTCTGGCCGAGGCCTTATGTCGACGGAATAAAACTTCCTGACCTGGCGGGTGTTCCCTGGAGCGTTGTCGCGGTGCTTGGAATGACGCGTATGAGCCGGTGTCCGAAGAGCAGATAGCCCAGGAGAATCGGTACCAGTGCCATACAGAGCGCGACACCACTGCTCATGGGACGGCCCGACGGCGGGCTGGGGGGGGGCGAGGGCCGGCTACCGGATCCGGGCTTTCGCGGCGACGAGCAGCAGGGTGGCATGGTCGACTTCGCCGTTTTTGATCTCGCGATTGAGCTTGTGTAGCACCACAGGGCAGCGCAGGCAGCGGATGCCGGATTTACAGCACTTCTTCTTCGGCGTCATCGCAGCCAGTTTAAAGGGGTCCTTGCCGGCGAGCTTTTTCGCGGCTTTGGCCTCGGCCTTCGAGTATTCGGGCAGACGTAGCGAGGTCGTTGCCGCAGCCTTTTTCTTGGCTTTGGCGGAGTCCTTCTTCTTGCCCTTGTGGCCTTTCTTGCCGTTGGCCATGCGCGTTCCCTTCGTCGCGAATTTTCCCGAATTAGGTTAGCGTCACCTCATGCAATGTGGGGAGGCGTGGGTGCCTGGCGGGTGTAATTGGGTGTTGCTTGACGACGGCTTGCTTGTCGGCCAGTGTCGCAGCGGTAATTGACGGCCAAAGGACGCAAAATCGACCAAAACGACTCAGATCTGTTCGCTGTGACCTGCGGAAATGGCGAGCGGTAGTGAGTTGTGTCGGCGACGGGCGCTCCTCGGCGTGCAGGAGTTCATTGTGCGACAGATTGGACAGCAACAAGCCCGCTAGGAGATTGCGAAGCCAGATGCTGGTTCTGGCTTTTCGACGGGCTCGCCAGCCTCGTCGACCATCCAGTCAATTTCCAGCTCTAGCCCGCGCTCGATGCCGGTACGCTTTCGGGAATCGACGACTTCTATCGTGGTATTAAACGATGTCGGCATAGTCATCGTCACCGCGGACTCGCCAGTGCCGAGAGTCATTTCCCCGGCGCGGATGCGAGCTGCCAGCGTCTCCAGCAAACCAGCGAGCTCGTCGCGACTGAAGCTTGTCTTGCTCTTCACCAGCTTTTGATTCTTCGGGGGCGTAGTCTTTTTAGGTTTCGGTGCCGTGTCTTTACTTACCTTTCCAGCCGTGTCGGTATTTGTGCAGCGTGGAGAATTGGCCGTCACTCCACACTGTCTTTGAAGATGGTCTAGAGAGCTTTCAGGAATCCTGCCCATCCCCATTATCCCAATAAAAAGGTGTTTTTAACAGGAGAAATAATAAGAGGCTAGAAATTCCTATAGGTAGGTTATAAATTGTGGAAAATCCTTACGCTATGCTCTGGAGTGCAAGGTCCTGAGTGCCTTAGGTGAAGAGCTCTAGTAATGGCGCTCTTCGTCAGTGCTTCAAGTGGGTCGACCGACAGCAATAGGGGAGGAGTAAACGTCACATGGTGTCACCCGACAACATCCTGATGTACCTTCTGCCTGAGCAAGAGGCGCAAGTAAGAGAAATCTTTGCGCAACTCGCAGAGAGTGGCTTTCCGCAGCAGAATCAGAAGCCGCACATCACAGGCACCTTCGCGCCGACCATGCGCCCAGCGGTAATTCAACGAGCAGCCGAAATTCTCCCACCGCTTATGCCAGCGGAGTTTCGCAGAGTGGGAACGGTCATCTTCGGCACCAAGAGTAAGCAGACTGTTGCCTGGTTGCTGGAAACCAGCGATGAGCTGGAAGAGGCCGTCCGCGAAATCAGCCGTCTCAATCCTGATGGGCGTGGCTCCCGTTGGATTCCGCACCTGACCATGGGCCTGAGAATTCCGCGGGATATTGTGCCGGACTACGTGCGCGCACTTGACGAAATAACGAACCCGCACCTTAAAACTCTCAACGCGCCACGAGCTGCGTTCTGGAGTCCCAAAGTGCAGGAATTAACGGAGTTCTAGGGAGACTCCAGTACTTGTGTGCTGCTGTTCCTCAGCGATTGCGTCCCGCTATTTCGCAAAAACTGTGGTTTCAGAAAACAGTAGGCTAAGAAGAAAAACTAAGCAGCATCCATAATCTTCTTTGCCTGGGCATCGAAGACCTCCAAGGCGCGCTTCTTTGCTGCTTCCTTAGACTCCGGAGCTGCCTCTGGAATCTGCATGGGATCCGTCGTGTTTTCCATGTTGCCAGTTGGTACATCCGGAGTCGGGGCGGCGGACACCATTACCATTACGCCATTGACGATCCCGACAATGTCGTAGCTGGTGGCCGTAGTATCCGTGCCACCGGCGTTGATGTTCGCACTGGTCTCGTGTGCAGTGAACTCAGCTGGCTTGACGGAAAGATTTGGCTCCCACTTTTCTCGGTGCAGTTTCATTGTGGTCGTCATGTCCATGTCATTGAACATGTCCTGCATCTCAGGAGAAATCTCCTGACCTTCCATGGAGTCTTTCAGAATGTCGGAAGCATCCATCGTAGCCGTCACGTCGGAGCACTTTTCGAGGCTGTCCTCGTACTTTTGGTACGCCTCAGGATTCTTCAATATCGAGACGCTGACAGTGACGTTCTCTTCCTTAATGTCCGTGTAAGCGCCGGCAGCATTCTCCAATTCCTCAGTTGAGTTGGTGAAAGTGGCGCATTCGGCCGGTTCAAACTTCATGGAATCTTCCGAAAACATCTCCATGGCATCTTTGAACCCGGTGATCTTGTTTCCGGAGAAGTCCGCCCCTTGAACTTCATTTGTGAGCAGGAGCTGATCCTCGGCTGCAGCAGGAGCTGACCCATCTGCTTTCGTCATCTTGCTGGTCGACTCTTTGCCTGCCTCACCACCGGCATTGCTGCTTTCTTCCCCCGAGCCACATGCGGTGAGCAGGGCGGCGCTTGTACAACCTGCGACAACGGTTGCCGCAATTTTCTTCCACATTCCAGAGCTGCGCTGCTTCATGATTCCTCATTCCATCGAGCTGAATTTCAACAACCTATGCAACCCGCCCAGGAGCCCTGGGCCGGAGCCAAGCTTTTGTGAAAGAAAGAATACAAGAGCTCGTCTCAGCACGCTTCCCA
Organism: Corynebacterium amycolatum; assembly: GCF_016889425.1. Classification (NCBI taxonomy): domain Bacteria; kingdom Bacillati; phylum Actinomycetota; class Actinomycetes; order Mycobacteriales; family Corynebacteriaceae; genus Corynebacterium; species Corynebacterium amycolatum. The sequence goes on from NZ_CP069513.1 coordinate 1,343,923, forward strand.
AAAACAAGAATTTCAGTCGCGTCTGCTTTACGATGCTCCGTCGGACCTCACCGCAGACTGCGCAACCTTTGCCACGGGATACATGGATACCAATGCAATAATCGCACCGAAGATGAAAACGGGCACAAACCCGAATTTCGGCGCTGCGAAAGAAATAACAAAAGGAGCGAAGAAACCAACATAGGTCAGCGAATAGTAGATAGCGGTGGCAGCGCCCAACTCGGCTGGCGGTGCGATAATTTGCACTTCGCGGAGGCCGGAGACCATCATTACGCCGTACGCGGCACCGAGGGTCAGAGCGGCGGGGAAAACGCTCCACACGTTCTGGGTGAGTGCGACGATGAGGCTGAGCAGCATTCCGACCGTCGTTAAGCCAAGACCGAAAATAGCTGGCGGGATAAAGCTGCTGGAACTGATTCGAGTGACCAGTGGTTGCACCAGAACGCCGGTGCCCATCGTGATGCAGGCGATGAGTCCGGCAAAGGCAATGGGGTAGCTGGATTCGGCGATTGTCGGAAGGACGACGAACGATGTGCACGCGGCACCGAAGACCCACGGTGCCCAAGCGGCGACTGCCCACAGGAATCTCGGGCTTAGGGTGGCAGAGGAGAAGAACCGTTGCGGGGTGTCGCTGGGCGCTGAGGTTGGCAGTCCGCCGGAGGCGTTCCATGTCAATGGTGCGATGCTAAGCAGCAGCGCGAGATGAACAAGATAGGGGATGACGTCGGGACGGGGAGCAAACTCCGCGACCAACCCGGAAGCCAGGGGACCGAGGGAGAACCCGGCGGAGAGCGCAACGGTTGCGCGCCGGGCGGAAATTTGAGGTGCGACGGGCGCAATCTCTTTGATCCACGAGGCGCCGGCGGCCATTACCATACCCATCGAAATGCCGACGACAAGGCGTCCTATCAGCAGTGATGGGAAGTGGAACCAGACGCCGGTGGGTAGGACGACGGAGCCGGCGGCAGAGGTTATGAGTGCGGGCCGGATGATGGCGCGACGGCCGAGCCGGTCGGAAAGTGGGCCGCAGACGAGTAGCGCCGGGATGAGCCCTGCGACGTAGATGGCGAAGAGAAAGGTGACCTGGGACTGGTTGAGAGCATCGGTTATTCGATACGCGGGCAGGAGTGGGGCAAAGAGGTTGGCGCCAAATGCAACAGCGAACATGCCCAGGGCTACCCGAATCCAGTCTCGTGCCACGATCTGCCTCCTGTCGACTTCTCTCCTGTGGGGGGGATAAAACAGTGTGTCAACAAGAATAGGCCAGCTAGCAAACGCTAGCTGGCCTTTCGAGTTACTCGGGTTACCATCCCAAGCCAGTCGCTCTAGTTATTGGCGGCACCGAAAAACGCGGTAATCGGTGAGAAGAATCCCTTAGACTTCTTTGCCTTCTTAGCTGCCTTAGTCCTGCCAAGAATACGCTCAGAGATGCGGTCGGTAAGAACCCCTACCAGCTTGCCGCTGCTGACGACGGGCAACTCGCTGCGACGCCCGTCGATAAGCTGGCGAGCCCTGATGGCAGCTGGATCCTCGGGCTTGACGAAGACCTTCACAGGAGCGCCGACGGTGTTCATATAGGCATCGCGGTCGGCGTATTCGCGGAGTTCCTTCAGCGTAATGTCGCTGGTCAGGTAGCCTTCATCGTCGACGAGGAAGACACAGGTATCGTCATCGAGACGAGCAAATTCAGCTGCGTAGGTGCTCAGTGCCTCACCGACAGTGATGTCCTCCGGCAGCGCAATGTAAGAATCCGTCATGTGCATGCTTACGGTGTCAGGCAGGAGGCTGTACGGGCTGATTGAAGATTTCGGCTTGAAGAAGTTGGCGATGGTGTTCTGTGTCTGTGTCATTGTGGATCCTTTTCCAGGTATCCCAGCTCCTTTGCTAGGAGGGAATTTCTGTTGATTGAAAAATTATGGCTCCTTCGCCTAAGAGTGTTGGCAATGTAATACCGTAACTAAAGGTGGCCACTTCAGATGGACCCTTGCCTCGGGAGTCTTTCGAAACTCTCGATAAAGTGCAGGGCAGCGGCCTATGTAGATATAGGAGCCTTACCTAACGAGGTTGTTCGCTACGCAAAGGTTAACACAAGGTTACGTACGCAGTAAAGAGGAATGAACGAAAAGCTTCCTAAAGGTGGCGGAAGCTACAAGCCCATGAACTCTAGAATTGCTGGCCATTCGGCATCGGCTTGCGCCCGGCCGAGCTCGTAGTTGTGTATCAGCTTCGACCGCTTCCGCTCCGCCTTTGTGATGCTCATATTATTTGCGTAGAAAACATATGCTTGGCCTTTTCGTTCAAGCTCAGCAGCCCAATCGAGGGAGGTGTTGTAGCGCTCGTGCCTGGTGATAAGTAGCTCAGCCACCACCGGGTTACTGCGGAAAATCTGCCGCAGCAGCTGTGGGCGCTTAGGGGCGGTGCGGCGGAATCCCTTCGGACGGGTCAGAACGATGAGGAACTTCTTAAAGCCGTCGGCTTCTGCGGCATCGATTGGGATACCGCCTGATGATCCCAGTGCACCGTCGACGAAGGGAACGCCATCAATATAGGGCATACGCATGACGCCCGGAATCGTCGAACTGGCGCGAGTGTACTTCATCAGCGTGGGTAGATCTGGGATATTGTCCGGCCCCCAGTTGATGGTCTCGCCCGTATCCGCTCGGACAGCAGAAATCCGATAGGGAGTTGGATTGTTCTTAAAAGTCTCGTAATCCAGGGGCATGGCGCCGTCGGGAAGCCCCGCGTCTTCATAGATGTACTCGGCATCGAAATAGCCGCGTCCGCGCAACATTGGGCGCCAGCCGCTGCTGGCCGGCTGTGCAATGAAGTCAGTGAAGCTATTTATGGAGCGCTGGATATCCCGGGAAAGGTAATTGACTACGTGAGAGGCACCGGCGCTTACCCCGCCGACCCAACCGACATCGATGTCCTCGCGAAGTAGCCGTTCGACGAAAGGTGCCGTGTAACTATTGCGAGTCCCTCCGCCCTCGAAGACTAATGCTACATCGCTGACCTGCATTTATATCCCTCCGGTTGTTATCGCGCTGCTGTCTTTCGGGGGTTACGATTGTTCAAGACTACCCGAACCACCATATTGGATTTCGGTTAGCGTAGTTTACGGCGCATCCTGGATGATGACCGGCAGCAGCCCCTCGCCCATATCTGGGTTCGGCAGTACGCCCTCCGGGTCGTAGAACAAGATCTCCTTGCCCTCGTGGCTCAGACGTCGCATCGCTTCCAGAATCAAGGTGCGCCCCACCGGGTTGACAACGCCAACGCGGCTGACGTCGAAGACAACTTCGCTTTCCGACGGTGTGGAAGTCGCCAACCTGTTGAGAACAATCTCGGCCGCAGTGAAGTTGACTGGCCCCTGAATCTCGATGATCGAGCGGCCATTGCTGACGCGCGTACCGCGCAGCGCACGCGAACCAATCGCATCGGCATCCATGAGATGAAGGCCCAAATCTTCGGAGAGCTTCCGGAAGATGGCAATGCTGCGGACGCTGTTGCCGTGGTCGTTCAATCGCGGTGAAAAGGCTGCGAGACCCGCCTGTCCAGGCAGCGCGCCCAGCAAGCCGCCGGCGACACCGCTCTTGGCGGGAATTCCGACTTCGGTAAACCATTCACCGGCCTCGTCGTACATGCCGGCAATAGCCATCACGGACAAGACTCGGCGAACAACCGAGCGGCCGAGCACAGTCTGGTTGGTAACCGGGTTAACGCCGCCGTTGGCCAACACTGCGGTCATCATGGCGACATCGCGGGTGTTGACCAGCACGGAGCACTGTGCGGTGTAGCCGCGGACAGCATCGTGGGGCGTGGTTTCGATAAAACCGTAAGCTGCCAGCATATGCGCGATGGACATGTTTCGATGCGCGGAGTCCATTTCGCTTTCATAGGCGTCGTAGTCAACGCGGAGCTTGCGGCCAGCCAAAGTTGAGAGAAGCTCCACCATGTGCTTGGTGCGAGTCTTCCAGTTGGCACCTGGCTGGCATACGAACTGGTTGATCGCCAGTGCGCCGACGTTAATCATCGGATTCTTTGGTCGGTGCGTGCCTTGCTCCAACGACAATTCGTTGAAGGCCTCACCGGAAGGCTCGGTGCCCACAATACTGTCGATTTTGTCTTTGCCGTGCTCAGTGATGGCTGCGGCATAAGCGAAGGGCTTGGACATCGACTGAATCGTGAATTCAGTATCGGTGTCGCCCGCGGTGTTGGTGCGGCCTGACACCGTGGTCATAGCTAGTGCCAGGCGGTCGGGATCAGCTTCAGCAAGGGTGGGAATATAGTCCGCCACCTCGCCAGACTCATCGGGGCGGACGGATTCGACGATTTCGGAAAGGTAATCTTTGATCGGCGTTTTCATCAGATTTTGCTAAGCATCTTTCCTGGGAAAGGTAATCCCGGTTGAGTCAGTGGAGTCCCGTTCGAACCTACACCAGGCAAGGCCGGCCACTGATGCTCACCTCTGTGCACTCTCACCGTGCGCGCCGGAAAAATCAGCATATCCTGGGGTATGTGAAATTCCTCAACAATCAGTCCGTGCCCTACGAGCTGACCTACAGCGATGTGTTCATGGTGCCGTCGAAGTCATCCGTCGGCTCTCGCATGGGTGTCGATTTGTCCACTAATGATGGCACCGGCACAACCATTCCGATTGTGGTGTCCAATATGACGGCTATCTCCGGGCGCCGGATGGCCGAAACCACCGCCCGCCGAGGCGGAATTGCCATCCTGCCGCAGGACGTTCCAGCTGATATTGCCGCTGAGACTATTCGCAAGGTCCAGTCCGCTGGGCTGGTTTTCGACACCCCGATCGTCGTCAAGCCTCACCACACCGCGGGGTATGCGCGCCATCTTCTGCCGAAGCGCGCGCACGGTGCGGCAGTGGTGGTGGAAGACAACAAACCGGTTGGTCTGATCACCGGCCGTGATCTGGCGGGCGTTGACAACTTTGCGCAGGTGGGGACGCTCATGTCCACTTCGCTATTTACGCTTCCGGTTGACATTGAGCCCCGTGACGCCTTCGACCAGCTCACTGCATCCGGGCGCAAGCTCGCTCCGGTGGTGGACGCCGATGGTGCGCTGGTGGGTATTCTCACGCGTAAGGGCGCGCTGCGTGCGACGCTTTACAAGCCCGCTGTTGACGCTGAGGGAAAGCTGCGCGTCGGTGCGGCGCTCGGCATCAACGGTGATGTTGAAGGGCGCGCGAAGACACTGCTCGATGCAGGCGTCGACGTGCTCGTTGTCGATACCGCGCACGGTCATCAGGAATCGATGCTCCGTGCTTTACGACGAGTCCGCGCGCTCAACCCGCCTGTGCCAATTGCCGCTGGCAATGTCGTGACCGCCGATGGTGTTCGCGACCTAGCGGAGGCGGGAGCCGACATTATTAAGGTCGGCGTCGGTCCGGGTGCGATGTGCACAACCCGAATGCAGACCGGTGTTGGGCGTCCACAGTTCTCCGCCGTGCTCGAATGCGCTGCAGCTGCTCGTGAATGCGGCGTGCATATCTGGGCTGACGGTGGAGTGAAGGATCCCCGCGATGTTGCGCTTGCGTTGGCTGCGGGTGCGTCCAACGTGATGATTGGCTCGTGGTTTGCCGGCACTTTCGAGTCCCCAGGAGATGTCCAGAAGGACGTCGACGGGCGCATGTTCAAGGAGTCCTTTGGCATGGCTTCACACCGTGCGGTGGAGAGCCGAAATGCGCAGGTAGAGGCCTTTGAGAAGGCCCGGCGTGAGATGTTTGAAGAGGGCATCTCGACTGCGAAAATCTACCTGGAGCCCGGCCGCGAAGGTGTGGAAGACCAGATCGATCGCATTATCTCGGGTGTACGTTCGTCGTTTACATACGCGGGTTCGGCCACCATCGAGCAGTTCGCTGAGCGGGCAGTGGTGGGAATTCAATCCGCTGCGGGCTTTGCGGAAGGAATGCCGAGGGCGACGCGTTAGCCGTCGTCAAGCCTCTCGGGGCTAAACCGACTAGCGGCGCTGCCGGCCAATTGGTAGGTATGTAAAGACGTTGTTAGGACGTGTTTAGTACCACGTGTGAGATTGGGGAGGGGCTGGCGACTATGGGTCGGCAGTTAAGAGAAAACAGTGCTGTAACGGAGGCCGGATTGGGAACAGGAAACGGTGCTAGAGCAGGAAGCGGGAACGCATTTTTCGCTCGCGCCCGCGTTACTGATTCCGATTTGTGCCCGTGCGGTGGGGGACTCTACGGGCAGTGCTGTGGCCCGCTGCACCGCGGTGAGCGGGAGGCTTTGACCGCAGCTGAGCTGATGGCAGCGAGGTACAGCGCTTACGCTGCCCACGAGGTGGATTACATCTGGCGGACGTGGCATCCGCGGTACCGCCCGGAAGTTATCAATGTCGATGACGGTGTCGAATGGGAAGGACTCACCATCATCAACACTGTCGATGGTGGCGAGGACGACCGCGAAGGCATCGTGGAATTTGAAGCGGCCTTTCATGACCATGACGGTGTCGGCACGATGCACGAGCGTTCCCGTTTTGTTCGTCGTGCGCGACGTTGGGTCTACGTCGACGGCGAGGTCACCTACTCCTAAGCGTCAGCTTTCCTTGGCAGAGGCCTTCGCTGCATTTTCCTGGTCAGACTTGTCGTGCTTGCCGTGGTCGAATGGCAGCACGGCGACAATCGCCACAATGATTGCACCCCAGATGGTGCCGAAAATCAGTGAGCCGGTGGTGTTGGCCAACCAGCCGAGGAAGCCGCCGGTAAACAGCTGCTCAAGGTTGTGGACTAGCTGGTAGGGGAGGTGCCAGCCCAGCTCGTCGAGACCGACCACCATGATGTGGCCACCGACCCACAACATGGCAAACGTGCCGATAATGCCGATCGTGTTCAGAACGATTGGCATGGCTTTGACCAGCGCCGCACCAAACTTGCTGATACCGGCTGACTCCTTGGACTGCAGGTGCAGGCCAATGTCATCAATCTTGACCAAGAAGCCCACCACGCCGTAGACCGCAAGCGTGATGATGAGTGCCACCACGATAAGAATCAGCGCGCGGTTGAGCAGCGGCTGATCAGCGACCTCATTGAGAGAAATCACCATGATTTCCGCAGAGAGAATTAAGTCGGTGAAAATTGCAGACTTCACCAGCGAATCTTCATTCTGCGGTGTGCGGTTGGTCGCCGCCTCCATCCGTTCCTGCTCAGTCTGATCGGGAGAGATCCGGTGCTTAATCTTCTCCCAGACCTTTTCCATGCCCTCAAAGCACAGGTATGAGCCACCGAGCATCAAAATCGGCGTCAGCGCCCAAGGCAGAAACTGACTGAGCAGCAGCGCAATCGGCAGAATAATGACAATTTTATTTACCAAGGAGCCCTTGGTGATACGCCAAATAATCGGCAGCTCGCGTTTCGGCGAGACACCATCGACGAATTTAGGCGTCACCGCAGCGTCGTCAACCACAACACCGGCGGCTTTAGCGCTAGCTTTGCCGGCCGCAGCCGCAATATCGTCTGTTGTTGCCGCTGCAGCCCGTGCAATCGTGGCAACGTCGTCAAGCAGCGCGACAAGTCCGCCTGCCATAAAAACCTCCCGCATTGGAGGACGCGACTAAGAGCCGACGTCGTATCAAAGGATTATCGAAACGATTCTAACCGCTACACCGGATTGACTCTTTGTTGTCGGTAGCTTGTTGAAGTCTTGTCGATAGTTAGCGTGCTCCTCTGAATGTGAGCACGTGGCAAGATATAGGCCATGAACGCTTCCTTCTCCGAAATCTACCGACAGGTCAACGCGGGCAACGCCGATAACGCGGACAACGAGTCAGATACCAGCAACGATGCCGGCTCCGAGGAACAACAACGCCCGGCGCGTCCCCGCATGGCACTGATAGTCGTCGACGCTCAGAATGATCTTTCCGCCGGCGGCGCACTTGCCGTCGACGGTGCTGAGGCAGCGTACACCGCTACCTATCTGCATGTCGCGGGCACAGCGAACAAGTACTCGGTTCTTGCGACCACCCGTGACAATCACATCGCCCCAGGCACTCACTTCTCTGAAACCCCGGATTACGTCGATACCTGGCCGAAACACTGTGTCGCAGGTACCCCGGGTGCGGAAATTCACCCCGGCATGCAGCGCGCTATTGCGTTTTTTGAGCAGCTCAACCCCGCTGCTGTGCGCATCGATGTTACGAAAGGGGAGTACGCCGCCGCCTACTCCGGTTTCGAGGGAACAACGGAGGCTGACGTTTCGCTTGCCGACGCTCTCCGCGCCTCTGACATCGAAGAAATCGATGTGGTGGGTGTTGCGACTGACCACTGCGTCCGCGCCACTGTGCTGGATGGTCTCAAGGAGGGTTTTTCCGTCCGCGTTTTGAGCAATCAGGTCGCGGCGGTGGACCCGGAGCGCGGCAAGGCTGCACTAGCGGAATTGGCCGCGGCGGGCGCGACTGTGGTGTAGTGCTGCTACGTTAACCGTCAAACTATCCGCCTAGCCGCTCAGCTAGGTGCCTCGGCAGCCACCTAGTTAAAAGTCACCATATCCAGGTCGACCTCGCGGAGGTGGCGGTGGTTGGACGCTGTTTCCACATAACGCCCTGCATGGGCGATGAAGCCCTCTGCTTCCTCAGCCGAGAGTTGACGACGCACCTTGGCGGGAACGCCTGCAGCCAGTGATCTGGGGTCGATGACCTGATCTTCTAATACCACGGCACCTGCGGCAATGAGGCTGCCAGCGCCGATATGGGAACGTGAAAGCAGGGTGGACTTCATGCCGATGAGGCAACCATCTTCAACCGTGGTGCCGTGGACCAAAGCCATGTGTCCGACGGTGACATCATCGCCGAGAATTGTGGGCACGCCTCGGTCGACATGGACCGTGGAGTTGTCTTGAATATTGGTGCGCTGGCCAATGCGAATCGGTGCGACGTCACCTCGGAGAACAGAACCGTAGAACACGGAGCTATCCGCACCGATTTCGACATCACCGATAATGACCGCGCCGGGCGCAATCCAGGCGCTGGAATGAATACGTGGGGTCTTATCTTGGTAGGTGAGAATGAGCGGAGTGTTCATCATACAAACCAATATAACTGTCACCTGAGGTCAGCGTAAGAAAAATTCTTAGCGAAACTCTATTCTTCGAAGGGTGCAATTCTGCTTGGACGCGCCTACAGTGGGCGACATGATTTTTATCGTTGTGAATTACCAAGTTAAGCCGGAGTTTGCCGACGAATGGATGGACCACGTCGCCGAGTTCACCGCTGCCACCCGCGCAGAGGCTGGCAACAAGTGGTTTGAATGGTCCCGCAGCGTAGAAGACCCCAACCAGTACATTCTCGTCGAGGCATTCGATGATGACGCTGGTGAAGCCCACGTCAATTCCGAGCACTTCGCCAAGGGGCTGGAGGCGATGAAGCCGCTGCTCGCTGAGACCCCGAAGATTGTCTCGCAGGTACTGCCAGATAAGCAGGACTGGGATCGCATGGGCGAGCTGCAGGTCGACTAATGTCCTCAGACACCATTCGCGATGGCGCAGCCGCTTCCAGCAGCGACACCTATTCTCTGATTGGACGCGGCCTGCGTATTGGCTCTGCTGTGCTGGCCTCTGCTCTCGTCGTTGGTCTCAGTGCCTGTGGGGACAGCGATGAGGCAGCTTTGGAAGGCAGCCAACATCAGTCAAGCCAGGCGCCGAGTGCTGTTGCCTCCACCGCCGCTATTCGGGATAACTTGGCTCAGCTGGCGGCGGATACTGCGGCGCTGAAGAAAGCATCGCAGGCGCTAATTGCGAAGGAAACGGTCTCGGAAGAGACCCGAAAGATTGCGCAGCAGGCGGAGCCAATCTTTGCTGAAGAGGAATCGCAGCTAGTCAAGACTCTCGGCGTCGATGTCGATCCGTCTGAGACCAAGCTCGACACCGCCACCATGACTCGCCTCGAAAACGAGGAGGGGCCACACGCAGATATGGCTTATCTGACGTTGATGGAAGGCAGCCTGGATAAGATGCTCGGCCAGTGGGAAGAACTGGAAAAGCATGGCGGAAACGACCTGCAAGAATTGGCACGCTCTTCTCAGCAGCAGCTGGAAGATATTCAGCAGGCGCTGGAAAAACGTATGCAGTACTAGCCGCTGCCCAAACCTCGTGGGGGGAAATTCAAGTAAAAAAGTCCTGCAAAGCGTGCCCGGGGAACCGGGGAAGTGAGTAGCGTGTAAATAAAGCCAGTGCGCTGTGATCGTCGTCAAGCGAATGCGCACTCGGATGAAGCACAATGCTGACTAATAGCCCAGAGTAGAAGGTAGGAAAATACGCCAATGGCAAATAGCATCTCGCGAGTAGGTATCGTCGGCGCCGGTCAGATGGGCTCCGGAATTATTGAGGTCTGTGCGAAGGCCGGTAGCGATGTCAAGGTCTGGGAGGCCAAGGAAGAGTTCCTTGAGTCCGGTCGCGCCCGTATTGAAAAGTCGCTGGATAAGGCCGTTTCCCGTGGCAAGCTAGAGCAGTCTGCACGTGACGAGATTCTGGGGCGTATTAGCTTCACCACCAAGCTGGAAGACTTCGCTGACCGTGAACTGGTCATCGAGGCCATCGTGGAGAACCCGGAAGTAAAGGCCAGCGTCTTCTCGCAGCTCGATGAGATTGTTGAGTCGGACGATGCCATCCTGGCTTCCAACACCTCCTCGCTACCAATTCAGTCCATTGCTGCAGCCACCAAGCGCCCGGAGCGTGTCATGGGCCTGCACTTCTTCAACCCGGTTCCGGTTCTGCCTCTGGTAGAGCATGTCGTTACTCTGACGACCGGTGATGTTCAGTCGGAGCGTGCGTACGAGTACGCTTCCGAGGCGCTGGGCAAGACCGTCATTCGCGCTAAGGACCGCTCGGGCTTCATTGTTAACGCTCTGCTGGTTCCGTACATCCTCGGCGCTATCCGCATGCTGCAGGACGGCATCGCTACCGCAGAGGACATCGATGCCGGCATGGTCAATGGCTGTGCGCACCCGATGGGTCCGCTGACTCTGGCCGACATGGTTGGTCTGGACACCATCAAGTTCATTGCCGATGCCATGTTCGATGAGTACAAGGAGCCGACTTACGCGGCACCTCCGCTGCTCAAGCGCATGGTTGAGGCGGGTCACTTCGGCCGCAAGTCCGGACGTGGCTTCTACGACTACTCCAAGTAGTCCACGCTTTTAGCCCCGTTTGGGGCGAGTATTGAATTCTTACCGGTTGACGGGCGTTTATCCCGCCAACCGGTTTCTTTTATGCATTTATCAGTGAAAACCCGGCGTCTGAGGGGGAAAGTTCCCACGATTGGCGCTAGCATCTTGAAAACTTGTTTCTTTTCAACGAGCCGAAACCTCACAGTGCGCTTAACATAAGTGAAGATTTTGTCAGACCTTGGCTTATAGAGCACTTCACAACTGGTGCCTCCCACGCAGCAATCTGGAAAGGAATGTTTCAGTGTCTTCTTTGAAGCCGCACAAGCGCATTGCAACTCGTACTCGCGTCGGCGCTGCTACCGCAGCAGTGGCAGTTGTAATGGGGCTTACGCCGGCAACGGCCGTGGCAGCTCCGGTCAACCCGTTGGCCGAGCTGGGCAACCGCCTGGACTCTGTTTCTGATCTCCCAGCTAATGTGGCCGCTCCAGAGGGAATTAAGCTGCCCGGCGGTGGCTTGGAGGTCCCGGATTCCATTTCGCTGCCATCATCTTCCGGGGAAAACACCGACCCGAATGCGCCGAAGCCAACCTCGTACCGCCCGGACCAGATTGCGCGCGCTTACCCATCGGATGCCGCCACCGATAACTGGTTCTACTTCTACGTTGTGCATCCTTTCGTGGAGCTGGAGAAGAGCCACCCAGAGGTCATGGACCAGAACCTCGAAACGGTCGTCCGCATTAACAACGCTGCCAAGAATGACCCGCAGGCACAGGAACTCGCTCTTGATGACGACTACCTAGACCCACTGGCCAATATTTCCACTGCTTTCGGTGCAAGCCTGGGTCAGCACTTCCGTGATGCCTACGATGAGGATCGGCTGCCGAAGGTGAAGGCCCTGCTGTCCGGCAACCTTGCTCGCGGCGGCGGTCTGGTCAGCTCGACCTTCTTCGAGAAGTACGTCTACGGCTACGATCGCCCGTTTGTGGTGGCGCCGGAGCGCATCGAGCGCTACTACCGCGAAGGCCAGGATGACCCGTACTCGACCACGCCGTCCTACCCGTCGGGTCACACCAACAAGGCTGCATGGACTTCAACCCTGCTGGCCCTAATGTTGCCGGAGGTTGCGCCACAGATTCAGGCGCGTGCGTCCGAGGCCGGTCATTCTCGCCTTGTCATGGGCGTCCACTACCCTCTGGACGTCATGGGCGGCCGCATGATGGGCAACCAGGCCGCAGCTGACCGTTGGGCAGACCCAGAGTTCCGCCCACTCATCGAAGAAGCAATGGATGAGCTGCGTACGGAGCTCGAGTACCGCTGTGGCGACACCATCGCCAACTGCGTTGCCAAGGACACCCCGTACATGAGCACCGCAGCTGCCGTTCAGCAGTACACCGAGCGCATGACCTACGACTTCAAGCAGGTTGGCCCGGCTAATGAGCCAGTTGTTGTTCCGAAGCGTTACGCAGGGTTGCTGGAGACTCGCTTCCCGCAGTTGACTGAGGAACAGCGCAACTCCATCCTTGCTCAGACTGCAATCCCATCCGGTTACCCGCTCGACCGCACCGACGGTGAGGGGCAGCACGTTCGCATGAACCTGGCTCGCGCTCTGGCCGCCAACGTTGTTGTCAACGCCGATGGCAGCGTCACTGTCACCAACTAAAACGTCAACTACAAGCGCAGGGCCGCGTCGAGACGGTCCAGGGCCTCACTGAGGATTTCCGGGGAGGTCGCAAAGTTAAGCCGCACATGCCCAGCCCCGCCTTCGCCGAATGCGAAGCCGGGGTTTAGTGCTATTTTGGCGTTTTCAACCAACCACGCAGCTGGGTCATCACTGTCAACACCAGGCACGTCACCCAAGTCCAACCACGCCAAGAATGATGCCTGCGGCGGGGTAAAGCGAGCCTGCGGCGCAATAGTGGACAAACGTGTTCGCAGAGTCTCACGGTTGGTGCGCAGGACATTGATAAAGTTGTCCAACCAGGGCACACCATCGCGGTAGGCGGCGGTGGCAGCGGCGACACCAAGAATAGAGGCGCCTTCGCGCACAATGAAGGGCAGCTCAAGCCAGGTTTTGGCATCTTCGTCGTTAAAGATAATCTGCGCACACTTGAGGCCAGCGGTATTCCAGCCCTTCGAGGTAGCAGTCACTGTGATAGTCACGGCCGCCGCGGTATCCGACACCGACGCGGTTGGAGTGTGAGTGCCATTTAGAACTACTGGGCCGTGAATCTCGTCTGAGATAACTCGTGCACCAAAGCGAGCGGCTAAATCGGTAATCTCACGCAGTTTTTCGGGGGAGTAGGTAAAGCCGAGAGGGTTATTCGGGTTACACAAGATTAGGCAACCGGCACCGTCGGCGAAGGCGCGTTCGAGGGCGCTGAGATCTGGGCCGTCGGCAAGCGTGGGAATGCACACTGTCTCGCGTCCCAGCGCGGGACCTACCTGGAAGAACGGCATATAGGCAGGAGTGGGGACGACAATTGCAGAATCGGGGCGGGTGAAGCGTTCAACCGCGAGCGTGACACCGCGGACGACGTCGGCGACTGCAAAGATATTGTCGGGGTTCGGGCGCCATCCGTAGCGTGCTGCGGAAAAGTCCGCGGTTGCGGTCGTAAGCGCGGTGATGTCTTGCGAGAGGTATCCGAACTGTTCGCGCTGACACGCCTCGTCGATTGCGGCGCTGACCGCAGGGCAGGTTGTGGCATCGGATTCGGCGACCCACAGTGGCAGCACGTCCGGGGAATATGCGGTCCATTTGACTGTCCCGCGGGAGCGGAGTTTATCGAGGGAGGGGAATGTGACAGCGTTATTTACACTCATAGTTTCCGTGTATACAGAAAAAACGGGAAGTCCGAAGACTCCCCGTTTTATCCAGTAGCTACGGCCACATCAGAAGCAGCCACAGCAATGACCAGCGCTAGGTCAGCCTCAGTGCCTCCTCAGCAGCTGGCAGGGCAGCTTCGCGATCAGCCTTGACCAGCCCCAGACGTGTGCGGCGATCGAGAATATCGTCGACACTGAGAGCTCCCTCGTGCGTCACATGCCAGGCGAACTCGGCGCGGGTGACATCGAGACCCTCCGCTACCGGGGCGAGCGGTCGGTCGAGCGGACAGGATTCGATGACCTCGAAGGATTCGGCACCGTAGCGATTAAACAGCGGCATCGGGATACGGCCTGCAGCGGCAGCGGTGCGAGCGCGGTCGAGCTCCTCCGGCTCGGAGCCCAGCACAGGGATCGTGCGGGTAGAGCACGGGGCAAGCGAAACACCGAGCTTCTCTTCGACCTTATCCACGGTTTGCTCAGCCATAAGACGGTACTCGGTGAGTTTGCCACCAGTAATGGAAATCAGGCCGTTCGGGGCCTCCAACAAGGCGTGTTCGCGAGAGAGGTCAGCGGTGTGTGCCTCGCCGGCGTCGATAAGTGGACGCAGGCCGGCGAAAGCGCCGATGACATCGCCGCGAGTGAGCGGAACCTCGAGTGCCTGGTTGATGACATCGAGCAGAAAAACGATGTCATCCTCCGGTACTTCCGGAATATCCGGGATCGAGCCCGGTGCATCCTCATCTGTCAGGCCGATGTAGACGCGGTTGTGCTCTGCGGGCAGGACAAAACAGAAACGGTTGGTGTGACCGGGCACCGGTACCGTGAGAGAGCCGGTAGGGTTGCCTAGCTTCGCGGCGTCGAGAACCAGGTGTGTGCCGCGAGATGGGCGAATCTTGATGTTCGTCGCCAGTTCGGCTGCCCACACACCAGTGGCATTGACCACAGCGTGAGCAGGCAGCTCGAAGGAATCGCCAGTGAGCTCGTCGATTAGTGTGGCGCTCGTGCCAGAGGCAGTCTCGCAGCGCACCCGGGTCAGAATAGTTGCACCGTAGCTAGCGGCAGTTCGAGCGATAGCGGTGACCAAGCGTGCGTCGTCACGCAGCTGACCGTCGTAGTTGACGTAGCCGAATCTCACCTCGCGCTTACGTACGGTCGGCGAAAGCTGGCTGACTCGGCGGGAACCGACAGTGCGGGACAGCGGCAGGGTAGTGGCGGAGGTACCAGCGATAATGCGCAGGAAGTCACCGGCCAAAAAGCCTAACCGTGGCAAAATTCGGGTCAGCGGTGCAAACTTATCCATCACCGGTACGACCTGCGGCAGGTTATGCACCAGGTGCGGAGCGGTGACGTCGAGCAGCGCACCACGTTCAATAGCTGAGCGGCGAGCGATACCGACATTGCCGCTGGCAAGGTAGCGCAGGCCGCCGTGGGCGAGCTTCGACGACCAACGAGAGGTACCGAAAGCTAAATCCTTCGATTCGACGAGAACGGTATTCAAACCCCTCGATGCTGCATCTAAAGCGATGCCGACACCAGTGATACCGGCGCCGATGACCAGCAGATCAGGGATCGCGCCCTTAGCGGTATCTTCGCGCAGACGATTCAAGTCCGCTTGCCGACGAGCCTTGTTCAAAACCGCAGCTGAGCGATCGCGCTGAGGAGCGTGCGTGGCAGTCATAGTCTTTCTTCCTCGACTTTCCCGAAGACGGTAATAGTGATGAAACGATCTGGCGTACGTGATGAAGTTGTGGAGTGCGTAGTGAGCGTGAACTATTTCGGGGCGTAACCCATTGCAAGGCAATTAGAAATAGACTAAGTTGTTCATTATCAACGACCGGCACGGATATTGATTCAAGAAATCTTTCTTAGTTGCGAATCATTTCCCGGGGATTACAAGGAAGGAGACACCTCGATGGCTATGCACCCAGCGTCCAACCGCTCTGAGTCCATGAACCGAGCTTTCGCCGCTACTGCACCATCGCTGCAGATGTGTTGCTGCTGTCTCCAGTCCGTGCCGCCCCAGACAGGTCGTAACTAAAAAGACGCGCTTAGGCATGTAAAACGCCACGCTGTTTGCGGTCGCACGGACGAAATCGCACCGATTGAGCCGACCCATCCCACCATCCGAGCATTCTCGCTTGGAATTCTAGGAAGAAGCGACAGCGACAATGACCGCAGCACTCGAATCTTTTACCCTTGACGATTACGTTTCACTGTTTATTTATGACGGCCCAACGTCGCCAGAAATCTACGCCAGTGAACTGGTCAGTCTAGCTCGCTAACCGAGGCTGGCGGCTAGACAGGCCGGGTTTTGCCGTGGTCAGCAGCAAATAGCGGTTGGGCCGAAGCTGGCGGCGACAGGGTTAGATCATGTTGCCGTCGTAACGCTCTTCCAAGGAGCGCGGGCCGGTAGCCAACTTGCCCGGGTTGAGGATGCCAGCGGGGTCGAGTTCGTCCTTAATTGCGCGCATGACCTTGGCGAACAATTCGGTGTTCTCCTCGTAGTACTGCGGGCTGTGATCCTGGCCAATGCCGTGGTGGTGCGTGATGGTGCCGCCGAATTTCATTATGGCCTCTGATGCCGCGGACTTGATGTCCATCCACTGCTGGAGAATCTCGCCCTCGGTCTCGCGGAAGAAGTACGTGAAGTACAGCGAGCAGCCGGATTCGTACATGTGCGAGATGTGGCAGAAGACGTACACCGGGGTGCCGTGCTTCTCGCCAGCGGTTTCCATTGCGGAGGCGATTTCGCGGCGCAGTGTAGCGGCGTTATCCCAGGTGGTGGCGGTCTCCAGGGTGTCGACACCGACGCGGCGGGTCATCATGACATCGCGCAGGTACGGCGAGGAGAAGCGGTGGTTAACCCAAGCCATGCCCGGAATGGAGCCCATGCGGACGCACTTCTTGGTCAGCAGGCGACCGGCCAGGCGCTCACGGGTGACGCGGGCGCCGACCGGATCAGTCTGGGCGAAGCCAAAAATCACCATGCACGGGGTATCGATGCCACGCAGCTTCAGGTACTTTGTGACCTTCTCGGACATGCTGGCGGAGCCCAGCTGAGTGAGGCCAAACAGCGTTTCCTTCTCGTCGGAGATGCGCGCTAGGTGCGGGATATTTCCGCTCTGCTCCAACTTGCGCAGCTCTTCGGCGGCTTCCTCAAAGGAGTTGAAGAAGTAGGTGTCGAAGAGCATCTCCTTTTGCGGACGCTGATTTAGGGCAATCGTCACATGCGTGATGATGCCCAGGGTGCCCTCCGACCCCAGGAAAAGCTCACGCGGGTTTGGGCCGGATGCCGACGACGGCATGTCGCGGAACTCCATGGTGCCGGCTGGCGTGACGACGCGCATGCCAATCACATTGCGGTCGATGCGACCGTAACCAGAGGATTCCTGGCCTGCGGAGCGGCAGGAAACCCAACCGCCGACAGTGGAGTACTCGAAGGACTGCGGGAAGTGACCAGCGGTGAAGCCGGCCTTGGACAGCTCCTTTTCCAGGTCGGGGCCGAAAACGCCGGTCTGGGCGGTGACGGTGCCAGCGACCTTGTCAATGTCGATGATCTTGTTAAAGGCGGTCATGGACACTGCGATGGCCTTACCCATGCCTCCGTCAATAGCCTCCACGCCGCCGACGACCGAGGTGCCGCCGCCGAAGGGGACGACTGCAATCTTGCGCTCAGCGCAGACCTTGAACAGGTCCTCGATATGCTTTTCAGTTTTCGGTAGTACAACAGCATCTGGGGCGACATCGAGCTTGGCTGCGCGAAGGCGAACCAGGTCGGGGTAGGAGCGGCCGACCGCGTGCTTGACACGGGTGTCATGGTCGGTGGCGACGGCATCCGCGCCGATAATAGCCCCCAGGGCCTCGACATCCTCGTTGCTGAGGCGACTATCGGAGATGGTGACATCGGCGATATTGCGCGGCGGGTTGTTTGCGTCCAATGACATGCCGATTTCGCGCTGCAGGAGCTTCTCGCTGGCCGCGGTGATTGGCTTGTCGTTGCCGTCAACACCCCAGCCCCACCAGCGCATGCGGTACGGAATCGTGAGCTTGTTAGACATCCTGAGCTTCTCCTTGGGCATCGGTGCTGAGAGCCTGAACTGCGGAATTATGTGTAACTTGTGCAGAAGCACATCTTTACATCTTTGTATTATAGCGGTATTGCGTTACGTTTTCTCGAAAAATGTCAATCATTCTTGGTAGGCTTTAGTTAGGTGCGGTAGCAAAACCGCATAAAGGCCAGTTTCGGCCGGTCAAAAGCCCACGTAAAAGTAGGTAATTCTTCGATGAACGCTAACGACAAAGATCTCAGTTACCCGCTGGGAACAACTAAGATTCGTACCCTCGCTCTGGTCACTAACCCCCACGCCGGTCATGGCGCCTCGCAGATTGCCTCAGCTCGGGCAAGTCGAGTGTTCGCGGATCGCGGTATCGACGTCATCGCTCTACAAGGTGCTAACCCCGACGATGCCCGCAAGCTCATTCGTGAGGTCATCGCCGACGGCCGAATCGATGCCTTGGCAGTTTGCGGTGGCGACGGCATGATTAACCTCGCGATGCAGGAACAGGCACAGACCGGCATCCCCCTCGGTATTATCCCCGCTGGCACCGGAAACGACCACGGCCGTGAATACAATCTGCCGCGTGGCAATGCTCGCGATGCTGCTCATGTTATCGCCGACGGTTTCTGGACAACCACTGACCTCGGCCGCATTACGAGCGCAACAGGGGACCGGCGCTGGTTCGGCACTATCATGTGTGCCAGCTTCGACTCCATTGTCTCCGACCGCGTCAATCAGATGACCTGGCCACACGGCCGCAACCGCTACAACCTGGCCATCGTCCGCGAATTCTTGGCTTTCCACTCCCTGCCATTTCGCATCACGCTTGACGACCATCGGGTTCTCGAAGATCCCATCACGCTGGCCGCTTTCGGCAACACCCGTTCTTACGGCGGTGGTATGAAGATTTGCCCGTCTGCAGACCACTCCGATGGCCTGATGGACATCACCGTCATTGGCAAGGCCGGACGGATCAAGGCCGCCCTTGCTTTCAAGTCCGTATTTGACGGCACCGTTGAAAAAATCGGTGAGGTCAGTACCTATCGCGCTAAGAAGGCTTACGTGGAATATATTGGCCCGCCACGCCAGATGAATGCCTACGCTGACGGTGACCTCATGTTCCCGATGCCAGTTACGGTGGAAGTCGTTCCAGGCGCTGGCCGCTACATCGTTCCCCGTCCGTAAAAGAGCGCAAGGGGGTTCTCGTCGTCAAGCTTTTTCCGCATGCTTGACGACGTCGCGTTACCCCTTGATTCCGTAGCTCTTCAGGCGCAGACGATCCGCCGCAGAAGCCGAGGCCGTCAGGCGCAGCAGCTCGGCGTAGATGCCGTCAGTCTGTGCCAATTCGGCGGGTGCGCCCACCTCGTCGACGTGACCGTCACGCAGCGTAACGATGGTGTCCACATCGGAAATCGTGGACAGGCGGTGGGCGATGATAACCGTGGTGCGCCCCTCCATCAGCTTGTCCAAGCCACGCTGAACTTCGCGTTCTGCCTTGGTGTCCAGCGCTGAAGTGGCCTCGTCCAGGATGAGCAGGGGAGCATCCTTCAAAATTGCGCGCGCAATAGCGATGCGCTGCTTCTGGCCACCCGAGAGCTTCAACCCTCGCTCACCAATAGTGGTGTCGTAGCCGTCGGCGAAGCTGCGAATGAAGTCGTCGGCATTGGCCTTTTTGGCCGCAGCGATGACTTCCTCATCGGTAGCGTTGGGTTTGCCGTAGGCGATGTTCTCCCGAATCGTGCCGGAGAACAGCGAGGAGTCCTGGAACACGACGGCAGAGTCGGCGCGCAGAGTGGAACCGGAAACCTCGGAGACATCCGACCCCAGAACGCGCAAGTGGCCTGCGGTCGGGGCATAAAAGCCGAGCAGCAGGTTGACGATGGTGGACTTGCCGCCACCCGATTCGCCGACCAAGGCGATTTTTTGACCTGAGTACGCCTGGAAGCTGACGTTGGAGAGCACCGGCTTGTCCTCTTCGTAGGCGAAGTCCACTGCATCGAAGTCGACGACGGGAGCGTCTATAGCCTCCTGCTCGGCTGCGCGTTCCAGGGAGGAGCGGTAGACACTGTCGCTGGCGACGTTGGCTGAGGTGGAACCTTCAGCGGTGGGATCGACGTTGCCGTTATTCGCGGTCGCTGCACTGAGCAGCTCCGGCTGCGTGCGGGCCTCTGGGGTGAGTTCCATAACCTTGAAGTAGTCTCGGGAACCGGCGACTGCGCGCTGGGCAGCGTCGACCAAGAAACTCATCATGGTCACCGGTTGGCGCGCCATATTAATCAGCTGAATGAGCATGACCATGGTGCCGATGGAGAACTCACCCGACAAGGTGCGAAGGAAAAGCAGCAGGTAGATACCTGCGAAGATGACGTTCAAAATGCCGCCGCGCAGGGCATCCATGCGGTGCCACCACGTTGACTGCTCGTGGGTCAGGGAGATGGTGCGGCGGAAACGGGAACCAAAGAAAGCAATCTCGCGCAGCTCCGCGGTGAAGGATCGAACAACCTTGACCTGGCCGATGACCTCGGCAAAACGGCCACCGGCGATATCGATTTGTTCGTTTTTCTTGGCTTCAACCTTTTGCCAGCGTCTCGACGTCAATGCGGTGAGCAGGGTGTAGACCGGGAAAACGATAATCAGCAGCACCGCCAGCGGCCAGTAGTACCAAGCAGTGATGGCCAGCACTGCACCGACGGTCAACAACATCGGGAAGAAGTTGTTGGAAAACGCCTGGAGAAATTGCGTGATATTGGTAATCGAGCGTTCCAAGCGGGCGATAATTGTGCCCGTGACCTGGCTGTCGAAATAGCGCTGCGGCAGAGACAGCAGTTTTGCATAGTAACGGGTCGACAGAATCTCGCGCATGCGCGCGGTCATCACATCACCCAGGTAACCACCGATGTTATGCACGATGGTTTGCGTCAGATCGGCAATCAGCAGTCCGATGACCAGCCAAATCACGGTGCGAGTGGTGTTGGACATCGCCGCTTGGCTCAAGCCTTCATCGCTGGACACCGCGCCGACGATGGCATCGGTGGCATCGCGGATGAGGAAAGGGCTAATCAACGACGCGGCGGCGGTGGCCAGCGAACAGATGATGACCCCGATATAGAAAGGCCAGAGCACTCGCGTAGTGGATAGAATTCTGCTGAGCAGACGCACGAAAGACCTCTATCTTGCGGGATGATGACTCCCCGCTATGAAATTACTGCGACAAAAGCCCTATCCTAACAGCGAGCGCACAGCACCAAGCGGCAGTGGCAGCCAGTTGGGGCGGTTCTGGGCTTCGTACAGGCACTCATAGATGGCCTTATCCAGCACAAACGCTTCCAACAGCACCGGGTCGCTGCTGTCGCCATAGCCTTCCAGGAAGGCATCGATATTGCGGCGAGCCCACTGCTCAACACGCTCGGTCGCTGCCTCGGTGTCCTCACGTCCTGTCAGCAGCGGATAGTGAGCGGCATAATCGAAGGATCGAATCATGCCGGCGATATCGCGCAGGCGGTGGTCCGGCAGACGGCGCTCCTCCCACGGGCGCGACGGCTCGCCTTCGAAGTCAATCAAGCGCCATGAGCTTGGAGTGCGCAATACCTGCCCCAAGTGCAGATCACCGTGGATTCGCTGGACGACGGCACCACCTTCCGGTACCGCAGCCTCTGCGCGATTGAAGATAGCCTGCGCTTTATCCTTGACCTCCGCAATTTGTGGCACCACACCAGCGACGAAGTCCAGGCGAGCACGCAGGGGAGCCACCAACTCCGCACCGGTCAGGCGTTCCTTTACCGCGACAGCGGCGGCGAGGCTGCTGTGCACCGAGGCCACTGCTTCGCCGAGCGCACGGGCTTCGGAGGTAAAGTCGGTGCCCAAATCTTCCAGCGGGGTCTGACTGTCGCGGATGGCGTCGCGGACTGCGCCAAGAGCCAGCTCCCAGCCATCGACCGAGTTCGGTGCGAATTCCTGCAGCATGGCGGTGGTGTAGGTGTCCTCGCCAATAGTGGTCTCTACCCAGGAGTAGAGCTCAGGGACGAACTTGCAATCCGCCTGGGCCAGTGCGGCCAGCAGCTCCACATCGGCATTAGTGCCGGGGTAGAGGCGACGGAAGAACTTGCACATCACGCGGTCGTCGAAAATGACCGAGGTATTCGACTGTTCGACTCCCATAGGGCGGCCGGATTCCGGTCGGGGCTGCTCAGAGCCCGGCACACGCCGCAGTTCCATGCGGCCGAGCTTGCCTTCGTCGGAAAGCTTCTGGCCGAGTGCCGTGATGGCATCCGAATCGATCAGAGCGTCGTAGCCGACGATGCCCTCGGCGCGAACCAGTAGGGACTGCTCGTGGCCCTCGGGGACGTCCTGCGCCCAAGCGATGGGCAGCTGATAGGTCGGTGCGGAATGGGCGGTGTGCACTCTCACCAATGCGATATCGACATCGGGACTGTTGGGATTGTCGCGCAGTACGGGGTCAAGCGCGAGGATCTCGACGTGGTCGATGTCTGAGACCTTGTCAGCGAAAAAGCGCATCCTGACCAGTGTGTCTGCCAGCTCTTCGGCAATGAAATCGGCGGTGGGAATAGTCATTTCAGTTCATTCGCCTTTCGGGACTTAAAAGATCACTCTCTATTATCGGCGTTTGTGACGGCATCGGCATTGGCATCGGTGGCGGTGCCAGAGTGCTCGCGTGATGACGTCACCGGCGCGTCCGATATCGCCTGTGCAACCGGGATTGTCAGCGCGGACATTGAGACGCTCGATTCGGCGTTTGTCTCCGGCGGAAGCTGGATTTCGAACCAGTAGAAACCGTGGCCAGGAAGCGTGATTTGGTAGGAATCGGAGCCAATTGTGGGGAAGGGTACCGAACCCGTGAGCTCTACCGGTGTGGCACCGGCGAACTCGGACAGATCTAGTGAGACGGCCGCGGGATAGGAGGACAGGTTGTTGACGCACAGCAGTACTTCGTCGCCGAATGTGCGCAAATAAGTCAGAACAGAGGCCGTGTCGCTGTTTAACTCGCGGAAATCACCGAGTCCAAAAGCCTCATAGCGTTTGCGGACCTGAATTAGTCGACGCACCCAATTCAACAGGGAGTTGGAGTAGCTCGCCTGGTTTTCGACATTGACCGCCTGGTAGCCGTAGGTCGCATCCTGAATAGTGGGCAGGTAGAGCCGACCCGGGTCAGCCTTGGAGAACCCGGCATTGCGGTCGGGCGACCACTGCATGGGGGTGCGCACGCCATCGCGGTCGCCGAGCCATATGTTGTCGCCCATACCAATTTCGTCCCCGTAGTAGAGCACCGGCGAACCCGGTAGGGACAACAACAGGGCGTTGAAAAGCTCGAGTTGGGTGCGGTCATTTTGCAGCAATGGCGCTAGCCGACGGCGAATGCCGATGTTGGCCTTCATCCGTGGATCGTGCGCATACTCGGCGTACATGTAGTCGCGCTCGGCATCGGTGACCATTTCCAACGTCAGCTCATCGTGGTTGCGCAGGAAAATACCCCACTGAGCCGAAGAGGGAATCTCTGGCGTGGACTCCAGGATCTCCGAGATGGGAAAGCGGGACTGCTTGCGCACCGCCATGAAAATGCGTGGCATGAGCGGGAAGTGGAAAGCCATGTGGCATTCGTCGCCACCGACCTCCGGGTCGCCGAAGTATTCCACCACATCGGAGGGCCACTGGTTGGCCTCCGCCAGCAGGACGCGACCCGGGTATTCCTCATCCATGACCTTGCGGCAGCGCTTCAGAAAAGCGTGGGTCTCGGGCAGATTCTCGCAGTTAGTACCTTCGCGCTCGAAGAGATAAGGAACAGCGTCGAGGCGGAAGCCGTCAATGCCGAGATCCGACCAGAAGCGCAGCACATCGAGCATTGCTTCCTGCACCGCCGGATTGTCGTAATTCAGATCTGGCTGGTGGGAGAAGAACCGGTGCCAGTAGTACTGGCCACGCACCGGGTCGTAGGTCCAGTTGGAATCCTCGGTATCCACGAAAATAATGCGTGCGCCCGAGTAGGTGTCCGGGTCATCGGTCCAGACATAAAAGTCGCCGTAGGGGCCGTCTGGGTCGGTGCGTGACTGCTGGAACCACTCATGGCTATCGGAAGTGTGGTTCATCACCAGGTCAGTAATAACGCGGATACCGCGCGCATGGGCCTCGTCGAGAAGCACCTTGAAATCCTCGACCGTGCCAAACTCGTCGAGAACGGCGCGGAAGTCGCGGATATCGTAACCGCCGTCGCGCAGCGGGGAGTCGTAGAAAGGCGGCAACCAGAGGCAGTCAACGCCCAGCCACTGCAGATAATCGAGCTTTTCCGTCAGCCCTTTGAGGTCGCCGGAGCCGTTGTTGTCGGAGTCAAAGAAGGCTCGGACGAGCACCTCATAGAACACCGCGCTGCGGTACCACTCGTAATCTTTCTTGGCGATAGTCATGCATCCCAGCGTAATGACTATGCCGCTAGCCTGCAGAGGGAGTTTTCCTGCGAGATCCCACAAAACCGCGCGAGTCGGCTGTCCTAGGAGACCTCATGAAACACCTTTTAAACAGCCTTGTGTTCCTGAATCAGCGCGGCGAGTTGATACGCATCAGCCAGCGCCAACTCCGTTGCCACCGGTGTGACAGTTCCTGGCACCATGTCGATTCGCACGTTCGCCACGCCCGCTGCTTTCTTCAGCGGAGAAATGGTTAGCGTATGCCCCTGAATACGCTGCCAGGGGACTATGAACCGCGTGTGCCAGAACCGACCCTTGGTCACCAACAGCCCCCGCCGCGTGGCCTGCACCTTTTGAAATTTCCAGTCAATTGGGCTGAGCCACCATGCCGTGCGTGGAGTCTGCCAGGAGCACAACAGGTCATCGCCAGAGGCCGGTCCCGCAATCTCAGTCATCAAATCATCGACAATCGTATCGGTCTCCGCCGCCGGCGCCACGGGCACCAGTGCGTTGTTCGACTGTGTGCTGTCCAGGCCATAGCCCGCCACCGAGACATCCGCACGGGACCATTTCCACGGGCGCCACCAGAGCGGTTGCGCCACTTTAAAGCCATGAATGCGATCAATGGGAATGGTTTGAGCGCGTGTCGACAACAGTCCGGCGGTAATTGCCAGACGTCTGCTTTCCGACGACACCTTCAGCGTGAAATCCCACGACTGATTTAGTACTCCGAAAAGGCCGAGCGCGAAACTGCCAATCACAATCAGAGTAGTGATGGTTACTCCGCTGAGGATTTCCACGATGAAGTCGGTGAACAGCGCAGAGACAACGGCGAGGAGGACAAGGGCTATGCCTACGAAAAGACCGGGGCCAATGGCCACGGATGCGACCAACCGTCCGACATCGACAGGGCCAAAGATGGTCTTCGTGTCGGACATGCGGGAGGACATGTGGGCGTTGGAGGCTTGAGCAGCGGCGGGGCTGTCGCCGTCGTAAAGCGAATGCGCCAGTTCGGTGTCCAGCTTTTCTACCTCACCCAACACGTCGGCGCGGAACCGTTCGCACTGCGGGGGAGTGAGGTATTTGATTGCGAAGTGTGAATCGGAGCCGCCAGCTGTTTCAATGACAATTTCCGCGAGCCCGAAAATGCGCGCCAACAATGGTTGGTTGATATCGACCGCCTGCACGCGGTCGAGCCTTGCCGCGCGTCGAGAACGCAGTAGCCATCCGGAGCCGTAGCGAACCTCATCGTCGGTAAGTTCGTAGAACGTATACCTCCAGGACAACCACGAGAACAGAGCAATCAGGCCGATAATTATGGCGACCGCACCGGTACCGATAAGCAGGCCGAGCCATGCCCAGTCGTAGAGCTGAGTCACGACAGCAACGGCCAATTGCCACTGATTCGCAACTGCGAATGCAATCACCGCAGCGATTGTGGCGAAGCTTTTGAGCAGCGGGGATAGTGGATGAACTCTATGCTTCATTTAGAGACCCGCCATCCGGTCATGAGCACGCTGAGATAGACGGGTGCGCAGGGCGAGAGCTTCTTCGCGTGGCAAACCGTGGACGGCAGCATCCGAGCTCGCCGATGCTGTGTTGAGCTTCAGTGTTGCCAGCCCGAATAGTCGAAGGAGGGGTCCTTCATCGATGTCGATGAACTGAATCCGTCCGTAGGGAATGACAGTGATCGAGCGCCACCAGCGTCCGGAAGCAACGATGAAGTCGTTGTCCCCTTCGAGGTACCGGTGGGCACGAACTCGGCGGCCGATGAGCCAGTAGATATATGCGAAGTAGAGCACGCAGGCGAGGACACCTAACCACATCCACGGAGACCACATCACAGCGGCGACGACAGCTGCGATCGTGATAACTAGCAGGGGAGCGGCGTGCGCGATTCGCTTCACATTAGCCAGCGCGGGGTCGACCGGCTGCAGCGCAGAATTCTCGGGGATTAATAGATTAAGCGGCTCCATAGTTGACAGTTAAACACAGAGGGAAAGCTTGCCTCTCGCCTGGTGTATCGGTAAGAACGGTGGTTATGGATCGCAGGAAACTCATAGCAGTACTCATCACGCTGATTACCATTTTGGTCTGCGTAGAGATTTATCAGTACATGCAGACTTTGCCGAGCTAAATAGCAGCGCTAATCGGTGCGGCCAATGGCAAGCCTCAGCCGCCTCATGCGCCTAATCCCGTTTTATGCGCCAAAGAGCTGGCGCGGAGCCGCCCACGCATCGATGGCGATGCCCTCAACTGCCTGTGCGTCAGCGCCAGCAAAGGTGGTTATCTTGCGGTCGTCGTTGTAGCGGGGCATGTGCGAAGTGCCCTCGCGGATGAATTCGACCGCCACTTGGTGGAATGGATGGTTAGGCTCTTTCATACCGAAGAAGCGTGCAATATCGATGCAGTGCGGAGCACCACTGGTGCGGCCAGCAGGTGCGTAGCCCAACCCTTCTCCCGGTTCGAACTGTGCCGCCCACACATCCAGCTCAGCGGCCACGGACCGTTCGGCGACTTTAACAGCGTAAGAACGAATCGCGGAGTCAGAAATGACATTTCCCATCGGACGCTCGGCATAGGCGCCGGTCGGAAATTCGCCGTGGCCGCGATGCCCCTTGGCATAGCGCCGAGCCATCCACTCCCGCATGGGCAACTTGTCCATCGCCACAACCGGAGGTTCTGAGAAGAACTCTTCGCTGGTGGCGGTCACCATCGTGGGCAGTGTGGGAGCAAAGCTGTCAAAGCGAGGCCCAATTGCCGGATCCGAAGGCGAGGATGCCGAAACCAATTTCTGGGCCCGAGCGACCCTGCGTTCGTCGGCTCGCGAAAAGACCTCGGTGGACGGCGCACGTCCCACACCGATGCCCGCCAACGTGCGGCGGAGGCGCGAACCGGACAGCAGCGAGAAGGCCGGCGACATGGCGATGGTGCGCTGAATCTGACCGCGCGTGCGTTCGTCGGCCGCGAGGGTGAGCGCCAGCGCCGCACCCGCCGATTGCCCCGAGATAGTGATGTTGTCGATATCGCCGCCGAAGGCAGGCGCGTTCCGACGGGCCCACTGCAGCCCCAGATACAGATCATCAATGGCCCGGTAGGTCTCTGTTTGACTGTCGCGCCAGAATCCCTCCAGTCCCTTGCGGTATCCGAGCGAAACGGTGATGATGCCGGCCTGTGCAAAAGCCGTCGCGTCCGTCCAGGGCTCGGAGGGGTGCCCAAACTCGTAGCTACCACCGTGAATCCACAGCAATACGGGGTAGGAAGCGTCCGCGGGCCCAGTCGGTGCGGTGACGGTGAGAACTAACTCGCGCTCGGGCTCACAGCGCCGAGTGCCTGACTGTGGGCCGTCGGCCACTGGTGCCGACGCGGCAAACGGAGCAGCATCTGCGTAATCGATATTGAAAACTTGTATTGTGCCATCGTGAATCCGGCCAGTCAGTTGCCCGCAGGGAGCGGAAATAGTCGTCTCTGTCATGGCGGAAAACGCCTCCTCGTCACTGTTGGTCCTGCCAGAAGGGCGGGGAGCCTGTGGTAGTCGCGCTCGCGTTTTCGAGCACGCTACAGTTGAATTCACTATGACTAATGATGCACGAAATCCACTGTTGACACCGTCGGAATTGTTCTGCGAATTGCCAGATTTTGCGGCAATCGATGACAGCCACGTCCGCGAGGCGTTTAGCGAAGCAATGCGTAGCCATACACGCGAGATTGACGCCATCGCCACGTCGTCGGAGGCACCGACCTTTGTTAACACCATCGAGGCAATGGAGAAGGCGGGCCAAGATCTGGACCGCGTCGCTGCTTATTTCTTCAACGTTGCCGGCACGGACGCCACCGATGTCCGCATGGAAATTGAAGCCGAGATTGCCCCGCAGCTCACAGCACACCTGGATCAGATTCGCATGCGCAGTGACCTGTGGCAGCGCATCAATGCCATTGACAGCGTTGACGATGCCGCCAACCCGGAAGAAGCGAAGCTGCTGCTGAAGAAGGTCCGCGAGGACTTCCAGCGCGCCGGTGCGGACCTCAGCGACGAGGACAAAACCGAGCTTAGCCGCATCAATTCCCGCCTCTCTGAGCTTTCCACCGCCTTCGGCGAAAACCTGCTGAAGGACACCGTTGCGCGCGCCGTGGAAATCTACGACCGCGAAGAACTCGCCGGGCTTTCCGACGATGCCATTGCGTCCTTCGCCGCCTACGCGAAAAAGGCAGACACCGATGCGCCGTGGCTGATTCCACTGGACCTACCATCAACTCCTGCACAGCTGGCTGACCTCGATAATCCGGCTACTCGCGCCAAGCTCTACGAAGCCTCGCTGGGGCGCTCGGGTGCTGCCTCCGGCAAGTTCGACAACTCCGACATTGTGCTGGAAATGGCGCGCTTGCGTGCCCGCCGTGCCAAGCTGCTCGGCTACGACACGCATGCGGATTACGTCATTGCCAAGGAGACGGCAACCACCGCAGAGGCTGCTCGGAAGCTCATTGCAGACCTGGCGCCAGCTGCCATTGCCAATGCTGAAGGTGAGTACAAGCGGGTCGCTGATCTGGCTGGCGATGAGACGGTAACTGGCGCTGACTGGCCGTACTGGGAGCGCCGTCGTAAAGCGGAAGAATTCGCAGTCGACACGGATGAACTCAAGAACTACTTCGAGCTGCACCGTGTCATCGAAGACGGCGTGTTCTACGCTGCCCGCAAGCTCTACGGCATCGAGGTAGTCAAGCGCGAGGAACTGCAGGGATACGCGCCGGGCACGACCGTGTGGGAGGTACGCCAGGGCGGAGGCGAGACCATCGGCCTGATTATCACAGACTACTTCTCGCGTCCGACCAAGCGCGGTGGTGCGTGGATGAGCTCGTTTAGGGATCAGTCCCGTCTGTTGGGGCGCCTGCCAGTCGTGGTCAACGTGATGAACATCGCCGAAACCGAGCCGGGAACCCCGGTGCTGCTGACACTCGACGAGGTCACCACTGCTTTCCACGAGTTCGGGCATGCCCTCCACGGTCTGCTTTCCGACGTCACGTACCCGACCTTCTCGGGCACTAACGTCCCGCGCGACTTCGTGGAATTCCCCTCTCAGATCAACGAGAACTGGGCGCTTGAGCCGTCCATTCTGGCCAATTACGCCGTCCACGTTCGTACCGGTGAGCCGATTCCGGCCGAGCTAGTCGAGTCGGTGAAGAAGGCCCGCACCGCTGGTGAGGGATTCGCCACGGTTGAATACCTCGCGGCGTGCGCCATCGATCTCGCCTGGCACAGCCTCACTGAGGAGGAGGCAGCTCATGTCACTGATGTTGACGCTTTCGAAGCGGAAGCACTCGCCGAACTCGGCCTCGACGTTCCCCACCTGGCTCCGCGTTACCGCTCCCGCTACTTCAACCACATCTTCGCCGGCGGTTACTCGGCAGGCTATTACTCCTACCTGTGGGCGGAGGTTCTCGACGCGGACGGTTTCGGTTGGTTCACCGACAACGGCGGCGCCACAATCGGCGGCGGCAGCCACTTCCGCGAGGAGATTCTCTCCCGTGGTGGTGCCATCGATTTTATGGCCGCCTACCGTGCCTTCCGAGGTCGCGACAAGGACATCCAGCCGCTCCTCGAACGCCGCGGGCTGTCGGGCACTGATGCCTAGCTTCACGCTTTACGACGAGCGCCGCGACGGCCGCCCACTAGTTATTCCGGTCACCGGCAGGGTAGGTTGACACTCATGGCTGAAGCATTCGACAGGGTAGGGCAGTGGCTTATTCAATTGCCACTGCTTGCGCAGGTCAGCGTGCTATGCGCAGTTCTGCTGGTAGTCGGAGGGTTTGTTGCTTTCGTTCTCGTTGGTGCAATCGATGTCGTCAGCGGTCGTCTGTGGCAGTGGTCGGTGCGCCGGCGGGAGCGTTCGCAGGAGTGTCGAGGAGCGGGCAGCGACAGCTAGCCGATGCGGTAGTGGCCCGCGGATAGCTCACTGGGAGGCCCGAAGAATTGAGCTGGGACAAGCCCCCTTTAAGTATTGGGTCGCTATCGCTGCCCTAAGGTATGTCTTAAAGTATTAGGAAATTTGCCCAACAGGCTAGAGTTGGGTAGTTCGCAAATATTTCGCAGTAGGGAGCTGAGTTAGCATGCATCGGTCGAGGCACTCGAAGGTCCTACTTGCCCTAATCGTTTTGCTTCTTCTTATCCTCATCGCTGGTGCAGTCACCGATTTCCAGTTTTAGCCTCGGTTTTAGTGCCGGGCACATAACCTGAAAGATCGGTGAACAGCAAAAATGAGGGATTAGTCGCTCACGAACCAATTAACGCTTGAATCCGGGGAAGCGAGGCAGGTCCTCGACAAGCACGGCCTTGCCCTCGGCATCAGTTAGCGGAATACACCAGTTCGGGTACTGGTCGTGGGACGTGCCCGGCTGGTTCTGAGTGCGGCGGTCGCCAACCATGTCCACCAGCGCCTCGCACTTCAGCGCGGATGGCGTCTGGTCGAGGAAGCGGTGCAAACCCGTGACCAGCGCGTCAATTGGTGGCAGATTATCGCGGGTGAGGGACTGAACATCCATGTCTGCCGCAGCCGTGTCACCGAAACATCCGGCTTCCTTGGCCGCGCCCAAAACCTTTCGAATCCACTCGAAGTCCCGGCGGTCTTCCTCCGCGACGTCGGAAAGCAATAGCCCCAGGCGTTCCCGCAGTTTGATGTGTTCGCCTGCGAGATAGCCTGCTGTCGGCGGCAAATCGTGCGTGGTGACGGAGGACAAGCACAGGCTGCGGTAAGCGCTCGGTGGTTTCGGCTGGTCGCCTTCGGATTCAAACCACACGATTGAGGTGCCCATGATGCCCCGCGAAGCTAGGTAGTCCTGCACCCACGGCTCGAAAGTGCCCAGGTCTTCGCCTACCACGACGGCCCCAGCAAGCTCGGCCTCAAGTGCGAGAATGCCGACCATGGCCTCGTGGTCGAAGTACAGGTAGGTGCCATTGACGGGGGACTCCATCCGCGGCATGACCCAGAGGCGGAACATACCCAGCACGTGGTCAACACGAATGCCACCTGCGTGGCGAAGGATTGTGCGCAGCATGTCGCGCCACGGGCGATAGCCGGCCTCGGCTAGCTTGTGCGGGTTCCACGGCGGCTGCGACCAGTCTTGGCCGCGCTGGTTAAATCCGTCTGGCGGTGCGCCAACAGAGATAGCAGGAGCGAGCCAAGCCGCAAGGTTCTTGGCATCCGCACCGCCGGGGTGCACGCCGACGGCAAGGTCGGCCATGATGCCGATGCGCATACCCGCATCCAGGGCTGCCTCTTGTGCCTGACCGAGCTGCTGATCGAGAATCCACTGCACCCAGAGGTGGAACTGGAGGATTTCCTCCCGCAGAGATTCGACACTGGCGTGGTTGCCCAACGGTGGAACCAACTCGATATCGTTCTCGGCTACGGCACCAGAATCGGAAGTGGCAGCGCGGGCAGCATCGCGGGCAGCAGCGCGATCCGCGAGCTCGCGCTCGGTGCACCACGACGCGTAGTCGTATATGCCACGGCCCTCGGCCTCCAGCCAACGGTCAAATTCCGCCTGGCGTGCGCTGGACAGGGGAATCTTGTGAATTGCCCGCAATACCTTGAGCTTTGCAGCGTAGATGGGGTTGCGGTCAATCTCATCAGGGCTGTGATTGAGCTGGTGGAAAGAGTTCGCTAGCGCACGGGCTTCATCGGCCTCGTCCTTGTCCAGGTACCCGAACTCGTCGATAAGCTCTGGCCGTGCGTACAGCGGATTGACATAGCGGCGCGTGGTGGGCAGGTACGGTGAGTCTTCTACCGGAGGCAGCGGTTCTGCGGCGTGCAACGGATTGATGAGGACGAAATCAGAGCCCGCGTGCTGAGCGCTGACCTGTGCCAAGTCGCCGAGGGTAGCGAAATCGCCGATACCCCAGCTGCGGCTGGAGCGTACCGAGTACAGCTGTGCCATGACGCCATGCGCAGGATTCTGCACGTACTTGTCGGCAGTAGCGAGACGGTTGGGGGTTACGGCCACATCGCACTCAGCGACGTTGTCGTCGTTGACTGCACGCAAGCGGTGCCAACCAAGTGGCAGATCCTCTGGAATTGCGAAGGCGGCTTCTCCCATCAACACATCGCCGACCTGGCGTGGTGGAACCAAGTGGTGCACCTGTGCGCAGGGCCATTCTGCGCCATCCTCCAGTTTCACAGTCACGCTGACATTGCTGCCGTGTGGTACGTGAACCAGAACTCGGTGGAAGATGCCCTGGCGGGTAACTACCACGGGTGGGAGAAGGCGAGACCACTGCGTGTCCGCCCACTCACGACGGGCGTCGTTGATTTCGGCATCACTCGGATTTGGGCCCAAATCGATGTCGAGAGCAGCGAGAGTTTTTAGCACTGTCTCACGAGAGACGTGCACAAGTTGGCCCTCGGTGGAGTAGTAGGAAACCCCAACTCCGACATCTTTAGCGAGGTCGGCGAGCGGAGAGGAAAGGGGAGGATTGGAAGCTGCCTGTGTCACTCTTTCCATCATGCCAGTTTAGAAAAACTTTGCCAGTAGTAAGACAAATCACTTCGTTATCGAAATATTTAGTGAAATCACAACGGCGCAGGGTTTGATGTTCTAAGTTGATTCCTAACGAAACCAACGACGGACAGAACTACCGAAAGTAGGGGTTTGTAACTCGATGCGTGAATATACTACCGAGGCGAAATACGTCATCGGCGAGGACGAAACGATTATTACCTCGCTGCAGGAGCTGGTGCAGAAGCGCCCGAAGCTGGTGCTTTTCACCCGCCCCAAGAACTTTGAGTGGGTAAATGTCACCGCTCAGGAGTTTTATGACGAGGCAAAGGGGGTCGCTAAGGGGCTAATCGCCAATGGTGTTCAGCCGGGCGACCGCGTAGCGCTGCTCAGTGAGACTCGCTACGAGTGGAACCTGATCAATACCGCTATCTGGATGGCGGGCGCCGCTGTTGTCCCGATTTACGGCTCTTCTTCGTCTGGCCAGATTCGTTGGATTATTGAAAACTCCGGTGCTGTTTTCGCATTTACTGAGTCGCGTGAGCATACCGACCGCATGAAGCCGCTGCTGGTCGAAAAAGGCGCCGAGAACCCGGAGGGCGAGTCTCAGCTGCGTCGTGTGCTGGAGATTAACGCTTCCGCTACTGACACCATTAGCTACGAAGGCCGTGACATTGACGGCGACGAGGTCGAGCGTCGCATCAAGGACACCAAGGCCGACGACCTGGCAACCGTGATTTACACCTCCGGTACCACTGGCCGTCCGAAGGGCTGCGTGCTCCTGCACAGCAACTGGCTGGCGGAGGCCCGCGCCATCCTCACCAACGAGATTGGCCTGATTGCCCGTCCGGGTAACCGCATTCTGACCTTCCTGCCGTTGGCGCACGTGTTGGCTCACGCAGTGTCCCTGGCTTCGATTATCGCTGGTGCTACCCAGTCTCACTGGGCTGATACCAAGACCGTCACCCTGGAGTTCCAGCGTTCTCGTCCGCACCTGATTCTCGGTGTGCCGCGCGTGTTCGAGAAGGTTCGTGACTCCGCCTACGCCTCCGCTAAGGAGAAGGGCGCATTCGGTCTGGCCATGTTCGAGCGTGCTGAGGCCACCGCCATCGAGTACTCCAAGGCGCTGGATACTCCGGCAGGTCCGTCGCGTGTCTTGAAGCTGCGTCGCCAGCTCTACGATCGCCTGCTGTTCTCGAAGATTCGCGCAGCTATGGGTGACGCCGTTCAGTACACCATCTCCGGTGGTTCGGCTCTGTCCTCTGACCTCGGGCACTTCTTCCGCGGTCTCGGTGTACCTGTCTACGAAGGCTACGGTCTGACCGAGTCCACGGCTGCCATCACCGTGAACAACCCGGGCGAGCAAATCATTGGCACCGTTGGTCGTCCAGTTGGTGGCTGTTCCGCCGCTATCGCTGATGATGGCGAAGTTCTGCTGCGCGGTCCGGTTGTGTTTGACCGCTACTGGAAGAACGAAGAGGCAACCAAGGATGCCTTCATCGACGGCGAATGGTTTAAGACTGGCGACCTCGGTGAGCTGACCGAAGAAGGTCACCTGAAGATCACCGGCCGCAAGAAGGACCTCATTGTCACCGCCGGTGGTAAGAATGTCGCGCCGGGCCCGATGGAAGACCGCATGCGTGCGCACCCGCTGGTGTCCCAGGCAGTCGTCATCGGCGATGGTCGTCCGTTCGTCTCCGTGTTGGTCACCCTCGATGAGGAGGCACTGGAGAAGTGGAAGATTGAGCACTCCGTCCCCGAGCACACCTCGATCCGTGAACTCGCTGCCTCCAGCGCAGTTTTGCGCGCCGAGATTCAGGATGCCGTCAACTCCGCTAATGAGCTGGTTTCTCACGCAGAGGCTATTAAGAAGTTCCACATCCTGGACAAGGACTTCACCGAGGAAAGCGGCGAGCTGACCCCGACGATGAAGGTCAAGCGCAACATTGTCATGGACAACTACTCGCGCGACATTGAGGCTCTCTACCAGCGTTAATTCACTGTCAAGCCGCTGTCGATAGAAAACGGCAGCGTGTTGTTACCGCGCTAGCGCCCCTCACCCCATTAAGGTGAGGGGCGCTAGAAATTTTTAAGGAGTTTTCAGTTTTCGAACGCCGAAGTTCGCCGATATTTTCCGGCATTCGCCGAAATTCGTCGAAGTTCGAAAGACGAAACGAAAATGATGTCACCGAGGCCGAAGATGTCGTGGGAGGGCGGGCAATGATTAACCACTTCGATGCTCGGCTACGCCTGCGCGAAGTGACCCAAGAGCTCTACGACATTGGTGACGAAGTTGCCGAACACATCGAGCACCTCGCTCAGGCGGTTGCTGATGTAGATCGTGAGCTGGTGGACGAATGTGTCCTTGAGCTCGCTGACATCGTTGACGAGGCCGTTGAGGACTGCCGCCCTCTGATTGGTGAACTTGATGGGCTACGCCAAGCGTTTACCTCCGGCATTCGCTCGGGGCGCATCGGTACTCTTTCCTCTGCTTCGACACCGCGACGACACCCGCATCCGGCACCGAAGTCACCGGATGTGCAGTCGCTGTCACTCATCCCGGCGCCATTGAAGCATCCGGTTGCAGTCCCTACGGTCACGCAGGCAATGATTGCTCGCTCCGATGCCGTGGCCTCCTACCTGGAGGAACTCGCCGACTGGGTTTCCGCCGAAAACATCCGAGGCGTGGAAAAGCTCGGTAGTGTGGTGCTTCCGCAGCTTTACGCGCAGTCTGGTCGCCGTGCGCTGTCTGCTGCCGCTGCCTGGTGCGTTGCTGTTCCCGAGACTCATCCGGCAGTTGCAAATGCGCTGCGCGGCCGCAGGCCTCCGGAGTTCCTGATGGAACGCGCCCGCATTGATGAAATTGTTCGCCGCGTCAAGCAACGTCGAGCCAAGGAGCATGCGTGAGCGAAGCCTCCGCACACACCGATTCCTTCGGTGTCTACTTACACGTCCCATTCTGCGCCACCCGTTGTGGCTACTGTGATTTCAACACGTACACGCCAGGTCAGCTGGGCAGTGGCGAGACGCAGGGAGACTACCTCGATGCCATCGTGGCTGAGCTCGAGATGGCCGTCGTAAAGCACCCTGAACTCGCGCGTGGCGCCGACACCGTATTCGTCGGCGGTGGTACGCCGTCGATGTTGGGAGCGAGCGGTCTTCGTCGTCTGCTCGACGGTGTGCGCAACAGTTTTGGGCTTGCCGACGACGCCGAGGTCACCACTGAGTCGAATCCCGAGTCGACCTCTCCGGAGTTCTTCGAAGGCCTGGCCGAGGCAGGGTTTACCCGTGTGAGCTTGGGCATGCAGTCGGCTGTGCCGCATGTGCTGGCCACTTTGGATCGTACGCACACGCCGGGGCGTCCTGCGGCAGCGGTGGCGGAGGCCCGCGCGGCCGGTTTTGAACACATCAACCTCGACGTTATCTATGGCACGCCAGGGGAGTCGATGGCTGACCTCGATACGACGTTGGAGGCAGTCCTGGCCACGGAGGTTGATCATGTTTCGGCGTACTCGCTGATTGTCGAGCCAGGTACCGCGATGGCGCGTAAGGTTCGTCGCGGTGAGCTGCCGATGCCTGACGACGATGATCTCGCCGACCGCTACGAGCGCATCGATGCTGCACTGAGTCAAGTCGGTTTCTCCTGGTATGAGGTGTCCAACTGGGCGAAGCCGGGTGGCCAGTGTCGCCACAACATGCTCTACTGGCGCGATGGAAATTGGTGGGGTGCGGGGCCTGGTGCACATTCGCACCTGGATGGCACGAGGTTTTACAACGTCAAGCATCCGGCTCGCTACGCGGCGACCATTTCCGGCGGCGAGTTGCCAATCAAGGATTCAGAAGGGCTAACGGCCGAGGATCGACACACCGAGAAGATTATGCTGGGCCTCCGCCTGGCGGAGGGCATTGATGCCAATCTGCTCGGTGAGGATGAATTGGACAAGGCACGTCGGCAAGCGGAAGCGGGCATGGTGGAGTTTGTTTCCGTCGATGGTGGTCAGCGGATTCAGCTCACCAATCGCGGCCGTTTGCTGGCCGACGCAATAATCGTTGACATCCTTAGTTAAACTATCCGCATGTCATCTCAGACGGATAAGCGCAGGCAGGAAGTTCTTCGGGCAATTGTCTCGGATTACGTAGCTTCCCAGGAGCCGGTCGGCTCGAAGGCTCTGGTGGAGCGCCACAATCTGGGTGTGTCCTCGGCGACCATTAGAAATGACATGGCTGTGCTGGAGGCCGAGGGCTATATCCAGCAGGAACATGCATCGTCCGGGCGTATCCCGACTGAGAAGGGCTACCGCCTATTTGTGGACAACCTTTCGCAGATTAAGCCGCTGTCCCGGGCTGAGCGCCGAGCTATCCTCGAGTTCCTCGAAGGCGGCGTCGATTTGGAGGACGTTCTGCGCCGCAGTGTGCAGCTGCTGGCTCAGCTAACCCGTCAGGTTGCGGTGGTGCAGGTGCCGACGCTGGAGGTCTCCCGCGTCCGACACTGCGAGGTCGTCCAGCTCGCCGACGCGCGATTGTTGCTGGTAGTCATCACCGACACCGGGCGCGTGGAGCAGCGCAATGTTGAGCTGCCAGCACCGGTGGATCCCGATCTCGTGCCGCTGTTGCGTGAGCATTTCAACCGTGCGATGTCGGGGCACACACTTGCCGACGCGTCGATCGCGATTTCCGATCTTGCAGCTAACGCCCCGCGCGATTTGCGGGATGTAATCATCCGCTGCTCGACGGTGCTGGTGGAGTCGTTGATTGAGAAGCCGAATGACAGACTCATCCTGGCCGGAGCGTCGAATTTGACCCGTGGTAATATGGCCGGTCGCTTACCTTCTACGTTGCCCATGGTTCTTGAGGCTCTCGAAGAACAGGTGGTCGTGCTGAAACTGCTGTCGGCCGCGCAGGATTTGCACCATGTTCGCGTTTCTATCGGTGAGGAAAACGAGGACGAGGAGCTGCGCGCTACTTCAGTTGTTTCAACTGGCTATGGCACCGGCACTGAGATTTTGGGTGGCATGGGAGTAGTTGGCCCCACATTTATGGATTATCCGGGAACAATTTCCTCGGTTGCTGCTGTTGCACAGTACGTTGGCCGGGTATTGAAAGGAAGTAGCTAAAGTTGGCACGCGACTATTACGGCATCCTCGGAGTGGAGAAGGACGCTACGGACGCTGAGATTAAGAAGGCGTACCGAAAGCTGGCGCTCAAGTACCACCCAGACCGTAATCCGGGTGATGAAGAAGCTGCGGAGAAGTTCCGTGAGGCCTCTGAAGCGAACGAGGTCCTGCTGGATCCTGAAAAGCGCCGGATTGTGGATATGGGAGGAGATCCTCTCAATCCGCAGGGCGGTATGCCAGGCGGTGGCTTCGGCGGTTTCGGCGGCGGCGGAGTCGGCGATATCTTCGAGGCATTCTTCGGCGGTGCCGGCGGTACCCGCCAGCGCCGCTCGCGTGTGCAGCCAGGTGCAGATGCGCTGCTGCGTATTTCTCTGGGCCTCGATGAGGCATTCACCGGTGTCCGCAAGCCCATCACGGTGGACACCGCGGTGCTGTGTGACCAGTGCGAGGGAACCGGCTCGAAGTCCAAGTCCAAGCCGAAGATGTGTACCAGCTGTGATGGCACTGGCGAGATTCAACAGGTCCAGCGTTCCTTCCTGGGCAATGTGATGACCTCGCGGCCGTGCCCGACTTGTCAGGGCACCGGCGAGATCATCCCCGATCCGTGTAACAACTGCGGTGGCGACGGTCGCGTGCGTGCTCGCCGTGATCTGACGGTAAACGTTCCAGCAGGTATCTCTGATGGCATGCGTATTCGCATGGCAGGTCAGGGCGAGGTCGGCCCGGGCGGTGGCCCAGCGGGTGACCTCTACGTGGAAGTTGCCATGGACCCGCACCCTGTATTCGAGCGTGACGGCGATGATTTGCACTTTAACGTGCAGGTGCCCATGGCTGATGCCGCA
This sequence comes from Corynebacterium amycolatum, assembly GCF_016889425.1. Taxonomy (NCBI): domain Bacteria; kingdom Bacillati; phylum Actinomycetota; class Actinomycetes; order Mycobacteriales; family Corynebacteriaceae; genus Corynebacterium; species Corynebacterium amycolatum. The sequence goes on from NZ_CP069513.1 coordinate 1,382,800, forward strand.
CTTGGTACCGAGTTTGAGGTCGACGACCTGCTCGGTGAGCCAATGACCATCAAGGTTGATTCGGGAACCCAGCCGGCAGAGCAGATTCGCCTGTCGGGCAAGGGAATGCCACATCTGCGCGGCGAGGGCAATGGCGACGTGGTCGCACACGTCGATGTCACAGTGCCGACGAAGCTGGACCGCAAGTCCCGCGAGCTGCTGGAGAAGCTACGCGAGCACCGCGATGATGATGCCAAGGTGGCAGACTCGAATGAGCGCCACGGTTTCTTCTCCCGTTTCCGCCGCCGTTAAAAGACGCCATCCCCAAAGCCCCCTCCAGTGAGTGTGAAACACGCATGAGTTTGCCCGTATTTCTCGGTGAGTTCACCGAGCTGCCGCGCCCGGAAGAAATCATTCGAATCCTCGGGTCGGAGGCCAAACACATCAGCGTTCGCAGGCTGAAAGAGGGCTCGGAGATTCTTCTTGCCAATGGTGCGGACAAGGTGGTGCGGGCACAGCTCATGCACGTAGATCCGCGTGAGGTCCACGTTCGTGTGGTCGCCGCCGAGGAACGTCCACGTCCGCGCCCGCACGTCACCGTGGTGCAGGCGCTGCCGAAGTCGGATCGTGCTGAGCTTGCGGTCGATTTGATGACCGAGGCCGGGGTCGATGAGATTATCCCCTGGGCGGCCGTGAATTGTGTGGCCCGATGGCAGGGTACCGCGAAGGTCACTAAGTCCCGTGCTAAGTGGCAGTCGGCTGCGCGCGAGGCAGCCAAGCAGGCTCGTCGTGCATGGATTCCGCCGGTCGCTGACCTACATAGCTCCGCCGATATTGAGCAACTCATCCGGGAAACCACGTCAGCAGGTGGTGCAGCAGCCGTTTTGCACGAGGAGGAAACAGCTCCGTTCGTGGACTTCGCCGCACGGGCAGCAAACGCTGACAAGGTTCTTTTTATCGTCGGCCCAGAAGGGGGAGTCAGCCCCGGGGAACTCGAGGCCTTCTGCGGCGCAGGTGCGAGCTCGGTTGTACTCGGCCCGACAGTTCTCCGCAGTGCCCTTGCTGGAGCTGCTGCTCTTTGTGCACTGGGGCCGTTGACAAAGCGCTGGGGCGGCGCACCCACGCGTGGTCAGTAGGATAGACGCATAATGACAAAGTATTCAGTAACTGCTCGTACCACTGCCGTCGTCGAGCTCGATGACAATCTCGCGCCGATCGTGGTCGGCTATGCGGACCAGAATCTGCGGCTGTTGGAATCTCTGCTGGCAGCGGATATTCATGTCCGCGGCGGGGTTGTGACAATCAAGGGTGCTCCGGCGGATGTTTCGTTGGCTGTCCGCGCTTTCAAGGAGCTGGAGGCGATGGCCCGTCGTGGGCACGAGCTCTCCCCGGAGTCGGTGCGGCACGCGGTGGGCATTGTGGATCGCGGGGAGAAGTCCGCCAGCGAGGTGCTCGGTGGCGGCATCGTGACTCATCGTGGCAAGACCGTGCGTCCCAAGACAGAGGGACAAAAAAACTATGTCGATGCCATCGACCGCTATAACGTTGTTTTCGGTATCGGCCCCGCCGGTACGGGCAAGACGTTCCTGGCCATGGCCAAGGCCGTTGCTGCGCTGAAGAATAAGCAGGTAGAACGCATTATTCTGACTCGCCCCGCAGTGGAGGCGGGTGAGAACCTGGGCTTCCTGCCGGGTACGCTGCACGAGAAGATCGACCCCTACCTGCGCCCATTGCATGATGCGATGCGCGAAATGCTTGAGCCAGAGTTGATTCCAAAGCTGATGGAAACTGGGGTAGTGGAGGTCGCACCGCTGGCGTACATGCGCGGTCGTACCTTGAACAATGCGTTCATCATTCTCGACGAGGCACAGAACACTACTCCGGCGCAGATGAAAATGTTCCTCACCCGCCTGGGCTTTGGTTCGAAGATGGTCATCACCGGCGATGCCAGCCAGGTCGACCTACCCCGTGGGCAGAAGTCTGGTCTGGCCGTCGCCCGTGAGGTGCTGCGCGGCGTGCCGGGAATTGCTTTTCCGGCGTTGGCCGCCGCAGATGTGGTGCGCAACCCGCTGGTGACCGCAATTGTCGAGGCCTACGATGACTACGATGCCTATAACGAAGGTATTGAGCAGGGCGCCGAGTCCCCACAAAAGCGACAGTCCGCCACAAAGCGATAAAGGACGCTGAAATTACATGAGCATTGAAGTTTTCAACGAGTCCGGTCAGGGCGTCAATGAAGAGTCGCTTATCGACGTTGCCCGGTATGCGCTGGGGCGCCTGGACGTGCATCCGGCAGCTGAGCTGAGCATTCACATTGTCGACTTGAAGACAATCGAAGACCTCCATGTGCGCTGGCTGGATCTGCCGGGGCCGACGGATGTGATGAGCTTCCCGATGGATGAGCTCACTCCTGGCTCTGGCCGACCGGATGCAGCTAGCCCAGGGCCTGCGATGCTGGGCGACATTGTGTTGTGCCCGGAGTTTGCCGCGGGGCAGGCGGAGCGTGCAGGCCATCCGCTGAGCCACGAGTTGGTTTTGCTCACCGTGCACGGCGTACTACACCTGTTGGGCTATGACCATGTCACGGCGGAGGAAGAGCGCCAGATGTTCTCTCTGCAGAATGGTCTGTTGGCGGACTGGTACGACGACATCGATCGTCGTGGCGTGAGCTTTTCCGAAAAACCAATCAACCCCAATGCGTTCCCGGAGCGTTCTAACGAGCGATGATCACTTTGGTAATTGTCGCCGTTGTGGCGATGATCTGCGCTGGCGGACTCAACACAGTCGAAACTGCGGTCGCAGGGATTTCCCGTGCACGCGTGGCAGAGCTGCAGCGTGACGAGGTCGCGGGTGCTAATGCGCTTCTCAAGGTCGTAGAAAATCGGGCTCGGCACGTCAATGTGCTGGTGATTTTGCGGACGCTGTGCGAGTCAATCGGTGCAGTGACGCTTGCGGCGGTCTGTCTTAAGCTTTTCGAGCCGGAGCGCTGGGCCATTGTGGCTGCAGTGGTGTTGCTGGCTCTGTTCACCTTCCTGGTCCTCGGGGTGTTTTCCCGCACGATGGGTCGGAAGAATCCATACTCGATTTCCCTTGCCACCGCGGTCGTCTTAAGTTTTATGGCCAAGGTGTTGGGACCACTGGAAAAGTTGCTGATTTGGTTCGGCAACATCATCACCCCTGGTGGTGGCTTCCGCGATGGCCCGTTCGCCACCGAAGTCGAGTTGCGCGAGATGGTCGATATCGCCCAGGAGCGCGGCATTGTGGAGCACGATGAGCGCCGCATGATTCAGTCTGTGTTTGATCTCGCGGAAACGTCGGCACGCGTTGTTATGGTTCCGCGCCCAGAGATGGTGTGGATCGAGGCAGATAAGCACTGTGGTCAGGCAGTGGCCCTTTGTGTGAAGTCAGGGCACTCGCGACTGCCGGTGATTGGCGAGAGCGTTGAGGACATCGTCGGCGTCATTTACTTGAAGGACATTGTCCAGCAGACGTACTCGCGTACTGATGGCGGCCGCGGCGTTCGCGTCTCCGAGGTCATGCGCAACTGCGTTTTTGTACCCGACTCCAAGCCACTGGATGATCTGCTCGATGAAATGCAGCGCACCCGCAATCACATCGCCATTCTCATCGACGAATATGGATCGGTCGCCGGCCTTATCTCTATTGAGGACATCCTCGAGGAAATTGTCGGTGAGATTGCCGATGAATACGACGAGGCCGAGCAGGCCCCCATCGAACCGCTGGGGGATGCCTCCTACCGCGTGCAGGCGCGCCTCAGCTTGGGCGAGCTCATTGAGCTTTACGACGAAGCCCACGGGCGCCAACTCGTTTTCGATGATGAGGTCACCGATGAGGTGGATACGGTCTCCGGTCTGTTGGCCTATGCGCTTGGACGTGTGCCACTACCCGGTTCGTACGTAGAATATGCAGGACTGAAGTTTACCGCCGAGGGCTCGCGTGACCGTCGTGGTCGTATGCGGGTACGCACTGTGGTGGTGGAGCCGACTGCGGAGTTCTACTCCGAGGAAGAAGATACTGATGGGCAATCTTGATGACATGCTGGCCAATGCCGGACTTGGCGGCGATGCTGATGATTACAGCGCGCCGGAGGGCTTTCGCTCCGGGTTCGTTTCCATTGTGGGACGTCCGAACACGGGTAAGTCCACGCTGACCAATTCCCTGGTGGGCGAGAAGATCGCTATTACCGCTAACCAGCCGGAAACCACGCGTCACCCGGTGCGTGGTGTGGTTCACCGCGAGAACTGCCAGATTGTTGTCGTGGATACGCCCGGTCTGCACAAGCCACGCACGCTGCTCGGTGAGCGCCTGAATGACATGGTTCAGGAGACCTATTCCGATGTGGATCTGGTCGCGATGGTCGTGCCTGCCGACGAGAAAATTGGCCCCGGTGACCGTTGGATCTACGAGAACGTCTCCAAAGGTTGCAAGAACATCATGGGCATTGTGTCCAAGGTGGATAAGGTCTCTCGCGACACCATTATCGAGCGCCTGATTGAGCTGCAGGAGTTGCTCGGTCCGGATGCTGAGCTGGTGCCACTGTCGTCGAAGTCCGGCGAAAACATCAACACGCTGATTGATGTAATGGCTTCCCAGTTGCCGGAGGGACCGCGACTGTACCCAAAGGGTCACATCACCGATGAGGATCTGCACACTCGGATGGCAGAGCTCATCCGCGAGGCGGCTCTCGGCGGTCTGCGCGATGAGTTGCCGCACTCTGTGGCAGTCCAGATTGATGAGGTGCTACCAAGCCAGGACCGCGAAGGCGTCCTGGACGTCCACGCCGTTATCTATGTCGAGCGTTCGGGGCAGAAGTCCATTCTCATGGGGCGCGACGGTCGACGCATGGGCACCACCATTCACAAGGCTCGTAAGGAACTCATCGCGTTGCTTGGTCAAAATGTTTACCTTGACCTGCGCGTGAAAGTGTTGAAGGACTGGCAGTCGGACCCGAAGCAGCTGGGCAAGTTGGGATTCTAAAAAATTGGTCGAGCCGTATCGCGACCGTGCGCTGGTCGTACGCCGCTACGACCTCGGCGAAGCCGACCGCATCATCGTCCTTTTCACCCGCGACCACGGCCTAGTCCGCGGTGTCGCCAAAGGCGTGCGCCGAGCGACGAGCCGCTTCGGCTCCCGCCTGTCACCATTCGTCGACGTGGATGTCAATATCTACCCACGCCGGGGGCTGTCCACTATCGTAGGCGCAGATACCGTGCGCACGTGGGCGACACCGCTTGTCGACGACTATGCGCGCTACACCTGTGCGTGTGCAGTCCTGGACGTCGCCGAACGTATTGTCGGCGAGGAACAAGTGCCGGCTCCCGAATTGTGGGATCTCACCACCCAATCGCTCGACGACGTTGCGGCCGGTCGCCATCGCCCCGATTTGGTATTGACCTCCTACATCCTGCGGGCAATGGCACAGGCCGGTTGGCAGCCAAGCCTCTTTGAATGCGCGGGCTGTGGCAAAGCCGGGCCTCATCATGCGTTTTCTCCCGCGCTGGGTGGAGCAGTGTGCACCAACTGCAGGCCACCGGGCGCAGATACTCCGCCGACCGAGGTTCTGCATCTGATGTGGCAGCTTGCTCATGAGCAATGGGCGGGCATCGATACGTCGTCAAGCGAATTTGAGGGGCGGATGGCGACGGCGCGTACCCTAACGGCGAAGTACCTGCAGTACTACCTGGGCCGCCGGGTGCCGGCGCTGGAACATGTGGATGCTTTTTGGCAGTAAATAGTAGCGGTGGGGCACAATAGGAAGCGTGTTGAATCCTCCTGTACCGCAGCAATTCGTGCCCAATCACATCGCGCTTGTGATGGACGGCAATGGTAGATGGGCCGAGCAGCGTGGGCTCAAGCGCACCGAGGGGCACAAGCGCGGTGAAGCCGTGCTGATGGAATGCGTCGATTCTTGTTTGGAGATGGGCGTTAAGCACCTGTCGGCCTACGCATTTTCCACTGAGAATTGGCGCCGTTCTGTCGATGAGGTCCGATTCCTGATGGGCTTTAATCGTGATGTGCTGCGCCGACGTCGTGATGAGTTGGATTCGAAGAACGTTCGCGTGCGTTGGGCAGGTCGTCGTCCGCGCCTGTGGCGCTCGGTGATTAAAGAGCTTGAGATCGCCGAGGAACAGACGAAGGACAATGACGCGCTAACTCTGTATATGTGCGTCAACTACGGTGGTCGCGCTGAGATTGTTGACGCTGCTAGAGAGATTGCTCGTCAGGCAGCAGCGGGGGAGCTCAGCGAATATGACTTGACTGAGAAGTCTTTCGCACAGTTCCTGGATGAGCCGACTATGCCGGATGTTGATTTGTTCCTGCGTCCGTCGGGCGAGCAGCGCACGTCCAACTTCTTGATCTGGCAGTCCGCCTATGCGGAGATGGTCTATCAGGACAAGCTTTTCCCGGATTTCGGTCGGGATGACATGCGCTCCGCAGTGGTGGAGTACGCCAAGCGCGACCGTAGGTTCGGCAAGGCCTAGAGCCGGTATTTTTTGGGGAGATGAGCCGGGCTACTTCTTCTGGCAGTCCCTGCACAGGCCGAAGACCTCGGCAGTGTGTCCGGTCAGATTAAAACCGTGCTCCTCCGCCAGGCTGTGAGCCCACTGCTCGACGGGTCCGCCAGCGACTTCAACGGTGCTGCCGCAATCGGTGCAGACTAGGTGATGATGGTGGTGGTCACCGCACAGCCGGTAGAGAGCCTCTCCGGAGGCATTGTGCAGAACATCGACAATGTCCATTTCTGCAAGGGACTGGAGCGTCCGATAGACCGTCGTCAAGCCGACCTTGTCCCCACGTTCCGTCAGCGACTTATGAATGTCAGCTGCGGAGCGAAAATTCGGCGCTTCACTCATAATCGACACGACGGCGCGGCGTTGGCGAGTACTGCGCTGGCCGATGCGCGTTGCGGTCGGCCGCGCGGAGGCGTGCGCCCCGGGGCTAGCGGAGGAGCCCGTACCACGTGGGTTTTCGCCAGAACTAACTTCGTGCATATCTTCGCCAGCCATGTAAACGACACTACCCGGTATCGGTTGGACAAGATGCGCTAGAGTATAGGGGAACTTTTAACTGGCCTGTTGGGGTCAGTACATTTTGCTTTTCATTACGTCGTTCGCCGCACGGAACGGGCTGAATCGAGTGTCCGGAAAAGGCGTGTGGTGTGCGATGCGAAGCCATTTATAAGGAGTGGTCTAGACCGTGGCACCTAAGTCAGTTGTCGATACCGTCGCCAACCTGTGTAAGCGCAGGGGATTCGTTTACCCGTGTGGTGAAATTTACGGCGGTACCCGCTCGGCATGGGATTACGGTCCCCTGGGTGTGGAGCTGAAGGAAAACATCAAGCGCCAGTGGTGGAAGACCTTCGTCACCGGTCGTAAGGATGTCGTCGGCCTGGATTCCTCCATTATCCTGCCGCGCCAGGTCTGGGAAGCTTCCGGCCACGTCGCTACCTTCACTGACCCGCTGGTGGAGTCCCTGCATACCCACAAGCGCTACCGCGCTGACCACCTGCTGGAGGCCTACGAGGCCAAGCATGGTCACCCGCCGGCCAATGGTCTGGCAGACGTTCCGGACCCGGAGACCGGTCAGCCGGGCAATTGGACCGAGCCGCAGATGTTCTCCGGTCTGATGAAGACCTTCCTCGGCCCGGTCGACAATGAGCAGGGCCTGCACTACATGCGTCCGGAGACCGCTCAGGGTATCTTCGTCAACTTCAAGAACGTTATGACCACGGCTCGTATGAAGCCACCGTTCGGTATCGGCCAGACCGGTAAGGCATTCCGCAACGAGATTACCCCGGGTAACTTCATCTTCCGTACTCGCGAGTTCGAGCAGATGGAGATCGAGTACTTCGTCGCACCGGACCAGGCGGAAGAGAAGTTCGACGAGTGGGTCGACGCCTGCTGGAACTGGTTCATCGACCTGGGCGTTAACCCGGAGAACATGCGTCAGTTCGACGTTCCGAAGGACGAGCGCGCGCACTACTCTGCACGCACGATTGACTTCGAGTACCGCTTCCACTTCCAGGGCAACGAGTGGGGCGAGCTGATGGGTGTCGCCAATCGTACGGACTACGACCTCGGCTGCCACATCGAGCACTCCAAGGAAGATCTGCGCTACCACGACCAGGTCACCGGCGAAAAGTACGTCCCGTACGTCATCGAGCCGTCCTTCGGCCTGACCCGCGCCCTGATGGCCTTCCTGTGCGATGCCTACACCGAGGAAGAGGTGCCGAACGCAAAGGGCGGCACCGACACCCGTACCGTGCTGAAGCTCGACCCGCGTCTGTCGCCGGTTAAGGTTGCTGTTCTGCCGCTGTCGAAGAAGGACACCCTGACTCCGACTGCTGAGGCGGTCGCGGACAAGCTGCGCCAGCACTGGGCCGTCGATTACGACACCTCCGGTGCTATCGGCCGTCGTTACCGTCGCCAGGATGAGATTGGTACTCCGTTCTGTGTCACCGTTGACTTCGATACTCTCGAAGACAACGCTGTGACCGTCCGTGACCGCGACACCATGGAGCAGGAGCGCGTCAAGATTGACGAGCTGGAGAGCTACTTCGCCGGTCGCCTGGTGGGCTGCTAATGGCCGAAGAAGTTTTTTGGGAATCCTATAGTCTCGGCGACGGCTCCCGGGAAAAATCCGAGCAGACCTGGCCGATTCTGAAGGAAAGCACCGAAATCGGCACGTACAGCCGTGATGAGCAGGGCGATCGCCTCAACACCCCGGAAGGGGAGTGGGTTATTGACGCCTCTGCTAATCACCGTGTTTCCGCCACGCTTCCCGACGGTCGCGTGTTCTCGACCATTGCTGCCGACCGTGACAAGATTTCGCGAGCCAAGCAGCTTTCAGTGACCTTTGCGCCGGATCGCCCCGAAGGCAAGCTGGTGTGTGAGGGATCGACGAACTACGTCATCGAGAATGCAAAGACCGGCGAGAAGTGGGGCCAGTTCACCGGTGCGTCCCGTGGCGTGCGCCACGCAGAGGTGCAGTTCGACACCGACGAAGGCCGTGCGCTGCCGGAAGAGGAGAAAATCTTCCTGGTCTACAGTGCTCGTCGAGTGCTGGAGTCCCGCATGGTTTCCTCAACCTGGATTCTCACTGTCTGCTTGCTCTTGCTGATTGCCTATATGATTTGGGTGTGGATCGTGTAGCAACTATTGCAGACGGCGTCGTTTACGACGAGAACAAGAAGACCCTGTCCGACGGTTGGAGCTGTCAGGACGGGGTCTTTAGTGCTTTTTGGATCACCTCGCCACAAGGGCGTGGTTGGCAGGTGAAAGCCCGCTTTTTTAGCACGAACGCGCTAGTAATGACGAATTCGGACGAGGGGGAGTCTTTCGTCCTCAACAGAGAAGGACGGGGAATTCGTACGGTCTTCGACATCGAGCGCCCAGGCTATGAGCTCGCCCGAATCGTCAGAGAGGATAGCCTAGGCCGCGGGGTATTTGGTGTCTATGCCCAGGAGGGAGACTTCCGGGGGAGTTTCGAAGACTGGCTGATTGCCGCCGCACTGGCGACGTGGTCTGTGGATGGACCACGCCAGATGCGAATCTAGGCGGGAATCTAGAAGCCCATTGTGCTGCCGGAGCCGCCTGGTCGGCTCGAACCTCCGCCGAAACCGCCGAAACCGCCGATACTGCCACCAAAGCCGCTGTTGTTGCTGAGCATGCTGCCCAGCACCATGCCGGCGATCATCGAACCGTTGCTGCCGCCACCGCGGCGCTGATCCTGGTAGCGGCGGATGTCACGGCGAGCTAAGTCAGCGGCCTCAGCGGCGAGCTTGCGCGCACGACGTGCGTAGGCCAACGCCTTTCGCGGATCGTCATTGGCCAAGCCCTGAGCAGAGCCGTAAGCACGCTGCGCCTCTGCGAGGCGAGTGCGAGCCTCAGCGCCAACCACACGGCGGCGGGTAGCAATCAAGTCAGCTGCGGCGCGAATGTGATTGTCGGCATCCTGCATGCTGTGCTGCAAAGTGGCGGTAGCGCGGGCGAACGACGCGGCCTTGTCTCGAGCGGAGTCCAGGGCTTCGTCGAGCAGCTCATCGGCATCGGTCAGTGCGGTCCAGGAACTCAGTGGATCCGATTCGGACTTATTGGCTGCCACGCCGAGTGCTTCACGGCCTGCTTCGATGGCCGCATTGAGACGCTCGCGGTTGATGTTAGCGCCTTGCGGTGCCGACATCAGGTGCGAGGCCTCATCGATTTCACCGCGGACCTCGGCGATAAGGGAAGCCAGTCCAGCGACTGCAGCGTGAATATCGCTATCGGCGTGTTCAATGGCCTCCAGAAGACTCTCTGCCTGTGTGAGCGCAAAGTCGGTGGCCGACAGTGCATCAATCAGACCACCTTGCTCACCGGCGGGCAGGTCAGCCATGCGGCGGGCCTCAGTCATTGACTGGTCAGCCTGATTAAGGTGCTCCGTGGCCATGTCGATATTGTCGGTCACAGAGCTGAGCATCTGCTCTTCGTAACGTGCGCGCAGACCGTCGAGAATTTCGCCGGCACGCGGCATACGAGAGCGCAGCTCGACACTTCGCTGAGTGAGCTTCGAAATGGTCGCTTCAGCATTCATCAACTCCTGGCGGAGTTTCTGGAAGTTTGCGGCCTCGCCGTCGAGCTGGTCATCCGCTACACCACAGGTGGAGATAATCTCCAGCAGGACACTGCGGCGCTCGATTTCGTCGGATACGGAGCCGTCGTCAAGCTGTTGGCGAAGGGTGAATGCGCGCTCGAGCGTCGACTGGGAGTGCTTCAGTGCGTTGTCGAAGCTGCGGATGCGCTCGGTACCGAATTCGGCGCGAGCGAGGTCGAGCTCAGTGCTGGCCTTGCGGATGGACTCATCGGTACTGACAATCTCATCGCGCGCAAGAACATCGAGCGAGCTGGTACTCAGCGAGTCCAGCGAAGAGACATCCCTGGGGTCGATGTTGCGGCCACGAGCAATCTCTTCCTCGTCGCGCTTCTTCTTATTGCGACGGCCCACGGCCCAGGTGGTGCCACCGACAACGGCGGCACCACCGAGGCCGGCGCCGAGTGCCCACCCACCGGCGGAGCCGCTGCCACCGCCTGCCTCGGCGATGGCAGCTTCGCCCGCAGCCGCCCAGTTGTCGTCCTCTAACAACTGCCCTTGAGCTGCGCTGTTGACGGCTTCTGCGTTGCTGGGGAAGGAGTTGCCGACGAAAGCGCCTAGGTTGCGGTCTTCCACGGCGACGACCAGGACACCGCGGTTGTCAGCAGCGCCGAGGTGCTCCCAGGCCTGCTGCGCCCATTGCTCGCCCTGAATGCCGTCGAAGCTCTTGATGTAAAACACCGAGAACAGGAGCCGCTTGTCGGTCTTGAGCTGCTGAATCTGCTCCTTTAAGCGAGCCTTTTCGACACCGCTCAGCACACCTGCGAGATCGTCCACGTCACCTGACGCATCCGCCGGTGCCTCGGCGTGCGCCAGGGATGTTGACGGTGCGAGTGCCAGCAGCGATGCGGGCGCATGAACCGGCGACTGTGTCGGCAGTGCAGTTGTGATGAGCGGCATGCTCAGGCCGAGGAAAACACCCGATGCGGCAAGGTAAAGGGGGCGAAACACGCGATTCCTGTCAGACATATCTACAAGGATACGTAACAATAATTACGTGGCCGGTAAATTTTCGTATTCATCTTTTGAACTCGCTCGTATCGTCGAGGAGTCTCCGAAGCAGTCATTGCTGCCCGGAGTGCAGACCTTGGAAACCCACCGGGCGGCGTTTGCACGAGATCGCGCTCGCGTCCTGCACTCCGCAGCGCTGCGCAGGCTGGCTGACAAAACCCAGGTTGTGGGGCCAGGGGAGGGCGATACTCCGCGCACACGCCTGACTCACTCGCTGGAGGTCGCGCAGATTTCCCGTGGAATCGCCAGCGAGTTGGGTGCAGATGAGGATCTCGCGGAGCTGGCGGGCCTGACGCATGACATCGGGCACCCGCCGTATGGCCACAATGGCGAGCGCGCCCTCAACGAGATTGCTGCTGGTTGCGGAGGGTTTGAGGGCAACGCTCAGACGCTGCGTATTCTCACTCGCCTAGAGCCGAAAGTGCTCGATGGTACAGGTGAGCCCTGTGGACTCAATCTCACGCGGGCGGCGCTCGATGCGGCTTGTAAGTACCCGTGGACACCAATCGGTCCCGATGGTCAGCTCCGCCACAAGTACGGGGCCTACCAGGAAGATGCCGCGATTTTGCAGTGGATTCGACAGGGCGTTCCGCACGGCAAGCAGTGTCTTGAGGCGCAGATTATGGACTGGTCTGACGATGTCGCCTATTCTGTCCACGATGTCGAGGATGGCATCGTATCTGGCCGCGTTGATCTGGGCGTTCTGTGGGACACAGTGGAGCTGGCCGCGCTCGCTGACAAGGGCGCTGCCGCATTTGGTGGCGATCCAGCGGAGCTCGTCGAAGCTGCCGGGCGTCTTGCCAGCTTGCCGGTGGTATCAGCTGCGGCGTCCTATGATGGTTCGCTGCGCTCGCTGGTTGCGCTGAAACGTATGACCTCGGAGTTGGTCGGCCGTTTTGTCACAGCTTCCGTCGCGGGTACGCGTGCTGCCTCCGGATCGACGCTTCCGCTCGGGCGTTACGACGCGGACCTCGCCGTGCCCAGCTCGATTCTGGCGGAGGTCACCATGCTGAAGACCATCGCCGTGCTGTATGTGATGGATCTTCCGCGTCATATTCGCCGTCAGGAGCGTGAGCGCGATCGCCTTTTCCGGGTGGCTGAGTATCTGCAGGAGGGGGCTCCGGGAACGCTTGATCCGATGTTCCAGTGGCTCTACTCCCGGGCGGAGAGTGACCAAGCGCGGCTGCGGGTTATCGTTGATCAGCTAGCGTCGATGACGGAGTCGCGTGTAGAGCGGCTTGATCGCCAGATTGCTGGTGTGGCCGTGGCGTGGGGATAGTTGTCTAGTCCTCCGCGTCTGGAATTTCGCAGAAGCTCTCGTAGTGGTCGTCGGTGTAGTACCAGACATCCGGGTCATTTTCGGAACCGCCGCCGACAACGATGCGACGTGCGCCGCGGCTGGAATTACCCGGTGTGGTCACGGTGTATTCGCGGTAGTAGTCACCGCGCTGCCTCGGCAGGCGTCCCTCGTAGTTGCCGAAGTGCTTGCCGTCGTGCTGCGAATAGATGTGGTCCTGGTCGGTCAGGATGCGGTCGATAACATCGTCGGCCTCCTGCGGCAGGGTATCTACTGCGCAGGTGGCGCCCTTGGCGCCAGTCTTGTTGCTGCCCGAATTAGTGCCAGGCTTCGGACTCGATTTCGAGCTGGGCGCAGCGGAAGTCTGCGATTCGGAATTCTGCGACCCCTGTGAGTTCTCGGATGCCGTAGAGTTCTGATCTCCGCCATCGAGCCCCAGATAGCTACCAGCTAGCACCAGGGCGGCAGCGCCTACGCCGCTCGCAATCTTCTTCCACTCAGCCATGGCTAGTATCTTTCCATATCTGTTGCCACCGGAACGTTTTTGGGTTGGGCGCGGGCGGCTCGTCGTTAAGCGAAACCTCTACGGCGGAGTCGATTGGACGGGTTGGGTAAGGTTATTTTCATGGCTAGGGGAAGAATTCCGGACTCCGATATCGCGGCGATCCGCGAGCGGACTCCGATTGAGGAGATCGTTGCGGAATACGTGAACCTCAAACCGGCTGGCGCGGATTCTCTGAAAGGGCTTTCGCCTTTTAAGGACGAGCGCACGCCGTCGTTCCACGTACGCCCCAATCATGGCTATTACCACTGCTTTTCCACTGGCAAGGGCGGTGATGTATTTAGCTTCCTCATGGAGATGGAACACCTGTCTTTCCCGGAGGCTGTCGAAGCCTGTGCGGAGAAAATTGGCTTCCACATTAACTATGAGGGCGGCGGCACAGGTCGTCGCGAGGAACCGGGAACCCGACAGCGTCTCATCGCCGCAAACCGCGAGGCACAGAAGTTCTACCGCGAACAGTTCTCCACGCCAGCGGCAGCACCCGCGCGAGAGTTTCTGGAAAACCGTGGATTCACCGCCGAGCACGCGGCACAGTTCGGCTGTGGCTACTCGCCGGCCGGCTGGGACACTCTAACCAAGCACCTGCAGCGTCTGGGCTTCAGCTTCGAAGAGCTGGATAAGGCGGGTCTTTCCAAGATGGGGCGGATGGGGCCGATCGATCGTTTCCACCGTCGTCTCATGTGGCCGATTCGCAATATGTCCGGCGATGTCATCGGCTTCGGTGCCCGCAAGCTTTTCGACGATGACAACCTGGGCAAGTACATGAACACTCCCGAGACCATGCTGTACAAGAAGTCCAAGGTGCTCTTCGGCCTGGATTTGGCCAAGAAGGACATTGCCGCTGGCCACCAGGCCGTGATCGTTGAGGGCTACACCGACGTCATGTCCATGCACGCCTCGGGTGTGACCACGGCCGTCGCGTCCTGTGGTACCGCTTTTGGCGAGGAACACCTCCAGCTGCTGCGCCGTCTCATGCTCGACGACAACTTCTTCCGCGGCGAACTCATCTACACCTTCGACGGCGACGAGGCAGGGCAGAAGGCCGCCATGCGCGCCTTCGAGGGGGAGCAGAACTTCACCGGCCAGTCATACGTCGCGGTCGCGCCGGACGGCATGGATCCGTGCGATTTGCGCCAGAAGAAGGGCGAGGCCGCAGTGCGCGATCTCGTCGCTTCACGACGGCCATTGATCGAATTTGTCCTCCGCACGCTTCTGGCCGACTACGACCTGACCACCGCTAATGGCAGGGTCTCCGGGCTGCGCCGCGTGGTGCCTGTCCTGGCCCAGCTCAAGGACGCGGCGCTGCGCGATGAGTATGCCCGCGAAGTTGCCGGCTGGATCGGCTGGAATGATGAGGCCGAGCTGGTACAGCGTGTCCGCGAGGAGGCCAGTCGGCCACAGAGCGAAAAACGCACTCCCTACCAGCGTCGCCAAGAAGAGGCCCGTGCCCGCGAAGAGGTGGAGGAAGCGCGGCGCCGGCGCAACTCGGCACTGCCGTATCCAAATCCGCGGGACCCTGTGCTCTATGCGCAGCGTGAGGCCCTCAAGCTGGCAATTCAGGAGCCCGCCACCACCGGCCCGGTATTCGATGCGCTCGCACCCGAGACCTTTGGGCATCCGACCTACCGAGCGGTATTCGACGCCATCATGGCTGCAGGTGGTGCCTGCGGGGAAGCGGCCACACAGCCACATAGTTGGGCGACCGCAATTATGGATCAGGCGCGGGAGGACGTCGTCAAGCATCTCGTGACTGAGCTGGGGGTGGAGCAAATCGCTGTCGATGCGGAGACGCTGCGCCCGTATGCGCAGGCGATTCTGGCGCGACTGCAGGAAGTGTGGGTCGGTGACCAGATTGCACAGCTGAAAGCGATGCTCTCGCGGATGCGCCCCTCAGACGACGAAACCGCCTACAACACGCTGTTCGCGGATTTGCTCGCGATGGAGCAGTACCGCCGCGAACTGCAAGCAGAGGCGGTCAAGGTTGTATTTGAGTAGCTAGTGGCTAGCAGTTTCTAGGCGCCAGCCACCCGTCAGCAGCTAGCGACTAGTAGCCGCGGCGAATCCACTCTTCCAAGTGTGGAGCCTCGCGACCAATCGTCGTGTGATCGCCATGACCCGTGCGGACAGTCGTTTCCGCAGGCAGGGTCAGCAGGTTGTCGCGGATGGAGTTAATAATCGTGTCGAAATCCGAGTAGGACCGGCCGGTCGCTCCAGGACCGCCGGAAAACAGCGTGTCACCCGAGAACAGCTCCGCGGCCTCCGGCACGTACAGACAGCACGAGCCAGGGGAGTGGCCCGGAGTGTTAATAATGACAACTTCCGTGCCCGCAATCTCCAGGCGCTGACCGTGTGCGAGGTCCTCGTGCGCCAGGTTCGGCCAGGACTGCTCCCACAGCATCTGGTCGCCCGGGTGGACCAGCAGGGGAGCGTCGAGCTTTTCCTGCAGCTCAGGTGCCACAGTGATGTGATCGTTGTGTGCATGGGTGCACACGATGGCCTTTACCTTGCGGCCATCCACCGCATCAATAATTGGCTGCGCCTCATGCGCCGCATCGATGACAATGACCTCACGGTCGTCGCCGAGCACCCATACGTTGTTGTCTACGTCCCACGTGCCACCGTCGAGCGAGAACGTGCCCGACGTGAGAACGTGGTCGACTCTCAAATCCTTGTTCACAGCGTCACCACCGATCGCAGTACCTTACCGGCCTTCATAGTTTCGAAAGCCTCATCAACATCTTCAATGCCAATGCGCTCCGTTACGAAGCCCTCCAACGGCAGGCGGTTTTGCAACGACAGATCTACCAGCATCGGGAAGTCCCGCTCCGGCAGGCAGTCGCCGTACCAGGACGACTTCAGTGCACCACCGCGGCTAAACACATCCGCCAGCGGGATGTCCAGCTCCATCGTCGGCGCCGGAACGCCGACCAGAACAACACGTCCAGCCAGGTCACGGGCGTAGAACGCCTGCTTGTAAGTTTCCGGACGGCCGACCGCATCAATCACGACGTCAGCACCGAAACCGTCGGTAAGCTCACGCACTCGCTTAACGACGGGATCCTCTTCCCCGGTGCCCTTATCGCTCTTAGTCAGCTCCGCAGAGTTAATGGTCTCGGTCGCGCCGAATTCGCGGGCGGTGTCGAGCTTCTCATCCGAGATATCGATGGCAATAATCGTGCTAGCGCCAGCCAGCTTGGCACCGGCGATAGCGGCGGTACCAACGCCACCGCAGCCGATGACGGCTACTGATTCACCGCGCTTGACCTCGCCGGTGTTGATGGCCGCACCGATGCCGGCCATGACGCCGCAGCCAAGCAGACCCGCAACGGCCGGATCGGCTGCCGAATCGACCTTGGTGCACTGGCCCTCGTGGACGAGGGTGGCATCCGCAAAAGCGCCGATTCCAAGTGCTGGGGTGAGGACGGTGCCGTCGTCAAGCGTCATGGGCTTGGAGGCGTTGAAAGTGCTAAAGCAGTACTGTGGCTCACCACGCTTACAGGCGCGGCACTCGCCACAGACGGCGCGCCAATTGAGGACAACGAAATCGCCGACGGCAACATGCGTGACCTCTTCGCCAACCTCGGAGACTACGCCTGCGGCCTCGTGGCCGAGGAAGAACGGGTACTCGTCGGCGATATCGCCGTCGCGGTAAGCCAGATCGGTATGGCACACGCCGCAGGCCTGGATGTCAACAATGACATCGTTCGGGCCCGGGGATGGGATGTGGATATCTGTAAGTTCTACCGGTGCACCCTTCTCGCGTGCGATAACACCGCGAACAACGCGTGCGGTTTGCTCGGTGTTTTCGGTTCCGTTGGTTTGTTCAGACATAAGTCCCATCGTATGAACGCGGTACGAAAAGTGCATGATGGAAAGCGTTTTCAGTACTGCTGGGGGCTTCGTTGGGCTGTGTGAGATTGCGTGGATTGTGTGGATTGCACGGATTGTGTGGTTTCAAGAACTCACAACAATGTCATGGCCGATGGGAATAAGATGCCTAAATGAACCTCTGACCTGGCGATTTGTGAGTTTCAAGGGGTCTGGGTAAAGTATCTATCCGTCGCAAGGAACGGTGTGGCCGAAGTATGGTTTAGCTAGTTCTTGGCGGTGAGTATTCCTCCATAGCTCAATGGCAGAGCATTCGACTGTTAATCGAAGGGTTGCTGGTTCGAGTCCAGCTGGAGGAGCAATTAGGCCAGGTCAGAGAGTTTTTCTCTGGCCTGGTTTTTTATTCGCAGTGTTAATCCACTAAAACAATCATTAAATATTCGGGCCAAAGGACAAAATTCGTGTCTTTCCCCGACGCGCCCCGGCTGGTTATTGAGGGGTTGGGCCGTGGGAGTGAGCGGTCTATTTTCTATTCCGCCACTTATGGCCAAGTTTCGGGGTCTTGTCGATGGTTTTTCGGCACTTATGCGCACGGTATTGGCCGGGTCTCTCACATGTCGATGAGGTATTCACTTATGGCCACGCTCCAGCGCATCGATAGGTGAATACCTTGGCCACAAGTCGCTGGAGTCTTGGGCCAGAGCGCTGGAGCCGAAAGGTTGCCACTTACTCGCCATTTATGCGGGGGTTCTAGAATCCCAATAGCGCAATGACAAGTGAAGAGGAGCCATCACGGCATCGCGGCAGCACGCCACGTATGGCTCGAAGATGACGTATGGCTCGACAGTAACGTTTGGCTCTGTGTACGCGACCATATGTACACATTTGCGCCACAGGTCACTTTTGGGCCATAGGCGGACAGTTAAGCCATAAGTGGACAGGCGCATAGGAGGCGATGGAGCACTATTTTTTTTGGGGGGGGGCACCAAGCTGCCCGAGCTAGCCAGTACCTGAGTACTTAGAGACGTGGGCGCTATGAGTTCCCCAGCCGAAGCCGCAGGTGGCGCGGTTGGGCTGGGGCGCGGGGACCGTCGTAAAGCTAAAGGTTAGACCTGATCCAGGAGGTCCCAGAGTGTCGAACTGTGGATAATCTGCAGGTCGTGGGCTTCGGGCGCGACGTTGACGTGGCCGGGCATGAGCGTCACGGACGAATGCGTGTGACCGTGAACGATGCCGGTCCAACGATTAGCGTGCGGAGCCCAGCGGACGGCATTCTTGGACGCGGTCCGATCCATCAGCGTGGGGTAGTGGTTGAAGAGATAGGCCTTCTTGCCCTGTTTAATCTGGAGATTCAGGCTGATGAGGTCAAAGACATTCTGGAAGGCGCCCATCCATTCCATCTGCACCGCAGGCTGGAACTTGGGGTGAATCTGATCGTGGTTACCAGGAGTCAGAATCATGGTGAGGTTGCGCGCTGACTTGACCTCGGCCAGCTTCTCCAGCGCGTAGGTATCTTCGTGGACCGAAATATGGGTTAAGTAGCAAAAAGTGTGTCTGGTCGGCGTTTCGCCGGTGGGCACCTTTTTCCGTTTAGTCCCAATGCGAGTTACTGGCCACGTTTATGACCGGTGGCGTTGGGCCGATCCGAGTTACTGACTGTGGTTATGTCAAAAATGGCCCGGAAAATTGCCTGAAAGTGTCATAAGCTCGCACAGTTTCACATTTGCAGCCCGCAAGTTTCCGGGTTGTCGGTTTTTCTACTTAGCCCACTCTATGCTCGGAGGGTTTTGCGCCTGTGAGCGTAACTCGATTCTCCGTTGGAGGGGGGAGAGAGACTCAGTCACGCTGCAGGTCTCCTCACGTAACCTGGGACGCATGAGGCTCGACAATATAACCCGCCCCTTGCTGGCGTCCTTTTTCGCCGCGGTCGCGTGGAGTGTTTTGAGTGGGCTAATCTTGCCGGAGCCCAATCTCGCCTACGACGAAGGAATTGCGTCGTGGATCGTGTCCATGCTGGTCTCAGTAGTGCTGGTCGGAGCAATAGCTGTTTTTGCCGGTGATGGTTCGTCGGCCCGGGGGATGACCAGCGCGCGGAGCATTGTCCCAGCAGCTACCGGCGCAGGAATTGCCGCGCTTGGCGATCTGGTATTCCTATTTCTCACCACGTCGCCCGATGGTCAGGACGGCCTGGTCGTCGCCTATGTCGTGTTCTTCTACATCCCGCTACTTTTTCTCGGCGGATGGGCCGCCAGCGCCGCGATTAATCGGATGCGTAGGTGGTACCGGCAAGTGAAGAAAGAAAGAGAGGCCTAGCTGGCGGCCGTGAGCTAGGCCTCTAAATTTGGAGTCGCCAGCGCCTGGTGCGTCAGGTTAAGGCCGACTATCGAAACCGGCTAGGCGCGGAGGGCGTTTTTTGGGGGCGGGCAAGGCAATTGTCGACACCTTTATCGGACGTGAATCGGAATCGAAAGATTGCCCAGCCCAGAGGGAGCGGATTTTTAGAACAGGCCAGTCGGGTTCTCGTCGTAAGAGACGAGCATGCACTTGGTCTCCTGGTAGTGCTCGAGCATCATCAAGTGATTCTCGCGGCCGATACCGGACTGCTTGTAACCGCCGAAGGCTGCGTGAGCAGGGTAGCTGTGGTAATTATTCACCCATACGCGACCGGCCTGGATACCGCGGGCAGCGCGGTAGGCGTTGTTCTGGTTGCGGCTCCACACGCCAGCGCCAAGGCCATAGATGGTGTCGTTGGCAATTTCGAGAGCCTCTTCCAGGGTCTTGAAGGTTGTTACGGCCAGGACCGGGCCGAAGATCTCCTCGCGGAAGAAGCGCATCGAGTTGTCGCCCTTAAAGATTGTCGGCTCGACGTAGAATCCTCCCTCCAGTCCTTCGGGCTTGGCGACGTTGCCACCGGTGAGGACCTCGGCGCCCTCCTTCGGTCCGGATTCCAAGTAGCCGGAGATCTTGTCCAGCTGCTCCTGGGAGGCCTGGGCGCCCATCTGCACCGACGTATCTAGCGGGTTGCCGGTCTTAATCTGCTTGACGCGCTCGACCGCGAGCTTCAGGAACTCATCAGCGATGTCTTCGTGAACCAGGGCTCGCGACGGGCAGGTGCAGACCTCGCCCTGGTTCAACGCGAACATGGCCAGGCCCTCGACGCACTTTTCGCGGAACGCGTCGTCGGCGTCCATGACATCGGGGAAGAATATGGACGGGGACTTGCCGCCGAGCTCCAGCGTGATCGGAATAATCTTGTCGGACACTGCCTTGTTAATCAGCTGGCCCACGGCAGTCGATCCGGTGAACGCAATCTTGGAAATCCGGTCGCTTGCAGTCAGCGCAGCACCAGCCTCGGTGCCGAGGCCATTGACAATGTTGAGGACGCCGTCAGGAATCAGATCGGCGATGATCTCAGTGAGCATGAGAATCGACGCGGGGGTCTGCTCTGCGGGCTTGAGTACGATGCAGTTGCCGGCGGCCAGGGCCGGGGCGATTTTCCACGCGGCCATCAGGAGGGGGAAGTTCCACGGGATGATCTGGCCGACGACGCCGAGTGGCTCGTGGAAGTGGTAGGCGACCGTGTTGTCGTCGATTTGCGAGATGCGCCCTTCCTGCGTGCGGGTGGCGCCGGCGAAGTAGCGGAAGTGGTCGATGGCGAGGGGGATGTCAGCGGCGAGAGTCTCGCGGATGGCCTTACCGTTCTCCCAGGTCTCGGCGACTGCAATCTTCTCAAGGTTTTCCTCCAGGCGGTCTGCGATGCGGTGGAGGATCAGCGCCCGCTCGGCCGCAGGGACCGCGGCCCAGGAGTCCTTCGCTTTGTGTGCGGCGTCGAGGGCGAGCTCAATGTCTTTCTCGTTAGACCGCGGTACCCGGCAGAAAACCTCGCCCGTAATCGGGGTGGAGTTGTCCATGTACTGCCCGTCTACTGGGGGTGTCCACTTACCGCCGATGAAATTCTCGTACTGCTCCTTGTACGTGAAGATTGCATCGGGGGTGTCGGGGTTGGCATAAACAGTCATGTAGACACGTCCTTTCGGTGGGAAAACAACAAACGTACGAGCCAACTTTAAAGTGTGACTTGTGCTACTAGCAACACTTATTTTTTCATCGCCTTTGCGAGCGATGCGATTGCTGCCGACCCTAAATCTGCCCCGACGTCGCCGTGAGAAATTCCAAGATTGCTCGCACACGGCGGTTTTCCTCGCCGGGCTCCAGATGCAGCTTCATAAAGATGTTGGACACGTGTTTCGCCACTGCCGCCCCGGAAAGCACGAGGTCATCGGCAATCTGCTTATTGGACTTGCCTCGTGCCATCAGCTCGAGCACTTCGCGTTCGCGCGCCGTTAAACTGGCTAGCCCCGATTTGCCGGACTGCATCAATGCCGTCGCCACATCAGGGTCAATCACCACGCCACCACCTGCGACGACCTCGAGCGAACCCAAGAAGTCCAGCACCTGGCCAACGCGGTCTTTGAGCAGATACCCGGTCCCGCCACTCGAGCTGCTGCCACTCGAGCCGACCCCAGTACCAACCCCAGCACTACCTCCAGCACCGCCCGGCGAGAACAACTCACGCGCATACGCCGGCGCCACATACTGCGACAACACCATCACATTCAGCTGCGGATAACGCTCGCGCAACTCGACCGCCGCCCGCAGGCCGTCGTCACTCATCTTCGGTGGCATGCGCACATCGGTAATCACCAGATCTGGCAACTCGCCCGTGTCATCAAAACGGTCATCGATGTCCGCCACCAGGCCGTGGGCAGTATCGACCATCGCAATGACTTCATGTCCACGCTTTTCGACGAGCCCCGCGACCCCCTCCCGCAGGAGTGCCGAGTCATCCGCAATGACAATTTTCATTTTTTCTCCGCACCTTTCTTCTCTACGCTTTCCATATCCACGCCTTCCATTTCTCCAATGCCCGATTCCCAGCGATTTAGCATCAAGGGAATTCTGGCTATTACCTGCGTTGGCCCGCCTTCGGGAGAGTGCATGGTCATCGCACCGTCGAAAGTAGCTAGACGCTCTTTCATGCCCCGCAATCCGCGCCCCAACTTCGCACCACCGGGGCCTTGGTCGGTAATTGAAATATTCAGTGTTTGATCTGAGGTGAGCAACACAGAAACAGGGGCATTCGGTGCATATTTCGCCGCATTAGTCAGTACTTCTGCACAGAAAAAATATGCCGCGGCGAGCACGCTTTCCTCCAATTCCGGCAGGGGATAGGGAGTGTGCACAACAACGTGAGGGCCATACCCTTCAGCAATTTCCTCAACAGCCGCTTGCAGACCGCGATCGCGCAACACCTGCGGGTGAATTCCGTGGACTGTTCGTCGCAAAGCACGTAATCCATCCTCCAAATGGCCGCGCGTTTCCGACAGGAGCTGCATTAGTTCCTCATTGCCAGTCTTGGATGCCTCTAATTCCGCAAGTCCTAATTTCATTGAAGCCGCAACAATGTATTGCTGAGCTCCGTCGTGGAGGTCATTTTCGATGCGGCGACGTTCAATCTCAAAGGCTTCGGCAATTGTTCGTCGTGAAGCGGTAAGTTCGGCGATGCGGGCGGCGGCGGATTCCTCGTAGCTGCGTTTATGCGCTTTTTCGCGGCGGTTCGCGCCGATATATTTGCGGAAATAATCCTTCAGCTCCATAGTTTCCTATGGTACGAAAGCTCTGTGTGCGGAGGAATTAATTTCCGGCATGGTAGACCTAGCACTACCGCAAAAGGAAAGTGGGCACGGTGTTGAAATCGCCTCCGTGCGAGTGAAATGAGTGTCATGACAGAGAACAACAGCCCAAGAAACGCACGACTTTGTATTCGTGACATCACTAAGTCCTACAATTCCGCTCCCGTTCTCACCGGCATTTCGCTGACCATTGAGCCCGGCGAAACCGTTGCAGTCATGGGACCGTCCGGTTCTGGTAAGTCCACGTTGCTGCACTGCATGTCCGGCGTGTTGCTGCCGGACGACGGCGACGTCATCTTCGGTGACACCAAGATCAATTCGCTTTCCGACGCCGACCGCTCCGCCCTCCGCCTGCACGACTTCGGCTTCGTCTTCCAAGACGGCCAGCTCCTGCCCGAGCTGACTGCCAGGGAAAACGTCGCTTTGCCAATGATTCTGCAGGGCAGGAAGCGCTCAACGTCACTCGCGCTTGCCGACGATGTACTCAGCCGCCTGGGCCTAAAAGACCTCACGCGCCGTCGCCCAGGACAAATGTCCGGCGGTCAAGCGCAACGTGTGGCCATTGCCCGCGCGATGGCCGGTGAGCCAGGTGTCATCTTTGCTGATGAGCCGACTGGCGCGTTGGACCAGTCCACAGGTCATGAGGTCATGCAGCAACTGATTGCGTTGGTGGAGCAGACCGGCACGACCTTGGTGATGGTTACTCACGATGTGAGGGTGGCCGACTGGTGTCGTCGACGTGTGGAGATCCGCGATGGCCTGATTCACGACGACCGCCTGCTGGCAGGAGCGGAGGTTACAAAGTGAGCACCGTAACTGAAGCACCAAAACCTCAAAGAATCCCTACCGGCGCACTAGCGGACCTGAGCACGCGGCTGCAGCGCGCCGGGCGTGAATCCCATTCGGGAAACGGCTGGTTATCCGCATTGTCCGTGGTGGCCATGACCGTGAGTACCTGGTTGGCGTTGGTCGTCGTCGGTGGCACGGCCATGTTTTACCGCCGTTGGCAGGCTGAGCCAAAGCTGCCGCCGAACCCAACGCCTGAGGATTACATGAATCAAGGTCAGGGCGAGATGTACCTGCAGCTGGCACTCGTGGCCTGTGTTTTTGTGATTCCGGCAATGGTTTCGCTGGTGGCACAGTCGGCGGTGCTTGGCGCTGCAGGGCGGGAGCAGCGACTGGCAACTCTGCGCTTGATTGGTCTGTCTAACAGGGCAGTTACACGCATGGTTATTATCGAAACCCTCGTGTTGGCGGCTGTTGGGCTTGTGGTGGGCACGCTCTTGTCGGTTGCCACCGCGCCATTCTGGGCGATGATCAAGTTCGATAATGACTACCTGGATACCTGGGACATGCTGCTGTCTTGGTGGGGCTACCCACTCGTCTGGGGTGCCGTGGTGCTTCTCGCGCTCTTTGCGGCTGTGGTTGGTTTGCGTAGGGTGATGATTTCACCGCTTGGCGTTAGCCGTAAAGAAGTGCCCAAGTCGATGAAGGCATGGCGCATGATTGTGGCCGCTGTTATCGGTGCGGGTGTGCTGTACGTGGTTGGCAACTCCAATATCGCGGGTGGAACCCTCTCGACCATAATTGGTGTCGCAGCGATGATGTACCTGATGGTCTGGGCAATTGGCCTAGTGGCGCCTTTCTTTATCCAGCTTGTTGCCCGCATTTCCAGCTTCTTCGGTACTTCAAGTGATTTTGTGGCGACGCGACGAGTAGCGACTAACGCTAAGGAATCGTGGCGTCGAGTAAGTTCCATGGCCTTCCTGTCCCTGCTGCTTGGCTACACAATGATGGTGCCTGGCGAAGACAAGATTGAAGAGGTTGCAGACGCCACATTCGCGCACGATATTGCAACCGGTGTGACTATCACTTTCGTAATCGGTTTCATTCTGCTGCTGGTATCGACCGTGCTGACTCAGGCCTCAGCTGTCTATGAAGAGGCATCGCTGACAAAGGCGCTGGACTTCATCGGTACTCCAATCACCTTCCACCGCACGGTCACTTTTAAGCAGACATTCTTCCCCATGCTTGTGACCAGCATCTTCGGCTTTGTCATGGGTGCGCTGTTGGGGGCGTTCATGTTCGGTCCGGTCGCGAACGAAATCACTTTTGGGCAACGCTCACTTGTTGTTGCGCTGGCGTACGTCTTGGGAGTTTTGGCAGTTGGCGCTGCGACCTTGGCTGTCGATCCACTTCGCCGCAAGCTGCTGGGACGTCAGATTCGCCACAACGACTAGTCGCCATTGCAACGACTAGTTGCCATTAAAAGGGCAGTGGAGTGGCCGTGCAGTGGTGCTCGGCCAGTTCCTTAGGGTTCAACTTGAGGATTAGAGCTCGTAACCAACTGTGGTTCATCTGATAACCAAGCATTCATCTCACAACCACGTAATTTCTACCTCTGACTTTTAGCCTGAGGGCATGCGTACCTACGTGCTTGATACCTCGGTCCTGCTGTCCGATCCCCACGCCACCAAGAAGTTCGACGAGCACCAAGTTGTGCTTCCGCTGGTCGTGGTGAGTGAGTTGGAGGCCAAGCGCCACCACCCAGAGCTGGGGTGGTTCGCCCGAGAAGCGCTCCGTTTCCTCGAAGAGCTGCGCTACCGCTACGGCCACCTGGACCGGCCTGTGCCCGCCAATGACCTTGGCGGGTTTATGCATATTGAGCTCAACCACTCCGATCCTTCCATCCTCCCCGCAGGCTTCCGCACCGCCGAAAATGATCACCGCATTCTCGCTTGCGCCCTTAACCTTCAGCACGATGGCCATGATGTCGTGCTGGTCACCAAGGACATTCCGCTTCGCGTTAAGGCTGGGGCGGTGGGATTGCCTGCCGACGATTACCGCGCCCAGGACGTCGTACTGACTGGGTACTCGGGA
This sequence comes from Corynebacterium amycolatum, assembly GCF_016889425.1. Lineage (NCBI taxonomy): Bacteria > Bacillati > Actinomycetota > Actinomycetes > Mycobacteriales > Corynebacteriaceae > Corynebacterium > Corynebacterium amycolatum. The sequence goes on from NZ_CP069513.1 coordinate 1,408,700, forward strand.
ATGGTGGAAGTGGACGTCGACCCGGAGGAAATTGATCGTCTCTTCGCCAATGGCTTTTTGGAGCTCGAGCAGGTTCAGGAGCAGCCGCTGCACTGCGGCGTGCAGCTCAGCGCCGGTAGCCAGTCTGCGCTGGCAAGGGTGAGCGCCCCGGGCGTCGTCAAGCTTGTGCGGGGCGATACGGAGGCGTTTGGGCTGAAGGGGCGGTCGGCGGAGCAGCGTGTGGCGCTCGACCTGCTGTTGGATGACTCGGTGGGGATTGTTTCCCTCGGCGGCCGAGCCGGCACGGGTAAGTCGGCGCTTGCGCTGTGCGCGGGTCTGGAGTCGGTGCTGGAGCGCGGTCTGCATCGCCGAATCGTGGTGTTTCGTCCGCTCTACGCGGTCGGTGGCCAGAACCTTGGTTACCTGCCCGGTAGTGAGGACGAAAAGATGAACCCGTGGGCGCAGGCTGTTTACGACACGCTGGAGGGGCTGGTCTCGGAGAACGTCATGGATGAGATTGCCTCGCGCGACATGCTAGAGGTACTGCCGTTGACTCACATTCGCGGTCGTAGCCTGCATGACAGCTTCGTGATTGTCGATGAGGCACAGTCGCTGGAGCGCAACGTACTGCTGACGGTACTGTCGCGTCTTGGTAGCAATTCCCGGGTCATCCTTACGCACGATGTGGCGCAGCGTGACAACCTGCGCGTCGGCCGCCATGACGGTGTACAGGCGGTGATTGAAAAACTCAAGGGTAATGAGCTTTTTGCACACATCACGCTGAAGCGCTCGGAGCGCTCGAAGATTGCGGAGCTCGTGACGGGGCTGCTCGATTAAGAGTAAGCTTATGAGGCAGATACGTAGGAGCTGTTCCTGCGGTTACTTTCACTCGGATCGTTCGGCACGTACCTGCCGATGAAAGGTTTGCATTCACATGGCTACTGTGACTTTTTCTGATGCCACTCGCATTTACCCTGGTGCGACGAAGCCTTCTGTGGACAAGTTCAACTTGGAAATTGCCGATGGTGAGTTCCTGGTTCTGGTGGGCCCCTCCGGTTGTGGTAAGTCCACAACACTGCGCATGCTTGCCGGTCTGGAAGAAGTCAATGAGGGCAAGATTTTCATTGGAGATCGTGATGTGACCAATGTCTCGCCCAAGGATCGCGATATTGCGATGGTCTTCCAGAACTACGCACTGTACCCGCATATGACGGTGCGCGAGAACATGGGCTTCGCGCTCAAGATTGCTGGTGTGGACAAGGACGAGATTGACCGTCGTGTCGAAGAGGCTGCAAAGACTCTGGATCTAACTCAGTTCCTGGACCGCAAGCCTAAGGCTCTGTCCGGTGGTCAGCGTCAGCGTGTGGCAATGGGGCGTGCGATTGTGCGCAAGCCGCAGGTGTTCCTGATGGACGAGCCGTTGTCGAACCTGGACGCGAAGCTGCGTGTTCAAACCCGCACACAGATTGCGGCCATGCAGCGTCGGATGGGCGTGACCACGATGTATGTCACCCACGATCAGACTGAGGCGCTGACCATGGGCGACCGCATCGCCGTTATTAACTTCGGTGTTCTGCAGCAGGTCGGTACTCCGCGTGAACTCTACGAAACCCCGGCAAACGAATTCGTCGCAGGCTTCATTGGCTCACCTGCGATGAACCTGGGCACGTTCAACGTCTCGAATGGTTACGCCACGTTGGGTGAGGCCAAGATTAAGCTGCCGGAAGCAACACTTGCTGCAATCGTGCCGGAGGATCAGAACCAGATTATTGTGGGCTTCCGTCCGGAGGCATTTGACCTGGTCGAGGGGCCGGGCGATGACGTCATTCCGGTGCAGGTCAATTTGGTCGAGGAATTGGGCTCCGATGCATTCATGTATGGCGACCTCGTCGGTGGTGGAGCACTGAGTTCCGGATCCTCCTCTAATCCGGACGAAGAGGAGCACGGTCAGGTGGTTATTCGTACCGCCCCGCGCACCGCGCCGAAGTTGGGCTCGGTAGTTTACGGCAAGATTCGCCCGGGCATGCTGCACCTGTTCTCTAAGTCGACTGGTATGCGCCTTCCAGCTTAAACTCCTACGTTTAGATGAAATGAGTAGCTGGTAGGGCAGCAGGACAGTTTTAGGAGCCACCGTGTCGGAAACTATGAAAATAGCCGCGACAACGGTGGCTTCGAAGCTTTTGCGCCTTCCTTGGCATATACCTCTGGAACAGTGGCCAGATGATTTGTTAGCCGCCCTACCTCAGGGAATTTCCCGGCACATTGTCCGATTCGTCAACTTAGACGACCGCGTCATTGCAGTGAAAGAAATTGGTGAGTTCACTGCTCATCATGAATACCGAATGTTGCGTGACCTGATCAGGCTCGGTGCTCCATCGGTTCGCCCGCTCGCGGTAATTACCGGCCGTAAGGATGCAGATGGCGAACCGTTAACTGCCGCACTCGTCACAGAACATCTCGAGTATTCGCTGCCGTATCGTGCAGTTTTTTCTCAACAGGTCACCCGCGAAACTGTGGTTCGCCTGATTGACTCTTTAGCAGTTCTGCTAGTTCGTCTGCATCTGCTTGGTTTTTACTGGGGTGACGTGTCGCTGTCGAACACTCTGTTTCGTCGTGACGCAGATGCCTTTTCCGCCTACCTTGTCGACGCGGAGACGGGAGATTTGCAAGGTACGCTCTCAGATTCCCGCAGGCTCTACGATGTCGACGTTGCCCATACCAATATCATCGGGGAGCTCATGGATCTGCAGGCCGGCGGATTCCTGGATCCTGAAATGGATGTAATTGCGGTGGGTAGACGCATTATTGAGCGTTATGAAGATCTGTGGCAAGAGCTGACGGGGGAAGAATCCATCGGTGTTGAGGAGCCTTGGCTTGTCGATGAGCGGATGCGCAGGCTCAATGACCTCGGTTTCGATGTCGGTGAGCTGAAAGTCACGAGTGATGGTGGCCGCGTTGTGTTCCGACCACGGGTGGTTGACGCAGGCCATCATCATCGGCAGCTGATGCGGCTGACAGGATTGGACGTGCAAGAGGGGCAAGCGAGGAGGATGCTCAATAGTATGCAGACCTTTCGGTTGTCGGAAGGTCTGGAAGGGATCCCGCTAGAGCAAGTTGCGCACCGATGGCTGCGTGAAGTTTTCGAGGCCACAATCCTGGCTGTGCCCGAGGGGCTGCGTGGAAGGCTGCAGGATGCGCAGATTTTCCACGAGGTCTTGGAACATCGCTGGTACATAGCGGAAAAACGCCGTGCGGATGTGCCGCTTCAAGAAGCGGTGCAGAGCTACGTGGCCCGAGTGTTGCCCGGGCATCGCGACGAGTCCGTATATCTTCCGGCGAGCGATGAGGTCGAGTAGCTCTCTAAAAGCAGACTGTTGAGCGTACGATTATTTCAAAAGTGACAACCAAACGACCTACCAGAATGTATATAAAAATATACATACAGGCCAAACAGGGGTACTTTTGGCGGTCGGGTGGTTGTCGGGTCTGTGTGTGATTGTCGCGGCCAGGTGCTTGCTTTGGTGTCGGTAGATGGCTCTGTTCAGTGAAAACAGCTCGAGAACAGCTCTAATTCTAGGTGTGTTTTCGAGAGCTTTTACTATTTTTCTCCTTTGCATTTGTTCACAGCTGACTGAAGGCCAACCTAAATTGGTTTTGGTCAAGTAAGATTTTGGTGAGACCGAATGCCCGCGTGGGTGGCATCGAAGTTCGCATGAAAGGCTACTTCTAGCCGCAGGGCGGGATAATCCAATTAGGCCACGGCTGTTGGCAAATATCCGTCCGAATTACTCGGAGGGTGCCATTGAAGTGGCCTTTCTTCTCAAGGGAGAAAATATAGTGAAGAACTTCAAGCGCCTTTCAGCTCTGTGTGCAGCAGGCCTGATGGCAACCGCTGGTTTGGTTGCGTGCTCGAGTGATGATGCGGTTGCAGATGGTGGTGTCTACTTCCTTAACTTCAAGCCGGAGCAGGATGCCGCATATCAGAAGATTGCGAAGGCATACACTGACAAGACTGGTGTTCAGGTCAAGGTCGTTACCGCTGCTTCGAATTCCTATGAGCAGACTCTGAAGGCCGAGATTGGTAAAAAGGACGCGCCAACACTGTTCCAAGTCAATGGTCCGGCGGGCCTGCGTACTTGGCAGGAATACATGGCAGACATGTCTGACACTGAAATTGCACAAAACCTCAACGAGGGCATTGAGCCGCTGAAGGGGGAGGACGGCAAGGTATACGGCGTCCCGTTTGCAGTCGAGGGATTTGGCCTGATCTATAACGAAGAGATCATGGACAAGTACTTCGCGATGCCTGATGCCAAGGCCAAGAGCATCGACGAAATCAAGGCCTTCGGAAAGCTGAAGGAAGTCGCTGAGGACATGCAGGCCAAGAAGGACAAGCTGGGAATCTCCGGCACCTTCGCTTCCACCTCGCTCGCATCCGGTGAGGATTGGCGCTGGCAGACGCACTTGGCCAACGGGCCGGTTCATTATGAATTCGAGGACCTTGGCACCAAGGAAACCGCTGATGTGAAGTTCAAGTACAACAAGGAGTTCAAGAACCTCTTTGATTTGTACCTGAATAACTCCACTGTCGAAAAGACTCTGGCCCCGTCGAAGGCTGTGTCCGACTCGATGGCTGAGTTCGCTCAGGGCAAGGCCGCTATGGTTCAGAATGGCAACTGGGCATGGTCCCAGATCAACGATGTCTCTGGCAACGTGGTCAAGCAGGACAAGATTAAGTTCATGCCTATGTACATGGGTCTGAAGGACGAGGATAAGACCGGCATCTCGGTTGGTACTGAAAACTACCTGACGGTCAACTCCAAGGCTTCGGAGGCTTCCCAAAAGGCAACGAAGGACTTCGTCAATTGGCTGTTCAACACCGATGAGGGCAAGAAGTACGTCGTCGAGGATCTTGGATTCATCGCTCCGTTCCAGAACTTCACTGAAGCCGACACCCCGAATGACCCGCTGGCCAAGGAAGTTGCCGCAGCAATTGAGAACGAGGATCTGACCACCATCCCGTGGGACTTCCAGTACTTCCCGTCTCAGCAGTTCAAGGATGATTTTGGCGCAGCGCTGGCGCAGTACGCTTCCGGAAAGATGCCGTGGGACAAGGTTGTCGAGACTTTCGCCGACAGCTGGAATGCGGAATCTCCAAACAATTAAATACCAGCAAATCAAAGGTGAGCCATTCCATCGGTGAGTGTGAAGCGAAAGTTTCTCGTGCATGAACAACCGACGGAATGAGTTCAACCAATGGCAAGGCGGAGCTCGGGGCTCGGTGACCTGTTAAACCGGTCTCGAGGCACCGGGCTCCGCCTTTAGCTTTAGGAGCGGTGTTGTAAATGCAAGCAACATTGAAAAAGTATTTCCCAATTTTCGTGCTACCCACGCTGATTGCCTTTGCAATCGCGTTCTTGGTGCCGTTCGTAATCGGTTTCTTCCTATCATTTACTGACTTCACAACCATCACTAATGCGCAGTGGGTTGGTATCGAGAACTACCAGAAGGCCTTTAGTGAGCGCGAGGGCTTCGTCGCTTCCTTCGGATTTACTCTCATGGTGGTTGTTGTTTCCATCATTACTGTGAACTTGTTCGCGTTCTGGATCGCATGGATTCTGACGCGCAAGCTGAAGGGTACGAACTTCTTCCGAACAGTCTTCTTCATGCCGAACCTTATCGGTGGCATTGTGCTCGGTTACACCTGGCAGTCGATGATCAACGCCGTGCTGGCATCGTACGGTACGACGATTGTGTCCGACTGGAAGTTCGGTTACGCCGGTCTGATCATCCTCATCAACTGGCAGCTGGTCGGCTACATGATGATTATCTATATTGCCGGTCTGCAGAATGTCCCGCCGGAGCTCATTGAAGCTGCGGAGATTGATGGCGCTGGACGCTGGGAGATTCTGCGGCACGTTACTATCCCGATGGTCATGCCATCGATTACCATTTGCCTCTTCTTGACCCTGTCGAACACTTTCAAACTCTTCGATCAAAACTTGGCCCTGACCAATGGTGCGCCGGGTTCAGAGACAGAAATGGTTGCTCTGAACATCGTCAACACCATGTTCAACCGAGTTGGTGTGGAGGGCGTTGGTCAAGCCAAGGCAGTAATTTTCGTCGTCGTGGTCGTAGCGATCGCGATGCTGCAGCTGCGTGCTACTCGCAGCAAGGAAGTGGAGGCATAAATGTCTGTCGACGCTGCAATGACCACTGAAACGACCACCAAGCTCCCAAAGTCCAAGCCCGCTAAGCAGGACGAGGCCAAGGTGGGAGGCGTATCTAAGGTCATCATCTACGCGATTCTGGTGTTTTTGACCGTCGTGTTCTTGGGGCCAATCGCGTTCATTATCTTCAACTCGTTCAAGTCCAAGTTCGCAATTTCAGATAACCCCTTCCAGCTGCCACTAGGTGACATGTGGGTCGGGTTCGAAAACTACGCCGTCGGCCTGATGAAGGAGGGCTTCGGCTGGGCGATCGTGTGGTCCTTTGTCATCACGATCCTCTCGGTTATTGCGATTGTGTTCTTCTCTGCGATGACGGCTTACTACATCACGCGGGTGAAGACGTGGTGGACCTCGCTGCTGTATTACCTGTTTGTGTTCTCGATGGTCATCCCGTTCCAGATGGTGATGTTCCCGACCGTCAAGATCGCCGACATGCTGCATTTGAACAACCCAATCGGCATTGTGGTTCTCTACTTGGGCTTTGGTTCTGGTCTGTCGGTATTCATGTTTGCCGGCTTCATCAAGTCGATCCCGATCGATATCGAGGAAGCCGCGATGATTGACGGCGCATCTCCGATGCAGAACTACTTCCGCATCGTTTTGCCCATGCTCAAGCCGACTGCAGTGACAGTCGCAATTCTTAACGCGATGTGGGTATGGAACGACTACCTGCTGCCGTACCTGGTCATTGGCCTGTCCACTAAGTACAAGACCATCCCGGTTGTCGTGCAGAGCTTCGTTGGCTCCAACGGTAACCGTGACCTTGGCGCGATGATGGCAATGCTGGTGCTCGCAATCATTCCGATTGTGATCTTCTACGTCGCTACCCAGAAGCACATTATCGAGGGTGTTGCTGCGGGCGCCGTTAAGGGGTAGTCGCCTAAGCGTTAGCGCATAGGGCGCCAAGCACCGCGTTTTACGAAAGCGAAAGCCTCAACCGCGTAGGTTGAGGCTTTCGTCTGTTAATCAGCCTTTATTAGGATATGAACTCGTGGATAGATTTTTCAGCACCGATACAAAGTTCTACGCAGCCTGGTCGCTGTTAGCAGACCTTGTAATCATCAACCTGCTGATGATCGTCGCATCCATCCCGATAGTCACTGCAGGCGCAGCAACTCGCGCTGGAGTAGTGGTCGCTCGCGATATGGTCCGTGACGAGGGCTCGAGGCCCGTACGGCGTTACTTACGCGCCCTGTTGGACAATTGGCGCACACCAACCTTGTGGTGGCTGTTCACCTTGGTTCTCGCCGGTGCCATCGGCTATGAGTTCTACGTTATCTCGCGCGCGGACCTCGGCACTGTCGGCCTAATCTTCGCCGCAGGAGTTACCTCCGGGGCGCTAATACTGCTGGGAATTACCGCGTGGGTCTACTCGCTGTGCTCGCTTTCCGACGGTCAATCGTCGCTACGCCGAACCCTGGCAACGGCCACCAGCATGACCGTCAAAAACCTGCCGCGGACTGCGCTCGCAGTTTTGGCGCTTCTCATCGTGCCCGCGGCCATTTTCTTTTTTCCGGCGAAGATCTACGCGATCGCTACCTATGTCTTCCTCATCGGGTACTCGCTGAGTTGGTATTTAGTGATGCTGGCGCTTGAGCCCGTTCTGCCAGACAATGCTGGGTAGGTTTTCCCACTGGCTCCACTGGCACTGACTTAATCGGTGCCAGCTCGCACACCAGGCTGCTGACGGCCCTTAGCCCTCGTACTCCTTAATCTGGGGAAAGTCCTCCGCCTCGACCATCTCTAGCAGCTTCTCGCGGCGGACAAACGCGGAGCATGCGCCGACCGCCTGTACGGCTGCTGCACCCGCGGCGGTGGCCAGAGGGATGGCGTCGTAAAGCGAGGTACCCTTAGCCAGTTCCGCGGTGAGCGTGCCGACGAACGCATCGCCGGAGCCAGTGCCGTCGACAATCTTCTCCTCTGGCAGCTTGAGCGCGGGGTGCTCGTAGATTGTCGGCTCGTCATCGATACCGTCGGAGTGCTGTGCGAAGAGACAGCCGTGGTCGCCGCGGAGCATGATGACGCTGGGGCAGTACTGCAGTAGTGCCTCGAGCTGTGCGCGGTAGTCGGTAGCGCGGATACCCTCGGCGATGTCCAGGCGACGGATTGTTTCCCAGGCGCCCTTCATATTGACAATCAGCGGATCTGCATGGTCAATCAGCGCAGGTGTAACGGTTACGACCGGATTGAGGTTCAGTACCAGTCGCGCGCTGTACATGGATGCGACGGACGCGATGGCCTCAGTTGCTTCCGGGAGGAGCTCGCCCTGTGCGAGCACGACATCCGCTGATGCGAACTCATCGACGAAATCGGTGGGGTCCGTCAGTGCGTCGGCACCGCGCTGGACAAAAATGACCGGGCGGCCCTTGCGGTTCGTTGCAACGAAAGCGCTGCCGGTCGGCAAATCCCAGGAAGTCTTAATGGAGTGGACATCTACGCCGTGTGCGTTGAGTTCCTCGACCACGACGTCCGCAGCGCGATCCTCACCAACCGTACCGGCCATGACAGCACGGACACCGTCGTAAGCAATGGCAACGGCCTGGTTAGCGCCCTTACCGCCTAGCGAATTAGTGCCGTCATCAACGATGAGCGTGCCACCTTCGGCGGGGACGCTATCGACCTGGACCAGGGTATCTAGGTGGATCGATCCGCATACAACGACGGTTGGATTCTCATTCAGGTCAGGATTCGGCTGCATAAAAATATAGGATAGTCGCGAATTGAAATCCGCGTTGGCCGCCCGGTTTCACGCCTGTCAGAGCCCGCGAATCGATGCCCTACAATCGATGGCTATGGCAAAACTGTACTTCCGCTACGGGACCATGAACAGCGGAAAATCCATCGAGGTCCTTCGCGTCGCCCACAACTACCGCGAGCGCGATATGCGACCGTTGATCGCCAAACCGGCCGTGGATACTTTGGCTGACGGCGACGTGCACTCCCGCATCGGAATTGCGGAACGCGCGCACCTCATCCACGACGGCGATGACCTTTCCTCGCTTGCCGACGGCCACGATTGCCTAATCATCGATGAAGCACAGTTTCTCACCCCTGACCAGGTTGACCAGTTGCTGGGCATTACCCTTCGCGGTACTCCGGTGCTCTGCTATGGCCTGCGTACCGACTTTCGCACGCATGCCTTCCCGGGCTCCCAGCGATTGCTTGAAGTCGCCCACACCATTGAGGAAATTAAGACAATTTGCACCTGTGGGCAGAAGGCCATCTTTACGGCGCGGTTAAACCCGGACGGCAGCATTATTCTCGACGGCGAGACCGTGGAAATTGAGGCACTCGAAGCGCCGAAGTACATCTCCCTGTGTGCCAGCTGTTACAACCGGATGTCGGGTAAGTGGGCGTGAGCGGGCGGGGACAGTTCCGAGACTAGAGTGCGACAAGAAAACAGGCGACGAGAAATAGGGAACAAAAAGGGAACAGCCCCGGTAGTCGAACCGCGGAAGTTCTCTCACCAGGGCATTTAGTGCCCCCAGCAGGGCTCGAACCTGCGACAAAAGGATTATGAGGTAGTGAGTCGCTACTCAAAAATGAGGAGCGGGGCTGACCTGCGGTTTTAGGTAACCGCCGTTTTGTAAAAATTTCCTCCTATTACACTAGGTGTTTTCATTATGCAGTTGTCGAAAATGTTTTCTACCCCCACTGCCCAGCCAGGCGGAGCCGTAGTGGACGTGTGCAGCGACGAGCCGGGAGCAGAGCGCAGGGGCAAGGGCGCGCGAACGACCGAAGGTCGCATGCGCAAGCGCCCGCGGCAGCGGAGTGGCGCGGTAGGTGTGGGAGCGACCGCGCGCGGTAGCGTAGGTGTAGCCGACGGCGGGGCGTGGCGAGGAGCCGCAGGCGACGAGCTGGCACATGGTTTATCCATATGTGCCAAAACACGACAAATTCGCACCCGGGAGGAAAACTCCGAGGTAGATAGGGGATTTCCCACGGTAGAAGAATGCCGGGACGCGGCGGAAACGTTGACCTCACGGACGTGGGAAGGGGAAGAGGGGAAAGTGGCGACGATTCAAATTTCCCCGGCGCTACTGAGGCTGGGTGCCTACGATTTTAATCTTCGGGAGAAGAGGGATGAGCGGGCACGGGAACGTGACCGCAAGATGCAAGATCAGCAAAAGGCATTGTTGAAGATTGAGAGGGAACGTGCGCGGCATAAAGAGCGCGTTGTGGCGGTAGAGCGTCGGCTAACCGAGCTAGAGGGCGTACTGGATACCTCGACGGACGTAGATGTCCGTGCGGATGCGATTCGTGAGCACACGGTACTGATGCGCGAGTGGCGGGGGCTTGGGGTTATCCCTGCTGCGGAAAAGCTGGATGCGGCGCTGGAGTCGCTGAGGCATGCCCGAGAGCTGGCAGAGGGCACTCTGCCGACTCTAAAAAGGATGGCAACCGAGAACCTGAAAAACGCCCATAACCAGCACGAACATGAAAAATGGGCGGTCTACCTAGAGCAGCTGGATGCTTGTGAGCGACGCGAGGAAGACCGTCGAATTACTGAGTGGTCGCAAAAATCGCGCACTCGAATGATTGCAACGTTTTCCGAATTGGACTGGAACGCGTTTTTGGAGCAACCTGGCGAAATCGCCATGGTGACGTTGACGTATCCGGGGGATTGGCAGGCGGTCGCTCCCGATGCAAAAACCGTGTATGCGCACCTGAATCGGTTGAGGTTGCAGTTTCAGCGTGACTGGGGACGCGAGCTGCTGGGAGTGTGGAAGCGTGAGTTCCAGCGTAGGGGTGCCCCTCACTATCATCTTTTGATGGTGGTGCCAGAGGGGGCGTGTACCGTGAAAAGCCCTGTGACCAGCGAAAAGGTGCAGGTGGATTTTACTGGCTGGCTTGCTGCGACATGGGCAAAAATTGTTGCTGCCGATCAAAGCTCGGGGGAGCGTGCGCGGCATCTGATGGCGGGCACTGGTGTGCACCACACGCGGCAGAGTTTTGAGTCCTCGCGTCATGCAAGTTTTTATTTTTCAAAGTATGCGGCGAAAAGCGCGGATGGTGGATCAAAGGGGTATCAGAATGTTGCGCCTGCGCAGTGGATTGAGTCGGGTGCGGGCATCGGGCGTTTTTGGGGCGTTTTTGGACTGAAAAAAGTTATGGCTGTGGCACTAATCACTGCTGATGAAATGATTTTTTTCGGACGAGTTCTCGCCCGCTGGGCGCATGCGCAGTTTGGTACAAAACGCCGCATGCTGGGTAAATGGCGTGCGGGGTGGTTACTGATGGATGATGCACCAGGTATGGCAAAAGACCTGTTCAGGGCGCTAAATGCGTATCGTTCAGGCGATAAAAAACTGCCGGTGGGTATGCGCGGATCAGTTACTCTCCGCCAGGCGACGCAGTAGTGCGTCACGGTTGTATCTGGCTTCGATTTTTGCTTGTTCCGTCTCGGTTATCTCCTCGGTGTGACCGGATTGCCGGGCGTCGAAAATTTTAGGTACAAAATCAGTGTTGGCGGTGGTAGATACGTCGGACTGTTTATCGTCACTGTGACGATTTGCCAGGGATTCCTGGACTTCCTTGTTCCACCGGTGGATTTGCGTCGGCGATACTCCAGCCCACTGTGCGACTCGGCGTTGTGGTACGCCGAAGTCGGCAAAAGCCAAGCTAGTGAGCGTCTTTAAGGCTTCGCGGTTGGCTTCGATGATGTCGCGAGTGTGCTCGATTTGGGCTTGCAGTTCGCGGATTGCATCTTCTTTTTCTTGCGCCAGTCGGCGGTAGTCGCTAGTGCTCATGTGGCTGAGTCTATGTGATGCGGGCGGTACAAATCTAGCAGGTTGATTCTTTGTGTTGCGCTCACATGTGCCGGGTGGTACATTTTGGAGCGAGCGAAACAAGAAGTGTGATATACTACAAATAGTTCCAAACGGGAACGGCGGATGTGGTCCGTTTTGTTTAGTAGAGAGGAAGCCAAAATGGCGCTCAATTCGTTTACTGTTCCGGCTGCAGGCGTGAAGTTGGTGGTTCTTGCTGATGCGGAGTCTCGCCAGATGATGCAGTGGGAAAATCGGCGTCCGACTGACAAGCCCGCGCTTGATGATGACGGTGGTGAGATTCACCGCATCGCGGACGTTCCTGCTTTGTGGCAGGGGCAGCAGATGACGGTCACTGTGCAGAGCACCGAGCCGTTTGCACTGCCTGCAGGCAAGTTGCTTGCGGCTGGAAAAAACTGCGACTTGGTGGTGCGCGCCTCGTCTGACCGTGACAGCACGTTCGCGGAAATGCGCCCTACGCTTCGCATCGGTGAGCTGCAGCAGGTCGTGGATTTCTCCGAGCAGCTAGCTCGCTAAGCCGCTTTTGTCTGGTGGTTTGTACCGCATCCCCCGGCGAGTGGTTGGGGGAGCGACTAGGAATCACCAAAAAGGTATTCCACCCAAAATAAGATTGGAGGACGCTGTGAGCGTTATATCGATTGAGCGGCAAATTGTAGGACTGCTAGAAGAGTGGCTGTCCAAGGGTTTTCCGATGACCTATGGCGAGCTACTTATTTGCATGTCTGACGTGTCGGATATGGAGATAGGAGAGGTCGTAGTGGAGCTTATCCGCCGAGGTTGGGTTCATGGAGAGCGCGACTATTTCCATCCCGAAATCGAGCGCCTCACTCTGACCGCTCGCGGACGTGACGAGGCTGCGGCTGGTCTGTGGGGAGGCGCTGAAAATGAGTAATGGCATCGATTTTGGAAGCCTGTTTCTCCTTGTGCTGATTGTCGGCGGCATCCTTGCGGTAATCAGCCTGGCTGAGTCGTGGGGTGAAAACCGCCAGCAGCTACATGGACTGAGCAAGGATGATAAGGACGATCTTCGCGCGGGCGAGCGCGAATTTTTCCGCAGGTTCGGCACGGATAAAAAGCTGCATACAGCACTGGAGGCGGTCGGCTGCTACGTCGAAACGGTCCGCACAGTGCGCACTGAAGATGGCGAGGAAAAGCAAGAGGTGTCACGGCTGACCCCGACCGTAGTCCGTCGCCTGAAAGATTCCCGTGGGGTTGCCCTGGTGTGCAGGCTCCCACAGGGTATGAGCGAAAAGGGTTTTCGTGAGGGTGTCGAAAAGCTCGGCGCGTACGCAGATATTGAGGGGGTTCGCGACTACCAGGTAGAGCGTGAGCGTCCTGGTCAAATGCGCCTGTATGCCATCACCCGTGATGCTTTTGAGAAGAAGCTGGGGGTCGATTTCCTTGACTGATACAGGGGCACCCCTCTGGTGGGCGCAGGACGAGGACGGACATCTCGTATGTTTCGACCCATATGCGTCTTACCACACGTTTATTGCGGGCATCACCCGCTCAGGTAAAAGTAAGGGCAGCCAATCGATTTTAATTCAGCTGGCAAAACACTCCGATATTCAGGTAGTTGGCATCGACCCCGCCTTTGGGTTATTGCGCCCCTGGTGGGAGTATTCCGGCAGACCGCAGGACTTTGTTCTTGGTACCTCAGAAGCGTCGTTAAAAGCGGCAATTGCGCTGGTTAACGCGGTGGTAGCCGAAATGGAAAGCCGCATGGCGAACCTCGGTCGCCGAGAGAAAATCGACGACTTCTCGGTAAGCCAGCCAATCATTTTCTGCGTGCTTGAGGAATATTCCGGTTTGATTGAGTCGATGACCGCCTGGGATAAAAAGCAGGCAGCATCTTTTACTGGCGCTGTCGGTCGACTACTCCGCGAGGGCGCAAAGGTCGGCATTCGCGTTTTTACGATTCTGCAGCGTGCGGAAGCGAAAACGTTGCATGACCGGTCGCAGTATGGTCGTCGAATCTCCTACGCGCAGGACAACACGGACAGCATCAAAATGATGTTTGACCAGGTAGAACCCGAGGTCGTTGCTCGAATGATTGCATTACAGCCAGGTCGCGGTGTGCTTCGCGAAATCGGCAAGCCGGATTTCACCTGGTTTCAGTCTCCGGATATGGACTATGACGAGTACTACGACCGCATCGGGCGGTACGTCTTCGATCAGCACACTCCACTAGTAGGTGAGTCTGATGAGTAGGGGGCGGAAAATCGCTGGCGGTGTGCTCGCGCTGTTCGCTGGTATCGGTCTGGTGGTTGCTCAGGGTGGTGGTGACCAGGCACCAGAGAACGTGACTCCGGGGGAGCCGGAAAAATGCGGCGGTCTGTTTCAGGATTTTGGGCAGTGTCGTATTGACCGCGCTCGTGCCCGTGTAGAGCGAGACTGTAACTATCAGCCGTCCGGCAGTGTGTACATCGACGAGGCTCGGGAGCGGAGTTGTGTGCAGGCGCGAGAGGTTTTGGAAAGTGAGGAGCGCCTGTACGGTATGCCGAAAAACCCGGTTGACCTGCAGGTTTCTCCGGTTACGGCTAGGTATGCCGCCCCTACGGAGCGCATCTGCCTGGCCTATGAGGATGTGAATCGCACCACAGGTGCGGTGACCTCTGGTCGGTGCGTTGTGCGTCTGGTGTCTGCCTAGTCCACAGAGGGGTGTACAGAGGGGCGAAAGCCCCTTTGTCCCTGCCCCGATAGGGCGGGTGACCAGGTGGTTTTGTTCTCCGTCGTCTAGGTCGGGTATCCCTGCAGTTTCTTGTGTCTCCTCATTGACCGCGCCCGCTACGGCGGGCGCACCTTTACCTTGTTTTAGTTCTGATTTTGTTTCTTTTGAAAGTTGGTTTACAAATGACTTCCCTTTTGACCCCCGGCGAGGTGTCTCGCCGTTTGGGTGTGTCCCGTCAGACTCTCATGCGGTGGCGTGACCGTGGTGTTGGTCCGCGGTATATGCAGGTTGGCGAGCTCGTTCGTTATGTCCCTGAGAGTGTGGACGCGTATGCGTCTGGTAGGGTGCGTGAAAAATAGTGGCTGGTCAGGCACCGTATTTTAGCGATTATGCGGCTGAGTGGCTGTCGATGCATCCTGTTGCAGAGAAAACCGCTGAGGATTACCGCTGGTTGCTGGAGCAGTATTTACAGCCTGTGTTTGGAAGTTTCCGTCTCGATCAAATCACTTACCGAGATGTGCAGGGTTGGGTGATAGAGGCTGCGCCCCACGCCTACCACCAGGTGCGACAGTCGCTTTCTATTGTTCGCCAGGTGTACCGGCTGGCGGAGATTGAGGGCTATGTGAAGTCCTCGCCGGCGAAGCTAGTGAAAATGCCGCCTGCCACTAGGGCGCTGCCTGACCCGCTTTCCCCGGATGAGGTACAGCGAGTGTCCGCACAGCTGTCTGGTCGTGACCTGCTGATTTTTGAGGTCTTGGTCTACGGGGGCTTGCGATTTTCCGAGGTTACAGCTCTAAAACCCGCGTCGGTGCACGATGAGTACATCATGGTCTCGGGCGGTCTTATCCCTGCTCGTGGTGGCGGGTGGCTGCGCTCTGACGGCAAAACGCATCAGCGTCGTCGGGTGTACCTCCCGCGTTTTGTGATGGAGCGACTGCGAGTGTGCGCCGCCAGCTGTAAAACCGAGCTGCTGTTTACCTCGGCTGTTGGTACTCCGGTGCACAGGACGAACTGGACGGCAAGGGCATTACAGCCTGCGTGTGCCCGTGCGGGTGTGAGGAAAATCACTCCTCATGCGCTCCGTGATACTTGCGCGACCCTCGCACTGCGGTCGGGTGTTGCTCCGCAGGTTGTTGCAGCGCACCTTGGACACGCTGATGCGACCACTACGCTCCGGCATTACGCGGGGGTAGTGGCAGGTGACCTCGAACACCTGTCCGTGTCGCTGCAGGACGCGGTAGGTGCGGTAGTGCCCCCACCAGGGCTCGAACCTGGGACAAAAGGATTATGAGTCCTCTGCTCTAACCGACTGAGCTATAGGGGCAAGGCTCGGGCACTGCGAAGCGGCAATTAAGCGCTATTAATTAGCGCCCGAGACCTCATAGCATCATAGCAATCTGCCACTGCGTGGTGATAAAAGCCCTATAGCCAGCAGGTTCTGCTGCCATTGCGCGGATTCAAAGAAGTTGTCCCGCGTTCTCGATGCCCTCATCTCTGAGCTCGATGAAGCAAAGCGTCTCCCGTGCTCAACGAACCAAAGCTCCGGAAAATTACGACTTTCGGTTGATGAATCAGTGCTTGGACACTTCTAGCATTAATCCTATGAGTACGAAACCTTCCTTGAGCAGCGCCGACGTCTCAGCCGACGCACAACCCGGTGCTACAGAGAAAGCGGAGGGCACCGCCGTCACGGCAATCGCCAACGAGGATCAGATTGCTGAGTTCTCGGCCTCGCCACAGCGCTGGTGGGGCCTGCTCGTGCTTGCGGTTGGCCTAGGCATGATTGTCCTCGACGGCACCATTGTTGGTGTCTCACTGCCGACTATCATTTCGGAGCTGGGCCTCGACATCGTCGGTGCGCAGTGGATTACCACTATCTACTCCGCCGTCTTCGCCGCGCTGCTGCTAACCTCTGGCCGTGCTGGTGACCGCTTTGGCCGTCGAACCCTTTTTCTCGTCGGTCTGGTCATCTTCACGGGCGGCTCCGTTGTGGCCGCGCTTTCCACATCCTTGGCCCCGTTGGTCATAGCCCGCGTTATCCAGGGCATTGGTGGCGCGTGCATTCTGCCGTCGACACTGTCCAGCGTTAACGCACTGTTCCGTGACAAAGATCGCGCCACCGCATTCGGCATCTGGGGTGCGGTCATGTCCGGTGCCGCAGCAGTCGGCCCGCTCTTGGGTGGCGTCCTTACTCAATTCGCTGGTTGGGAAGCCATCTTCTGGGTCAATGTGCCCATCGCCGTGGTGCTTTTCCTCCTTGCGCTGCGCTGGGTGCCGAACACCGCGGGCGAGACCAATGGCGCTGGTGGTTTCGACGTTCTCGGCCTGCTGCTATCTGGAATCGGCTTTGGTGCCGTCGTCTTCGGCATCATTCAGGGTGCCAAGATTGGGTTTGCTTTTCCCTCCGCGCCCGTCGTCACGCTCTTGGTTGGTGCGGTGGTGCTCGTCGCCTTCGTGCTGTGGGAGAATCGTCGTCGGAAGAACGCGGATCCTGCGCTGTTGGACGTGTCGATGTTCTCCTACGCCACGTTTAGCTGGGGGAATACGACGGCGATGCTCGTCGCGGTGGGTGAGTTCGCGCTGGTCTTCGTGCTGCCGCTCTACTTGGTGTCGGCGATTGGCTTGTCGACGATTGCAACTGGCCTGGTCCTGGCAGCGATGGCTCTCGGCGCGTTTTTCGCAGGTGCCATGGCGCGTCATCTAGCAGCCCGGATCACCCCGGCCGGTGTCGTGATTGTGGGGCTGGGGCTCGAGGTCTTTGGTTCGCTGCAGTTGGCGGCGGAAGAGCGTGTTGGCCTGCCGTTGTGGCTAGTTGTGTTTGCGCTGATTATCTACGGTCTGGGCCTTGGCCTGGCGTCGGCGCAACTGACCTCGCTGGTGCTCGGCGATATTCCGGTGCGTCTGTCGGGACAGGCGTCGGCGACGCAGTCGACAATCCGGCAGATTGGTTCTGCTCTCGGTGCGGCACTCGGTGGTATGGCGTTGACGATTGGGCTGGATCGCGAGATTGCGAAGTTGTCGCCGGGACTGGAGCAGATGGGGCAGGGGCTGAAGGATTCCGCCGGCTCTATCCTGATTGGTCTGCGGGCGCAGGGCGCTTCCGACGCTGTATTGATCCCGCTGACAAATGCGTTTGCACATGCCACACAGTTTGCGCTGTATTCCGCCGTCGGTGCGCTAACTATCGGTTTCCTCTGCTCGCTAAAGGTGCTGCAGCTGCGCAAGCAGGCTGAGAAAACGAATTAAAGATTCGGAATATTTGGCTGTGAGCCTGCGTTGGGAATTGGTGTCACAACATCAATCGTGGCAGTCTTATCGTTTGTCTCTTAACCGGACTTGCAAGATAGAAATGACCAACATGAAAATGCTCACAAAGCGGCGTTGGCTCGATTACGGCCGAATTTCCACTTCCTCCTGTCGCTAAACACTTCAGGTTTCCGCCCCCGTTGCGCCTACCTCTTCGAAGCTGAGCCCAGCGGCCCTCGGATACCCCATCACGCGCATATGTCAGATGACCTAAAGCGCGCCATAAGTGTTTTCAGACAGATAAACTTCCAGGAGGAAAAGTGAATAAATTCACATGGGCGACCGGCTTCGGTGCCCAAGTTGTCTATGGCCTGATTATTGGTCTCATTTTGGGCTTCATGGCCCGCAGTACTGGCGATGACTCCTCGCTGCGCACAGCGCTGGACGAGGTCGGCAGTACCTACGTCACGCTGTTGAAGCTGCTCATTCCGCCGCTGGTGGTCACCGCAGTCGTGGTGTCGATTGCCAACCTGCGCCAGGTCGCAGGCGCAGCCAAGCTGGCTGTTTCGACGCTTATTTGGTTCGCCATCACATCCTTTGTATCGGTGGTTATTGCCATTGGCCTGGGCTTGCTTATCAAGCCGGGCGTTAACTCCGGCGTCGATGCCTCGGCTGCACAGGAACCGGATTCTGTGGGCTCGTGGTGGGGATTCCTGCAGAGCATTGTCCCGCAGAACTTCCTCGGCCTTGGTGTGAAGATCAGCGAATCTGACGGTGCTGTATCCGGCTCGCTGAACTTCAACGTCCTGCAGCTGCTGGTCATCGCGATTGTCTTCGGTATTGCCGCAGTAAAGGTCGGCCCGAAGGCTGAACCGTTCATCGAGTTCTCCGGCTCTCTTTTGACCATCGTGCAGAAGGTGCTGTGGTGGGTTATCCGTCTGGCACCAATCGGTACTGCGGCTCTGATCGGTCATGCTGTCGCTGAGTACGGTTGGGAAGCACTTGGCAGCCTGGGCAAGTTCGCCATTGCCATCTACATTGGCCTGTTCCTGGTTATCGCAGTTGTGTACCCAGCTGTGCTGAAGATTCATGGCATTAGCCCAATCGACTTCTTCCGTCGCGTCTGGCCAGTGACCTCGCTCGGCTTCTTTACTCGTTCGTCGATGGGCGTCATGCCGGTCACTGAGCGCGTTGTCTCGCGTCGTCTGGCAGTGCCGGATGAGTACGCCTCTTTCGCAGTGCCGCTGGGTGCTACCACGAAGATGGATGGTTGCGCTGCCATTTACCCGGCTATCGCAGCTATCTTCGTGTCGCAGTTCTACGGGGTACCGCTGGACTTCACGGACTACCTGCTCATCATCTTCGTCTCCGTTATCGGTTCGGCTGCAACTGCTGGCACCACCGGCGCTACCGTCATGCTGACCCTGACCCTGTCGACCCTCGGCCTGCCACTCGCCGGTGTCGGCCTCCTGTTGGCTGTCGAGCCGATTGTGGATATGGGACGCACCGCGGTAAACGTCACCGGTCAGGCCGTGGTCCCGTTGGTCGTCGCAAAGCGTGCAGGAATTTGGGACCAGGGCGAGTGGGACGCAAGCGCCAACGCCGACCTGTCGCCAGCCGACGAAACAGCTGACGAGTCGGACGACGAGTCTGCGGACGCGCCTGCTGAGAAGTCCACGTCTGCCGCGCTTGCGTAGTCTTGAGGACATGACTTCTTGGAAGCCCTCTGTTCTAGCGCAAGTTGACCAGTGGCCAGTCGACGCGGTCGCGGCTGCCGCGCGTGCCGACGATGGCAGTTGGCACACCCACGGTGATAGCGGCCGAGTTTTTGAACTGGCCAGTGTGACCAAGCTGTTGGCGGCCGTGGGAATGCTTGTGGCCGTCGAAGAGGGTGCGCTGGAGCTCAATCAAGAGCTCACGCCACCCGGTCGTGGTGCGACTGTGCGTCACCTACTGGCGCACGCCGGCGGGGTGGGGTTTGCCAGCCGTGAGCTGGAAAAAGAGCCAGGGGAGCGGCGTATTTACTCCTCCGCGGGTTTTGACATCATCGCCGATGTAATCGCCGCGGAGGCAGACATGCCGTTTAGTGAATACCTGCGCCAGGCTGTGTTTGAGCCGCTAGGGATGGCGGATTCCGTGCTGGATGGCTCGGCAGGGCATGGCGCGCGCAGCAGCGTCGCTAATCTCATGGCCTTCGTCGATGAGATTCTCGCCCCGACTCTTCTGCATCCCGATACCGTGACTGAGGCGTTGACGGTGCAGTTCCCGGGGCTGAATGGTGTTGTGCCTGGCTATGGTATGCAACGTCCGGCCGATTGGGGCCTGGGCTTTGAGATCTTCGGGCACCCCGATTCCAAGCAGGGGCTGTGGTTTGGTGCCTCGATGCCCAAGGATGTCGCAGGCCATTTTGGGCAAGCGGGCACACTCCTGTGGCTGCATCGTCCAACCGGACGGGCGGCAATCGCGCTGACCGACCGAGATTTCGGCGAGTGGGCAAAGCCTCTATGGGCCGACTTCAACGACGAACTCTGGAGTGAGCTGGAAGAACACGCTGAGGATTAAGGGGGATGTGGAGTAAGCCGGCGTCGCTTGCGGCGCCGATTTTTCGTCTCAGCGTTAAATCACATCTGGGGGATTAAGGACAACTTGAGGGTTGCCAGCAGCCGTCTTGGAAATAACAATCATAAACACGTGCAACGCAAACCTCAGAAGTGTTGTTTTACCGCAGTGCTTTTTCTGCAGTGTGGCAAGTGTCGTTGGATGAGTTCGTAGGGGAAGACGAATCTCGTCTTACACCAATTGACCGCAACCTTTCCGAGGACCTTCGTCTATGCGCACCCAACTTTCAGGCGTCCTGTGGATTCACAGCATGCCAGGGCCGCTGCAACCACACATCACGTGGGCGCTGGCCCGACTCAGCATGCCCGATGGCACTAAGCCAGGCCGGGATATTTGGCGTGCGACCGACCAGGATTCCACTTTGTGCGCTGAGGTGCCTTTCACTGCAAGTGCTGACACCATCGCCACACTGGTGGACAACCTGGCTAGGTGGCCGCGCCTCTATTTCGAGCTGGCGCAAGACCCAGCCGTGGATGATGACGGCTACGCCATTGACGGTATGCGCTACTGCCATACCCCGCAGCTGGGGACTTTCGCCGGACAGACCGATGCCGCCGGAAACATCGTGATCAACGAAGACGCGCTGCGTTCCATCATGGCGCGCGGCGGCGACATCAAAGGTGCCCTCGACGCGGCCATCGGTGGGCCGTGGGACCGCGTGTTAGAGCCGATGCGCATGATGACGGCAGGCTACGCCCCCGAAGACTGCTTTACGACGTCCACCCCTGCCGGGACCGACAGTGCCAGCGGCAACTCGACCGCTGGCAACGCAGACCTTGGTGGGGTAGAGGCAGCTAACGTGCTGCAGCTCTACCCGCGCCGGGCGGCGATGTAGTCAACTACATCGCCGAGGGTCTTAAACGAGGAAATGTCCTCGTCCTCAACGCGGGCTCCCAGCTCTTCTTCGCAACGGACGGCCAACTCTACGACGCTTAGGCGGTCAAAACCGTAGTCGGTCAGCGGGGTGGAGAGCTCTAAGGACTCCACCTCGTCGTTAGCCATCTTTTTGACGATTGCCGCGACCTCGCCGTGAAGACCTGCGGGCAGGTCAGCGTCGGCGGAACTCTTCTTCGAGCCCCCGTTCGCTGCATTAGGTGAGGCATCGTCAGCGTCACCGGTGACCTGTGTGCCCAGTAGGGCGCTGAGCTGATCTCCAAGGCTTGAGGTCATTATTCAGCGTCCTGAGTGGTTGCGGTTGGATCGGTAATCTGCAGCTCTTCAGCTGCTTCCTGGGCGACATTCATGTCGAGCTTGCCAGCGCGTGCCAGTGCGGACAGGGCCGCAACAGCGACTGACTCGCCGTCGGAGTTGAAGTAGCGGCGAGCGGCCGGACGGGTATCCGAGAAGCCGTAGCCGTCGGTGCCGAGGACGGTGTAGTCACCCGGAACCCACTTGCGAATCTGCTCCGGGACCGCACGTTGGAAGTCGGTCACTGCGATGAACGGCCCATCGGTGTCGGACAGCTGGCGGGTAACGAAGGCGTCGTCGACCTCTTCAGCCGGGTTGTGTAGACGCTCAGTGTCACGCTCGTGCCCATCGCGGGCCAGCTCATTCCACGATGTCACCGAGTAAATCGAGGAAGCCACGCCGTAGTCTTCCAGGATGTCCGCGGCGCGCAGCGCCTCCTGCATGCCAATGCCGGAAGCCAGCAGGTTGACATGCTTGTCGCCCTCAGCCTTGCGGAAGCGGTAGATACCGCCAAGTAGCCCCTCGACATCGAGGTCTTCCGGGACAGCCGGCTGCGAAGTCGGCTCATTGTAGATAGTCAGGTAGTAGATGACATCTTCGCCGCGCTCTGGCCCGTACATGCGGTCGATACCGTCGCAGACGATGTAGGCAATCTCGTAGGCGAACGCCGGGTCGTAGGAGACCACAGACGGGTTCGTAGCCGCCAGCAGTTGGGAGTGACCGTCCATGTGCTGCAGGCCTTCACCGGTCAGCGTCGTGCGACCAGCTGTAGCACCGAGCAGGAAGCCACGGGTCATTTGGTCACCAGCGGCCCAAATGGAGTCAGCCGTACGCTGGAAACCGAACATCGAATAGAAGATGTAGAGCGGAATCATGGCAACGCCATGGGTGGCGTACGCCGAGCCGACAGCGGTAAACGACCCCACAGAGCCCGCCTCGGAAATGCCCTCGTGCAGAATCTGGCCGTCCTTCGCTTCCTTGTAGGACAGCATCAGCTCATGGTCGACCGGAGTGTAATTCTGGCCGTGCGGGTTGTAGATCTTCAGCGTCGGGAACCAGGAGTCCATGCCGAAAGTACGGGCCTCATCAGGGATGATGGGCACAAAACGATCCTTGAGGTCCTTATCGCGCATCAGGTCCCTGAAAACACGCACCGTCGCCATAGTGGTGGCAACCTTCTGCTTACCTGATCCCTTGAGCAGGTTCTTCAGGCTCTCAGGCTTTGGCACTGTCAGAGGCTCGTAGCTAGTGCGGCGCTCTGGCACGAAACCGCCGAGCTCCTTGCGTCGCTCCAGCATGTACTGCACTTCCTCGGACTCCGGGCCCGGGTTGTAGTACGGCGGCAGGTAGGGATCCTTCTCCAGCTCCTCGTCGGAGATTGGAATGCGCTGGTTATCGCGGAAAAGCTTCAGGTCGTCGAGTGCTAGCTTCTTCATCTGGTGGGTCGCGTTGCGGCCCTCGAAGTTGTGGCCAAGGCCATAGCCCTTAACCGTGTGCGCCAGGATGACAGTCGGCTGATCCTTGGTCTCCAAGGCCTTCTTGTAGGCAGCGTAAATCTTGCGGTAGTCGTGGCCACCTCGACGGAGGTTCCAAATCTCCTCGTCGGTCATGTCCTCGACCAGCTTGGCAGTGCGCGGGTCACGGCCGAAGAAGTGCTCTCGCACCCAAGCGCCGTCGTTAGCCTTCAGGGTCTGGTAATCGCCATCGCAGAACTTATTCATCAGGTCGACTAGTGCGCCGTCCTTGTCCTTGGCGAAGAGCTCGTCCCATTCACGGCCCCAAACGACCTTGATGACATTCCAACCAGCGCCGCGGAAGAACGACTCCAACTCTTGGATGATGCTGGTGTTACCGCGCACCGGACCGTCGAGACGTTGCAGGTTGCAGTTAATGACGAATGTCAGGTTATCCAGGTTGTTCAGCGCCGCATGCTGAATGGCACCACGGGATTCCGGCTCGTCCATTTCGCCGTCACCGAGGAAGGCCCAAACGTGCTGCTGTGAGGTGTCCTTGATGCCGCGGTCATGGAGATAGCGGTTAAAACGGGCCTGGTAGATAGCGTTAATTGGTCCCAGCCCCATAGACACCGTCGGGAACTCCCAGAACTCCGGCATGCCATGCGGGTGCGGGTAGGAGGGAAGGCCATTGCCCTCACCGAGGGAGACCTCCTGTCGGAAACCGTCGAGGTCCTCTTCGGTCAGGCGCCCCTCTAGGAATGCACGGGCGTACATGCCCGGCGAAGCGTGGCCCTGGAAGAAGACGTGGTCACCGCCGCCTGGGTGGTCCTTGCCGCGGAAGAAGTGGTTAAAGCCGACCTCGTAAAGCGGTGCGGCACCCGCATAGGTGGAGATATGTCCGCCCACGCCGATACCTGGACGCTGTGCGCGATGGACCATAATTGCCGCATTCCAGCGGATCCACTTGCGGTAGCGGCGCTCAATGTCCTCATCGCCTGGGAATTCTGGCTCCATCTCAGTCGGGATGGTGTTGACGAGGTCTGTCGAGGTCAGCGGCGGTAGGGCCACGCGCTTTGCCGTGGCACGTTCCAGCAGTCGCAGCATGAGGAAGCGTGCGCGTTCCGGACCTGCCTCTTCCAACAGGCCGTCGAGAGACTCAAGCCACTCCTTGGTCTCTTCAGGATCTGCATCCGTGAGATAGGAGGCGACCCCATCACGGATAAGGGCAAAATTTGACTCATCAGAGTGGGCTTGTGGCGTACCTGACGATGTATCGGACATTGTGAGCTCCTTTCAGTCCCTGAAGGAAAGGCAAAGGTTATTGTTCTCCACTCTACTTCTGAATCGTTTGTTGTGCCCCTAGCCGTTTCTTACACACGCTTTCACCGAATAATCCGCTTGGCTTTACGACGAACATTGCGAAGAACACCGCGAAAACTGCACCTTTTTGGGGAAATTCTTATTTTGCAGCTGTGAAAAATGTATTTGAGCGGTAAAATTTCTCCACATAGTTCGAAAAATCGAGCTGAATATTTTTTCTAGAGGAGGAAAAGGGAAGTGGTCAACGCCACAGGCGCTGCTCATGAATATGCGAGCAGGCTCGGCATCAAGGAAGGTCAGCTAGTCCAGGAGGTTGGCTGGGATACAGACTGTGACTCAGCAATCAGTGAGTCGGTCGAGAATTTCCTGGATGCAGACCTGCTCGACGAAGACACGGATGAAGTTGTCGACGTCGTATTGCTGTGGTGGCGTGAAGAAGACGGCGACTTGGTCGATGGTCTTGTGGATGCTTCCCGCCCTTTGGAGGATGAAGGTCGCGTTTGGCTACTCACGCCGGGCGCTGGTCAGCCGGGTGCCATTGATCCTGGCGTGATTGACGAGTCCGCACAGCTGGCAGGTTTCTCCAACACCTCGGCGCTTCGGCTGGGGGATTGGCAGGGCAATTGCCTGGTGCAGCGCTCTAGCTAACCGGCTCTAGCTGTCCCGTTTGAATCGGCTACTAGCTGAGCTGTTGAAACAATCGACATAAACGCTGTTTGTAGTGCGCAATTGGCAATCTATGTTTTCCGTGTGTTAGAGTTTCGCAGCAGCGCGGCGATAGCTCAGCGGTAGAGCTCTGGTTTTACACACCAGCGGTCGGGGGTTCGAAACCCTCTCGCCGCACAGATATAATCCGCCCGGATTCTTGTAACGGAGAATCCGGGCGGATTTTGTTTGTGCTAAACTTCCGGTCTGTGCGTTTTACAAAATCGCTTGCCACCATTGTTTTTGTCGGATCTCTGCTCGCGGGCGCTCCCGCCTACGCAATCGGCGGGGATGGTAAACCGATAATCGATTCGGCCACCTGTAAAGCAATGGTCAAGGCTGCAAATGCGGGCGAGCCGGTGGATAATCCGTCGATTCTCCATCTCTCGGATCAGATGCCTTCCTATATTGCCGACGGCACTTTGGATTACGTTGTTGCCCCAGATTTTCCGTACCGCGCACAGCTAGATGCTGCTACTCAAGAGTGGAATGAAAAGCTCGGTGGCAAGGTTGTGCTTCGGGAAGTGACCAAGGACAAGGCTGATTCGGATACTGTGAACGTTCGCTATGTGCCAAGGCCGGACTCGCGCGTCTTGGCTTCTGCATCGGAAATTAGTAAGGAGATGACGGTTTTCGTTACTTCCACTCTCTATCCCGATGCAATTCGCAGCACTCTTGCCCACGAGTTTGGGCACTTGCTCGGTATCCGGCACACTTGTGATTACACCTTGATGGCCGCATCGCAGCACCGCCATCCGGCAGCGCATGTCACTCCGCTCGATGTCGCAGCCGTTCTGCAGGGGCAATTTGATTAGATTGTGTACACATGCCAGAAGTCGACACCTCTGGCGGCGTGGAGCGGCCATCGCAGTGGGGTATGCACTTGACCGCATTTTCGCAGATCCCACCAATCACCATCCGGTGGCCCTCTACGGGCAGGCCGTCAGCAAACTTGAGTGCCGAATCTACGCCGACTCCAAAGCGCGCGGTGTGGCGTTCACCGCAATCGCAGTGGCCACGCCGGTAGCGCTTGCCGCCGCAGCCAGCACAGTCGCACCGAGTCTCACGCTGGCTGCCGCCACGTGGGCTTCGCTCGGCGGCACCACTCTCCGCCGTACTGGCGAGCGCATGACTGACCGACTCACTTCCGGCGACATCGATGCCGCCCGCGAACTTGTGCCGTGGTTGTGTTCGCGTGATCCGGAAGCTCTCGACGCTGATGGCATCGCCCGAGCGACCGTCGAATCGCTCGCTGAAAATACCTCCGACGCAGTCACCGGCACTCTCATGTGGGGTGCCATTGCAGGCGCTCCTGGTGTGGTCGCTCATCGAGCGGCTAATACCCTCGACGCGATGGTGGGGTACCGCAACGCTCGCTATCGGCAGTTCGGGTGGGCCAGTGCACGGCTTGACGACGTCGTCGGGTTCTTCCCCGCGAGACTTACAGCTGTCGCAACTGTGGTTGCAGGTCCGGACCGTCGTCAAGCATTGGCAGCGTGGCGACGAGACGCCGACAACCACCCAAGTCCAAACGCGGGCGTCGTGGAGGCAAGCGCTGCAGGCGCGCTGGGGCTGCAGCTGGGCGGCGCGACGGTGTATCCCAGCGGAGTGGAGATGCGCCCGGTGCTTGGCAGTGGTCGGAGGCCTGCGGTGGCCGATGTGCGGCGTGCCGCAGGGCTGAGCAAGCGAGTACAAAACATTGTTGCGCTCAGCTGCGCCGGAGCAGCAGTAATTGCCGGATGTATCCGACGAGTGAAAGCGCGAGCTGAGAGTTAGAAACGCTCGTCGTATCGGTTATCGCGATAACCTGCGGCGCGGTGGCCAGTGTTGCCGTAGCGCTGCGCCATGCGCTGACGGTGCAGCTCAGCGGCGCGATCCTCTTCGGGCTTAGCCGGCGGAGAGGTGGGAGTGGCGTCGTCGTCCGATTCGGGTGCCGCGTCCTCGGTGTCATCAGCGTAATCGACTGGTTCTGCGGCTTCGGCATCGCGGAGATTCTTGGCCATCTCCTCCTGCTCCGCGCGGTCGCGTTTGCGTTCGACAATCTCGGCGCGAATGAACCAGACGACAGCCAGCGGCACGAGAGCGCCGAAGAAGATCCACTGGATGCCGTAGGAGAGGTAGGGGCCGGACTCCAGGGTGGGCAGCGGAATGGCCTCGATGACGGCATCGGATTTGTCCGAGAGCTGAAGCCAATCGGGGTTGAGTTCGGTGCCGACGAGCTCGGACACTTCCTTGGTATTGATTCCGTAGACCTGCGGCGGGGTGCCGGGGATTGGGGCGGTCTCGGCGGGAACCTCGTTTCGGCGGATAAAGGCCGAGATAGTCAAGGTGCCCTTCGGGGCTGGCTCAACATTGGGGGTGCTGGAGTCTGTAGGACGCACAAAGCCACGGTTGACCAGGTAGTTTTCGCCATTGTTAGCGACGAAGACATCGAGTACCTGGACAGCGGGTGCGCCATTTACTGGGCGGTTACGCAATAGTACGCGGGTATCCGGCAGGAAGGACCCGGTGGCGGTAACGCGACGCCATTCGTTGCCCTCGACGAAGCCTTTGCCCTTGGGCATTAGCTCGTTGACATCTACGGGGTTGAGCTCGAATGAGTGCTCAAGCTGCTGATTGCGATGCTGCGTCGCGGTGTTCTTACCCAACTGCCACGGAGCCAGAACAGTAAATGCGAGATAGGAAAACGCAATGGCGACAATCGCAGTGAGAACCCATCCAGGGGTCAGAAACTGGCGCACATTCTTAAACACATTCATTGAGCTTACCCGGTGCTGTGGCTGGCACCAGAGCGGCTGGCACTAGAGCGGATGGCACTGTTGTGGCGGGTGGGCAGTGGCACCTGTTTTAAAAGTGCATACCAAATGAGCACAGTGCTGATGAGGTGATGAGGGGGAGGAAAAGGCTGATTGCCGTGAGGGAAATCTCGCTTTCACAAGGATTCACCTGCGCGGAGATTGAGTGAACTTCGGGTAAAGTTGTTTGAGCGTATTTGACGGGGAATCTACCCGGGATAGATGGAAAGAGAGGTGTCGTGGTGGGCACGCAAACAGCGAAATCTTCGCCTTCACGTCGCTTCAGCACAGTCTCGCGCCAGTTCATCAAGTTCGGTCTGGTCGGCGGCACAGGTGTGGTTGTCAACCTGATTGTCGTGATCATTGCCCGCAAGTTGGGTCTCAGTCTGGGCACCAATGAACACGACGTGTTTTTGAACCTGTTCGGAACACGGTGGAATATCCGTTACTCCCACGTCTATGCAACTCTGGCGTTTGTCGTGGCTAATATTTGGAACTTCCAGCTCAACCGGTCCTGGACTTTCCGAACTGACAATCGCCCGAACTGGTTTAGACAGTTCTTCCCGTTTTTATTTGCAGGTATCTCAGCACTGATTGTGAACCTGGTTGTCATTACGCTGCTGACTAACCCCACCTCGCCGCTGGCACTGCCAACGGACATTTTCGACGACTCCACCGGTTTTAGGAACCGCCTCTACTGGGCAAACCTCATCGGTGTCATCTTGGGCACGCCCGCTAACTTCATCTTGAATAAGATTTGGGCGTTCCGAAACCGAGGCAATGCCAATAAAACAAAAGAAAAGGTTGTTTTGAAACCTTAACGTTCAGAGGCCAGCGCCAGAGTCTCACGCAACCATGCGATGATGCCCGGCGTCGCGGCCTCAATTTCGTTTCGAGTGCGGACGAACCCCTCCGGGCCACCGTAGTAGGGATCGGCCACGACGGCACCCTTCGGGGACGCCGGGTCGAAGGAACGCAGCAGGCGAATCTTTTCTTTTGGCACGCCAGCGCGGAGTAGACCATTGATGTGCGATTCATCCATGGCGATGAAAAGCGTTGCATCCATGTGCTCATCGCCTAGCTGTGCGGCGGTGTGATTTGGGTCGTAGCCGGCATTTTCCAGCTCGGCTTGCGCCCGCTCGTCGGCGGGTTCGCCGACATGCCAGCCGCCGATTCCGCAGGAGGCGAGCAGGACATCGTCGGCAAGCGCATTGGCTTCAACTGCGTCACGGACGATGATTTCAGCCATGGGGGAGCGGCAGATATTTCCGGAGCAGACAAACACGACGTACACGGACTCAGTACGATGCGACGAGTTCATAAGCATAATAGGCAAAACCAAACTTCTCGGAAAATAAAAATAGGATTGTCACTAATCGTTGACGAGTCTTAAAGATACAGCATTTCCCGCACAACACGATTCAGGTCCCCAGGCGACGACGCCACCGCCGCTGCCGATGCCCACTCAGATTCTGAGCCGTAGCCCCATTTAACAGCGATGGCGGGGATGCCGAACTGTGCTGCGCCCTCAAAATCATGGATGCGATCGCCGACCATTACGACCGAACCACGCGGGCGCACTGCTTCATCGGGTTCAATGCCCAACTCCTTGAGCGTGTACTCAATGACCTCAGTCTTTGTCTGCCGTGAGCCGTCGTCGCTGGCGGCGCCGATGAAGTCAAAGGCGTCGAGAAGTCCGAAATTGTCCAGGGTCTTGCAGGCGAAGTACTCGCCCTTGGAAGTCGCAGTGGCTAGCTGTACGCCTGCTGCCCGCCAATCGCGCAGGAGCTCCGGCCAGCCGGGGAACATCTCGGCACGCTGCCAAGCACCGGCGTGTTGATGCTCCATATACACAGCGAAGGCTCGGTCGACCTGTTCGTCGGAAAGCCCGAGAGATGCGAGTGTTTCCACCATTGGCGGCCCGGGAATCGTGTTGATAAAGCTCTCAGGCGGAAGTGGGCGGTCAATTTCCTCCAATGCAAGGCGAAATCCATGTGCGATTGCGGGGAGAGAATCGGCGATGGTGCCGTCGACATCAATAAGGACAGTGGGGCGATGGCCAGTGGACATATTGTTCATCCTAAAAGGTCATTAGGCTGGATGGCATGTTAGACGACCCGCTGCGCTATCATGGCGACCAGGCCGCCCATGGCGCTGACCTGGACTTTGCCGTCAATGTCCACGGCACCACACCGCAGTGGCTACAGCACTCGCTGGCCACGTCCCTCGGAGAACTTGCCGCGTATCCGTCGGCGCAGCTCGATGCCGACGTCCGCGCCGCCATCGCCGCCAACCACAATCGCAGCGCCGACGAGGTACTGCTTCTCCACGGCGTCGCCGAGGGCTTCTCGCTCTTGCCTCACTTGGGCTTGCCCGCCACAATCGTCCAGCCGCAGTTCACCGAACCCGAAGCCGCCTTCCTCGCCGCAGGAGTCGAGGTGGATTCGCTGGTACTGCCGTCGCCGTACACGCTCATGCCTACGCTTGCCGACGTCCACGAGAACGCATCCTTCCCGCATTCCCAGCAGCTTGAAGGCCGGATGGTCATCATCGGCAATCCGACCAACCCCACCGGCGTTGCTCATTCAGCGAATGACCTGCGGGGGCTCGCCAGCCGTTGTGGAATCCTGGTCGTGGATGAGGCGTTTATGGACGTCGCCGATGGCGAGATTATTCGGCGGTGCTCGCTAGCCGATTGCAGGCCGGGGGAAGCGAACAGAATCCCCGATAATGTCATCGTTTTCCGCAGTATGACTAAGACCTGGGCAATCGCAGGTCTGCGCTGCGGTTACGCACTCGGTCACCCGGAGCTCCTGGCACAGCTGGCGCGACGGCGTCCGCACTGGCCGCTGGGCACGTTGCAACTTACCGCTATGGCGGAAATCGCGCGTCGTGAGGAAGAGCTGCTATCAGAAATTCGTGCCGAGATTCGTCAGCAGCGCGAGTCTATGACCCAGCTGCTAGTGGCCGCCGGCTGGCAAGTGTTGGATTCCGAGGCTCCCTTTGTCCTGGCGCGTCCGGGAGGTGACCGGAGTTCTCACGATGGGCAGGGTGCTGCGGAGGTTGACGTCGTCAAGCATGAGCGTCTGAGACAGCGGCTCGCTGCGCGCGGAGTAGCCGTGCGGCGTTGCGACACCTTTGCCGGCCTGGACGGTTCGTGGTGGCGGCTGGCCGTGCGGGATGACGCGAGTGTGCGGCGGCTTGTTGCGGAAGTAGCGGATTTGCTGTCGCAGAACTGATGCGGTGGGGCGGAGTTCACTACGCTGGAAGAGAAGCTGGAGAGAAATGCATGTTGAAGGGATGGATGTATGACGGACTCTGCGCAGACCCGTGCCGAGGGCAATAACTCGGTGGTGACCGTTGCCGACGTGCGTACGGCGATGGACGCGGCCTACCCGCCGGCACTGGCGGAGAGCTGGGATAAAGTTGGCCTGATTTGCGGTGACCCGCAGGATGAGGTGCGTCGCATCGCGTTGGCGCTGGACTGCACTGACGAGGTCGCAGATCGCGCGATTGCCTCCGGTGCTCAGATGCTCGTTGTGCACCATCCGCTGCTTCTGCGCGGTGTGAATTCCGTGGCGGCGGATACACCGAAGGGTCGGATTATTCATAAGCTGATTCGGGCAGGTGTAGCTCTCTTTGCAGCGCACACTAACGCTGACAGCGCACGACCGGGTGTCAATGACCAGTTGGCCACGATGCTCGGAGTCGAACCGGGTGCGCCGCTAGCTCCGCAGCCGGCTCCCGGCTTGGATACCTGGACGGTGAAGGTTCCGGCAGATCACGTCGATAAGGTCGCGCAAGCCATGTTTGAGGCGGGCGCGGGCACTATCGGCGACTACGACAGCTGTGCGTTTCGCATTAACGGCCGCGGCCAGTTCCGCCCGCTGAGCGGGGCAAATCCCTTCATCGGCGCCGAGGGGCAGGTCGAGTATGTCGAGGAAGTGCGCCTGGAGATGGTCGCACCACGGTCCATGCGCGCGGCGATTGTTAAGGCTCTCGTTGCAGTGCATCCGTATGAGGAACCGGCATTCGACATCGTGGACAATCAGGCCACCGGTCTGGACCCGCAGCAGGCTGTGGGCATTGGGCGAGTGGGCACGCTAGATACGCCGATGCCATTTAAGGACTTCGTTGCGCGTGTGGCTGAGCGTCTGCCTGCAACGGCATGGGGCGTGCGCGGCGCAGGCGATCCGGAGCGGATGATTCGTACGGTTGCCGTTGCATCTGGTTCGGGCGACTCTTTCCTGGACACTGTGGCGAAGATGGGCGTCGATGCTTTTGTTACCTCGGACCTGCGGCATCATCCTGTAGATGAGACGCTGCGGACCGCGGACTTCTGCGTCGTGGATACGGCCCACTGGGCCAGCGAGTTCCCCTGGTGCTACCAGGCCGCAGACATGCTGGCCGAGAGGCTCGGGGTCGCGACCGAGGTCCTTGAGGTGCGCACCGATCCCTGGACAGTGGCAGAATCGTCGACACAGGCAAGGAAGTGAAGACCATGAGGCTTAGTCCACAAATCCAAGTGGCGATGTTGGAAAAGGCGGAAAACCAAACTCTGTTGGATGGGCTCACCGCCCGCCAGAACGTTCTGCCCGAGCGTGCCGAGTTGCAGGAGCTGCGCAAAAAGCACAGCCGTCAGGCCAGTGAGGCAGCGCGCTCCAAGCTCAGCGCCTCCGATATTGGCCGCGATATTGCCAAGCTGGAATCGGACATCAACAAGCTGAAGGCTCGCGAAAAGGCAGACCGTCTGTCGCTCGGTGCCACAGAAGACGCATCCACGCGCCGTGACCTCGAACACGACCTGCGCTCCACCGAGCGCCGCCGCGAGCGCGCTGAACAGGAACTCCAGCAGTACGAGCGCATGCAGGAGGCCTATCAGGTCGACGCTGAGCACGAATACGACGCCGACGAGGCGCACGATGACATCGTCGCCGCCAAGCAAAGGCTTAACGACGCCGAGGTTGACCTCATTGCGCGCATTTCCATCGCTGAGACCCGAATCGAAGAGGCTGACAAACTCATTGATGGTTCGGCAGCCAAGCTTTACCGTCGTCTAGCGCTTGCTAACGGCATCCCTGTTGCACGCCTGAACGGGCGCACCTGCGGTTCCTGCTTCATGGAGCTCGATGTCGGAACCGTGCATGAATTCACCACGCTCGCGCCGGAAGAAGTGACGTTCTGTCCTGAATGTGGCGCGATGATCGTGCGTGCGGAAACGCTGGGAGCAGTGAAAGGCAAGTAAATGAGCCAGGCTGCAGACAAGCGCGATAGCGCGCCGGGCTGGACGGGTGCGACCACGGACCCCACGCGGCTGGTGCTGCTGCGCCATGGGCAGTCGCCGATGTCGATTCGCCGGGAGTACTCGGGAAGTCGTTCGAACCCCGACCTGACGGAGGTCGGCAGGCAGCAAGCGGCAGCGGCGGCACGGCACCTCGTAGAGCTGGTCGATAGCGGCAACATGAATTTCTCTGCCATTGTGGCCTCTCCACAGCGTCGTGCACAGCAGACCGCAGAGGCGGCAGCAAATGCGCTCGGCCTGGATATCCACGTTGACGAGGACCTGCGGGAGACCGACTTCGGGCAGTGGGAGGGCATGACTTTCTCCGAGGCGCACAACTCCACCCCTGAGCTGCACAGTTCTTGGCTCGCGGACCCGACCGTGGCGCCGCCGGAGGGGGAGGATTTCCGCTCGGTCGATAGCCGAGTGGGCGCCGCGCGTGAGCGCATCGCTCAACAATTCGGTGCCTCTGATGTGCTGGTAGTCAGCCATGTCACGCCAATCAAGTCGTTGCTGCGCCAGGGGCTCGGCTGTGGCTTTGAAATCTTCACCCGCCTGCACCTGGACCTGGCCAGCCTCTCCATCGCGGAGTTCTACGCAGATGGGCCGACATCAGTGCGGCTGATTAACGACACCAGCTACCTGCGTGGTTAGCAGCCCGGTACGGCGGGTTATTTGAATTGCGGTTGTGGCGGGTACACTAACCATTCGAGCGAGCTGGCCGGGTGATCGCGGCAGTTAACGGAACCGGACGCCTCTTTTACAGAGTGTGTCCAGGCCGCTGTCGAGGAAAGTCCGGACTCCACTGGGCATGGTGGTTGCTAACAGCAACCCAGGGTGACCTGCGGGAATAGTGCCACAGAAAATAGACCGCCGGGCGCACAGCCGATGTCTTTGACGTAAAGCTGTGGAGATCCGGTGAGGGTGAAAAGGTGCGGTAAGAGCGCACCAGCGGGGCAAGTGATTGCACCGGCTAGGTAAACCCCACCAGGAGCAAGGCAAAATCGCGCATGCTTCGTCGTGCGTGTGCGCGAGTGTTTGAGGGCTGCCCGTCCGATACTCGCGGGTGTGCTGCTTCAGGCTGTCAGCAATGGCAGACCGAGATGGATGATCGCCACCCGGCGCTTTCCGAAAGGAGCGCCGAGGGACAGAATCCGGCTCATAGGCCGACTCGTTCACACAAGCTTTTTTACTCGACCACCGCGCCGGCCGAAGTGTTCTCCACGCGGATGGTCTCGGAACCGCCGTCGTTAAGCGCGGAGGCAATCCGATCGGCGTCGTCGACGTGGGACCACATCACCAGCGACGCGCCCGGGCACGGCGCGCAACGGGCAATCTTCTCACAGTCGATGGTGTCGGTCAGCTCGGCAATCTGCCCCAGTACAGAGCTTGCCGACGGCGCGGAGCCACGCTCACTGACATCGCGCGAAACCCCTGCGATGGCTGCTTGAATATCGCTGTGCCGGATGTGACCGATGACTGCGCGGGCGCGGTCGGAGGATGCGTCGGCATCGTCAAGCCACTGGATGGCGCGGCCGATGGTGGGGATGTTTTCGTCGTCCGGGTGCACCTCGTGACGAGCGCGTACCCAGTCCGCGACCCGCTCCTGTGCGTCGGGGAGGCTAGCGAGAGTCGGCACGCCGAAAGCAGCGCAGGCTTGCTGGAAGAACTCGTAGCGCTCTTCGTCTGGCGAACCGCCGGTGACATCCGGGGAGTAAGCGATAGTCAGCGCCAACGACTGTGGCAACGCCGTCTGCGTGACTGCCTCGTCGGAGTGGTTGATGCACAGTAGACTGTCCGGGCGGCTGCGCAGTGCCGTGGTGTAGGGGTACAGCGGCCACGACTGGCCCTTTACCTGCACCATGGTCTCGTGGATAGCGGTGGCAATACGCGTGCGGGTAGGTACATCATCACGGTCGCCAAAACGCGCATTGAGAGCCAGCGCGAGTGCACACTGAATTGCCGGAATCTCTCCAAAACCGCGACCTGGCGCGATAGTGGAGGCAATGGTGACCTTCAGGCCATTGCTGTTGCGCGGAACGAGGTGCAGCGAGTGCTGCAATGCGACGATGGTAGCCGCGACAGCGGTCGGCACCTGCGAAAAAGCGGCGGGGACGCTGTCCGGGAAATCCATCTTGGTAGTTTCGCGCTTGTACACGACAATGAGCTGCTGCTCGTCGATCTCTTCAATACCGACCG
Source organism: Corynebacterium amycolatum (assembly GCF_016889425.1). Classification (NCBI taxonomy): domain Bacteria; kingdom Bacillati; phylum Actinomycetota; class Actinomycetes; order Mycobacteriales; family Corynebacteriaceae; genus Corynebacterium; species Corynebacterium amycolatum. The sequence goes on from NZ_CP069513.1 coordinate 1,444,179, forward strand.
CGGCATAAGCTGGAATGGCGGTGGTTAGGAGCATGCCGCCGGAGGACGCGCAGTCCTCACCCAACAGGTTGATGGAACCCGGGGCGTATGCAACTGAAGCATTAGAACCGACGGCATCGAAGACGTCGTTTACGACAGCGGGTGCGGCGGGCATGGGTGAAACCTCTCCAGAGATCGGACTCATAGTGCTTGTGTGCAGTGTTTGTATTCAGCGCTCGGATTCAGCGCTTGTGTTCTAAGGTGAACAATTCCGTCGATAATACCCGGCTCGGGGGACAGTGACAAACCTATATACTGGGATTTTATGTCGCCGCAGCGCACATGGCAGGCAAAGGATTGCCTTTCTGCAAGCTTGCTTATGGGCGGAGTTAGCGGTGGCACAACCGCTTGATAACTCGACATGTTTTCGATGTGGAAGAGGAGAAGAATCGTGAGCGACAACAGCAGTAAGTGGTACTACCAGCCATCGACAGGCACGGTGTTTCAGGGGAAGAAAACCGGTTGGGACGACCGAATGGGCCCTTATGATTCCGAAGAGGAAGCCCGCGCTGCCATGGAAAAAGTCGCCGAGCGCAACAAGGCGGCCGACGACTGGGATGAAGAAGATGATGACTGGGGCGTAGCTGAGAAATAAGGCTCTACGCGTTTAGGCCTTCTTGCCCTTCTTAATCTTCTTTTCCATCTTACGGAAGGCCTTGAAAACCTTTGCCACGGCATCGTCGTACTCAGCCAGGGCCTTCAGGCCGTCGTAGTACTCCATCTGGTAAAGCACGCCGTAGCCGAAGGCGTCCCTGCCCGCACGGGAGGCACGCTTAGCGCGAGCCAACACGAAGTCACGCGCAGTACAGGTGTCCTGGAAGTCACCGAGAACCGACTGCAGGTTCTTGCAGGCAGCGTAGAGCTTCTCGGTCGACAGGTCCGCGTTCTGAGCAGCTTCCGCGCTGTAGCGGAGCTTCTTCGCAGCTTTGCGGACATCGTGGTAGCGCTCGTCCAAATCTGCCTCTGGAAGGTCAGCATCCTCTCGGCCATCGAGTACCAGGTTGTGGCGACGACGGAACTTCGAAAACGCGCTGCGCAAGTGATCGAGCAGCACCGCAGTGGTGTCGAGTTCCTTCGGTGCCTTTACCTTCTCCGGCTCGGCCTTGTCTGAGGTCGTGGAAGCAGCTGCATCGGCGGCAGCAGCAGTATCAGTCTCAGCCGCGACCTCGGAGTCAGCTGCCGAAGCATCCTCGGAGGCTGCGGCCTCCGCGTCGTCGACAAGCGAATCATCCTTCTTCTTGGACTTCTTTTCCCCAGCCTCGGCCTCTTCCGAGTTTGCGGCGATTGGCGGGTTGGCGAGGAACTCATCGAGATCGTCGAGAAGTTGCAGGTACTCGCTGGAATTGAGTGCGAAAATGACTCGCTGATGAGCGCGGTCGTAGTCCTTCTGGACATCCTCGACGAGATTCGCACGCAGCTCCTCGCCTAAAGCGGCGCTTTCGCGATTGGCCAGCAGCTCCTCCCAGCGCATAGCAACGACCTCTGCGTCACGGGCCACACCGAGAACACCCGCCAGCTGCTTGAGGTTGCTCTCCAGCTCAGCGACCTTATCGCCCACGACAATGCCGTGGAAGGTCTGCATGTGACTGCGCAGCTCACGAGTGGCGACGCGCATCTGATGCACCGAGTCAAATTCATCGCGGCGTACCTTCGGGTCGTACTCGACCATCTTGGCCACGTTAGCGGCCAGCGCATCGACCACGGTGCGCCCCGGCGTGCCCTTCGGCAGCTTCGCTGGAGTCGGCGGCAGGGGAGCAGAATCGATGGAGTCACCCAACGCCGTCGCCAACTTCGACGGGCTTTCCGACGGCACGGCACCAGCCACCTCAGCGACCTTGGACATCGCTGCCATTACAGCCTTGCCGTCCGGGTGATCTGCCCAATCCCCCAGAAGCTCAATCTCCCACTCGCGCCAGGTGGTGGTTTCTCCGCCGTCGAGGAAGGAAGTCGCCGTGACGTGGTCATCCGCGAACTCCGCCATGGGAGTGCCATCGAGGGCAAACACCGTGGTGACGTGGCGCTCATTGTCTACCTGCGCGATTGGTTGCAGCGGGTGATTGCGCACAATTGCGCGGACAGGGGCAAGCAACTCGGTGGGCACGACGTAGTCGGCGTCGCGGCCTTCACCGTTAACAGAGCCCTCTTCCAGGTCAACGCCATATTCGAGGCGACCGCCGTTGCCCGGCGCCTTCAGATGCCAACCCTCATCGGGGCCGCCGGTGCGGCGACGCAGGGTGTGCTTGGAACGGGTCAGACGCAGGTCCGCCGTGTCCAGATAAATCGCGGAGAGATTTCGCACCTCAGTGGTGGTGGAGCCAACCTGTGGAACGAAATCGAACGATGGGGCTACCACCTCTGGGGTAGCTGAGAACTTAGATTCCACCTCCAACGCCGCAGTTGGAGTTTTGGACTTAGAACCAGACTTAGATGCCATAAGCACCAATTCTACCCCCGAATCGAAGAACCCTTAAGTTACGGATGTCTGGTTTTCGTATTTGATTGCCTGGACTGGGCGGTGCCCTTAGACGTAGACGGGGGCTGGGCGGGGCCTTTAGACGAAAGCCCAGTCCAAAAAAATCGGCTCACCCCAGGGCGGTTAACCCGAGAAGTTCTGTGCCTCAGTTGGGAACTCGCGGGAGTGCACCTGGTCGACATACTGCTTAGCTCCCTTGGTCAGCATCTCGCCGACCTCTTCGAACACCGAACTAAACGACGGCCTGCGGCCATCGGCCGGAACTGCAAAGGCATCTTGCCAGACGAGAACCTGGCCATCGCACTGGTTACCAGCGCCAATGCCACAGGTTGGGATGGATAGATCACGGGTAATCTCAGTGGCCAAATCTGCAGGCACCATTTCCAGGACCACGGCCGAGGCACCAGCATCGGCTACCGCGTGGGCGTCGGCACGCAGCTGTTCCGCCCCCGCACCGCGTCCCTGTACCTTGAAGCCGGACAGCGCGTTGACGGACTGCGGAGTGAAACCGATGTGTGCCATAACCGGAATGCCGGCGTTGACCAGCGCACGGATGCGCGGAGCGATGCGCACGCCACCTTCGATCTTGATCATGTGTGCGCCGGTTTCGCGCATCATCTTCGCGGCGGACAGCACGGCCTGCTCATCGGAGGCCTCGTAAGTGCCGAAGGGTAAATCGGCAACCACAAGTGCGTTGCCAGCGCCTCGGACGACACCGCGAGCAAGCGGAATCATTTCTTCCAGCGTGATCTCGGTGGTGGTGTCGTAGCCGTAGACGACGTTTGCTGCAGAGTCGCCGACCAGTAGCAGCTCGACACCGGCGGCGGAAAAAGCGCGCGCGGTGGAGTAGTCGTAGCAAGTCAGCATTGCCCAGGGGCGAGACTCAGCCTTCCATTCGGCCAGATTATTCAGACGAATCTTTTTTCCGCTCATGCCAATAGAGCATGCCATAGTCACACGCAATCCGAGACCACGAGGGCAGCAGTTATGACGCGGGTGGGGCAGTTGGCTAGCCACGCCGAATGGTCAAAATGCGTACCGCGAATCCGGGCACCTGGGTAACGTTGGAAAGTATGAACAGTCAGCAGGAATTCGTCCTCCGCGCAATCGAAGAGCAAGATATCCGCTATATCCGCCTCTGGTTTACTGATATTTTGGGGTATCTGAAGTCCGTTGCCGTCGCTCCGGCTGAGCTTGAGGGGTCCTTCGAAGAGGGCATCGGTTTCGATGGCTCCGCGGTAGAGGGCTTTTCCCGCGTCTCCGAGGCTGACACCATTGCGCAACCGGATCCTTCGACGTTCCAGGTCATGCCACGCCTGCACAAAGAAGACACAATCACGTCCGCGCGCATGTTCTGCGACATTGTCATGCCCGATGGTCAGCCGTCGTGGGCAGATCCACGCCAGGTGCTGCGCCGCCAAATTAAGGCGCTTGCCGACGAGGGCTTCCACGCGTTCATCCACCCGGAGATTGAGTTTTTCCTAGTAGAGAGCCTGGCTACTGACGGAAAGCCGCCGGTGCCAACGGACAATGGCGGTTACTTTGACCAGGCGGTCTACGACCGCGCTCCCCGCTTTCGCCAAGAAGCGATCACGGTGTTGGAAGACATGGGAATCCCCGTGGAGTTCTCCCATCACGAAAACGCGCCGGGCCAGCAGGAAATCGATCTGCGCTACGCCGATCCGCTGACTATGGCGGATAACGTGATGTCTTTCCGCTACATCATTAAGCAGATTGCAATGAAAAATGGTGTGCAGGCGACATTCATGCCGAAACCTTTTCAGGACTTGCCGGGCAATGGCATGCACACGCATATTTCCCTCTTCGAAGGGGACACAAATGCATTCCACGATCCGGATGATGAAAATCAGCTCTCCGACACCGCAAAGGGCTTCATTGCTGGCATTCTGACTCATGCCAGCGAAATCTCCGCTGTGACCAATCAGTGGGTCAACTCCTACAAGCGCACGGTCTTTGGTGATGAAGCTCCGACGTCTGCGACCTGGGGCATGGCCAACCGCTCGGCTCTTGTGCGTGTTCCCATGTACTCGCCGGGCAAGGCGCACTCGCGCCGGGTGGAAATTCGTTCCCTGGACTCCGCATGTAACCCATATCTTGCGTACTCGGTAATTTTGGCCGCCGGTTTGAAGGGAATTAAGGAGGGCTACCAGCTGCCGGAGCAGGCAGAGGACAACATCTCGGAGCTGACCAAGCGGGAACGCCGTGCGATGGGCTACCGCGATTTGCCGACGTCCCTGGAGGTGGCGCTGCAGGAGATGGAACGCTCCGATTTGGTGGCCGATGCTCTCGGTGACCATGTCTACGAGTTCTTCCTACTCAATAAGTGGCGCGAGTGGCGCGAGTTCCAGCGTCAGGTGACGCAGTGGGAGCTGCGCACAACCCTGGATTACTAATTTTCCCGAACCGCTACCTACCTTTTTCGTCTTTAGTTTTTGGGTGACCAGTTTCAATGGTGATGAATCGACCTCGCACATCCCGCCAGTCAGTGCCGCGGCCCGCAGCGCTGGGCTTGCGTAACGACGATCGGACGCGCGCTGACCTGGAAGATTTGGGGTGGTACAACGAGGAGTCCCTACAGCTGTTGTGGGGGCTTGCCGGAGCCAGCGACCCCAAGCTGGCGCTCGTGGCACTAGTGCGGCTCAAAGGCGCTCTCGACGAGCTGGAGCAGGATGGAAAGCTGGAGAACTGGGCCACCTGGTCTGGCCTCGATGAGGCCATGCGTGAGCAGGTTCCGCTGCGTACGCGTATGTTTGCGCTGCTCGGGGGATCGAGTGCACTGGGCGATCACCTGGTTGCGCACCCAGAAAAGTGGATTCTGCTCCAAGCTGAGCTTCCCACTGAGGCAGACATGTTCCGCGAGATGCTCTCCAGCGTTGGGGCTGTGCCCGAGGTCATCGAACTCACTGATGAGGCCAGTCTGGAAAAGCAGGAGGAACCGGAGTACCGCAAGCCGGTCGTTGCGCCCGCCACGCTTGAAGGCCCCGGTTTGTACCGTGCGAAGCTCACCGGCCGTGAGGCCGAAGTTGCGATGCAGTGCGCCTACCGCGACTTGATTATGCGTATTGCGTGCCACGACTTGGCTGGTACGTACCCACGGGGTCCCCGCCGCCCTGGACAGCCACAAGTCCCATTCCGTCAGGTCTCGGAGGCACTCAGTGACTTGGCGGATGCAGCGTTGACGGCTGCACTGTCTGTGGCTGTTCAACAGGTCTTTCCTTCCGCACCGGTCTCAACACGCCTGGCCGTAATCGCCATGGGTAAGTGTGGTGCGGAAGAGCTGAACTACATCTCCGATGTGGATGTCATTTTCGTCGCAGAGCCGGCGGATGCCCGAGCTACTCGTCTAGCCAGCGAATTTATCCGGATTTCTTGCCACTGCTTCTTTGAGGTCGACGCGAATCTCCGCCCGGAGGGCAAGTCGGGTGCACTCGTACGCACCGTGGATTCCCACGTCGCTTACTACAAGCGCTGGGCTGAAACCTGGGAGTTCCAAGCGTTATTGAAGGCGCGGCCGATGACAGGCGATGTCGAGCTGGGCCGCGAATACATCGATGCTCTAGCCCCGATGGTGTGGACCGCCTCTCAGCGAGACTCTTTCGTCGACGACGTTCAACGCATGCGCGCCCGCGTGGTACAAAACGTCCCCGAAGAGCTTCGCTACCGAGAGCTCAAGCTTGGACGCGGTGGTCTGCGTGATGTCGAGTTCGCGGTGCAGCTGCTGCAGTTGGTCCACGGTCGCTATGACGGTAGCCTCCGCGTGCTGCCAACTGTGATGGCACTCGATGCACTTGTCGAGGCTGGCTACATCGGTCGCGAAGACGGTGCCGCGCTGATTAACGCCTACGAATTCATCCGTCTGCTGGAGCACCGCCTGCAGCTGCAGAAGATGCGACGGACGCATTTGTTGCCCGCCGAGGACGACACCGAAGCTCTTCAGTGGCTCGGTCGAGCCTCTGGCCTCGTCGGTGAGGGCGGCACCGATGCCAGCAAACCGCTGGCCAAGCAGGTTCGACTGGCCAGCTCGCAGATCCGCTCCCTGCACAACAAGCTTTTCTACCGTCCACTGCTGAACTCCGTGGTGGAGCAGGACATTGGAACCCTGCAGCTATCGGCCGATGCGGCAAAGCGCCAGCTGGCCGCGCTGGGCTATCAGTACCCGGATCGCGCCTACGAGCATCTTTCTGCGCTGGCGGCAGGCACCTCGCGCAAATCGCGTATTCAGGCGATGCTCCTACCTACGCTGATGGAGTGGCTATCTTCGACGCCAGATCCCGACGCGGGTCTGCTCAATTATCGCAAGCTCTCTGAGAAGCTCCACGACGAAACCTGGTTTCTGCGAACGCTGCGCGATGAGGGCATCGTCGGTCAGCGGCTGATGCGCGTGCTCGGTTCTTCGCCCTACGCGTCTGATTTGATTATGAGTGCGCCGGACGTAATTAAACGGTTCGGCGACGGTGCGTCCGGGCCGAAGCTACTGAATACCGACTCCGATGCAGTCGGGCGTGCGCTGGTCGCAGCGGCTGCCCGTCACAACAGTCCAGCTAAGGCCATTGGTGTGGCACGTGCGTTGCGCCGTGCAGAGCTCGCGCGCATTGCCTCCGCGGATCTCTTCGGGCTGATGGATGTGCAAGAGGTCTGTCACTCTCTGTCGATGGTGTGGGACAACGTGCTCGAAGCTGCCCTCGCCGCCGAAATCCGTGCGTGGTCGCTGGAGCATCCTGACTCGGAGGTTCCGGGCGTTATCTCCGTGATTGGTATGGGGCGACTTGGCGGTGCTGAACTGGGCTACGGCTCCGATGCCGACGTGATGTTTATCTGTGAACCTCGCAAGGACACCGAAGGAACGCCGCTTGTCGACGATTCCGAGGTAGTCAAGTGGGCAACCAGGATTTGTGACTCGTTGCGTCGTCGACTGGCAAAGCCAAGCCAGGACCCGCCACTGGAGGTCGATGTGGACCTGCGTCCAGAAGGACGCTCGGGCCCGATTGTCAGGACCCTGGATTCCTATGTGACCTACTACGAGCGCTGGGGTGAAACCTGGGAGATTCAGGCACTGCTACGTGCTACCTGGATTGCCGGCGATAAAGACCTCGGCACCCGCTTCCTCAAGGCCATCGATTCGCTGAGGTACCCACAGGGCGGAGCTGATGCCAAGATGGTCCGCGATGTCCGTCGTATGAAGGCGCGTGTTGATTCGGAGCGACTGCCGCGCGGCGCTGATCGGCGTACCCACACCAAACTCGGTTCCGGCGCACTGACCGATATTGAATGGACTGTGCAGCTGCTAATCATGCTGCATGCCCATGAAGTGCCGGAGTTGCACAACACTTCGACGCTGGAGTGTCTGGAAGTGCTGAAAAATCGCGAGATTCTAGATGCGGAGGATACCGACGCACTTCGGGATGCCTGGCTGATGGCGACGAATGCTCGTAATGCGCTGGTGCTCACGCGTGGTAAGCGCACGGACCAGCTGCCACAGCCGGGGCGTCAGCTGACTCAGGTCGCAGGTGCTGCAGGATGGGATGCATCGGATTCCAACGGTTTTATTGAGCACTATTTGCGTCTGACTCGCCACTCCAGCCGTGTCGTCAATCGCGTGTTTTGGGGTGAGGAGAACCCCGACCACGAGTAGCCCGGGCAGAGGTCTGCCGAACCTTGCTGCGAGGCTCATTATGCGGCAGCGGGGTGCAGCCTTTGTCTTAGCACGGCGACCGGGCATAATGGTGGGCTATGGAACGCAACGTCGATTACTCGGTACGCCCTAGGTATGAGGATTTCATTCTCAACCTCGATGGCACTGACCTGCGTTTTTTATTGAGCCGCACGTGTCCAGCAGCTGACACCTCAGCTGCTGGACAAGAGGCGGTGGAATTGCTGATGTCACAGGATTCAGCGCATACGGCGCTGTCTTTTTGTGATCCCGATGTTCTCGATGTGGCTCACTTAGTTCATATTCTGGAGGATTCCGCATCGCTGGATACCCTCGCAGAAGTGGCCTATTGGGCATCGGATGCGGACGTGATGGCACACGATACGCCGAAGGGTGTTGACCGCAAACGTCGTCGCGTCGGCAAGCAACAGCTTGAGCATGTGCTACGCCGTGGCCAGCGCCAGGGGCTCGTGTGGGAGGAACCGGCGGGCGTGTGGCATGTGCCGCCACATATTTCGGAGGTGTTCCCGGCGGAACCGAGCCTCAACTTCCGCGTCGCCGACTTGGTGGCGAATATGCCAGCGGATGTGCTGAGTCGTCGTATGGAGCGCATGGGGCTGGAGCCGGATAGCGCGCGCGGAGAGGGCGCACCGCGAGCTCTGAACGCCAGCGATTTGACGGTGCGCAATTTGCAGGCTCGCCAGGTGGAGCAAGTTGCAGGCTTCCTCTGCGATCCGGTGAAGGTGCGGGCGCTGGTGATGACAGCGCCGGTGGATATTCGCAATGAGCTGCGTTGGATGGCAACCGACGAGAAATACTTGCCCTCCTACATGTGGTCCGAACTGCGTGCCGACGCGGTGCGATGGGCCGAAGAGCGTCTGCTGCTGACTGTGGTTGAAGAACCGGCGATGCCGGTATTCGAGCAAGAGGCGGAAGCACACAACGGGCCGACAGAGGTTGCCCGTCTGGTGGGCGCAGTAGCGTTGGCGCTCAAGGGCGACATGTGGTCGATTCGTAAGCCGCATCCGACGGAGTCTTTCCCGGCAACGCTGGAGTCAAAGGAGTTGACCGAAGCTTCTGTGGCTGCGGTGGCGTTTGCTTCGGCGTTTATGGATGCTGCGGGCAGCGGCGACGGGCGCCTGAAGGACCCGTTGCACATGTATGAGGAATCGAGCCTGCTGTGGATTCAGGACTTTGCAGCATCAATAGGCGCGAGCGGTTTCGCGGCGCCCTGGATTGTGGAGATGCTGGTCAACGCGGGACTAATTCACGCTGACAGCGGGCATCCGACTCCGCGTGCACTGCAGTACTGGTACAACGCCGATGCCTCGACCCGTTGGGCGTATCTCGTGGCGGGCTTCCTCGTTGGTCGCGGTCCGTGGCACGGTGAGTTTCCGTGGGTGACGGTGGGTGTCGATGATTTGTCGCATGCCACCCTTGCTTACGGCTACCCGTTTGCCGCACGTGAAGTAGTGTCGCTGGCCGCGCAGCTGGAGGAAGACCAGAAGTTCTATGGCTGCTGCGTCGAAGGGCATATGGCTTGGAATGTCGACAACCTCTGCGCTCGCAACGGCGCTGATGGGGACGCGATGGTCGGTTGGCTGCTGGAGCAGGCCGGCATCTTGGGCATTCTCTACCATGGGCACGCCTCGTGGCAGGCCATGGCCATCATGTATGCCTTGCACGACATTTGGCTGACTGATCAGCATGTCGGAGCTCAGCGTATCGCTGAACTTATCGCTGAGTATGCCGCTGGCCAGGTGCCGACGGCGGAGGCAGTCCAGATTGCCCGCCTGTTCAAGGATGCAGCGCCTAACGAGCGTCTGGCTGCCACACTGGATGGCGTCGCCAGTAATCAGGTTGCCCTCGCGCTGGACTTCATCGGTGACCGCGAAACCTGCGCGGAAACCTCCCGCTGGATTATTTCCGAGGAGAGCCTGCGTCGCGCATGCCTCGCGGTTGACGGTGACGTTGATGTCCTGTTTTCCCAGCTGGGGCCACTGGTCAATAGTTCTATGAAGCTGGTCATCTACGCCGAGCTAGTCCGCATTACTAAGACCGAGAAGTTGCAGGAAATGTATGAGCGTGAGGCCGTAGAACCAACGCCTTCGCTTGACGACGCCCCGGAGAACGCAGCCCCCGAAACTGACACCGGTGAGCGCGTTTCCCATGGTGCTCAGACCGATGGCAGCGAACGCACGGCGGATAGCGGCCACGCAGACACCTCTGAGCAAGCGGACGACTCGGAGGACTCGGACGACTCGGAGGGGCTGGAAGGGCCAGAGCAGCTTTCGCTGTTCTAACCAATCTGTCTCTCGGCTTCCTGTAGTTCCTACTCCGTAGGTTCCAGCTCAAAACGGCTCTGCTGGGCGACAAAGCGTGCCGCCGCACGCTTTGCGACCAGCAGGCCAACGAAACCAATCGCCCACACACCGACGACAGCCAACCAGCCAATGCGGAAGGTTTCCCAGGTGTAGTTTCCATCGGGAGCTGCAATATCCAGCAGGAAGCCGACACCTTGTGCGGCGAGCATGGTGGCCACAAAACCGCCCATATTCGCCAGCCCAGTGCCGGTGGCGAGTACCTTGCGATCGACCTCTTCGCGCACTGAGTCGAAGCCGAAGTTGGACATCGCACCAAGACCGGCCATGAGGATGTTGACCACGATAATTGCCCAGTACGCTGGTGGGGTGCTCGGTGCCAGGAACACAATCCAGACGGCCATGTTGATAAACGCGATTGCGACAACAACCTTGATGCGGTCGCGGCCGGTGCGTGCCGATACCATGCCCATCAACGGCCCGGCGATAATTACTGACAGCGTGTTAATGACCAGCACGACACTGGCCTCGGAGGGCTTAAGCCCCATACCCAGCATCATCAGAGGCATGCCCCACAGCAATGTGAAGATGCACTGATGCATCAAACCAGTCCAGTGCGTGAAGAAACCCTGCCAGCACACCGGGTGAGTGGTCACAGTCTTCAGCGTCTGTCCGATTGTCAGCTTCTCATCGGCTGTGGCAGAGGCTCCGCCATCAGCAGCCGTCTTCGCGGACTTTTTGGCGGCGCGGCGTTCACGAAGTGACATCCTCGCTGTGGAGGAGTTCTCCGGGACGTCGGCAAGCGCGATCATGCCTACGATGGCGATGAGAAGACCTGCGGTGCTCAGCGACAGGAACGCGGGTACCCACCCTGCGGCGTGCAGAATCGCGAGGAATGGGACAGCAGAGATGAACTGACCGAGCTGGCCAAGACCAGCCGTGAGCTGTGTGAACAGCGGAGTGACGCGCAGCGGGAACCATGCGGGAAGCAGGCGCATAGCACCGAGGAATGCGGTGGCATCGCCGGCGCCGATGAATACACGAGCGATGACAGCCAGCGGATACGATGTCGTAAACGCGATGATGACCTGGCCCAGCGCCATGATCAGTGCGCCCACGACCATGGTTTTCTTGGCGCCGACGCGGTCAATGATGATGCCCGTCGGAATCTGCGCCAGGGCGTAGACACCAACCTGCACGGCGGTGAACAGCGCGAGTTGGGAGGCGTTGATATGGAAGCGATCGAGCGCCTCGACGCCAGCGACACCCATGGAGGTGCGGCCGACGATGGCAACGATGTAGGTAATCAGCGCCGCCAGCCAGACGGCAATCGCGCGGCCAGTGACGTGCTCGCGCGGGTCCTTTGCCACCGCGGTGGAGGGCTGATCTGTTGATGAAATCTGATCTTTACCGTTACGCTGCTTTACCACTCGCCACATTGTAGACCCCATCAACTAACCGGCCTGAAGTGGGGTCGCACCGGGGGGCTAGGTGACCCGATCATGCTCGCGGCAAACTACCTTTGTGCCTTAGCCAGAACTTCCTTCACGAAGTCCGCAACCACCAGCCGTGAGACCTTGAAATCAATTACGGCAACGGAAGCCTCATCGGAGTTGGAAACGTCATGGAAATAAGCGTCGAGCTGGGCAAAGTCTTCAGGTTTGCCGACACTGAAACCGTGAGCGCCATAGGCGCACCCGACTGCGGCGAAGTTGTAGTCGGCAATCTCCATGGACGAGGTGTCCAACCCGACATCGCCAAACTGGTGCAGCTCCGCGCCGTAGGCAGCATCGTTAATGAACACCACACAACCGCCACGACCACACCGCAGCTGCTCGATCGCCGCAGGTAAATCCGCAATACCCATCGTGCCGCCACCGTCACCGGCGACTAGCACGCAATAGTCCTCGGGCCGTGCCGCCGCGAGGCCGACAAGCGAGCCCATGCCCAAACCAATTGACTGAATCGCCGTGCCCACAATCACTTGCTGCTGCGGACCAGGTACATCGAGATACTTCGGAACCCATCCCAGGAAATGGCCACCGTCACTACACACAGCGCGCTCATTGGGCAGGATACGATTTAGATACTGCAGGCACGCCCGCGGATCCAACCGGCCATCCGCGCACGTCAGCGACTCGACCTGCGCTGTCGTCGGCAGTGCCTTCAACTCCGCACGCCATGTGCTTGACGACGATCCCAGCGTCTCACCCATTGCGCTATCTTTGGCTGTCTGCGCCCGAGATTCCAGGGGCTTCTCCAGCTGCTCTGCCAGGACGGGCAGAAGTTCCTCCAACTTAGCCAATAGCGGTGTCACCGATGGCTGAGCGGCGGGATGGGGCTCGTCTACAACCTGGATAATTTTCGCGTCCGGTGCAAACATGTTGCCGCCACGGTTTTGGAAAGCGTTGAAGCTTGCTCCCAGGAACAGCACCATATCGGCCTGTCGAGCTAGTTCTACCTGCCACGTATGCGCAAAACCGCCCACGGTGCCGATCTGCCACGGGCTGGAAAGCACATGACGAGCCATCGCTGAGTGCATAAACAGTGCCCCTACACTGTCCCCGATGCGGCGGACTAGCTCGGCGGTATCGGAGAGTAGCACACCTCTACCAGCAATAATGAGAGGGCGACGGGCAGCCTGCAGTTCCTCTGCCAGCGACGTGACAGTTGACTCTAACCATTCTGGTCTGCTGGTGTGTAGATGCTCCTGGTTAGCTGACTGTGTTTCAGACGCAGATGTCGTTATCTGTGCTTCTTGGAGGTCATAGGGGAGCAGCAGCACGACAGGCTGCCGAGAGCTCAGTGCGTGCTGGACTGCAAAGTTTGCGTCGTCAAGCGCGGACTCGGGAGTAACAGTGCGATGGCAGACGTCGAGGGCGTCGAGGAGCGCCGCCTGATTGAGGTCAAAGGGGCGGGGGCGTTCCGGGTGCGTGCCGACGACAAAAATAAGCGGGATACGGGCTACGCGAGCCTCCGCCAGAGTGGTTAGCGCATTGGTGAATCCTGCGCCACAAGTGGCGGTCGCGATAGCAAGCCCTCCGCCTGCGCGGTGGAAGGCATCGGCGGCCCCGACAGCAGCCGATTCGTGTCGGACGGAGGAGTAGCCGAATCCCGATTCAGTAAGGGCTGACGTGAAGTGGGAGTTCGCATTGCCGATGAGACCGAAGCAGTGGTCGCAGTGCTGGGCCAGTGTGTCGGCCAGCGCCCGCGAGACCGTTGTGGTCTTTTGGGAACCTTCCCGCGGGGAAGACGCGGGCGCGTGGGGCATAGGACGGCTATTAACTCGAGTGAAACTCATGTGAACAATTGTGAGGTAACCACGGGGGTAATAACAGCCCTATAGCCCAAGATAATGCCGTTTGCCCTTAAAAAAGAGGGCACTATTCCACATCGCTGCTGCGCGGATGGGGGGGCGTTGAGCTAGATCGGCTTTAAGCCACGTTGTCGTCGATGAATTTCTTCACCACATCGACATCGTTCGGAAGCTCGGTAACGCGGCGTGGGGCATTTATGATGTCCGCGAAACGCTCCGGACAGTCCGGCTCGCGGCCGGTGGCTTCCAGGATGGTCTCGGAGAATTTCACCGGCAGGGCGGTCTCCAGGCAGACAATTGGGGTGGATACCTGGTCTACCAGGCCGCGGGCGACGTGGATGCCGTCAGCGGTGTGCGGATCGACCATGACCTCCAGGCGCTCCCAGCAGTCCTTGATGGTCTCGACGCGGTCAGCGTGGGTGGAACGACCGGAGAGGAACCCGTACTTGGCAGAAGCCTCCGGGAAGATTGGATCAGCAGTAAGAGAGAAGCCGCCCTCCTTGACCTTGACACCAAAGAGGTCTGCAGTCCGCTCAGCATCGCGCCCCAGCAGATCGAAGATGAAACGCTCGAAGTTAGACGCGCGGGAGATATCCATCGATGGGGAAGAGGTCGCCTGTGTCTCCGCAGCGCTGCGCACGCGGTAGCCGCCCGTGTGGAAGAACTCATCCAAGACATCGTTTTCATTGGTAGCCACAATCAGGCGGTCAATTGGCACACCCATCTGACGTGCAATATGACCAGCGCAGATATCACCGAAGTTGCCGGTCGGCACACTGAAGCTGACCTTCTGCGAGTTATCGGCCTCAGCACCGTTGCCGCCAGTGACACGAATCCACGAGGAGACGTAGTACACAATCTGAGCCATCAGGCGAGCCCAGTTGATGGAGTTGACTGCGCCAATGTGGCGGCTGGCCTTGTAATCCAAGTCGCCGGAGACAGCCTTAACGATGTCCTGGCAATCATCGAAGACACCGTCGAGGGCGACGTTGTGAATGTTGGCATCCTGCAGACCAAACATCTGAGCCTGCTGGAAAGCGGTCATTCGACCAGCCGGCGTTAGCATGAACACGTTGATTCCCTCACGGCCACGCATTGCGTACTCGGCCGAGGAACCCGTGTCACCAGAGGTGGCGCCGAGGATATTCAGGGTCTCGCCACGACGAGCCAGCTCATACTCGAAGAACTCACCGAGCAGCTGCATCGCCATATCCTTGAATGCCGCTGTGGGGCCCATGGACAAGTGACCGATGTAGAGCTGATCTTCCAGCTTCGTCACCGGCACAATATCCGGATCGGAGAACTTCGGGTAGGTGTACGCCCGTGCACAGATACCGCGCAAATCCTCCAGCGGAATGTCGTCCACAAAAAGGCTGACGACCTCTGCAGCCAAGGCTGCGTAACCGTCGTCGACAAGCACGGAGCGCCAACGCGTCAAAGTGGCATCGTCAACCTGTGGGTACTCGACCGGCAGGTAGAGGCCGCCGTCGTTAGCGAGACCTCCCAGGAGAATGTCTGAGAACTTGTGCGGCGTGCGCTCTGGGTCGCGAGTCGAAATGAAGTCCAAGGCGGGCCCCTTACATGTATGCCAACACCCGCCGCATCGGCCTATAAGAAGGCCTTGTGAAAGATTGCGGCGGGGTTGACCGGTGGATGTTTTCTTTAATTTTTACATATGCACTGAAGCCAGTCAGGCCTCGGCTGCGGAAGATGCGGAATTGGCCACTTCCGCGTCGAAGCTGAGCTCTTCGGAACGGTCGACGACATCATCCTTGGCGAAGCGGTTAACGATCATGGCAATTGCGCCGTCACCAGTGACATTGCATGCGGTACCGAAGGAGTCGATGGCGATGTAGGCGGCAATCATCAAAGCGACCTGCTCCTGATCGAAGCCGAGCATGGACTGCAGCACACCGACCGCGGCCATAATTGCGCCACCCGGAACGCCCGGAGCCGCAATCATGGTGATACCCAAAGTGAGAATGAAGCCGATGGCCATACCCGGCGAAACCGGCTTGTCCGCCATGAACATCACCGCAAACGCGAACAGGATGATCTTCATCATCGAACCGGCCAGGTGAATGGTCGCGCACAGCGGCACGGTAAAGCCAGCGACCTTCTCCGAGACACCATTCTTCAGCGCGGCCTTGTAAGTCACCGGAATGGTAGCGGCCGAGGACGAGGTGCCGAGCGCGGTGGCGTAGGCCGGCAGCATGTTCTTCAGGGATTGCCACGGGCTGCGGCCAGCGATGGCACCCGCGATGGAGAACTGGATTGCCAACAGAAGCACGGTGCCGATGACTGCCAGAACGAGCACCTTGAAGAACATCGACAGCGTCGTGGTCAGGTTGCCGTTCATGCCCATAGACAGGAACATGCCGAAGATGTAAACCGGCAGCAGCGGGATGATAAACGCCGAGATGATCTTCATAATCACATCGCGCAGCTGTGTCGCACCGCGGTAGAGCGAGTCCGACTTCACGGTGGTCATCGCCACACCGACCGTGAAAGCCAGCAGCAGGGCGGTCATGACGTCAAACGGCGGTGGCATCTCTACATTGAAGAAGCTCTCCAGCGCGCCCTCATCAATATCCACCGATGCACCGGCCTGATCAGCGCCGAGCAGCCAAGGGTAGAGCCCCTGGGTAGCGGCGTAGGCCAATAGGCCCGAAAACACCGTCGAGCCGTAGGCAATAGCAGTGGTAATACCCAACCACTTTCCGGCACCACGGCCCAGGCTGGCAATCGCCGGCGTGATGAGGGCAAAAATCAGCACCGGGATAAAGAAGCCCAGAAAGTTACCAAAGAGGCCATTGAAAGTGACAAAAATTCGAGCCAGCCATTCCGGGAAGAAAAAGCTGCAGACAATGCCCAGAATAATCGCGACAATAACGCGGAATAGGAGCGTTTGCGTAAAACGCATTCGGGTACTCATAGTCAATCCTTGTTCGGATGGAATTTACTTCTCTAGCGTGCGGTATTTACGTTAAGCAACGCAAATGACCGGGTGTGGTTTTACGCCTTTTCGGCTACCTCTTCTGTAACGGCCTCGTCGGCAAGCACACTCGCCGGGCGATTTGCGCGCTGCTTTCGCGTGACGACGTCAATTGCGTAACCAATCACCACCGCTGCCAGAGTCGGCAGGAACCATCCGAACTCGATGGTCTGACCAGGCACGAGACTAAGGAAGTCCGCCAAAGCAGAACCACCGACACCCAAACCGGAGAGTACTGAGATACCCGACCAGATGGTGGCAACCCAGACGCCCAGGCGGTAGGTGTAATACAGCTTGAAGGAGTAGGAAATGACTGGGTCGAGAAGTGTCAGTGCAATCAGCGTGATTGCCGGCGGGTAAATAAAGGTGATAATCGGCGCGGCAATCGCCAGTACCTGAGACAGCCCCTGTGTTGCCATTACGAAGGACATAACCGTGAAGACAATCGCCCAGGCCTTGTAACTGATACCCGGAAGCAGCAGATTGAAGAACTCACTGGTTGCGGCAATCAGACCGACGGCCGTGGTCATGCATGCCAGCAGAACGATGAGACCGAAGACAATCTGACCGCCCTGACCCATGGCCTGTTTGGAAGCCTCTGCGAGGATGCCCGAGCCGTTATCGAAGGAGGCAGCATTCGGCAGCACCTGGCCGACATAGCCCAATCCCAAGTAGATGATGGCCAGCAAAATGCCGGCGAACAGGCCTGAGATCATTGTGCCGCGAACCATACGCTTGCCCTCTGGGACACCGCTGACGCGGAGGGCAGAAATGACAATGATGCCGAATGCAAGGCCGGCGATGGAGTCCATGGTGAGGTAGCCCTCGACTAGGCCGGAGGCAAATGGGGTAGAGGAGTACTTTTCAATTGGCGCAGCCGGAGCGGCATCGAATTTGAATGCCGACATTCCAACCAATACAACCAAGAGAATCAGCAGAGCCGGGGTGAGAATCTTGCCCAGTTTGGACACAATTTCATTCGGATTCCACGCCAATGCCAACGCGATACCGAAGAAAACAAAGTAGAAGGACGCAGCGGCGGCCAGCGAATCACTGCCGAAAATCGGCTGGACACCGGTTTCGTACGACACGGCACCGGTACGCGGCAGAGCGTAGAAAGCACCGATGGAAAGGTATGCGATTACCGGGAAGCCCAGGGAAAAGATGCGGCCCGCGCGGAACGCTAGGTCACGTAAATTGCTGCCTGAAATGGCGATCGCAATGATGGCCAGAACTGGCAACGCCACACCGGTGAGCAGGAAGCCGGTGATTGAGGGGCCAAAGTTGGTACCGGAATCCACTCCGAGCTTCGGCGGGAAGATGAGGTTGCCCGCGCCGAAGAACATCGAAAACAGCATGAGCGCTGTAACAACGATTATGGAAGCGAAAGACTTCGGGGACTCCACTCCGCTCGACTTGGTCATGAGAATTGGGTTCTTTCTAAATTAGTGTCGCCCATAAGGTCAAGGGCGATGCTGCATGCTGCTGTGGCGACGCCGTTGTTGCTGGTGCTGCGGTAGCGCAAACGCCCGTTACAGCAGCGCAATTGCAGTTCGTGTGCCCATGTAGATGACAGGCCACGATGCCGAAAACTGACACTTTAATGTGAAATTGTGAATTGTCACGGGCTGGGTGGAGCCTGTTGCGTGAATTAAGTTGTGGCTTGTATGAGCCGTCTTTATTTGAACTATTAAGGGGCTTCGACGGCGTTGGTGGTGCCGACGAAGGCACTCTATTTATCTTAATGGGGCGTTCGAGAGAGGGAAAATCAAGAAAACTCCCAGAAAGTTCGCTGCTCGTGATCGTTCGATGCGCCAATAAAGAAAGAGCCTGGCACACACTTTTACGCTGACCGTGTGTGCGCCAGGCTCAATAATAATTCCGTCGCTCTACAGCAGATCCTTCACCTTCGGATCCACCAGCGCGGTCACTGCGGCCTTCGCATCGGCCGCAGTCTCGGCATCGACAGCGTACGCTGCCATCTGCTGGCAGGTAGCGCGGTCGTGGAGGCGGAGAGCGGCGCGGACGGCCGGTACCTTCTTGGAAGCCATGGACAGCGAGCTCACGCCGAGACCCACCAGGACCAGTGCCAGCAGCGGGTCACCGCCGGCTTCACCGCAGACACTAATGGGCTTGCCGGTAGCATTGCCGCCCTTGCATGCGGACTTAATCATTTGCAGTACCGCTGGTTGCCACGGGGAAAGCAGATCCGCCAGAGCCCCCTGCATGCGGTCGGCCGCCATAGTGTACTGCGACAAGTCGTTAGTACCAATGGAGGCAAAGTCCACAATGGACAGCAGCTGCTTCGCGCGAATTGCTGCTGCGGGGACCTCAATCATGATGCCGACCTTCGGCAGGCCACGCTCACGCGCCCTGTCCGCAAACCACTTTGTTTCTTCGACCGTTGCTATCATCGGAGCCATAACCCGCAGGTCAGCCTTACGGCCGGTGGCATCAAACGCAGCGGCGAGTGCATCCAGCTGCGTATCCAGCAAATCTTCCCGAGCCTGCGACAGGCGCAGTCCGCGGCGACCCAGCGCCGGGTTTTCTTCCTCGCCTAGGTCGGCAAAGCTCAGCGGCTTATCCGCACCCGCATCCAGTGTGCGCACAACCACGCGTCGCTCACCGAATGCCTTCAGCACACGAGTGTAGGTTTCCGTTTGTTCTTCCAAACTCGGAGCCTTGTCGCGGTCGAGGAAAAGGAACTCAGTACGGAACAGGCCGGTGCCCTCATTATCCTGCGCTGCTGCAGACTCACCATCTTCCGCCGTACCAATGTTGGCCAGCAGATTCACAGGGTAACCATCAGCGGTTTTGCCTGCGCCCACAGACTGCGCCAGGGCGGCTTCCCGGCGACGAGCGCGCTCTTCCAACTCGGCGACCTCATCGGCGGTCGGATTCGCAATCACCTCACCGGCACCACCGTCAATGGCGACAAAGGTACCGGCCTCAAGTTCCATGACGCCCTTCGCCTTAACGACGGCCGGAATGCCCAGCTGAGCTGCGAGGATAGCCGTGTGGCTGGTCGGCCCGCCACCAGCGGTGGCGATGCCTACGACCAACTCGGGATCAAGCCCCACGGTTTCGGCGGGCGCGAGATCGTCGGCAAGCAGAATAGTGGGGGTGGAGACATCCGGGACGCCCGGCTTTGGCAGGCCACGCAGCTCGCAAATTGTGCGGTCGCGAACATCGTAGAGGTCGGTGACACGTTCAGCCATGTAGCCGCCGAGGCTTGAGAGGAGCTGCGCGTAGTCTTCAACGGCATCGTGAACTGCCTGGGTGACGCCGGAGCCCGCCTTGAGTTTCTTTACCACAGCCTTGGCGAGTGCCCTATCGGAAGCCAGTTGCGCAGTGGCCTCCAGAATCGGACGCGCCTGCGGGCTGGAATGCTCAGCCTGCTTCTTCAGCGACTCTGCGACGTTGGCCATCGCTGCGCGGACGCGCTCACCATCGGCGACAGGGTCGGTCGACGACGGCTCTTGGGTATCAACTCCCGGAGCGGGGAGTACCTTTACTACTTCAGCGCTGGCCGTACCGGTCGAGACACCGATGCCATAGATGACAGTGTGCTGCTCGTTCATTGCTTCCGATCTCCTTTTCGGGACCTCTGCGGGGAGACCCGTCGGTCGTGGTGTGCCGTGGTGTTATCCAGGAGTGTTGTAGCTGGGCTTACTCGGCATCCAGGTCGCGCTCGAGCATGGCAGCGAGCTCGTCCAGAGCTGCAGCTGCGGAGTCGTCCTCACAGCTCAGCGTGACTTCATCACCGTGCTTAGCGCCGAGGGTCATGACCTCCAGGATCGAAGCGGCATCGGCCTCTTCGTCATCGAGGGAAATGACAATGTCGTAGTCGTACTCAGCAGCAGCCTGAGTGAACAGGGAAGCCGGGCGAGCGTGCAGGCCTACGGAGGAACCGATGGTAGCGGTACGAGTAATCATGGTTGAATCCTTTCGGGTCGAGTGTGTGGAATTCTCTGACTCAGGCACAGGGCCTGTACACCCCACCGCGGGTGCGCCGCCCGCTGGTGCTTGCTTAGCATCAACGTCGCGCATGCTCCGGGAAACCCCGGAGGCGGTGGGAGATACAGCCGCTGCCTGCACAATGCGTGCAATGTGCAGGGTGAGGTAGGAAATTTCGTCTTCCGTTAGCCCCGACCCCAGACGCAGTTCAATGACTGCGGATATGCGCTGTGCGCAACGATATGCCTCTGGGGAAGAGTCACGGATGGCCTGGCCAATAGCGGAGGAGTGGTCTTTCAACTGCTCATGCTTGGCAATCCGGACGAACAGGTAGCGCAGGTGCGTGATGAAGCGTCCCACATTGACAGTCTCTGGCTCCAGCGTGATGTCAAAATCACTTTCAATGATTGTGAGCAGCTGCTGCAGCACGCCCGTCATGGTGTAGGTGAAGCTCAAATCGCCTGTAGAAAAACCAGCATTGACCAGGTGTAACGTAATTGCCACCGATTCTGAGCGGGGCAATGGCGCTATACGACGGTCATTGAGAGCGCGATTGATATGCGACAAAATGGCCTGCGCCTGCGCGTACTCTTCACTATAAAGTTGGCTGACTTCCGCGAGCAGCGGGTAATCAGCTCGCTGCCCGTTAGCTGCCCTCATGATGGCGAAACCAATGTGATCGGCCAACGCCACAAGAAGGGAAGCGTTCTTTGTCATTGATTCCGGCAGACCGGCCGCGGTTACCGCATCGGTCACAAGAGTGATGTGGGCCAACGGAATCTCTGTGAGCATCGTGGCAATATGGTCCGGATCGCGGCCTTCCGCTGGGACAAAGATTCGAACAACTTTGCTCGAATCAACCGACTGCCCCGGGCGGGCCTTGAAGCCAATGCCGCGGCCGGTGATGATTTTCTCGCCGGCCGCGTCCTTGGCCAGGACCACGTTGTTATTGAATACTCTTAAGATTTCCATGTCGGTAACCGTGAACTCCTCCATAAGTTGAGGGATTTCAGGCCGGTATGCCTTCTAGAAATCAATTATGGCTGAACTTCGATGACCGTGTCGCCGGCGTGGACGGAGATGCCGGCGACCGGGGAAACCTTGGTCAGCTTCTTGGTATTGGTGATGGTCATCAGTGTCGTGGTTGGGTAACCAGCTTCCTTGACCTTGTCGAAATCGACTTCGGCAAGAACATCGCCGGCCTGGACGTGCTGCTTCTTGGAAACCTGGACATCGAAGCCCTCACCGGCCATCTTGACCGTGTCAATACCGACGTGGACGAGTACCTCCACACCGTCATCGGTCTTAATGCCGAAGGCGTGACCGGTCTTGGCCACGGTCATCAACGTGCCCGATACGGGGGCGACCACGGTGGAACTGGTCGGCTTGATTCCGACACCGTCACCGAGAGCACCGGAGGCAAAGACCGCGTCGCCGGCATCGGCAAGGTTGACAACCTCACCGGCAACTGGGGCCTGTACTTGTACAGGCTTGGTAGCAACGGCCGTTGCGGCACCACCGACGCCAGCTGCTGCGGCAGCCGGTGCGACAGCCTCGGTGTTGGTACCAGGGTCACCGGAAGCCTCCGCCGGAGTGGAATCGGAGCCACTGGAGGCAGCGTGTGGGGTGTCGTCGCGGGGCTCGTCGTCAAGCTCTGCAGCGCGTGCGGCCTCGGCCTCTGCCTTCTGCTCTGGTGTGCGGTAGTCGGTGAGGATGATTGCGAACATGGCGACGAAGAATGCCACGGCGATGGAGATGGCGTAGACCCACATCGGCTTGAACACGACGGTGGTCAGCAGCGAGGTGAAGACGAACGCGTTGGTCTGGACGCCCTCGTACGGAGCGGAAAGAATGGCGATGGTCAGACCACCGGCGAAACAGCCGAGCAGCATGCGCGGGTAGATCCGCTTGAAGCGTAGGTGAATACCGTAGAGGGACGGCTCGGAGATACCACCGAAGAGACCAGCGGCGAGTGCACCGGTTGCCGTCTGGCGCATCTGAGTGTCGCGGTCGCGCATGGAAAGAACCAGCACACCGGCGGTTGCGCCGAAGCAGGCGAAGTTCCAGGTGCCCATTGGGCCTTGGATGAAGTCGTAGCCGAGCGTCTGGATATTGACCAGCATCAGCGCATTCAGCGGCCAGTGCAGGCCCAGCGGCACCAGGAACGGGTAGAGCATCGGGATCAGAATTGCGAACACGAACGGTGCGTGCGAGTTCATCCATGCCAGTCCTGCGCCGATACCGTTACCCAGCCAGATGCCCAATGGGCCAATGAGGAAGGCGGTCAGCGGAATCATGATCAGCATGGAGATAAACGGTACGAAGACCATCTGGACGTTTTCCGGGAAGACCTTCTTCAAGTTGTGGTAAACCACAGCCAGGATCGCGACCATAATCAGCGGTACGAAGACCTGTCCACCATAGTCGTTGAGCTGCATCGGCAGACCAAAAATGTTGGCGGTGAAAGCCTCAGTGCCCAGCGATTCGTTGACTTCCCGGACAGTGTCGGGGAAGCGCTCAGTATCGCTCAGGCTCATAAACTCCGGCGTCATCAGTGCAGCCATAATGGCTGCACCTAGCCATGGATCCACCCGTAGTTTCTTCGCCGCATTGTAGGCGACCATGATTGGCAGGAAGTAGAAGACACTGCGCCACATGGCATCAACAAAGATCCAAGTAGCGGACTTATCATCGGCGCGGAAATCAACGACTCCGAATGCGTCGAGTACAGCCGCAATCGCGATGATTAGCGAGGCTCCCAGAAGCACGCCCAGAATCGGGCGGAAGGAATCGGAGAGATACTCGAAGAAGTTGTCCAGCCACGCGTACTTGCCGCGTGCCTTTGAACGGGCCTCTGCCTTTACATCTGCGTCGGATTTAGTGGCGACCGCGCCGGCGCCCTTCATTTCCGGTAGGTGCTTAATTGCCGTGTACATCGATTCGACGCCACCGCCACAGATGACCTGGTAGCGATTGTCGCCCTGGTGAACGACGCCGAGTACGCCCGGCACGTTGTCAATCTTGTCCTCGTTGATCTTGGAGACATCACCGAGTTCAAAACGCAGACGCGTCGCACAGTGCGTCATGCTTGTGATGTTTCCGGGTCCACCGAGGTTTTCAACTATTGCCCTCGCGCTGGAATCTTTTGACGACCCCATCGTGACCTTCCTTCGCGGTAAACAGGGCCGTTAAACGCAAAAAAGACCCGAGACACCACAAACTGTGGGCCTCAGGTCTTGCCTCAAAAGAGTAACAACCCTGGGTTGATATCTATTGATTTCGACCCTACTCCGTTTTACATAGTTTTGGCAAGGTAGTAATTCAAGCCCAAATTTTACATTTGGAGACAGCCCGGATTTCCTGTGGACAACCGCATGCAACTTCCTTCGCGGTCAACACGGAAGTCGTAAGGTGGCAGCTATGAGGATTGGAGTTTTAGGTGTAGGAGCAGTGGGCGGCTGGTTTGGCGGTCGCCTCGTGCAAGCGGGCTATGATGTTGTCTTTCTCGCCCGCGGTAAGACCCTGACACGTATTCGTGAGGCGGGGCTCACGCTTATCGACGAGCACGGGGAACGCAGCACTATCCCCGTTAAGGCAGCCGACAACTGGGACGAACTCACTGCCGATGGCATCGGCGTCGATGTTGTGATTGCGGCAACCAAGGCGCTGCCGGGCAATGATCCTTTCCCACAAGTTCCGGCTGGAGCTGCGGTAGTGACCACCCATAACTCGGTGGAAATCCCTTATTTGGCAGCGGGGCGGTTCGGTGAGGACAAGGTGTTCCCGGGTGTTATCCGCGGTTTCTTTATTCACACTGGCCCTGCGGAAGTCACCTTCCGCCCAGGACCGATGAGCCTGAGCATCGGCACATTCGATGGCTCCACTAATGACCTGGTCGGGGAAGTTATCGAGGCATTGCACACGGCTGGGCTCGGTGGCGAACAGCTCCCGGATATCTGGGGCGATATCTGGGCAAAGGCGATGTTCGTGGCTAACCTCGGTGCACTAGGTGCCCTGGCTGATAGTCCGATTGGTTACTTGCGTTCGGAAATGCGCGACAGCTTGACGCGGATGTTTGAAGAAACTGAAGCAGTTGGTAGAGCCTGCGGTGTCGCGCTGCCAGAGGACATCGTGTCGCGGACCTTGGCCTTTACTGATGCTCAGGGGTACGACAACACCTCGTCGATGCAGCGTGACTACACCGCGGGGCTTGCCAATGAGCTCGATGCCCAGATTGGCGCAATCCGCAGGATGGGGCAGAAGGTGTCAGTGGAAACACCGACACTCGATCTGGTGTTTGGCGCTCTGGTTGGGCGTCAACAGAACCACGAGGATTAACAGCTGCGACGCGCAGTTAAATCAAACCGGAATTGGGGGATTGGAAAGACTGATGAAAATTGGATCGGACTACACGGAAAACAATGGGCTCATCATCGGTGAGGATGAATTGGCTCGACCGGCGTGGGCGGCTCACAGCGAGCTGCTGAGAGAGTATTACGATACCGAGTGGGGGATGCCGGTGCGTGATGAGCAAGGACTATTCGAACGGCTCAGCCTGGAAGTATTTCAGGCAGGACTGTCGTGGGAGACAGTTCTGAAGAAGCGGCCCGCGTTTCAGCAAGCCTTTGCGAACTTTGACCCCGATGCGGTTGCTGATTTCGATGACGAAGATGTCGAAAGATTGATGAATGATGAACGGATCATTCGGAATCGCAGGAAGATAACCGCAGTAATCAATAACGCCGAGGCGACTATTGCTCTGCGTGAGCACGGCGGCTTAGCCGAGCTGATGTGGTCGTTTAAACCGGAGAAGTCTCCGGAGCCACGTTCAATCGAAGAGGTTCCCAGCTTCTCCGAGGAGTCCAAGGCGCTTGCCAAGGCATTGAAGAATGCCGGTTTTAAGTTCGTAGGCCCCACCACGGTCTTTGCATCAATGGCTGCCGTGGGGATTGTCGATATCAACATTGTTGGCGCACATCGGCGCGGTGCATCTGGCGTTTTTGACTAGGCGAGGGGGAAACTAGGTGAGTGGGGAATGTGACTAGCTAGGGAAAGAAAATGAGCGTGCCACCCGGCACGCTCAAAATCTTTCGGTTCGTGTAGAACTACTTGTTCTCGTAAGAGTCGGAGTAGTTCTGGCCGTCCTCAGAGGTCCACTTCATGGTGTCCTTAGTGAACGGCTGCTCCCAGCCGTTTTCAATCTCGGACTCCGGAGCGGTCGGCAGACCAATCTCGTTTTCCAGTGCACCGTTGGAGACCCAAGTCTCGCGAATCTTACCAATCAGTGGCTGTGCACCGTTGGTCTCCGGGGACTCAACGAAGGTGACATTCTCGTATTCAGCGGCAACTGCGTCGCCGGCCTTCTTAGCGGACTTGAACTCGCCAGCTTCAGTACCGTACGGGGAGGTGAAGGAAGAAGCTGCCTCGGTGATGGACTCAGGCAGGTCAGATTCTGCCACATCCTCGCCAGCAGCGTCGCCCAGACCCAGACCGTTCATAGCCTCGTTAGCCTTGTCCTTAGCGCCGTCAGCAGCGTCGCCGGCCTTGTCCTTAGCGCCGTCCATAGCGTCGCCAGCCTTATCAGTGGCGTCGGTTGCTACCTGGCCAGCCTGATCCTTGGCGTTGTTAGCAGCATCCTGTGCATCATCGGAAGAACATGCAGCCAGGCCGCCGAGAAGAGCGGCGGAGCCGACGATTGCGGTAGCGATACGGGTCATCTTCTTGTTCTGCATTTCAAACCACTTTCTTGAGAGCTAACTAAGTTACCTATTCAATTATTGGCATGTTCCACTATTTGCCCGATATTAAATTCAAAGAGAAAACGACAATTCTTTCGAATATCAGGCATTGGAAGATGGTGTGGCTTCAAAGCCCTACAGAAAGAACACTAGGTAATTCTGAGGCTTGTGCAAGTCAAACTGCGTGAATCTGTGTACTTTATGCACTATTTGTTACCGAATTTACGTGATTGCGAAATTGGAATAGTGCTGGTGAGGGCGTTGCGAGTAACGGAAAGGTATCAATCTTATTAAGCTTGATGTTTATTGCTTATTTTCTTTCCCCGTGGGGTTGGAGCCGCGGGCATCGTCGTCAAGCGTGTACTTGCCATCTGGCAGGACGAACCATGCCAAAAGGTAAAGAGCTAGGAATCCAGCGCCAATCTTCCAGCCAAGCATCGATCCAACGCAGGGGAGGATGATATAGACCATTCGCGTGAAAGTGATATCCCAACCTTGGCTTTCCGCAATTCCTGCGAGGACGCCACCGAGGAGGCGGTCATTACGCGAGCGGTAAATTATCTTGGTGGATCTTTCGGGAGCGGCGTCGCTCATTAGATAAATACTCCGAGGTATGGATATTTAGGTATTTCCGGTTGATTGCGCTTATACGTAAGTTTCCTTCGGCATGATAATCCATGCTGCAATGTAGAGAAGAAACTGCGGGCCCGGCATCAGGAAAGACGCGACAAATATAACGCGCAGCAAAGTCGCATCCCAGTTGAAATACTCAGCGAACCCACCGAGCACACCGGCAACCATTTTGTTATTGGTGGAACGGGTCAGTGACTTGTTGTTCATACTTATCAAGGGTAGCCCTAATCCGTTTAGTTCGCAGTGGTGCTAGCTCTACTAAATGTTCACTAAATGTTCCGACTAAAACAGCATGCCCCAGCTAAAAACACCGCTACCCCAAGACGGTTAGGTGGGGTAGCGGTGTGGGCGTCGTCAAGCGAGTTTTACTGGGCGAGTGCTAGCAGTCGTAGTAGAGCTCGAACTCCTGCGTTGTCGGGCGCAGACGTGCCGGCATAATCTCGTGCTCGAACTTGTAGCGGATGTGCGCGTCGATGAGGTCCTTTGTGAAGACGTCACCGGCGAGCAGGAACTCGTGGTCCTCCTCCAGTGCGTTGAGGGCACCCTCCAGCGAATGCGGGACGGTGGGAACATCCTTGAGTGTCTCTGGCGGCAGCTCGTAGAGGTCCTTGTCAATCGGCTTGCCCGGCTCGATGCGGTTCTTGATGCCGTCGAGACCAGCCATCATTACGGCGGTGAAAGCCAAGTACGGGTTGCCCGACGGGTCCGGAGCGCGGAACTCGATGCGCTTGGCCTTCGGGTTTGCGCCGGTAATCGGGATGCGGATGGCAGCCGAGCGGTTCTCCTGGCTGTAGACCAAGTTGACGGGGGCCTCGAATCCCGGAACCAGACGGTGGTAGCTGTTCATCGTCGGGTTGGTGAAAGCCAGGACTGCGCCGGCGTGCTTCAGGATGCCGCCAATGTAGTAGCGCGCCATGTCCGACAGGCCACCGTAACCGTTTTCATCGTGGAACAGCGGCTTACCATCCTTCCACAGCGACTGGTGGATGTGCATACCAGAGCCGCCATCGCCAGCCAACGGCTTCGGCATGAAGGTAGCGGACTTCTGGTTGAACTTGGCGGTGTTCTTCACCACGTACTTGAAAGTCTGCATGTCATCGGCGGCGTGCAGCAGAGTATTGAAACGGTAGTTAATCTCCTGCTGGCCACCCGAGCCCATCTCGTGGTGAGAGCGCTCAACATGGAAGCCAACATCCTGCAGGTGCTCACCGATTTCGTCACGAAGATCCTGCATATGGTCATACGGAGCAGTAGGGAAGTAGCCACCCTTGGTGCGTACCTTGTGGCCGAGGTTGCGCGATCCGTCCGGGTTTACCTTCACACCGGAGTTCCACCAGCCCTCAACCGAGTCCACCTCGTGGAATGACTTGTTCGAAGTGGCGTCGTATCGGACGGAGTCGAAGATGTAGAACTCTGCCTCAGCGCCGAAATTACAGGTATCGGCGAAGCCCAGTTCGTTCAGGTAGTTCTCGGCCTTACGGGCAATATTGCGCGGGTCGCGGCTAAACGGCTCGCGGGTGTGCGGGTCGTGGACGAAGAACTTCATGTTCAGCGTCTTCGACTTGCGGAACGGGTCGATGAAAGCCGTGTCCAGGTCGGGCAGCAGCATCATGTCGGAGTTATCCACCGAGGTGTAACCCGCAATGGACGATCCGTCGAAGGCGAGGCCCTCATAGGCTGAGTCCTCATCAAACTCGGATACCGGAACGGTCAGGTGCTGTTCGATGCCGGGAACGTCGGTGAACTGGACGTCTACCCAGCGAATGTCATTGTCCCGGATGAATCGTTGGATCCCTTCCGGAGTTGTCTGGTCACTGCTGGGTCTGAACTTACCCATTGGTAAAACTCGCCTACTTCGCGTCTAGCTTGTTGAGCTTGTTGGTCGTCTTGTCGAACTTGCTGGTCACTATGAAATTGTGCGGCTTGTTTGTGCGTGGGGTGGAGCGTTGAGGTGGCGCTCGACCTCATGGTTAATCGAGCCCACACAGTCCGCGTCAGCTACTTCAGCAGTGGAACATCCCACAGGTTCAGCTTGGTGCCGATGCCCTTTGTCAGGGCGTTGTCGTAGACATCGGTGGCCCAGGCGACGTCCTCGACTGGCATGCCTCCGATGGAGTAGCAGAAGATTTCCTCGTCGTTCTGGCGTCCCGGAGCCTTACCGGAGGCGATATCGCCAATGTTGACAAGCTTCTCGGCGGGAAGAGTGCCCTCTTCCTTCATGTCCCACCAGCGGTTACCCGGAATACCGAGCAAGCGCTCATAGGTCACGTCTGGGCCGTTTTCGTTGAACCACTCTTCGTACAGGCCGGTGTAGTCAACGACGAGGTTGCAGTCGTCGGAACGCACGAAGTCGTCGTCGAGGCGTGCAGCGGCCGGCATGAGCAGCAGCGCGCCGGGCTTCAAGCACTCCTTCTTGAAGTACGGGAAACCGGACGGACCATCGGAGGAAGTCGAGGTGCCGGCGATAAGGATGTCGGAGTCGCGGATGGCCTCTTCTTCGGTCTCGACGATACGGACCTCTTCAAGCTGCGGGAACTCGTTCTTGATCCAATCGACAGCCTTCTGAGTCGAAGCCTGGGAACGGCCCTTGACCTTGACCTCCTTAATGCTCGGACGCTGCGACATAGCAGAGCTGAGAATGGTGCGGCTCATAACACCCGGGCCAATGATGCCAACGACCTCGGCATCTTCGACGGCCAGGTGCTTGACTCCGACACCCGGGACAGCGCCAGTGCGGTATGCCGAAAGGAGGTTTGCCGACATGACAGCCTTTGGTGCACCCGTAACTGCATCGTTGAGAATGAACAGGTGGATCGAACGTGGCAGGTCCTTCTGGCGGTTATCGGCATTGGAGCCGTACTACTTCACGCCTGCGCCATTGAAGCGACCACCGAATCCACCCTTGGTAGCCGCCCCCGCATTCGTCCCTCGCGTTCTCCCTAGCGCCACCCTCGCACTTATGGCCAATTTTCTGGCACCTATCGATGATTTTCCTTCACTTGTCGACGATTTTTCGTCACTTCTCGACAACTGTCCGGCTCTTATGCGCACGGTGTTCTCCCCACCCTGTCACTTGTCGATACGCTGTTCACATATGGCCACGCTATAGCGCATCGACAAGTGAATATTGCATCGATAAGACCGGGGAGGAGAGTGCGCGACTCTACTCGTGCAGGAGGTGCGGCCCTTTTGTGGTGGTATATGGTCCTGTTCAGGGAAGTGGCCCGGAATCGCGCACAAATTCGTGCTCACATATGCGCGCGTATGCGGGCCCAGGCACCCGCAGCCAGCATGGCCGCAACGAAAAACCGCCTGGCCACATTAACTGTGGTCAGGCGGCATCTAACAAGCTCATTGGGCGGCCATGAGGAGCAATGGGTGCTGCTCGCTGTGGTCGTCGTGAAGCGAAAACTCTAGCAGTCGTAGTACATTTCGTATTCCTGCGGAGTCGGGCGAAGGCGAACCGGCTCGATCTCGTTTTCGTACTTGTAGTCGATGTAGGTCTGGATGAGGTCCTCGGTGAAGACATCGCCCTCGAGCAGGAACTCGTGGTCGTTGCGCAGAGCCTCGAGCGCGGCCTCGAGAGAGGTTGGAGCCTGCGGGATGTCGGCGGCTTCCTCCGGCGGGAGCTCGTAAAGGTCCTTGTCGACCGGAGCGTGCGGCTCGATGCGGTTCTTCACGCCGTCCAGTCCGGCCATCATCATGGCGGCGAAACCAAGATACGGGTTGCCCGACGGATCCGGGGCGCGGAACTCGATGCGCTTTGCCTTCGGGTTGGAGCCGGTGATCGGAATGCGAACAGCGGCAGAGCGATTGCGCTGCGAGTAGACCAGGTTAATCGGAGCCTCGAAGCCCTTGACCAGGCGGTGGTAGGAGTTCAGGGTCGGGTTGGTGAAGGCCAGTACCGCACCTGCGTGGTGCAGGATGCCGCCGATGTACCAGCGAGCAATGTCCGACAGGCCTGCGTAACCGGCCTCATCGTGGAACAGCGGCTTGCCGTCCTTCCACAGCGACTGGTGAGCGTGCATGCCCGAGCCGTTGTCGCCAGCCAGCGGCTTCGGCATAAAGGTGACGGACTTGCCCTCTTCCCAGGCGGTGTTCTTGATGATGTACTTGAAGGTCTGCAGGTCGTCTGCAGCGTGCAACATCGTGTTGAACTTGTAGTTGATCTCCTGCTGGCCACCAGTGCCGACCTCGTGGTGGGCGCGCTCCAGGTCGAAGCCGGCATCAGCGAGCTTCAGGCACATCTTGTCGCGCAGGTCCTGGTAGTGGTCGTACGGAGCGGTAGGGAAGTAGCCGCCCTTCAGGCGAGTCTTGTAACCCAGGTTTGCAGAGCCGTCCAGGTTCTGGTCCTTGCCGCGGTTCCACCAGCCTTCGATGGAATCAACTTCGTAGAAGCCGCGGTTGGTGTCGGTCTCGAACTTGACGTTGTCGAAGATGTAAAACTCCGCCTCGGCGCCGAAGAAGCAGGTGTCGGCGATGCCGGTGGAGATGAGGTATTCCTCCGCCTTCTTGGCGACGTTACGCGGGTCGCGGGAGAACGGCTCGAGGGTAAACGGATCGTGGACGAAGAATTTGACGTTCAGGGTCTTCGCCTTGCGGAACGGGTCAATGCGCGCCGTGCTCAGGTCGGGCAGCAGAGCCATGTCGGACTCGTCGATGGAAGTGAAACCACGAATCGAGGAACCGTCGAATGCCAGGCCTTCGGCCATCGCGTCCTCGTCAAATGCGGATGCCGGGATGGTGAAGTGCTGCTCGATGCCGGGAACATCCGTGAAACGGACGTCTACGAACTCGACGCCCTCTTCCTTGATATATGCGACTACTTCCTCGGGAGTTTTGAAGGACATGTGCGGTCTCCTTAGTTGGCCTTGTTTAGTACACAGCAGGGAATTCTTGCACGATGTTTCGTGCACCTGCCGCGCTGTCAAGGACTGGCCGGTTGACGCCTTTAAGCTTAACGAACCACGCATTCATTCTGGAATTAGAACCACGAATTTCTGACATGGCGCGTGAGGAATTCACCAATACGGAATGGGTTACGCAAATAGGGAGCGGGTTATCTGTTTGTGGAAACTCGGCAATACCCTGCGCATTCGCGTCACACATGCTTTACGACGAGCCTTTAGCTCCCATGCTGATAAGAAAATGGAAAAGGCGACGCAACATCGCCCCCGGATTACCCCCGCGTAGGCTGAGTGGCTGTCCCAGCCCGTGATTTGATAGCCGGATTACTGCATTAGACTATGAATCCATGGAAGAAAAGCACAGTTGGCTAGATGGCCCTCAGATTCCGGGAGAGTTCGATAATCCGGACAAACTCTCGGACTATCCCGGCCAGGCGTTGGGTCTTGCCCCCGATGGCCCAGGCTCGCAAGCGACGCTGATGCGTCGCGTCGGCGGCATTCTCATTGACTGGATCATTTCCCTGATGATTGCCGGCGCTTTTTCGATGTTCTTCGGCCCGAGCGAGGAGCAAATTGACCAGTTCGGAGATTCGTTTATCGCCTGGCAGTCATTCCTTGCGACCTATACGCCAGTTGTCTTCCTCATTATTGGCACGGTGTCGGTTTGGCTGTTCGCCCGCACTCCGGGGCAGTGGATAATGAAGATGGGCGTCGCTCGCGTGGACAAGCCCGGCGAGCGAGTCGGCTTTGTTCGTGCCTTCTTCCGCAGCTTGCTTACTCTTTTCCTACTGCCGCCAGCAATCACCGACTCGGATATGCGCGGCATGCACGACCGCGCCACTGGCACGGCAGTTATTTTGGGGTAGCGCTGTTTGGGTTAGCGCTATAGCACCAACACGACCAGGACTTGGGCGAGAATGATCTTCATGATCATGGCCATCGGATACACCGTTGTGTATCCCATTGCCGGCAACTCGTTCTTGGCCTGGTCGTTGACGTATGAGAGCACTGCCGGGTGAGTCTGCAAGCCCGAGAGGATACCCGCAGTTTGACCGAACGGAATCTTCAGCACGCGGTGACCGACAATGAGGGTCAACAGTGCGGAGCTAAAGGCGATGATGGCGGCAAGGCCCAGAACTGTCAGTGATGCCGGGTCAGACAACGCAGCCTGGAATCCCTTACCAGCAGTAGTGCCGATACCAGCCAGGAACAGTGCCAGACCCATGGTGCGGAACGCCAGGTTGGCCGAGTAGGGGATAGGCCAAACCAACGGGCCAGTGCGACCAACAGCACCTAGAATCAGCGCCACAACCAGTGGACCACCAGCGGATCCCAAGGCTAGCGAGCTGCCGCCCGGAAGCGGAATCTTGATGAGACCGACCAATACACCCAGCGTAAGCCCAAGGGTGAGAGGCAAGAGGTTGACGTCGGAAAGCTTCTTGTAAGAGTCGCCGAAGAACTTTGTTGCGTCCTTGATTTTCTCTGGTGGTGCAACCACGCGGACGCGGTCGCCAAGCTCGAGGCGCATGTTTGGTTCCGCGACGATGTCGTGGTCGCCGCGGCGAATACGCGTAATGATCATGCCGTCCATGCGAGTCTGAAGCTCCGCAATGGGTACGCCCACCACGTCAGATGCGGAGACGAAGATGCGACGGAAGTCCAGGCGACCGTCGTGTGTCGGATCACCTGGCATAAGCTCGCCAATGTACTCGGCGGCACGAGCAATTTCTTCCTCTGTACCGACGACGGAAATAATATCGCCGACGGAGACAGTGTCACCCGGAGATGGAATGTAGAGGTGGCCCTTATACTCGATGCGTGAAACCGTGATGTCCAAACCGAACTTCGACGGAAGGTCAGTGATGGACGGCAGGTCGTTCTTGAGGACCTTGATGTCCCGAGTATGCAGCGGAAGCGCGGCGACACCTGCGTCAATAGCTTCCTGGTCGTGATCGACGCGGAAGACCTTCGACATAATACCGATTGAGGCAATCACTGCCAGCACGCCGATTGGGTAGGCCAGGGAGTAACCAATCACCGGCATATCGTGGGCAGCGGCCAGCTCGCCCTTATCCGAAATGAGGCTAGGAAGAGCATCGACGATTGCTGCCATAGCCGGGGTGTTGGTCAGGGCGCCTGTGAAGGCACCTGCGCCCTCCACCGGGTCGATAGGCAAAAACTTGATTAGCAAGAAAGACTCGATAGTGACAACTGCGAGCACACCAATGCCGAATAAGTTGTGCTTGATACCGCGTGAGCGTAACGAGCTGAAGAATTCGGGGCCCGCCTCCAACCCGATGGTGTAGACGAATAATGCCAGGCCCACGATGTAAATCAGCGGGGAGATTTGAATTTCCGGCTCAATGGTCGCGAGGATAAGGCCGACGAAGAGGACGGCAGCCACGCCAAGCTTGAAGCCGAAGATCTTGATCTGGCCAATTGCCAGGCCAAGAAACAAAATCACTAGAAGCGCTAAGAGTTCATTTTCAGCCAAGAGTTGCACATATCCCATGGTGGCACAACTAGCAGTAATCTTCATTAAGCATTGTTTTCAGCAAGGATATAACCTTTGCTGACGGCGTGATAAGTGAGAGTAATCACTTCAACAAGACATCAATAACTGTGTTTGAAGTCGTGGTTTTGGACTTCGTTTTAAAGCTTTAGAGCACAAAAAAGGGGCCCGAAAGCCCCTTTTTTCTGCTTCAACCTAGGTTGTCCCTCGTCGGGTTGCCCGAGCAACTGGCTCTGGTGAAACCTAGCTAAGCCTCTAGTGCTTCTTGCCGCGATTTGCGGCACGGCGCGCACGACGGTTCATGCCGGCCTGTGGGTTAGCTCCCTTCGGCATCGGCCCCTTGGGCATGTTCGCGCGCGCATCGCGAATGCGGTCCATCGACTGGATGCGCTCATTCAAAGCATTGGCCTGATCCTTATTCAGGTTGCGCGGCAGACGCATGAGTTCGCGCTGCAGCTTCTTTGGCGGGACCTGCCCCTCGTCGCTGCCAGCAATCATGTCGTAAATCGGAGCTTCGCCCGCAATGCGTGCCAGCGACTTCTTCTCACGAGCAATCATCTGCTTGACGCGGTTCGGGTCACCTTCACCGACCAGCACAACACCGGCGTTACCAATAACACGGTGAACAGCATCCATGTGCTGATTAGCGACAACACCGGTCTTGACGTGCCAGACATAGCCAACGCCCTGACGCATATTGTCCAGCGTCCACGCCGCAGCACCGGCCTGGCCTTCTGCCTCTGTGTAGAAGGAAGCCTCAAGACGCTTGGAGAAGATGTACATCGCGACCATAAAGCCGATCGAAATACCAATAATCGTCAGAACCCAGGGCCAGACTCCACCAATGAGCAGGCCAAGCAATAACAGAAGGATAATTGGACCGAAGAAGCCCAGTGCCATGTACGGCACGAGCTTGTTGTCCCGCGAGCGCTGCAGCTTAAACGCCTGCCACATCTGGCTACGGGTCTGCTTACGCTGAGCGCGCTTGGCGGCGCGGTTCGCCTTCTTCATTTCTTTCGCATCATTGGTCGCCATAATCACCAACTTTAGGGCATGCGATGTAGTTTTAGGCAATAGACCGCGCCGTAGCGCCGTTTCGCTTTACGACGGCGCTGAGGCCGTCAGGCCTCTAGGAAGCCGGAATAGCCGAAGTGACTGGCGTATCTTCCGATGCGCCATAGCGGTCGAGTAGGGTTGAGGCCTCCTGCAGGGCGAGGTCGCTGCCGCCGTCGTCGGCAAGCGCGGAGAGATGCTCAGGCAGCTCCTGACCGCGGTGCGCCAGCGCGCGGGCGTAGAGCCGTCCAGCGCGGTAAGAGGAACGGACTAGCGGTCCTGACATGACGCCAGCGAAGCCCATCTCTTCGGCAGCCTTGGAGAGTTTGACGAACTCTTCCGGCTTGACCCAACGGTCAATTGGGTGGTGCAGCGGGGTGGGCCGGAGGTACTGCGTAATTGTCAGGATGTCGCAGCCGGCTCCGTGCAAATCTTCCATAGCGGAGATGATTTCGTCGTAGGTTTCGCCCATGCCCAGGATGAGGTTGGACTTGGTAACCAGCCCAGCTTCGCGAGCACGAGTGATGAGTTCCAAGGAGCGCTCGTAGCGGAATGCTGGACGGATGCGCTTGAAGATGCGCGGCACCGTCTCCAAGTTGTGGGCGAAAACCTCGGGCTTGGCATCGAAGACCTGCTGTGCGGCGGATTCGTCGCCACGGAAATCGTCGACCAGGAGCTCGACCCCCGTATTCGGGTTGAGCTCGTGAATCTGTCGGCATGTCTCTGCGTAGAGCCAGGATGCGCCGTCGGGCAGGTCGTCGCGGGCGACACCGGTGATGGTCGCGTAGCGAAGATCCATCTCGCGGACGGACTCGGCGACACGGCGCGGCTCGTCCTTGTCCAAGGGATCCGGCTTGGCAGAGTTAATCTGGCAGAAGTCGCAGCGGCGGGTGCACTTGTCGCCGCCGATAAGGAAGGTGGCCTCGCGGTCTTCCCAGCATTCGTGAATGTTTGGGCAGCCAGCCTCCTGACAAACTGTGTGCAGGGAGGCGCCCGAGACACGGCTCTTCATGTCTTTATAGCTGGGGCCCGGGCGAACCTGGTTGCGGATCCACCGTGGCTTGTTTTCGATAGGGGTCTCGGCATTTCGTGCCTCGACGCGCAGTAACTTACGTCCTTCTGGCTTAACAGTCACAGTTTCACCCTACTTGTTTGTTGATGAGTACTCGAATATGCCGGTAGTGGAGTTGTGCTTCACCCGGTGTGGCAGGCCCTTCGTGGGGTCGGGCGCGGAGCCAAAGGAATGGTCGGCAACGGTCAGACGGCCTTCCAAAGCATCTTGTAAATCCGCCAGAAGCGACTCTGTCATCTCTGACACGCTAACATCTCGGTCAAGCTCCCGGGATAGGGTGGTCACTCCAGCATCGGAGATGCCACACGGGATGATGTAGTTGTAGAACTCCATAGAGTTGTCGCAGTTCAGACTCAGTCCGTGCATGGTCACATCATGAGTCACGCGGATTCCCAGTGCCGCAATCTTTCGGTCGCTAATTCCGTTTGATGCGGGAATCCATACCCCCGAGCGGCCATCGATGCGGCCAGCAGCTGCGATGCCAGCCCGGCGAACGGTTTGAATGAGGGCTTCTTCCAGTCTGCGGACGTAGTCCACCACATCGACCGGCTGAGCGAGCTTGATGATGGGATACATCACAAGCTGGCCCGGGCCGTGCCAGGTGATGCGGCCCCCGCGGTCGACATCGACGACCGACAACCCATTGGTAGGGCGGTCCTCGGGCTGGGTGCGCTTTCCTGCTGTGTAAAGACTCGGGTGCTCGAGCACGAGAATCTGATCTGGAATCAGGTCTTTCGCACGCTTGGCAGCAAGGTCTGCCTGTAGGTGCCAGGTCTCTTCGTAGTCGACAAGACCCAGGTGCTGAATCTCGATGTCGGAGCTAGAGTCTCGAATGGATTTATCTGCGCGAGTAAAAGGTTTTCTTGGGGCAGTCATGGTGGCCTATAGGATACGCCGAATTTCTGTGGGCCTTAGTTTTCTTGTTACTTGGATAGCACCAGCCACAAAAATACCCCGGTGGTCACTAGAAAGTGACCGCCGGGGCGAAAGTGGCGTGCTCTTGTTGGGTTTAGCCGAAGACGACGCGCAGGATGGAAACGGTAATTGCCGAGATAGCTGCAGCAGCCGGCAGAGTGATAACCCAGGCCAGACCAATCGGCTTCATCAGGTTCCAGTTAGCGGCGCGGTTAACGATACCGACACCGAGAACAGCACCAATCAGAATGTGGGTGGAAGAAACCGGCAGACCCAACAGGGAAGCGATCATAACGACCACAGCAGCAGAGAGCTCTGCGGCGAAGCCCGACGCCGGGTGCATCTTAGTCAAGCCGGAACCGACAGTCTGAATAACGTAGCGACCGATGAACCACAGACCGGAAATCAAAGCGACACCCATTGTGGCCATGACTGCCAGCGGAACACCAGACTCAGAAGAAATTTCGTTGGTACGGAGAACATCCAGAATTGCCACGAACGGGCCAAGTGCGTTAGCGATGTCGTTCGAACCGTGGGAGAAAGCGAACGCAGAAGCGGTGAAGACCTGCATCCAGCTGAACAGCAGGAAGGTCGAGCGGTCGAGGTCCTGGCGCTTCAAAGTGCGGGCGAAGATGTAAACGGCGAGCCACACGGCGGTGGCAATCATGCCCATAATCAGGAAATTGTCCAGGCCGGACAGGCCCAGGTGCAGGTTCTTGAGCCCCTTGAACAGCATCATCGCGGAGATGACGACGGAGCCCAATGCGGCCAGGCCTGGAACCCAGGCTTCTAGCGCGCGGTGAGCGCGGACGTCATCAACCTTGGACTCGATGTCAACGAGCTTGCGGAAGTAGTCAGACTCCAGGTCATTCCGCTCCCAGTCGGCGTCGCGCATCGTCGTCGCGTCGCGAAGCATCGCGTTGGTGTAAGAGATCTGCTCGTGCTCAGGCAGCTTTTCGAACTCTTCACGGTGCTGAGCCTTAAGATCGGCCTTTTCCTGGTGGATGGCCTGCAGCTGCTGAGAAGCCTTGTCGTTATAGACGAGAATCGACTTCTTAATGCCGCCGAACAGGAGAAACGCGACCATACCACCAAGGAGCGGGGAGAGAACCCAGGAAATTGCAATCTGGCCGATCTGATCCCACTGGACCATGCTCCAGCCACCCTTGCCGGTGATGAAACCGACCGTCAGTGCGGCACCAACGATACCGCCGACGATGGAGTGGGTAGTGGAAACTGGCCAACCCATGCGGGTGGCAACGAGGAGCCACACTGCCGCGCCAAGAAGCGCGGACATCATGATGAAGGCGAACTCCATCGGGTCCAAACCGTGGATCGCATTCAGGTCCACAATGCCGGAACGGACGGTGTCAGTAACCTCGCCACCTGCGAGGACGGCGCCCGAAACCTCAAAGACTGAAGCGACAACTAGCGCCTGCTTCATGCTCAGGGTGCCGGCACCGACTGAAGTACCGAAGGAGTTAGCAACGTCGTTACCGCCGATATTGAATGCCATGAAGACGGCGAACGCGATGGTAATCAGAAGAATTGCCGTATTTGCCTGCGGGCCGACGAAGTCATAAGCCCAGAAGGCAAAAATTACGATGTTGATTGCGAGAAGCCCGCCGAAGAAGAGATGCCACCACTTATCTGAGGAGCTCGATTGCTCAGACGATGTGGTCCCGGTCGACGAACTAGTATTCGCTGGAGCCGAGGACATGCTCCACCTTTCTAAGTTACGTACAGAGAGCAAAAATAGGCACGCCAAAGAAGCCTGCTGTCTAATGATTTCTTAGATTGGTAAAGGCTAATTGCTAACTAGATGACGACTAGGTTAACAAATAATGAATTTAATTATCGCTATCTATGGCTCTCGTTGGCGTAGCTGGAAGCGATAGCCGAAACTGAGTGCGTGGGTGTGTGGCGTTTTCGCATTTCGGCAGTACAAGAAGTATGCACATTTGCTACTTGCGGCTTTGCTTTCGGCTAGACCCTCCCGTTGTTCGCTAATGGCTTAATGGCGCAATAACAGCGCGTAAATTCTTTGTGCCGATGGAGTTAGCTATGTGTGGCTACGCGAAATCTGAGTACTAGCCAAGAAGAGGGTGGCTGCGCATTTGAAGGAATCGCTGATTAGGTTCAACTGCGGAACGAATGCGGAAAAAGAAATACCCGCGTCAGTCGCAAAGTGCGACTAACGCGGGCAGGGAAGAGGTGGAACCTCCTGCTAGCAAGCCAGCTAGATATTTCCGCGGCGCTACCACCCCAGGAGGGGAGTAGGCTGCTTAGAGCTGCAGATCCGATTCGAAGTTAGCAACCTCGAGGCGGTCAACAACGGTCGTCATGAAGCGACCTGCATCAGCGCCGTCGATGAGGCGGTGATCGTAGGTAATTGGCAGGAAGACCATGGCACGAATGCCAATGGCATCTGCCTCATTCTCGGTGACGACTACTGCGCGCTTCTTAATCGCGCCGGTGCCGACCATTGCAGCCTGTGGCGGAACCAGAATCGGGGTGTCGGTCAAGGCGCCCTCGGAGCCAATGTTGGTAATGGTGAAGGTGCCGCCGGACAGGTCCTTCGGGGTCAGCTTGTTATTGCGAGCGCGGTCTGCGATGTCCGCGATAGCAGCAGCCAGCTCCGGCAGGGACATATCCTGAGCGTCGTGGATGACCGGGGAGAGCAAACCACGTTCGGTATCGACAGCGATACCCAGGTTGACCTGCTCGTGGTAGGTAATCTCCTTGGTCTCTTCGTTCCAGGAAGCGTTGACGTTCGGGTGGCTGACCAGAGCCTCAACGATTGCCTTTGCAAAGAATGGCAGGAAGGTCAGCTTCGCGCCGTGCTTCTTCTCGAACTCAGCCTTCTTAGTAGCGCGCAGATCCCAGATGGCAGTCATATCTGCCTCGTGGACCTGGGTCAGCTGTGCGGAAGTCTGCAGAGACTCGAGGGTCTTGGCAGCGGTAATCTCGCGGATGCGGTTGACACGCTGGGTGGTGCCGCGCAGCTCAGCGAGCTCAGGGCGAACGCCCTTGGTGGACCAGTTGGAGCCGGACTCAGCAGCAGTCTCCTGGCCTCCCTCGGCAGCGCGCAGAACATCCTGCTTACGAATGCGGCCGCCAATCCCAGAGCCCTGGACCTTAGTCAGGTCAACGCCGTGCTTGTCAGCCAGCTTGCGAACAAGCGGGGTGACGTAAGGAACGTCCTTGTTGGCGGAAGGCTTGGATTCAGCCTTCGGAGCCTCAGCCTTTGGAGCCTCCTTCTTCGGCTCTTCCTTCTTTGGCTCCGGCTTGGACTCTGCCTTTGGAGCTTCCTTCTTTGGCTCCGGCTTGGACTCTGCCTTTGGAGCTTCCTTCTTTGGTGCGGCCTTCTTTGGCTGGCCACTGCCAACGCGAGCGATGACCTCGCCGACGTCAACGGTGTCGTCTTCGTCGTAGAGGACCTCGAGCAGGGTGCCTGCGACCGGGGACGGAATTTCGGTGTCGACCTTGTCGGTGGAAACCTCGAGCAACGGCTCGTCGACCTCGACGGTGTCGCCGACCTTCTTCAGCCAGGTGGTGATGGTGCCTTCGGTGACGGATTCGCCGAGCTCCGGCATCTCAACGTCGGTGGCGTCGCCAGCGTCAACGTCAGTGGAGTTCTCCTCAGTCTCCTCGTTGGCCTTTACTGGCTCCTCGTCCTTCTCGACTGCAGCAGATGTCTCTTCGGCCTCTTCCTCAGCCGATTCGTTGGCGGCCGGAGCGGCGTCTGCATCGCCAACGCGAGCGATGACCTCGCCGACGTCAACGGTGTCGTCTTCGTCGTAGAGGACCTCGAGCAGGGTGCCTGCGACCGGGGACGGAATTTCGGTGTCGACCTTGTCGGTGGAAACCTCGAGCAACGGCTCGTCGACATCGACGGTGTCGCCGACCTTCTTCAGCCAGGTGGTGATGGTGCCTTCGGTGACGGATTCGCCGAGCTCCGGCATCTCAACGTCAGTAGCGGGACCGGAAGCGGCCTTCGGTGCTTCCTTATTTGGCTCTTCAGCTTCTTCCTTCGGAGCCTCTTCCTCAGTCTCCTCTGCGGAATCGTCAGCGCCTTCCGGCTCTTCGCCCGGCTCGCCGACCTTTGCGATGACCTCGCCAACATCGACGGTGTCGTCTTCTTCAAAGAGAATCTCGGTGAGAACACCGGCGACCGGAGATGGAATTTCGGTGTCGACCTTGTCGGTGGAAACCTCGAGCAACGGCTCGTCGACCTCGACGGTGTCGCCGACCTTCTTCAGCCAGGTGGTAATGGTGCCTTCGGTAACTGATTCACCGAGCTCCGGCATCTCAATAGAGGTCGCCATGTTTGTGCACTCCTCGAAAAGTTAAGAAATCTCGTTTTAAGACGGTTATTACAAATTAGCTTACAGGTTGAAAACTCTGCTTGCCCCGTGGGCTGCGCCCGCTTTCGACTGGTGCGTGGAATAGCTCATTTCAGCCAGGATTCCAGCCGGGTGGGGCGCAGTCGGATGACCGGCTACTTCGTTGCCAAATCCTCAATCACAGAGAACATCGTCCGAACCGGAACGCCAGTGCCCCGCTTCGGGGTATAACCATACTCCCCGGTGGTGTTGAAGGCCGGACCGGCAACGTCGATGTGAACCCATTCAACATCCTCACCAACGAATTCGCGCAGGTATGCAGCTGCAACGCTCATACCGCCAAAGCGAGAGTTCGTGACATTCCGCAGGTCAGCGACCGGAGAATTCAAGGCCTCTGCTAGCTCAACTGGAATCGGCATTGCCCAACCATTTTCACCAATGCTCTGAGACAGCTCTGCAACACGGTCACGGAACTCGTCATTACCCAGGACACCCGGGGTGCGCTCGCCAAGAGCGACCAGCTGCGCACCGGTCAGGGTGGCGGTGTCAATCAGGTGAGTCGGCTTGTCTTCGCAGGCGCGGACAATGGCGTCCGCGAGTACGAGACGGCCCTCTGCGTCGGTGTTCAGAATCTCAATGGTCTTACCGCCGTACTGCGTAATGACATCGCCCGGACGGTACGCCTTACCGCCCGGCATGTTCTCTGCCATCGGAACGGTTGCGGTCACCGGGGTGGAAACACCCAAACGGGCAGCCAGGACGACTGTGGCAATAACTGCCGCAGCGCCGCCCATATCGGAAATCATGTTCTCCATGCTGGCGCCCGGCTTCAGCGAAATACCGCCGGTATCAAAGGTGATGCCCTTACCGACCAGCCCCAGCGATTTCTCTGCCGACTCATCGCCCTTCCAGACCAGACGCACCAGGCGCGGCCCGCGCGAGGATCCGCCACCCACGGCATTGAGGCCTCCGAAACCGCCGGCGCGCAGAGCGTCGTCGTCAAGCACCTCGACCTCGAGCCCTGCGTCACGGCCCAGCGCTGCAGCAGCGTCAGCAAACGTCTCGGGGTAGAGGTGCGACGATGCTGTATTGACGAAGTCACGCGCGGTGGCAACGGCATCCACAATCGCCGCAACGCGCTTTACGACGTCGTCATCAGCGCCCAACACGACCACCTTCTGGGTGTCCTCGTTGCTTTCTTCGGCGCTTTTCTGGCCGGAGTAAGCGTAAGCGCCCAGTGCAAAGCCCTCGGCTGCAGCCTGCGGATCGATGGCGCCGAGAGTGTTAAAGACCACCTTGGCCTTGGACATACGGCGGGCAGCGGCACCGCAGGCACGGCGGATATCCTCTGCATCCAGGTCCTCAGAACCCACGCCAACGCCCGTGACACTGTCGACATCCAGGCCAGCGGGGGCCGGAATGGTGGTCACGGACTCGGCCTTAGCACTGGCGGAGACTGCCTCAAAGGAGGCGAGCAGCTGCTCTGCAACCGAACCGATGGCCTCGGGTGCGACCAGCTCGACGCCATCCTCGCCGTCGATAAGCGCGACGAGAACCGCGTCGGCGTCCGCGGGCAGAGACTTGTCGGCAGCGATGACCACGCGAGTGCCGATAGCCGGCAGGTAATTGGACAAAATTGCGGCGTTGCGAGAGGCGCCGAACTGCGTCGAATCATTGTTAGCGGGGACTGGCATGTAGTTGCATCTCCTTGTAGTCGTACTATGTGGTACACCACCGTATCCCTATTTGCCGGTTCGTGTCCTTCACCCCTGGACAGCGGACCGACGAGACAGCGCCACGACTATTGGAATGTACCCGCGCCTAGTGCCCGCGACGCTGACATTAGCCTGACTAACACGGTCTTTCGGGGCGAGTATTGATACGACTCGATCCTCGACGGTTTAGGATGAAAGACATGTCTGCTTTGGAATTTGCAATCGAACGTAACCCGAATCCACTCTCTGATGTCGAGCGCGAGGAGATTCTGGCCAACCCCGGTTTTGGTAAGCACTTCACCGACCACATGGTCCGAATTGACTGGACTGCAGACAAGGGCTGGCACGACGCCAAGCTGCAGGCATATGGTTCGATTGAAATGCAGCCGTCTTCTTCGGTCCTGCATTACGGGCAGTCGATTTTTGAGGGGCTGAAGGCGTATCGCATGCCGGATGGTTCCATTGTTACTTTCCGC
This sequence comes from Corynebacterium amycolatum, assembly GCF_016889425.1. NCBI lineage: Bacteria > Bacillati > Actinomycetota > Actinomycetes > Mycobacteriales > Corynebacteriaceae > Corynebacterium > Corynebacterium amycolatum. The sequence goes on from NZ_CP069513.1 coordinate 1,488,318, forward strand.
CCGGAGCAGAACGCTCGTCGTTTCCAGCGCTCCGCTGACCGCATTGCGATGCCGCAGCTGCCGGAGGAGACCTTTCTCGAGGCAATCCGTCTGCTGGTTGAGGCCGATGCGGCATGGGTGCCGCCAGCTGGTGGCGAAGAATCCCTGTACCTGCGTCCAATCATGTTCTCCACTGAGAGCACCCTGGGTGTGCACCCGTCGAACTCTTACACCTTCCTGCTCATCGCTTCACCTGCTGGCGCGTACTTCTCCGGTGGTATTAACCCGGTGACCGTGTGGATCTCCCACGAGTACGTGCGTGCCGCGCCGGGAGGCACCGGTGCTGCGAAGTTCGCAGGTAACTACGCAGCTTCGCTGGCGGCTCAGCAGCAGGCAGAGGAAAAGGGCTGCGACCAGGTTGTGTGGCTGGATGCTGTCGAGCGTAGGTACATCGAGGAGATGGGCGGCATGAACCTGGCGTTCATCTACCCGGATAAGACCGCTGACGCTGGTGTTCGCCTGGTGACTCCAGAGCTGTCCGGTTCGCTACTGCCGGGCATTACCCGGGCATCGTTGCTGCAGGCTGCTCAGGATCTGGGCATGAATGTCGAGGAGCGTCGCATTTCCACCGAGGAGTGGAAGAATGATGCCACTTCCGGTGTCATGAGCGAGGCATTCGCCTGTGGTACCGCTGCCGTCATCACCCCGGTCGGTTTTGTGAAGTCCGCTGAGGGTGAGTTTGAGATTAATAACGGCAACACTGGTGAGTGGACTATGAAGCTGCGCGAGCGTCTGACTGGTATTCAGCACGGTGAGGTTGAGGACACCCACGGTTGGATTCACAAGCTCGTTGAGGCTTAAGTTTCGGCGTAAGTCGGAAAAGATAATTTAATAGTTGTTACGAGAATTAGTACTTTCGCAGCCCCTGATTAGTATTTGCTGGTCAGGGGCTGCGTTTTTGCTTCGCTGGTTCCCCAACAGCTGTGCGGTTTTCTCATGGTTCATGAATTGTTCAGAGGGCATTTGTTTAGCCATTAAAAATACCTCTAGCGTGACCGGGGTCACTGTGAAAAACTACCAACACGATTGGTTTTTGTAGTTGGGAAAACAGTTTGAGGTGCTGTGATGGTGGTAGTTCAAGACTTTTTTAAAGATAGTTTTTCGTCAAGTAGTTCAAAGCGCCTAAGGGTAGCCATCGTCGTCACGCTGTTGTTGGCGGCGTGGACGATCGGGTTTAGCGCAATCCCGGCTCCTGTGGCGGCAGCTCAAGATACGCCGCCACCGTCCGGGGTGGAACAGCCCGCTCCTACGGGCGAAGGGGGCACGGGCGAAGCAAAAGCAGAGCTAATCATGGATCTGTCAGGCTCGATGCTTGCCGACGATGCCGGAGGCACCCGCCTCGATGCGGCAAAGCGCGCATCCACGGAGCTGATTGACTCCCTCCCGGATGATGCGCTACTTGGCATGCTGGTTTATGGCCAGCGCGAATCCAGCGATGAATCCAACCGCGAGCGAGGTTGCCAGGACATCGAGGTGCTGTCGCCGGTTCAAAAGGTCGACAAAGAAGGCCTGAAGAGCAGGATTGCCGGGTTGAAAGCTCAGGGCTACACGCCGATTGGCAATGCACTGCGTAAGGCGGCTGATGAGCTTGGTTCAGACGGTGAGCGATCAATCATCTTGGTTTCCGATGGAATTGACACCTGCGCACCGCCACCGGTGTGTGAGGTTGCGAAAGAACTGGCGGGGCAGGGCGTTGGCCTGACCATTCACACCGTGGGCTTCAAGGTTGATGAAGAAGCTCGCGCTGAGCTTGAGTGTGTTGCGCAGGCAACTGGCGGTCAAAGCATGACTGCTGATGATGCCACCCAGCTGGCAGACCACATGAAGTTCTTGGCTCAGCGGTCAGTGCAGGGCTACGAAACCACGGGCACTCCGTTCGAGTTCTCCGAGACTAAAGAAGGCGCGAAGTGGCTCGGCGAGGGCAAGTACCAAACGACGCTGGTGCCAGAGGTCGCCCAGCACGATCGCACCCCGCTCTACTACCGAATCGCAGTGCCGAAGGGGCACAACGCGATTGTTACCTCAAAGGTGTTGGCGAATATCGATGCTGAGGGTAAGGGGCAGCAGGATGTCCGAACTGAAGTTGACGAAATCATCAATGAAACCGGCGGAAAATGCCAGGACGACGGTCGCATGAGGTCGCTGACAGGCGCCGAAGCTAGTGCCGATTCGTGGACTCCAACTTCGGCTGATGCAAGCATTCTTGAATGGGATAGCGACCGCATAGAATCCAGTTGTGATCAAACCAAGTGGCTCGTCGCAAACAACGTGTGGGTCTATGACAGTGAATCAGTAGCAGATTATCGTGATGAACCCGTGAAGGTCGAGGTTAGCGTTCAGTTTGAGCCAGTGCTGAAGAAGCAGGATGCTGACAAGCTAAATGAAGGGCGGTCTTCCTCCGGCGACAAAGCCTACAAGAAGGCCACTTTTGGGGAAGCCAAGCCTGTAAGCGGTGGCAATAACGCAGCTCAAGCCCCGGAAGTCAAGTCTGGGGACACTATCTCCGACACAATCGTTCCCGGTGAGCAGAAGTTCTACAAGATCCCCGTCGAGTGGGGTCAGCGACCAGTGATTGCTGCCCGTACTGGAAATTCGGAGCGCGATAATGCCGATTCCATGGGAGTTGCTCTGTTGAATCCATTCGAGGTTTCCGTGGCGGATGGAACAATGCACTTTTATCAGGATTCCGAGGATCTGAATTTGTCAACAGATCGTCCGGTCGAATACAACAACCGAAGTACCAATGTTGGCGGACAATCTATAGCCAACGCCGGCTATTACTACGCGACTGTCCGAATGGCTAACTATCGCCCGGATGAAGAGGTCAGTGGTATCGATCAGCCGTTCCAGCTCGCATTCCTCCTGGACAACAAGCCAACTAAGGGGCCTGACTGGCGACCGACCGACAAGAACGGCCCGACTTCATCCGATAAGCCGATTCTGGCCAAGGGAGAGTCGGAAAAGGATTCGTCGAAGGAATCTTCGGAAGATGCGTCGAAGGAATCTGACTCCCCGGATACGGATTCTCAGGCATCCGCATCCTCGTCGGACATGGAGGACGAGGGTATGAGCCCGCTGGTCATTGGCACCATTGTGGCAGTGGTCGCCGTGTTTATCGGCATCGCAGGCGCAATCGTCTACCAGAACAAGAAGCGCAAGGAGTAAGACAAACCGTAAGCTCAGGAAGCTCCTGAGCAGGAGGGGCTAACCCGCAAGAATGTGTCCGCTCGGCATATCGCCGGGTGGGCACACTTTTTCTGCTTAACCCCAAAACTGACAGGCCAAGCATGATACTTACAGGCCAAGAACGATGGGCTGCAGATGTGAAGCTGTGCGAGTTTATGACACTTTCAGGCCATTTTTCGGACCATTTTCGCCATAAACGCAGTCAGTAACTCGCATCGGTCCGCCGTCGCTAACATAACCGCAGTCACTAGCCCCCCGCAGAACCCAAACCCCACAGAACCCAAACCTGGGAGTATTACCCCAACATAGAAAAGCACATCCCGTGCATTGCTGCGACGGGACGCGCTTTTTTTAATTAGCTGGGAGGCTAGAAGGTGTGCTCGTTCTTGGCGCCCCGGCAAACGGTCGGCGCAAAATAATTTGGGCGAGCCCCGAAACGAGCCTCCTGTACTCCGCCTTCCCGGCGGTGTGCCCTCAGAATACGTCCGCGTCAAAGTGACCGTCAATAGTTCTTTTTAAAGAAAACCCCAACGGGGGCAATGCGTGCATTTTCCCTGCTAGAACCCTATGGCAAGTACCACGGCACAGACAGCGCATGTTACCTCAATGACCGCACCAAACACGTCGCCGTTGACTCCTCCAAACCTCTTCACGCAGTGCTGTGTCAGCAGCAGTGTAACGCCGAAGCTCAGCACACAAGCGGCTACGCCCACGAGCCCAATCAACCCGCCCGACACAGCTAGCAGCAGTGTCCACCAGCAGGCCACCGTCACGGTGGACTGTGTACCAGCCGTCAGGGAGCCGAAGCCGCTGTTCGAAAAAGGCGGAAAGCCACGCCAGCAGGCAGTCGTTGCCGCCGCGCGAGAGGCCACAAAAGGCAAGCACAGCACAACCACGCTCGGCCACATCTGACCAGCAGACCAATGTGACAGCACACTAGCCACAATCACGGCAAAAGCAGTCGTCGTCGTCAACATCGTCAGCACGATGGAGCCCACGCCCATTGGGCCGGTGCTCGGATCGCGCAGCACCTCGCGCGCCCCCTCCGGCGGTTTATACGAGCCGAGGGCATCTGCCACATCCGCCAGCCCATCCAGGTGCATGGCGCGGGTCAACATCTGTGCCGCCACCATAATCAGGGCGCCGCCGAGGATCGGGGTGACGTCGTAAAGCGTGGGCGTGCGTGACGACGACGTTGCGAACAGCCCCGCCGTGATGAGAACTGCACCCGCGGCAGGAACGAGCCCAGCTACTGGCAGTGCAGCGATGGCGCGGCGGCCGGTAATGCGGTCGAACACGCTCGCGCCTTTGAAAGGCAGGACAGTGAGCCAGGACAGGGCAGTGGTGATGGCCTCAGCGACGGCATTGCCGTGAGCGGAGGGATCACCGTCGAGGTTGTCCTGGTGAGACGGGCCGGCTTTGTCGGACAAGTCGATTAGTCCTTGGTGCTTACGCCTGCGTCGGCGAAGGTAGCCATGTTGCGCAGGACGGATACGCCGGACTTGACCAGCGGTAGGGCAGCGACGGCGCCGGAGCCTTCGCCAAGACGCATCCCGTATTCGAGAAGTGGTTCCTTATCCAGGTGTCGAAGGGCAAGCGCGTGCGCGGGCTCTGCCGACTTGTGGCCGGCGACCCACCAATCGCGCGCGCCCGGCGCGAGCTGGTCAGCTAGCAGAGCTGCGGATGTGACAACCACTCCGTCCAAAATCACAGGAGTGCGACGCACCGCTGCCTGAGCCAAGAATGCGGCCATCACAGTCATATCCGGCGAGGAAATACGACGGAGCACCTCAACCGGGTCATTGCGCAGGCGACGCACGCGGAACATGGCATCGCGCACGGCAGCGACCTTGAGCTTCCAGCCCTCGTCATCAATGCCAGTGCCTCGGCCGACGACGACAACTGGTTCGGAGTTGGTCACGGCACCGATCAGCGCTGCGGCTGGAGTGGTGTTTCCGATGCCCAGGTCGCCGGCAATGAGCAGGTCAGCGCCTTCATCAACGGCGGCGTCGGCAATCGCGATACCCGTGCGGATGGCCTTATCGACCTCCTCCTCGCTCATCGCATCCTCGCGGTCGATAGAACCGCAGCTGCGACGGATACGGTATGGCCCTTCGGCATCGTGGTCGAGGGAAATGTCCACACCGGTAACTGTGGCTCCCGCGATGTCAGCGATAGCGTTCACGCCGGCGCCCTTTGCCTCGATGTTGGCAAGCATCTGGATAGACACCTCGGACGGGTACGCGGACACCCCGCCCTGGGCAACACCGTGGTCACCAGCGAAGACATAAACACGACAATCGTCTAGGTCACGCGGAGGGCATTCTCCCTGGCACGCCGAAATCCAAATGCCGAGTTCTTCCAACCGGCCGAGTGAGCCTGCGGGTTTAGTCAACTGCTCATGGCGCACGCGGGCGGCTTGTTCAGTCTCTTCGTCAGGGCGTGCTACCGGTCCAAAATAATCCGCGTTCATACTCTCAAACGCTACCCGAAAACGATTTGTGTACCGACCATTGGTACACAGTTATTCGCATTGCTAGGAAGACCGTCATAGGAGGAGAGGCGTGGAGTGAATCTAGCTCGCCGCCTTGACTTCCATAGGGCAGCCCGCCACAACTAAGACAACACGATCACAGACAGCTGCGAGCTGCTGGTTGAGAAGGCCAATTTCATCACGGAAAAGCCGCCCTGAGCGGTGCTCGGGAATGACACCGAAGCCCACTTCGGGCGACACAATGAACAGGTCGGAATCTGCGGGGAAGTTGCGCACGGCGTCGACAAGCGAGTGTGTCCACGGCGCGACGCTGCCCCTCGGCGCCTCCCACAGCCCCTGCGCGTCGAGGATGTGCGTCAGCCAGGTGCCGACATCGTCGAGCAACATGCGCCGCTTCGGCGACGCGAGAGCATCCACCGCATCGACGTCATCAACCGTGTACCAGACCACTCCGTGCTCTTGTGCCTGGGCTTGACGACGAATGCGGTGCTCCTTGACCCTGGAGTGAAAGTCACTATCACCGGGCCAGGGCCGTGCAGTTGCGATGTAGTGCAACACCGCTGAGGCTGCGGCATCTGAGGCACAGTCGGTTGAGGCTGCGGCGGTGGCCAGCAGCTCGTGCTCAGCCCATGAGGACTTGCCTGAGCGGGCGCCACCGAGAACCAGAGTGCGCATGGCAGATGGAGGCTACTTGATCTCGTCGCCGATGTTGACCTGCGGACGCGGAGTACGCAGACGACGCGGCTGAGAAGCGCGGGAGTAAGCGTAGAAGCCCAGCCCCCAGGCTCCCTCGGTGGTCTTCGGGAAGCGTTCGCGCGTCAGCTTGATGGCACGGCGGCCGATGTAGATACCTTCGATAATCAGGGCGATGATGAGAACCATCGCGATGAGAGATGCGATGTTGGCCAGCTTTGGCAGGGAAGTGCCAATCATCATAATCAGCAGCAGAATCAGCGCGAACGGGAGGAACACGTTAGCGAGGAAGCGACGGGAATCAACCCAGTCGCGGACAAACTTGCGCTCAGCGCCCTGGTCACGCGGCAGCATGTAGCGCGGATCGCCGGCGGCCATGCGCTCGTCGGCAATGCGGCGCTGCTCACGTCGCTCTGCTCGCTCGCGTGCCTTGGCGGCCTTGAGCTCTTCCTTGGACATGGAGGCCTTGAGCTCCTTGCGGCGCTGGCGAGCTTCCTTAGCGGTTAGCGGTGCCTCGACCGGGCCACGGCGGATGCCGCGTGCGCGCTCAACCTCGTTGCGCTTCGGGGTGGGGCGCCCCTTCTTGGGAGTAAAGGCACCGCTGTGCTTCTTCTCGGGCTGCTGAGACTCCGAAGCGGTGTCCTTGGCTCCGCTGGATGCGGTCGCGTCGGTGGTTACGTCTCCGGCGTTGGTTGCGTCAGCTTTAGTTGCGTCAGCTGCCTTGGACTTTTTGTCATTCTTTTTCCACGGTAGATTCACGACCCCAGATTATAAGGTCTTCAAGGTGCTTCCCTAATTTGGTTGCAGGTTGAGGGCCAGGGGCTGGGCAAGGGGCGTGGTTTTTGGCGTGGCCGCCGCGTGGGGTCGGAGGCGGAGAGAGCGCCGTTGGGGCGTCGGAGGCCGTGGTGCGGTTGCGAGGTGGCGGCAAGAAGAGACTTCAGAAAAAGAGAAAGAAAAAGAGAGCCCAGAATTGGGAATTAAAGACTGGTCGGTATGGTTGTGATAAATAATGACGTAGCCGACCTTGGGGTCGACTCGCATACTTAAACACTTCAACAAGGAGGACACGCGCTATGACTACTGCTCAGAGCACTGGCGTTACCCTGACCGAAGCTGCGGCTGCCAAGGCAAAGGCACTTCTGGATCAAGAAGGTGCCACCGACCTGGCACTGCGTATTTCCGTGGCTCCGGGCGGCTGCGCCGGCCTGCGCTACCAGCTCTACTTCGATGATCGCAGCCTCGACGGCGATGTCGCCGAGGTTTTCGGTGGTGTCAAGCTGGTTGTTGATCGCCAGTCGGTTCCGTACCTGTCCGGCGCCACTATCGACTTCGCGGACACTATTGAGCAGCAGGGCTTCACCATCGATAACCCGAATGCCACCGGCTCCTGTGCTTGCGGTGACTCCTTCAACTAAGTCATTAGCTGAGCAGAGCTGTCAGCAGACGCTGTGAAAAGCGTCGGATAGTACAAGGCTCGGACCTCACTCTTGTTAATTGAGTGAGGTCCGAGCCTTTTCTTTTGGTTGCGCCGGCTATGGTGGCAGCCTGCCGGGGCAGGATGGCAGCGCGGGGACCGTCGTAAAGCGAACTAGCGAACTAGAGCTCGACGGGGTAGTCGCGCTGCTCGATGTCCGGAGTGATGCGGTCTTCGATGAAGATGCCGTGCCAGACCATGAAGGCCAGGATGGTCCAGAGGCGGCGAGAGTGGTCGCGCTCGGTTGGGTGGTGCTCGGCGAGCATCTTGAGCACGGCGTCCTTATTAATGAACTCATCAGTCTGGGACTCGCGGATGATGTCCTCGGCCCAGCCGTGCAGTTCGTCGCCCGCCAGCCAGTGGCGAATCGGCACCGGGAAGCCCAGTTTGCGGCGGTTGAGAACGTGCTCCGGAACAATCTGCTCCATGGCGCGACGCAGTGCGTACTTAGTGGTGCCGTGAGAAACCCGCATGTCCACCGGCAGCGTCTGTGCAACGTCGAAGACCACACGGTCGAGGAACGGCACGCGCAGCTCCAGGGAGTTGGCCATGGTGATTTTGTCGGCCTTGACCAGAATGTCGCCACGCAACCAGGTGAACAGATCCAAGTGCTGCATCCGAGTCACCGGGTCCCAGCCTTCAGACTGCGCGTAAATCGGTGCCGTGACATCGCTGTGGTCCCATTCCTTCTTTGCCCATGGCAGGACTTCCTGCAGCTGCTCGAAGTTAAAGGAACGAGCATTGCCGTAGTAGCGCTGCTCCAGCGGAGTAGTGCCTCGCTGCAGCAGTGACTTGCCGCGCATGCCTTCTGGCAGAGCTTCGCCGACCTTAGCCAGGCCGCGCAGCAGGGGAGAGGGAACCTTGTCGAACGGTTTCAGCGACAGCGGCTCCTTATAAATGGTGTAACCACCAAAGAGCTCGTCTGCGCCCTCACCGGACAGTACGACCTTAACGTGCTTACGAGCCTCTGCGGCCACGAAGTACAGCGGTACCAGTGCAGGGTCAGCTACCGGGTCATCGAGGTACCACATAATCTTCGGAATCGCACCGGCGAACTCCTCCGGCGAGACGACCTTCACGATGTGCTCGACACCGATGGCAGCGGCGGACTCCGCAGCCACATCGACCTCGGAGAAGCCCTCGCGCTCGAAGCCGGTGGTAAACGTCAGCAGGTTCGGGTTGTGGCGCTTAGCCAAAGTTGCAATCGCCGTGGAGTCGATACCGCCCGACAGGAACGAGCCCACCGTGACGTCGGCACGCATATGCTTCTCGACGCTGTCCTCCAGTGCGCGGGCAATGCGGTCAAAAACATCCTGCTCAGCGCCCTTAGCTACTGGCTGAATCGGGAAACTCGGCTTGAAGTAGCGGGTCTGCTTAACTTCGCCGCCAGGCGTAACGACGGCTGTGCAGCCCGACTCCAAGCGGACAATTTCGGTGTGCAGCGACTCCGGTTCCGGCACATACTGCAGATCGACGTAGTGCTCCAGTGCGCGCTTATTCAGCTTCTTCGCATCGATGCCCATCTCCGGCGCAGCTTCGAGCAGGGACTTCTTCTCAGAACCGAAAATCGTGCCGCGCTCTGTGGTGGCGTAGTAGAGCGGCTTAATGCCGAACGGATCGCGCGCCAGGAAAAGCTTGCGTTCGACGCTGTCCCAGATAGCAATGCCGAACATGCCGCGCAGGTGCTTTACGACGTCCGCTCCCCAGTGGTGGAACCCAACGACGATGGGTTCACCATCGCCGGAGGTATTAAAGGCATAGCCTTCCTTCTGCAGCTGCTCGCGGAGTTCGACGAAATTGTAGATTTCGCCGTTGAAGGTCATGGAGTAACGATTCGGCTGATTCTCCGGTCCCCACTGCAGCGGTTGGTGGCTGTGGGCAATATCAATAATGGATAGGCGGTTGAAGCCGAAAACTGCGTCCTCATCGTGCCACGTGCCTGCATCGTCAGGGCCGCGGTGCCGCATGCAGGGCAGGGCCCTTTCGACAACGGGAACGAGCTCCGCTGCGTCAGAATTTGCAGTCAGGATTCCGAGAAGACCACACATGCTTCGTGCGCGCACCTTTCGCTTAGTGTCACTTAGTGGATTTTCGACGGCTTCGTAGCTAGGGGCTCAGTGCGACTGGCTGTCGCCTGAACCGGTGGCCGTGAAGGACCGCCGCGTGGCTGAGTAGCTGGGTTGAACCCCAGATTGGCACCACATAGAAATGCTGCACCTACTTTAATGCCTTTTGGGGAAAAGCGAGAATGTCTGAGTTTGCCGTGTCTAGGGCTCGGGGCAAGGTTGTGCGGGACGGTGTGTGCGTCAGCGCGTGGCGCAAACACTAAAAAATTCATAGACTTGGGAGCGTCAACAGGGTGTAACTGGTGAGAATGCCACCCCCGATAGGCGGGTCTTTCTCAGTATTTTATTAGGGCAGATATACTCAAAGGCACCCCACAGCCATATTTATTGTGGAGAAAGCTTAAGAATCGACTACTCTGCTTGGGTAGGACGAAACCTTAATCGGTTATCGAAAATTGTGTGGATCAGGAAGGCAGACACACGTGAATCAGCGTAGAAAGTTCGGAGTCGCCCGTAAGCTCGGCGTCCTCGGCGTTGCCACCGGTAGCGCAGCCTTGCTTGCCGGCTGCGATGTTAATCCTCCGGAGAACGGCTTCTTCAAGCTGCTCCGCTTTGGTTGGCCGGAAGGTGTGACCCCGGAAGCACAGTCCATGGGTAACTTCTGGGTTTGGACCTGGGTTGCAGCTTGGATTATCGGCATCATCGTTTGGGGCGTTACCCTTTACTCGATGACAAACTTCACAGCTAAGAAGGCTGAGAAGAAGGGCAAGGGCGAGTTCCCGCGCCAGACTGCATACAACGTTCCGGTTGAGTTGTCTCTGACCATTCTCCCGATTCTGATTGTGATGACTCTGTTCTTCTTCACGGTTCAGACTCAGGACGAGGTCACTGCTCTGGATAAGGATCCAGAGGTCACCGTCGACGTCACCGGTTTCCAGTGGAACTGGAAGTTCGGTTACGCCAACATCTCCGCTGACCTGATGGGCGGCCAGGAGTACAACGGTCGTATTGAGAAGCCGGCTGATGAGCAGTTCTTCACCGAGGGTGGCCACGAGGTTCCGTCCGACGAAGATCGCGCAAAGCAGAAGGAGTACCCGGTTCACGGTCGCTCCAAGGAGAGCCTCGACTACCTGCACTACGACGAGATTGAGACCCTCGGTACCACCGAAGAGGTTCCGGTCCTCGTTGTTCCGGAAGACACTGCAATTCAGTTCGACCTCGCGTCCGCTGACGTGATTCACTCCTTCTGGGTTCCGGAGTTCCTCTTCAAGCGCGACGTGTTCCCGCACCCGGAGGCTAACAAGTCCAACCGTGTCTTCCAGATCGAAAAGATTGACTCGGACAAGATTGCCAACCGACCAGAGGACAACCCGAGCGACAAGGTCAAGAACGCATTCGTTGGCCGTTGTGCCGAGATGTGTGGTACCTACCACGCAATGATGAACTTCGAGATTCGTGCTGTCCCCCGTGAGGCATTCACCGAGTACATCAAGTTCCGCCAGGAGAACCCAGAAGCTACTAACGCTGATGCTCTGAAGCACATCGGTGAGCCGGCATTCGCAGTCTCCACTTCGCCGTTCAACTCCGGTCGTGTCGACACCCGCGACATGGGTGATCGTGGTGCTAACACCATTGACCTGAACGCGACCGCCAAGTAAACCCAGCAAGATTCTTACCTAAAGGAAGTTCTCAAATGAAGTCTGCAGCAAAGCTCTTCTACGGACTTACCGTGTTCCTGGGGTTCATGGCTGTCGTCTACATCTTCGGCACTCAGTACCTCCAGGACACCGGTAACGTCATCAACGAAAGCCAGGGTCGCCTCGAGTGGGCCGGCGCAACCGGCCTGGTCCTCGCAGCTCTGATGACCCTGATGCTCGGTGGATACTTCCACTTCACTGAGCGCCGTTCCGACATCACCCCGGCCGACTTCGAAGAGGCAGAGGTTGCCGACGGTGCTGGAACCCTCGGTTTCTTCTCCGCTAGCTCGATTTGGCCGTTCGTGATGACCATGGGCATCCTGCTCATGGGCTACGGCATCGCATTCATGGCCTACTGGCTGATTGTTCTTGGCGCGGTAATCCTGATCGTCGCCGGCACCAAGCTCAACACTCAGTACATCACTCCGCCGGAGAAGCACTAGTCCGAGTGCAAGCCGACTGAACCACAGTCGTAGATAACCGAAAAGTCTCTCCCACTAACAAGGGCGTTAGTGGGAGAGACTTTTTTGTTTTGCGATTCGGCATTAAGCGAACTCGACAGGTTTTTGCCCCTTAGGTAACTCGACGACTTCGCCGTCGGTCACCTGCAAATGACGCGCCTCGAGCGAGTTGATCATGCGATGATCGTGGGTAATTACAATAATTGTGCCTTCAGCAGATGCAATAGCGTCCTGGACCTGCTCGATTAGATCCACACTCAGATGGTTAGTAGGTTCGTCGAGAAGCAAAATCTCTGGTGGATTGGCCACAACGAGCGCCAATGCCACTCGACGCTGCTGTCCGATGGACAGGTCACCTACAGGTCGATTGGCGTCCTCGAGGCTAAGCAACCCAAAGTCGTCGAGAGGCACGCGGGCATTGGGAGCAAGGTCGTACAACTCACGGGCGGACTTCTTTGGGGTTTCCCAGTCTTGTTCCTGAGCCAGCATGGCTACTCGACAGTTCTCGCCGATACGCACCTCGCCAGCCTGCGTCTCAACTTGCCCCATGATGGCCTTGAACAAAGTAGATTTTCCGGCCCCATTAGGGCCTGTGATAACGACCTTGTCTCCGGGACGAATAGTCAGTGAACCAACCCGAATTCGATCTGGGACGACCACACCGCGCATCTTGATGTGAAAATCCTCATCGCTTCCCGATGCAGCGCGCTTGGTCGGTAGGGGTGCGGTCAGCGGGGCATCAAAGCCCAGCAGAGCCGGCGGACGCTCCACACCTTCCTCAATGAGCTCATCCAGTCGCTGCTTAGCCGAACGCACGCGGCGCGCGATTTGCCGCTCTACACGACCGCCACGGCGGTCATAAGCCATCTTGTTGTTGTCCGTCATTGCTCGGCCCGGTGAGACCTCACGGGCGCCATTGTCGATGGTGTCTTCCAACCGATTGCGTTCATGCTCCTCGGAGCGCCACTGGTGCTCCCATAGCTCACGCTGGTGGCGACGGTGCTTCGCGTAGTCGGAGTAATTGCCACGGAACAGCCCAATACCAGGGCGCCCCGGCACCAAGTCTCCAATTACAGTACAAACGGCATCCAGGAAGTCGCGGTCATGCGTTGCCACCACAACCACTCCAGGGTGGTTCTGAATGGTGTCAATCACGAGCTGGCGACCGCGTTCATCGAGATGGTTGGTGGGCTCGTCGAGAAGCAAAATCTCTGGCTTTCGAATGAGCGTAATCGCGAGCCCCAGCCGCGCCCGCTGCCCGCCGGAAATCTCCGTGGTTAGTTGCTCTACCAGGGGAGCGCCGTCGGGAGCAGTGCCGGTCAGGCCGAGATGGTCGAGTACAATTTCCGCGTTATGTTCGGCGTTCCAGTCATCGTGAGCCATGACATCCGAGAAGACCTTCGAATACGCTTTCTCTGCCGCCTCAGACTCATCTGGGGTCTCTGCTAAGGACATCGCCTCAGCTGCCTCTTCCAACTCCGCTAGACGACGTTTCGAGGGGCCGAGAGCCTCATCGATAAGCATTTGCACCGTGGAGTCGAAAGGCGCTTCTAACTCCTGAGAGCCGAGCACACGCGTGCCAATATGAGTCACCGTACCGCTCGTGGGTCGACGACGACCCGACAGCAGCCAAAGAAGAGTGGATTTGCCGGCTCCGTTGTCTCCGACCAATCCGAGGACATCGCCGTCGGAAAGCGTGAGCGAGACATCGCGCAGAACAGGCGTGGCCTCGTAGTCGAAGTTGACACCGTTGGCGACAAGCTGTGTGGCGTTGTTCGAAAGGTCGGTGGTGGGGGAGTGACTGGTAGACATATGTCCATTTTAGTACTGGTAAACAGCAGATTTGGTATCTGACATATGTGGGAGTCAAGGCGAGCTCGAAAGAATCTGGGGAACAAAAAACCACCCCGGTCGACATCCGAAGTGGATGCGGACCGGGATGGTCTTATTTGAGCGCAGTAGAAAATCTACCGCGGAGTTTTAGTGCTCGAGCTGGCGACGCTCTTCAGCGTTCTGAGCTTCGAGGTCACGGAACATCTGAGCCTGCTGCTCGTGGTTCTCGTGCTCGATGCGAGCTGCCTCTTCGGCGATCTCCGGGGAGTCCGGGCTGAAGAAGCTACCGCGACCCGGGTTACCAGCGGCGCCCAGTTCGTTCATGGTCTTCGGGACGTAAGCTCCCTGGTACTCGAGCGGAACGGCGTGGCCGTGCTCGTCGACCGGGCCTAGCGGCTGGTGGACCTCGATGAAGGAACCATCAGGCAGCTGGTTGATGATGCCCGTCTCAATGCCGTGCTCCAGGACAGCGCGGTCAGAGCGCTGCAGGCCGATGCAGATTCGGTAAGTGACGAAGTAAGCGATCGGCGGCAGGATAATCAGACCGATACGACCAACCCAGGTCATCACGTTCAGCGAGATCTGGAAGTGGTATGCAATCAGGTCGTTACCACCGGACAGAGTCAGCAGGGTGTAGAAGACCAGAGCCATGGCACCAAGGCCGGAGCGAACCGGCACGTCGCGCGGACGCTGCAGCAGGTTGTGGTGGGCGTTGTCGCCGGTGATCTTCGCCTCGATGAACGGGTAGGCGAAGAGCAGGACGACCAAAATACCACAGAGCAGGGCGACCCAGAAGACTGCCGGGATCGTGTAGGAGCCCAGGTAGAGCTCCCACGGCGGCATGACACGGGCAGCACCGTCAGTCCACAGCATGTAGATATCCGGCTGGGAACCGGCGGAAACCTGCGCTGGGTTGTACGGTCCAAGGTTCCAAATTGCGTTGATCTGGAAGATACCAGCGAACAGCGCCAGGAAGCCGAAGGTAATCAGACCGAAGGAAACGGACTTGACCGCGAAGATCGGGAGGATACGAACGCCGACGACGTTGTTCTCGGTACGACCTGCGCCGGGGAACTGGGTGTGCTTCTGGTACCAGACCAGAGCCAGGTGAGCGGCGATCAGGCCCAGCAGCAGAGCAGGGAGAATCAGCACGTGTGCAATGTACAGGCGTGGGATGATCATGTCACCCGGGAAGTCGCCGTTGAACATCATCCAGTGCAGCCAGGTGCCGATAATCGGCAGACCGATGATGATTGCGGACATAATACGCAGACCAACGCCGGAAAGCAGGTCGTCCGGCAGGGAGTAACCCATGAAGCCCTCTGCCACGGACAGCAGCAGGAGGATGGAACCGATGACCCAGTTAGCTTCACGCGGCTTGCGGAATGCGCCGGTGAAGAAGATGCGGAACATGTGCGCCATGATGGACACGGCGAACAGAAGAGCACCCCAGTGGTGGATCTGGCGAATGAACAGACCACCGCGAACCTCGAAGGAGATCTGCAGGGCGGTCTCGTAGGCGCGAGACATCTCGACACCGTTGAGTGGCGCGTAGGCACCGTCGTAAATGACCTTCGACATCGACGGGTCGAAGAACAGAGTCAGGTAAACACCCGAGAAGAGCAGGACTACGAAGGAGTAGAGTGCAATCTCACCCAGCAGGAAGGACCAGTGGGTAGGGAATACCTTATTGAGCTGCTTACGCATGCCGCCAGACAGGGTGTAGCGGTCATCCATATTCTTAGCAGCGGTTGCTAGTTTCGTTGGATTACTCATGATTGACGCTCCCAGAATGCCGGACCGACGGGCTCAACGAAGTTGCCCTCTGCGTACATGTAGCCTTCTTCATCAACGCTGATCGGCAGCTGCGGAAGAGCGCGAGCAGCTGGACCGAAGACCGGCTTGCCGTAGTGCAGTGCATCGAACTGCGACTGGTGGCATGGGCAGAGAATACGGTTCGTCTGCTGTTCGTACAGAGAAGTCGGGCAACCAATGTGTGTACAAATCTTCGAGTAGGCGAAGTAGTCGCCGTAGTGGAAGTCTTCCTGATCCTTGCGCAGGATTGCCTTTTCAGCGTCCTGGGAACGCAGACGAATCAGCATGACCGAGTTGCGGGAGCCGTGAATCGAGTGCATGTGTGCCTCGTAGACATCGGCATCCTTGGAGTACTTGTCGCCGTCGTTGACGTCCTCTTCCGGAAGCGGGAAGACAGTCTCCATAGAACCTGCGGACAGATCCTCTGGGCGGAGGCGAACCAGGCGGGAAACGCCCTTGGTGGTGTAGCCGTGTGCACCCTCTTCAGCGATAGCACCGGTGTCGCGGCCGAGGTAAACCTTGTGGCCCTGCTCGACAAGAGTCCAACCGGTGGTCCACAGAGTTCCGTCACCAGTGACGTCAACGTCGTGGCGTGGCTTCCACGGGTTCTTAATCATGCCGCCAAGCGGAAGAATCATGCCGATACCAGCCAGGACGGCACCGGTACCAAGGAGACCCTTGATGGCGGAGCGACGGCCCAGGGTGGAAGTCTGCCAAGAATCGTTCAGCAGGGCAACGATGGTCTTCTGGTCGACCTCTTCGGACGGACCATCGTGGCGGCGCTGAACCGAAATCTCTTCCGGGATGAAGCGCTTGGTGAACTTAACTGCACCAATACCCAGGGTGACGATACAGCCACCGATGGTGATACCCAGCAGCGGGGTGTACATGGTGTACAGCCACAGCCCCTCTTCGCCGTGACCCTTGTAGTGCCACGGGTAGAACAGGTAGATGGCGATGAATGCCAGGCCAAGAATGACCGACAGAGCCAGCCAGATGGCGACGCCACGGGCCGCGCGCTTTTCAGCCGGGTCGTTGGCAATCGGGAAGCGTTCCTTGCGGTAGGCAATGGTCACGTCGTCGAGTTCAGCGCCCAGACGAGCGAGATCCGCATTGCTCATCTTTGACAGCTCTTCGGAGCTGTACTTCTTGTTTTCGTTATTACTCATCGGCGGGATCCAATCCAAAGAGCGGCCGCTACGAGAGCGACGATGCCTACAATCCACATGACAAGGCCTTCAGCAACCGGGCCGATGCCACCAATACCCCAACCACCCTGGGTCGGAGTTTCCTTGGAGTTCTTGATGTAGGCGATGATGTCCTTCTTCTCGTCAGCAGATAGCTGGCGGTCAGAGAACTTCGGCATGTTCTGCGGGCCGGTCAGCATGGCCTGGTAAATTTCCTGCTCATTTGCAGGATCCAGGACTGGTGCGTACTTACCGCTGGACAGTGCACCGCCACGACCGGTGAAGTTGTGGCAGGATGCACAGTTCAGGCGGAACAGTTCGGAACCGCGAGCAACGTCAGCCTGGTCAAGCTCACCGTTCGGGCCGGCGTTCTTACCGCGCAGCGACTCCATAGCAATGGAGCCGTCTTCGTCGCGGACAATGCCTGCGCCGCCACCATTAGCCCGGACGTAGGCTGCGATAGCCAGCGTCTGCTCTTCGGAGTAACGCGGGGTCTTACGTGCTGCCTGAGCCTCATTGCGAAGCATCGGCATACGACCGGAGTGAACCTGGAAGTAAACCGAACCCTCGCCGACGCCAATCAGTGACTTACCGCGGTCCTTAACGCCCTGGAGGTTGGCGCCGTGGCAAGTAATACAAGCAACGTCATAAAGCTCCTTACCCTGCTGAATGATTGCGGCTTCATCCTGCTGAGCAGTAGCCGTCTGTGCATCAGGGGTCAGAGCATTAGCGAGGAAGCCCGCGCCGGTGAGGGCGAGAGCCATAGCCATAATACCGGAGGCAGTACGGCGCATCTTGCGGCGGCCCTTTGACTTCGGGGCCGCAGCCAAGGACGTGGTGTCCTTGGTTTCGGAGGTAGTGTTTTCCATCTTTTTCCCTTTAAGACTGTTCGTGGAAAGTGGATGGGCTGTAGGCCGTACTAAACAAAGAACGGCCAATACGGCCTACTGGATGAAGTAGATGGTGATGAACAGGCCAATCCACACGACGTCGACGAAGTGCCAGTAGTACGAGACCACAATGGCAGCAGTGGCCTGTGCCGGGGTGAACTTCGCCTTGGAGGTACGGATAAGCACCACAACGAAAGCCAGCACACCCGCGAGAACGTGGGCTGCGTGGAATCCGGTGGTGATGAAGAAGACCGAACCGTAAATGGAGTTCTGAATGGTCAGACCGTGGCTAACCAGGGTGAAGTACTCGTAAGCCTGGCCAACGAGGAAGATTGCACCCAGGGCGGTAGACAGTGCGTACCACTTACGGAGTGCGAAAACGTCGCCACGCTCGGCCGCGAACACGCCCCACTGGGCAGTGAACGAAGACGACACTAGGATCACGGTGATCACTAGTGCGTACGGGACGTTGAGGTGGCCGGTACCCCAATCCCACGAATCGCCCTGGCCGTTCGCGCGTGACACGAAGTACATCGCGAACAGACCGGCGAAGAACATTAATTCCTGAGACAGGAACACAATCGTGCCGACACTGACCATATTCGGTCGGTTCAGTGTCGCAGCACGACGTGGTGCTGTCATACCTTGATTTTCAACTGCGCTCGTCACATCTAACAGTATGTACTGTTCTTAAGGAGTAGTCACGTTGCAACCCCCATTTTTGTATATAAATTCCTAAAATCCCAGGTCGCAAGGAAAGGTTTCTGAGAATTTCACTAATTTTTCCCCCTGTTGGGAACTTTCCAGTGTCTTTATCCGACGCGGGTGAATTCGAGGGTTTTGTTGTGCCGCGGTGCGCGGAGTCCATCCCCCTGGACTGCCAGGTTCACCTTCGGCGAACCTGGGTTAGCGATACTGCGGCATCGGCTGTCGGTTAGTTTATCGCAGGTTCGGCTCTATTTAATATCGTATTTTTCCAGTTGCCCCAATGGGGGTGAGATTTTCGGCGAACGCAAAAGGCGGACCTGGTGATGCGCTGGATATATGGGGGAGGTATCTTGTCTTATTACGTACATCACGGTGGGATTTTCCAGAAAGCCCCGTGATGTGGTGCATCTGGTGGGCGGAATAACCAGCAGCACCTAGGTGCATTTGTATTAATAAAGTACGAGTACAGACTTGACTATCTAGTGGAAGGGAGTGGCGATGAGCGAGATCGGCGATAAGAGGGCGGTCGAAAACTGGCGCCATGTTCTTTCCACGATTGGCGCTGGCCGCGAAGTTTCCGGTGAGGGCATTCGATTCGCCATGGATCAGATCATGTCAGGTGCTTCCGGAGACATCCAGACCGCAACGTTTGCTTTCGGTCTCCTCGCCAAGGGGATTACGGCTGCCGAGCTCGATGCTGCGGCTGAGGGCATGCTTTCGTTTGCCCGCCCAGTTCATGATCCACAGCTCGCCGGTGTTATTGAGCGCGGTGCAGTCGATATCGTCGGCACCGGTGGTGATGGCGCAAATACCGTCAACATCTCCACGATGTCCATGATTGTTATCGCGGCCAGTGGTGTGCCGGTGCTCAAGCACGGTAACCGCGCGGCTTCCTCGAAGTCGGGCGGAGCTGACATGCTAGAGGCCTTTGGCATCGACATTGAGAACGGTCTCGTTACTTCTCCGGAACATCCGGACTTCTACGTGCGCTTCCTCTTTGCCGCTCGCTTTCATCCGGCCATGCGCTTCGCTGGACCGGTGCGTAAGGAGCTAGCGGTTCCGACAGTCTTCAACCTGTTGGGGCCGCTGACGAATCCAGCACGCCCGCAGGCAAGCTTGATTGGCTGTGCCTTCGAAGATCAGATGGAGACGATGGCGGACACCTTCGCCCGCCGTGGTCAGCGCGCGTTGGTGGTACGCGGAAGCGATGGTCTCGACGAGATTACTGTTACTGGCCCCACCAAGGTCTTTATTGTGGAAAACGGTGAAGTTGCCGAAGATGTCATCGATCCACATGACTATGGCATGGAGTACTCCGAAATTGACGCGCTGCGTGGCGGTGACCCCGCGTACAACGCTGATGTTGCACGTCGCATTTGGGCTGGCGAACTCGAAGGTTCGATTCGCGATGCAGTCATCCTTAACTCCGCCGCCGCAATCGCCATTTCGCGTGGTCTGGGTGGCCGTCCGCTAAAGGAAGCTATGGCCGACTCCATTGAAGAGGTCAAGGAAACGCTCCAGTCGGGGCTGTGCCTGGACATCGTTACCGCGGCGATGAAGGGTTAAGGTTCGCGTCGCGCTTCACGACGTGCTTGCTGCGCGTCAATTGCCCACTGAAGGTATTTTCCTGCGCCCAACCTGGGGTAGGAAAACTCGCCTCCGGTGGGCTTTATTCGTACCTCCGGGCGCTGCAGCCATTTCCAGACAATACTGAGTTCATCAATTGATGCTCCTTTATATAAGGAGTCATCTGGAGTGACTGTTTGGGCTGAACTCTCCATGAGGTCGATGATGTAGCTCATATCCGCGCCACGCGGTGCGGTGCTGGCGCCGGCCAGCCTGCCATAGCGAATTTCCGCTAGGTGCCAGCCACCATTGCCATCGGGGAAAGCGGCTTGCAGAGATGGGATGGCGGCAAGCATGCTCAGGCGCTGCTGCTTATCCAAGCTGATAATGAACTCCGCAGTGCGGTCACGCTGCACTGCCGTGCGTTGGAAGCGGTGTGCTTTGGCAAGTGCTGATATCTCAGCAATCATGTCTGCGATCTCGTCTGCGCCGGTGGTGGAGATCTGGGCGGTTGTTATCGCAAAGTCGTCGTTAAGTGCGGAGAACCTGTCGCGGATGGCAGTAGCGGTGTCGCGCGTGCGGAAAGGACCTAGGCTGCGGGCGTCGGTGACTGTTCGGCTAATCTTGGCAGGCCGACCGGGGCTAGCGGGGATGATGTACCAGCCGCGGGTCGGTTCGGTACGTTGTCGGTTGTAGGGCGGACGGAGTGCAGAGATCAGACGAGCCTCGCGGATTTCTGCTGCGAAGCCGTGCAGGCATTCGATGATCTCGACGCGTTCGGCTAGAGAGACCATTTCCGTAATCTTGCGACGAGAATCAGTGCCGTTGAAATACTGCAGAAGTCTACGTCGCAAATCGAGAGCTGTACCTATATATAAGGGGTCGTCATTTCTTGACCGAAAAACATAGACACCAGGGGTGTGCGGAGCTCGATCGGCAAGATGCCGTTTAGCACGAACCTCCGGAGCGACGGTCGGCGAGTAATGCACTAGCTCGGACGCTGTTTGTACTTCATCGCCGACTAGTCTCTCCATGAGGTAGTGAAGGACGTCGACGGTTGCGATTGCGTCGTCAAGCGCCCGGTGGGTGGGGCGATTCGGAGAACCGACGTACCGTGCGAGCTGTGAGAGCTTGAAACTGCCAACTTGTGAGCGGTCAAGGACGCGACGCGCCAACGTGAGAGTGTCTACGACGCTGGGGCTTGGCCAATCTAGGCCCAAATCTGTGCAAGCCTGGCGGAGGAATCCAATATCGAACTTGGCATTATGCGCAACCCAGACGCTTCCCCGAGCAAATTCGAGGAACTGAGTAATAACTGTGCCGAGCTGTGGGGCAGTTTCAACATCGGCGGTAGTGATGCCGGTGAGAGATGTGATGTGGTCGGGAATCTCCATGCCGGGGTCGATGAAGCTGGAAAAGGTGCCAATTGTCTTGCCGCCACGGGTTTTGATGGCCCCAATTTCAATGATGTGGTCGTTCTTGGCCTTTAGTCCAGTCGTTTCTAGGTCTACGACGACAAAGGTGGTGTTGAAAAGAGAATCATCGACGGAGCCTTCGAGAGGGAAGTGCTGTTGTCCTGAATTCACGTCAATAATCCTATTCTGAGCGCTCCTAGTAGTGTTAAAACTGTGAAACTTGAGCAAATTGAGCTGCTACAAGCTGGAGTGTGACATAAAACACGTTTTGAGTTCGCGATAAAAATGTTCCGACCTTAAGGCGTTAAGTGTAAAGTTCTCGGCGGACTTCAAAATGCCAGGTAGTGACACGTTTATCAAACTGTTATTATTCCGCAATAGGGGGAGTGTCTAGTTGTAACAGCTTGGTAACGGTTTAGTTCTATCGATGGTAACAACCGGGCCTTGAGCGGTTTTCTTGGCAAGTGGCTAGACAAAACTTGATGCCATTTCGTAACCTTATCGAGACATTGAAACGGGGCCACTGAGTTGGTGCCGGTCATTGATAAGAAAACACAGAGCCTTATCGAAGGTCCTGAGGGGCTAGGTAGTGAGAACCTCAGGGGATTCGAGCCGGGGACCCACCTCGAACCATGGGGTGAATCCCAAAGGGAAATCCCGGAGGGTAGGAAGTCTTCCATTCTTCCGAACCCGTCAGCTAACCCGGTCGGCTAAACAGGAAGATTTTGGAGTTTCAAAACAATGGGCAAGCACCACCGCCGTTCTAACTTTGCACGCAACGCAGTCGCATTTGGCGCAACCGTCGCCGGCGTTACCGCTCTCGCAGTTCCGACCGCTAACGCTAACCCGCTGAACGACATCCAGGGCGCACTGAACGGCTTCGATACCCCGCAGGTTGCAGGTCTGCAGGATGTTGTTGGCAAGTTCAATGATGTCGCAGGTGAGGTTACCTCCGGCAGCGTTGCAAACGTTGCAGCACCGTCCACTGGTTCGGCTATCGTCTCCGCCGCACGTTCCAAGATCGGTTCCCCGTACGTGTGGGGTGCCACCGGTCCGAACTCTTTCGACTGCTCCGGTCTGACCTCCTGGGCATACCAGCAGGTCGGTAAGTCGATCCCGCGCACCTCCCAGGCGCAGGCTTCCCAGGGCACCGCGGTCTCCAGCCCGGCACTGGGTGACATCGTTTCCTTCTACTCTGGCGCTACCCACGTCGGCATCTTCTCCGGTAACGGCAATGTGATTCACGCTCCGCAGTCCGGCGATGTCGTCAAGGAAGCTCCGATGAACTACATGCCGGTTCACAACTTCGTCCGCTTCTAATCTGTTTGAACGGATGACAAACTGCGGGGCTTAGATGCCCAGCAGAGCCTTGGCTCTTTTTTAATGAGGGGGGCACTGAGGCGAGCGCCCGGGTGCTGACGCTATGTGCGTCGTAAAGCACTATGGGGGGCGCTCGCCTCATTTTTGTTTTTGCCCTGTGGTTACGCAATGCGTGGAGTCGAAGGGCTATCCTGATTACTCCCTTTGGATACCCCTTTGTGCTGGCGGTTTGTCGGTGTGTTGTTCCGCGGCAAGACTGCTACAATTTGCTCGAATGCGTCAAGTGGTTTGATGTTTTGTTTTTCGGGGAAGAAATTTGAATACACAATTTGAAAAGGGTTTGGATTTGTCGCGTCACCGTGCCTCTCGCCGTCGCCACAACTCTCGTCGCGGTGTAGTCGGGCTGACGGTCGTGGCTGGGCTAACCTTTGGCTCCGTAGGTTTGGCGCCGATTGCGTCTGCGCAGGATGAACAGCCAGCCCCGGATCTGGCTACTGCAGACGGCATTATTGCAGAGCTGGAGAAGATTTCTCGGGATACCGAAGCGATTTCGGAGGAAGTTACCGAGCTGGATTCTCAGGTTCAGGCCAAGGAAGAGGAACTCCGGCACGCCGAGGGGGAGCTGAAGCGCTCTGAGGATCAGGTTCTCCGAGCACAGGATGACCTCAAGGCGCTCTCTGGCGAGATTTCCTACTTCGCGAAGAAGCGGATGCGTGGTGAAATCGTCGACCCGTTGTCGGCCGCACTGGGATCTGCCAGTGCTCAGGACGCTATCGACCGTACCGGTTACATCAATAAGATGTTCCGCGACAACGATGAAGTCGTCAGCCGTGCGGTGCAAGCCCGTAAGGATGCCGAGGAGGGTAAGGTCAATGCGCTGCGTCTGCAGGGAGATATCCGCAAGCAGCTCGATGGTCTGGCTAAGCGTCGCGATGATTTGGACAAGCGCAGCGCTGAATTTGATGAGCGCGCCGAGCATGTCAAGTCCATGGTTGATGCGCTGAGCCCCGAACAGCGGGAAATCTGGATTTCCAAGAACAACCCAATTACCGAAGGGCTGGATAAACTGCTCGGATCTTCCGCCGCAGTTGATGCCGCGATGTCGAAGCTGGGTTCCCCGTACTCGTGGGGAGCTGCTGGTCCCTCCGCATTCGACTGTTCCGGTCTGATGTACTGGGCGTACCAGCAGATTGGTAAGTCCATTCCGCGTACTTCGCAGGCACAGCTCGCCGGTGGCACCCCGGTAAGCCGTGACCAGCTGCAGCCAGGTGACATCATCGGTTACTACCCGGGCATTACCCACGTAGGCATGTACATCGGCAATGGTCAGATTGTCCATGCTTCCGACTACGGCATTCCGGTCCAGGTCGTTTCCATCGACCAGGGCGGCCCGTACCAAGGCGCTGTCCGCTTCTAACTAGCGGCAGGTGACTTCGCGTCTTTTTAGTCAAGGTAGATAAACTCGACTCCATGTCTGCGCGCGTACTGCTCATTACGAATGACTTCCCGCCTCGCGATGGTGGAATCGAGTCCTACCTGCGCGATTTCTGTGCTCGTTTGGATCCAGAGAACCTCGTAGTCCTCGCATCCTCGCGAGCTTCCAAAGAAAAGCTCCGCGCCTACGACGAGTCGCTACCGTACCGTGTTTACCGCATGCGTGATTCCGTGCTGCTGCCACTGCCGCACGTAGCTCGTCGCGCCGCTCAGATCATTCGCGCCGAACGCATTGACACCGTCTGGTTTGGTGCCGCCGCGCCACTTGGTTTGCTTGCCGACGCATGTCGTCGCGCAGGTGCTACCCGCATCGTTGCTACCACTCACGGACATGAAGTGGGCTGGTCGATGCTGCCATTGGCTCGCCAGATGCTGGGGCGAATTGGTAAGAACTCCGATGTTGTGACCTATATTTCCCGCTACACCCGTGGTCGTTTTGCGACAGCCTTTGGCCCGCAAACAGCGTTTGAACACCTGCCTTCTGGTGTCGATATCGAGAGGTTTTCCCCGGACCCCGAGGCGGGACAGAAGATCCGGCAGCACCACGGAATTGGTGAGTCCCAGCCGCTTATCGTCTGTATTTCTCGGCTAGTGCGCCGCAAAGGGCAAGATATGCTGATTCGCAGCATGCCTAAGGTTCTTGAGCAGCACCCAGGTGCCAGATTGCTGATTGTGGGCGTCGGTCCGTTGAATCGAGAGTTGGAAAAGCTGGCAGCAAAGCTTGGGGTCTCCGAGCAGGTCATTTTTGTCGGCAAGGTCTCCTATGATGATCTCCCCGCCTATTACAATGCAGCCAGCGTTTTCGCCATGCCCGCCCGAACCCGAGGCCGTGGCCTCGATGTAGAAGGCCTCGGCATTGTCTACTTGGAAGCACAGGCCTGCGGTGTCCCTGTCATAGCTGGCAAGTCTGGTGGCGCCCCGGAGACAGTTATCGATGGTGAAACTGGCATCGTTGTCGACGGGGTCTCGCAGCGCAGCGTCGCCACCGGACTGGTTGAAATTTTGGATGATCCGGAGCGCGCGGCGGCGATGGGAGCCTGTGGTCGGGAGCATGTTGTGCAGTCGTGGACCTGGGAGGTCATGGCTGCTCGGGCTCGCCGAATTCTCCGAACCTGCGCAATCCCTTTATAATCAACTGTTATGTCCACCGATATTCCGATTCATCCGAGCTCAGACGAGTCCGCCGCCGCTGATTGCCCGGCTATCGGTTTTGATATTGGTGGAACAAACCTGCGCGCTGCAGTTATCAGCGCTGATGGGCAGGTGTTGTATCGAGTTCAGACTAGTTCTGACGGCAGTGTGGATGCCATTGAACGTGGCATTGTTCAGACATCCGAGCGCTTGGTTGAACGTTTTCCAGATGTCAGCGCCATCGGTTTAGCTGTAGCTGGTTTTTTGGATTCTGACCGCCAGACGGTTCGGTTCGCCCCGCATCTGCCGTGGCGCGATGCGAATGTCGTCAAGCGTTTATCCTTGCTTCTCCCGTGCCCTCTGCAGCTTGAGCACGATGCCAACTCGGCCGCCTGGGGCGAGTATCGCTTTGGTGCGGCTCGCGGTGCGGATAATTGGGTGCTGTTTGCGCTGGGTACGGGAATCGGTGGCGCGATGATGCGGGGTGGTGAGATTTACCGGGGCGCGTACGGCACGGCGCCGGAATTCGGCCACCTCACCGTTGTGCCGGAGGGTCGTCCCTGCTCCTGCGGAAAGCGTGGTTGCTTGGAGCGTTACTGCTCGGGTACGGCGCTGGTTACCACAGCTCAGGAGCTCTCTGAATCCGGCCGCTACTTCTCGCGGCTTACCGACGGGCTCGTGGCCGGCTCGGTAACTGGTACCGATGTCGTCTCGGCTGCTAGGCAGGGGGATGAATTGGCTCTGGCTGCGATTGATGACTTTGCTACCTGGCTCGGGCGTGGTTTGTCGATGGTGGGCGATGTCTTTGATCCGGAATTGATTGTCATCGGTGGCGGTGTTGCCTCGGCGTCTGATTTATACCTGGACAAGGCCAAGGCCGAGTTTGCCCGCAATCTCACCGGTGCTGGCTATCGTCCGGTAGCGGATGTGCGGGTCGCTGAACTGGGTGCCGATGCCGGGTTGATTGGTGCAGCGGATATTGCGCGCAGCGTCGTGGCTGCCGAGGGTGCGGCATCGTCGTAAAGCGTCAATTGGGGGATTGTAGGGGAATTCGCCCGCGAAAAGGTGGGGAATGGCTGCGGAGATGGATCGCCGGGCCACGTGAACCTGTATAGTTTTAAACTGTGAATAATCGCTGGTACAAGTTCTTTAAGTACATCCTCATTGGCCCTTGGCTGCGGATCTATAATCGCCCGTATTACATCGGTGGTGAGAAGATTCCTCAGGAAGGTCCAGCGCTGATGGCGTCGAACCACCTTGCTGTGATGGATCACTTTTTCTTCCCACTGGTCTGCCGCCGTCAGCTGACGTTCCTGGCGAAGGCAGAGTACTTCACCACGCCGGGCTTTGTCGGCGGTATTCAGAAGTTCTTCTTCTCCTCGGTGGGGCAGGTGCCGATTGACCGTACCTCTGGTGATGCAGCCCGCGATGCGCTGAATGCAGGCTTGAAGGTGCTGTCACGCGGTGATCTGCTGGGCATTTCTTTGGAGGGCACTCGTAGTCCGGATGGTCGACTGTACCGCGGGAAAACCGGTGCGGCACGTGTAGCACTGGAGGCCGGTGTGCCGGTGTTCCCAATGGCGATGATTGATACGGAGAAGGCCAACCCGATTGGCTCGTGGATTCCTCGTCCGGTGAAGGTGGGCACGATTATCGGCGATCCGATTGATCCGTCGGAGTACAAAGCCAAGTACAGCGATGAGTATGAAGCGGCCAGGGCACTGACGGATGACCTGATTAAGGAAATTCAGAAGCTTTCGGGTCAGGAATATGTCGATGCCTATGCGACTGATGTGAAGAAGTCCTTGGAGGCCGGCAACGGCTATCCAGCGGGAACCGAGCCGGGGGGAGAGCTGACTTTTCCGGCTCCGGGGCCGAAGCCGACCCCTCGTCGCTGGTTCCGACGCGCTCGCTAGAATAATAAGGCGCAGATAGTTTTCGCGACAGTGGGGCTGCACACTTCCTAAGGCGATTCGGTGCATGGGGAAGATTTGCTCGGTAGGGCTCCGCGGTCTTTTGGTCGCGAGGTAGCCGACGCGAGGCCGAGGCTGGAGAGGATTCCACACCGTGCGTTATTTTTATGACACCGAGTTTATTGAAGACGGCAAGACTATTGATCTTGTCTCCATCGGTGTCGTAGCTGAGGACGGCCGCGAGTACTACGCGGTGTCTACCGAGTTCAACGAGAGCAAGGCTGGGCCGTGGGTGCGGGCCAATGTGCTCAATCAGCTGCCCAATCCCTCATCTCCGCTGTGGAAGAACCGGGACACGATCCGCGAGGAACTGCTGGCATTTTTCACCGAACCCGGTACGGGCAGTCCAGAGCTGTGGGCCTGGGTAGGCGCCTACGACCATATTGCGTTGGTGCAGCTTTGGGGCGATATGACCAAGCTGCCGCAGTTCATGCCGCGCTATACCCGTGAACTCAAGCAGTACTGGGAGATGGCGGGCAAGCCACGGTTACCAAAACAGACTGCAGGTAAGCACGATGCGCTGGCAGATGCCCAGCACAATCTGCTGAAGTTTCAAAAGATTGCCCAGAAGTTGCCGCTTGATTAAGCAGCGGAATGCGAATATTTGGTGACCTGACTAACACCCTTCTGGCAGGGGCACTACAATGAACTTCTGTGAGTTGGACTATTGATCTCCCTGTAGATGACCTGCCCGATCTGCCACCGCTTCCCGGCGACATGGCTGAGCGCTTTGCTGATGTCGTATCCCGCCAAGCCCTACAGCAGCCAAGCTGGGATGCCCGCGCCGCTGCTAACGTGCGTCGCATTCTCGAATCGGTGCCGCCAATTGTGGTCGCGCCTGAGGTTCGTAAGCTTCGTCAGGAGCTTGCCGACGTCGCTAATGGTAAGGCCTTCCTGCTGCAGGGCGGTGATTGTGCGGAGACCTTTGAGTCCAATACTGAGCCGCACATTCGCGCCAATGTGAAGACCTTGCTGCAGATGGCCGTTGTGCTGACCTACGGCGCATCCACCCCGGTTGTAAAGATGGCTCGTATCGCTGGTCAGTACGCTAAGCCGCGCTCGAAGGACATCGACGGCGACGGCTTGCTTAGCTACCGCGGCGACATGGTCAACGGCGTTGAGCCGACTGAAGAAGCTCGAGTTCACGACCCAGCTCGAATGGTGCGTGCTTACGCCAATGCCTCTGCGGCGATGAACCTGGTACGTGCACTGACAGGTTCGGGCACCGCTGACCTGCATCGTCTGCACGAGTGGAACCGTGAGTTCGTCAGCAACTCGCCGGCTGGTGCCCGCTACGAGGACCTGGCACGCGAGATTGATCACGCACTGCGGTTCATGGCTGCCTGTGGTGTTGCGGACTCGAACCTGCAGACCGCGCAAATTTACTGCTCGCATGAGGCACTGGTTGTTGACTACGAGCGCGCTATGCTGCGCCTGTCTGAAAACGATGGCAATCAGGAGCTGTTCAACCTCTCCGCGCATCAGCTGTGGATTGGTGAGCGCACCCGTGGTATTGAGGACTTCCACATCAACCTGGCTGCCATGATTGGCAACCCCGTCGGTGTGAAGATTGGCCCGACCACCACGCCGGAGGAGGCTGTCGCTTACGCCGACAAGCTCGACCCGTTCTTCCAGCCTGGTCGCCTGACCCTGACTTCGCGTCTGGGCAATGACAAGGTTCGCTCCGTGCTGCCTCCCATCGTTGAGGCTGTGGAAGCTTCTGGTCACAAGGTCATTTGGCAGTGCGATCCGATGCACGGCAACACTTACTCGGCCTCCAATGGTTACAAGACCCGCCACTTCGACCGCATTGTCGACGAGGTTCAGGGCTTCTTCGAGGTGCACCGCTCGATCGGCTCGCACCCGGGTGGTATCCACGTGGAGCTGACCGGCGAAGATGTCACTGAGTGCCTCGGTGGCGCGCAGGACATTTCCGATGTCGATCTGTCAGGCCGTTACGCATCCGCCTGTGACCCGCGTTTGAACACTCAGCAGTCGCTGGAGCTGGCCTTCCTGGTTGCCGAGATGCTGCGCAACTAGTTGCAACCAGCTCAGCTAGGTACAACTAGCCCAGCTAGTGCAGCACCGCACTCAGTAGAGCGCCGCACTTTTTTACAGAGTGCTGACCGAAATGCTGTCACCCGCCGTGGCCTTAGCGCCCGGTCGGGGTGACTGCAATACGATGCGATCGTCATCGTTCGCAGAGCCGTCGATGTCGAGCTGAAGATGCTGTTTCTCCGCTTCACGACGTGCCTGCGCAACAGTTTTACCCAGCAGCTGCGGAACCTTCACTGCTCTGGACACGGTCAGCGTGACAGTCGCATCATTGGGGTTAACCAGACGACCTGCACTTGGTGAGACTGCGTCAACACGGCCGTAGTCGCGCGAGGAGGAGGACGCGTCCTTTACTTCGCTTACCTCAATGCCCTCGCGCTGCAGAATTTGACGAGCAGTATCCTCCGACTTGCCCACTACATTGGGCACTTCGATGCCGTTGTTAATGGTCAACGTCACAGAACTACCGCGTTCGAGGCCAGTGCCTTCCTCAGGAGACACGGAAAGAACCTCTTCCGGCTCAGCAGAGGAGGAAAACTCCGCCGATACCTCCCGGACTTCCAGCCCGGCCTTGCTCAACAGCTCACGAGCTTCATCCTCTTGAAGCCCCACGATCTTTGGCACCTTCACCGGTGCTGGACCCTGGGAGTAATGCACAGTCACAACTGAGCCAACTTCGACGGTCTGTCCTGGAGCAGGAACCGCAAAGACCAAGCCGCCCGTGGAGACATCATCGGAAAAGACGGGGTCTCCGACCTCTTCTTTCAACGTCCGCTTAGCTAGGGCAGCGCTGAACACTTCCTTTGAGTGGTTCGCGGGATATGCGGGCACAGTCGGGCGGCCAAGGCTGACCAGTACGCGAACATCATCACCGCGGACAACCCGCGCTCCAGCCAGAGGGTCCGAGCCAATAATCTGGGACACTGCGACATCGTTGTCGTAGCGCTCATCAACCACCGGTTCAAAGCCCGCCTCACTGATTGCGGTCATCGCCTGTGGTTGTGACAGCCCAGCGATAGAAGGCACTTCGCCGTAACGGCCAGAGCCCAGCCACCATGCGCCAAGCCCCATGCCCAACGTGGCAACCAGGGCGATAATCAGCCACAATGCACATCCACGGCGCGTCCGCTGTCGGGTAGCTCGACGGCTCTTCGGCGTCTGAGTCTGAGCAGATCGCGGCTGCGGATGCTGCGGGTGCTGTGCGCCCTGAGTGTCCGGCGGCAGCGGATATTCCGGAGCACCCGGGACGTCGGCTGGTACGAGAGCTCCACCAGACGGCTCCGGGGATTCCCAGCCAGTGGGGTTGTACCCGTCATGGCGATTGAAAGTGCGTGTCCGCCCCGCATTCGGGTCGTCGAAATCATCGAAAATATTCGGTGGTCCCGGTGGTCGGGAAGAAACGGGGTTACCGGGTACGTCCGTCGAGAAGCCATAGCCGTCGTGACCGAAGCGCTCGGGTGCCGTCTCTGCGGTGCCGTGTCGGTCATCGAAATGGTCGTTGCGCGGTCGGTGGAAGTCCTCTGTGAGCCCCTCCATGGCGGCAGCGTTGGCGGCTGCTGAATTTACGGGCGACGGCACGCGGAATGGGGGCAGCGCGAGCTTGTCCGCAATGTCTTCGAGGGCGTCACCGAATTCCTCGGCCGTCTCAAACCGATCCTCCGGCCTGCGGGAACAAGCGTGGGCGACCAACTCGTCGAACTCCTCGGGAACGCCGTCGATGAGCTCCGAAGGTGGCGGGACATCTTCGTTCAATCGCTTCATGGCAACGCCCAGTGAGGAATCGGCGATGAATGGAGTGGTGCCGGTAAGTAGCTCAAAGAGCAAAATACCCGCCGCATACACATCGGAGGCAGGGGAGATGGATTCACCCGTGACCTGCTCCGGAGCCAGATAAGCGACGGTGCCGACGATGACCGAGTTAGAGGTCACCTTGGCATCAGCGGCCGCGCGCACTAGACCGAAATCCGCCAGCTTCACCCGCCCGTCCGAAGCAATCAGCACATTTTCCGGCTTGATATCTCGGTGCACCATGCCGCGAGAATGCGCCACCGATAGAGCGCGCAGAACCGAGCGCATCACGACGGCAGCTGCATGCGGAGGCATCGGACCGCGCTGACGGAGCAGCTCGCGGAGGGTCCCCCCGTCGACGAATTCCATAATGAGGAACACATGTCCCGCCGGATCCGTGCCCTGGTCGTAGACGTTGACGAGCGACTCGTCATTGAGGTGCGCGACCGCGCGGGCCTCACGTTCGAAGCGGATGCGGAAAGATTCGTCGTCGACAAAACGCGGATCCATGACCTTTGCGGCCACCCTGCGATCGAGCCGCAAATCGGTGGCGCAGTACACGGTGCTCATCCCACCGTGTGCGATGGTGGCTCCAATACGGTAGCGACCATCGAGAATCTGCCCCTCGACAAGCTGCGACATAAACCAGCCTTCCCTATTCCAATCAGTTGCTTCCAACAAGTATATGGGGACGTACCTACCGCGAAGCCAACGCGCTAAAGTGACCAGTGTGAGAAAGATTCCAACTTGCCACGATGTCCTCAGCACCGACGAACCCACTCTTGCGCTGCCCGATGCCGCCGACCTCATTGGTGTCGCTGTCACCCGTATTCACGCATTGCTGCAGGAGGGGCGCCTTATTGCAGTCAACCGCGATGGCATCCCACAAATTCCCGCTCGCTTCTTCGAGGGCGACGAAGTCGCTCGTTTTGTTCCCGGCGCACTCGCTTTGCTTGCCGACGGAGGCTACTCGCGAGAGGAAGCGCTGGAGTGGCTGTTTTCCGAAGATGATTCTCTGCCTGGGCGTCCGGTGGATGCCCTGCACGGTCACCTCGCTCGCGAAGTGATGCGCCGCGCACAGGCTATGGCGTTGTAAAACCCGGACGGCGTCCCACGCCCGCGTCCTACGTCCCCGATAGCTCCTGTCGTAATCGCCCGGCCACTGCTGTGAAAAGCAGTGGGAGGGCGATTTTTGCTTTTCGAGCGCGTCCTACGTGAGCGCGTTGCGCAAAGACGTTGTAGTTCATGCGCTCAATTTCGCCGAGAATATCAGAGTAGAGAATCTCCGCGGCACGGATAGCCTGACGCCCTGGCACCCCCAACATGTCCACGCCGCTGCTGGCTTCGGCATAGAGCGCGCGGTTGCGAGCGATGAAGTAGGCCAATGCCTGACGTACCGCCGGGGTCGTCTGTCCCGTGGCGGCGCAGTAGCCGATTTCCTCGGTACCCACTCCGAAGGCCTCCCACTCATTCAGCGGTAGGTAAATACGGTCACGGCGAAAATCCTCGGCGATGTCGCGGAGGAAATTTGTCACCTGAAAGGCTTTTCCCAGGCACTCTGCGTAGGGGGTGGCTTCCTCACAGGAGACCCCTGTGCGGGTGCCTAGGATGGGCATCATCTCAAGGCCGATGACTGCTGCGGAGCCCCACATATACGAGTCGAGCTGCTCCCATGTTTCAAAATGTGCAATATGGCAGGATGTGTCGGGCACGTCCATCAGCATGGAGTGAACAAAGTCCGCAGAGAGCTGTGGATCGATGTCGTAGTCGCGAAAAGTCTGTGCGGCCGCCGAGATGACGGCACGGTCGCGGTCGCGGTGGACGTCGTCAAGCGAACCGATGACGACAGCTGAGTGGAAAAGCTCGCTCAAGCGTGTGACCGTGGCTTCGATGTGCGTGGGCGAGCGGTCGGCATCGGCGGGGCAGTCGACGTAGTCATCGACAATGCGCGCCCAGGCGTAGAGAGACCACACCGCACGCTGTTGGCGGGGTGTCAAAAGCCTCGTGGCCAGGGAATACGTGCGGCCGTGGGAGGCCATAATATCGCGGCAGAGCTCGTAGGACTGTGGCAGCGCGATGGTTGAGAGAGGCTGTGGGGTGGGCATGGACAACTATGTGACCTCGGTCGACCGCGGCAGGGGCGCCGCCGTGGAATCCGTGTCTGCGGCGGTTTTATCGTCGCGCCACGGGTACTTCCAGCTGAATTTTCCAGTGGTCAGCCAGCTGACGGCCAACCAGCCGAGAACGGTGATGATAACCATCCAGGGCACGTCGTAGAAGCGGTGATTGCCGCCGCCGGCGAACGACAGTGACAGGATGAATGTGAACAACACGGTGCCTTGAATCACCCATCGTGGCGGGCGAATTGTTCCCATGGGAGTCAACAAGCTGGCGTAGTACCAGGGCAGTGCCACGGCATTAAAGACGCAGGCCACCACATAGGCGGCAATCATGCCAGCGACATTGTTACGAGGGGTGGATCGGAAGTAGAACCAGGAAATCACGAGCCCCACCAGCATGATGACAGAGGAGACCACGCGTGTGTGGCTGACGATGATGTTGAAACCGATGTCGTCGTTGAACCACGCCATGACGCCGGAGGTCACACCAGCGACCGCTGACGGTGCTGCCAGTGGGTTAATCACCTTGGTATTGCCACTGATTTCGGAGATCCAGCCCCAGCTTGAACCGGTCAGCCAGGTCACCACCGCAAGCGTGCCGACGCAGACTGCGACCAACACGATGCCAACACCGGCAATCGCCGGAATCTTCCGCAGCATCTTATGAAGCGTGGTGATGGGCTCGCTCCTAGTCAGCACGATCCACACGACGAAGGGCAGCGCCAAGACAGCGGTGGCTTTCAGAGCGACGCCGATTCCGATGAGGACAGCAGCGATCAGACCACCCGGCAACCGCTCCATGCACAGTGCGGCGACGAGCGCCAAGCTGACCAAGCCGACCATCAGTGCTTCGTTGTGCATACCCGCAATCAGATGCAGTAGCACCAGTGGATTGAGCACTCCGAGCCACTGTGCGAAAGCCGGATTTGCTCCAAGCTCCCGGGCGATTCGCGGGATCGACCAGACAATGGCGGCGAAGCCCAGCAGGCACACCATGCGGTATAGAATCACACCGACGGTGATGTTGTCGCCGACAATCCGCGTGATGACCTCGCCAATTCCCAGATGCAGCGGGCCATATGGGGTGGTGGTGTTCCGCCAGTCTGCGGATACCTCCAGCAGCATTGGCCCTGGATTGGCTGCAGCTCCCTCGGTGTAGGGATCAAACCCATCGCGGACCATCGCGCCCTGCATGAGATACGAATAGACATCGCGAGAGAACAGCGGTGCGGCCAGCGCGAGGGGGATTGCCCAGGCCAACAGGATTGAATTAAACCGGCGCAACGTGGACTCATCGCCGCCAGTGCTCGCTATCGCCATAGCATCTGCTGTGGCTCCAGAAGGGGCAGAACCAGCCACAATGTCCCGGATAGTCCCCTTCGAGAACAGCAGTTCCCGCCCGATGCGCAGCCACGAGATAAGCAGCAGGGCGATACCTACCCAAATCACAATCTCACAGAAAATCTGACCGTGACCGTAGGTAATCCAGTCAAGTCCCAGAGCGTGGACAAGGCCGCCACGGTAGCGGTTCGCACCGGAACCGTAGGAGCCCAGAGCAATGAGGATGCCACCGTAGACACCCAGCTGAGCACTCCGCGATAAATTCATGTCAACCTAAACAATCGATACATTGCTGATGCATTAATCCTAGTTGGTCAGTGACCACCGGCAGACATCCGGGAGACATTCAGGAGCTAAGGCGTTTCAAACCGCTGTGCCGCAAGTCGTCCAGAAATCATGACCGTCGGCACGCCAACTCCCGGTACCGTCGTCGATCCTGCCAGCGTCAGATTCTTTGGCATCTTCGGAGAGAAGTTGCGGGGGCGGAATGGCCCCGTCTGTCGGAACAGATGCGCCAGCCCAAACGGCGAGCCAACGCCCATGTCACGTTCTTGCCACTGTTGAGGGGTATCGATCCGACCGACTCGCCACTTCGTAGAGATCCCGGTCAGTCCGCGCCGCTCCAGCTCAGCGGTTATGTTCGCGACGTAGTTCCCACCGATTCGCGACCAAATCAGATTGGCCGACTGCAAGTTGGGGCACGGCGCGAGCACGCTGACGGGCTCCCACTGCACGCCGTTCGCATCTGTGACGATACGCTCCGGCGCGCTCACCGCAGGCCGGGTGACCAGCAATGACGGGTCCGACATTAGCTTTCCATGACGCGGTGACGAGATTTCTTCAAAGGTCTCGTTCCACTTTTCGCCAAAGGAAATCAGGTGATGCCGTTTCGGCCACGTCGTCGTCTCCGAAACCGGAATCAGTCCGTGCGCCACCACCGCCGATGGGGAAAATCGAACCGGGAACAGCCGCCGCGCTCCTGTCCGCTTTACGACGCTCCGAAGGCCTCGCCGCTTCGATGAGCTACTGGCGGCAGAGGTAGTCGCGTCGTGAAGCCAGCTCTGCACCACAGGTAAATCGGTAGTAGCGATGACGGCATCGGCGGGACGCTCGCCAGTTGATGTGGTGATGGCGGAGACAAAGCCTGCCTCGTCGACTTTCAGTCCAGTGACTTCAACGCCGAAGTCGATGGTTCCGCCAGCTCGGCGGACGGCCTCGGCGAGCAGTTCGCTGACGGCGCCTATACCCGACCCGAATGCGGGGGAGTGTGGATAGTAAACCCCCATCGAGGTATCCATGTGGGAAATGCAGCCGTAGACCGCACGGGCCTTAGCAGGAGGTACACCTGCGTAAAGCGCCTGGAAGCTGAAAACGCGAGCGAGATCATTATCTCCGAGGAAGGCACGAATCTTAGGTTCGAGGGCGCCGAAGGCACCGAGTCGGAGGAGCGTAGTGAGGTCGCGAAGCGCGCCGGGCCCGGTGAATAGGTCCGTAACGCGGTCAAAGCTGCGGGACATGAAGTTGTCGAAGCAGGCATTGAAGAGACTTTGCAGCCACGTGCGGAGTTTGCGGTAGCCGGTGACGGTGGAGTCAGAGGCGCCGAAGCGGGCGAGCTCATCGGCCATCATGTCTTCGTTGGAAAACACGTCGAGCCCGCCGCGGGTGGCAAATTCCGCACGGTAGGTGGGCGTGATTGGGGAGGCCGAAAAACCCGGGTCGATATCGCGCGCGTAGAGGCCGACGGCGGCGAGGGCATCGTCGACAAGCGAGGGCATGGTCCATACAGTTGCGCCAGTGTCGAAGACTGCGGTGAGCGATTGCTCGTCGATGTCGACGGTGACGGGTTCACTGGCGCAGCGTCCGCCGACGAAACTTTCCCGCTCGACAACGGTGACATCGTAGCCATCGGCGATGGCGTAGAGCGCGGCGGTAAGTCCAGACAGACCTGCGCCGATAATCGTCAGTCGTGGTTTGGTGCCCTTATGAGGACGAGTGACCGCACGTCGCAGGCGCGGGGAATTACTGGGGGCACGAGTGGGGGAAGCAGCGGGCATGACTACGCAACACCTGGCCTAATGCTGACGAGCGGTGGCGCGAAGGCCCATAGCAATGAGGTTTTCGCGCGAGGTTGCAGGCAGGTCGGCATTCTCGATAGTGGTGAAAGCGCGGCTGGTCAGGCGGTCAATTTCACGTTCGACGGCATCGGCAGCGCCGGATTCAGCGATGAGATTGCGTAGCTCATCGATTTCTGCAGCAGACGAGACTGTTCCCAGGCGTTCATCGATAAAGCGGGCCTTTTCAGGTGCGGAATCTCGGTAGAGGCTTAAGGCCTGGCCGACTAGGACAGTTCGCTTGCCCTCGCGGAGGTCATCGCCGGCGGGCTTGCCCGTGACTTCGGGATCGCCGAAAACGCCCAGCTGATCGTCGCGGAGCTGGAATGCCACACCGATGTCGCGGCCGAAGCTGCGGTAGGCCTCAACCAATTCCGCTGGCGCGCCGGCAATCGCGGCACCAATGTGGAGAGGCCGCTCGATCGTGTAGGCGGCGGTCTTGAACAGATTGATTTTCTCAGCGGTCTCGACGCGACTGTCCCGGCTGGCTTCGGCCGTGATATCGAGCAGTTGGCCGCCAAGTACTTCAGTGCGCATCGCCCGCCAGGGGACAAGTGCGCGGGTTAGTGCCTCCGAGCTGAGGCCTGACGAGTGCATCATGTCATCAGCCCAGGTCAAAGCGACATCGCCAATGAGAATCGCGGCGGAAATACCGAAGCGGTCGGCGGCTCCATTCCAGCTATTGGCCTCGTGCTTGGCCTCGAATACCTTGTGGATAGTCGGTGCGCCACGGCGCGTATCAGCGTCATCGATGATGTCGTCATGAATGAGTGCGCAGGCTTGAATGAGTTCCAGGGCACTCACCGCCTTCATCACAGCCTGGGAATCCTCGGCTGGGGAGAAACGGCCTTCGAGGCCGCCTGCTCCCAACCATCCCTGCCAGGCGAAGGCTGGACGCACGCGCTTGCCCCCATTGAGGACGAAGGAGTGGAGCGAATCTATGGCCTCGGTGTACCCCGCATCGACCGACGCGACATCGTCACCACGGCTTTTAAGGTAATTCTCCAGCGTTTTGGTAACAGCAGTTGGTACTTCGTGGGGCTGCAGCGCGGCCAAATCCAGTTCTTCGCTCATGTGAGCCTCTCGTCGATGACGGGTAATGCTGACTCAAGAATAGGACACCGCTTAGTATGAGTGACTATGTCCTCAACAATGCCACTGTCGCCAGGCCGCCAAGTGACGATCCGCCAGGCGCTTTCAATGCCGAGCGCGGGCAGTATTCCCTTCTCGGTCGAGTTCATGCCCCCGCGTGACGACGCCGCCGAGGAACGTCTTCTCCGAGCAGCTGAGGCTTTCCACGATCTTGGCGCCTCCTTTGCATCGGTGACCTACGGCGCCGGTGGTTCTAGCCGCGACCGCACCCTGCGAATCGCCCAGCGCGTTTCGAAGCAGCCGCTTACAACGCTTGTGCACCTGACATTGGTAGAGCACACCGTCGACGAGCTGCGAGAAATCCTCCGTTCTTACCTCAGCGCGGGGCTGACGAATCTGCTCGTTCTGCGTGGTGATCCGCCGGGAGACCCCCTTGGTCCTTGGGTGGAGACCGAGGGCGGTCTGCACTACGCCAGCGAGCTGATTGAGCTGATTAAGGCCGAGCCGGAGTTCGAAAAATTTGAAATCGGCATTGCGTCGTTCCCGGAAGGACACTACCGCTCGCCAGATTTGGACCATGACACGCAGTACACGCTTGCCAAGCTGCGCGCGGGAGCCGAATACTCGATTACTCAGATGTTCTTCGATATTGAGCACTACTTGCGCCTTCGAGACCGCCTGGTGGAAGCCGACCCAGTGCACGGTGCCAAGCCCATCATTCCGGGGCTGATGCCGATTACGTCGCTGCGCTCAGTGCGCAGGCAGGTTGAGCTCTCAGGGGCTCAGTTGCCATCCGATTTGGAGGAACGCCTGATTAAGGCAGCAGATGGTGACGAGCAGGCCAATAAGGATGAGATTCGCAAGATTGGTATCGAGTTTTCGACCAACATGGCAGAGCGTCTCATCGCCGAAGGCGTGCCGGGGCTGCACTTTATGACTATGAACTTCGCCCGCGCCTCCCAGGAGGTTTTGCACAACCTCGGCATGGCACCCGCATGGGGCACCGGCCAGGATATGCTGCGCGGCGGTTTTTAATTGCTAAAAGTCCTGCATGTCGCGGATTCTTCGCGCCCACAGGACACCTAGTACTGAGGCCAGGACACCGGCGGCTGTGGTCACACCGGCAAACAATAGGAATTGATTCCGCTTGGTGGATCCAGCCGGCGACGAAGCCCATACATTATGGTTCTCGCCACTGGCGAGCTGCCACTCCACCTTGTTCGGTTCGGTCTGGCGGCCATTGGAGTCAGTAACCTGCTCCGGGAACGCGACGACGAAATCAACCTTCGCACCGGGCAGGTGAGTCAAATCCATGTGACCGTTCATCGAAATCTTGCCGCCACCGGTACGGTCTAGGTCGATGTCTATGCGATCGTCGGAAAGCTGTCGGAGCGTATCGGTGAGTTCAATGAAGTGCAGCTCGTTGAACGAGACTTCCATCTTTCCTGTGGAGGAGTCGATTTCTCCCTGTGAGATGCGGTCGGAGAGATCTTCCGGCACTTGCCACTGCTCAAATTGGGAACGGACTTCCTCCGTGGGCGTTACGTGAATTGTGCCCGAGACCCTGTCGTCGCCGGAAATGGTAATGCCAGCCTGCGCGTCAAAGCAGCCGCTGAGCGGCAAGATGGCGGCAATCCCTGCCATTGCTGTGGTAATGCGCAGAGGCGAAAGCCGTCGACGTGGTGTGGAAGGTTCACTCGGTGATGATGTCACGGGGAAGATCTACTCCTAGAACTGCAAAGGGACGGGAGTCCCCTGTGAAATAAAAGTTCCTTAAAACATCCTTGAAACCAAATTGGCGGTAGAGCTGCCATGCCCTATTGGCCTCATTCGGGTATTCCGGCGTTGACAACAGAACTCGCGTCTCTGGGCGGGAATCGACCAACTCGCGGAGCAGCCGTTTACCGAGTCCCCGTCCCTGAAAGCTGGGGTGTATGTGAATCTCAGACAGTTCGGCGTAGTTTCCCAAGAGCTTGACGACGTCCGGTAGCGAGCGCCCGTCCATGAGCAGTCCATCTCTTACCTGGCGATACCACCAGTGCGTGTCCAATCCTGTGCGGCAGTAGCCGATGCCAACCAACCTGCAGCGCGGGTCGCGGAGAGCCTGGGCAGGGGAGAGCTCTTCGGGGTGAGCTATGGCTGCAGCAGCCATGAAGCCGGGTTGAGTGGTTTGCTTCTGCCATTCATGGAGACGACCGGGCAAGATTGCGGGGTTGTACTGCATCGCGGTGATGTAGAGAGCCACTGCTTCTTGCAGGCGGAGATTGAAGTCCCCTGCTGTCATCGGAACCACGCTGTATTTCACAGTGACCAGATTAGCGACTTAGACGAACTTAGTTGTGAGATTACTGCAATAACATCGGGTCGAACAGGTGTGCGAAACTATGCCTGGCGTAGTCCGGGGTTGGGGATAAATTGCAGTCAATCCCGCTAAGGGGAAGCGGAAAATCTGTGCTCATGTGAATGCTGTGTGAAAGGAGAAGCAGGGTGGTGGCAAGGTCGAACGTGGTGGAGTTTAGGGCGATTTCGCAGTCGGGTTCGGTCGCCCCGGTCGGTGTCTCAAAGCAATCGCTGGAGTTGCTGGGGCGGGCAGAGGCTCTGCTAGCGAATGCTCGGAATGCCGGCTCTGATGAGATGCTGGAGCTTTCCTACTGTGCGGCACTGCGCTGCGCAGGCGCGCTGTTGAATCGCGACGATGCATCGGCGGCTGGGGGTTCTGGCTCGGGCTCTCGTTCGGGCTCAGCAGTTAAGCGTCGTCGTTCGGCAACACAGAGTGCCTGGTTGCGTTTAAGGAAAGAGCAGCCCGAATTTGATAGCTGGGTCACCAAATTCGAGCAGTTCACCGCACTGCGTGAGGAAGTCCGGTTGGGTATTTCGC
The DNA here is from genome assembly GCF_016889425.1 of Corynebacterium amycolatum. NCBI lineage: Bacteria > Bacillati > Actinomycetota > Actinomycetes > Mycobacteriales > Corynebacteriaceae > Corynebacterium > Corynebacterium amycolatum. The sequence goes on from NZ_CP069513.1 coordinate 1,529,145, forward strand.
GTCGCATTGACTCGCAGCGGGCACAGGAGTTGTGGGATTTAAGTTGTGCATTCTTGGGGGCTGTCCGGGCCGAGCTGGGTGTTCTGCCCGCGGCTGCGTAAGCCGGTGGGAGCGTGTTAGAGCGTTGCTTTCCTAAATAAATGGGGGATTGTTGGGATTCATGGAACAATAGAGGTGAGTCGCCCGTTGAAGGGGTAAGAATGAAGCTAACGGACGCCGCGTTAGCAGCAGGTGGCCTGTGATTAACTTTGTTGTATCGGCACTGTTAGTTGAGGGGTCGAGGCTCGCCAGTATCGCGGTGGGTAATGCTCAAGTAGGCGATGGAGGAATTGTGGGACTATCTGAGCACGAACAGCGGATGCTCGACGAAATCGAGTCTGCACTCTACGCTGAGGATCCTAAATTTAGTTCGACGATGGCCGGAAATGCGTTCAGCTTTCCGGAGGAAAATAGCGCACGCCGTGGGTTTTCGATCCAGGTTTTTGCGCTCATGCTCCTTGGTCTGCTGATGCTGATTGGCGGCGTCGCTCTTTTCTCTGTGAGCAATTGGTTCATTGTGTTGTCGGTAGCCGGCTTTGGTCTTATGTTCGGTTCCGGCGTTTGGGCTCTGACCGGCGCCGGTAAGCAGGAGAAGTCTAGTTCTGCTTCGGGGCTGAACTTTGGAAAGTCTAAGTCTGGAGCGGCAAAGAGTCGTCGAGGAGCCTCGGGTGGTCGTGGTTCCTCTGGTGATTCCACGTTGGAATCACGTTTCCGTGGCCGCTTCGAGGGGCGTTAGGGGGACAGGCCTCAAAGATAAAAAGTGAGGGCAAGCCTGTGGTGGCTTGCCCTCACTTTTTTGTTTTTCTAGACGCGAATCGTCTCCACAAGATCTCACCCACTTTGCCCCACCGCGATCCCCCACTTTCCCCCACTTAGCCATTGGGGTGGAGGAATTCTTGTCTGCAGTCGTTGCTGGCATTCCTGAAAGTTTGGCTCCGGCGATACAAAGTTGCAGTTCAGCGGGCTAACTCCGGCGACCAGGTTGAATCTGGATAGTTTTTAGTAGGTAAGTGGTGTGTATTGAGGTGCAGGCCTCCTGTTGTTAACTATGTGGTTGGTGTGGCGTCGTTATCTGTGGGGTTGCGGGTGGGTGCCCCACTTTTTGTTCGCACTTTAATTGTCGAGGAGTTTCTTTAAAAGCCCATGTCAAGTGGGTTAAATCAGATGTCGCGGCGGTGGGGTTGCGCTGATATTGCGGCTATTTTTCTCCTTCTTGTGTTGATAGTGGCAGATAGTGGGGTAAAGTGGGGCGTGATGTTGATTGAGGTTGGTCAACATTGCAGAAGTGAATATCCGATTTGCGCTTAAAGTTTGGCGAGATTTTGGCACGGCGGGAAAAGCACGGCCCTCCGGCTCTGCTTGAAGGCAATGCCTAAATCCCTTAATTCGGTAAGCGTTTGTGCGTTGACATTGAGGTTGACACGGGGATAGGAGGCCAGTGACGCATGTTTCTGGGCACCTATACTCCGAAGCTTGATGACAAAGGGCGCCTGACGTTGCCGGCGAAGTTCCGCGAGGATCTCGCAGGTGGCCTGATGGTCACTAAAGGGCAGGATCATTCTCTGGCGGTGTATCCGAAAGAGGAGTTCGTCAAACTAGCTCAGCGGGCCACTAAGGCCTCTCGTACGAATGCCAAGGCGCGAGCTTTCATCCGAAATCTTGCGGCGAGCACCGATGAGCAGCGCCCCGATGGTTCCGGGCGAATCACGTTATCGATGGATCACCGTCGGTACGCGAATCTCTCCAAAGAGTGTGTGGTTATCGGTTCTATTGACTTTCTGGAGATCTGGGACAAAGAGTCCTGGGAGGCCTACCAAGCGGAGCATGAAGCTGATTTCTCCGAAGGTGAGGATGACTCGCTGTTCGGCGTTTTATAAACCGCTTGGAATAACCGAAAAGAGGGAATGTCCGCATGGACTCTGCCTGATAGCCCCTGGTGTACTTCCCCGATACCAGGTTCTGTCAGGCGGGGCCCTGTGAACATCCCCGCTTTTTGTTTAAGCACCGATAGCAGCATTCCCAGTAGTGCACATGAGGTGCGGTCTGGTTGCTGGCGCGGCACTCGTCGTCAAGCAAACCGGGAATACACTCGATAGATTCTCTGACCAGTGCAAACATACCCGGTGAGGAGGGGAAATGAACGGATCGGCGCCTGCGGATGATCGCAAGTCCGGCGAGTTTGGTCATGTCCCCGTTTTGCTTCATCGAGTAACTGATTTGTTGCGCCCGGGCATCGAGGCGCTGGGTGATGACGCAGTAGTTGTCGACGGCACTCTTGGTGCCGGTGGGCACACGGAATATCTGTTGGAGCAGTTCCCGAAGCTCTGCGTTGTTGGGCTCGATCGCGATGACAATGCATTGCGCGGGGCAGAAGAGCGTCTCGCGCGTTTCGGTGATCGCTTTGTAGGGTTCAGTGTGCGTTTCGATTCGCTCGCCGAGGTCCTCAGTGGTGAGATTCCTGCAGCCGCTGGTGGAAGCGGCGCGGAGAACATTCTTGCCCGCGCCGCTGAGAAGGGTATCGCCGGTGCGCTTTTCGATCTCGGTGTTTCCTCGATGCAGCTTGATCAGGTCAATCGTGGGTTCGCCTACCGAGTCGACGCCCCGTTGGACATGCGCATGGATGCAAGCCAGGGGATTACCGCAGCGGATGTGCTCAATACCTATTCGCACGGTGATATCGCGCGCATCCTTTCGACTTACGGCGACGAGCGCTTCGCCGGCAAGATTGCCTCGGCAATCCTGCGTGAGCGGGAAAAGGAACCGTTTACCACCTCCGGCCGTCTGGTTGAGCTGCTCTACGAAACCATTCCGGCGGCATCTCGCCGTAAGGGCGGACACCCGGCCAAACGTACGTTCCAGGCTCTTCGTATCGAGGTAAATCGTGAGCTTGAAGCTCTAGAAAATGTGCTGCCGCAGGTCTGCGATGCACTCGCAGTCGATGGGCGTGCAGTGTTCATGAGCTACCAGAGTCTGGAAGACCGCATCGTTAAGAAGGACTTTGCGGAGCGTGTGAAGTCGACAACCCCACCGGGGCTCCCGATGGAGCTTCCGGGGCATGAACCGCACTTTGCTCTCATCACGAGAGGTGCGGAGAAGGCGTCGGCAAGCGAGATCGAAGACAACCCCCGAGCCGCACCGGTGCGAGTTCGCTGTATCGAGCGAATTCGAGCCGATTGACCCAACCCTTTTCAACCGCACCAAACGAACCCTTCACAATCTAAGTACTGGGAGAACTTTCGAGCATGGCAACGACAATCACGGAGCACGCCCCCACCCGGCGCACCTCCCGCGGCGCGTCTGCAACCGTCGCCGGTGCCAAGACGAAGACTCGTCAGCGCGGTCGCAGCGCCCGCACGGAAAAGGATCTTTATCAGCGTCGGCGGTTTGGGCGCACAGGTTCTCAGCAGGTTATCTCGGTGCGGGGGCGTCGCGTTACGACGTCCTCGAGGGATAGCCACAAGTTTGCCGGTGCGGCTCTAATGATTTTTCTCGTTGTCGCGGGCATCGTGATGGCGATGTTCCTGTCTGGTATTTCGACCTCGACATCCTTGCAGCTGGATGCTGCGCAGACCAAGGAAAAGGAGCTGCGTAACCAGCTGGAGGTGCTCGAGCGGGATGTTGCTTACATGAAGTCAACCGGCGCTATCGCGCAGCGTGCTGTGGAAGAGGGCATGGTCAATCCGGAGCAACCTGCCGTTTTAACTACTGATCCGGAAGGCAAGGTCGTGGAAGTGCGACCGGGCGATGAGAAGCAGCAGGAGATTATCGACCTCAACAGTGAGTCGCCGAATAATCCGCATGCGCCGTCGTCGAACCCGAAGGACACCGAGAATGTTCCGGGGATGCAGGCACCGGCTATTGAGGAAGCGCACCCACGTCCGAACGGGTTGCCGGCAACTGCTCCGTATGCGCCGCAGAACCACGCACCAGCACCTGCGCCGGCTCCGGCACCGGCACCCGCGCCTGAGGCTGAAGCGCCAGCGCCAGCTCCGGAAGCGCCGGAAGTGCCGGCGCCCGAGCCAGCGCCAGCACCGTAGGAACTGAGAAACTAAACACGGCCAAACTGGCCAACTGTCCGATATTCTGGCGGTTCCACTGTTTCTGGTCAGGCGACTGTAGACTAATTAATTCAGTACTCGCGATGGCAGGGAATACCGCCTAACGTTATCGCGCGCGGGAGAATCGACTTAGTAGAAAGCACTAGCGCATGATTCGATCTGAAGACGACTACCCCAACCGTGGAGGGGGGTATGACTTCGGCGAACGTGCTTACCGAATTACATCCCGTGAGCGCAGAGACCAAAGTCGAGTTCGGGATGGTCAGCGCAGCCGGAGGCTCGATGCTAATACCAACCGAAGCGTGCCCCCGCGCGAAAAAATGCGCATTAGTAATAAGGACTTCATCCGGCGTCGCAACTGGCTGCAGTTTATAGGCGCTATCGCAGTCGTAGTGCTGGTCTCCCGTTTGGCTTGGGTGCAGCTCGTCGCAGGTCCTGACCTTTCTGCGGCGGCACAGAATCAGCGCACGGTGGAAGTTGTTGATGCAGCTCGGCGCGGTGCGATTCTCGACCGTAATGGAGCTCAGCTTGCCTTCACGATGGAGGCACGCAGTATTACCGTGCACCCGAACACTTTGCGCAAGTGGATTGGGGACGCACATAAGCAGCGCCCGGATGATGTCGCTGCCTACGACGAACGCCTCGAGCAGATCGCCAAGGATTTGCCGAAGCTACTCGAGGTGGCCGACATCGACGCGGAGAAGTCGGGAAGCAGTCGCCGTCGTCAAGCGGAACCCGAAACCGAGGAGAACTCGGTGATGAGCGCGCCGTCCCGGGTGAGCTCGAAGGACATTCTGGAGAAGCTGCGCAATGAGGACAGCACCTACGAGGTGCTCGTGCGTAATGTCGATCCGGACAAGGCCGCTGCCATCGTGGAAAAGTATCCGGAACTGGTGGCGGAGCGTCAGGATATTCGCCAGTACCCGAATGGGGCGACGGCGGCTAACGTCATCGGCAAGATTGGCATGGATGGCGTCGGCCAGTTCGGCTTTGAAGCCTCTCGTGATGCCACTTTGCAGGGTATTAACGGTGGCAAGACCATTGATATCGCCTCCAACGGTGTGGCAATCCCGGGATCCACGCGCGATGTTCACGCGGCTGTGGACGGTACGACATACGAGCTGACCCTGGACCTAGACATGCAGTACTTTGTCCAACAGCAGGTCAACCAGGCGAAGGCCAACTCGGGAGCGAAAGATGCGTCGGCAGTTGTACTCGACGCGAAGACCGGCGAAGTGCTAGCAATGGCGCAGGCGGACACGGCTAACCCGAATAAGGATATGGGGGCCGAGCTCGAAGAGGGGCGCACTATCGGAAACTCCGCTGTATCGAACCCATTTGAGCCGGGCTCTGTAGCAAAGATCATTACCGCCGCGGCCGCCATCGAAGACGGCAAGACCACACCGGATGAGGTTCTGCAGGTCCCGGGCACTATTGATATGGCGGGTGTCACTGTGCGCGATGCATGGGACCACGGCACGGAAGCTTTCACGACGACCGGTGTATTCGGCAAGTCCTCCAATGTCGGCACCCTAATGCTGGCAGAGCGTTTGGGGCAGGACCGCTTCGCGGAGATGCTGCACCTCTTCGGGCTGGGGCAGTCCACGGGTATCGAGTTGCCCAGTGAATCGTCCGGCCTGGTGCCGCAGCGTCCGCAGTGGTCTGGCGGTACGTTTGCGAACCTGCCCATTGGTCAGGGTATGGCCATGACACTGCTGCAGATGACAGGAGTTTTCCAGGCAATTGCCAACGATGGCGAGCGCATCCCGCCGCGTATGATTCGCTCGACAATTTCCCCGGACGGCACGAAGACGGCAACGGAGCGCCCGGAAACAGTGCGTGTGGTTAGTCCGGAGACCGCCCAAACTGTGCGCGCCATGTTTGAAGGCGTTATGCAGTCTGATCCCACGGGGCAGCAGTCGGGTACCGCTGCCGGCAATAGTATTGAGGGATACTCGCTCACAGGCAAGACAGGTACGGCGCAGAAGGTCGACCCCGACACCGGCGCGTACTCGAATTCCAAGTACTACATCACGTTTGCAGGCATCGCGCCTGCCGACGATCCCCGTTTCGTCATTGGCATCATGCTTGACGAACCCCAGCGTGGTGTCCATGGTGACGGCGGCCAGTCAGCGGCCCCACTGTTTAAGGACATCGCCGCTTGGGCGCTTAACCGCTACAACGTACCGCCGTCGCCACCCCGCGAGGGCAAGTTGTTGCTGCAGCCGTAACGAGGTCACCACCACAATGAAGTTACCGCGGCAGCACTAATACACAGACTTTTATTACTTTGGTTTCTGCAAAGTGAATCTCTTGAATTTTTCCAACCTGTTGTACACCAACGACTGACTTGAAAGAGGGAACAGCCAATGACCGCCACCCTTGCGAAATTGTGTAACCTCGCCCATGGCCGACTTGACGGCATTACCGAATCCGCGGCGGCAGGAGCGGATATCGCCGCAATCGAACTCAACGCTGCCGACGTACCTGAAGGCGGAATGTTTGCTGCCGTCCCAGGTACTCGCACGCACGGTGCGCGCTACGCGCAGCAGTCGGCTGCTACAGCGATCCTGACTGATGAGGAAGGTCTGAAAATCCTGCGGGAAGCAGGGGAGGCTCGCCCAGTCCTGGTTGTCGACGATGTCCGGGCTGTCATGGGGCACGTTGCTGCAGAAATCTACGATCACCCCTCGGATTCACTGACCATCATTGGGGTGACAGGCACCTCTGGCAAGACCACCACGACCTACATGCTGGAGGGCGCGCTGCTGGCAGCTGGATGCTCGACAGGCATCATTGGTACTACCGGCACGCGCATCAATGGCCGTGCCGTTCCGTCGAGCCTGACTACCCCAGAGGCTCCGGCCCTCCAGCGCCTGTTCCACCAGATGCTCTCCGAAGGCGTGACGCATGTTGTCATGGAGGTTTCTTCTCACGCACTGTCGCTGGGGCGTGTAGACGGAGTCAGTTTCAACGTCGGATGTTTCCTCAATCTCTCGCAGGATCACCTGGACTTCCACAAGACCTTGGAAGAGTATTTCCAAGCCAAGGCCAAGCTCTTTGATCCCGCAGGTTCGACGCATGCACCGAAAGCTGTCGTGTGCATTGACGACGACTGGGGTGTCCGCATGGCGGATATCGCTGCCGGCGACCCGGATGTCCAAGTCACCACTGTCCACACTCAGCATCGCGTAACCGACAAGACACCAGCTGCCGAGGTTTTTGCAGAATGGCACGCTGCTGCAGCGACCGTCACCACTAATGGTGTCCAGCATGTGGAGCTAACGCGAAATAACACTCACACAGTTGAGGTGGAAGTTCCTCTGCCGGGTGCTTTCAACGTTGCCAATGCCACAGTTGCCTGGGCTGTGCTCGATGCGGTTAGGCATGCCAATGACGCGGCCAAGAGCGGTCTGGCACAGGTACGTGTGCCGGGTCGGATGGAGCGCATCGATCGCGGACAGGACTTCCTGGCTGTGGTGGACTATGCCCACAAGCCAGCCGCAGTAGCTGAGGTGTTGGCCACATTGCGTGCACAGACCGAAGGTCGCGTGTTGGTTGTCGTCGGCGCCGGTGGCGACCGCGATAGTGCCAAGCGTCCAATTATGGGAGCTGAGGCTGCTTGCGGTGCCGATGTCGTCATCATCACTGATGACAATCCACGCTCTGAGGTGCCCTCTGAAATCCGTGCGGCCGTGGTCGCTGGTGCGAAGGAAGCCGTTGCCAGCGGCAAGGCCAGTTCTGACACGGTTGTTGAGGAAATCGGCGATCGTGGCCAGGCAATTCGCCGTGTCGTCGAGCTTGCCCGCAGCGGCGACAGCATCGTGGTGGCAGGCAAAGGGCACGAAACCGGCCAGGATATCGGTGGCGTGATTCACCCGTTCGATGACCGTGAACAGCTGGCTGAAGCACTCACACAGCGACTGGAAGGATTCGCTGATTGAGATTGCCGAAATCGCTGAGGAAGCACACCACCTGACATGCCTACCGCGAACCACTCGCGGTAAGCGAATAAAATCAAGAAATCATCCTTTACTAGGCGCCTGGAACTCTAACCAACAAGGACTATAGACATCATGATTGCCCTGACCGCCGCGGAAATCGCTCACATCGTGGGAGGTGAACTCGTCCACGTCGATGATGACGCCACAGTGACTCAACCCGCAGAATTCGACTCCCGAAAGATCCGCGAAGGCTCGCTCTTCCTAGCCCTGCCGGGCGCGCGGGTCGACGGTCACGACTTCATCGATCAGGCTATGGCAGCTGGAGCGACGATGGCACTGGCGGCACGAGATGTTGGGCAACCTGCGGTCGTCGTCAAGCCCCTTGGTAAGCAGGACTCCAATGCTGACGCATTTGCACACGATCCGGATGGGTCCGGGGCGGCGGTGCTGGAAGCGCTTGGTAAGTTGGCGCGTTACGTCGTCGACGAGCTGAAGAAGGATCAGCTGCATGTCGTCGGTGTGACGGGTTCGGCGGGAAAGACGTCGACGAAGGACATGATGGCGACGCTGCTTCGTACCGACGGTCCGACGGTGGCTCCGAAGGGGTCGTTTAACAACGAAATTGGGCATCCGTACACGGTGCTGCAGTGCACTCCGGAGACGAAGTACCTAGTTGCGGAGATGAGTGCGCGCGGAATTGGGCATGTGGCCCACCTTGCGCGCATCGCACCACCGACGATCGGTGCGGTGCTCAATGTTGGTACGGCGCACCTTGGTGAGTTTGGCTCGCGCGAGGCAATCGCGCAGGCTAAGGGCGAGCTCGTGGAAGCGCTGCCGGCTGCGGAGCAGGGCGGTGTGGCCGTACTCAATGCCGACGATGACTATGTCACTGGCATGGCTCCACGTACCCAGGCGAAGGTGGTGTTCTTCTCTGCCGATGAGAACTCCGAACGCCACGCAACTGCGGATTACCGCGCCACGAATGTGCAGCTCGACGATTTTGCTCGTGCGTCCTTTGACCTGCATATACCGGATGGGCGTACATTCCCGATCCAACTGCAGGTCTATGGTGCGCACCAAGTGGCCAATGCCCTGGCGGCGATTGCGGTGGCAGTGGAGTCCGGTATTGATGCTGAGCAAGTCGCAAAGGCGATGGCCGCGCATGTGGCAGCGTCGGAGCGGCGCATGGATGTCCAGCAGCTCACTGGCAATATCGTCGTTATTAACGACTCCTACAATGCCAACCCTGATTCGATGCGTGCGGGGATTGATGCTCTGGCTTGTACAGCAGCTGGCCCAACGCACCAGGACGCCTCATCGTGGGCGGTGCTGGGACAGATGGGGGAGCTTGGCGATTCCGCTGAGAATGAGCACTCGTCACTGGGCGAGTACCTTGTGGGCCGCGGCATCAATCGACTAATTGCAGTCGGAGAGAGTTCTAATGTGCATGCCTTGGCCGACAAAGCGGAAGAGTTGGGGTTAAATACTTCTAGGGTGCCGGATACATCCGCTGCCGCGGATTTGGTGGCGGCTGAGGTGCGTCCGAACGATGTTGTGTTAGTCAAGGCCTCCTACGCGGACGGTATGTGGCGGGTCGCGGACTCGCTAGCTGCCAAGGTTGGAACTGCGCCCGAAGGTGAAAGCGGAGAGGAAAAGTAAGTGATTCAACTTATTCTCAGTGGTGCGATTGCATTCCTGGTGAGTGTCTTTTTAACACCAGTGCTTATTCGCAAATTCTCTGCTGAAGGTCTTGGCCAGGAGATTCGTGAAGAAGGGCCAAAGAGCCACCTGCGCAAGCGGGGAACTCCGACCATGGGCGGCATCGCCATCATCGCCGCAATCGTCGCTGGTTATTTCCTCTCTCACCTCGTTACGTATATCCAGACTGGCGTGGGGCCGTCCGCCTCCGGACTGTTGGTCATGTTCCTGGTTCTGGCGATGGGCGCATTGGGTTTTGCCGATGACTTCATCAAACTCTACAAAGGACGCAACCTGGGGCTGAACAAGACAGCGAAGCTGGTTGGGCAGCTGGCGGCAGCGCTGATTTTCGGCGTGTTGTTGCTGCAGTTCCCGGATGCGTCAGGCTTGACGCCGGGTACGACGAACTTGTCGCTGATTCGAGATATTCCGTTCCTGAATCTGGCTCCGGGGCCGGTGTGGTTCGGTATGATTGTCTTCCTGGTTTTTGTCTTCATCGTCATTGCCGCGTGGACGAATGCCGTCAATCTCACTGATGGCCTTGACGGCCTGGCTGCCGGTGCCACCGCGCTGTTGTTGGCCACCTACACACTGATTTCCTTCTGGCAGTTCCGTAACTCCTGCGAGGCTTCGCTGGGTAGCGGCTGCTATGACGTCCGCGATCCACTGGATATCGCCGTTATTTCCGTCGCGGGTCTGGGCGCATGCTTGGGCTTCCTGTGGTGGAATGCAGCGCCGGCAAAGATTTTCATGGGAGATACCGGTTCGTTGGCTCTTGGCGGTTTGGTAGCGGGTCTGTCATTTGTCACCAAGACTGAGCTGTTGATGGTTATCATTGGCTTCATCTTCGTGATGGAAGTTGCTTCCGTGGCAATCCAAATCGCGGTTTTCCAGACGACTGGCAAGCGCGTATTCCGCATGGCTCCTCTCCATCACCACTTCGAAAACGGAGGTTGGGCGGAGACAACTGTTGTCGTTCGCTTCTGGCTACTCGCAGGCATTTTCAACATGATTGGCGCAGCCATCTTCTACAGTGACTGGCTTTCTCAGGTAGGCGTATTTCAATGATTAACTCACCAGACCCGACCAACCTCACCGAAATCCGAAATCTCGACTTAGTCGCTACGGTGCGCTCTGGTCGAGTTCTGGTGGCAGGAGCCGGGGTTTCCGGTCGCGGTGCCATCGTGATGCTCACGGACATCGGCTGTCCGGAAGTTGTCGTCGTGGACGACTCCGCCCTCGGCGCACTGGTTGCCGCTGACTTTTCGGTTCGGCATGTCACCACCGCAGACGCTCGCGACGAGCTTGCCGACGCGGTTGCGATTGTGACCTCCCCGGGATGGCGTCCGACCAGTCCGCTGTTCGACGCAGCCGCTGAGGCCGGTGTCCCGGTATTCGGCGATGTGGCGCTGGCTTTCGCTGGGGACTGTGCCCAGCTGTGGGGGCCGAAACGTACCTGGTTGGTAGTCACCGGCACTAACGGCAAGACCACAACTACCTCCATGCTGGCCGCCATGCTCGGGGAGCAGGGCGCAGCTGTGGGCAACATTGGCGTGGCTCTGTACGATGCACTGACTGCTGAGCCTCGTATCGAAGTGTTGGCCGCAGAGCTGTCCAGCTTCCAATTGCACTGGGCGCCGAATATTCGCCCAGATGCGGGAGTACTGCTGAACCTGGCGGAAGACCACATCGACTGGCACGGTTCTTACGAAAACTACGGTCTGGACAAGACCCGTGCGCTGCGTGGTGCTGTCGCAATCTACGGCGCGGATGACGCCGATGTCGTCGAGCACGTGGAAAAGATGCTGAAAAACGATGAGCTCGGCAACTCCGTCGTGGGCTTCACCGATGGTCCTCCGGAGGCACACCAGGTCGGAGTTCGCGATAGCATGATTGTCGACCGCGCTTTTGGCGGTGGCGAGGCCGCAGATGACGACTCTGAGCCGGGCATTGTCATCGCACCGGTAGCGGGAATTTCTCCTCCCGGCCGGGCAGGTGTTCTCGATGCGGTGGCCGCCACTGCGATGGCGCGCAGCATCGGTACTTCACCGGAGCAAATTGCAGCGGCGCTGGAGACTTTCGAAGTTCGCGCACACCGCGGTCAGATCGTCCATAAGACAAATGATGTCGTGTGGATTGATGACTCCAAGGCCACTAATCCCCACGCTGCCGACGCGGCACTGTCCGGCCATGAGCGTGTTGTTTGGATTGTCGGTGGCCAGCTCAAGGGCGCGGAAATCTCGCCGCTAGTGGCGAAGCATGCTCATCGCCTGCAGGCCGCCGTGGTTCTGGGCGTCGATAGGCAACTAGTCAGCGATGCGCTCTCCCGCATCGCACCTGCTGTGCCGGTCGTTGTCATCGATGACACCGACAAGGTCGATGCCATGGCGAAGGTCTGTATGGCAGCTAGTGAATATGCCAATCCGGGGGACGTGGTGCTGTTGGCACCAGCTGCCGCCAGCTTGGACATGTACTCCGGTATGGCTGAACGCGGCGACTTGTTCGCGCAATGGGCGCAGAAGGTGACGTCAACTGATGGATAACTCCCGCAAGGCTCGTAATTTAAGCGCTAGCGCCGAGACAGCACAAAAGGGGACGAAGGCTACCAAGTCACAACAGCCCTCGTCGTCAAGCACTAGTGCTCGAGAGCGGCCTGCGTGGGTGGAGCGTTTTAACGACTGGAAGTCGCGCCCGCTGTTCGACTACCACCTGCTGATGATTATCGTCGCACTGCTGACGTCTATCGGCCTGGTGATGGTGCTGTCGGCATCCATGGCCAGTGCGGGTAACGACTCGGGCAGCGTGTGGTCGGTGTTTATCCGCCAGCTGGTCATGGTGGTGGCGGGTCTGATCTCCATGTGGATCGTGCTGCGAATGCGGGTGGAGCTGATTCGCTCGCTATCGACGGCAGCGCTGATTCTGTCCTTTGTGCTTCTGGTTTTGGTGATTATTCCTGGCATCGGCATTGGTCTGGAGGAAACCGGTGCGCGTTCGTGGCTGAGTATTGGTGGGATCACCATGCAGCCATCAGAAATCGCGAAGATTGCGCTGGCATTGTGGGGCTCGAAGCTACTGGCTGAGAAGGTCCGCACTGCTGTGTCCTACACCGATTTGTTTGGGCTGTTTGGCGCGGTCAGCTTCGTGATATTGGCACTGGTGATGCTACAGCGTGACCTTGGCATGGTTGCTTCCATGGCGTTCGTCGTGGTGGCGTTGGCGTGGTTTGCTGGCCTGCCGCGAGTCTTTATCACCGGGCTTCTTGCTGCAGCGGCTTTTGCCATGGTGATTTTCACCGTCACCGCGGGTTTCCGTTCGGCGCGAATCAGGGTCTACTTGGACTCGCTGCTCGGTAACTTCAACGACGTGCAGGGCGATGCCTACCAGTCCTACCAGGGCTTTCTTTCGCTTGCCGACGGATCTCTCACCGGTGTCGGTCTCGGTCAGTCGAGCGCGAAGTGGGGATACCTACCGGAGGCGAAGAATGACTTCATTTTTGCCATTATCGGTGAGGAAACTGGTTTCCTCGGCGCGCTGATGGTTATTTTGCTCTACGCAGCGCTTGGCTGGGTGGGACTTCGTATCGCCGGTCGCCAGAACGATCCGTTTCTCCGTCTGCTCGCGGGCACGATTACTGCTGCAACCGTGGTCCAGGCTTTCATCAACATCGGCTACGTCGTCGGTGCGTTGCCGGTGACTGGTCTGCAGCTGCCGCTGATTTCCGCCGGTGGTACATCGGCGATGGTGACGTTGTTCTCGATGGGCCTGCTGGCCACGTGTGCTCGCCACGAATCGGAAGCAGTCTCTGCAATGCAGACTTCGGGACGTCCGGCGCTCGATAGGTTCCTGGGTATTCCGGAGCCGATCCCGTATGACGAATCGCGTCGCCACGCGCCGAAGGTGCGTGCCCATCGCGATCCGCAGCGTTTCGGTCCTCCCGTGGTGACCAGTGGAGCGCGTACTCCACGCGGCGAGGGGGCGCAGGTGCGGGAAACCTACAGTGGACGAGCTGACCGATTCAATCGGGCTGGCCGTAGTGGAGGCAGCCGCAGCGGTCGAGGTGCCGCCCCGCAGCGTGGCTCCCGAACCTCCGGCAGCTCCGGAAACTTGGGCAGCGTTCGTGGCCGCGAAGTGGATTATTCCCCTCGTAGTGACAACGGACGGACGCGGGGTTTTTCAGCGAAGTCGCCGCGGACTGGACGGTCACAGGGCTCCTGGTCGTCGTCAAGCTCAGGTCGGGGCAGTAGGATTCGGGGCGAAGGCCGTGGCGGACAGTCGCGTTCGCGCCAGCGCCCGGGCCGAAACAATAGGAATGGCGGTTCAGCACCGCGGAGGAGGAATCGATAACACCATGGCAGACAAGAATCTGGGCGCAGCCGCTGGGGCGAAAGGCGCTTCGGAGTCTGAGCAGTTTCTCAAGGACGATGGCTCTGCTCCGACCATTGTGGTGGCCGGCGGTGGTACGGCTGGCCATATCGAACCCGCACTGGCAGTGGCGGATGCGATTTTGAACCTGCAGCCGGAGGCCCGCGTCATTGCACTCGGTACGAATCGGGGGTTGGAGTCGACCCTTGTACCGGCGCGAGGCTATGACCTGGAGCTGATTCCGCCAGTGCCGGTGCCGCGCAAGCCGACTGCGGATTTGTTCAAGCTGCCTCTCAACGTCGCTCGTGCGGTGCGTGAGACCCGCAAGGTTTTCAAGCGTATTGACGCTGATGCGGTCATCGGTTTTGGCGGCTACGTATCGGCACCTGCCTACATGGCGTGTCGTGCGGGGAAGAAGATTCCGTTCCTGGTTCACGAGGCCAACGCCCGTGCGGGTCTGGCCAATAAGCTCGGTGTCGCACTCGGTGGCGTCGGCCTGGCCGCTGTGACAGGTTCAGGTCTGAAGGCCGAGGTCGTCGGCAATCCCGTGCGTGCCAGCCTCGCGGCGCTGGACCGCGACACCAAGCGTGCCGAAGCCCGCGAGTTCTTCGGTTTACCGCAGGAGGGACCGGTACTCTTTGTCACCGGTGGTTCGCAGGGGGCGCGTTCCATCAACGAAGCTGTCAGCGGTGCAGCCGCAGAGCTCGCCCAGGCCGGTGTATCCGTACTGCATGCCTACGGAAAGAAGAATCACGTCGAGGTCGAGTCCATCCGCGAGGACGCCCCCTATGTCGCTGTGCCGTACATCGACCGGATGGATCTGGCGTACTCCGCCGCTGACCTGATTTTGTGCCGTTCCGGTGCGATGACGGTAGCTGAAGTCTCAGCTGTCGGCCTGCCTGCGGTGTATGTACCGCTGCCACACGGAAATGGGGAACAGGCACTCAACGCCACCGATGTCATCGATGCTGGCGGCGGCATTCTCATCGCCGACGAGTCGCTGACTGCGGCATCAGTTTCGGATATCGTAATTCCGCTGGTCACGTCCCCTGAAAAGCTTGCCGACGGACGCCGCGCCCTGGCCAACATCGGACATGGTAACGCTGCGGAGAACATCGCCCGTCGGGTGCTGTCTGCGGCTGTGAACTCTAAGAAGTAAAGCGAGCATAAACATGAACGTTAATTTCGATGGCTTTCAGCCGGTAACGGGAGAGCTGCCCGCAAGTGTCCACATGATTGGCATTGGCGGTGCTGGCATGTCCGGTATCGCTCGCATCCTGTTGGCGCGTGGCATTCGTGTTACCGGTTCCGATGTCAAGGAGTCCCGCGCGGTGGTGGGACTGCGTGCGATGGGAGCCACCATCGCCATTGGCCATGACCGTGCGAATCTCGAGCTGGCCGGCGAGGGAGAGCTGCCGGAGGCAGTGGTCATTTCCTTCGCAGCTATTCCGAAGACGAATCCGGAGCTGGCCGGTGCACATGAGCTGGACATTCCGGTGCTCAAGCGCTCCGATGTGCTAGCGCTGTTGATGCAGGACTCCAGGGCCCTTCTGATTGCCGGTACTCACGGCAAAACCTCGACTACGTCGATGACCGTCGCCGCTTTGCAGGCTGCTGGTTTGGATCCGTCTTTTGCTGTTGGCGGTCTAATGAGCAAGGCCGGCGTCAATGCTCACCAGGGCAGCGGTGACGTCTTTGTTGCTGAGGCCGATGAGTCGGATGCCTCGTTGTTGACTTACCAGCCGGAAGTGGCCGTAATTACCAACATCGAGCCCGATCACCTGGACTTTTTCGGGGACGAGGAGACCTACTACGCCGTCTTTGACGCTTTTGCAGAGCGCATTAAAGATGGCGGTCATCTGGTCGTCTGTGCTGAGGATCCGCATGCGGCCGCATTGGGCGAGCGCGCGGTGGAACGGGGCATTAACGTGCTGGCTTATGGTGGGGAAGAAGCCTTGGCTGAACACCCGACGCTGCCAGTCGGTGCCGTTTTGCACGGCTGGACTCCCGTCGGTGGTAGCGCCCGCGTGGAGGCCACCGTTGGCTCGACATCGATGAGGTTTGAACTGCATCAGCCCGGCCGTCACATGGCGCTCAACGCGCTGGCCGCAATGGTTGGTGGCGACTGCGTCGGGGCAGATTTGGGGCGTATGGCGCGCGGTCTTGGTGAATTCACCGGTGTCCGTCGTCGCTTCGACTACCACGGCACTATCGGCGAGGGGCCATTTGTTGGCGCTCGTATCTACGACGACTACGCGCATCACCCGACCGAGGTCTCCGCAGTTCTCGGCGCAGCTCGGGAATTGGTCACCGAGGCCGGTCGTGGCAATGTCATCGCTGTTTTCCAACCTCACTTGTACTCGCGTACTCGCAACTTTGCCGACGAGTTCGCGGCCGCCCTGTCGCTGGCGGACAAGGCCGTTTTGCTCGATGTCTTCGGTGCCCGCGAGGAGCCACTGCCGGGTGTCGACGGTGCGCTCATCGCCAACAAAATGACCATCCCTGTGACGTACGAGCCGCATTTCACCAGCGTTCCGGCTCGCGTCCGCGAAATCGCCGAACCGCACGATGTCATCTTGACCATCGGCGCTGGCTCTGTGACGATGCTTGCCGACGAAATCGTGCGCGAGCTCAGCGGAGACAACGACGAACAGGTGGAGTCGTAGCACTGTGAAAACCAGCCGAAAGCAATCTCAGCAGACCGACGGTGCAGACCAGGGCACAGCCGTGTCGCGGCGACAGCGTTCAGCGCGCGCCCCGCGACGCGGCTGGCTCGTCGGCGGTGGTCTGGTCGCGATTATCGCCATCGTTGCAGCGGTGGTGTGGTTTTCGCCGTGGCTGGTTGTGAAGAACATCGATGTTGAAGGCGTCGTCCACGGGGATAAAGACGCGATTGTCGAGGCCAGTGGTATCTCCGAGAATCAAAAGCTCATTCGCTTGGACACGGATGCCTCAGCGCGCTCCGTGGCGGGGCAGCCGTGGGTCGATAGCGTGACCGTCAGTCGTTCGTGGCCGCAGGGCGTGACTATTTCGGTACGGGAATTCACCCCGGTGGTGTTTGTCCGTGCCACTGACGGAGAGCACCTGTTTTCTGCAAATGGTCAGGAGTTCGTCACGGCAGCCCCGCCTCCGGGTGTCATCGAGGTTGTCGATGCACCACGCGTGGATGAGCCAACAGACGGCAAAGTTGACCCCGAACCGCGCGTTATCAAGGCGGTTTTGAACGTCGTCAAGGCGTTGCCGGAGCCCGTCGCACACCGTGTGGAGCGGATTAGCGCGCCTTCCGAGGCAGAAATCAAGCTATTTCTGACCGATGGATACGAGGTGTACTTCGGGTCCTCGGATAATGCGGCAGAAAAGGCCCGTGCGACGGAAATTGTGCTGAACCGTGGCGAGAAGATCTGGAATGTCTCCAACCCCCGACTACCCGCCGCTAAGGGAGAGTAGAGAATGGTGGTGTCTGGAGTGATTTCTGTGGCTAAACACTATCCCTCAAGTGCAGGTTTAAGGTAGCGACACGCGCTAAAAGGTCGCTGAATTATTTGCAGTTTTCGACCACAATGGGGTCAACAGCTTTTCGGCCATGATGCACTTCTTCCGTGCGGTGTCATGGAGAGCTGTACTGCCCGGCGGTGCCAATGCTGTCGTGCGGCCCATATGCAACGTGGCTAGATGAAATTAATTTAGGACCTATAGGAAAGGGCGAGAAACGCGCAATGACCTCCCCGAATAACTACCTCGCCGTTATCAAAGTCGTCGGTGTCGGCGGCGGTGGCGTCAATGCTGTCAACCGCATGATCGAGGAGGGGCTGAAGGGTGTCGAATTTATCGCAGTAAACACCGACTCGCAGGCCCTGATGTTCTCCGACGCTGATGTCAAGCTCGACATCGGACGTGAGGCAACTCGTGGTCTGGGAGCTGGCGCTAACCCCGAGGTTGGCCGCACTTCTGCGGAAGATCACAAGGATGAGATTGAAGAGACCCTCAAGGGCGCCGATATGGTCTTCGTTACCGCAGGTGAGGGCGGTGGAACCGGTACCGGTGCAGCTCCGGTTGTCGCGAGCATTGCCAAGAAGTCCGGTGCGCTGACCGTCGGCGTAGTAACCAAGCCGTTCGACTTCGAGGGCAAGCGCCGTGCGCGCCAGGCCGCTGAGGGTATTGAAACCCTCAAGGAGGTCTGTGACACCCTTATCACCATTCCGAACCAGCGTCTGCTGCAGATTGGTGAGCAGGATCTGTCCATGATGGACGCGTTCCGCTTTGCCGACGAGATTCTTTACAACGGTGTCCAGGGTATTACTGACCTGATTACCATTCCGGGCATGATTAACGTCGACTTCGCCGACGTCCGCTCGGTAATGGCGGAGGCTGGCTCGGCTCTGATGGGCGTTGGTTCCGCACGCGGCGACGACCGTGTGATGAACGCCGCTACTCAGGCCATTAACTCCCCGCTGCTGGAGTCCACCATGGATGGTGCACAGGGTGTGCTTATTTCCGTCGCCGGTGGCTCCGACCTCGGTCTGATGGAGGTCAACGCCGCCGCGTCCATCGTGGAGGAAAAGGCTGACCCGGATGCCAACATCATCTTCGGTACCATCATCGACGACAACCTCGGTGACGAAGTTCGTGTCACTGTGATTGCTACCGGTTTTGAGCAGGGTAACGGCAACCCGCTGGACAAGCCAGCCGCAGGTGCCGCTGCACGACCGGCTGCACAGGATGTCGAGGCGCGTCCGGCCGCTGAGCAGGCGCCGCGCCAGGGCAGCGCACTGCCGGGCGGTGACAACCTCGGCACTCCGGCTCCGCGTGCGGAGGAAGAGCGTCCGGTCGCACAGCCGCGCGAGCGTGAGGACCGCGACCGCTTTGTCCCGCGCACCAATCCGAACAGCGGTGGTCTGTTCACCGACAACCCGACACCGCGTACGCAGGAAAACCGCAACTACCGTGGTGCTCACCGTTACAAGGATCGCGATGACCGCGATGATCGTCGTGGTGGCTACCAGGCCTCCAGTGACCTGCCGGAGTGGGGCTTCTAAGAAATCATGACTGAATCCCGCCGCAGCCGAAAAATTCTGACGAATCGGCGCGGCGGGTTTTCGCTGCCACCATATGATTCTTTCAATCTTGGAGATCATGTCGGCGATGACCCGTCCGCAGTCGAACGCAACCGCCAGCGCTTGGCCGATTCTCTGGGAATCGACCGCGCCCGCTTCGTCTATATGGAGCAGCTTCACACCAACACGGTCACCGTCGTCAACGAACCACAAACTGAGCCTGTCCCGGCTACTGACGCCATCGTCACGACCACGCCGGGTCTCGCGCTGGTAGTGCTCGTTGCCGATTGCGTTCCCGTCTTGCTTTCCGACGATCATGCGGGTGTCGCCGCTGCGGTACACGCGGGGCGGACCGGTGCCCGCAACGGAATCGTTCATAAATCTGTCGAAAAGATGATTGAGCTCGGTGCCACGCCCGAGAATATCCATGCGCTTCTCGGTGCGGCGGCTTCTGGGCACAATTACGAGGTGCCTGAGTCGATGGCCGATGACGTCGATAAGCACTTGCCCGGAGCGAAGACGCGAACGAAGCAGGGGACTGCCGGTGTCGACGTGCGCGCCGGCCTGTTGCGTCAGCTCTATGACCTCGGCGTGCGGCATCTCAACGTCGAGCCCAGCTGCACTATTGACAATGAGCAGTACTTTTCCTACCGGCGGGAGGGAAAAACTGGCCGTCAGGCGGGCATCGTGATCCTGCCTGAGCAGGACTAAGTTTCAAAGTTGTAATTTTGGCTCGCCAAATTTGCGCGTGTCTATGCGATATTGCTGACCCAGCCGGTAGGTTGTGGGTAGCACAGACTTAAATTCGCACACTAAGAAGGACGTAGCAGAAGATGGCTGATTTCTTCCGTGGGGTTTCAAATTTCTTCGGTCTTACCCCGACTGATGACGCGGCTTACGACGAGCACTACGACGAGTTTGACCGCCGTGACGAGGAGCGTTTTGATGACTCCTATGCCGACTCGCGTCGTGCGGAGCGCCACCGCTACGAGCTGCGCGAAGAGGCTCCAGGTGAGGCTGCAAGTGTGAACTCCCGTGAGGAGGACTACCGCTACGGCAACCTGCACTCCCTTGCTGAGACCAAGGAACCAGAGCAGGTCTTTATCAAGCCGGAAAGTGGTTTCCAGGACAAGTACTCCAAGGCTCCGGACATCGGTTCACACTTCCGCGACGGTGACATCGTCACCTTCGATCTGAGTGAGCTCGACCCATCTGAGGCTAAGCGCTACGTCGACTTCGTTGCTGGACTGGTTTTCGGTCTGCGCGGCCGGATCAAGGCTGACGGCTCCGTGTTTACCCTGTACCCGCACGGCTGCGATGTCAACGAGGGGCAGTTCGACCGGATGTCCGGCTAGTCAGCCGGCTCGCATGACTTGTTAGTATTTCGTATTTCGATTAATTAGCTAGACTGTTTATTCGTGTCTTCACTACTGCTAGTTCTGCTAATCCTGCTGAAGCTTTTCACCTATCTGCTGTTGGCTCGCATCGTGATTGAAATGATTCAGTCATTTTCTCGATCCTGGCGACCGGGCAGGGTGTTTTCGTCGATTGGCGAAATTGTTTTTGTCATCACCGACCCGCCGGTGAAGCTGTTGCGCCGACTCATCCCGCCTATGCCGATGGGCAACGTGATGGTGGACATGTCTGTGCTTGTTTTGTTCTTCATCCTTATGATTCTGCGAATGGTGCTGCAGGTAGCTCTCGGTGCGGTGGCGTAAATATCGCTAACTGTTTGCTTGGGGTCCACAATGTGGATTTCGGTGGAGCTGTGTTGTTTTGACTGTCCCGAATGTGATGTTCTCGGGCATTGAATTGCTGCCGGGGGTGTTAATCGGGGGCAATAATAGGAACCCGTTGGGGAATGTAATCCCCAACGGGTTTTTGTTGTGTCGGGGGTAAAGCTCTGTGGCTAAAGGTGCAGGGTAAGGGCGAGGTTTAACGTTTTACTAGAACTTTGCCACTGGTTAGAACGTGGGAGATAGAGTCCTGCCCAAAATAAATGGGGTGAGGACTGTGACTAGAGCAGGTAGGATTGGCCGGGTAAACAGTACTACTGGAAATAATTCTCTTAAGATTTCTTAAGAACTGTCCGCTCAAAGTGTTAGGGGAACTCACCATGCCGTTGACTCCGGCTGATGTGCATAATGTGGCTTTCAGCAAGCCTCCGATTGGCAAGCGTGGTTACAACGAGGATGAGGTCGACCAGTTCCTCGACCTCGTGGAGGACGCACTGGGTGAGCTCCAGGATGAAAACGCTGAGCTGCGCCAGCGCGTTGAGGACCTTGAAGGTCAGCTAGAGCAGGGTGGTGACGCAGACTACGCCGCTTCTGGTGCTGTCGCTGCGACGCCGGCTGTCGATGAAGACAAGCTGCGCAAGGAAATTGAGCAGGAGCTGCGCGCTGAGTACAACGAGCGCCTGAACGCTCAGCAGCAGGAGATTGAGGCTCGCTACCAGGATCGTCTGGATGCTCTTGAGAAGCGTGCTTCTGAGGCAGAGGCTTCTGCACAGCAGGCTTCCTCCGCATCTGCGGCGCAGTCGCAGACAGTTGCAGCAAGCACCGGCACTGAGTCGCAGGAAGTTAGCCTCCGTGCTGCTCGTATCCTGCAGGCTGCTCAGGACACCGCCGATCGCGTCACCACTGACGCCGACGCTGAGGCGAACAAGCTTGTCACCGAGGCTCGTGAGAACGCTGACCGCACCGTGGCAGAGGCCAATGAAGAGGCCGAGCGCACTGTCACCAACGCTCGCAACGAGGCAGACGCAACTTTGGCTGATGCCAAGGAGCGCAGTGAGCAGTTGCTGGCTGATGCCCGCAACGAGTCTGAGTCGACCCTCACCGACGCTCGCCAGCGCAGCGAGCAAATGATTAGCGACGCAGACGCTCGTTCCAACGCCACCATCACCGCAGCGCAGCAGAAGGCAACCGCGCTGCAGGAGGATGCAGAGCGCAAGCACCACGAGATTATGACCACTGTCAAGGAGCAGCAGACCGCTCTGGAGGGTCGCATCGAGGAACTGCACATCTTCGAGCGCGAGTATCGCACCCGCCTGAAGACCTTCCTGGAGTCTCAGCTGGACGACCTGAACTCTCGCGAGTCGGCTGCCCCGGCCGACGGCTACAACAACTAATTACGTAGCCAATACGTAGAAAACCACCACGCTCGGCTCCCCAGGAAGGGGAGGCAGAGCGCGGTGGTTTTTGTTATCTTTCCCTGCGACCCAAGCGCATTCTTTGTTTCGGTCAGGGTTGTAGTAGTTGCCTGAGACACTGCTATACTGACACCCATACACGCAATGAGCCGGCCATCACCGGGGAGCGTTTCGGAAGAACAGTCCAGCAATAAATGGGCCCAGTAGAACCGAACGGTTTGGCACCGTTACAAAGCCGTATTAAATAAGCGGGCTATCGCGTGAAACCGCATGGTTCTTGTTCGCAAGAACCGTCGTAAAGCGTGATGCCAAGCGGGGTGGTACCGCGCGAGACTCCTTTTCAGTGTCACCAGTAACAACGCTGAAGGGGCTAGGCACGCGTCCCCGTGGTGAGTATTAATGATGTTCGACCACGGAAGTGACGTAAAAACGGTGTCTAATTCGAACGATGTAAATGCCTCTGCTGAGGCCACTCCGGCAGGCGGCGCGTATCCGCGCACTGCTGACTTTGGTAAGTACACGTCGAGCCCGAAGTTCCCGGAGCTGGAGGAAAAGGTTCTGGAGTACTGGGGTAAGGACAGCACTTTCCAGGCCTCTATTGATCAGCGCGATGGGGCGGACGAATACGTCTTTTATGATGGCCCGCCGTTTGCCAACGGTCTACCGCACTACGGTCACCTGCTGACCGGTTACGTCAAGGACATCGTTCCGCGTTACAAGACCATGCGTGGTTACCAGGTTGGCCGTGTCTTTGGCTGGGACTGCCATGGTCTGCCGGCTGAGCTGGAGGCAGAGAAGCAGCTCGGTATTAAGGACAAGGGCCAGATTGAGGAAATGGGTCTGGCTAACTTCAACAAGTACTGCGCCGAGTCGGTGCTGCGGTATGCGGGCGAGTGGAAGGAATATGTCACTCGTCAAGCTCGTTGGGTTGACTTTGACGGCGGATACAAGACCATGGACATGAGTTACATGGAGTCCGTGATTTGGGCCTTCAAGGAGCTCTATAACAAGGGCCTGGTCTACCAGGGGTTCCGCGTGCTGCCGTACTCCTGGGCAGAGCACACCCCGCTATCCAACCAGGAGACCCGCCTGGATGACTCCTACAAGATGCGGCAGGACCCGACCCTGACCGTGACCTTCCCGTTCACCGGCGCCAAGGCCGGCTCTGCAGCGGAGAAGACGCTGGCGGACAACCCGGTGCTCGCTGACACTGCGGCTATCGCTTGGACCACCACGCCGTGGACGCTGCCGTCCAACCTTGGCCTGGCCGTGAACCCGAAGGTCACCTATGCCGTAGTTAAGGTCGGAGGGGATTCCTCCGTGCCGGAGTTTGCAGGTAAGACCTTCCTGCTGGCAGAGGCGCTGATTGGTGCCTATGCCAAGGAATTGGGCAAGGAACACGAGGTCGTGGCTACGTTCGCTGGTGCTGACCTGGAAGGTCTGACCTACCAGCCGATCTTCGAGTACTTCGCAGATCACCCGAACGCCTTCCAGATTATGGTGGCCGACTATGTCACCACCGAGGACGGTACTGGTGTGGTCCATCAGGCACCGGCATTCGGTGAAGACGATATGAACACCTGTAATGAATACGGCATCGATGTCATCATTCCGGTGGACATGGACGGTAAGTTCACTTCCCAGGTGCCGGAGTACCAGGGCAAGTTGGTCTTCGACGCTAACAAGGACATCATCCGTGACCTGAAGGCCGCTGGCCGCGTCGTCCAGCACCGCACCATCGAGCACTCCTACCCGCACTCCTGGCGTTCGGGCGAGCCGCTAATCTACATGGCACTGCCAAGCTGGTTCGTGTCCGTTACCAAGATCCGCGAGCGCATGGTGGAGCTCAACCACAACGAGATTGAGTGGATGCCGGAGCACGTGCGCGACGGTCAGTTCGGCAAGTGGCTCGAGGGGGCACGTGACTGGAATATCTCCCGTACCCGCTACTGGGGTTCGCCTATTCCGGTGTGGGTTTCCGACAACGACGAGTACCCGCGTGTCGACGTCTACGGTTCCCTCGATGAGCTGGAGGCGGACTTCGGCGTTCGCCCGACCACACTGCACCGCCCGGAGATTGACGAACTGGTGCGCCCGAACCCGGACGACCCGACCGGCAAGTCCATGATGCGCCGCGTCCCGGACGTCCTGGATGTCTGGTTCGACTCCGGTTCCATGCCGTTTGCGCAGTTCCACTACCCGTTCGAGAACAAGGAGTGGTTCGAGTCCCACGCACCGGCCGACTTCATTGTGGAGTACATCGGCCAGTCCCGCGGCTGGTTCTACCTGCTTCACGTCCTGTCGGTTGCACTGTTTGACCGCCCGGCGTTCAAGAAGGTCGTCGCCCACGGCATCGTGCTGGGTGATGACGGCAACAAGATGAGTAAGTCCAAGCGCAACTACCCGGATGTCAACGAGGTCTTCGACCGCGACGGCTCCGACGCCATGCGCTGGTTCCTCATGTCCAGCCCGATTCTGCGCGGTGGCAATCTGATCGTCACCGAGCAGGGTATTCGCGAGGGCGTGCGCCAGGCGCTTCTGCCAATGTGGAACGCATACTCGTTCCTGCAGCTCTACGCCTCCAAGCCGGCCGAGTGGTCGGTGGACTCCGACAACATCCTGGACAAGTACATCCTGGCCAAGCTTGCAGCAACTGTCCGTGCTGTCACTGAGTGCCTGGACAACACCGACATTGCTGCTGCCACCGATGAGGTCCGTCAGTTCTGTGACGCACTGACCAACTGGTACGTGCGCCGCTCCCGCGACCGCTTCTGGGCCGGCGATGTCAAGCACCCAGAGGCATTCAACACCCTATACACGGTGCTGGAGGTTCTCACCCGCGTGGCTGCTCCGCTGCTGCCGATGGCCACCGAGGTCATCTGGCGCTCGCTCACTGGCGGCCGCTCGGTGCACCTGGAGGATTGGCCGGACGTCGACAAGCTGCCGACCGATGACGAACTCGTTGAGTCCATGGACATTGTCCGCAATGTCTGCTCGGCAACATCGCGCATCCGCAAGGCCAACCAGCTGCGAAACCGCCTGCCGCTGAAGAAGCTAACCCTGGCATTCCCGGATGCCGAACGTCTGCGTGATTACGCCGACATCGTTTCCTCCGAGGTCAACGTCGACAAGGTGGAGTTCACCTCCGACGTGGACTCGGTGGGACGTTTCGAGGTCTCCGTCAACGCTCGCGTGGCCGGTCCACGCCTGGGCAAGGACGTTCAGAAGGTCATTAAGGCTGTGAAGTCCGGCAACTACGAGGTTGTCGACGGCGCCGTTGTCGCCGATGGTATTCCGCTGCAGGAGGGCGAGTACACCCGCAATCTGGTCGCGATCTCGCCGGATTCCACCGCTGAGGTCGACGGCGTCAATGGCCTGGTCGTGCTTGACACCGAGCTCGACGAGGACCTGGAGTCCCGTGGCTGGGCTGCTGACCGTATCCGCGGTCTCCAGGACGCCCGCAAGAACGCTGGCCTCGAGGTCACCGACCGTATCTCGGTGAAGCTGCAGGTCCCGTCCGAGCGTGAAGAGTGGGCAAACCGCCACGCTGACCTCATCGCCCGGGAAGTTCTTGCCACCGCTTTCGAGGTCGTCGCTGGCGGAGAGTCACTGAGCTACGACGTGGCGGACGGCTGCTCGGCGGATATTGCCAAGCAGTAGGGGAGAGTAATCTCAATGCCGACTTCCGGGCGGTGGGTTCTGCACATCGACATGGACGCGTTCTTCGCGTCCGTCGAGCAGCTCACCCGCCCGACTCTGCGCGGGCGACCGGTTCTCGTCGGCGGATTGGGCGGTCGAGGTGTGGTCGCCGGTGCCTCCTATGAGGCTCGCGCGTACGGTGCGCACTCGGCTATGCCGATGGCTCGCGCGCGTCGGCTCATGCCACCGAACGCAGTGACGGTCAGCGGACGCAAGGGTATCTACGGGCCTGTGTCGCGCCGAGTGTTTTCTGTAATTCGCGAGCGCGTGCCCGTGGTGGAGCAGCTCAGCGTCGATGAGGCCTTTATGGAGCCCGAGGAGCTGCAAGGTGCCTCGATAGAGAAGGTAATTGCCTGGGCGGAGCAACTGCGGGCAGATATTCGGCGGGAGACCGGCTTGGCCTCGTCGATAGGCGCGGGCGCGGGCAAGCAGTTCGCGAAAATTGCTTCCGGCCTGGCGAAACCCGATGGCGTGTACGTGCTGGACCCCGCACGCAATCACGAGCTACTACACCCATTGCCGGTAGAGAAGCTCTGGGGCATTGGCCCTGTCACCGCTGCAAAACTGCACACTCTGGGCGTGGACACGATTGGTGATTTTGCCGCGATGTCTCAGCGCGATGTCGAGGTTTCGCTGACATCCAAAACTGGTGTGATGCTGTGGCAGCTGGCGCAGGGGACAGATGACCGGCCGGTTAAGGAACGCGATGTCGCCAAGTCTGTATCGGCCGAGTACACCTATCCCGAGGATTTGGGGTCGCAGGCCCAGCTCCACGCCGCCATCGATCGCGCAGGCGAGTCCGCTTTTCGACGGCTCAAAAAAGATGGCCGTGGTGCCCGCACCATCACTTGCAAGGTGCGTCTGTCCGACTTGAGCATCCATACCCGATCTGAGACGCTCGCCTACGCCACACAGGACTTCGACACCCTCATGGCTGTCGCTCACCGAATCGCGTTCACACCCGCGGAGGTTGGCCCAGTGCGACTGGTGGGCGTCGGTTTCTCCGGGCTGGATTCGCACATACAAGAAGTCCTGTTTCCTGAGCTCGACCGCGCTATCACCGTCGAAGATCGAGTACCAGCACCTGCGCTTTCCGACGCTCCCGCCGGCCTGGTAGAGCTATCTGGAACCGGTGCGTTGCCGACCGTTCGGCTTTCCGACTCCAAGTGGGCACCTACCTCGGATGTGCACCACAGCGAGCATGGCCATGGTTGGGTACAGGGTTCGGGGCATGGGATTGTGACTGTCCGCTTTGAAAGCCGCACCAGTGGCCCCGGCCGCATGATCACGCTGAAGGAGGACGACCCGGAGCTGCGTCCGTGCTCAGCGGTGTGCAGTTTGGACTGGCCAGAGTGGCTGGCTTCCGACGAAGCAGCAGCTCTTGACTTGCCGCAGCCTGAGCGTGAAAGTGAAGACGATCTCGGTCCCGATGCGGATGCTTGATGCGGCTGCCTGACATGGCCGTTATCCTCGGTGCCGTTCGCGGCGCTCTGTTTATGCGCTGACCGTAAACTGGGCCACTATGACTACCGAATCCCGTATTGCAGAGCTCGAGGCAGCTCGCCGCGCCTCGTTGCGCAACACCGATCGAGACCCGAATCCGACGACCACACTTCCCGACGACGGTCTGGATAACCGCCAGCGCATGCTGAACGGTCAGTGGTATATCGCCAATCATCCGGAATCGCAGGCTCTGAACGCGCGAATTGGCCAGGTGGCCGCGGAATTTGAAGTCGCATTCCGCGAAGACCAGCAGGCAGCACAGCAAGTGCTAGCACCGGCACTGGGGTCTTTCGGAGAGAGCAGCACCGTTCGCCCGCCGGTCTACCTGGACTACGGCGATAACATCCATATCGGTGACAACGTTTTCATTAACTTTGGGCTCACCGCACTCGACGTGGTGAAGGTGACAATCTGCGACTACGCGCAGCTCGGGCCCAATGTGCAGCTGCTTCCACCAGTACACCCACTGGGAGCTGAGGCCCGCGCCGCTTATCTAGAGTCTGGAGATGAAATCATCATAGGGCGCAATGCCTGGATCGGTGGTGGAGCCATCATCCTGGGCGGTGTACACGTCGGCGACAACTCCGTGGTCGCCGCGGGCGCCGTGGTGACAAAGGACGTTCCCGCGGGCGTAGTCGTGGCTGGAAATCCGGCGAAAATCATCCGCATCATCGAGGCGTGAACTAGAACAGCGTCTGCGGATGCACATTCGCAGCCAGCGCGGCAGCGAGAATGATGCGCGCCTGCGGTGCATGCACGCAACCAGCGCTAATCACACCGTGCCGAGCCAGCGTCGCACCGCCACCGGCACCACCGTAGGCGGCGTGGACATCGCCACGCGGGACGCGCGTCGCCATCACGACGGTCACATCAGCGGCAATGGTCCGGTCAATGGCGGCGGCAAACGCATCGGAGACATTGCCCGACCCCAGGCCTTCTACGACAATGCCGCGGGCACCGGCGGCGACGGCCGAATCCAGCTGTGATCCATCTGCACCTAAGTAGGCGGGGATAATCTCTACCTTCGAGCCCGCCAAGGCGGTCAGCGGTAGCGGATCTGGACGAACCGGCTCCTCCGGGGCATTAGTGGCAAAAGCCAAAGGATCGGTCGTGTGCCACTTTGTCGCACCTCGCACCGGCAAGACCGCGTGGCCAAAGACAATGAGAACGCCAATTCCCTGTGCAGAGGCATCGGAGGCAATGGTCACGGCCTCAAAGAGGTTCCCCGGTCCGTCGGTTTCCGGGTGATCATAGGGAAGCTGTGCCCCAGTAAAGACAACTGGACGCGAGTCAGCATGGAAAACATCGGCAGCCATCGCCGTTTCTTCCATCGTGTCCGTGCCATGAGTTACGACGACACCGTCCACGGAGTCGTCGTCAAGCACTTCGTGAATAGTGGCGAGAATACGATCGACATCGTTGAGTGTGAGACTCGACGAGTCCAACATGCCGAGCTCACGAACTTCCAGCTCTAACATGCCCTCGGGGTAACGCTGCGCGACCGCTGCGACGAGCTCCGCACCCGAGATGGTCGGGGTTAGTGCACCGCTGCGATCCGTGGTGCAGGCGATGGTGCCGCCGGTGGTGATGACAACGATTCGGCGAGGGGAGGCTGTGCTAGACGAGGCCGAGCTAGCAGAGGCCGAGCTAGATGGCGAGTGATCCTGAGTCGACATGTCCACCATCTTACCCAGGCGATGTTTTGGCCTTGTGTAGGATTATGGATGGTGTGAAGCCAGCGAATCTTCATGCAGATTTTATTGGAGTAGTGCACATATGAAAGTCCCCTGCAACCAGCGCGTTAGCGGAATGCGTTGGCGCACAGCGCGTGGTGTGACAGTAGCGGCGATGGTCTCGGTCAGCGCACTTGGGCTCGTTGCCTGCGGTGGTGGCAATACTGCAGCGCCGACGACTGAATCGAAGACATCCAGCTCGGCGGAACCCGTCATCATGCTGCCGACGCGCGCAGAGCTTAACGACGTCCTCGCACGCCTCATCAACCCCGATCTACCTATTGAGGAAAAGGCGCTGACCATCGAGGACGGCGATACTGCCGGCGATTTCTTCGACATTGTCACCCACAGTGCCAATGAGCAGGAAATCAGCTTTGATGTCATTGACCCGGTCACGCCTGGATTTACTACTAAGCAGGCCGTAGCCGGTGTCAATATCCTCCGTCCGGAGGAAGATCCGATGCTCGTGGAGCAGGTGGACTTTATCCACCGGGATGGCCGTTGGATGCTGAGCAAGGAATGGGCCTGCAACCTGGCATCGACACTTAATCCGGAGCACAAGCCTGGGTTCTGCCTCGCGCCCGGCGAGACTCCTCCGCCGCCGCCTGAGCCAGAAGAGGAAGAGACCCCGGTTGAAGAGGCTCCAGCACCGGTCGAGGAGCCAGCTCCGGCTGCAGAGCCCGAAGCACCGGAGCCCGAAGCGCCGGTCGAGGAAGTGCCGCCACCGCCGCCTCCCGCGCCTGAACCACCGGCTGAAGAGGCTCCGCCACCGCCACCGCCAGCTCCGGCTGAGGATGCACCGCCTCCGCCACCACCGGCTTAGGTGGCGTCGGGCCAGGCATCACAGCCTAGTCCGGTCGGGTGCACTGGCCACACAAAAGAAAGTGTCTAGGTTTATGACAGTTCCGCCCATTTTTGGGCAGAAAAGTGACATAAACCTAGACACTTTCTCGTCTTCTAACCTTGCGGTGGTACGAGCTAATCTTCTGGGCTACTTCCTCGAGCCGTCGCCGTCCTTAAACTCCAGCCCGCGATGCGTCTGCTGAGTGATGCGCACATCGGAGTTGCCGTCGCCGTAGGTCACGGAGGTAACAAAATCGATGTTGCCCTTCACCGGAAGGGGCTTGGTCAGGTCGATGGTGACGCGGTCGGCAAGCATGTCAGTCGTGGCCTCGACAACCTTCAGTGCACCCTCGCCGCCAGTGTCCAACTCCGTAACGGTCGGCACCTGCTTGACATCGACCTTCAAATTAACAATGTCTCCCGCACGGCTGAGCAGGGTATAGGTCACCTTCTGCGTCATCTTGGTCTGGCCTTCGACCTCGCTTTCGACCGTCCAGGTCGCATCCTTTCCGATGTCCTCGGAGGGGAAGACGATAGGTACGGAATGCAGCTGCTGCAGCGCCATCTCCACACCAGCGCGAGCGGTGTCGGTGGCCTTCTCCGGCGCTCCCAGCTTGAGTTCCTTGACCTCACCTGTGGCCGTTGTTGACGAATCAGAGATAAATCCCTGCGCGGTAGCGATATCCTCATTCAGCTCATCGTTGGAGCCGTGGGGTTTACCCACCTCTGACGTCACCGCACGAGTATCGTTATCACTGGTAACAGTGCTGGTCAGGGGGATTTCCAGGCGGGTGTCTGGGAAAGTCTGGTCGCTATCGGCGTTTCCGCCACGCTGTGCGAAGCCCTGTGTCACCGCCGCGGTCGACTCCTGCTCTGCACCGTCGTCCTTCCAGCGCACACTCGCCAGCTCACCGCTGCCAGCACTGGTCAATTCGATCTTGGGTTGTGCAACGTCCACGGGTTGTGTTTCCACCGAGCTTTCCGACGAGCACGCGGCCAGTGACACCACAGTAGTAGCGGCAACAACTGCGGTGCCGACCCTTGCCAGCAGGCCACGCTTGGTGTGACCAGCTCGGTCGCTGTGGCTAGGTCGACGGAACCACGAGGGGGTTGTGTCTCCTGTGCGTCGTAAAGCGGAGGAGGCCGGAACAAACTGAGATTGGAAACGTCGAGTCACACCGGTTAGCGTACCGGTTTCTTGGCGGATAGGAACCACCCGGGCGGTGTCAGTTGGCTGAATATGGGTTTGTTAGGCCATTATGGGACAGTGACTAAGAAGGAAACGAGGACATATTTCCCGCGGCGGGGGATTCTCGCCGCGGTTATTGTGTCAGTTGCGATTATTGATCAGCTGACCAAGATTATCGCTTTGAAGACTCTCGATGGCCGTCCTGCGGTGCAGGTGCTTGGCGATCTCTTCGAGTTGCGGCTCGTTTTTAACCCCGGTGCAGCCTTCTCCTTTGGCACGAACGCCACCTGGGTTTTTACCACGTTGCAGCTGGTTTACATCCTGGCTGTGATGTGCTGTTCCCATTGGCTGCGCAGTCCTATATCGGCGACTGCGGCGGGGCTTATTGCTGGTGGCGCGCTGGGCAACCTCATCGATAGGCTATTTCGGGAGCCCGGTTTCTATGTCGGCCACGTTGTCGATTTCCTGTCGGTGAAGGGTTTTGCCGTATTTAATATCGCGGACTCCGCGATTACTGTGGGCGTTATTATCCTCGTTATCTGGATGGTTTTTTCCAAGGAGCCGGATCTCTTCGCTGATCAGATTGCAGCGGAGAAGAAATCTGCTCAGAAGAATCAGAAGCAGTTGGCGGAGGGAGGACAGCAGTGAACGACAATGCACTAAATAGCGGTGCAGCACTCGGGGGAGCGCACCAGCCCGACCGAGAAACCCGGCAGATGCCCGTTCCACCGGGCTTAGCCGGAATGCGGGTAGATGCCGGTGTGGCTAAGTTGCTGGGGCTCTCGCGCACAGCGGTGGCTGATTTGGCAGCGGCTGGGGACATCACGGTTGATGGTGTGAGCGTTGGCAAGTCTGACCGCTTGGAAGAAAACGCTTTCCTCTCCGTGTTGTTACCGCCGGTGGAAAAGCCATTGGTTCCCAAAGAGGAACTC
This sequence comes from Corynebacterium amycolatum, assembly GCF_016889425.1. Taxonomy (NCBI): domain Bacteria; kingdom Bacillati; phylum Actinomycetota; class Actinomycetes; order Mycobacteriales; family Corynebacteriaceae; genus Corynebacterium; species Corynebacterium amycolatum. The sequence continues at coordinate 1,561,350 of NZ_CP069513.1, forward strand.
GTCGAGGGCATGGACGTGCTCTACCACGACTCCGATTTGGTAGCTGTTCACAAGCCTGTTGGCGTGGCTGCGCATCCGTCGGTCGGTTGGGAAGGTCCAACGGTTATCGGCGGGCTGGCGGCTGCTGGTTTCCGCATTTCTACCTCCGGTCCGCCCGAGCGAAAAGGTATCGTGCATCGCTTGGATGTTGGCACCTCTGGCGTGATGGTTGTCGCCTGCTCAGAGCGGGGCTACTCCGTGCTCAAGCGGGCGTTCAAAAACCGTGAGGTGTCGAAGACCTATCACGCTCTGGTTCAGGGGCATCCGGATCCGCTGTCGGGGACAATTGATGCTCCGATTGGCCGTCATCCTTCGGCGGGGTGGCGCTTTGCCGTCCGTCAGGATGGCAAAAATGCTGTGACGCACTACGAAACGCTTGAGGCCTTCGCCCCAGCAACGCTGTTGAAGGTGAATCTAGAAACTGGGCGCACGCACCAGATTCGTGTGCACTTCTCTGCGCTGAATCACCCATGTTGTGGCGATCCCATGTACGGTTCCGATCCGGCATTGGCCCAGCGGCTTGGGCTCAACCGCCAGTGGCTTCATGCTGTTTCGCTTGGTTTCCACCATCCGGCAGATGGTCGCTGGATGGAAATCGAATGTCCATACCCAGATGATTTGAACCACGCATTGGAAGTTTTGAGGCAGGGCGCATGACGCAGACTCCATTGGGATCCAAGAATCGAGCGCGCCCCGAAACTCGTGCGAAAAGCACCGGTGACGGCAGTATTTCGCCAGTGATGGCACTAATCTCAGGTTTCTGTGTTGTCGTATTGGTGATTGTTTTAGCAGTCGCTTCGACATCCGATCGCGTGAGCAAGCCGCAGAATATCAACGGCGATGCGCTCGGTCCAGACCCGTGGGAAGCAACCGAGCAGTACGTAGAGCGTGCCGACGAGTCCCTCGAGAATATGAAGAAGGAAGACTACCAGCTAAAGAACGGCCAGCCAGTCGTGGAGGACCCGAAGTTCTGGGCGATGGTGACTTTTGACCGGCTGCTCGATGCGCAAGAAGCGGCACAGGTCTATGAAAAAGAGCCCTCTCTGCGAGTATCGACTGCAATCATCGGTGGCGTGAGTACCCGGTATTTGCCGCAGCCGAGCAAAACGGCGAGTGAAGAAAAGCTGCTGCAAGATCAACTGGAGTTAGCGGCTGCCTACGCAGACGTCGCGATTGACGACGAACGGCTCGGCTTCAACGGTTTACTGGTCTATGGAGACGCTGAGGCGTTGATGAATGTCAAGAAACTGCCTGCTGTTAAAGCAGTCGAGGCGCTGCCATCAGATGCGGCACGCGGCCGTTTTGGTATCCGACCGGTGCTGAGTTCCGGTTTCACGGATAAAGATCCGCTTTTTGCGCCGGGGCTGAGCCAGAACTAATAGAAGCCAGAACTAAGTGCCCAAATCCAAAAGACTAGGGTGAAGCGGCTAGAACTCTGCCGTCAGTACGCCGCCAGTACGCAGTCAGTTTCAACGAGAACGAAAAGGAGTCAGTCAACAGTGATTCAGGCATTCGGTGCGTACCTTTTGTGGGCGCTGTTTCCGCTCTACTTTCCGCTGCTGGAGCCGGCGGGGGCCGTGGAGATTTTGGCGCATCGATTCGTCTGGACGCTTGTCTTTATGGCCATTGCCCTCAGCTTCATGCGCGCATGGCCAGAGCTGAAGGCCGCGAGCGCCAAGACGTGGGGCACTATTTTTATTGCCGCACTGTTGATCTCCGTCAACTGGGGCGTGTACGTCTACCTGGTCAACAATGGGCAGGTGGCGGAGGCCGCACTCGGCTACTTCATTAACCCGCTGGTCAGCGTTTTGTTGGCGATGATTTTCTTCCGTGAAAGCATCTCGCGGTTGCAGCTCGGCAGTGTCATCTTGGCAACCATTGCGGTCATTGTTCTCACTATCGGTGTGGGACATCCGCCGTTGGGTGCGCTGGCGCTGGCGTTCAGTTTCGGTTTTTACGGACTAATGAAGAAGCGGGTATCGCTTTCCTCGGCAGCGTCGCTGACGGCCGAGTCCGCTGTAATCACACCGATCGCGCTGGCCTACATCTTCTGGTTGAGCTCCAACGGGCAGAGCACCTTTACCTCCGAAGGAACCGGCCACACGCTGCTCATGATGAGCGCCGGTGTTGCTACCGCCATTCCGTTGCTGCTCTTCGGCGAAGGTGCCAAGCGCCTGCCACTAGCCACCTTGGGCCTGATGCAGTACATCACGCCGGTTCTCCAGATCACTTTGGCAGTCACCGTGCTCGGCGAGGAGCTCGAGCCGGAGCGCTGGATTGGCTTCTTCATCATCTGGGGTGCCGTCGCGCTGTTCATCTGCGACCTCATCCTGAAGATGCGCCGTCAGCGTCGGGTACGCCGGGAACTCCGCAAGGCTGGCATTGAACCGGCCACGGTTCCCGACGATGCCGCCGACCAGACGGATGGGGCGGTTACCCGGGACGTCGTAAAGCCTGGAGATAACTAGCAGAAAAGGTCGCGTAGGTGCTCGTTGAGGAAGATTCCCTGCGGGTCGACCTTTTCGCGTAACGCCTGGACCTCGCCGAACAGCGGGTAGCGCTGCGAAAAATCCTCCGCGCGGAGCGTGTGCAATTTGCCCCAGTGCGGGCGACCTTCGTGGGCCTTGAAAATCGGCTCAATGAGGTTGAAGTACTCTCGGTAGTTTTCCTTCCAGTAGCGGTGGATGGCGATGTAGGCACTGTCGCGGCCGTACGCAGTTGACAGGGCCACATCATCGGCTTTTGCGGAGCGCACCTCGATGGGGAAGGAGATTTTCATCCTCTTGCGGGCAATCGCGTCGCGGATTTCTCCGAGGACATCGGAAGCGGCCTCGAGCGGGACGGAGTACTCCATCTCGGAGAAACGAACGCGGCGCGGCGAGACAAAGACCTTGTGCGCCTCGTTGGAGTAGCGGCGCTCGGGCACTGTGTTGGTGGCAATCCGGTTGATGGTATCGGTCGTAGCGGGAATGGCTTTGGCAATCTCGCAGCACGCCAAGAGTCCCATGTTGTTGACGACTTCGTCGTTAAGATACGTGCGCGCGCTGCCCAGGCGCTGCTTCAGGCTATTGCGGCTCGGGCGGCGGTGGCGCTGCGGTTCGATGCGAGTATTGTGCTTGACCAGCGTCTCGCGCTGTCCCGGGAACCAGAAAAACTCCAGGTGGTCAGCTTCTTTGCAACGCTCGGCGAAGCTCTTGCGCAGGGAATCAAACTCTTCGCGGTGTTCGTCGGCGTGCAGATCAAACGCCGGTACGACGGACATCGTGACCTCCGTAAGCACGCCGAAGACACCCAGCCCCAGCCGTCCGAGGCGGTAGAGCTCGCCGTCGATTCCCTCAGCGTCCGGATGGCAGTGCCTGACGACGCCATCCGCGGTGACAATCTTGAATCCCTTAACGGTGCCTGCGAAGCCGGTGAACCCAAGCCCGGTGCCGTGCGTGCCAGTAGAGATAGCGCCGGCCAGCGACTGCGGATCGACATCGCCCTGGTTGGGAAGGGCCCAACCGAGTGGGCGCAGAATACCTGGAGTATCGCGCAGACGAGTGCCGGCACGCAGGGTGGCGGTCTGGTTGGCGGCGTCGAGTTCGACCAGACCAGAGCAGCGGTCGAGTTGAACGCGGTGCCCATCGGTGGTGGCCACGGAAGTAAAAGAATGACCGGCCCCCAGCGGGCGCACCGTAGTTCCTTCGGTCTTCGCTGCCTTAATTACCGAGATGACGCCCTCGTCATCGTGCGGCTGATGCATATAGGACGGGGTGCACGATTGCGTGTGAGCCCAATTGTTCCAATGAGACTTGGCAGCAGCTTTCGCCTGCGCACGCCGACGTACGCGTGGTACGCGGGACTCAACTGTAGAGACTGTGAAGCGGGCGTTGTTGCGTGAATTGCTCATGTGAAGATCAATCCCTTTCCTCGGTACGTGGGCCAGTGGGCGATGATGGCGCCATCTCGAACTGCAATGGCTTCTTGTGTGTGTTCGGCTATTTCGCCGGCCTTGGCGTGGCGGAACCACACGGGATCTCCCAGCGAAATTGCATCGGCGGTCTTGCCGAGCAACGGAGTCTGCACCTCACCGGGGCCTTCCTCTGCCGCGTAGCGCAGGCCAGTGGGGTACCAGGGGGTTGGCAACCGATCATCTCCCGCCGGCCCAGAGGCAATTCGGCCACCGCCGGACACCGTGATCACGCCTTTCTTAGGGCGTCGCGTCGCCGGCAACACAAACCAGGACGCCGGGCGCAGATTGAATGCGCGATAGTTATCGAACAGTGTTGGTGCCAGGAATCCCGACCCCGCCGCTGCCTCGGTTACTGCGGCTTCGGCGCACGTCGACTCCAACGACCCCGTACCACCGCCGTTGACAAACTCCAGGGGTCCCGCCACTTTCTCGACTGCAGCGACAACCTTCGCGCGGCGCTTTGCCAACTCCTTCTTTGAGACGGCCTGCATCATTCGAATTGCTCGTGCACGCAGGGAGTTTCCGGCATCGCCCACTCCGGCAATGTGCCCCTCATACATCATGATTCCCGCCAGCTGTAGCTCCGGACGGGCAATGATCTGCTTGGCAAACGCCGCTGCCTGCTTCGGCGAGAACAAGCTGGAGCGCAGTGTACCGATATGCACGCCGGGCAGAGGGCGAAAGGACGCATCGACGTCCATGCACACGCGGATTGGCGCATTTTCGCTTGCCGACGGCGCCAGCACCTCCAGATGTTCGGGACGGTCAACCATTACGCAGATGGCGGCGCGCGCTGCATCATCGTCGGCAAGCTCTGAGATAGCGCGGGCGTCAAGTGTTGGGTAGGCGACGACGATGTCGTCGCTAATTCCTTCTCGGAATAGGTACAGCGCCTCTGCCAGCGAATATGCCAGCACGCCCTGGAAACCGGGGAAGGCCAGGACGTGCGAAATAAGCTGTGGAATGCGAATCGATTTCGAGGCCACGCGGATAGGCATACCGTTTGCGCGGCGGAGCATATCGCGGGCATTGGCTTCGACCGCCGCGAGGTCGACGACGACTGCAGGAAAGGAAGTGCAGTTAAGCAGCGTGTCGGTAGCTAGCGGCGGGCGGGCTGTCTGGGGCATCTGCGGCGGCAGCGCCTCAGGCAGGTGAGACATCGATGTCGGAGCCGGGCGGGATGTGCCCGAGGACTCCGGGGCAGAAGCTCGAGAAAGTTTCATGCCCTAAAACGTAATCATTGGAAACCTGTACTGTCTTTGATTTTGAAAAGAAAGTCAGAATTTCCCAGGCCTGTGCTTTTTAGACCAGCCAGCTGTAGCGGGCTGCATCCATGTTGGAGGTGATGACATCGCCATCGATGAGGTAGCCGGCGGCGACGGGGCGGCGGTCGATGGTGGCAAGAACCTCGTCAAGCTCGGGCTTGGGGAAGTAGGTGAAGTGGCCATCGGAAAGTGGTGCGAACACTGTGTTGCTCCTTCGATTCTTGGCTTTGGATTAACGGGAAAGGCTAACGGACGAGAGGAAATATGAGGACGTCCTCAAAAACCGTGATGTCGAGTATTGTCGACTGGTTTTGGAAATTAAAGGATAGGAAGGGGTGATGTTGCACACGTCTGTAGCTATAACTGTGCAGACATAAGGGGGCTGCTTCATTTTGAGTGTTCGAAGGAATCGTGTTCAATCCGGGGGATTGTCTACAATCTGGACTCATGGCTAACTCCTCCTTCGTGCACCTCCACAATCACACCGAGTATTCCATGCTCGACGGTATGGCGAAGATTGATTTGCTTGCCGACGAGGTTGCGCGACAGGGAATGCCTGCGGTCGGTGTCACCGACCACGGCAATATGTTTGGCTCAAATGCTTTCTATCGGCAGATGAAGTCCAAGGGCGTCAAGCCGATCATCGGCATTGAGGCCTATATGGCGCCGGAGAGTCGCTTCAACAAAAAGCGCATTCAGTGGGGTGAGCCGCATCAGCGTCGAGATGACGTCTCGGGTCGCGGTTCCTACTTGCACCAGACCATGTTGGCAGCGAATGCGCAGGGTCTGCGGAACCTGTTCTACCTGTCGTCGATGGCGTCGTATGAGGGACAAATTAGTAAGTACCCGCGAATGGATGCGGAGTTGGTGGCGGAACGCGCCGAGGGCATTATCGCAACCACTGGGTGTCCGTCGGGTGATGTGCAGACGCGTCTGCGCCTGGGGCAGTTCGACGAGGCTCTGCAGGCTGCCGGTATGTGGCAGGACATCTACGGCAAGGAAAACTACTTCCTTGAACTGATGGATCACGGGCTGGATATTGAGACCCGTGTGCGCAGTGAGCTACTGGAGATTGGCCGGAAGCTGAACTTGCCGCCACTGGTTACGAATGACTGCCACTACGTTACCCGTGACCAGGCCAAGGCTCACGAGGCCATGCTCTGTGTGCAGACGGGCAAGACGCTCAATGACCCGGACCGGTTTAAGTTCGACGGTGATGGCTACTTTATTAAGTCCGCCGAAGAAATGCGCGCGACCTGGGATCATCTAGTTCCGGGTGCCTGCGATAACACGCTGCTCATCGCGGAACGCGTCGAGGACTACGACGAGCTGTGGGAAGAGCACCCGCACGACCGCATGCCGAAGGCGGACGTTCCGGAAGGGGAAACGCCGACGACATGGCTGCACCACAACGTGATGGAGGGGCTGCGCAAGCGCTTTGAGGGCCGCGAGGTACCGGAGGAGTACATCCGGCGCGCGGAGTACGAAATTGAGGTTATTGACGGTAAGGGCTACCCGTCGTACTTCCTTATCGTCGCGGAGCTGATTCGGCATGCCCGTGAGGTAGGAATCAAGGTTGGTCCGGGGCGTGGTTCCGCTGCCGGTTCTCTGGTTGCATACGCGACGTGGATCACCAATATCGACCCGATTGAGCACGGCCTTCTCTTCGAGCGATTCCTGAACCCAGAGCGTCCGTCCGCGCCGGATATCGATATCGACTTCGATGACCGCCGCCGCGATGAAATGATTCGCTACGCGGCCGATCGCTGGGGCGAAGACAAGGTAGCGCAGGTGGTCACCTTCGGTACGGTGAAGACCAAGCAGGCTCTGAAGGACTCGGCGCGTGTGCAGTTCGGTCAGCCGGGTTACCAGATTGCAGACCGCATTACTAAGGCGCTGCCACCTGCGATTATGGCTAAGGACATTCCGCTGAGCGGTATTGTCGACCCGGAGCACCCACGCTACGGCGAGGCCGCCGAGGTCCGACAGCTTATTGAAACCGATCCGGATGTGGCTCGAATTTACGAGACGGCTCGTGGTCTCGAAGGCGTCGTTAGGCAGACCGGCGTGCACGCCTGTGCCGTGGTGATGGCGTCGGTGCCACTTTTGGATCACATCCCCATGTGGAAGCGACAGGCTGACGGCGCGATCATCACTGGCTGGGACTATCCGGCGTGTGAGGCTATCGGTCTGTTGAAGATGGACTTCCTAGGTCTTCGAAACCTGACGGTTATCGGTGACTGTATTGAGCACATCAAGTCCAACCGAGGCGAGACAGTTCTGCTCGATGACCTTCAGACCGATGATCCGAAGGTCTATGAGCTGCTGTCGCGCGGCGACACCCTCGGTGTGTTCCAGCTCGATGGTGGCGGCATGCGTGAGCTGCTCAAGCGCATGCAGCCAACGGGCTTTGACGACATCGTGGCTTCGCTGGCGCTGTACCGTCCGGGACCGATGGGTGTGAACGCGCACTTTGACTACGCGGATATTAAGAATGGTCGCAAGCCTTATAACGCCATCCACGCGGAACTGGATGAGCAGCTGAAGGAAATCCTGGAAGAAACACACGGCCTGATCGTGTACCAGGAGCAGATCATGAAAATCTCGCAAAAGCTGGCGAATTACACCGCGGGCCAAGCAGATGGTTTCCGTAAGGCCATGGGTAAGAAGAAGCCCGAGGTGCTGGCCAAGGAGTTCGTGAACTTCGAAGGCGGCATGTTGGAAAATGGTTTTTCCAAGGATGCTGTCCAGAAGCTGTGGGATATTATTCTGCCCTTCGCCTCGTACGCGTTTAACAAGTCTCACGCGGCGGGCTACGGCCTGGTGTCCTATTGGACCGCGTACTTGAAGGCCAACTACACCGCTGAGTACATGGCGGCGCTGTTGACCTCGGTGGCGGATGATAAGAACAAGCTGGCTATTTATCTGTCGGACTGTCGCCACCTTGGCATTAAGGTGCTGCCGCCGGATGTCAATGAGTCGGGTATGGATTTCGAGCCGGTCGGTGAAGATATTCGCTTCGGCCTCGGCGCTATCCGCAACGTTGGCCATGATGTGGTCGCGTCGATTGTGAAGACGCGCGAGGAGAAGGGCAAGTTCACGTCCTTCTCGGACTACCTGGACAAGATTGAAACGCTGCCATGTAACAAGCGCATCACCGAGTCGCTGATTAAGGCTGGCGCTTTCGACTCGCTTGGGCACCCACGAAAGGGCCTTGCGCTCATTCACGAAGAAGCCATTGACTCGGTGCTGTCGACCAAGAAGGCTGCAGACAAGGGACAGTTCGACCTGTTTGCTGGCTTTGGTGGCGAAGAGGACACCGGTTCGGAGAGCATCTTTGAAATCCGTGTGCCGGATGAAAAGTGGGATCGCAAGCACGAGCTGACCCTGGAACGAGAAATGCTGGGCCTCTATGTCTCCGGTCATCCACTCGATGGGTTCGAAGAATCGCTGGCCGCACAGACCGATACCGCTTTGACCACGGTCGTCGGTGGGGAGGTCGCTAACAACACCGAAATCACTATTGGTGGCATTGTCTCCAGCGTTGACCGCCGCGTGAATAAGAACGGTCAGCCCTGGGCGATTATCGGTATTGAGGACCACAACGGCGCGCGCGTGGAAGTCATGGCTTTTGCTCGTACATACGCGATGATTGCCACCAGCATTGCTGAAGACGCCATCGTGCTTATTCGTGCTCGTGTTCAGTACCGCGATGACCGCATGAGTGTGGTCTGTGATGACCTGAAGCTGCCGGATCTCGGCCGCAATGGCTCCACGTCGGCGCCGCTGCGTCTGACCATGCGCACTGATCAGTGCACACCGGAGATGATTGCCAAGCTGAAGTCAGTCCTGTTGGACAATCCCGGCGACTCGGACGTCTACCTCAAGCTTGTCGACGGTGATTCCCACACCACTTTGGTTCTCGGCGAGCACTTGCGGGTCGACCGGGACGCCAGCTTGATTGGTGATCTGAAGGCGACGATTGGGGCCAGCATTTTGGGGTAGCTCATCGCGGCCCTGATTGTCGCAACCGATTGTATGACCGAGTAGAGTCATAGCTCATGAGTGAGAATTCTGTGCCTGCTTCCCAGACCGAACGCCGACTTGTCCACGCGGCCGATATTCAGATTGCGCAGGCACGAATTTCTTCGGTTATTGCGGCCACTCCGCTGCAGTTCAGCCCACGTCTTTCCGAAATCACCGGCGCTAAGGTATTCCTCAAGCGGGAAGACCTCCAGGACGTGCGCTCGTACAAGATTCGCGGTGCCTACAACGCCATGGTTCAGGTCACCGACGAAGAGCGGGCAGCAGGCGTCGTTGCGGCATCTGCAGGAAACCACGCTCAAGGCGTGGCATATGCCTGCCGTCAGCTGGGTATTAAGGGGCGCATCTATGTGCCCAATGCCACGCCGAAGCAGAAGCGCGACCGTATCGCTTACCACGGCCGCGATGCCGTTGAAATTGTCGTTGTCGGAGACTCCTTCGATGAGGCCGCCGCTGCTGCTCGTGCCGACGCACAGCGCACTGGTGCCACCATGGTGGAGCCATTCGACTCTTTCAACACCATCGTCGGACAAGGCACTGTCGCAGCTGAAATCATTGCGCAGCTCTCCGGTCAGGGGTTGACTCTGGATACCATCTGCGTACCGGTCGGCGGCGGTGGCCTGCTCAGCGGTGTCACCTCTTACCTGTCGGATATGTCGCCGAACACCCAGGTCATGGGCGTGGAACCTGCGGGCGCGGCCTGCATGCGCGCAGCCCTGGAGAACAACGGCCCGATTACGTTGGGGCACACCGATCCGTTCGTCGACGGCGCCGCGGTGGCCCGCTTTGGTGACCTACCCTGGCACATCCTGGAGGCCAACCGCAACCGCGTTCATCCGATGATTGCGCCGGAAGGTGCCGTCTGTGAGGCCCAGTTGGATCTCTACCAGAACGAAGGGATTATCGCGGAGCCCGCCGGTGCGCTGTCTGTGGCAGCTCTGGAGCAGATGCAGTTTGAGCCGGACGAGGTTGTTGTCTGCATCATCTCGGGTGGCAACAACGACGTGCTGCGCTATGCCGAGATCATGGAGCGCTCGCTGGTCTACCGCGGCCTCAAGCACTACTTCCTGGTGAACTTCCCGCAGAAGCCCGGCCAGCTGCGTATGTTCCTCAGCGATGTTCTCGGACCGGATGACGACATCTCGCAGTTCGAGTATCTCAAGCGCAACAACCGCGAAACTGGTGCGGCCCTCGTCGGTATTGAGCTACGTCATGCCTCTGACCTCGATGAATTGCTCGCACGCATGGATGCCTCGCCGCTGAAGTGTCGCCGACTAGTGCCCGGCACACCAGAGTATGACTTTTTGACCTAGACTTGCTGGGTCCAGCTGGGAAACTTCCGAGGGAGTCCTCCCAGGTCCATTAATTAAATGAATCTTTTCGAGCAAGCTTTGTAGCGAAAGGGAGCGTCCACCCACAATGACTGGGGCAAGCAGTGTCGACCAGGGTGTCCGAGTGGAAAATACCGTGATTGTCGAAATGTGGCTGGCTGCCGCAGAGCAGGATCTGGCCACCCGGATTCCAGGGCTGCTGGAATCTGCCACACAGGCCAAAGTTGAGCCATTGTTTGTCTGGTCAGGGCTGTCGATGGACGAGGTTGAGCGTATCGACCGCTTCTTGGGAACGCTCCTGGCCCATCATCTGGCTGGTGGTACCGCTGCCGATATTGATGCTGCGAAGAGCGTCGTTGACAATCACCCGCTGGTCACCCTTGCCTCGCTGGTAGGGCGCGCCGCGCGTGTTGCGTCGGCAAGCGAAATGTGGCTGGACTGGCCGGCGGCTCTGCAGCTGGATCCAGACGCTGACACTACCGGCGCGCTCATCTCGCACCTCGCCGCCGCTGTGCCGACGATGCTGACAAATGCCGGTTTGCCTAACGACGTCGACAGCGACCAGGCCGATTCGGATGAGCTGCAGCAAGCGGCACAGGTGCTTCTGCTGCACGCGGGTGTGCAGCTATCGGTGATGCCACTGATTATCGAGCGCTGCGAGGAACTTGCCGGGGTAGCGGAGCTGACCAATCCTTCGGCCAATGACCTGGTACAGGCGTTGTCGAAGGTACATCCGCTGCTCGAAGGGCTGCTGACCGAAATAGCAGAGGCCGAAGATGGTGTCTATCCGCTGGCGCTGCGTCAGTTGGCCAGGACGGCACCTCGTCAGGCGCACAAGTTGTTTAAGGCAACCCTCGGCTACGCCATTGCCACCGCCGCTGATCCGGCCAACTGGGAGGCTCGGGAAGAACTCGGTCAGCTCGATGCGGGCCTTCCGCCCATGCTGGTGGCCGCTGCACGTGAAGAGCTGCGTATGCGCCCGGCGGGTACTGCGAATCGTCGTGAAGCCGTGGGCGTGGTGGCAACGACCGGACGCCCGCAGCTGTACTTCGATGAGCTGACGCAGACCGTTGGCGTACAGCTACCGACGCCGCTGGATCCGGCGGGGCGGACCTGGCGTGTCACCTTCGGCGGCACGGTAGCAACGACCCCGGTGGTGGGCCTGCAGGATTCGCTGCCGCGTCCAGTGGTGACCATCGATGAGCCGGTGCGCGATGTGCTGGTGGAAATCGGCGATGAGAAGCACTGGCGAGTTCCGGCGATTAGCACTGAGGACCCGATTCTCATTTTCGGTGCCGACGGTCAGTCGGTCACAGACAAGGTCTCGCTACACTCGACGTCCGCTACGGTGGTCTACCCGGTTGATGCCACACTCGTTGACCCCGTCACGGGTGCTGAGGTGCCATTGCTATCGGACCCGCGCCCATTTAACTGGAAGCTGTGGCAAGTCGCTGAGATCGATCTTCGCGATGTTCATGCAGTTCAGGTTCGTCGGTCCGGGGCGGCGGGCGAGGTTCGGTCAGCGTCACCGCAGCGTCAACCGCGAATGACCATGCCCCACGCGCGTCTCGACGGCACCGTGTCTGCCTACGGCACCCCGGTTTACGCCGGTGGTCCGGTCGCTGTGTTCCCGCCGACGCTGTCCGGTAAGGACGAGTCCTGGCGCGCCATCGTCACCGATTTTGGCGGCTATGGTGCGTTTACCACGGATTCCGTCATGGTCTATGACCTTGACGTACCCGCCGCGGGTGGCGAGGTTGAGATCCTTACCGATGACGATTATCCGTGGGTCGGCGAGTTCGTGGTTCGCCTGGTCAATCCGCGTGGCCGCAGCTTCCAGAAGCACTTCGCCATTGCGGAGCAGGCAGACCTTACGATCACTTACAGCGGTGGTGGTGACGGCTTCCGCATCCCAACCGTCGACGGTCTGAGCCCCGCTGACATCCGCGTTGTCTCCGGCGAAAAGCCGCTTAATGCCGAGCCCGCTATCGTGCGCCTCGGGGCGGACGAAGTCACCGGTGCCGTCGAGCTTTCCACCGACGAGGGCGCATGGCTGCAGTTGCAGGTCACGCCAGGCACGCTGCAGTTTGAGGTTCCGCTTGCCGACGAATCCGTCGCCCGCCGCACCACTACATTGGTCACTCGTCCCAAGCGTGTCGATGCCTTCGGCAAGATTGTCGTCAATGCTCCGGGTGAGTTGCGCCATGCGCATGTTGCAGTTTCCAGCGGTGAGCGCGACATCTGCCGCGTCCCCATCAAGCGATTCGGCGATACTGGCTACGCGGAGTTCGGCAAGTTCGCTGACCGTATCTCCCTGCTGAAGGCTCTGCGCATCAGTTTGGACTGGACACGTGTGACGGGACGTAAGCGCCTGTCTGTACCGCTGGTGGAGGCTTCCTCCCGCAATGCCATCCGCCAGATTGCCTTCAATGATGAAGCCACTGACATCATCGAGGTTGATGTCGCGGACGATGTTTCGCACTTGCCGATGACTCTGTGGCTCTGGGCTGCCGGTCAGCCGTGGCGTGAACCCGTCGCTCTGGAAGTCGTGGAGGCTGAATGCGAGCTTCCCGACGAGCTCCGCGGCCTTGGCCCATTTGTCGCGCAGGTGACTCTCGGTGTGGAGAAGGAACGCCACCCGCAGTGGCCGGCGGCCGGGTCGACCATTCTGCATCACGTCGATGATGCCGAGGCTGTTGACCTCGATGGCGAGGACACCGATCCCGTTGCTCGCGCGCAGGAACTGTGGGGCGAGCTAAATCAGGATCAGCTCGCACGTTTGTGGACGCTGCTGGCGACCTTGCGCGCTGGTCGTGCAACCGACATGGCGCAGGCGAATCCGCTGCTGGCCGCACCTAGGTTGGGTGCAATCCTGTGTGCTGAACCCCGCGCAGGTCTGGCTGCGTTGAACCGTTCAGTCATTGCGCTCGACGATCAGCCGGGTATGTTTATCGCCTCCGGACTCGTGCTGGGAGACTTCAGTGCCACCAAGCCGGTGCCGGGGCGTCGCCGTGTGCCGTGGCTCGGTGCATTGGCAGCATTGGCGGATCTCACTGATGAGAGCGTGGACCGTTCTCGTCAGCTGGATTACCTGCGCACAACTGGTGGCCAGGGACTGCTGGACATTGCTGCCAGCGGCCAGGACACCACTCTGGAGTCCGCCACTATCGACCAGAGCTCGGTGCAGATTACCTCGCTGCCGGAAGCACAGGCCAGTGCTATTTTGTCGCAGGTCTTTGATCCGTACCGCATGGTCCCGGGTCCGCTGACCGACGATGACGCTCGCTTCACAGCAATCTACGAAGTGGTACGCAATCGTGCTGAGATTGTGGAATCCGGTGTGATGACCCAGCTTGCCGCCGCCTCTCGGGTGTTGTTCAAGACGGTGTCGAAGGCATCACCGCGACTGCGCAAGGCGGTCAATGTGCGCTTCCACAAGCTCGACGGCATCGATGCGGATGACCCTTCGCTGCACTGGACTCTGGTGCCAGGCACTTCGCTACTTATTGCAGTGGCTGCTCGCGTATTGGCTCGTACTCAGGCTGAGAACTCTGATGCCAGTGTCGCCGCTGTCCGTGAGCTGATTCCGATGTGGGCTCAGCTGGCGGACCTGGTTCCGACTTTGGTGATGAGCGATATTCTCATCGCCGATGCGTTGGTGGCTCACGTCCTCCACGGTGATGTCACCGAGCTGCCGTGGCCAGCACCCGAGACGGGTGCTGATGTCGAAGCTGATGCTGACGCTGCGGCCGACGCTGCGGCCGACGCGGATCCTGAAGGCACGGCTGACGCGGAGGACTAGCCTGTCTGACTAGCTGAGCGAGACGACAGCGTAGCCCCACGCTGGAAGCGAGATTTCGGGACCAGCAGCTTCGTCATTGACGATGCTGGCTGCTGCGTCTTCAAAAGTGTGCAGCAGGTGGGCGGAGCCGAACTCGGAATCCAGGCTGACGCTGGTTTCGGCGTCGGAGAAATTCGCAACCAAAGCGACAGTTTCAAAGGCATCCGAGTTTCGGGCCCCCATTTCGCGCTCATCCTGGCTGCGCACAACGACAAGGCAACGATTGTCCTCGTCATACTCGGTCACCACAGATGCCGACCACGGCGTGCGAAGCGACGGGTGGGACTTCCGCAGCGCGAAGAGATCGCGGTAGGCCGCCAGAATAGTGGCGTGCGAGTCCTCCGAAACCTCCTGCCAATTGAGCTTCGAGCGGTGGAAGGTCTCTGGATCCGATGGATCGGATACCTCCTTCGGATCCCACCCGGCACGGGCAAACTCACGTAGTCGTCCTTCGCGCGTGAGCCGCTGCAGCTCCGGATCTTCATGGGAACAGAAGAAAGCAAACGGGGTAGAGGCGCCCCATTCCTCACCTTGGAAGAGCATCGGGGTGAAAGGACTGCAGGCGATAACTGCTGCCTTTAAAACCTGCTGCGCCGGGGTGAGGTTCATCGACGGACGGTCGCCGACAGCGCGGTTACCCGTTTGATCATGCGTGGTCGTGTACGTTACAAAAGCATGCATGGGCTGGACAGACAGGTCAAAGGGGCGGCCGTGAGTACGACCGCGGAATGTCGACATTGTGCCCGTATGCCAGAAGCCGGTTTCCAAAGCGCTAGCCAGCGCTTCCACCGAACCAAAGTCCGAGTAGTAGGCGTGGTCTTCACCAGAGATCAACGTGTGCAGCGCATGGTGGACGTCATCATCCCACTGAGCGTTGAGGCCAAAGCCACCGGCAGCCCGCGGGCGGACCAAGCGCGGATCATTTTGATCGGACTCTGCAATCAAGGAACGCGGAATACCAGTCTCAGCTGCGACAGTGTCTG
This sequence comes from Corynebacterium amycolatum, assembly GCF_016889425.1. NCBI lineage: Bacteria > Bacillati > Actinomycetota > Actinomycetes > Mycobacteriales > Corynebacteriaceae > Corynebacterium > Corynebacterium amycolatum. Next base: position 1,576,808 of record NZ_CP069513.1, read on the forward strand.
CGACAACCTGCATCTGCTCCAGAATGTGGAATGCGCCCTCGTCATGCAGGGCATGGACCGCATCCAGGCGCAGACCGTCGACGTGGTAGTCCACCAACCATTGGCGTACCGCATCCAAAATGTACGCACGCACCTCATCAGAGTTGTCGCCGGTGAGATTGACAACCTCACCCCAACCCGTCGAACCACCAGCGGTGTAGGGCCCGAAAAATCCCACATAGTTGCCGTCCGGACCGAAGTGGTTATAGACCACATCAAGAATGACGGCCAAACCCTTGCGGTGGCAGGCATCAATCAGCTTCTGTAGTCCCTGCGGGCCACCGTAGCCCTCGTGCACACTGTGCCAGGACACACCGTCATAGCCCCAATTACGGTCACCGCCGAAAGGCTGCACTGGCATCAGCTCAATGTGTGTTACCCCCAGCTCAATCAGGTGGTCTAGATGTTCCAGCAAACCTTCGAAATCACCAGAATCGCTGAAGGTGCCCACATGCAGCTCATAAATCAGACCTCCTGGCAGAATCCGTCCTGACCAGGTCGAGTCCTTCCACTTATAGGCACCTAGGTCGACAACCTGGGAGAAACCATGCGGGCCATCTGGCTGGGACTGGGAACGCGGATCGGGCAGCGGTATTGTCCAGTCGCCGACAGCGGGGGAGGAGCCGTCCCCCGACTCGCCGTCAGGCGCGCCGTATCCCGCATGTGCCCGCAGCGAAAATGCGTAGCGATCCCCCGGTGTGCGAGCCACATCAGCTTCGAACCAACCAGAGTTGGCGCCGTAGCCATGGGTGGCATCAGCGATTGGATGCATATCAAAAATCGCAGGAGCGTCAGGATTACCCAACAACAGACGGACTTCGGAAGCGTACGGGGCCCAGACTCGGTAGTTGCTCATGAGCACCATGGTAGGTCAGTCAGCGGATTGGCACAGTGAAACTTTTTCGAACACTGCGGATTTGAGGTGAGCCCAAGGTGAGGTCGAGATAGTAGCGACCGACGGTGATTGGGCGTGCCCGAAGCCCATACGCAACAATGGACACTATGACCACCGAGCCATCCACTTCGACCGAAGCGACGCAGAATCAGCGTGACATCGAGCTGATTGTCCCCGCCGACGGTGACATCGTCACGCATGAAATCGAGATTAAGAAATCGCGCTTCATTACGTGGATCGCGCGTGGCGACGACGAAGGCAGCGCCCGAGAGGTCATCAATTTGGCCAAGGCGGAGTACCCGGATGCTCGCCACCACTGCAGCGCATACATTCATGAGGTCGTCGGGGGAAATCGCGTGGAGCGATCCTCAGATGACGGTGAACCCGGTGGTACGGCAGGTCGCCCGATGCTCGATGTGCTGCAGGGCTCTGGAATGACGAATGTCACCGCAGTAGTGATTCGCTATTTTGGCGGCATCAAGTTGGGCACGGGTGGGCTTGTGAGGGCCTATTCGGATTCGGTCTCAGAGTGTCTAGAGAAAGTCACCCGCATGCGGCGTGTGCAAAGAGCCTTGAGAGTAGTGAGTGTTTCCGCTGCAGATGCGGGACGCATCGAGGCAGAATTGCGTGCTCGTGGCTACGAGATTGTGGAAACCCGGTGGGGCCAGAACGTGGAGTTTTCCATCGCGGTGACTGCCGAGGGGATTGCCCAGCTTGACGGAGAAATGCAGGCGCTAACTAAGGGAGCTAGCGAGCCCTCTACGGACGGTGGCGAAATCTGGTGGGAGCTGCGCGCCTAACAGCCACTACCCCTGGTTCGGGGATTCCTCGCCGTTGTGTGCACCGCGATGGCGCTTGAGAATTTCCACCAGTTCGTCCTTGTTTTCCGCAATCTTTTCCGGCCGACCGAAGACGCAGACCGCCGCGACAGTAGCACCGTCTTCCTCCACTGCGATAGAGACACCGTCAACGCCACCGCCCTCAGCAATACCCGGGGCAGCACAAACTCCGGTCTCTGCGATTTCCCCGGCCTGGCGGAGGAAATCATCCACATAAACCTGGTCTTCGGGCCGCGCGGAGTTCAGGTAGGACCACAGTTCGCGCTTTTCAAACCGACTCATCAAAACCCAACCTGCAGAGGTGCGCAGCAGTGAGCGCGGCAGGAAGTTCTCCGTCAGGTACTGGTAGCGCATGGATTCGCCGACGGTTTTAAGGTAGAAAAGTTTGCCACCAACTGGCAGCGCCAGCACGGTAATCAGTCCAGTTTCGTTGTGAATCGCTTCTAGCTCGGCCGTTGGAACGTTGACCATGCGACGACCGGCCATGACATTGAGCAGAAACGGTGCCATGCCGAGCGTGTATCGCTTGTTGGACTCGTCAAGGTAACCAGTAACGGTCAGACCGTTGACAAGGCCCTGCGTGGTACTGAGCGGATAGTTCAGCGTGTGGGCGATGTCAGTGAGAGTTAGGCCTTCGTTAGAGCGTGCAACGAGTTCGAGGATCGCCGCAACGCGGTCGACCATGCGGTGGCGGGGGCGGACAGTTTCTGACATAGGGCTAACTTTAGCAACCTAGCTACGCCATTGTGTTATTTACCTACCCAAATAGGAATATTTAGCAAGTTTGCCTTCTCTGGTGGGATTTATCCCGAATTGTATGGCCCATCGACTTAGGCGATGCGTCAGTGCGACCAGAACACTCTAATATGTACCCCATGAGCTATCTTCAGCCCCAATCTCAGAATCCCATTGAGCTCCGCAAGAACGCGGTGCGAAAGTACTCCCGCAATGCCGTTGTGTGGGCAGGCAGCGGTGTCGTCGGCGGTGCAGTGCTCGGACTTCTTGCCGGAAGCATGTCTCTATTCCTCATCCTGGCAGTGGTCGGCCTGGTCGGTGGTTTTCTCAATTGGCAAAAGGTTCAGCGGATTGTGAACTACAAGGATCCGCAGTAAATGCCTGCTCAGCAGCAATTGTCTACCGAACCAGTGCGTATCGATGCCTGGATTTGGGCGGTCAGGTTGCTGAAAACGCGCTCATTGGCCGCAGATGCGTGCCGTGGCGGCCACGTCAAAGTCAACGGCGAAGCCGTGAAACCCTCAGTTCTAGTCGTCCCAGGGGACAGAGTGCGATTGTGGGCAAACCACCGCGAACACATTGTTGAGGTCACCAAGACGGTGAAGAAGCGGGTCGGAGCTCCGGCGGCCAGGCAGTGCTATATTGACCACTCTCCAACGCCGCCTCCGAGGGAGATTCTCGCCTCGATGCCGATGCGCGACCGCGGTGCCGGGCGGCCTACGAAGCGCGATCGCCGTCAGCTCGATCGTCTTCGGGGACGTCGCTCATAGGCATCCCGGCCTCCGCTAGTTGCTGTAATCGTGCGCGCAAACGAGCTGGTCGACGCTTCGGGTTATGGCTGGTATCCGCAGTGGCCTTAATGTGCTTGTCGCCGCGAGCCGCTAGTAGTAGGTCATCGATAACACGAACATGACCTGGGTTAAAGCGGTACTTCATGGCCTTGCTTACCGCGCTGAGGCGCTGCGGATTAAGTAGCTCTCGCAGCTGCCCGACAGTGCGAATGCCATTGCGTTCGAGCAGCTCTTCTGCCCAGCCGTAGTGCTCTGATTTTGAGCGGGGTGCATCTGGAAGCAGTATCGTCAGCACACCGGGTAGGGTTTCCTCAGTTACCACAATGTCATCGGCGGTCGTCTTTGCCGGAACTGAGGGCTGTTCGCCCTCTCCATTCGCGGAATTGTCGGGTGCAGATTCCTCCAGCACGGCAACGACTTGGTCGAACTGCTGGTCCGCGAGCTCAATAAGACCAGCGGCCAGCGCAAAGGCCCTATCAATCCGCGGGTCTGTCGCTCCTTCAGGGGCCTTGTAGCGAATATCGTGTTCAAACTCTGCCCATGCATGCTGCAGAACCGTGCGCAGTTGCACCTCAAACTGCATGTCCGCATATGGAGTTAGCTCTGCTGGTGCCGCCGTCGACACCTTGCAGATCAAGTGCTGGGAGCCGTATCCCAACCGGCCGCTGATTCGTGTCTCCGCGGTCTTGTCAATCGTGCGCAGCACAGTCAGCGAATCTCCCAGCGCATCCATAATCGCGGGAATCTCCGTCGAATGGTACGTGGTTACACGCACGCCGATGATGTCGTGGATATCGTGCCACGGGTCAGGGTAGACGTAGCTGCCGTCCGCTTCACGACGCAGGGCCTTCTGCCGCAATGAGCGGAAAGACTTCACCCGCGCTGTGACATTGTCAAAGGCCAAACCGGCATCGGAGAGAATCTCTTTAATCGCATCGACAAAGTCCTGCGCGGCAGTGGGGTTCCGAGTTGCCCACGAGTCGTACTTCGACTGCAGCGCACGTGTAACCTCTCGATCCTCCGCCAACTGAGCCTTGCGGTTCTGCTCGCGGGAATCGTCGGCAAGCGAATCCTTCATCCGATTAGTCGTCATCGTCCTCGCGTACCAGCAGTGCTACTGGGAAGGAGCTGAACAGAGAAGCCACGGCGATGGTACCCGACCAGGTATGGCCGGTGAAACGGTCGGTCCAGAATCCCTTGGGAAGTGTCACTGTAGTGTCGCCCCAACCGCCTTCGCGCTGCAGCCCCAGCGGACGGCGCGTCACCAGCGCGATAACATCTTCCGGCTCGCCCTTCGGTCCACGCGCTGCACCGACCAGATGGCGCTCACCCACACCGACGGAAAATACTGGCTGGTAGGCACCGCCGACGAAGGACTCCGGGCGCTCCGCACGCAGCTTCACGCCGTGGTGAGTCACCATCAGCTTTGCGACGTCCGCATCGGCATCCGTAAAGTCCTCCGGCAGCTCAGCTGGGTGCTCTGGACTCTTAGTCACCGACGTGACCTCATCGCGGGCAACCTTATCCAGCGCCGCGACGCGCGCATCGTAGTCGACGAAGCGGCGGTTGTCGGGATCAACCAGGGAGTCCTCTGTGAACTCCGTCCCCTGGTAGGTATCGGGGATGCCGGGGCCGACAAGCTGGAGGAGCTTGCGCGACAGAGACGTGGTCAGGGCAGCTGGCGCAATGGAGCGGACGAACTCTGTGATGGAGTCGGTCAGGGGGCCGTCGAGAAGCGCGTCGATCCAGCTGCGGATGCCGAGTTCGAACTCCTCGACCGGCTCCGTCCAGGAGGTGTGCACATCTGCCTCGCGGATGGCCTTGATGGTGTAGTCGTGGAGGCGTTCACGCAGTTCATCGGTAATTACGCCGTCGGTCGGCCAGACTCCGATGATGTTCTGCAGCAGGAAGTAGCCGGTGGCATCGTCCGGGGCGGGGGTGATGGCCATCCAGTTGCGGACATTTTCAGCCCAGTCGCCGGAGACATCGGAGAGCTGGAGAATGCGGGCGCGGACATCTTCGCCGCGCTTGGTGTCGTGAGTAGACAGCGTGGTCATCGTTCGTGGCCAGAGGCGAGCACGTTCCGACTGCAACAGGTGGAATTCCGCTGCCGACATGCCGTAGCGACCGAGATCACCGCCGACTTCGTTTAGGCTGATCAGGCGGCAGGCGCGGTAGAAGGTGGTGTCTTCGACACCCTTTGCCATGACCGCACCACAGACCTGCGCGAACCGCGTGGCGGCCTCACCACCGGCTACCAAACCTGCCGAAATGAGGTCGAGAGCAAAGACGCGCGAGGGGAAACGCGCTGCCATTTCACCAATGACCGTGGAAGCCACTCGCGACAGGGAGACATAGTCCGAACGGTAGACAGGCATTGCAGCGACCAGCTTGCAGATGGTGTCGATAAGCACTTCATCGCTGACGCTGGTGCCGCTGATAGACCAGTTGTCCCGGCGCAGAGCCCGCGCTAGACGACGGACCTCCGCAGCCAGCTCGTGAGCAGCGACATCGTGCTTGAGAGCCTGCGCAGTTGCCTGCACGGCAGTCTTGTCCCAGGTTGAGCCGGACTGCTGCAGAGCCAACATGCTCATGGCGTCTCGGGAGTCGCGGTTGACGAAGACATTGTCGAACTCACGCAGGGCGTCGTAACCCGTGGTGCCGTCAACCTGGAGCCTTGGATCCAGTGGCTCTTCGGCACCCAGAATCTTCTCGATAACCAGCCACTTGTCATCGCCGAGTAGACGGCGCAGCTCACTGAGGTATCCGAATGGGTTGCTGAGACCATCCGGGTGGTCAATGCGGACACCGTCAATGATGTCCGCAGCCAGCAGCTCGCGGATGATGCGGTGTGTGTGCTCGAATACCACCGGATTTTCCTGGCGGATGCCGGCCAGACCGTTGACGCTGAAGAATCGACGGTAGCCAATGACCCCGTCCTTCCAGTACATCAGGCGATAGGCCTGGCGATCATGTACTTCCTGCGGGGTGCCGTCCTCGGTTCCAGGGCGCACCGGGAATTCATTGTCGTAGTAGCGCAGAAGTGGGTCATCGCCAGAGGTGTCGAGCTCCAGCTTGTCGATATCTTCCAGGGAGCCCAGAATCGGCAACCCCATCTTGCCGTTGGCACCGTTGTCCTCGTGCCAGTCGATGTCGAAGTATGGCTCGAACTGAGAATCCTTGCCATAGGTCAGAACGTCCCACCACCAGGCATTGAGCTTGGGTTCCTCAACACCGAGGTGGTTCGGTACCAGGTCGATAATGATGCCCAGACCGGCCTTGTGCGCCACCTGCGCGAGCTTCTGCAGCTCTTCCATGCCGCCGAGCTCCGGGTTCACAGTCGTCGGATCGATGACATCGTAGCCATGGTTCGACTCCGGTACGGAAGTGAGGATAGGCGACAGATACAGGTGTGAAATTCCGAGGTCTGCCAAGTAGCCGACCTGTTCAGCCGCGTCAGCGAACGTGAAAGCGCGCCCGTTTGGATCGGCCTTGGGGCCACGGAGTTGGAGACGGTAGGTGGACGTAATTGGTCGGCGACTCATGTTCCCCTTTATACCGCCCACCAGGAAAAGCTGCTGCCTGACCGCTGTGGCAGCAGCTAGCCCCAGAGCCTGCGCCCGCCTTCCGAATGCGAATTTCTTCCCGTGAACGTGGCCTAGAAGGGCGGCATTCCGTCATCGCCGGGCAGGGAAGTGGAACCAAACAGCGGAACCGACTCACTGGAGTTGTTTCCGTCGCTGGCGCTAGGCGTCCCTTCCACAGTGCCTCCTGCTTCGGACGCGCCATCCTCTTCCGGATTCAGCCCGAGTGCAGTGAAGAGCTCCTTCTCGCTCCAAATCTGGATTTCCTGGCCTTCGGCCTGCAGCTGTCGAGCCCTCTTCTCCTTCGACGTCACCGAATCCCACGGACCGGCGACCAATATGGTCGTTTTCTTCGTAACACCCTTATTGATATTCGCACCTGCAAAGGCAATCTTGTCCCACAGAAAACCCTTGTCATACGGTGCAAAATCGCCCGTCAGTGTCACACGCTGCTGGTACAGAAGGCCGCTTGGATCCGCGTCCGGATTCGGGTCTGGAATGGTGTCCGGTGTCTTGGCTGCATCCCATTTCGCATTGCGACGCGGCCGACGTGACGGCGTGGAACTGCCGGACTGCGCACCAGCACTAGCACCAGTGCCCGCGTTGGTTCCGGCTCCAGTGCTGGCGACACCAGACGGGTCATAGCGCACCATCCGCACTCGTCCACTGCCAATCTGGCCCAAGCTCAGCGAGACCTTCTTGCTCAAATCAGCCACCGATGTCGCGCGCTGGTGCTCCATCAACCACAGCGCTACCTCAGCACATGCGACCGCATCCGCCGTCGCATCATGATGATTCTCCAGTGACGCTCCCGCGGCCTCCGCCAACGTCGGCAGCTTCAAGTTGGGCAGCCCCAACTGCATCTGCCGAGCCCACATATAAGTACACGCAAAATTCAACTTCGGTGCTGGAATGCTTTCCGCCCGGCACGCCCGCGACAGGGCTGTGAAATCAAACCGCGCATTGTGAGCAACTACGTCCAAATCCCCGACGACGTCAACAAACTTCGCCAGCTGCTCCGGAAATGACGGCTCACCGGCCACATCTGCTGCCGTGATGCCATGAATCGCGACATTGGCTTCATCAAAATACTCCAACCCCTTTGGCGGACGGCACATCCAGGAATAACGCTCCGTCACCTTCCCGCCACGCACGACCGCAACGCCAAGCTGAATAATCGAGCCGGTGTCTTCGTTCGCTGTCTCTACATCGAACGCCGCAAACGGTGCGATGTCCGACACCGCAACCTCATCCCCCGAAGGAAGCGGCGCAAAAGGCACAGAGTGCTTTACGACGTCGCCCGCGCCCTCAACCACACTCACGCCTTCGGTGACCGCCGCGCGCTGTGCCATCCACGGCATCAACGTGGAAGTAAAAGCATCAGCTGAACTGTAGAACTCCGGATTCTTGGCCATCTCCGCCATGAGGTCTGCCAGCAACTGCGCTGCTGCCTGGCGATGAGACATCACACGAGCCTTTGGCAAAGCTACTCCGAGGTCTACCGTGCCGGGGAAGAAGCGGTTGGCCGGAGTGTAGACACCGTTTTTACTTGCCGATGCGACCTCGGCAACGTCGGCAAGCGGGAGGGGCTTCGCGGGGGCGGTGCTAGCCGTGTTGATGGTGTGGGTAAGACGGAGCCCATCTGCGGTAATAGTCACCGTGTCGCCGGTGAGCTCGAAGACGACGGCGGGCTCGGAGGATGGCGTGGTCGTAGTCATGCACTAGATGGTAGCGCCGATGGCGGATTGAGCCCTATAGAGGCTGCGGTACCTGCGGTTCTAGCCGAGTACATGTGGCTTCCGACAATGTGGAAATGTCCACAGAAATAGGAATATTTATGGAGCGTTCGGACAGTGGGGGTGTCTGTACCCCTGAAAACCACATGTTTTGGGAGGTTAAATGTCCGGATGCATTTTGAGCGGGCGCTCCTTATACTTTTCGACGAACGGCGGTAACTGGTCGTTCGAGCTTTCGAGCTCAAGCGAAGGGCAAAGCGGAAACAACGTATGCCAGTGAAGCGATGAAATAAGGAGTAAATATTTTGAGCACGCATCCTGTGCACCCTGGTTCTATCTTGAACGATAATTTCCTCGAGCCGCGACACCTCTCTATCTACCGACTGGCTCTTGCCATCGGCGTGCCAAGCTCAACTCTGGAGCGCTTTCGCACCGGCCGCACTGCGGTCACCACTGACCTCGCAAATCGACTGTCCGACTACTTTGACACCGAGCCTGAGTACTGGTTGAACTCTCAGGCGGAGTTTAATATGCGCGCATCTGCGTAAGAAGACTTCACGCCAGCTCGGCTCCCGCGGTGCTGTGTTGACCCAATGCGAGTTACTGACTGCGTTTATGGCTGGCGGCGGTGGGGCGATGCGAGTTACTGACTGCGTTTATGTCAAAAATGGCCCGAAAAATGGCCTGAAAGCGTCATAAACTCACACAGTTTCAAATTTGCAGCCCTCAATTTTTGCTACGTACCCCTGTTTTGAGTTGAACTCAGAGCCGAAAATCTCCTGTCAGTGGAAGAAAAGTCTTCCGCCGACAGGGGATTTTTGTGTAGGACCCAACGCGGACGCGGCTAGTGTCGCTCGATCAGCACAATGGTCGAACGGGCCGGCACGCGGAGCTCGCCTTCCGGCTCAACGATGCGCTCGCGAGTCGGTCGACCCGTGATCTCTGCGGTGTCGATGATGACTTCCCAGCTGTGTGCGTATTCGGTGCCCGGAATTTGGAACATGATGTCCTCGTGGTGGGCGTTGAAGCACAGCAGGAAGGAGTCATCTTCAATCCGGTGACCTCGGCGATCAGGTTCAGTGATGGCATCGCCGTTGAGCCAGACCATCAACGACTTGCCGAAGTCGAAGTTCCAGTCATCGGTAGTCATGACACGACCCTCATAGGTCAGCCAGGCAATGTCACGATCATCGGTTTCCGCACCGAGCGGGCCACCGCGCAGGAAGCGGCGGCGCCGGAAGACTGGGTGTTCCGCACGCAGTTCAGTCAGGAACTGGGTGTATTCGACCAGTTCAGAGTTGGTACGAGTCTGATTCCAGTCCACCCATGACAAACGGTTGTCCTGACAGTAGACGTTGTTGTTGCCCTTCTGGCCGCGTCCCATTTCGTCGCCATGGCTAATCATCGGAGTGCCCTGGGACAGTAGGAGAGTGGTCAGGAAGTTACGATGCTGACGGGAGCGCAGAGAAAGAACGCGCTCGTCGTCGGTCGGGCCTTCCACACCGCAGTTCCACGAACGGTTGTGGGACTCGCCATCGCGGTTGTCCTCGCCGTTGGCCATATTGTGCTTCTCGTTGTAGCTGACCAAGTCGTTGAGAGTGAAACCGTCGTGCGCGGTAACGAAATTAATCGACGCAGTGGGGCGGCGGTCATTGTTTGCATACAGGTCCGAGGAACCGGTGATACGCGAAGCGAACTCGCCGAGCGTGGATGGCTCGCCGCGCCAGAAGTCGCGGATAGTGTCGCGGTACTTACCGTTCCATTCAGTCCACTGTGGCGGGAAGTTACCGACCTGGTAACCGCCCTCACCGACATCCCACGGCTCTGCGATGAGCTTGACCTGGCTGACAATCGGGTCCTGCTGCACCAAGTCAAAAAAGGCAGACAGGCGATCCACATCGTGGAATTCTCGAGCCAGGGTGGAGGCCAAATCGAAGCGGAAGCCGTCGACATGCATCTCGGAGACCCAGTAGCGCAGCGAATCCATAATCAGCTGCAGGGAGTGTGGGTGGCGCACGTTCAGGGAGTTACCGGTGCCGGTGTAGTCCATGTAGTGCTGTCGGTCACCCTCGACCAAACGGTAGTAGGCCTCGTTGTCGATGCCTCGGAAGCAGATGGTTGGGCCCATGTGGTTGCCCTCAGCGGTGTGGTTGTAGACCACGTCGAGGATAACCTCAATCCCCGCATCGTGAAATGCGCGCACCATGCCCTTGAACTCGCTGACTGCGCCGCCTGGCTTTTGGGAAGCCGAGTAGTCCTGGTGTGGCGCCAGGAAGCCGAAGGTGTTGTAGCCCCAGTAGTTGCGCAGCCCCTTTTCGCGCAGGTGGTCGTCCTGGAGGAACTGGTGGACAGGCATCAGTTCGATAGCCGTGGCACCAAGGTCCTTGAGGTAGTCAATAATCGCCGGATGAGCGAGACCGGCATAGGTACCGCGTAGCTCCTCCGGAATATCCGGGTGAGTCATGGTCATGCCCTTGACGTGGGCCTCGTAAATCACGGTCTCGTTGTACGGCGTGCGAGGTGCGCGGTCAGCGCCCCAGTCGAAGAATGGGTTGATGACCACGGAGGTCATGGTGTGTCCCAGGCTGTCCTCGGTGTTGCGCTTCGAGTGGTCATGAATGTCATAGTTGAACAGTGATGGGTGACCGTCGAATTCGCCGTCGAAAGCCTTGGCGTATGGGTCGACCAGCAGCTTGTTGGGGTCACAACGCTTACCGTTTTCCGGATCGAATGGGCCGTGTACACGGTAGGCGTAGCGCTGGCCCGGCATGATGGACGGGATGTAGCAGTGCCAGATATGCGCATCGACTTCTTCCAGCGCAATGCGTGTTTCTTCGCCTTCGGCGCTGATCAGACAAAGCTCCACCTTTTCCGCGACATCGGAAAAGAGCGCAAAGTTGGTGCCAGCGCCGTCGTAGGTAGATCCGAGCGGGTAAGGCTCACCCGGCCATACTTGATAATCGCCGACTGTATTTGCTTGGTTCATGTGACTACCTTAACCGTTTTGTAAAAAACATGAGCCATTTTCAGTCCAGTGTGAGCGCGCAAACCGACCCATTCGTCGAGCGCACTTCGCAAAAACGACCCCCAGACAAAAAGTCGAGTTGAACGGTTAAGTGCGTAAACTTCGCGCGAAAATAAGTATTTAACCCTGCAAGTGGGCAATTTGACACTCTAAACGCACCTTGGTGGGCACCGAATCCCCAATATTCGCGGTCACCAACGCGCGAAGATTCCCAAAGGCCTTTACTTTTGGAATTATGAGTCCACGAACCATTGGTGTAACGGAAGTAGCGTTCCGAGACGCTCATCAGAGCCTCATGGCAACGCGAATGGCTATGGAAGACATGGTCGATGTCTGTGAAGAAATGGACAAGGCCGGTTTTTGGAGTGTGGAGTGCTGGGGTGGCGCAACCTTTGATGCCTGCATCCGCTTCCTTAATGAAGACCCCTGGGAGCGACTGCGGACATTCCGCAAACTGATGCCGAACAGCCGCCTGCAGATGCTGCTGCGCGGTCAGAATCTCCTCGGCTACCGCCACTACGAGGACATGGTGGTTGACAAGTTTGTCGAAAAGTCCGCTGAAAACGGCATGGACGTATTCCGTGTTTTCGACGCCCTCAACGATCCACGCAATCTCGAGCACGCCATGCGCGCGGTCAAGAACGTCGGCAAGCACGCGCAGGGCACGATCTGCTACACGACGTCTCCGCTTCACGACGTCGACGGGTACGTCAAACTCGCTGGTCGTCTACTGGATATGGGGGCGGACTCCATTGCGTTGAAGGACATGGCAGCGCTGCTGAAACCCCAGCCGGCTTACGACATCATCCGCGGCATCAAGGAAACTTACGGCGAGGACACCCAGATTAACGTCCACTGCCACTCGACCACCGGTGTCACCATGGTGACTTTGATGAAGGCCATCGAAGCTGGTGCGGATGTCGTGGACACGGCAATTTCGTCGATGTCGCTGGGGCCGGGGCACAATCCGACCGAGTCGCTGGTGGAAATGTTGGAGGGAACCGACTACACCACCGACCTGAACATGGATAACCTGATCACCATTCGTGACCACTTCCGCAAGGTGCGTCCGAAGTACGCAGAGTTCGAGTCGAAAACCCTGGTCAATACCGACATTTTCATGTCGCAGATTCCTGGCGGCATGTTGTCGAACATGGAAAACCAGCTCAAGGCCCAGGGCGCGGGCGACCGCGTCGAAGAGGTCATGCGTGAAGTGCCGATTGTCCGAAAGGACGCCGGCTACCCGCCGCTGGTGACTCCGAGCTCGCAGATCGTCGGCACGCAAGCTGTGTTTAACGTGCTGATGGGACGCTACAAGGTCATGACGGCTGAGTTCGCCGACCTCATGCTCGGCTATTACGGGCAGTGCCCGGGTGAGCGCAACCCAGAGCTGATTAAGCAGGCAGCGGAGCAGACCAAGAAGGAAGAAATCACGGTTCGTCCGGCTGATCTCCTCGAGCCAGAGTGGGACGACCTGGTCGAGCAGGCCAAGGAGCTCGACGGTTACAACGGCACCGCCGAGGATGTCCTGACCAACGCGCTGTTCCCATCTGTCGCACCGGGATTCTTCACCGCGCGCGGCGAAGGGCCGAAGAACGTCGGCAAGACCGCCGAGCAGCTCAAGCGCGAGGCAGAGCAGGCCTCTGGTGCTGCCAATGCCATTCGCGAGCCAATTCGCTACAAGGTCACCGTCGGCGGTCGCTCGCAGACCGTCCAGGTGGAACCCGCCTAGGAACATCGGGAGAAGAGATAGCAATGTCGCAAAGTTCAGCAAACCAGCCGACTTCGGCGGATGCCGTCGCGCCGGGCGTCGATGCCTCGATGGCGGAGCGCCTGGATTATTTGGATGCTCAGCGTCGCCGTGTTGAGGCCGGTGGCGGTGAAGCTCGGCAGGCCAAGCAGCACGAACGTGGGAAGATGACGGCCCGCGAGCGTATCGACAACTTCGTCGACGAGGGCACTTTCCGTGAAACCGGCATGTTCATGACTCACCGCACCACCGACTTCGGCATGGATACCGCCGATGCGCCTGCCGACGGTGTGGTCACCGGCACTGCCGCGGTTCTCGGCCGGGCAGTGCACGTGGCCTCCCAGGACTTCACAGTCATGGGCGGCTCCGCTGGTGAAACGCAGTCCCGCAAGGTTGCAGCCACTATGCGTGCCGCTGCCGACAACGGCACTCCGTTCGTGTTTATCAACGACTCCGGTGGTGCTCGCATTCAAGAGGGGATCGACTCTCTGTCGGGCTATGGCCAGGTCTTTTACAACAATGTCTGGCTGTCCGGTCTGGTGCCGCAGATTTCCATCATTGCAGGTCCATGTGCTGGTGGCGCTGCCTACTCGCCAGCGCTGACCGACTTCATCATTCAGACTCGCAAGGCACAGATGTTCATCACCGGTCCGGGCGTTATTAAGTCTGTGACCGGCGAGGAAGTCACCTCCGAGCAGCTCGGTGGCGCTGATGCGCACATGGCTAAGGCCGGTAATATCGACTTCGTTGCCGACGATGACGAGCAGGCCATCCTGATTGCGCAGAAGCTCTTAAGCTTCCTGCCACAGAACAACACCGAAGAGCCGCCGGTTGTTGATCCGGTATTCGATGCCGAGCCGGATCCAGAGCTCCGCGACATCGTCCCCGTGGACGGCAAAAAGGGCTACGACGTCCGCGAGGTCATCATCCGTATCGCCGACAATGGCGACTTCCTCGAGTGCCAGGCGGGTTTTGCCACCAACCTGGTTGTCGGCTTTGGTCGAGTTCTGGGCCGTACCGTGGGCTTTGTCGCAAACCAGCCGAATGTGATGTCCGGTGTGCTGGACATCAATTCCTCGGACAAGGGCGCAAAGTTCATCCGCTTCTGCAACGCCTTTAATATCCCGCTGGTCACCCTGGTTGACGTTCCTGGCTTTATGCCGGGCGTCACCCAGGAACACGGCGGCATCATCCGCCACGGCGCAAAGATGCTCTACGCATACTCCGCAGCGTCTGTGCCCAAGGTGACCGTCGTCATGCGTAAGGCCTACGGCGGTGCGTACCTGGCGATGTGCTCGAAGGACCTCGGCGCGGACTACGTATTCGCATGGCCGACCGCAGAAATTGCGGTGATGGGCGCAGAAGGCGCGGTCAACGTGGTCTTCCGAAAGGAAATTGCGGCCGCGGGCGACGAGGAAGAGCAGGCACGCGTGCGCGACGAGCGTATCGCCGATTACAAGACACGCTTCTCGACGCCGTATGTCGCTGCCTCGCGAGGACTGGTCGACGACGTGATTGACCCGGCGGAAACTCGCCTGCGTGTGGCTGACGCACTGTCGGTTCTGCGTAACAAGCGTGAGGTTCGCCCGGCCAAGAAGCACGGATTGGGGCCACAGTAATGTCGGACAGCATCGGTGAGATTAAGGAGCTGCGAGCGCTCGTCGCTGAACTGACCGACCGGTTGGATGCGACCTCGACAAGCTTGCAGAAGGCCACGGCACGCCTGAATCAGGCAGAAAGCGAGTTGGCTGAACTGCGCAAACGCGTGGACGCAGATATCCCCGAGGACACTGTCATCGCCATTTCGGCAGCGGTGTCTGCGTACCTAGGCAATCGCGGCAAGGTGAAGGCAATTCGTTACAACCGCCACAAGACGTGGGCTGCGCAGGGCCGCCAGATCCAGCAGCAGCGCAACCTGCGTTAGTTGGAAATTTTCGATAACCGACTTATTTGAGCCTGATTCATTGACTTTTGCTACGTGAGGATTGTTGAGCCATGAAATTGAAAGTGACTGTCGGCGGCATTGCCTACGATGTCGACGTTGAAGTAGTTGAGGAGCCCAAGCGTCTTTCGCCCATCGTTTTGGGTGGGTCGTCTAGCGCTTCCGTTGAGCCAGCCACCGCTAGTGTCTCGGGTGTCTCCGCCAATTCGGTGGTGGCGCCACTGGCAGGTTCGGTCAGCAAGATTTTGGTCGAGGAAGGCCAGACGATTGAGGCCGGGGAGGTGCTGCTCATTCTCGAGGCAATGAAGATGGAAACCGAGATTACGGCCCCAGCTGCAGGCACCGTCGGCTCTATTCACGTCGAAGTCGGTGACGCAGTGCAGGGCGGCCAGGGACTCGTCTCGATTGATTAGTCGCATTAGCCGGGGTGTAAAGATTTTGGGGTGAAATCTTTCTAGCCCCGGTTGCTGGAAATACTTAAGGTTGCCTTAATATTTTCCTTATGAATGCCGTTCTTCTCGCCGTTTTGGTGATGCTAATCCTGGCGGTCTGCCGGGTACACGTTGTGCTAGCGCTGTTTATTGGCGCCTTGGTCGGTGGTCTTTCCGCCGGTATGGGGCTCGATGCCACAATGGTTGCCTTCCAGGAAGGCCTCTCTGGTGGTGCGAAGATTGCCCTGAGTTACGCCATGCTGGGTGCCTTTGCCATGGCAGTGGCATCCTCTGGGCTGCCCAAATTGCTGGCCGATTGGCTGATTGCCAAGATTGGCGCCGAGGATGAAGGCGCTAAATCTAAGGCAGAAGCATGGACCAAGTGGGGTATGGTGGCCGGTATTTTGGCCATGGCGATTATGTCGCAGAACCTCATCCCAGTTCACATCGCGTTTATCCCGCTGATCATTCCGCCGCTATTGCCGGTATTTAACCGTCTCAACATCGACCGCCGAATGATAACCAGTGTGATGACCTTCGGTTTGATCACCACGTACATGTGGGTTCCGGTCGGATTCGGTTCTATCTTCTTGAACGACATTCTGCTGGGCAACATCGAAAACGCCGGCCTTGATGTTTCCAATATCAACATCATGATGACGATGGGCATCCCGGCTCTCGGTATGCTGACTGGTCTGGCCATTGCGGTGTTCTTCTCCTACCGCAAGCCACGGCATTACGAAGACCTGCCGATTGCCGAGTCCTCGCATATGGAATCGCAGTCTGATGAACCTGTGTCGAAGTACCGAGTCATCGTTGCTCTCGTCGCCATTGTGGTGACCTTCGTCGTCCAGATTGTGATGAACTCCATGGACACCGATGCCGATCCACTGCTGATTGGTGCCCTCACTGGTTTGGCAATCTTCATGCTTACCGGTGCGGTGCGCTGGCGTGAGGCGGACGACGTATTCACTGCCGGTATGAAGATGATGGCCCTGATTGGTTTCATCATGATTTCCGCACAGGGCTTCGCCTCGGTGATGTCGGAGTCCGGCCAGGTCGAGCCGCTGGTGACCGCCACTGCAGACCTGTTTGCGGGCAACAAGCCTGCCGCTGCATTCGCCATGCTGGTCGTCGGTCTGGTGGTCACGATGGGTATTGGTTCATCCTTCTCGACGCTGCCGATTATCTCCATCATCTACGTGCCGTTGTGTTTGTCGCTGGGCTTCTCGCCGATGGCTACCGTCGCCATCATTGGTACTGCAGGTGCTCTGGGTGACGCTGGTTCGCCGGCATCGGACTCGACGCTCGGCCCGACGATGGGTCTCAATGCCGATGGGCAGCACGACCACATTCGCGATTCGGTTATCCCGACCTTCCTGCACTTCAACCTGCCGCTGTTGGCAGCTGGTTGGGTAGCAGCTCTGGTGCTTTAATGCCAGGGTTTGGCTATGACCGCGAATGCTTCAGTGGGGCTTACTGACCTGCGGTTCCCTTAATCCCGGCAACCCCCGCAATTCCGGCGATAAAGAGCTCGGTTCCCAGTGCAATGCGCTGGCGACCGAGCTCTTTTGCCTGTTCAGCGGCATCTTCAGAGGAAGCCTCGGCCGCAGCGCCCGTACTAGCGTTGTTCTCGCCATTAGTGTCACCCTTGTCAGATACAGACTTGGCGCCGTTCAGATTAAGCGCGATGGCTGTCTGCTGGTCGACTGTCGCGCCGAGAATGAAATACACGAGGACGGACGCGGTATCAGTCGCTGATGGGGTGCTGATGGAGGTTTCGGGTGCGTTCTCCAGGACGTCGGCAAGCAATTGCTCGGGGCGAATCGTGGCGGTGCCCGTAGCCAGCGCGGCCGAGACGACCTCGGCGCCATCCCGATGAGCGGTGAGGCAGGAGTAGAGCAGCTCGGCGATGACTTCGGTGTCGGCGCGCCAATCGCCTGTGGCGGAAAACTCTGTGCAGGGAGTCAAGATGCGGTCAGCGACGGCGCCGAGCAGTGCCTGCTTGGAAGGGTAGTGCCAGTACATTGCGCCAGCGGCGGTACCCAAGTGGCGAGTCAGACGGCGGATTGTGAGATCGCCGAGTCCGTACTCGTTGAGAATGGTAAGAGCTGCGTCGACAATGATGTCCTTGGTCAATTGCACACTGCCTACCGTAGACGAAAGAAGAATCATCTGGAAGATGTCTCAAGACTGAAATGCGGAGCGTAAAACCGCGACACGACGGGAATTGAACCCTGTTCGACATTCTGTAGATGCGGTATTAAGTTTGATAACTGAACAACTTCTCAAACAGTGTTCAAGTT
Source organism: Corynebacterium amycolatum (assembly GCF_016889425.1). Taxonomy (NCBI): domain Bacteria; kingdom Bacillati; phylum Actinomycetota; class Actinomycetes; order Mycobacteriales; family Corynebacteriaceae; genus Corynebacterium; species Corynebacterium amycolatum. Next base: position 1,594,881 of record NZ_CP069513.1, read on the forward strand.
TTATCCCCAGCCTCAAGGAGTGTCGCCCCCATGACTCAACAGCAGCAGGACATTTTGGAACTCGCCCGCGAAAAGGTGCTCGCCCGCGGAGAGGGGCTGAACTACGAGGAGACCCTGGCGGTTCTCAACCTCGACGACGACAGCATCGAGAATCTGCTGGCGCTGGCTCATGAGGTGCGCTTGAAGTGGTGCGGCGAAGAGGTCGAGGTTGAAGGCATTATCTCGTTGAAGACTGGCGGCTGCCCAGAGGATTGCCACTTCTGTTCGCAGTCGGGTCTGTTCGAGTCTCCGGTACGTTCGGCATGGCTGGATATCCCGGCTCTGGTGGACGCCGCCAAGCAGACTGCAAAGTCTGGTGCGACTGAGTTCTGCATCGTTGCTGCAGTAAAGGGGCCGGATGAGCGACTGCTCAGCCAGATGGAACAGGCCGTCGCCGCCATTCAGGCAGAGGTTGACATTAATGTGGCCGCATCGATGGGCATTCTGACGCAGGAACAGGTGGATCGCCTGGCCAAGGCTGGTATTCACCGCTACAACCACAACCTTGAGACCGCCAAGAGCTACTTCCCGCAGGTCGTGACCACCCACACTTGGGAAGAGCGCCATGACACCCTGCGTATGGTCGGCGAAGCTGGCATGGAAGTCTGCTGTGGCGGCATCCTGGGTATGGGCGAGACCCTTGAGCAGCGCGCTGAGTTTGCTCAGGACCTGGCGGCGCTCAACCCGACCGAGGTGCCGATGAACTTCCTCGACCCGCGCCCGGGCACTCCGTTCGCCGGTCGCGAGCCGATGCCAGCCAAGGATGCACTGCGTGCCATCGGTGCCTTCCGTTTGGCATTGCCGAAGACTATCTTGCGTTTTGCTGGTGGTCGTGAGCTCACCCTGGGAGACCTGGGTGCAGAAAAGGGGCTGCTCGGCGGTATCAACGCTGTCATTGTCGGTAATTACCTGACCACGCTGGGCCGTCCGGCGGAGCAGGACCTGGACATGCTTGGCAAGGTACGACTTCCAATTAAGGCCCTCAATGCAACTGTCTAAGCCTCGGACATCTAGCCCGCGCGCGACGTGGAGTAGGAAAGTCGACTCCACAGAGCTGCTCCAGGCCATGGTGCTGGGAGACGAGCCCAAATTCGATCCTTTTACCGGCGCCGACCTCCAAGCTGGTGAAGTGCGCGAACGCTCTTATGGTGCAAAAGCTGGATTGGAGGCACCTCGGTTCTGCCAGCTCTGTGGACGTCGGATGGTGGTGCAGGTGCGTCCGGACGGCTGGACTGCAAAGTGCTCGCGCCACGGCGAAGTAGACTCCGTTATGTTGGAGCAGCGATAAAAGGTGCTGGTTGTGCAAATGCGCCTTTCAGGCGCGCTAGTACTGGATGCGCGCCGTGAGGTAAGTTTGTCAACTATGACTATGAAAAATACCCGAGTCCCACACGTTGAAAAGCAGAGCGTGGCAATGACCTCGGGTATTGTTCTCTTCTCCGTTGTAACGGGATCGGTAACGGGAGTGGCCTGGGCATTCCTGCGGCCCAAGCAGCAAGTGCAAATGCTCCCCAATAACCAACTAGCGATTATTCAGGAAACCGTTGACGCTGGTTTTATTGGGCTGCTCTGGTTTGTTGCTGTCACTGCCATCAGCGGCCTGGTGCTGGGAATTACTACCTTCCGAAACCGTGCCATCACGACCCCTGTACAGATGCTCACGGCAATTGGATGGGCAGGTTTCTCCGCGTTGATGAGTGCAGCAGTGACGTACCTCGTCGGTCAGTCGATTGCGGCATTGCTCCAGCCGAATCTGGCGGGAATGCAGCCGGGCGATAAGTTCTCGGTGATTCCGGACTTCAAAACCTATGTAGCACTGCTGGTCGCGCCACTGGTTGCTATGCTCGCACTGTGGTCCCGGGTGTTGTTCCAAACGGACTTCACGGGAGGCAACGAGAGCGCTGCGGACAATGCTACGGACGCAGATTCGGTCACTAAGTGAGACAGTGAGGTTCTGCGCGGGGGCCGTCGTAAAGCACTACTTCCTACTGAACAGGGGTAGTTATTGGGAAATAGGCTTATACAAGCCTTACAATTTTGGGAAATAGGTTCGTCCTCGATGCCGGTATTCGCCCCGATTTAGGGGCATTTTCGATATTGTGTGGCGAGCTTAGGTCTCTTGCACTTGCCCGTTTGAGTCCGCTGCGAATGCGTCCGGGGATCGTTGCCGGTAACGGTGACGGCGTTTTCTCCGGTCGTAGCCACAGCCCATTGAAGTAAGGACGTAGTTTTCCGTGAATACCAGCCTTGCGGCCAATGCTTCCAGCCTGCCGCGCCTTGAATCGGATCTGTACGAATCGGTAGTCGATAAAGATGGCCGCTACGGTGGCGTAATTGCAGATGAGCGCTGGGCTCAGGAGATTAAGCGCCTCGCCCGCGAACGCAATGCCGTAATTCTTGCGCACAACTACCAGCTGCCGGAGATTCAGGATATTGCCGATTACACCGGCGATTCCCTCGGGCTTTCCCGCATCGCTGCGGAAACCGATGCCGATGTCATCGTTTTCTGTGGTGTCCACTTCATGGCGGAAACCGCCAAAATTCTGAGCCCTGAGAAGACTGTCCTTATTCCGGACGAGCGCGCCGGCTGCTCCCTGGCGGACTCCATCACTGCAGACGAACTGGCCGAGTGGAAGGCTGAGAATCCCGGCGCACTGGTGGTCAGCTACGTCAACACCACGGCAGACGTAAAGGCTCTGACCGACATCTGCTGTACTTCCTCCAACGCCGTCGACGTGGTCAAGTCCATCCCGGAAGACCAGGAGATCCTGTTCAACCCGGATCAGTTCCTCGGCGCACACGTCCGCCGTGAGACCGGCCGCGACAATATCAAGGTATGGGCTGGTGAGTGCCACGTCCACGCCAACATCAACGGTGAGGAACTCGCGCACCGCGCGGAAGAGAACGCCGATTCGCAGCTGTTCATCCACCCGGAGTGCGGTTGCGCGAACTCTGCGATTTACCTCGCGGGTGAAGGCACCATTGAGCCGGAGCGCGTGCAGATGCTCTCCACCGGCGAGATGCTGACCGAGGCGCAGAAGCTGAAGGAGAACAAGCCCAACGGCAAGGTGCTCGTGGCCACTGAGGTGGGCATGCTGCACCAGCTGCGCAAGGCCGCACCGGATGTCGGCTTTGAGCCGGTCAACGACCGCGCTTCCTGCTCGTACATGAAGCTCATCACTCCGGCGGCTCTGCTGCGCTGCCTCGTTGAGGGCACCGATGAGGTCGACGTCGCTCCTGAGGTCGCCGACAAGGCGCGCGCCTCGGTCGAGCGCATGATCGCCATCGGTAATCCAGGCGGGGGCGAGTAACACGTTTGGTCTGCGCTCATCATTCGACAGTTGGACACTGACGTGTGACTTCCTCGTCATCGGCGGGGGAGTCGCAGGGCTCAGTGCTGCGCGTAGGGCCCTTGAGCTCGGCCTCGACGTGCTGGTTATCGACAGCGTCGAGTGGCGCGTCGGTGCCCGCAAACAGCTGCGTTTCGCCGATGCCGCCACGAATCTCGCACAGGGCGGGCTCGCGGTCGTCGGGCTTGACGACGACCCCAGCGGCCATGTGGCCAATGGGTTCGAGGACACCACTGATTCCCATATCGCGGACACCCTCGATGCCGGTGCCGGCCACTGCGATGAAGCGGCCGTGGCTTCTATCATCCGTGCCGGCGCTGCGGCGACCGAGTGGCTGATTGGGCTAGGCGCCACATTTGACCCGGCGCCGGATAACCCGGCCGTATATTCCCGCACCAAAGAGGGCGGACACCACGCGCGGCGCATCATTCATGCCGGTGGTGACGCCACTGGTGCTGAAATTGAGCGCGCCCTAGAAGCCTCAGTTACCGGCGTGCGAGTACTGCAGAACGCTACAGCGCGCCAGCTCATCGTTGGCAAAGACGGCCGCGTGCTGGGGGCGCTGGTAGCGGATCCCCGTGGTGGCGGCGCTATTCGCGCAGGTGCAACTCTGCTGGCTACCGGTGGCGTGGGGCATATTTACCGCGCGACTACGGCGCCTTCGGGCGCCCGCGGTGAGGCTATCGGCATGGCCTCCGATGCTGGCGCGGAGATTCGGGACATGGAGTTTATCCAGTTCCACCCGACAGTGCTCTATGACGAGCGCTCGGCATCAGACGGCACCGGCCGACGCCATCTCATCAGCGAGGCTGTCCGTGGTGAAGGAGCCATCCTCGTCGATTCCCGGGGAAACAGTGTGACCGCCGGCGTTGACCCACGCGGAGACCTGGCTCCGCGCGATATCGTCTCGCGTGCCATCGCGACTCGCATGCGTCAGCTCGGCGAGGACCATGTCTTCCTCGACGCACGTCACATCGACAACTTCGCCGTCCGCTTTCCGACGATCACAGCGGGCCTGACCGCAGCGGAGATTGATCCGACCAAGGACCTCATTCCCGTGGCCCCGGCGGTCCACTACACCTGTGGTGGCATTGCCGTCGACCCATTCGGTGCAACTAGAGCGCCGGGTCTCTTTGCGGCCGGTGAATGCTCCGCGACGGGGCTGCACGGTGCCAACAGGTTGGCTTCCAATTCGTTGCTGGAGGGACTGGTCGTCGGCAAGCGAGTGGCCGAAAAAGTCGCTGAAACACACGCTGTGCCGGTCGGGGACGAGGAATTCGCAGCGGCGGTTGAAGGCCTGCCGCAGCCACGGCCGGAACTGGAACCGCGCCAGCTTTTCCGGTTGCAGACTGCGATGCAGGAAGGCGCTGGTGTAACGCGCAATGAGCAGAGTTTGCGGCAGGCATTGGCGGTTATCGATCGGCTCCCGCAATCGGTTCAGGTCGTGGCCGCAAGGAAAGTCGTCGAAGCGGCATTGGCACGACCATATACTTTGGGGTGCCACACTTGGTTTGAAAAGGACGGGGATTAGCTAGCCATGACTCTTGAGAAGGACACTCTGCGCGGGGTGCTGAACGAAAACATCACCCGCGGACTCATTCGGACGGCACTGCAGGAAGATATGAGCTTCGGGCCGGATGTGACTTCGCTGTCGACAGTCTCGGCAGCTGCGCAGGCACGCGCCCGCCTGGTGGCCCGGCAAGAGGGCGTTATCGCGGCTATCGATGCGGTGGAGTGGACGCTGCAGGAGGTCATCTCGGGTGAGTTCACCGTCGAAAAGCACGTTGAAGATGGCACCCTGGTGCGTCCTGGCACAGTGCTGGCAACGATTTCTGCGCCGACTCGGGGGTTGCTGACTGCTGAGCGGACAATGCTGAATATCCTCACGCACGCCAGTGGTGTAGCTACTGCGACGCGCCAGTGGGCTGACGCAATCGTTGGCACCGGTGCGCGGGTGCGCGATTCCCGAAAGACACTGCCGGGTCTGCGCAACCTGGAAAAGTATGCGGTGACCTGCGGTGGTGGAATTAAACACCGCTATGCATTGGGCGATGAGGCACTGATTAAGGACAACCACGTGGTGGCCGTCGGTTCCGTGTCCGGTGCGTTGAAGAGGGTGCGGGCTCAGTATCCGGAGCTGCCGTGCGAGGTGGAAGTCGATACCCTCGCACAGCTCGATGAAATCCTGCCGATGAAACCGGACATCGTCATGCTGGACAACTTCGAAGTTTGGGAGACCCAGATTGCGGTACAGCGCCGCTCGCAGATTTCTCCGGCAACCCAGCTGGAGTCCTCTGGCGGACTGACCATCGATGTGGCTCGTGAGTACGCGTCCTGTGGTGTCGATTACCTGGCTGTGGGCGCGCTAACCCACTCGGCCAAGGTGTTCGATGTCGGACTCGACTTCGACGAGCAGTAGCTGAATCAGCCCCGGTTTCGCCTCGTAGCTTCGCCTACAGGCGACGGGCGATCTCTGCCCCAATCTCGCTTAGTGCTGACCCCCAGCGCTCCCGCGATTGCTCATCACAGGTTTTCTGTGCGCGGTAAAGCGCCTTCTCCGCAGCACCGGCATCGCCCAAATGCAGGTGGCACTGTGCAATTTGTGCAAGCAGAGGCACGGCCTGGATATTGAGCTTGTCGGACTGGAAAAGTCCCGCCGCCAACTCCAGGTGATCAATGGCGCGCCCCTGATGTCCTCGACGAATCTCTGCCTGGCCGTTCAAGGTGTGCCACATCGCCCAGCGCAAGTGGCGCGGTGGGGTGTCCGCGGTCGGCTCGAAGCCGTCTTTCTCCAGGTTATCCAGCAGATCCAACCAATCCGCGGCCTTGTCCATCAGCTTTGGTGCAGAGCCACGGATGGGGCGCCCCAGACTGTCGGTTTGCGGGGCATCAGCCTTGTCGCCGAGCTCCTCGAACCCCTGCATCAGAGTTAGGGCTGCTTCCCAGAGGTTGTTTTCCTCAGCCAATGCCGTGGCGGCGTCGAAAAGCTGCTGCGGGCTAGAAGTCGCGGAATCACCAGAAGTAGTCATGACCTAACACTCTACTTTGTGCCACCGCCAGCACCGAAGTGGGCGGGGCGCTAGTATTCGTCGTCAAGCGACTGAATAATGATGACGTCAAGGGCATCGAGAACAGGATGGCCTTCCCACACGTCGCGGGGCAGAAGCTCTTCGACGCGCCGAGCATAGGCGGCGGCACCGTCGGAATCACCCGCGTCGAGACGGTAGCGAACCCCCGCCAGCAGCGCGCGGGCGGCTTCCTCGCCATCGCCGGACTGCAGGTAGCCCTTCGCGGCGGCTTCCACATGGTTGATGGCCAAAGTGTCGCGGCCAGCGGAGTAGAAGACGTAGGCGGCATCGTCGTGCCAGTCGGCGAGTGACCAGTCGTCGGAGATGAGCTTCTGAGAACGCAGCAGAAGGTCCTCAGCCTCGCTGAGCGTGTGGTCAATGGCGGCGGAAGCGTCCTCAGAGACGATCTCGGCGGTGAATTCGGAGCCCTCTTCGGAAATGACCAGGTCAATGACATGAATGATAGAACGCGCAGCCTGACGGTAGGCCTTGGCAGCGCCCTTGGTATCGCCGTTGCGTTCAAGGTGCTCGCCGTGCTCGATGAGCAGCTTTGCCGCCCGGCGGGGATTATTGCCGAGCCCCGCGGCTGTGGAGGCAATAGAAAACGCCGCGTCGGTGCGTTCTTCATCGGCGGTAAATGCTGACCAGTGCGCAACTGGTTCGGCAAAGCGCAGCGCCTCGTCAACCTCGTCGGCATCGAGGAGACTGCGGGCCAAAACGAGCTGGATATCCATGGTGATGGGGTTGACCGGCATGCCCTCGGCGCTGGCGAGCGCGCGGCGGGCAAATTCGGCGGATTCCGCGAAATCGCCGTGGGCGTTGAGAAGCGCACAGAGCAGACGCACGCTGCGAAGCACCGCGACCGTGAGTCCTGCATCGAGACCAGCCTGCACGATTGGGCGTAGCTGGCGGATTGCCTCCGCTTCCTCACCAGCTTCCAGAGAGAGAAAAGCCAGAAATTGGCGCGCTTCAATCGTCGTGGTGACGGGTTCCGACTGAGGAGCCGCTGCGACGCTGGCAGCGATGCGGGCGGCCCTGCGCAGTTCACCACGGCTGTGCGCGAGCTGCGCCTCCAACAGCTTCCGATCGTCGAAACTGCTTCGCTTTGGTGCCCAGCGTGCGGACCATTCAGAGAGCTGACCGGCGATTTCCGCCCGGCGCGCCAGCGATGCTGCGGCGCCGGCAACAGCCGCGCTGACCAGGTAGTAATAGGCCTCGCCGGGCTGTGGAGTGGTGGCGACGATGTCCTTAGTAAGACTGATCAGCTCAGGGATTTCGGAGTCCTCGGGGCGACGGCCGGTGATGGCATCACCGGGGTTGGCGTCGATGAAGGCCTCAGCCTCGGCGAATGCTCCGTAGGAGCGTGCGTGCAAGATCGCGGGGCGAATGTTGGCCTCAGTTGCCCAACGCAGCCACTCGGCGCGTGCAGCAGTGGCTTCTTCTACTAATTCGAGTTGGTCGGCAACTGCATGCCTGAGTGCGTGGAATTCGCCAATGACATCGGGGGAGTTTGTAGGTGCGTCGGCCAACCAGTGCGTGTGGGCGAACTTGGTGACCGCGCGCCAACTGGTGACGTGGTCGAGCGTGGCGCCGGCCTTGCGGGAAATAACCAGCAGCTCCGGGAGGGAGTCCGGCAATGCCTTTAGCGGATTGGGCAGGGGAGGAAAGTCCAAGGGGTCGGACGAGTTCTCCGTCGCTGATGCGTTTTCCGAATTCACTGACACGTGGTCGGCAGCGATGCCGGCTTCCCAATCGCCAACTTGAATTTCAGACTCAGAGTTTTCTTCTTCCCACCAGACCATTGGACTATCTTCGCCCGTGGCATCGGGAAGATGCAAAACTGCTTTGCTTTTCAGACCTGTACAGCCGGATGCGCTGTTAATCCGGGGTTGAAAAGCTACGCATTAGTCCACGAACTTCATCGCGCACCGGGTGATCCGGGCCGACTAGGTCGCCGATGCGAGTCGCGAACCGGCGGGCGCGTTCCTCATTGTTGTCACTAGCAGCAGCACGCACTGCGATAGTCAGCGTGCGGGCGGCATCGGCAGGGGCGTGGGCTTCTAAGAAAAGCTCGGCAGCTTCGTCGGCGTACTTGTACACGCCGTCGTTGTCCCATACCGACCAGCACAGCAGCGCCTGCGACTCGTGCCACTTGGCCGATTCCCAGGACCCAACCACGTAGCCACGCGAGCGTTCCATCAGGTGGTCGGTCAGCTCGCTTGTGGCGCCCACGTTACTGAGCGATAGTGCGGCATCCATCAGAGTTTCCGCAGGTGAAATCGGTGACGAGTATACGGCACGAATATCGGCCAGCGCGTCGAAGAGCACTGCCGCATGTTCAGTATTTCCCTCTTGGACTGCCGATTCCGCCGCAATAGCACAGGAAAAATCAGTACGCGCGGAATCCTGGGTAGGCTCAGACCACTTTGCAACCGACTCCGCTTCCTGGCCGGCGTGGCGGAAATCTCCGAGCTCGTACAGTGCCGTTGCCTTCAGCAGCGCGATTTCCATGGTGATTTCACAGTCGGGGTAGTCTGCCGACACGTCCTGGGCGCGCTGAGTCAGCTTCAGCATCTCCTCGGCATCGGGCTTGTTGTGTGCCACCTCGAAGTTGATGTCTGCCATCTCACGAACCGCGAGAATATAGTCAGTGTCCAGTCTGTGCTGGTCCGCGACTGCCACGTTGTTCGACAGCATTCGGAACGCGGTATCGCTATTACCGGTCTCTATCGAGTACCGTGCCAAATTCTGCCTCAGCTCAAGGCCCGCGATTACGGAGCGGTTACCGATTGCATTGAGCTGTGAGGCGCAAAGTCGCGCTGCGTCGACGACCTTCCCGGCTCGGTGCAGCAGTGATGCCTCCGTCAGAGTCTTCGCCAGCGCAATCGACTCAAACTTATCCTCATTCGGCAGTGCCCGAATCATCTCGTGCAGCTCCCGTGCCAAGTCCTCGCGGTTGACCTTTCGCAAGGCGCTCGCAATCCGAATCAGCGCGTCAGTCAGTGCCGCCCGCTTCTTCCACTGGCGGGGGCTAAACGGCTCATCCGCTTCTTCGCTTGCCGACGATTCCTGCGGCCGCAGCCCATCCGCATCCGTGGTCACCGCGCTGTGGCTGCCGGTTGGGGCATCCAAATCGTCGGCAAGCACGAGTGCCCGGTACGAGGTGATTTCCCTGCTCATGCGTGCGATGAGGGGGATTTCGGTCTCTGCGGCAGCAGAGGTTTGACCATCGGCGATAAAGGTGGTGTAGCGGCGGGCTTCGTCTGCCGCCAGCCGTGCCCGGGCGCGCCAGTACTCCGGCACGTTGTCGTTATCGGATGCCCATACCATCCAGTTCAGGGCGGCATCGTGCGCAGCTGTCATCATGCCGAGCGATTCGGTGACCTCGCGGACAATGCGGTAAAACGCGCCGACGTGTTCGATAACGCCGTGGGCTTCCGGGGCAGAAAAGAGTTGTGGGTTGTAGAAATGATGCGCGAAAACTGATTCCAGTTGGCGCGTGGCCAGGGAATTGTCGGCTGCGGTCGCGTCTGCGTAGGCTGCGACGAGCTCCGGCAAATCCGGGCTGTTTCCTACCTGGTTCAACAGCTGACCTTTCTACGACTGGTTACTACTTTCCTTAACACTGTAATGGGTCACTGTGGCGGAGCTAACTTGCGCCACAGTATGAGGGGTTAAATGGGGCAATCGGTATGAACCTAACGTGAGAAATATATGCTTAGTTCATACTCAAGGGTGCCTTTAAGGGCGAATAGTAGCGAAAACCGTGGATAAAGTCTTTGGCTTTGACCCAGATTTTTAATACTTTGTTGTCATTTCTTTGTCACTCTGAAGTGCTCACGTATGAATCCATCGTGCGAATAGGCGGTTACTAATTAATTATGTTGTCCACTATTGATCTTCGCGGTCAGACTCCCACCACCGCCACTCTGCGTCGAGTGTTGCCGCGCGGTGCGGCAGACGTTGATTCCATGATTCCCACGGTCAAGCCCGTTGTCGATGACGTGGCAGCCCGTGGTGTGGAAGCGGCCATGGAGTACTCCGAGAAGTTCGACCGGATTCGTCCGGCATCCATGCGCGTTCCAGCGGAGGTTATCGATGCCGCGGAAGCCGCGCTGGAAGACGACGTCCGCTCTGCTCTGCAGGAGTCCATCGGGCGCGTGCGCGCGTTCCACGCTGCTCAGAAGCCGAATGACAAGACTGTTGAAATTCTTCCCGGCGGCATTGTCCGCGAGAAGTGGATTCCGGTTTCGCGCGTCGGTCTTTACGTCCCCGGGGGCAACGCCGTCTACCCGTCGTCTGTATTGATGAACGTCATCCCAGCTCAGGAAGCTGGTGTGAAGTCCCTCGTCGTCGCCTCTCCGCCACAGGCCGACAACGACGGCTGGCCGCACCCGACCATCCTGGCTGCCTGCAAGCTGCTTGGTGTGACCGAGGTGTGGGCCGTCGGTGGTGCACAGGCCGTCGCACTGCTCGCATACGGCGATGAAAATGAGAGCCTCGAGCCGGTCGACATGGTCACCGGTCCGGGCAACATCTTCGTTACCGCCGCTAAACGTCTGTGCCGCTCGGTCGTCGGTATCGACGCCGAAGCTGGCCCGACCGAAATCGCCATTCTTGCAGATAACGCCGCTGATCCTGTCTCCGTCGCCTACGACCTGATTTCCCAGGCAGAGCACGATATCATGGCCGCCAGCGTACTTATTACCGACGACGCCGATTTCGCCGCCGCTGTCGACCGCGAGGTCGAAAACCGCTACGAGGTCACCATGAACGCCGACCGCGTTCGTGAGGCGCTCACCGGCAAGCAGTCTGGCATCGTGCTTGTCGACGACATGAATATCGGCATCCAGGTTGCAGACGCCTACGCCGCTGAGCACCTGGAGATCCACACCGAAAACGCGCAGGCCGTTGCCGAACGCATTACCAACGCTGGCGCAATCTTCATCGGTCGCTTCTCGCCGGTGCCGCTGGGCGATTACTCGGCCGGCTCCAACCACGTGTTGCCGACCTCCGGTACCGCCCGCCACGCCTCTGGTCTGTCAACGCACACCTTCCTCAAGTCGGTCCACATGATTGACTACAACGAGGCCGCGTTGAAGGAAGTTGCCGACAGCGTAGTAGTCCTGGCGAACGAAGAACGACTGCCAGCGCACGGCGAGGCCATCCGCGCCCGCTTTGAGACGCTTCTCGGCTCTGAGAGCAATGGCGCAGAAAAGGGGAACGACAACTAATGAGCAACCAGCCTGAGAACCAGTCACAGCCGTCGGTAGCCAAGTTGGCGCTGGCAGATCTGCCACTGCGCGACGAACTGCGCGGCGAGGAAGCCTACGGTGCTCCGCAGCTCGACGTCGATGTTCGCCTGAACACCAACGAAAACCCGTACCCGCCATCCGATGACCTCATCGCCGACCTAGTGGCGCAAGTGGAGAAGGTCGCCTCTGACCTCAACCGCTACCCGGACCGTGACGCAGTAGCACTGCGCAGCGCACTCGCCGACTATGTCACCCGCCAGACCGGCGTGGACATCACCGTTGACCAGGTATGGGCTGCCAACGGCTCCAACGAGATTCTCCAGCAGCTGCTGCAGGCATTCGGCGGGCCAGGGCGCAGCGCAATGGGGTTTGTGCCCAGTTACTCGATGCACCCAATCCTCTCGTCCGGCACGCAGACGGAGTTTATCGGCATCGACCGCGACCCGGAGACCTTCGACATCGACATGGATAGTGCGCTCGCGGCAATTGCCGAGCACCGTCCTGACGTCATCTTCATCACGACGCCGAACAACCCGACTGGCAACCTGACTACGCTCGCTGACTTGCGCCGCATTATTGAAGCCGCGCCGGGCATCGTCATTGTCGATGAGGCCTACGCCGAGTTCACTGAGGAGCCGTCGGCGACAACGCTGCTGGCTGAGTTCCCGTCGAAGCTGGTTGTCTCCCGCACGATGAGCAAGGCTTTCGACTTCGCAGGAGGCCGCCTCGGCTACTTCGTTGCTAACCCGGCATTTATTGATGCTGTGATGCTCGTACGTCTGCCATACCACCTGTCGACGTTGACGCAGGCCGCAGCCACAGTTGCACTTCGCCACTCGGATGCGACGCTGTCGACCGTCGCAAAGCTTGCCGACGAGCGTGACCGCGTCGTAGCCGCCCTGAACAGCTATGGCTACGACGTGATTGACTCGTACTCGAACTTCGTCTTCTTCGGGCGTTTCGCCGACGCCTCGTCGGCATGGCAGAGCTTCTTGAACGAGGGCGTACTCATTCGCGACGTTGGCGTGCCCGGTCGTCTCCGTGCCACTATTGGTCTGCCCAGCGAAAATGATGCGCTGCTGGCGGCGGCCAAGAAATTGGCAGCGACCGCGCTGGCTTAAGCGAAATGCTGCCGGTACATCCCACTACAAGGAGAGATTTGACTTATGCACTTCAGTGATAAGGACCATCTGGAGGCAGAGCGCACTGAGCGCGTTGGCCGGATCGAGCGCGCCACCCGTGAATCGAGCATCGTCTGCTCGGTGAATCTCGATGGCACCGGCAAGACCGATATTTCGACAGGTCTGCCGTTCTTTGACCACATGTTGACCGCTTTCGGCTCCCACGGCAGCTTCGACCTGACTGTGCATGCCAACGGTGACACCGAGGTCGATGCGCACCACACGGTGGAGGACACCGGCATCGTTATGGGGCAGGCGTTTGCCCAGGCACTGGGGGATAAGTCCGGTATTCGCCGCTTTGGTGACAGCTTCATTCCAATGGATGAAACTCTGACGCACGCAGTGGTTGACGTGTCGGGTCGTCCGTATTTTGTTGGTACTGGCGAGCCAGAGCAGATGTTGACTGCCGTTATTGGTGGCCACTACGCAACGGTTATCAATGAGCACTTCTTTGAGTCCTTCGCCCTAAATGCTCGCATTGCGCTGCATGTTCGCTGTCTCTACGGGCGCGATCCGCACCACATCACCGAGGCTGAGTACAAGGCTGTGGCCCGTGCCCTGCGTGCTGCCGTCGAGGACGACCCGCGCGTCCACGGTGTGCCGTCGACTAAGGGCACCCTATAGCTTTCGCAGGCTACGCGCGCCCGAGTTGCGCCTGTAGCTGTTCCACCTGCGCATTTAATTCCTCTACCTGCTGCTTCAAATCCTTGATGTCCTGGCGGTAGAGGTCAATGCGCTCATCAACCTGCTCCTTTGTGTAGCGAGGTTTGATGTATTTGGAACAGTTACTATCAGCCGAAATGACATCGACTACCATCGCGCGCTCATATGGGCTGCGGATTTCTCGGCCGTTGACCTGCCGTAGCGTATCCATCAGCTTTGGGTCGTCGGCTTTTTCAATCACTTGTGCTGTGCCGAAGAGCTTGAGCCGCTTGCGCGTAGCGTAGTCGATGAAAAACATACAGACTCGACTATCGCGGTCAACATTTCCGGTATTGACGAACTGATTATTGCCATGAAATTCGAGCCAACCCAGCTTCATGGGGTTCAGTACATGGACAAATCCCTCGGGTCCACCGCGGTGTTGGACATAGGGCCAGCCAGCGCCGGTAACAGTGGACAAGAAAAAGTGCGATGACGTTTTAATGAGCTTTTGGTGGGCCGGCTCGATTTCAAAGTGGTCTTGAGATCGGGGAATCTCAGTTTGAAGTGATTCCTGGCGGCGCCGGACGTAGCTGTCAAAGGCAATGTCCTGGTACTGGAGATCCTGGTACTCGGGCTTATTGTCCATCGGGCTCATATCCGCAGACTTTAGCCCCGAGGGGAAGCGCTAGTGCTGACTTTTCAAATAGTTCCCAATTTTGGAGGTGCAGTTTTGTGTGTGGGGGGAGCCTATGTTTTTGTCAAGCCTAAATCGGAATTCTTAGGTGAAACTCTTTTGGGGGTATGCACGATTATTGGGCCCATCAACTGGTGTTGGTGGATCTGATTGCTGCTCGGCTTAAACTGCTACTGATTGTTTGGTAAGTGTCTCTCGGTAGAATTCCTTGTTTTTGAGCATGGCGTAGATGACGTTGCATCTGCGTCTGGTTGGGCACATGAGTGGGGCGCATTGTGGCGTTTGCCTTCTGCTCTTTTGCGCCCGTAGTAGGTTCGGGATGTTTCGTGGCTTCGAATGGCAGTAAACGCTTCAGTAGAACAGCGCATTTTTCAGTCGCTTGTTTCCTGTTCTGGATGGGAACTCGCCTCGTATTGATGAGCCTGATCTTCGTGTCACAGGAGCAATTCCTGCAAAGGCGGCCAGGTGGCCAGAGGATGCGAAGTCGGATCCATCACCGATGGAAAGCAGGATTCTCGTGCTGCGGTCTTGATGCCGATTCCCGGCGTATTCGATCCAAGACCTCGGAGGCAGGGATATCCTCCAGCACGCCGTCGACCTGGCCGACGATAGTTTCGCGTTGGGTCTTTAGTGCTTTAATGTTGGCTGCCAGCTGCGGGATAACAAGTTCGGCTGCCTCGGTTCCGGGAACAGTAACAGTTCGTGCCGCTAGTGCCACGAAAATGCTGTCCACCAGCACGTCCGGGTTGTGCCGGCTTCTCTTGGATAACCACGCCAGAACCCGGGTACAACCAGTCTTTTTCAGTCCTGTCGGACCTGTGTAATGGATGAGTAAGTCCAGTGTCGGGGTGTGGGTACGCGTGCTGCCAGCGAAAACACGCTT
The DNA here is from genome assembly GCF_016889425.1 of Corynebacterium amycolatum. Classification (NCBI taxonomy): domain Bacteria; kingdom Bacillati; phylum Actinomycetota; class Actinomycetes; order Mycobacteriales; family Corynebacteriaceae; genus Corynebacterium; species Corynebacterium amycolatum. The sequence continues at coordinate 1,609,996 of NZ_CP069513.1, forward strand.
CAGACTGGGGTAGATTTGGGTGAGTAGACTGCGTAAGCGGTTGACGGTTCTGGTGCAGTCACGAGAAATGTCATCGTCAAAGCCGGACAGCATCCTAAGGGCTGCGAGTACTTCACTGTTTCGGTCAACCGCCCGTAGGGTGTGCGGCATTGTTCATGCAGTGTCGGCTGATGATGAAGGCGTCGCGACTGTCGGTTGTCGCCTGTCCAGGGTAGAGATTTGCAGCTTTTCTCATGGCCAAGCCTGGTAAGTAGCCGACCTGGCAACCGTGTTGATGGGCAACTGCAATGGGGAGCGCTCCGATGGTGTTGGGTTAGTCAACAACAACTAAGACTGTGCCGTGAGTCTGAAAGTCTTCGAAGAGTGCTGCTAACTCTGATTCGAGTTGGGGAAGAGTCTTGTCGAAAACCTTTATGCCGTCCTTGTCTAAGGCGCAGGCGTGGTGTTGAGACTTGCCTACGTCTAGGCCCCAGGAGAATGTCGATGGGAATATCCTGCGACATGGATGGCTCCTAGGAAAACGTGGTGGATTTGCCAGTCGCTGGTGTCATGACATTCGTGGCGCACACCCACGTCTACATTGAAGCCTGGAGATTCCGGCCGCGTCCCTATTAGCTGTCATCGAATGTTCTGGTGCCGGGCGGTATCCCGGTTTATTGAAACTACAGGGCGATTAAGCCGTACCCGGCCCAGCGACTGTTCCCATTATCGGGGATGACTTCAAGGTAACGGGCAATAGTGGGGCGGTTTAATGCGTGTTCATTGCGAGTCGAAATAGCACCGACAACGAGCTCATAATGGCAGCCGTGGTAGTTATTAAGGGCAGGCCAATTCTTTTCCTTAGCTGGAGTTTTGGAGGGACTAATGGTAACAACGTCTGTAGACGTGCTTCTAGCGCAGGTGTCTACCGCATCGACGCTAAGCACTTATTTTTTGTTCATTGTCGCTGGTCTGCTGGTGGGCGGAACATGGTCACTCTATAAGTCCGGATCAAGGGTTGGAACGATTGTTCTCGGGCTTTTATCTGTGATCGCTCTCGCCGGCGCGATTTTGTGGTTGTTAGGAGTGATGGAGTAAATGGCGTCCCGGGTGATGGACCGCAGGCAGTTAGACGAACTGGACAGCATGTGGAAAGCGCCCGGACTAGTACCTACGCTAGTCGCCGTGATGGCCGCCTTCGGTGGCTGGTCTCTCCTCATGCCTGTTATTCCGCAGGCAATTCTTGACGATGGCGGTGGAACCTCGCTCGCCGGTGCCTACACCGGTGTCTTCATGGCTGCCACAGTTCTGACGCAGACTCAGACGCCACGAGTGTGTCGCCGTCTTGGCTACGGCATGACCATGCTGATTTCAGGTCTGTTCTTGGGCTTGCCGACGATTCTGCACATCTTCGGCACTGACGCTGCATTGGTTCTCATGATTGCGGTTTTGCGTGGTATGGGCTTCGGCGCGTTGACTGTCGCCGAGTCCGCATTGATCGCAGAGCTTGTGCCCCTGAAATTCCTGGGTAAGGCCTCTGGTGTACTTGGTGTGGCCGTTGGTCTGTCCGAGCTTATTTTCCTGCCACTTGGTCTCATCATTGCGGATAAGACTGGCTCCTACACTCCGGTTTATATTCTGGGTGCCGTCATTTCGCTCGTTGGCTCGGTGATGGCCCTATTCATTCCGAAGATTAAGCCAGCGCCGAAGGAGGGCAAGGGCGGCAACGAGGATGTCGGTGACCCCGTTCCTGGCTCTGCAGCAACGCAGCCGAGCCCAGTTGAGCACGTTGCCACTTGGAAGCTGGTGGCCATTCCCGCGCTTGCAATCTGCACGATTGCTATGGGCTTCGGTGGTATTTCCGCTTTCCTTGCACCGGCAGCTCGTGAGGTTGATGCTGTTTCTGGTGCAATTGTCGCTGGTCTGGCTCTATCGGTTCTCGGTGGCGCGCAGATGGTGTTCCGTTACTTCGCAGGAATCTACGCCGACCGTAAGTCTGAGGCTGGAATTCTGCTGATTCCGGCATTGATCAGTGGTTTTATTGGCCTGCTGATGATGTCCGGCGTGGTTCTCTTTGATCTGTCGGCCTGGCTGCTGTTGGTCGCTGCCATTTTCTACGGCGCGGGCTTCGGCATTGTGCAAAATGAGGCTCTGCTGCTGATGTTTGCCCGCCTGCCGCGTGACCGTACTGCTGAGGCCAGTGCCTTCTGGAACATGTCCTTTGACTCGGGCACAGGTATCGGCTCGTTCGTTCTGGGAGCCGTAGCTGCGGCTGCGCTCCGTCCGTACCCGGCTGTCTTTGCCTTTGCAGCAGCTCTGCTGGCAGTTGGCCTCATTGGTGCGGTGCTCGACCGAATCATCGGAAAGCACCGCGTGGCGGAGTACCAGAACACCCGCGCTACGCTGCGTCGTCTGGGAGATGCCGTGAAGCGTCATACGCCGGAGGCAGCCGTGCGTGTTGCCCGCCCGGCAAAGAACGCAGTGACGCGCTTGACGGTTCGGGACCGCAAGAAGAAGTAACTACATAAAAAGAGACGTTAGAAAAAGAGTGGCTGCGCTAGTCCTAGCGCAGCCACTCTTTTTTGGTTAATAAATGCAACCCCCGGTGTGTGATCAGCCGTGCCTGTTTACGCGACGGCGACGTCCATCTCGGTGAAGAGAGACCGCAGGCGGGTTTCGATATCGTCGATAAGCGACTGGAGCTCGTCGTCTGCGAGATTGTCCGGATCCGCGACATCCCATTCCACGTAGCGGTCGCCTGGGACTGCCGGCGTCTCCTCGATGCCCATGAGCACTACGACATCGGCGCGGTGGGAAACACGGGGAGTAATCGTCTTTTGAGTGAGGCGCGAGGTGTCCACCCCGCGATCATGAAGAGCTTCGACGACGCGCGGATTCAGGCCATCCTCTGGAGTCAGGCCGATGGTGCGGATAAAGACTTCGTCACCGGCCAGGTGGTAAGCCAGAGCAGTGGCAATCTGGCTGCGGCCGGAGCCGCGGCTGTCGGCAAAGAGAATTTCCTGGCGCGGGGCGAAGTCCTTGCATCCGCTCGCGGCCTTGATGCGCTCGGTGGCCTCGCGTTCGGCGAGGACGGGGAGGAAGTTAGTCACCTTCGCAGAGCTGGACAGCTCTGCAATGACATCGTCGAGGATGGAATCGATAGTCGCAGCATCGCAGGCTGCATCGTAGAGCCGGTGAAGGTCCTCGCGGACAATGGCAAATGATTTACTAAGAACGGATGCGGTAGTCATAGCGTCTGAGTCTCTCTGTGAAAAATAATCAGGAGTATTAGGGATAAATCAATAACTTAGTTAACCTGTTGTTAATCTTGAGTTTACCAAAGTATTCGGTGGGCGTATACCAGCGCTTTTGCCTGTCCAGGCAGTTTTCTTGGGGTAAATGGGAAACATCGATTCCCAGCGCCTTAAAATGTCCAACTATGGAACAAGTCTCACCTTCGACGAAGACCCCAACTGTTGCCATCCTTGATTACGGCTCCGGTAATTTGCGTTCAGCTGAGCGCGCTGTGGCCACCACGGGTGCCGAGGTTATTGTGACCGCCGATCCGAAGACCGTGATGGAGGCCGATGGTCTCCTCGTTCCCGGCGTCGGTGCCTATGCCGCATGCATGGAGGGTTTGCATCGAGTGCAAGGGCCGCGCCTGATTGGCTCTCGACTCGCAGGTGGTCGGCCGGTGATGGGAATCTGCGTTGGTATGCAGGTGCTCTTTGACCGCGGCGTCGAGTACGCCGACGGCATCCATGCAGCGGAGACCGACGCATCCGCAGCTGTCACCGGCACCCCGGGTTGTGGTGAATGGCCCGGTACTGTCGAGCGCCTCGAGGCGTCGATTCTGCCGCACATGGGCTGGAACACGGTTGAGGTGCCGGAAGGCTCAAAGATGTTTAAGGGGCTGGAAGATCAGCGTTTTTACTTCGTCCACTCCTACGGTGTGCGCACGTGGGACCTTGATACGGATTCTCGCATCGCTCCGCCGCTGGTGACGTGGTCTGCCCACGAATCCGATCGGTTTATCGCAGCCGTAGAAAACGGTCCGCTGTGGGCTACACAGTTCCACCCTGAGAAGTCTGGCGAAGCAGGGTTGAAGCTGCTGCAGAATTGGGTGGACACGCTGTAGTTGCCCAATCGGTAGTATCTTCCCTAACCGCACTACCTGGCAGGTGACGGAATTTCGCCACTTAGACCACCTATACTGAGATAACTAGCAACAAGCGTCGTGGCGACTATGGCCACAACGCCCAAAAGTCGAAGAGAGTAGAGCCCCCATGAGTTTGACCCTGCTGCCCGCTGTAGACGTAGCCGATGGCCAGGCTGTGCGCCTTGTTCAGGGTGCTGCTGGAACCGAGACTTCCTACGGTGCACCGCTGGAAGCTGCCATGAATTGGCAGAACGCAGGCGCTGAGTGGATCCACTTGGTCGACCTCGACGCCGCGTTCGGTCGCGGTTCGAACTACGACCTGCTTGCCGACGTTGTGGGCAAGCTCGACGTGAAGGTGGAGCTCTCCGGCGGTATCCGTGACAACGCTTCGCTCGAAGCTGCGCTGGCAACTGGCTGCGCCCGCGTCAATATTGGCACCGCCGCACTGGAGAACCCGGAGTGGTGCCGCGAGGTTATCGCCAACTACGGCGACCGTGTGGCCATTGGTCTGGACGTCCTCAACGAAGAGGGTCAGTGGCGCCTGCGCGGCCGCGGCTGGGTCTCCGACGGTGGTGACCTCTGGGAGGTGCTGGAGCGCCTGGATGCTCAGGGTGCATCCCGTTTCGTGGTGACTGACGTCTCCAAGGACGGCACCCTGCAGGGGCCGAATGTGGAACTGCTGCGCGAGGTCGCTGCTGCTACCGATGCTCCAATCGTCGCTTCCGGCGGTGTCAGCAGCCTGGACGACATTGCAGCTATTGCCACGCTGGTCGATGAGGGTGTTGACTCCGCAATTGTGGGTAAGGCGCTCTACGCAGGGCGTTTCACTCTGGAAGAGGCCCTGGCAGTAGCTCGCGGCTAAAGAGAACACTTTCGTGGCCGGGCCGGGGAGACGTCGTCAAGCGAAAGCGTTAACGAGCAAACGGCACCCCGGCTGAGACGGCGGATGAAGGACTTAGAAAGTATGGATGCCCTGGAACCGCGGGCGATGCTCGCTATTGCTGAAGCGGCGCTCGATGAGGTTGAAGGCCTGTTCACGCAGCAGGTGGGCGCGGACCCGGTTGTCATGAAGCCGCGCGGGGATTTCGCGACGGAGACCGACCTGGAAATTGAGCGTCGTCTGCGCCAGCTCCTCACGCAGTATTCTGGCCTGCCCGTCTACGGCGAGGAATTCGGTGGCAAAGTCCCCGAGGAACATACCGCCTGGGTCATCGATCCGATTGACGGCACCACGAACTATTCCAACGGCTTTCCGCTGTGTGCCATGCTGCTCACACTCATGCATGAGGGGGAGCCGGTGGTCGGCATTACCTCCATGCCTCTGCTGCGCCGTCGTATCACCTCAGCTAAAGGTAGCGGCACATTTGTCAACGGCCGTCGCGTCAACATCGATGCCGAGGCCGGTCGCCCGGTTTCGATTGCCTTCGGCTCCGTCATTGCGAGTACCGACGGCACACTCCCACGTAAGTGGCGCCAACTGTTGCTGTCAAAGGTGGGCGAGCGCTATCCGACGATCCGAATTACTGGCTCTGTCGGAGTGGACTTGGGCTCCACCGCGATGGGGGCATTCGGCGGCACGGTGACTTTCTCACCGCATGTATGGGATAACGCAGCCGGCGTACTGCAGATTTCCGAAGCTGGTGGCGTGGTCACAGACTTGGCAGGCAATCCCTGGCGGCATGATTCCGTAGGCGTGCTAGCGGGAACTCGAGATGTCCATGCCACGCTGCGGTCGATTATTGACCAACTGGGTCGTCCGGAGACTTTCCGGAGCTAAAACTTGGGCGACGCCCCGAGCTGGGTGGTTGCGCAAACCGTCGAGCCACAACTTTGAGCTAACACGAGGAGAACTTAAAAACTATGTCTCTGGCAGTACGCGTGATTCCTTGCCTGGATGTCAACAATGGGCGGGTCGTCAAGGGGGTTAACTTTGAGAATCTCCGCGATGCCGGCGATCCGGTCGAGCTGGCCCGCCGCTATGGCGAGGAGGGCGCTGATGAGTTGACATTCCTGGACGTCACGGCTTCCAAGGATGGCCGTGGCACCATGCTCGACGTGGTGCGCCGCACCGCGAGTGAGGTCTTCATTCCGCTGACGGTCGGCGGCGGCGTGCGCAGCGTCGAGGATGTCGATCAGCTGCTTCGCGCCGGAGCCGACAAAGTCAGTGTCAACACCGCTGCGATTGCACGTCCGGAACTGCTCAGCGAGCTGTCGCGTCGTTTCGGCGCACAGTGCGTCGTCCTGTCGGTGGATGCCCGCCGTGTTCCCGAGGGAGGCACGCCTCAACCGTCGGGCTTCGAGGTCACTACGCATGGTGGTTCACGCTCGGCCGGGATCGACGCCGTCGAGTGGGCGCGCCGCGGCGAGGAGCTTGGCGTCGGCGAGATTTTGCTGAACTCCATGGATGGCGACGGCACCAAGGATGGTTTCGACCTGGAGTTGCTGGAGAAGGTCCGCGCTGCCGTCGACGTTCCGGTGATTGCCTCTGGTGGTGCGGGTAAGGCGGAGCATTTCCCGCCAGCCGTGCGCGCCGGTGCCAACGCGGTTTTGGCTGCTTCCATTTTCCACTTCGGCGAGGTTAGCATTGTTGAGGTCAAGGAAGAGATGGCCCGTGAAGGAATCGAGGTACGTCAGTGACGGACCTAGCCCCAGGAGCTGCAGCTCACGGTGCAGGAGATGATCCGCGGGAGTACACGCTCCCAGCAGATATCGCGAACATCGCCAAGTTCAATGCTGACGGCTTGATTCCCGCTATTGTGCAGGAAGAGTCTACAGGCCGTGTACTCATGATGGCGTGGATGGATTCCCACGCCCTGGCGTACACCATCGCCACCAAGCGCGGCACCTACTGGTCGCGTTCGCGGTCGGAGTACTGGATCAAGGGACTGACTAGCGGCCACTTCCAGACGGTGACATCGCTGGCGTTGGACTGTGATGGCGATACCGTGCTGATGCAGGTAGTGCAGGACGGCGCCGCATGTCACACTGGCTCGCACAGCTGCTTTGACGTGCATCCCGTGTTCGAGGACTAGGCGGTCAACCTTGGCTGCCGAGGTGGGGTTTCGTCGTCAAGCGCGCCCAACTCCGGTGAAGTCCGGGGTTAAGTGATGTGCAATCCGGGGTGCGTGGCACAATAGCGGCTATGACTCGTATCACCATGACCACGCGTGAGCGTTTCCGCGAACTGGCTGCACATCATCGGGTCGTACCCGTGGTTCGCAAGGTTTTGGCGGACGGCGAAACGGCGCTGTCGGCCTACCGCAAGCTCGCAGCCGATCGTCCCGGCACCTTCTTGCTGGAGTCCTCCGATGTGGGGCAGTCGTGGTCGCGCTGGTCGTTTATCGGTTGCGGCAGTCGCGCCGCGCTGACGGTGGATGATGCGGGGGAGGCAACTTGGATTGGCAACGCGCCGTCGGGCGCGCCAGAGGGCGGAAATCCGCTGGATGCGCTGCGTCGCACGCTGGAGCTGCTGCACACGGAACTCCCGCTTGCCGACGATGCTTCGGTACCCAAGCTCACCTCTGGTCTCGTCGGCTACTTCGGGCATGACATTGTCCGCTACATTGAGCCGCAGCTGCCGGATACCACTGACAATGATTTGCAGATTCCGGAGCTCATGCAGCTGCTGGTGGAAGATTTGGCTGCTTTTGACCACCACGAGGGTGTGCTGTGGCTGATTTCCAATGCCGTCAACTGGGACGGCTCGGATGAGCGGATTGATCAGGCGTATGACACCGCCTGTGATCGTGTCAATGCGATGGTGGAGCGGCTTTCGGAGCCCTCTGATCTGCGTCCGGCGGAAGTTAGCTTCCCAGAGCCGGTGATTCGTCGCCAGCGCGCCGCCGAGGACCACATGGATCGTATTGAGCGTTGCAAGGACCACATCCGCGCCGGTGATGCGTTCCAGATTGTGCTCTCGCAGCGGTTCGAGATGGACACGCAGGCCTCCGCCTTTGATATCTACCGCATCCTGCGGGTTTCCAATCCGTCGCCCTACATGTTCCTGGTCAACGTTCCAACCAAGGACTTCTCCGGTACTGCTTTCCAAATTGTCGGTTCCTCCCCAGAGTCGCTCGTGGCAGTCCAGGGCAGTGAGGTCATCACCAACCCCATCGCGGGCACGCGTCCGCGTGGTGCTACGGTGGAGCAGGACAATGCGCTGGAAGCTGATTTGCTGGCAGACGAGAAAGAAAATAGTGAGCATTTGATGCTCGTCGACCTTGGCCGCAATGACCTCGGACGTGTCTGCCGCCCGGGCAGTGTTGTTGTGCACGACTTCCGTCATATTGAGCGCTACAGTCACGTTATGCATCTGGTCTCTACGGTCACCGGCGAGCTTTCCAGCGACGCCACGGCTGTCGACGCATTCGCGGCCACTTTCCCAGCGGGAACGCTCTCAGGTGCGCCGAAGCCTTCCGCGCTGAGCATTATCGACAAGTTCGAGGACACGCGCCGGGGTGTTTACGGCGGCACCGTTGGATACTTTGACTTCCGGGGAAATACCGATCAGGCAATTGCCATCCGCACAGGCGTGAAGAAGGGCGATACCGTCTACGTCCAGGCCGGTGGCGGAATTGTCAGTGATTCTGACCCGGTGGCAGAGGATGAAGAGACCCGCAACAAGGCCGCGGCTGTGCTGCGAGCTGTCGCGGCAGCTGAGACACTAGTCCCAGCGGAAAGGAGCTAGGTTTTCGATGAAGTCGACAACGATGCTCTCCGGTGGCCTCATTGGTGTGGCCGCGGCGGGAATGTGGTTGTGCAGCCGAAGTGCGTGGCTGACAGTCGATACTGTCGACGACAAGTCCGGTCCTGCGACCACAGATTTGGTGGGCGCAGTATGGGCTCCGGAGTTGACCTCGATTGCGCTGGCAATGGTGGCCGCGCTTTTTGCCACCACCATTTTGGGCGCACTCGGCCGCCGTATTGTCGGTGGGCTTGCGGCGCTGCTCGCAATTGCGGCGTCGTGGACCCCGATGACTTTGCTTGCCAGCGGAGAAGACGGTGTGGACTCCCAGCGGGCACTGGATTTGTTGACATCGGGAAGCGCCTCACAGCGCGCCAGTGATGCGGTGACTGTGGCAGACTGGGCGCAGGTCGATAACATTCAGGTACACGCGATGGGGCCAGCTCTGGCCTTGCTGTGCTGCGCACTGGCGCTGGTAGGGGCGGTATTGCTGGTACGTCGACCGGGTGCTGTGAAGAAACAGAAGTCCAGCGCGTATGAGACCCCGGAGGTACGCCGTCAGCGTATCGCCGAGGATCTGGAGGAAGACCCGCAGTCGGGTCGAGTTCTGTGGGATGCTTTGGATGCCGGTGTAGATCCTACGGATCTGGATAAGGAGTAAGGCCGTGGCTAACGTTCTGGACAAGATTATTGAGGGCGTGCGGGAAGATCTCGCTGCTCGGGAAGCCAAGATTTCCTACCGTGAAATCAAGGAGCTCTCGCTGAAGGCACCGTCGCCGATTGATACCGTGACGGCACTGGCAAAGCCTGGGGTGCAGGTGATTGCAGAGGTCAAGCGTGCCTCTCCGTCAAAAGGAGAGCTGGCTGACATCCCCTCGCCGGAAGTTTTGGCGGCAGAGTACGAGCAGGGTGGCGCGGCTGTCATTTCCTGTCTGACTGAGGAGCGCCGCTTCCGCGGTTCGCTCGCTGACCTCGATGCCGTGCGCCGCGCGGTGAACATTCCGGTGCTCCGCAAGGACTTCATCGTCACTCCGTACCAGGTCCATGAGGCTCGCGCGCATGGTGCCGATTTGGTGCTGTTGATGTGCTCCGCTTTGGATCAGCCGACACTGGAGTCGCTGCTGGATCGCACCGAGTCGCTCGGTATGAACGCTCTAGTTGAGGCGCACACCGCTGAAGAGGTTGAGCGCGCCGAGGCTGCTGGTGCCAAGATCCTCGGCATCAACGCCCGCAATCTGAAGACTCTCGACGTGGACCTCTCCGTGTACGAACGCCTTGCACCGATGCTGCCGGATCATGTTGTGAAGGTGGCAGAGTCCGGTGTCAAGGGGCCGGAGGAACTGCGCTACTACGCCTCCCACGGCGCCGACGCGGTGCTGGTGGGAGAGGGGCTGGTCACCGCGGGCAAGCCGGGTGAGGCTTGCCGACGTCTCGTTGCCGCCGGTGTTCACCCGACACTCCGCAGCGAGTAGCGATAGTCCGCGGTTGCGATAATCAGCTGCATCGCACCGCGAATTCCGCCTCATTTGGTTGCGTGTCACACCTGTTGTGCTGGCGCACCACAGTTTCTTAGGCCTTATCTCCCCGCAACGGGTGGGGATAGTCCACAATAGATAACTGTGAGTGACCAAGATTTCAAGAATCATGATGCCCGAGGTGACCGCTTGCCTACGATGGGTGAGGTTATCGCGGAGACAACGAACCACGAGTCAGATGCCATTGGGCACTGGGGTAAGTGGGGCGGCCAGTTTGTGCCAGAGGCGCTGATGGCCGTCATCGGTGAGGTCACCGATGGCTACGCGAAGGCCCGCGTTGATCAGGATTTTCTCGATGAGCTCGACCGGCTACAGCGTACGTATGTCGGCCGTCCCTCGCCGCTGTACTACGCGGAGAAGTTCTCCGCTGACATCGGCGCTGACGTCTGGCTCAAGCGCGAGGATCTGAACCATACTGGCAGCCACAAGATTAATAACGTCTTGGGCCAAGTCCTGCTTGCCAAGCGCATGGGTAAGAAGAACATCATTGCCGAGACCGGTGCCGGACAGCACGGTGTTGCAACCGCCACCGCTTGTGCGCTGCTCGGCCTTAACTGCCGTATTTACATGGGTAAGGTCGACGCGATTCGCCAGCGTCTCAATATCGCCCGCATGCGCCTGCTTGGCGCTGAGGTTATCGAGGTCGAGATTGGTTCGAAGACTCTCAAGGACGCAATCAATGAGGCCATGCGTTTTTGGGTTTCACACGCCGATGACACCTACTACTGCTTCGGCACTGCAGCCGGTCCGCACCCGTTCCCAACAATGGTGCGCGACTTCCAGCGCATCATCAGCGCCGAGGCACGCCAGCAGATTCTCGCGGAGACCGGCTCGCTTCCCGACGCTGTCGTGGCCTGCGTTGGCGGCGGTTCTAATGCAATCGGCGCGTTCCACCACTTCATCGATGATGAATCGGTTCGCCTGATTGGCGCTGAAGCTGGCGGCGATGGTGTTGAGACCGGTCGCCACGCAGCCCCTATTTCGGCCGCCGGTAATCCGGGTGTGTTCCAGGGCTCCTTCGCCGCCCTGATGCAGAACGAGGACGGCCAGATTACAGAGTCGCATTCGATCTCTGCGGGTCTGGATTACCCGGGTGTGGGCCCGGAGCACTCTTATCTGGCTGATATTGATCGCGCGTCCTACCTGCCGGTGACCGATACCCAGGCGATGCAGGCATTCCAGGACCTGACTCGGATGGAGGGCATCCTGCCCGCTATCGAGTCCGCACACGCGGTGGCTGCCGCCCGACTCATCAGCGGTGACCTGAATGAAGAGCTGGGCCGTAAGCCGCTGATTATTGTCAATGTTTCCGGTCGCGGTGACAAGGATGTCGACACCGCTGCTAAGTGGTTTGATCTGATGGAGGAGTCCTAAATGAGTCTGAGTGACGTCTTTGACAAAGTCCGTGAGGAAAACCGCGCAGCATTTATCGGCTACTACCCAGCGGGTTTCCCGACTACCGATAAGTCGATTGAGAACATCAAGGCGATTGTCGACGCTGGCGCCGACATCATCGAGGTTGGTCTGCCTTTCTCCGACCCGATGATGGATGGCCCAACCATTCAGGATGCCGCCAACGTGGCTCTGGATGCGGGCTTCCGCACCCGTGAGATTATGCGTGTGGTCCGCGAAGTCACCGAGCACGGCGGTACCTGTGTGGTCATGAGCTACTGGAATCCGATTCTCCAGTATGGTCCGGAGCGTTTCGCTGAGGACTTGGCCGCCGCTGGTGGTCGTGGCACCATCATCCCGGATCTCATCCCCGAGGAGGCCGGCCAATGGCAGCGTGCAGCTGAGACCAATGGTCTGTCCAACATCATGTTGGTTGCTCCGTCATCGACCAACGAGCGTCTGCAGCTAACTGCCACCGCGTCGACCGGCTTCGTCTACGCCACTAGCCACATGGGAGTCACAGGTGCCCAGGCCAGTGTCGACTCGGCCGCCGGCAAGTTGGTTGCCCGCACGCGTGAGGTTACCGATACACCGGTGTGCGTCGGTTTGGGCGTCTCCAATGGGGAACAGGCCGCGGAGATTGCCGAGTTTGCAGATGGCGTAATCGTTGGCTCGGCACTGATCAAGGCCGCGATGAAGAGCACCGATGACCTGGTAACGCTCGCCCGTGAACTTGCCGCGGGCGTACGAGGAGAGAGCTAGCGCATCTATGAGTTCCACCCTTGTTCTCGCTGAGACTGCAACGACGTATCTGGCCAACATTCCCTCTCCGCCGCAGGGGGTGTGGCAGTTAGGGCTGCTACCACTGCGCGGTTACGCGATTTCCATCTTGGTTGGCGTACTTGTCGGCATTTACTGGATGCAGCGCCGCTACGTGGCCAGGGGTGGAGACCCGGAGTTGGTCCTCGACATTGCCATTGCGGTTATTCCTGCGGGCATTATCGGCGGCCGTCTCTACCACGTCGCCACCGACTGGGAGAAGTACTTTGGCCCCGGCGCCAATCCCGCCGATGCACTGAAGATCACCAATGGTGGTCTCGGTATCTGGGGAGCGGTGGCGCTGGGGGTGCTGGCCGCGTGGGCGGTCGCTAAGTGGCGGAAGGCGCCGTTTGCGCCAGTTCTTGACGCGGCCGCACCCGCAATCATCCTTGGTCAGGCCATTGGGCGTCTGGGCAATTGGTTCAACCAGGAACTCTACGGCGGCCCAACGTCGCTTCCGTGGGGTCTGGAAATTTACCAACGAGTTGATGAGTTTGGCCGAGTTGCCCCTGTCACCGGAACGTCGACAGGCGAAGTGCTGGCCGTGGTGCATCCGACGTTCCTCTACGAGATGGTGTGGAACGTCCTCGCCTGTCTGGTCATTGTCTGGGCGGACCGAAAGTTCAAGATGGGCGGCGGCCGCGTCTTTGCACTCTATGTCGCAGCCTACACTTTGGGACGTTTCTTCATTGAACTCATGCGCGTCGATGACGCAACGCTGATATTCGGTGTGCGTATTAATAACATCACGTCGCTCGTGGTCTTCTTCTGCGCTGTGATTGCTTTGTGGATTCTGCGAGCGAAGAGCCGCGAAACCGCAGCTGAAGTCAGGGGAGAGTGCGAGGCTGCTGAAGCTCACAGTGTTTCCAACTGACGCATAGCCCGTTAAGGGACTAGGCTGGAGGCCGTGCTTAGACGAACGAAGATTGTATGTACCCTCGGTCCAGCAGTTGCTTCGCTGGAGGGGATTACCGGGCTGGTCAACGCCGGCATGGATGTTGCCCGTCTGAATTTCTCTCACGGTGAGCATGAGGACCACGCTCAGAACTACCACTGGGTGCGTGAAGCATCCGATGCTACGGGACGTGCGGTTGGTATTCTCGCCGATTTGCAGGGGCCAAAGATTCGCCTCGGTCGCTTTAAGGAAGGCTCGACGTATTGGGCTGACGGCGAGATTGTGCGCATCACCGTCGACGATGTCGAAGGCACGCACGACCGCGTCTCCACCACGTACAAGAACCTCGCTGATGATGCCCGTCCGGGCGATCGCCTGCTTGTCGACGACGGTAAGGTGGGCCTGGAGTGCATCGAGGTAGATGGCAATGATGTGGTGTGTCGTGTCATCGAGGGCGGTCCGGTCTCTAACAACAAGGGTGTTTCCCTGCCGGGGATGAACATCTCGGTGCCGGCTCTGTCGGAGAAGGATATCGCTGACCTGCGCTTCGCTCTGAAGCTGGGGGTGGACTTCATTGCGCTGTCCTTCGTCCGTTCGCCTTCCGACGTCGAACTGGTCCATGCGGTCATGGATGAGGTTGGCCGTCGTGTCCCGATTATCGCCAAGCTGGAGAAGCCAGAGGCAGTCGAGTCTCTTGAGGCGATTATCCTGGCCTTCGATGCCGTGATGGTTGCTCGTGGCGACCTCGGTGTTGAGGTGCCGCTGGAAGATGTTCCGCTGGTTCAGAAGCGCGCTATTCAGATTGCCCGCGAGAACGCCAAGCCGGTCATCGTGGCCACCCAGATGCTCGACTCCATGATTTCGAATTCGCGCCCGACTCGTGCGGAGGCCTCCGACGTGGCCAACGCTGTGCTCGATGGTGCAGATGCCGTGATGCTTTCGGGTGAGACCTCAATTGGTAAGTACCCGCAGGCCACGGTGAAGACCATGGCTCGCATCGTTACCGCCGCTGAGCGCGAGGGGGAAGTTCCTGCGCTGACTCACATGCCGCGCACTAAGCGTGGTGTTATTTCCTACGCAGCTCGCGATATTGGTGAGCGCTTGAATGCCCGCGCTATGGTTGCTTTCACCACCTCGGGTGATACCGCTCGCCGTGTGGCACGCTTGCACTCTCGCCTGCCGCTGCTGGTATTCACTCCGAATCAGCAGGTTCGTTCGCAGCTTGCGCTGACGTGGGGCGCGGAGACCTTCTTGGTGCGCGAGGTTAACAGCACGGATGAGATCATGCAGGTCATCGATGAGCAGCTCTTGACCATGGAAAACTACAACGCTGGTGACACGCTGGTCGTTGTTGCTGGTACCCCTCCAGGAAATGAGGGCAATACCAACATGATTCACGTCCACGTTATTGGCGAGGACGCACGCTAGCTCTTTGGCACATTTGAAAAGCCGGTAAGCCCTTGTGGGGCTTACCGGCTTTTTGCTAGAGCCTTTCAACCTGGGCTGTCTTTTTGTCCCTGTGCGCGGTGGCAAGTGGCCGACAAACAACCTTTACTTTGCCAGGTAGGACAGCACGGCGGCAGCGGCGGCAGAAGTCGCGGAGGTAGCCGTTGGCTTGAAGTCCGGCAGGAAGGTCGGCATGTGGTTCGATGGTACGTCTTCGACCACGCGGTCGGCAGCAACGGCGGCTTCCCACGTATCCCGAGGTGTGGCGCCAACTGTCCAGTAGACATACGGGCAGTTCAGGCCACGGGGAAGGTCTGAGAAGTCCTCCGACGCCGTCCACGGCACGGCATCGGTGGAGTCTTCGCCGAGAACAGCGTCCAAGACCGGGCGAATCGTGGCAAACGCCTCCGAATCATTGTCAGTGACTTCGCCGTGATCCGAGTAGTCAATCACAGGTTCAACCTCAGTACCGGAAGCCAGGCACTCGCCACGAACAACGCGCTCAATGCCCGCAATGAGCTTGGCGCGTACCTCGTTGGAGTAGTAGCGAATGTTCAGCACAATCTTGGCCTGACCTGGGATTGTGTTATTCGAATTGCCAGACTGCAGCGTGCCGACGGACAAAACACCAAACTCGTGGGGAGGAATCTCGCGCCCCACAATTCCTTGCAAGCGCAGAACGATCGCGGCGGCCAAGTACGTCGGGTCAATGGCGTTGTGTGGCATAGATCCATGCGCGGAGCGACCGGTCAGCGTGATGCTGATGGTGTCACAGCCAGCAAGTGCCGGGCCGGGCATGGTCATTACCTGACCTGCGGGGCCGGGAACAATGTGCTGGCCGAAGCACACATCTGGGGTGGGGATGAGGTCTGCCAGGTCGTCGTCAATCATGGCCTGTGCACCGCAGGCCAGTTCCTCGGCGGGCTGGAACAAGGCAATGAAAGTACCCGACCACTCAGACTTAGTCGCTGCCATCAGGCTAGCCAGGCCAAGACCAGCCGTCATGTGCATATCATGGCCGCAGGCGTGCATGACGGCGGTGGCGGAACCATCGCGGGCGGTACCGGTGGCTGAGGAAGCGAAGTCCACACCTGTTTCCTCGAAAACTGGAAGCGCATCGATATCAGCGCGGAACAGCACAGTGGGGCCGGGGCCATTTTCCATGACACCAACGAGGCCGTGGCCGCCGATTCCCTCATGCACTGTGTAAGTGCCCATGTCGCGAAGAGCACCGGCCAGATAAGCGGCAGTTTTCTCCTCTGCTTGAGACAGCTCCGGGTGCTGGTGCAGGTAGCGGTAGATTTCCCACTGTTTGTCCAACGGCACTCGATGGGTGGCGATGAGGTCGCGAATGCGGCTCAGTCGTGCTTCATTGTTGCTCACCTGGATTAAGACTCCTTACTTCTTTCTCTATTTTCTGCCCAGAGGCCTACAGTCGCGTTCCGTCCTCGACAAGCGGGTTGTACTTCAGGGAATTCGGCAGGCACTGGCACTCGGTCGCAATGTGAATGCTGTCCGAGATCTTCCCGGTCTCCCGTAGACGGTACATCTCTGGTACGACGCGGTCGCGCAGATCCCATGGGGAGATGGTGTTCAGATAAATCTTGGTGCCACCTTCAAAGCCGGCCAAGTTCGAGGTGCGCCACTTAATCATCACCCGCCATGGCATGCGGGCATCCAAATCGACAGGACGGTGATGCCATTCCTCATTGCATGGAATGGTGGGGCCGGCAGCGGCATGACAGGCGTGAATCAGATCCGACATGGCGTCGATTTCAGCGCGGGTTTGCAGCCACGGTTCGCAGATGTCCGACTTCGAGAAAATCTCCAGCGTGGGGTAGCGGTGTCCGAATCCGGCAAAAGCCACTGCATGCTCATTTTCCGCGATGATCAGATTGTGGCGGGCAGCATAGTCCACTGCGAATTCGTTGTAGATATTCGGGTTCTTGCGCACCGCTCGCACTTCGCGCTTGAGCTGCTCGCCGTGCTCATCGATGGCCACAAGCTGCTTGTGCAAGTGATCGAAGCTCGCGCCTGCCGGCTTCAGCCAGTTTTGGAAAGCGGCCACATAACGCACGTAGCGGTTACGTCGGTACAGGTCAGCAATCGACTCGACGGTAAACGCAATGAGTGCGCGGTGCTCGGCAACGCTCAACGTGCCAGAAGAAGCCAGCTGGTTATCGTGAGTAGCGCCGTCCACAAAGTGACGACGGGCAACGATTACATCGTGGCCGCCGGCGAAATAGCTCGGGGCTCGGCGCAGCAACTCCTCGTCGGAAAGCGAGCTGATTTCCTCTTCGCTGCGTCCAGCGGCGCGGTAGCGCGTGCGAATGATGTTGAGCACATGCTCGCGGCCCATCGGGTCGTCGAGGTAGGCTTCCATACGCTGCTGAGTCTCGCGGTCGGG
Organism: Corynebacterium amycolatum; assembly: GCF_016889425.1. Taxonomy (NCBI): domain Bacteria; kingdom Bacillati; phylum Actinomycetota; class Actinomycetes; order Mycobacteriales; family Corynebacteriaceae; genus Corynebacterium; species Corynebacterium amycolatum. The sequence continues at coordinate 1,627,312 of NZ_CP069513.1, forward strand.
CTCGAATCCGTAGTTGTCCGCCCAGTAGTCATACGAGACGATTTCGAACAGGTTGGGCACGCGGCGGAATTCCGCAGTGGTGTCGAAGAGCTGGTCAGGCAGTACTCCGGTCACTGTGGTGTAACCGCCGAATACTGAGTCATCGAGGACAACGCGGGCCTTCTCTGGTGGGGTTTGCAGCAGATTGTTCCAGCCGAAGGAATCGCGGGAACCAAAATCCTCCTCGCTCAGTGGCTGCGGATCCGTGTGCTTAATTCCCAGCGGCCGATTGCCACGACCGGGGACTGTCCACACCTGGGTACCGGAAAAAGGATTGACTTGCTTCACCGTGCCGTCGGCAAGCGTGATGAGAGGATTGCTGAAAGCCTGCATAGGTTCAACACTACGTCTTTGCTGGCGGTCGGCGCGTCAACGTAGGGGGATAGGAGCTTGACGACGGTTAGTTATTGTCTGGCCGTCTCGCGTGGCTTAGCCTGTGAAGTTATGTCGAAGATTGTTTTTCACTGCCTGGTGAAGCCGACCGAATCGGAGGCGCTGGCCGAGGCATTTCGTACTAAGTTGAGTGAGTTTGACCGCGCCGGGCGGGTTAGTGATGTGGCTGTGTCGGTGGCGTCGGCGGACACTGACGCGCAGTTGGTGGAGCAGTGGGAGCGCGAGAACCCGAAGGAGCCGCTTGGAGAGAGGAAGGTATTCCGTTATCTCTTGAGCTTCGATCAGCACGGTGGTTCTCTCAATGAACTCGCTATGGACCTCTCGGAGCTACTGACTCCGCGTGCAGAATTGCCCCCGGATCCGGTGCTGCGTGAGTTCGACGAATTACTCGAATCTGTTGCGACGTATCCCTGGAATGTTGCCGTATTTAGGTAATTTCCTACCTAATCGGTGAAAAGTGTAACTGGTCACAGTGGCGGTGCTTGGCTCAGAGAGCGGGTGTAGTGCGAAACACTACGAGTTTTCCCAGCAATATGCCGTTGTATAATTATGTCCGCTTCAATATCAACAGTTGCCCAGTCCTTGTGCACACAACCTGTGCCACCGAGATACGGCAACCGAGAAGCGGTTTACAACCGCGGACTGGTTGTTCTTCGTGGGCGCCATAATGGTTACGCAGAGAGGTTTATTTTGAATATCGAGCAGAAGGTTTCGGGACTCTATGACCAGATTCTTACCCGAAACGCCGGTGAGCCGGAGTTCCACCAGGCAGTGGCAGAAGTTCTGGAGTCCCTGAAGGTCGTCCTGGAAAAGGATCCACACTACGGTGACTACGGCTTGGTTCAGCGTCTGTGTGAGCCGGAGCGCCAGATCATTTTCCGCGTGCCGTGGGTCGATGACCAGGGCCAGGTTCAGGTCAACCGTGGCTTCCGCGTTCAGTTCAACTCTGTGCTGGGCCCGTACAAGGGCGGTCTGCGCTTCCACCCGAGTGTGAACCTCGGCATCATCAAGTTCCTGGGCTTCGAGCAGATTTTCAAGAACTCCCTGACCGGCCTGCCAATCGGCGGCGGTAAGGGCGGCTCCGACTTTGATCCGAAGGGCAAGTCTGAGCTGGAGATCATGCGCTTTTGCCAGTCGTTCATGACTGAGCTGCACCGCCACATCGGCGAGTACCGTGATGTCCCGGCCGGTGACATCGGCGTCGGCGGCCGCGAGATCGGCTACCTGTTCGGTCAGTACCGCCGTATGGCCAACCAGCACGAGTCCGGTGTCCTCACCGGTAAGGGCCTGACCTGGGGCGGCTCCCTGGTCCGCACCGAGGCCACCGGCTACGGCTGCGTCTACTTCACTGAAGAGATGATGAAGGCCAACGGTGCTGACATCAACGGTGCCAAGGTCATCGTTTCCGGTTCCGGTAACGTCGCTATCTACGCCATTAAGAAGGCTCAGGAGCTCGGCGCTACCGTCATCGGTTTCTCTGACTCCTCCGGTTACGTCTCCACTCCGAACGGTGTCGACGTCGAGCTGCTGAAGGAAATCAAGGAAGTCCGTCGTGCTCGTGTCTCCGAGTACGTGGCCGAGGCTGAGGGCGCTGAGTTCCACGAGGGTGGCAACATCTGGGAGCTCAAGGCCGATGTTGCACTGCCGTGTGCAACTCAGAACGAGCTGAGTGGCGAGTCCGCCAAGCTGCTGGTCGAAAACGGCTGCCGCTTCGTTGCCGAGGGCGCAAACATGCCGTCCACCCCGGAGGCCATCGAGGTCTTTAAGTCCAACGGTGTCCACTTCGCACCGGGCAAGGCTGCCAACGCTGGCGGTGTTGCTACCTCCGCTCTGGAGATGCAGCAGAACGCGACCCGCGATTCCTGGTCCTTCTCCTACACCGATGAGCGCCTGAAGCGCATCATGACCAACATCTTTAAAAACTGCGAGACCACCGCAGCTGAGTACGATCACGAGGGTAACTACGTGCTCGGTGCCAATATCGCAGGTTTTAAGAAGGTCGCTAACGCAATGCTGGCTCAGGGCGTCATCTAGTTCGCATCGAGTCCGCTAACGTCTCCGCTTTACGACGGGTTCCCGGAGACCCCGCCCGTGGAGTAGCCAAAAAGCCCACGCTGTAAACTCCCTCCCATGGAGTTATCAGTGTGGGCTTTTGTCTTTATCGTGGCAACGATTTTCATCGGGGCACTGATGCAGCGAGTAGCTGGCATGGGACTCGGTCTGCTGGGAGGGCCAGTCCTCTCACTGATTGCAGGCCCAGTAGCAGGTATTTTGATTATCAACGTGCTCGCCACCGTCAATGCGGTCATGCAGACTATCTCGGTGCGAGAAAACGTCGACTGGAAGAAGTTCTGGCTAATTGGTCCGGTGATGGCTTTTGGGGCGCTGCCAGGCGCCTGGGTGGTTCACAACACGCCCAGCGGGCCACTCCAGGTTCTGGTCGGTGGGCTAGTGCTGCTTGCGCTGCTGGTGACATCCTTTATGCCTCAGCGCATGCGTGTTGACGGCCCACAGTACGCCGTTGCCTCTGGCGTTGCCGGCGGCTTTATGAATACCTTGGCCGGCATCGCGGGCCCGGCCATTACCGTTTACGCGCAGGCCTCTCGTTGGCCAGCGCAGACGTTTGCGGCCACCTTGCAGCCGCTTTTCTTTGTCTCCGGCGCATTGTCCTTGCTGTTCAAGGAAATCAGCGCTGACGTCTCCGTCTTCTCCACCACGCCGGTTATACTCTGGCCGCTGTGTCTGGCTGCCATGGTGGTGGGTATATTTTTGGGCACTCGCGTTTCTCGGCGAGTGCCCATTGTGCAAGCCCGAAAGCTCGCGGTCATTCTGGCGACTACCGGCGCGGCAGTCACTATGCTTCGCGGAATCTCCGCAACTTTTGGCGCTTAGGCTTGCTGTTCCGCCTGCCAGCCTCCCCTGGCTGTTACTTCAACGGCTGTTACTTCAACAGCGAAGACAGGAAGTTGCGGGTGCGTTCGTGCTGTGGATTCCCCAGCACCTCATCCGGGGTGCCCTTTTCCACAACCACGCCGTCAGCCATGAACACAACCTGGTCGGCGACTTCGCGGGCAAAGCCCATCTCGTGCGTCACGACGACCATGGTCATACCCTTATCGGCCAGACCATGCATGACGTTGAGAACCTCACCGACGAGCTCCGGGTCAAGAGCGGAAGTCGGCTCATCGAAGAGCATTAGCTTCGGTTCCATGGCCAGTGCACGAGCAATGGCAACTCGCTGCTGCTGGCCGCCCGAGAGCTGAACAGGGTAGGCGTCGGCCTTGTGAGCCAGACCAACAGTCTCCAGCAGCTCCATGGCACGCTTTTCAGCCTGCTCCTGGGAGACACCCTTTACCAGCACTGGTGCCTCGGTGATATTTCCCAGCACCGTGCGGTGCGGGAACAGGTTGAAGTTCTGGAACACCATGCCAATATCGCGACGCTGACGGGCAGCTTCTGCGGCGGAGATTTCGTAGAGGCTACCGTTCTTTTCGCGGTAGCCAATCAGGGAACCATCGACGTAGAGACGGCCTGCATTGACCTTCTCCAGGTGGTTGATACAGCGCAGCAGTGTGGACTTGCCGGAGCCCGAAGGGCCAATGAGGCAGGTAACCGTACCGCGTGGAACCTCCAGGTCGATGCCCTTGAGGACCTCGAGACGGCCGAAGTTCTTCCGAACCCTTTGCGCCTCAACCATCAAATCTTTGGTAGTCATTTACTGCGGATCCTCTCGGTAGAAGTGCTCTTCGTCCTTATCGACAACGCGAGCATTTGCAAGCGGCACACCTTCGGCGTCGGCAAGCGCGGCCAGCTGGCGGGCGGTGAGCTGACGGGTAGCGCCGCGGGCGAAGTAGCGCTCAAGGTAGAACTGGCCGACCATCAGAATCGATGTGATGACCAAGTACCAGGTGGCGGCGACCAGCAGCATCGGCACCGGCAGGAATAGAGCATTGGCGATATCCGTGGAGCGGCCGTAGAGTTCCAGCGAGAACGGCACTGCGATGACCAGCGAAGTGGTCTTCAGCAGGGAAATGAACTCGTTGCCCGTCGGCGGGATGATGATGCGCATGGCCTGCGGCAGGATGGTGCGGCGGACGGTCTGCCACCAGCTCATACCCAATGCTTTCGATGCCTCGGTCTGCCCCTCTGGGACAGCCTGGATGCCGGCACGGACAATTTCAGCCATGTATGCGGACTCGTTCAAGCCGAGACCGACGAATGCCAGCACGAAGGTATTGGAGAGAATGGTGCTTAAATCAACCTCGGTAACGCCCAGGTCAATCGTCGAGTAGATAGTGCCGAGGAGACCCCAAAAGACCAGCTGCACGTAGACCGGCGTTCCTCGGAAAACCCACAGGTAGAACCAAGCAACTGTGGACAGAACGGGGTTTTCCGACATGCGGAGCACTGCGACGATGGCACCGCCGACGACACCGATGAGCATGGCCAAGACTGTCAGTGCAATGGTCCAGCCAGCGGCAGCGGCGATTCGTGTGTCGAACAGGTACTGGAAGTAAACATCCCAGTGGTAGGCCTCATTGCGGGCGGCACCGATGATGAACCACAGGAAGAGCACCAGCAGCACTGCTGCGGTAATCCAGCGCCCCGGGTGTGGCAGCGGTTTGGCCTTAATTTCTTCGTTGAGTTCCGCCTGTGTGGCCTCGTAGCGGGCGCCAGACGCAGATGAGTCGCTCACTTAAAGTTCCTCTCCGTTAATAGTGGCGCGTTCCAAAGCACCGTCTTCCAAACCCCATGTGGTCAGGATTTGCTTGTACTGGCCGTTGTCGATGAGGTACTGCAGTGCCTGCTGCAGCACTGGGCCGAGTTCTGAATCCTTCGGAATAGCGAAGCCGAACGGGGCACCATCGTAGATATCTCCGGCAAGTTCGAGTTTGCCCTCGGAGCGATTGACCGCGTAGGCACTGACTGGTGAGTCAGCGGCCAATGCATCAGCACGCCCCAGCACCACGGTGGTAGCGGCGGTACCAGCATCCTGGTAGGCCAACTTGTTAATTGGTGGCAACCCACGATCCAGACAATCCTGATTCTTTACCGGCAGGTCCTCCATGTCAGCGACGGTATTGCGCTGAACGGCGACAGTTTTGCCACAGTAGTTGTCGGAGCTGGCGTCGCTGCCCGGGCGACGTGCCCACTGCAGGCCGGTATCCAGATAGTCGACGAAGTCGTAAGTCTTGCGGCGCTCCTCGTTTGAGGTGAATCCGGATGCGCCAACATCGACTGCGCCGGCCGACAGGGCCGGCAGAATCAGTGCGAAATCCTGTTCTTGGATTTCAATCTTCAGGTCCAAGACACTGGCCATGGCTCGGATGAGATCGATGTCGAAGCCGATGATGGAACCGGCGGAATCCTTAAACTCTGCCGGGGCGAATGTTGGGTTGGTGCCGATGCGCAATACTTCGCGCTTACGAAGATCTGCTGGGACCTGTTTCGCCAGTTCGGGGACCGCTGCCGGTTTGATTTCTGACCAGCCCTCGGGGTTACCGCTTTCGTCATTGGTGACGCAGCCTGTAAGCCCTAAGAACAAGGTCGCAGTCAGCGTGGCAGCCGCCAATGCGATGGGTCTTTTCATATCTGAATATGTTACCTAGGCGCAGTAATACCTTAAATTCGGTACCCCTATTCAGCTGCGCTTCAGGCTGGTGTAGGAAAACCGCACACTTTTCAGGCTTCTGGGAGTGGGGAACTGCAGGTACTGGCTGCGAAACACTGAACAAGACTCGGGCCTGGACAAGGAACAAAACCTTATCCAGGCCCGATTTACAAGGGGACGCTGAGCATCGCCGGATTTCTAGTTTGCGTCAGCAGAAGCTAGCCCTGAGCCGGTGACATCGAGCGGCTCGACCGCGCCGGATGCCGGGTCACTCAGTGCGGCATCGCGGACCGCCTTCGCCACGGCTGGCATCACGCGCGGATCCAGGGCCGACGGAATAATGCGGTCGGCACTTAGGTCTTCGACGCCAACACCTGCAATCGCTTGGGTAGCAGCCAATTTCATAGCTTCGGTGATGCGCTTGGCACCTGCCTCCAGTGCGCCACGGAACAGACCCGGGAAGGCCAGCACATTATTAATCTGGTTCGGGTGATCCGAGCGGCCGGTGGCCACCACTGCGCCGTACTTGCGAGCGATTTCCATCGGGATTTCCGGAATCGGGTTGGCCAGCGAGAACAGAATCGGGTCAGCGGCCATCTGGCTAATCGCATCCTCGCCGATACGGCCGGCAGAGACGCCGATGAACACGTTAGCGTCGACAAGCGCATCGTTGATCGAACCGGTGATACCGCGCGGGTTAGTCATGCCGGCGACCCACTGCTTGATGTCACTCAGTGGCTCGCGGTCCGGATGGATGATGCCGCGCGAATCGACGACAACGATGTCGGACACGCCAGCGGACAGCAGCATCTTCGTCGCAGCGACACCAGCGGCACCAGCGCCGGAGATGACCACGCGGAGATCCTGGAAGCTGCGGCCGGTCAGCTTGCAGGCGTTGATTAGGCCGGCGGCGATGACAATGGCGGTACCGTGCTGGTCGTCGTGGAAGATTGGGATGTCGAGCTCTTGGTCGAGACGCTGCTCAATCTCGAAGCAGCGAGGCGCGGAGATGTCTTCGAGGTTCACCCCGCCAAACGACGGTGCCAGCGCCTTGACCGTCTGGATGATTTCCTCCGTGTCGAGGGTATCCAGGACGATTGGCACCGCAGAGATACCGGCGAACTGCTCGAAGAGCTGGGCCTTTCCTTCCATAACTGGCAGTGCAGCCTTGGGTCCGATGTCGCCGAGGCCAAGGACTGCGGTGCCGTCGGAGATCACCGCGACGTTCTGGCCGGTCCAGGTGTAGGTGCGGGCCAGGGCCGGATCTTCGTGGATGGCCTCACAGACACGGGCGACACCTGGGGTATAGCCGATGGAGAGGTCGCGAATCGTCTCGAGCTTCATGGTCGAGTGCGAGCGGAGCTTACCGCCACGGTGCGCCTCGAAGATTTCCGCATCGGTGATGGTCGACGGATCTGTGGGGGCGGTGTCTTCTGGCACGGCGTGAAGCGGCGTCTTAGGGGAGTTCGCGTTCGCAGTGTGGTCGGAGGAGCTAGAGGAAGAATTCGCAGCAGGCATGATGACAGTCCAAAACGTGTTGAGTACTGAGTACTTTGTACTTTGAGAAAACTCGACCGCGGCGAGAGCTGCTGGTGGGCAGCACGCAAAGCCGGGAGCAAAAGCTGGCGAGTGATACGTAGTGGTGTGTGTAAAACTGAACCAGTCTTGCTATACGGGATTGGTATCTCATTATATGGACGGTGGGGTGGAAAATAAAATCTTTGCGGTTGGGGGAGCGGGGGCGGAACCTTGCTGCTGAAGCTCAGTTTGCGTCACCTCGCGCCCTATAATCAGAATTCAATCGATTGAAAGGCCCATTTCGTCCCATGCAAGATCAGACCAAGCTCATCCACGCCGGCTACGTCCCAGGTAATAAAGACCCACGTCAGGTGCCGATCATTCAGTCAACGACCTACACGTTCGACTCTTCCGACGACATCGCTGCGGTCTTCGACGAGCCAACTCACGCACTGATTTACTCCCGCTTCGCCAATCCAACGGTTATGGCCGTCGAAGAGAAAATCGCCGACCTTGAGGGTGGCGCCGCAGCAATGGCTACTACCTCCGGCCAGGCGGCAACTGCACTCGCAATCATGAACCTTTGCTCCGCGGGCGACTCGTTTGTCACCTCATCTGAGATTTACGGCGGTACCTCCAACCTCTTCGCTACCACGCTGAAACGCTTCGGTATCGAGGCAATCTTCGTCGATCAGAATGCCTCCGAAGAGGAAATCGCCGCGGCATTCAAGCCGAACACCAAGGCGCTATTTGGTGAAATCATTGCCAACCCGGCGATGAGTGTGCTCGATGTCGAGAAGTTCGCCCGCATCGCCCACGGCCAGGGGGTACCGCTGATTGTCGACAGTACCTTCGCCACCCCGATCCTGTGTAAGCCCATCGAACACGGCGCAGACATCGTCGTCCACTCCACTTCTAAGTACATGGACGGCCACGCAATCCAGGTCGGCGGCGTCATAGTCGACTCTGGCAAGTTTGACTTCACCAACGGCAAGTTCCCCGGCTTTACTGAGCCCGATGAGTCCTACCACGGCGTCGTCTACACCAAGGACTACGCCGTCGCGCCGTTTGTCATTAAGGCGCGCATGCAGCTACAGCGCGACTTTGGCGCGTACCCATCTGCTCACTCCGCCTTCATGCTGAACCAGTCGCTCGAGAGTCTCGATGTCCGCATGCGTCGTCACTGTGAGAATGCGCTGAAGGTCGCCGAATATCTCGAATCACGCACGGATTTGCTTAACGACGTTCGTTACCCCGGCCTGAAATCTTCCCCATACTACGAGCTTGCTCAGAAGTACCTCGACGGAGCTTCCGGTGTGGTCACGATTGACCTCAAGGGCGGCCGTGAAGCTGGCACGACCTTCATGGATGCGCTGCAGCTGGTGACCCGTCAGGTGCACGTGGCCGACTCCCGTTCCTGCGTGCTGCACCCGGCTTCCACCACGCACCGCCAGGTTCCGGATGAGCAGCTGCCGGCGGTGGGAATTACCCCTGGTCTTGTTCGACTGTCCATTGGTTTGGAAAACGTTGACGATATTATTGCCGATATTGAGCAAGCGCTGGCCAAGGTTGAAAGCTAGTTTGTCGAGAGTTTAGCCAGGTCCATGCCCTGTTTTTGTGGGCAAAGCCTGGTTTTTTCTTACCTTAATCGGCGTCTTATGGTTCGTGAATCGAAAATTTTTGTGTAGTGCGGAAGATTGAATCCAGGGTTCCTGAGATAGTTCCAACTGACGACAGAGAGCTGTTCGTTTATTGCAACTTCTACACAGGAGGCTTCTTACGATGTCCGATTCCACTTTCCCTCAGAACCCGCAGTGCCCACAGGGGCCGTATGGCCCCGAGGGGTCGTATGGCTCCCAGGATTCGCTGGGGCAGCAGTCCTACCAGCACAACCCGCAGGATCCGCTCGGCCAACAGTCCTACCCGCAGGGGTAGTCGGCAGCTGGGCAGATGGCTCAGGCTCCGAAAGAAAAGAAGAAGGGTGGCTGCTTCAAGTGGGGTGGTATCGCCGCGGGTGCTGTTGTGGTCCTAGCCGTGGCGGCCAGCTTGACCGGTGGCGGCGATGCTGATTCGGGCTCCGATTCTGAAGCTGCGTCTCTCTTTGATTCGGACACTGCAGTTGCGGCTGATTCTGGCTCTGTTGAGAATGCCGATTTCGCTGAGAACCCTGGGGCTGCTCTAGAGGAGCAGCAGGGCCAGGCGGAGGAGCAGGAAAAACAGGAAAAGCAGGAAGAGAAGGCTCCGACCGAGTACAAGAATGCTCTCCGCAAGGCCAAGAGTTACTCGGATTTGATGCACATGTCCAAGGCCGGCATCTATGACCAGCTGACCTCGGAGTATGGCGAGAAGTTCTCGCCGGAGGCTGCCCAGTATGCAATGGACAACCTTGAAGTGGACTGGAATAAGAATGCACTGGAAAAGGCGCGCTCTTACCAGGATTCGATGGCAATGTCCCCGGATGCGATTTACGAGCAGCTGACGTCGGAATATGGCGAGCAGTTTACCCCGGAGGAAGCTCAGTACGCGGCGGATAACCTGTAGCAGCGGGTTTCGTTTGTTGATGACGCCAATTGGCCAGAGCCCCGTTTGGATGCATGCTGCAAAAGGACGGTTTCCGCTTCACCAGAATGCATTTGCTGCACACTGAACGGTTGCTGGTGAAGCGGAAACCGTCTTGACTGTTTTAATGCGTGACCTGGCAGTTGAGCGACTGTCGGCAGCAAAACTTCGGCGCGGTGCAGATTGTGCCGAGAAAAATGTGGATTAGATGGCTGATTATGCATATTTCTCTAATGGTTCGTGGATGATTGGTGCTGCTGAAGGCGAGCCTTAGGGGAGTCCTACGTACTTTGTGGCAATAGACGAAAGGATTATCGAAAAGTCACATCGCGAATTAAAAGTGATAATTCGGTTTGCATACAATGCTGTAGAGATTGCTTTGTAGGTTAGTTCCTGCATATTGATCCAAAGAATCAATACCATCGGCAAATGGGTATCACGATAATTGTCAGCGTGTCGGCACCGATCTTTGTGGAGAACGAAATCGTCTTGTCCGTACCATCAGCACATCCTGAAGAATTTAAGCAGGCGGTGATGACCACGTTCCGCGTGGTGAAGGTTACGTGCACAAATGATATCAACGTGCCGACCATATCAGATTCGGCTGGACCTGCTGAAGACTGGGCAGGCTGCAAATAATAGGGCAGCCATCCGGCTACCCCGGCAGTCGAATGGCTGGAGACATAGTGTTTTAATGCGTTAACTTATTTGTGTACCTGGATTGTCTATAGGTCGTCCGAAGGGGTTCTTTATGCAAAAGAAGATTCGAAGTCTTTTCAACAGGTTGTTGGCCGGGATTGGGATAGCATCTCTATGTCTGGTGCAGTTACCCTCACCTGCACATGCTGAAAGTATTGAAGAACTCGCTAAGCAAGGAGTTCTCGAATGGCGAATTAAGCCAGATATTCCCAACGAGAATCCGTTGAACTCTGTACCCATGTCGTGGAACCCCGATTCGGGGCTTCCGCCATTTGCAGCGTGCGGTCCAGCAACTGACACATTAAAAACGGTAGCAAGCTGGAAGTATGTTGATTTAGGAACGCCGCAAGACTTCATGCACGCAAATGAAATTACATTGCGCTGTGGAGATGCTCATCACGGATTAAAGCACATCCGACAGAATCATCCTGAATGGTCAACGCTCGCAGACATTGAAGGAAAGGACGGGGATTCACTAATCCGGATTGCGATTGATGCTGCACTGGAGAACACTACGTGGTCAAAGAGAGTTGAACCTTCAAGTCAGAATCGTGATGGTAAGTTTTGCGCGTCCGCTCAGATTTACTTAGTTGATAAAGTCCGAGGGATAATTGTAAAGACACTTGAACCATCAATCTTTGTCGCTGAACATAGCCACCACGTTATTACTGCCTACCCCACCAATACGTCGAGGTGTAAATAGTATGGGGTTTGCACAAAAATTTATCGGTGCTCTTGAGGCAGACACCCATGTCGATGCTGACCATGCTGCTTTTATCGGATCTGACGGCGATGCTGTTTTGATTCGATACCGGGGCCGGGATTTGCAGTGGCAGATTCCTGTGCGAATCAATGAACCCGGTTGGCAGAAAATGGACTATATTACAAGCAGCTTTGATGGTGTAGATTTTGGTCTCTTCTTAGATGAGGAGCTTTATAAACTGAACGAAAAGGAGTGGATTAAACCGGAGTTGCACCTTAGTGATGACACAGGGAAGTGGCATTTGGTAGAAACAGCTAAGACCTTTACCTAGTCTGGGCAGTCTTCACCGTAGTAATCACTAACTCCAATCATCAATCCCGTCACATTGGTGAATTGCTCCCCATTAGTTGGACTGAGAAATCAGTTACCGACTCGTGGGGAGTAGCTTTCATTGAGAGCACGAAGTTCGCTAAGTAAGCAGCAGCGTGAGCAGTTGGTTGAGCTTTTCGAGCAGGGCAACGAACTCGATTTAGTTGTCCAGCTGGCTCCGGCCAAGTCGACGAGTGGATATGACCTGAAAATTACGAGTGTCTTTTTCCGCACGAGGAGAACGCGTACGCGGAATTGACGAAGATGGAAACATACGGGAGGTGACTTTCAATGATGGGTATCGTTTCGTTGTGCCAGAGGATCGAGAAGGAGTCTAGCCCGCGGGTGCAGTTCGACCGGCTGCATGGAGCAGGTGGTGACTTGACCCTCGAAATCTTCCTCAATGATCTCGTCGAAGCCCGAGCTTATGTGCCTGAATCTCTCAAGCGTGAGTTCCTTATGACCTGGGCCGATGAGCCAATCATTTTCGATGCAATCCCGGGGGAAGAGGAAGAGGGCATTACTCACGATCTCGTTGTCGAGTTCGCTGCGATGGATCCGGTAATCGACCTCGGTCCGAACTGGGGCTAATCAGAATCACGCCCTAATCAGCCCGGCCGCCCCACTACGGGGCGCGCCGGGCTCCGTCATGGAAGGCCCCGCCCGTGGTGGGCAACCGGTTTCGAAAACCGGCATGGGGCGTCACGGCGTCGGGGTTCGATTCCTCGGGCATTGACCCCATTTCCCCCTGGCGGGCTCTGTGGGGTTTTGCGTACCCGAAGTGTTTTTCTCCCAGGAGGGGCAAAAAGATCTATGTCTACGAATGAAGCGGCCGCTGATGTACCGGCCTCCGATTCCACGTCAGATGCTCCGGTGCAGGCTGAACCTGCTCGCGAGAATCACGGCGCGGAAGAGAAGCAGGTAATGACCATCGAGGATTACAAGTCCGCGTTGGAAAAGGTTCGTCGTGAGGCAGCGAAGTATCGCACGGAAAACAAGGAGCTTCATCCACAGGTAAAGAAGGCCAGGGAAGCCGAACAGGTCAGTTGGGGCGAGCTGCTCAAGGTGCAAGAGCGCATGGCGGCATTGGAGGCGGAAAAGGCCGCAGACGTGGACGAACCCCGGTCACCACGATCAGCCCGAAGGCACCGGATCATCGCCCGGACCTGGTGCAGCGAAACTTTCGTGCACACGGACCGGGCAGGCTTTGGGCTGCCGATATTACTTACGTTCGCGCCCTGTCCGGATTCGTCTACACCGCGTTTGTCGTTGATGTCTTCAGCCGGAAAATTGTTGGTGTTGCTACTCGCTCGACGATTCGTACCGATGGAGGCCTTGGAGCATGCGTTAACGACTGCTGGGGCGGATTAATGGCAACCAGTTGATTCACCATAGTGATCGGAGCAGTCAGTACGTGTCATTGAAATATTCCACGGCTTTATCTGAGCCTGGAATCCGCCCGAGTGGGGGAACAGTCGGCGCTTCTTATGACAATGCTCTGGCCGAAACAGTCAATGGTTTCTACAAAGTGGAACTCATTCATGCCCAAGGCCGATGGACGGCGGTCGGAGAAGTCGAACTGGTCATCTTGCGGTGGGTGCATTGGTGGAATACCAAGCGCCTTCACGAAGCATTGGACTACGCTGCCCCACAAGAGATAGAAACTGAGTACTATCTCACCCAGCCGGTCAGTACAGGGCAGTAAAAGAAGCGGAACTAAACCCAGGACGCTTCGCACCGCAGCCGGACTTGGCGAGACTGACCGGGATTGTTGGGGATTCGCAGGCGCTACCGACGGCCCGGAACCCACCGAGCGAGGAATGAGTCAAGAATCTTTGCCCCGCTAGTTTGAGTTGTTCGGTTTTCCCGAACGGCTTGGCTGGCGGGGCGTTTTTCATGCCTACAAGGCGGGGCTAGGCAACGATACTGTTTTCGAAAAGTACGATTTCACAGCCGAACTCTTGAGTTCGGAAATCGTACTGCTTTACGGCGCAATTGCGTGGTGCGTTTGTGGCTCACTTTTGGCTCAAAATACCCGTGAAAGTGCGTGAAAGTGCGTGAAAAGGAGTGAAAGATAGTGAATACAAACCCAAGCAAAAACCCGCCCCCACCAGGCTAAACGCCAGATGAAAGCGGGTTTTAAAATCGTGCCCCCGGTGAGACTCGAACTCACACTGGACGGGTTTTGAATCCGTTGCCTCTGCCAATTGGGCTACAGGGGCGCAAAGCCGTCGATAAGCGAAAATGCTCTGTCGAAGCGACCTTGACTAGTTTAGTCCATCGACCCCGAATTAGAAAAACGGCGCTGCGCATAAGCGACGACACTGACGATTGCGGCGCCGAGAATGAACAGTCCGAGGGCGAGTCCCCAGTCGGAGCCGATGCCCTGGAGCTCGTTGTTCTCGGTCTGCCACGGCCAGAGCGCGCGCAGGGAACCGAGCATGAGTCCGGACATGGCGACCAGCGTGAGCGCCTGGTGTGTACTCAACAGCCATTCGAGGAGGCGGATGAACAGGACGATGCCGATCAGCGCGCCGACGAAGAAAGTGCCGATGTAGGCGATGTCACGGTCATGAATTGCGCCCATGGTCGGCGCGTAGAGTCCGATGACCAACAGGAAGAAAGAGCCAGAAACGCCCGGCAGCACTAGTGCACACACGGCAATCGAAGCGGCGATGAGCACGAGCCATAGAGGTGGCTGTGTCGGCGCAGCTTGGGGTAGCGAAGTCAGCGCGAACAGGGCGACGCTGAAAAACAGGAAGACTGCGATGGCCTTGCCGCGCATGCCCGGCTGACGCAGGGCACCCGGCTGCAGCTCGTTCAGCGGCATGGTGATTGAGGCGGCGATCATGCCCATGAACAGTGCTCGGGAAGCGACCGGCTGATTGGTGACGAAGTTCTCCATGACTCCTGCCATGGAGAAGACCACGGCAACCATGCCGATAGCCACCGGGATGAGCAGCCACCAGTCAACCCTGCGCAGGTCCTCCTTGAAGGTGCCCTTGGAGATCGCTCGCGGCAGGTCGGTGATGCGCTTTGCCGATTCAATCAGGCGTCCGTAGATGCCCGTAATCAGCGCAAGCGTACCTCCGGAGACACCCGGAATCGTCTCGGCGAGACCAATGAGGCCACCACGAACTGCGTTGGCGATGACACCCAGCGGGGTCGGCTTCGGGATTTCAGAGTAGGGGCTCGTGGTCGGCAGCGTAGTCGACTCTGCACCAGGAGCGCTCATATTTTCAGTAGACATCGCAGGCCATTGTATGTCTTCCACCTGAGAAGAACCGTATTTCCGTGTGTGTATTAGCAGCTTCGGAGTGCGATTAAGAACACAAAACAAAAAGCAGCGCCTGGGGCGGCGCTGCTGATTCAGTGAGTTACGCAGGAGTAGGCGGTGGGTGGTGGATGGTGGAGCTGCTTCCTGAGCTGTTGAGCTGTGCTCGGACCTTAGCCGTGCTCGATAATCTGCTGCAGGCAGCTCCCCAGGGCCTCCACTGAGATCTTCGGCGCGTTGGTCTCGTCGATCAAACCGGTATCGGAAAGAACTAGGTATCCGACGCAGAGGGAAATAACCATCTGGCTGCGGTACACAGCAGTTTCGTGGCTGATGTTCTCTGGGCCGTCTTCTTCGACGCGGTGAATCAGGTCGTCGGCGATAGCTTCATTGAACCGTTCGGCGATGACTTTTGCAGTTTCCTCGGAGTCAAGGGATCCGACGATCAGCGGAATCATGGACTGTCCGGCCATTCCTTGACCAGTCAAAATAGCGCTGGCCATCCGCTGGCCAAGTTCATTGAAAGGAGCTCGGCTGAGCGTGCCTTTGAACTGGCTGAAGTCAATCAGTTCGGCCATGAGGCCTTCTTTGGAGCCGAAGTACTTGATGATGAGCGGCGCGCTAACGCCCGCATCGCTGGCAATCTCCTTCAGTGGCACGCTTCGCAAAGGCTTGCGCGCGAAGTGCCGAGCTGCAGCCGCGATAATGCGCTCGCGGGTGGACTGGGCACTCCGTTGGAAATTGGTCGAATCGAACTCACTCATGCTGACGAGTCTAAAGCCATGAAAGCGTAACTACGCCAATTGCTTTCAGGTGCACGCGCAGGACGTGGCGATATGTTTTCGCGGCCACCTCAAAGAGGGGGTAATTTCTAGACGCCTCATTGGGGGCAGGTTCTATGCATGTTGTTGAACAATCGTTGGAAAATATGGAAAAACTCCAGGAAAATAAGGCGAATATTAAAGTTGGATTACAGTATTTCGGAAACTGAAACCAAGTACCAAGCGACGCTAGGGAGGCTCCCTCTTGCGAATCACTGTTCAGGTGGACTAATGGGCTGCTGAGCCCGTTTCAAAATACAGCCTGATTACCGTAATTATTATTCACCGAAGCTGGTCGGCTAACAGCTCATCCTGCGCAGCCCGCGAGTCCCCAGCGCGAATCTCAGTTTTCCTACGCTGTTCGATATTTTCCTACACTGGGATGTCATGAAGAAGACCCTCATGCTTATCGACGGTCATTCCATGGCCTTCCGCGCGTTCTTTGCCCTTCCGGTGGATAATTTCTCAACCACCGGCGGTCAGACAACGAACGCGGTGTACGGCTTCCTTTCTATGCTGTCCAATATCCTCAGCGAGGAAAAACCCACGCACGTGGCGGTCGCCTTCGATGTCGCCCGCGAGACCTTCCGCAACGAGATTTTCCCGGAGTATAAGGCCCAGCGTGAGAAGACTCCTGAGGAATTCCGTGGTCAGGTGCCGCTTATTCAACAGGTGCTGAAAGAGATGGGCATCGTCACGCTGGAAAAGGACAACTACGAGGCCGACGACATTATCGCGACGTTGGCTACCCAGGCCAAGCCTGAGGGCTTCGAAACGCTCATCGTCACCGGCGACCGCGACTCATTCCAGTTGGTCAATGACACCACCACGGTGCTCTATCCAATGCGCGGCGTCACCACGCTGCATCGCTTCACGCCTGCGGCTATTGAGAAAAAGTACGGTCTAACGCCGACTCAGTACCCGGACTTCGCGGCCCTCCGTGGCGACCCTTCCGACAATCTCCCGGGCATTCCAGGGGTCGGCGAGAAAACCGCGACGAAGTGGATCGTTCAGTACGGCACACTGGAAAACCTCATCGATCACGCCGACGAAATCCGCGGCAAAGTCGGCGACAACTTCCGCGAGCGCGTCGCAAATGTCCAGCTGAACCGTGACATCACCGAAATGGTCAAGGACCTGCCCTTGCCGTACGGTCCGAACGAGCTCGAGCTCCGGCCCGCTGATGCCCAGGGAATCATCGACTTCTTCGACCGCCTCGAATTCGGCGATAACCTCCGCGAGCGCGTCTTCCGCACCCTTTCTATCGAAGGCGCGGGCGTCACCGCCTCCACCAGTGACAGCGCGACAAAGCTCGAGGCTGTCTCGCTTGACGACGGCGCCCTGGCTGTCTGGCTCGATGAACTGCACGAGCCGGCCGCGTTGCAGGTCGGGGAGCATACTTTGATGATTGGCTCCGCTGATGAGAAGGGCAAGACCTCCAGTCAGGCCGTTTCTCTCGACCTCGGCGAGCTATCCGCAGAAGATGCCGACACACTGCGCGAGTGGCTCGCAGGCGACCACCCGAAGCTGGTGCATGACTGTAAATCGGCCATGCATGCGCTCTGGAACTATGGCTTCGAGCTGGCGGGGGTTATCCACGACACTTTCTTGGCCGCGTACCTGCTGCGCCCAAGTCAGCGCAGTTACAGCTTGGACAACGTCGTCCAGCGGCACCTGGGGCAGACTCTTTCGCAGGCCGACGGTCAGATGACCCTGCTCGATGGCCCGGCCGAAGACGCTTCCCATGTCGCCGCCGTTATCGACCTGGCTGAACGACTGGCGGTCGAACTCGACGAGGCCGGGCTCTACAGTGTGTACGCCGACCTGGAAGTTCCGCTTGCTCCAGTGCTTGGCCGGATGGAACGCGTCGGTATCGCTGTGGATGTCGATGCGCTCGAGGAGCTTCACAAGCAGGCGCAGGCGGCTACCGATGAGGCGGAGAGTGAGGCTCGCAACCTCGTCGATAAGCCTGAGCTGAATCTCGGATCGCCGAAGCAGTTGCAAGAAGTCCTGTTTGACCAGCTGGGAATGCCCAAGACGAAGAAGACGAAGACTGGCTATTCCACGGCGGCGAAGGAAATTGAGGGGCTGGCGAAGGTCAACCCGCATCCGTTCCTGGATTACCTGCTGAAGTTCCGCGAGTCGCAGAAGATGAAGTCGACCGTGGAAGGATTGATTAAGGCCGTCGCTGATGATGGCCGTATTCATACGACCTTTAATCAAACGGTCGCGGCGACGGGGCGCCTGTCGTCGACGGAGCCGAATCTGCAGAATATTCCGGTGCGCACGGAGTTCGGGCGACGGATTCGTGAGGCGTTCGTGGTGGGCGATGGCTATGCGCAGCTGATTACCGCGGACTACTCGCAGATTGAGATGCGTGTGATGGCGCACCTGTCGCAGGATCCGGGGCTGATTGAGGCCTACCGACAGGGCGAGGATCTGCATAACTACGTCGGCTCGAAGGTCTTCGGTGTCGGCATTGATGAGGTCACGCCCGAGCTGCGTCGTCGTGTGAAGGCGATGAGCTACGGTCTGGCTTACGGTCTGAGCGCTTTTGGTCTGGCTCAGCAGCTGGATATCCCGCAGCGCGAGGCGAAGAAGCTCATGGAGGACTACTTCGAGCGCTTCGGCGGCGTGCGCGATTACCTGCACAAGGTTGTTGAGCAGGCGCGCAAGGACGGCTTTACGGCCACGATGTTCGATCGGCGCCGCTACCTGCCGGAGCTCAACGCCGACAACCGCATCGCTCGCGATAACGCGGAACGCGCGGCATTGAACTCGCCGATTCAGGGGTCCGCTGCAGACATTATTAAGATTGCGATGCTCCGGGTCGACGATGCTTTACGACGCGGCGGGTTGCGCTCGCGTGTCCTCCTGCAGGTTCATGACGAACTGGTTGTGGAAGTTGCAGATGGGGAAGAGGCGGCAATCAAGGAGCTGTTGCATCGGGAGATGGACTCGGCGGCTGAATTGCTGGTACCGCTGGATGTTTCCATCGGTGCTGGTGTGAACTGGGATGCTGCTGCGCATTAGTGGTGCGAAGGCGGGGCGGAGGTCGCGGCCGGCGGACCTTTTGCGGACTCACCGAGGGCGTGTTGCGGACTTGAATGTCGCAGCTCAAATCGGTATTGTTCGCTAGGTATGCATTAGCATGCCGACTTTGCAGCCTCGAGTTCCGGGGGACATCGGGTTAACTAATTGCCAATGGCGAGATTCGCCGAAAGCGGATTTGGCCCGGTTGTCCAGGAGTTTCTTTGAGGGGCAAGGCCGAAATTGTCCGTTTTTCGATTTCTATCCGCTTCGGAGCACATCTTATATGTCCACTTCTAACGTCCCTCAGGTTGCCATCAACGACATTGGCACCGCTGAGGATTTCCTGGCCGCTGTCGACTCGACGATGAAGTACTTCAACGATGGTGACATCGTTGAGGGCACCGTCGTTAAGGTTGACCGCGACGAGGTTCTTCTCGACATCGGCTACAAGACTGAAGGTGTCATTCCTTCCCGCGAACTGTCCATCAAGCACGATGTCGACCCTGACGAAGTGGTCGAAGTTGGCGATGAGATCGACGCGCTGGTCCTGACCAAGGAAGACAAGGAAGGCCGCCTCATCCTGTCCAAGAAGCGCGCTCAGTACGAGCGTGCTTGGGGCACCATCGAGCAGCTCAAGGAGAACGACGAGCCGGTTACCGGTACCGTCATTGAGGTCGTCAAGGGCGGCCTGATCCTCGACATCGGCCTGCGCGGCTTCTTGCCGGCTTCCCTCGTCGAGATGCGTCGTGTCCGCGACCTCCAGCCGTACATCGGCCAGGAGATTGAGGCCAAGATCATCGAGCTCGACAAGAACCGCAACAACGTCGTTCTGTCCCGCCGTGCATGGCTCGAGCAGACCCAGTCTGAGGTCCGCTCCGAGTTCCTGCACCAGCTGCAGAAGGGCCAGGTCCGCAAGGGTGTCGTTTCCTCCATCGTCAACTTCGGCGCATTCGTCGATCTCGGCGGTGTTGACGGCCTGGTTCACGTTTCCGAGCTGTCTTGGAAGCACATCGACCACCCGTCCGAGGTTGTCCAGGTTGGCGACGAGGTCACCGTCGAGGTTCTCGAGGTCGACCTGAACCGCGAGCGCGTTTCCCTGTCCCTGAAGGCTACTCAGGAAGATCCGTGGCGCGTCTTTGCCCGCACTCACGCAATCGGCCAGATTGTACCGGGCAAGGTCACCAAGCTGGTTCCGTTCGGTGCGTTCGTCCGCGTCGAGGAAGGCATCGAGGGTCTGGTTCACATCTCCGAGCTGGCTTCCCGCCACATCGATGTTCCGGACCAGATCGTCTCCGTCGACGAGCAGGTCATGGTCAAGGTCATCGATATCGACCTCGAGCGTCGTCGTATCTCCCTGTCCCTCAAGCAGGCTGACGAGGACTTCACCGAAGAGTTCGACCCGACCAAGTACGGCATGGGCGACTCCTACGACGAGCAGGGCAACTACATCTTCCCGGAGGGCTTCGACCCGGAGACCAACGAGTGGATGGAGGGCTTCGAGACCCAGCGCGCAGAGTGGGAGGCTCGCTACGCAGAGGCGGAGCGTCACCACCAGCTGCACGCTGCCCAGATCGAGCGTCACCGCGCTGCAGCTGCCGAGGCTGCAGAGACTGCTTCGAACTACTCCTCCGAGTCCGGCGAGGCAGCTCCGGCTGCTCCGGCCGCACCGGCTGCAGACAACGCAGGCGGCACCCTGGCTTCCGACGAGCAGCTCGCTGCTCTGCGTGAGAAGCTGGCTGGCAACTAAGCTAGACCGCTAAGGGCTTATACGTCCCTTTGAGAAATCGCCCCGGCGAGGTTTTCCTCGCTGGGGCTTTTTCGTGCCTTCTTTGCTTTACGACGGGCACCCGCTCGGCCTTTTTTCTAGTGGCGGCTTGGGTGCTTGCTGCATTTTTGGTCCTGGTGTTGGGACTTTGGGCCATGAAGGTGGCACCGCTGTTGCCTAAGGCGGGCTTGCGCTTCACCAGAAGTGGCTTGCTGCACAGTAACCGGCTGCTGGCGAAGCTCAAGCCGTCCTAATGGCCTTGGTGGCCCTTATGGCCGTGGTTGCCCTGTCGATTTTGGTGGCTCTGTCTGTTCTGGCCGCCGTTGACAGCCTGTCTGCCTACCCATATGGTTGATGATATGACAACAAAGTATGAAGCTAACCAGATAGAGGACTCCTCCCATTCCACCGGCGGTGTGTACTCCCAGGAGGGCAAAGACTTTAACCGCGATACTCGCTATATCAATGACCGCATTGTTAAGAACGGTCGCGAGGTAGGCGAGGGGATTAAGACGTGGCCCGTTGAAGCCGGGCGCTACCGTCTTGTTGCGGCTCGTGCGTGCCCGTGGGCACACCGCACGCTTATCGTTCGCAGGCTGCTCGGCTTGGAAGATGCAATTTCGGTCGGAATTCCAGGGCCGGTTCACGATGCCCGCTCCTGGACATTCGACAAGGGGTCAGGTGGCCGCGACGAAATACTCGGCTACGAGCGCCTGCAGGAGGCATTCCTAAAGCGCTTCCCGGACTACCAGCGGGGCATTACCGTCCCGGCCATCGTCGAGATTGAATCGGGCGAGGTTGTGACCAACGACTTCCCCTGGATCACCTTGGATTTCATTACCGAGTGGACCGAGTTTCATCGCCACGGCGCCCCGGATCTCTACCCGGTGGAGATGCGCGAGGAAATGGATGAGCTCATGCAGTTCATCTACACCGAAATCAATAACGGTGTCTACCGCTGCGGCTTCGCGGGTTCGCAAGACTCCTACGACAAAGCTTACGACCGACTGTTCAGTGCCCTAGACAAGGTATCTGAGCGCTTAGAGACCCGCCGCTACCTCATGGGCGACCACATCACTGAGGCCGACATTCGCCTTTACACGACCCTCATCCGCTTCGATGCGGTCTACCACGGCCACTTCAAGTGCAACCGGAACAAGATCTCCGAGATGCCGGTTCTATACAACTACCTGCGTGATCTCTTCCAGACTCCGGGCTTCGGCGACACCACTGACTTTGTCGATATCAAGCGCCACTACTACGAGGTCCACCGCGACCTCAATCCTTTAGGTATTGTCCCGAAGGGCCCGGAGCTCTTCGACCTGCTCCAGCCGCACGGTCGTGAAGACCTTGGTGGCAGCCCATTTGGTAACGGTACCGCTCCGGATTCAGTCAACCCGGATCCCGTTGAAGAGGGCTACCGCATCGAGGATCTCGTCGTAAAGCACTAACGTGCCGGGGCGTGTCGACGTACCCTTAGAGACATGCTCAAAGTAGGACTAACCGGTGGCATGGGCAGTGGAAAATCTACGGTCGCCCGTAGGTTTGCCGAGCTCGGTGCCGCCATCATCGACGCTGATCAGATTGCTCGTGACGTCGTCGAACCCGGCGAACCGGCGCTGGCCGAACTCGCCGAAGCTTTCGGCGAGGGCATTTTGCTTGACGACGGCTCCCTCAACCGCGGCGAGCTTGCGAAGCGGGCCTTCGTATCCGCGGAGAAGACGGAGCTGCTGAACTCCATCACTCACCCGCGTATTGAGCAGCGCACCGAAGAGCAGTTCAACGCGGCAGGTGACGCCATCATCGTGTTCGACTCGCCGCTGCTAATTGAAATGGGGCAGTCGGAAGTGCAGGACCTCGTCGTGGTTGTGCATACCCCGGTGGAGGTCCGTCTCGACCGTCTGGTGGAAAGCCGCGGTGTAGACCGAGAGGATGCGAAGCAGCGCATCGCTAAGCAAATCAGCGACGATAAGCGTTTGCAGTTCGCCGATGTGGTGCTGGAAAACTCAGGTACCGAGGAGGATCTCGTGCGCCAGGTCGACCGGATTTGGGAGCGGATTATTCAGCCGCTGAACCAGATTCGTCAGCTACAGGCCGGGCAATAGCAGTCCGACCAGTAAACAGTTCCGCAAGCAGACTGACCAGCGGAAGCCCATCTAGGAGGAAGACCGACCGGCAAGATAATCCCGCAGCCGCGCGATCGCCTCCTCAATCACCTCGGCGCGCTTGCAGAAAGCGAATCGCACCAGGTAGCGGTATTTTTCTGACTCCGGGTCATCCACAAAGGCGGTGACGGGGATAGCTGCGACTCGGCATTCCTTGACTAGGCGGGTGCAGGTCTCCAGTGCGTCTCCATGCCCCCAGCTCGAGACATCGGCGACGACAAAATACCCTGCCTGCGGCGTGAAGACGTCGGCGCCAAGGCCCTCCAGCCCATCGGCGAGGAGCCGCATGTTGCCTTCGAGTTGGCTCGCTAGCTCATCCACCCATGGAGCACATTCTTTCAGGCCACGGGCGACCGCCGGCTGGAGGGGAGTAGCACCGACGTAGCTCAAGAACTGCTTGGCCTTGACCACGCCATCGAGCAACTCGGCCGGAGCGAGCGTCCAGCCAATCTTCCAGCCGGTGACGTTGAAGGTCTTTGCGGCGCTGGACACGACAATGGTGCGCTCACGCATGCCCGGCAGAGTGCTGATGGAAGAGTGTGACAATCCGTTGAAGTACAGGCGTTCGTAGACTTCGTCGGCAA
Source organism: Corynebacterium amycolatum (assembly GCF_016889425.1). Lineage (NCBI taxonomy): Bacteria > Bacillati > Actinomycetota > Actinomycetes > Mycobacteriales > Corynebacteriaceae > Corynebacterium > Corynebacterium amycolatum. The sequence goes on from NZ_CP069513.1 coordinate 1,650,845, forward strand.
GCACAAGCAGATTGTTTGCGATGGCGACATCGGCGATAGCCTGCAAGTCCTCGTTTGTGAGGATGGTGCCGGTGGGATTGTGCGGCGAATTGATGATGATCATGGCCGTTTCGGCGGTGACGGCATCGGCAAGTGCACTGCGGTCGAGCGACCAGAAGCGTTCGGTGTCCGAGGCCGTGGGAATGAGCGGCACCGCGGTATATGTGCAGTTAGCCAGTGCGATGGCGGCTTTGTACGAGTCGTAGTACGGCTCGATGACGATGACGTGGCTGCCGGGTTCGAGATGCCCCAAGGCGGTGGCGGCAATCGCTTCCGTGGCGCCGACGGTGACCAGGCATTCAGTGTCGGCATCGTAGACCTGTCCCGTGCGGCGGGCGCGATCGGCGACGATGGCCTCGCGGAGCACCTTCATACCGCGGCCGGGTCCGTACTGGTTATTTCCGCCAGCTATCTGATGCTGCGCCTCAGCGAGTACCTCCGCCGGCCCGTCCCAATCGGGGAAGCCCTGCCCAAGATTGATTGCATCGTACTCAGTGGCGAGGCGGGACATGGTGGCGAAAATGGTCTCGCCGAAAGGGCGCAAGCGGGAAACGGTCATGGTATTTACTGTAGGTGGAATCTCATGAGTTCGAAGCATGAAGCTGCAGGATGTGATGGTCGTCAGTCCGCGAAGCTGTGTACACCAGCTTTGGCGTGCCATCTCTGAGCGCTACAAATCGAAGCGACAATTCTAGACAAGAGCTTCAGATATTCTGTGCATTCTCTTCCTTTTAAAAAATAGTCTTTACCGCATGCAAGATTGGTCGTGGTACGCCCTTGAGGCTGCCAAATTGGTACAGCTGCGTGGCAGAGTTCCAGAAATTATCGCAGTTATACTAATGCTGCTGACTCTCGGGTTTCTCCTTTGGCTGGTTGCAAAGGGGAACAGCTCTAGAAAATCGGGACTAATTCAAGTTTGCGCGATTGTAGTGGCTGTCTCTGTGGTGAGCACCATCGGCTGGTATGTGCTTAATAAGGTGTGGCGACCGATCCCGGACTACATCGGTATTGAAGTTTTCGGACCATTCGCATCTGGCTTGTCCGGCATCGTTGCTCTAGTTGTAATTGCGTCTTCCAAGAAGCCTAGGCGCATCATTGCGGGTCTTCTCGTCTGCTCACTATCAGTACTCGGCGCCTATGCCGTTCCCAATATTCACTATGGCACGTATGCAAACTTGGCCCAGGTGCTACGCGGACCAGGCAAAGTGCAGGCTTTTGGCGAGGTAGATGGGCTCGCGCCGGTCGCGGATGTTTATCGTCCCGGTGACAGTGAGTCGGCAAAACAAACATCCTTGGAACAACGGTGGCGGCCACGCCAAGCCGAAAATATAGGTACTGATAGTAGCGTTCTCGTTCAAGCCGATATCCCTGCTACTAACTTCTCTCCGCGCCCCTCCATCGTCTACCTTCCTCCGGCATATTTTACTCGACCGCGTCCGCTGCTGCCTGTGCTTGTGCTAATGCCAGGACAGCCGGGTACGCCTAAGGATTGGTTGGTAAACGGTGACCTAAAAAACACTATGGACCGCTTTGCTGAGCAACACAATGGATTGGCGCCGATTGTGGCGATTGCTGATCAGCTTTCTTCGAGCTTCAAGAACCCGCTCTGCTCCGATACTGAAAATGGGGCGGTCGCAACCTATCTGGAACATGACGTACCGGCGTGGCTAGAGGAACACTTCCAAGTAGACACTCGACCGCAATCGTGGGCTGTTGGCGGATTGTCCAATGGAGGTACCTGCGCAATGCAGGTTCTCAGCCGTAAAGGTGGGCCGTACCGCACCGTTTTGGACATGTCGGGTGAGGAGTTTCCAAATCTGCACAACCTTGAGACGACTATCGACAAGGGATTTGGCGGTGACAAGGCCGCATTTGAGGAAAACAATCCACTTTCGATTTTTTCCTCGGGGGAGGATTTCACCGGGTATTCCGCATTTTGTTCCATTGGCGATAAGGAACCTAGAGACGTCATCGAAGGGCTCTGGAAGGTCTGCCGAGCCGGGCATAGCCAGGGAATGGACGTACAGGAGCGCACCTATTCTGGAACGCACGAATGGAAGGTGTGGGAGAAGTCGCTTGACGACGAGCTTCCCTGGCTCGCGGCGAAAATGAATCTTATTCGGACGCCGAGCCACTAAGTCGCAAGACTACTAAATATGTTTCCCAATACGCCATTAAAAGTGGGCTGTCTGTTTAGATCAACTTCGAGATAAAAGATTGGATTTCAAGGATATGGCGCTACAATCGTTATTTCAGTGGCTTAAGGCGCACGGAAAAATCTTAAAGATTGTTTTCTATATTGTGATAATCTCCATTATCGTGCTTGTCGCTCGTGACCAGTTTGCCGCTATTTCAGGAAGCCAACTTCGAGAAATATTTGTTGATACGTCGATGCACCTAAATGCAATCATCATGGCATTGGGACTGATTGCGTTCAGCGCGACGGGGCTCTACGATTTGGTCGCTTCCAAATACGCCGGTGTGGAGGTGTCACCGCGCGAAGCGTTGAAAATCGGTTGGATTGCGCAGGCCTTTAATAATTTTGCCGGATTTGGCGGTCTCACCGGAGGCACAATTCGCGCAAAATACTATACCTGGGCGGGTGCGGACCGAGATAAGTCCATTGGAGTTTCGGCCAGTGTGTGGGCTGCCAACCTACTTGGATTATTCGTACTGTTGGCAATAACTTTGCCGTACGCAGTGCATTTCGATGGCTGGTTAATTATCGTCGCGATAATCTCATGTATGTATCTACCGCTGTTTTTCTTGGCGGACAGATTGAAACTTGGGGTGATCGATTTAAGAAAAACGAGGTTTGCGCAGATAGGAATGCGCGAAAAGTGGAATCTTCTCGGCGCCTCTGTTATCGATTGGGCCGCAGCTGGGCTATTTTTCTGGGCATGTGTTCGTGTCTTCACACTGGATTTCTCATTCCCAATTGCTATCTTTATTTTTGCAACCGCGACTTTGGCCGGATTGCTATCTTTCCTGCCCGCGGGTGCCGGTAGCTTCGACCTCACGGTGATTGCACTGTGCGCCAAACTTGGCCTCGACACTAATCAAGTTTTGCTTGGGCTGGTACTGTATCGCGTTTTCTATTACATCGTTCCGTGGCTGTTGGCCACGGTCGTGTGGGTCGCCGACAGCGTGAAAGAACTCGAGTCCGATTTTCCGCACCGTGTCATGGCGCGGGTGCTGGCTTTAGTAACCGTTTTTTCTAGCCTCCTGCTCTTTATCTCAGCGCTAACACCTGAAATCGCCTCTCGTATTCAAATCATCCAAGAGGTTTTGCCAAGTACTGTGCGGAAGGCATCGCACTTGACAGTGTTATTTACCGCAGTCATGTTGCTTATCTTGGCGCGCGGGATTAACCAGCGAGTTAGGCGTTGTTACCAGCTGGTCTTGGTCTTGCTCGGTGTGGCAGCTGTTGCTTGTTTAGCCCGCGGAATCGACTATGAAGAGGCTATTTATCTCGGGGTCTTTGCACTAGCACTATTTGCATCGCGCAGTGCCTTTGACCGAGATCCACTCCCATTAAAGTGGAGTAGTTTCGTGCCGACGGCAGCTCTGGCGATTGCTATTCCAATCGTGCTTTCGAGTTGGCATGCGCTTCGGGTAAACAAGGTGGTCAATGTACCCGCACCATCCCATCATGCCAATACCCACTGGCCAATGATTCTTTTCTACGTAATGCTCGCCTGCGCAGTGGCAATTGCGGTATTGTTTTCTCGTTGCCGCGCTCCAGAGTTTGAGGAGCCATGCGAAGAGCAGACACGTCGTTTCGAGAAGCTGATTGCAAAATGGGGTGGAAATGCTTTCTCGCACCTATATTACCTAGGCGACAAGCAGGTCTTCTTTACCGTCGATAAGCGAAATGGTGCGGATAGAGCAGCACTGTTGTATCGCCCGCAGGGTACGACATTGATTGCACTCGGTGACCCATTTGGCGACCCGGATTCTTTCAATCAATTATTCGCGGACTTTATTGATTATGCAGACACCTTTCAGTGTTCCGTCGCATTCTATGAAGTGGGCGAAGAGCATTTGGCGCGGTGCGTCAATGAGGGGATGAGCCTGGTCAAATTAGGTGAAGATGCGACGGTTGATATTTCTGGCTTCACGAGAGTCGGTAGTAAGGGCAAGACCTTCCGGCGCATGCACAACAAGTTGGAAAGCTCCGCTTGTACTTTTGAAATTGTCGAAGCACCGTACAGTCCAGACCTCATTACGGAATTGCGAGATGCATCGCAGGCGTGGCTCGGAAAGCGCACAGAAATGAGTTTTTCTCTCGGCTTCTTCGACGAGAATTATCTATCTCGTGCACCGATTGCCATAGTCCGATCGGCAGACTCAGATCGTATTGAAGGGTTCGCATCGCTAATGCCGCAGGGGTTAAGCGTTGCGTCGGTGGATTTGATGCGCATTCGCCCCGATGCGCCAGATGGCGTGATGGATGGCATTTTCGTGAATCTGATGGAGTGGGCAAAGAACCATGGATATACCGAGTTCAATTTTGGCATGGCACCAATGTCAAACACAGGTGCCCGACCGCATTCTAGGCTCAGCGAAAAAACGATCTATTTGGTGTACAACTACGGCGGACGGATTTATAACTTCCGCGGGCTGCGCAATTACAAGGAGAAGTTCAAGCCTGTATGGAAGTCTCGGTACTTGACCTACACCGATGTGAAATCGTTGCCTGCCATTACCGCAAGTCTGTCGAAACTGATCAATCGGCCAGGGCAGTATTCAGCAATTGCGCTGTCAACGAGTGAAGACGAAATGCCTGCTCCCGAAATGGCAATCAACGCTAATTGATATAAATCCGTGCGTCGTTTCCGCCGCTGCACGCCACGACACCATCGCCCTGCGTGCCGCAGCTGACATCGTAGGTCTGGCCGGTCGCAGGGCTCGTTGCCTGAATATTCGGCTTCAAATTATCGCGAATGTTATCAGCGGTGGCGTTGAGACCGTCGGTCTGCTGATGGAAGACCTCGGTGGCAAACTCACAGCTGGTATTCGGCCCGGCAACGACCAGATTCGTGCGGTAACCATCGCCATACACGCAAACAGTCATCTCCTCGCCCCCGGTAAACGTGGTCCCCGGCGACGAGTTGCTGTAGATGATGTCCCTCATCGCCTGGCCGATGTCTGCATTTTCGCTTGACGACGAAGACGTGGTTTCCGTATCCCCATTGGTTTGTCCACCATTTTGTGATGGGGCCGTCTCGGAAGAATTTGCATCGTCGGAGGTGTCGTCGGAGTTTCCGGCAGCGCCACCGTTATTGCTGCCGCCAGCATCAGAGTTTGAGCCGGTTGGGTTCGGCCTATTCTCTGAGTTTGCGTTTGATGCGTTGCCGTCAGTCTGAGTCATGGTGGCGGTGTCAGCTGCCGATTGGCTAGTTACTGCGCCGTCGTTTTGAGAGCAGGCGGTGAAGGTCAATGCGGTTGTGGCGAGGATACCGGCGATGAGTGCACGTCGTGAAGCAAAGGTGTGGTGGGTGTTCGTAGGCGTCACGCAGTGGGCAGTAGGGAGTTTTCGCACTATGAAAGTAATAACGATTCGATGAAAATCAGGGCGGTATTTCGACCTGTTTTCTAGAGCCAACCATTGTCGCGAGCAGTTTTCGCGGCCTCGACGCGGTTTGAGGTATTCGTCTTCGTGATAATTGACGACACCTGATTGCGCACCGTGCCCTTGGCAATGAAGAGCTGGCCGGCGATTGTGCCCGTATCAGCGCCTTGGAGAATCAGTCGAGCGATCTCGACTTCGCGGTCGGTCAGGGGAGAGTCGGCCGTGAAAAGTGAGGCCTCGGCCAAGGCCGGATCGATGACTCGGAGGTCGGAGTGGATGCGTCGAATAGCTTCTGCGAGCTGCTCAGGAGGCGTGTCCTTTGCCAGGAATCCGCTGGCACCGGCCTGAAGTGCGCGTTTGAGGTAGCCGGGGCGAGCAAAAGTAGTGACGACGAGGCAGCGGCAGTGGTCAGAAATTTTCGCGATGGTGTCAATGCCGTTGAGGCGCGGCATTTCGATGTCAATAAGCGCGACATCGACGTCCTGCTCGATGACTTTTTGCGTTGTTTCAATGCCGTCGGCGGCTTCAGCCACGATGTCCAAGTCCGGTTCGGTTTCCAGTAGAGCCTTTAAAGCCCCTCGAACTAGGTGCTGATCATCAGCTATGAGAACGCGAATCATCTATTCTCCCGCGCATATTCGGTGACGGTTGTGTCAGTGAGGTGGTTTTTGGAGCTTGTGGTGGATGAACGGCCCGCGTGGTGGGAGCGGTGCGAGCGCTGCAAGCGTGACTGCGTCATCGTGGCCACAAGGCGAGTGCCGCGACCTGGTGCGGACTCGATAATGAGGTCACCGCCAGCATCCTGGACACGCTGCTTCAGCCCAGCCAATCCACCAGCGGCGACAGTTTGGCCTTCGCCCGTGGTAGCCGCGGAGGAATCGCAGCCTAGGTCGGAAATGTCGAAGCCGATGCCATCGTCGATGATTTCCACGCTGGATGGTGTGAGTTCGATTGAGACATTCTCCGCCTCAGAATGCCGAATGATATTGGTGGTGGCCTCGCGAATCACCCAGGAGAAGAGTTTCGCATTGGTGGTTACACCGCTGGAATCGTCGGGAAGCGAAGCCTCAATGTGTGCGGTGTGGAATGCCCGCGCGGCGGCGGCGAGCTCGCCTGCGAGATCCGGCTGGCGCATGCGTGTGACTGTTGAGCGGACTTCGGCAAGCGATGTGCGCGACAGAGCGGTGATGGCCTCGAGTTCGGCAGCGGCGGCATCGGGGTTGGTGTGGACCAAACGCCGCGCGACTTCAGATTTGAGCGAGATGACCGTCAGCGAATGGCCCAGCACGTCGTGGACATCGCGGGCGATGGAGTCGCGCTGCTGGCTGAGCTCAATTTCCTGGTTGAGCTGGGCTCGTTCCTGGGAGAACCTGCTGAGTTGAACAACGCAGCAGACAACGACGGCCCAAAACAGGGCATCGATGGGTAAGATGAGACCGCTTTCCGGAGCCAAGAAATGACTAATGGTAACGATTGTTGCGCCGAGCACGCCAATGCTGAGGATGGCGGGGATGATGGGCAGCATCCAACTGAGCAATGCTGCGACAAATGGCAGGAATGCGCTGGCGCCGTTTCCCACAAGCGGGATGGAGAGCAGGCCGAACGCTGCGACTATGCACAGGGCAAGTATGTTGCGAGCTCGTTGCAACCAGCCGCGAGGATAGTAGTGAAGTGAGCCCCAGATGAAGATGTACACCAGCGCAAAGCTGACAATCAGCGCAGTTATCTGAGCGACCTTTTCGGCGCCGAAACCGAAGAAGACGAAGGGTAAAACCACAATCCAGATGCCAGCCGACAGTGCGGAGTAGACATGGAATCCCTGGAAGGGATGGCTGAAGCTGCGTCGCAAAGTGGTTGTCATAGATGCCTAGGCGGTCTCGGTCGGTGGCAGAGGGAAGTTGGTCTAGTTAGTCACAGGTTAGATGGAGGCGATGGCTATCGCTTGGGTTTGCTATCTAGCCGTGTTTCGCCGCGCTATTTACAGCCGCGACTTCTCGCGCTTGTTCAGATATATGCAGAAGCCGATTAGCAGGATGCTCCACACTGCAACATTGACAATGGGCACCCACAGTGGCTCGGTGTAGAGTCCTGCACCAGTATCCGTGCTGGGAGTAAGACCTGCGGTCAGCGGATACCTCGACAGAGTCACAGAACCGAACAGTGGCGTGAAGCGGCTGATTGCCAGCAACGTGCCCTGCATCGGGATAAAGAGGTTACCGAGGTAAGACAGCACGACAATCGAGCCCGACGCGATACTGAGCGCTGACGGCTTCGGCAGCAGCAGTGCCCAGGCATAGCCGTAGAAACCAAACGGCAGACAGGTTACAACACAGAGAATGAAGCTGACAATCCAGGCCCGTGGCTCCATCTCGGCGCCGATGACGAGGCCGAGAAGATACATTGCCGCAATCGGCAACACTGCGGCGAAGAGCACCAGAATTGCCTGGCTTAGTACAATACGCGACGTCGACATTGGTGTCAGCGCAAGCTGGCGACCCCATCCCGTGGTTTGCTCCATAATCGTTTGTCCGGCGCTGGCCACCGCTGCTGTGACGCCGCCGTAAATAGCCATGCCAATCATCACGTAGGCGGTGACATTGCCGTGAGGGAAGGCATCGCCGCCGCGGTCGAGCGAGGCACCGAACACCAGAAAGAACAAGATGGGCAGGCCGATGGAGAAGAACAGGTTCGACCAGTCGGACAGATAGCGTTTGATCTGAATGGCGATGTATGTCGACAGGCCGTGGGATTCGGTTAGCTTTGTTGCGCTGGTACCAGCAGTCGCGCCGGGTATGTCGGACGAAGTTTCAGTCGCGGTGTACGTCATGGTAATCCTTTCCAGTTATTTCCTTTAGTTCCCAGCAGCCACGGCGACATCGGGCGTGGCATCAGCTGCAACATCTGCGTCACGCTGCATAGAAATGAAAATGTCATCAAGCTTCGCGCGCTGGACCGTGAAGTCGGTCGCATCCGTCTCCGTTACCAAGTGACGAAGCAGTGAGTCCGAATCCCGTGTCCGCAGCCGCACGCGCCTACTGGTCCCGGCCGGTTCCCCAGCAGCGCTACTCAACCAGGTGACCTCATCGACCTCAGTGCGCTCTGAAAGCTCCGGTGCCGCACCCGGAAAATTAGCCTCAACCAGCACTGATTTACTCAGCGCAAGCATGCTCGGCGTATCCAAGTCCGCCATGATACGCCCCTTGTGCAGCATGATGATTCGCTTCGAAAAATCCTCCGCCTCATCCATGTAATGCGTGGTGAACAACACCGTCGTGCCACGCTCCGCCCGGGCATGAATATCCGCCCAAAAATTGCGCCGCGCACTCGGATCCATCCCCGCTGTCGGCTCATCCAACATAATCAACTCCGGATCACCGAGCAGGGCCAACGCAAACTTCAATCGCTGCTGCTCACCGCCCGAGCACTTACCGACTTTCCGCTTCAGCAAGGGTTCCAGCCGCGCTTGCTTTACGACGTCCGCCAACGCCACATGCTCCGAATAGCCACTGGCAATCATCTTGAGTGTGTCCTCGACCGTTACGTCGGGAAGCAAACCGCCCGTCTGCAAGATAGCGCCGACCTGCTGAGCATTGACCGCGTTCCTGGATGATTGGCCGTTGACTTCGATGCGGCCGGCGGTGGGTGTGGTCAGGCCGAGGATGAGATCGATAAGTGTGGTTTTGCCTGCGCCGTTTTCACCGAGGATGGCGACGACCTCACCGCGGCGGACGGTGGCGCTGACATCATCGAGTGCGGTTACCTGGCCTTTGCTGAATTGCTTGGTGATATTGGAGAACTCGAGAATTACGTCCGGATTCATAGTTCCAAGTTCAGCGCGGATTAGAGGTATGGACGTATAGGTAATGTCACGAATTGCCCATGACAGGTGTCATTGCTTGTTGGCGTAGCCAACCGTTGGATTCCACTCCCAGACTTTCTGGCAGGCAGGCCATCCTGGTTTATAGTCCACGCGGGGACGGCGCTTTTGTACCCATCGGATTGCCTGCTCGATTTCGTCGAGGACGCTGTCGAGATTCCAATTGATGCATGAGTCTGTGAACCGCAGGACTATCCAGCCGTGCAGCGTGCCGGAGTTGGTCTTCCAACGATCTGAGATGAATGAGTCCTCGTTCGCGTGGTACTTCTCGGAGTCGACTTCGATGGCTATTTTCCACTGGTCAAGTAGGATATCGAAGCAGTAGGGGCCGATGAAGTGGTTCATTCGGATCCGGTACCCGCGCTTAATCAATGGGCGAGCCAGCTTGCGCTCGAGTTCGCTGCATGCGCCGATCGGCGTGGTGGCGATGGTTTCACGCAGCCATGCGGGGACTTTCCGCATCCGGCTGAGGTCGTGGTTGAGTCGCTTCTCGCCGTCCCGGCCGGCGTAGTGTGTTTCCAGGATTCTGCGTGCATAGTCTTTTGAAGCTCGTGCTGCCCAGAGTGCTTCGACAACTGGAAGGCCATTGATGCTGGTGCAGGCCGGCAGGCGGCTATGCCTAATAGAGAAGGTTTCGGCCTGAACTGATCCCGCGCCTTCCGTCTGGATAGGAAATGTCAGGGGAAGTCTCAAGTGGATTTGAGCTGCGCTTTTACCGCTTAGAGCAATCTTTTTGTAATGCCCTGTGATTGCTCGGGCGACTGAGGCGGGAGAGTGGTCGTCAATGTAGAGGCCACGTACTAATTTAGTTAGTCTGCCTTGTTGTAGGAGGGCTCTGGTCTTTTTCTCTCCGATGCCGAGTGCACGTAACTCGGCCGTGGTGAAACTTCCCATGGTCGGGACTCTAAGCCTTTTTGATTCAGGGGCTTTTCTTTGAGAGAGGCTCCGCGTCCAATCTGTGGACAACTTTCAAGGTGTGGATAATCCAGGCCGCCCGCAGCCGCGCAGCCGCAGCCTCAACCTCAACCTCGTACCCGCGGACCATCGATAAGACGGCTTGCGCTTCACCAGGAGCCAGTCGCTGCGTACCAAGGGCCAGCTGGTGAAGCGGAACCCCGCCTGCGGTGCCTGCGGTGCCTGTGCTGGCCCCAAATCCCCACAGCCACCCCAAAGCCCAGGGAAGCGAGCATAACCAGCCCATGTAAAGCAGCCTTCGCTACGCTGGGAACTATGGCATTTGCAGCAGAGCAACCCGTCCTCGCGCACTCGGAGTTCCGTCCCGTCGGTGAAGTCGAGCGCGCGGAGGGAACCTTCGAGGTCATCAGCGAGTTCGAGCCCTCGGGCGACCAGCCGCAGGCAATCGCGGAACTGTCGGAACGCCTGGACAGAGGCGAGCGCGAGGTCGTCCTGATGGGTGCCACGGGTACCGGTAAATCAGCCACTGCGGCGTGGCTGATCGAAAAGGTGCAACGGCCAACCCTCGTCATGGCGCCGAACAAGACTCTGGCGGCTCAGCTGGCCAATGAGCTCCGCAGCCTGCTGCCAAACAACGCGGTCGAGTACTTCGTTTCCTACTACGACTACTACCAACCAGAGGCCTACATCGCGCAGACCGATACCTATATTGAAAAGGATTCCTCCATCAACGAGGATGTGGAGCGCCTGCGCCACTCGGCTACTTCAGCGCTGTTGTCGCGTCGCGACGTAGTCGTCGTCAGCTCTGTTTCTTGCATCTATGGCCTGGGTACCCCGCAGTCTTACCTCGACCGTTCGGTGTGGCTGAAGGAGGGCGAGGAAGTCGATCGCGACCAGTTCCTGCGCCTTTTGGTGGACATTCAGTATGCCCGCAATGATATCGCCTTTACCCGCGGCACCTTCCGAGTAAAAGGCGACGTGGTCGACATCATCCCGGCCTACGAAGAAAAGGCCGTGCGAGTGGAGTTCTTCGGCGACGAGATTGATTCGCTGTACTACCTCAATCCAGTCACAGGCGACGTCATCGACCAAGCCCCTGAGCTGCGCATTTTCCCTGCTACGCACTACGTCGCCGGCCCGGAGCGCATGGAACGTGCCGTCGCGGACATCAAGGCCGAGCTCGCCGAACGCCTGGCAGACCTAGAAAACCGCGGTAAGCTGCTGGAAGCACAGCGTCTGCGCATGCGCACGGAGTACGACCTCGAAATGATCGAGCAAGTCGGCTTCTGCTCCGGTATTGAGAACTACTCGCGCCACATCGATGGTCGCGCGCCGGGCTCGGCCCCCGCGACGCTCATCGACTATTTCCCGGAGGACTTCCTCACTATCATCGATGAGTCGCACGTCACTGTGCCGCAGATTGGCGGCATGTTCGAGGGCGATGCCTCCCGTAAGCGCAACCTCGTCGACTTTGGTTTCCGCCTCCCGTCGGCGCTGGATAACCGGCCGCTGACGTTCGATGAATTCGATGCCCGAGTGGGCCAGGTCGTGTTCATGTCCGCAACGCCGGGTGACTATGAGCTCGAGAAGGCCGGTGGTGAGTATGTGGAGCAGGTCATTCGTCCGACTGGGCTGGTGGATCCCAAGATCGTCGTTAAGCCGACTGAGGGACAGATTGATGATCTGATTGGCGAGATCCGAAAGCGCACCGAGCGTGACGAACGCGTCCTCGTGACCACCCTGACGAAGAAGATGGCGGAGGACCTGACCGACTACCTGCTCGAAAATGGCGTGCAAGTGCGGTATATGCACTCGGATGTGGATACGCTCAAGCGCGTTGAGCTGCTGCGACAGTTGCGTCTCGGTGAGTACGACGTGCTGGTCGGTATTAACCTGCTGCGCGAGGGCCTCGACTTGCCCGAGGTTTCTCTGGTGGCAATCCTCGACGCTGACAAGGAGGGGTTCTTGCGTTCGGAGCGTTCGTTGATTCAGACGATTGGTCGTGCCGCGCGAAACGTTTCCGGCGAGGTGCACATGTACGCCGACAAGATCACCGATTCCATGCAGTTCGCCATCGATGAGACGGAGCGGCGCCGCGAAAAGCAGATCGCGTACAACACCGAGCATGGTATCGATCCGCAGCCGCTGCGCAAGAAGATTGCGGACATTCTGGATCAGGTTTACGACAACGCTGACACTGATTACGAAGGCAAGACCGGTGCGCCCGCCGATGCGCTGCTCTCGCGTGCCGACGGCTCGGGCGCGGCCGATGGTGCCAGCGGTAAGCAGATGCCGCGGGCTGAGCTCGAGGCTCTTATTGCAGATTTGTCGGAGCAGATGGCCGCGGCTGCGCGTGAGTTGAAGTTCGAGCTCGCGGGGCGCTTGCGCGATGAGATTTTCGACCTCAAGAAGGAACTTAAGGGGATGATTGAGGCCGGTGTCGAGTAGTTTTTTGCTACTGTTGTGGGAAGTAAAACAGTGTATTCGCGAAAGTGCCTCTGGCCAGTGGGTTCGGGGCAACGACGGCGTTACGCACGATGAACTGTTTTAATGCAACTTCCACAGTGAGGGATAGTTTTCATGAGTGATTACAAGACCATTGTTGTCGGCACGGATGGTTCTAAGTCGTCGCTGCTCGCAGTAGAGCGCGCTGCCTCGATTGCTGCCGCTTTCGATGCCACCCTAGTTATCGGCTGCGCTTACTACGAGACTGCAGAGGATGCGTCCAAGACCCTGCGCCAGGATTCGGTCCAGGTCCTCGGTGATGACCCGGCTCAGAAGAACCTGGCTGCTGCTAAGGAGGCCGCAGAGGCCGTCGGCGCGACCAAGGTTGAGACTGAAGTTCGCTCGGGCTCCCCGGTTGAAGCTCTGATGTCGCTGGTCACTGACCGTCGCGCGGACCTGCTGGTGGTTGGTAACCGTGGTATTAACTCGCTGACTGGTCGTCTGCTGGGCTCCGTGCCGGCGGATGTTGCTCGTCAGTCGGACTGTGATGTCATGATTGTTCACACTGTGAGCTAATAAAACCGTGAGCTTACAAAACGGTGAGCTAACAATTTAGCTTTCGTTTTAAACCGGCGCCTCTGAGTTGAGGTGCCGGTTTTTCTATTGCCGTCCGGTGATAACTCCTTCTTCAACTACAAAAGGCCAGCTAATTCCATTTCTAGTTAAGACCTGGTTGCGAAGGGATTCAGGAAGAACTTCGGTACGGCTGCCATAGCCCATGAGGTACTCGTCAAAAGCGGGCAGTCGAAGCGTCAGTGAAAGCGCGGCTTCAAGCTCGGCCTCAGTTACGTTCTGCTGCCATGCCGGCATGAAGTACTCATTTTGCGTGAGGGGTTCGCCGGTGAATTCTGTGTCAGTTGGCGCGTGCGAAGAGGCGGAGGAATCGAGGGAGAAAGGAACTATTAAGTGGTCGATAAGCTTAAGGGCCTTTTTCGCTTGAGTTTTCGTCAGTCCCAGCCACCACGCGAAGTCAGCTACACAGATAGGTCCGCGGGAATCAACATAGCGCCAGGCAATGTCGGCCAGCGTGGATTCAGCTGAGTGTCCTGTGCTGGAGCCCTCTGTGGTTTTTTCTGAGAGGCCGCCTTTGAAAGTTACGTCGGTAAGCAGGACGAAGGTATCTTGGGCTCCTTTTCGTGGCCCTTGGATGACAGCGCCTTCGCCGCCGAATGTGCGCAGTAGGTGAGGGCCTCTTTGTTCCGTGGGGTCTATTCCATGATCTGCGAAAACCTCATAGGCTTCGGTCCGAGTCAGCGGGTCGGACAGACCACGTGAGCGCAATTCGGAATGAAATGCTGCCCGTGCGGTCTGCACATCATCTTGAGAAAGTCCGAGTGTCGTACGGCGTCTTGCTGCCGCCTTTTCGATGCGCGGATTCGTCAACCTCATAATTGCTTCCGCGTCTTGTGCTGAAACAAAGTGCAGGGTGCCTCGTTGAGACCAACAGCGAACGATGTCGAAAGAAGAAATGGCTGCTAAAACATCGTCGGAGGTGCTGCCACTGCGTAGGGCGATGGCATTAACACCGTTCGAATAATTCTGCCCTTGTAGAGCAACCATGCCATGCGTTGCTGATAATGCAGGCGACTTGAGATTTGTATTCCAATCGCTGCGTGCTTGACTTGCAGCTAACCTCTGGGCAATGAGACGGCGTGCGCGAAGTTCAGCTAACTGAGGTAGATAGTTTTGGGACATTATGTCTCACTCATTCTGTACGGCACTATCCTCGTCATTCTAACCATTGCAGCTCCGGCAAAACGCTCGACTGCTGAGGCGCCACAACAATTAGTCCCTGGGTCGCACGAGTCAGTGCAACATACAGGTCCTGTAGCCCCTGCGGAGATTGCGCCACAATCTGGTCGGGCGCGACGACGATGACCTCGTCGAATTCCAGGCCCTTTGAGGTCGTGATGTCGTAGACCGCGCAGTTGGTGAGTTTGTTGGGGCGAGTAGCAGGTGCGTCATTGGCGCTAGTCGCGTCGGCAGCATTAGAGCCACCAGCCCCGCCATCTTCACCATCTCCACCAGTTCGGCCAGCGAGAAAATCCCGCACCTCCGCGCGCGTGGCGTCGAGCAACTCTGCCGGGGCGATGACCGCGACCAGGCGATCCGGTTGTGCAACCCGCTCCACATGTGCCAACGCCTCCGTCACGGTGCGAGCCTGAACAGGCTTGCGGCCGGTCGCGCGAATCGACTGCGGCGCCTCCAGCTCCGAATCAATCTCAGCCAGGACGCTGGCGGCAACCTCCATCACCTCAGCAGGGGTGCGGTAGTTGACGGTCAGCTCGTGGAGATGCCACCTCGAGCCGATGATCGGTTCCAGCACATCGTCCCAGGTCGCGGCACCTGCGGGTGAGCCCGTCTGGGCCACGTCGCCGACGAGGGTCATCCAACCATTGGGGCTGCGGCGGCGCAGCATGCGCCAGGCCATCGCGGAGAGTTCCTGAGCCTCGTCGACGATGACATGGCCGTAGGCCCACAGGCGATCCGCCGCCGCCCGCTCGGCGGTGGATCGCAGGTCGCGCTCACGGTGGCGTTCGGCCAGTGCCTCGGCATCGATGACGTCGTACGCAGATAGAATCTCGGCCTCGAAGCCGTCGTCAAGGTCCTGGGACGCAGAGCTGGACAGGGTATCCAACGCGCCCTGCGCCTCCTCGACGCGGGCCTGCCAATTCTCGTCATCGGTCTCCGCTTCACCAACCGGGCCGAGGAGCTCCGCCAGCTCGTCGAGAAGCGGGGCGTCGGAAGGCATCCAGTCGGTGCCTTCCGGCCGGTAGAGAGCCTCGCGCGTCAGCTCGTCGTAATCGCTGGCGGCGTAGTCGATGGCCTCGCGGGAACTCAGCAGTTCCGACAGCACCTGCTCGGGTGTGAGTGCGGGCCACAGCTCGTCGAGGATGTCAGCGACTGCTCCGGATTCGTCAATTTCGTCGCGCAGGTCGGCAACGTCGGTCACGGACAGCAGGTTTTCGCCGCCCAGCGGGTCGGCGCCAATGACCTCGGCCATCTGTGCGGCCAGGAGTTCCACCACGTGATCCCGGAAAATCGGACGTGCCAGATTATGTGGTTTACGAGTCCGCCGCGCACGCGTTCGCGCGGCTTTCACCATCTCTGGCGTGATGGTCAGGATGATGTTGTCGTTACGGACTTCAAACGACTCCGCGGGGAGCTCCTGGTAGGCCCGCACGGCTTCGCGCAGGATAGTGAGCATCTCCATCGAGCCCTTAACTTCCTGCGCAACCAGGGGTTCGGGGTTGTGCCCGTCGATAAGCGCGTTGGACGCGCGTACGCCGGGGTAGAGATCGGCGATGGTGGTCAGCACCACGCCTGTTTCGCCGAGGCTCGGCAGCACGCGGGAAATGTAGTCGAGGAAGGTCGTGTTCGGGCCGATGATGAGGACACCGGTTTTCGCCAGCTGATCGCGGTAGGTGTAGAGAAGCCACGCGACGCGATGCAGCGCCACCGCCGTCTTGCCCGTGCCGGGCCCGCCCTGGACGACCAGGGTGCCGCGGGTGGAATCGCGGATGATGAGGTCCTGCTCGCGCTGAATGGTCTCCACAATGCCGCGCATATGGCCGGTGCGCGCTTGATTCATGACCTCGCGCAGCACCGATTCGCCACCGACACCAGCCTCGACTTCGGTTTCGTGTGCGCTGTCGGCTTCCTCGCCGGAGAGCCATTCGTCGTCAATGCTGCGGACCTTCCGGCCGTGCGTGCGCAGGTGGCGACGCAGGCTGACTCCCTCGGAATGCGCGGTCGTGGCCAGGTAAAACGGGCGCGCACCATCGGCACGCCAATCCATGATGACCGTGCGGTAGTCGTCGTTTTCATCGGACAGGCCGATTCGCCCGATGTATCGCTTATCGACGGTCGCCCCCGGCCCTTCCTCTGCCAAAGGATTGTCGGGGTCTGGGTCATCGATATCGATTCGACCAAAGACCAGGCCAATCTCGGCTGAGCGGTAGCGGTCCAGGTTAGCCTGTAGTCGGTGGTATTCCACCTCGCGTTCAACGCGGGCTTGCGGGTCTGGGTCGTCGATGAGCATGACCTGTCGCAGGTACTCCTGGTCGCGCTCGCGTGCCCGGTCGAGGAAGCTGAACGCACGATCGACATAGGCCTGTTCTGCAGCGAGGGTGCTCTCTTCTTCTCGCTGTGGTGCTGAACTTGCCTGGTCCGGCAGACCTGCCTGGCCAGTGCGGCCAATGCGGCCTGTCTGGTCCTGCCCGGGCTCGGATGCGAGCGACGCCAACCTGGTCTCCTCAACAGTTCGTTAAAACTAGTGCTAATTGATGTGCTGAATGAATATAAAAATATGAAAACGCCCCCGCACGCGTAGTGGCGTGGGGAGCGTTTAAGTATACCGCTTTAACTGCGGCAGCAAACTTACTGCAGGCGCTTCTGCGCCTTCTTTGCAGACTTCTTGGCCTCCTTGGAAGCCTTGGCTGCGCGCTTGCGCAGTTCCTTGCGCTGCTTGCGAGTGTCCTTCTTGAGATCCTTGCCCAGGTCCTCGGCGTAGTCGCGAGCGTCCTCAGCGAGCTCGCTAGCCTTGGCAATCCAGTCGTCCTTGTTGTCCTCGACGTAGCTCTTAGCGGTGTCGAAGGCGCCGGTGAGCTGCTCGCGCCAGCCGTCCTTGTTCTCCTCGACGTATTCACGAGCCCCATCGGTGGCCTCAGAAGCGCAGTCGCGGAGCAGGCCGGCCTTTTCTCGGACGTTCTCGCCGGCGGAAGCGAAAGCTGCGCTGACTTCCTCAGTGCGCTGCTCGGTTTCAGACTTGGTCGGCAGGGCAGCCTGAACCTTCTTGTTCAGCTGCTTGCCAGCCTTCTCAGCGCGCCAAGCGACACCCGGCTTGCCGTCGGTGTCAGCGGTAGCCAGGAAGAGGCCACCCAGCAGACCGATGTCGGTCAGGAATCCAGTGCGGCGAGCCGCCTTCTCCTTCGAGTCCTGGGCCTCCCAGAATGCGTGGCGAGCCAGCATCGTCGGAATTTGTGCAGCGACCAGAGCCGTGGCGGACAGGCGTGGGGCCTTACCCAGAGCGTAGAGGGAACCGGCGGCAACCTTGGTACCAGCGACGGCCTGAACAACCAGCTTCTCGCTATTTGGCACGTACTTGTTGTACTGGTTCGGGGTTACGGAGCGGACGCGGGCAATCAAGTCGCGTGCGCCCTCTTCATGATCCTTCTGGTTCATCAGCGTGTCGACACCGTCGGCAACGAAAACCGAGGCCAGCATTGGTCGGGCAAACTTGCGAATCATCTAAATTCCATCTCCTTTGTCGTCCAGGTGAAACCGTGTTTTTGGCCACCTGGTCGCTGTAATTCACTATTAATCCTACGCAGCCTGGCCTATTTATGTCGTGGGAATGACGAGTTTTTCAGACGCTGCGACTGCATCTAGCGCTACCAACCACGCTCATCCAGCACTACCAGCCGCGCTGGCGCCAGTTCTCCACCTCGGGGCTCTCGACGCCAACTGTGGTGTCCTTGCCGTGGCCGGGGTGAATCACCGAGTCGGCGGGGTAGACGTGGAAGACACGGCTCTCGACATCGTCGATAAGCTGCGAAAAATCCTCGGGCGAGTACGTTTTACCGACACCGCCTGGGAAGATGCTGTCACCGACGAAGAGGTGGTGTGACGGGGTGTCGTCGGAAAGCGCGCCGGTTACCTTGACGGACAGGTCGAGACAGAGGCCGCCTTTGGTGTGCCCGCGCAAGATGAACGTGGGAAGCGTGATGCCCTCGCCGAAAGTAATGGTCTCGCCGCCGTCGAGTTGCTGGTCGGCGGGTTCGGGAATGTCTGCAGCGTCGAGGCATGACGTGATGTGGCGGGCCGGGAATGCCTGCAGGAGCTCGCCGAGCGCCTGGACGTGATCGCCGTGGGAGTGCGTGGTGACAATCGTGCGGACCTGCGCGCCGACGTGCTCAACCAGGCGGACTAAGTGGTCGGCGTCGGTGGCGGCATCGATAAGTAGGGAATTGTCGGGCTCGCGGGAGTCGACCAAAAGGTAGACGTTGTTTTCCATCGGTCCGACGGAGGTTTTATAAATAGTGACATTGCCGTAGTCAATGCGCTCAACGCCGCGCGTGCTCGGCGCGTTGGAGTAGGGGCTAATTGTAATGACGTCGTTCATGTGCCCCAGGGTAATGAGGTGTCTGTCGGTGCGCTAGGAACGCGACTTAACTGCGAGTCTCTGAACACATGTGCGAAAAATTGGTTATGGACTGTAGACTGGTCGGCAGTGAATCGTCGACGAATTGAGGTTTCCCACTGTGGCTGAACGTCTAGTGGTCAGAGGCGCCCGCGAGCATAACCTGCAGGGTGTTGACATCGATTTGCCCAGAGACAAGATGGTGGTTTTCACCGGTCTGTCGGGGTCGGGTAAATCGTCACTGGCATTTGACACAATTTTCGCCGAGGGCCAGCGCCGTTACGTGGAGTCGCTGAGCTCCTATGCGCGCATGTTCCTGGGGCAGATGGAAAAACCCGATGTAGAGATGATTGAGGGGCTCTCGCCGGCGGTGTCGATAGACCAGAAGTCGACGAACCGCAACCCGCGCTCGACCGTCGGAACCATCACAGAAGTGTATGACTACCTGCGTCTGCTCTACGCACGCACCGGTACTCCGCACTGTCCGACCTGTGGGGAAGTAATCTCCTCACAGACTCCACAGCAGATTGTCGATCAGGTCATGGAGATGCCGGAGGGCACCAAATTCCAGGTCCTCGCACCCGTCGTGCGTACGCGCAAGGGTGAGTTCGTCGACCTGTTTGAACGCCTCGCATCCGAGGGCTACGCGCGTGTCATCGTCGACGGCGAAATGCATCGCCTGACGGATCCGCCGAAGCTGAAGAAGCAGGTCAAGCATGACATTGACGTGGTTATTGACCGCCTTCAGGTGAAGGAGTCACAGCAGCGCAGGCTCACCGATTCCGTCGAAACGGCGCTTCTGCTTGCCGACGGCGTCGTGGTCATCGACGCAGTCGGGCTAGAGGCAGATGACCCGCGTCGAACCCAGCGTTTCTCGGAGAAAATGGCCTGCCCGAATGGGCACCGCATCGCTATCGATGAGCTGGAACCACGGTCGTTTTCGTTTAACTCGCCGTATGGTGCCTGCCCGGAGTGCGACGGCATCGGCACCAAGCTGGAGGTGGACACGGACCTGGTCATTCCAGACCCGTCGCTGCCGACGATTGAGGCGATTGCGCCGTGGCGGCAGACGCTGAACAAGAAGTACTTTGAAAAGCTGGTCGAGGGGCTCGCCACCGAGATGAGCTTCGACCCGACCACGCCTTTCGAGGATCTCACAGCGCCGCAGCGTAAGGCCCTGCTGCATGGTTCCAGTCACAAGGTCACGGTGCGTTACCGCAATAGGTACGGCCGTACTCGCCAGTACACCGCGCCGTTTGAAGGCGTGATGCCGTACCTGCACCGCAAGCTGTCGCAGGCAGAGAGTGACTCTCAGAAGGATCGCTTCCAGGGGTACATGCGTGAAGTGCCGTGTCCTGCGTGTAATGGCACGCGTCTGCGGCCAGAAATTCTTTCGGTGACGCTGGATTCGGCGGAGTTCGGGCAGAAGAATATTGCCGAGCTCACAGAGCTGTCGGTCCACGATGGCTCGGCATTCCTGAATTCGCTGACTTTGGGCAAGCGCGAGGAAATGATTGCCGGTCGCGTTCTGCGTGAGGTGCAGGCTCGTCTGAAGTTCCTGCTGGATGTGGGGCTGGACTATCTGTCCCTGTCGCGTTCGGCGGGCACGCTGTCCGGTGGCGAAGCGCAGCGAATTCGTCTGGCCACCCAGATTGGTTCGGGGCTCGCCGGCGTGCTTTATGTCTTGGATGAGCCGTCGATTGGTCTTCACCAGCGCGATAACAATCGTCTAATCAAGACTCTGAAGAACCTGCGCGACCTGGGCAATACCCTGATTGTGGTCGAGCATGATGAGGACACGATTCGCGAGGCCGATTGGCTGGTCGACATTGGGCCAAAGGCCGGTGAATACGGCGGCCAGATCGTCTACCAGGGTGACCCGTCGGGCATTGTTGACTGCGAGGAATCACTGACAGGTGCGTATCTCTCGGGTCGTCGGGTATTGGCAGTGCCGGAGAGCCGGCGTGCGATTGATAAGTCGCGCATGGTGACGGTCAAGGGCGCTCGCGAGAACAACCTGAAGAAGATTGACGTGAAGTTTCCCCTCGGTGTGCTGACCTGTGTGACGGGGGTTTCCGGATCAGGCAAGTCGACCTTGGTCAACGAAATTCTGGCCAAGGTGATGAGCAACGAGCTCAACGGAGCTCGTCAGGTGCCGGGTCGACACAGCCGCGTGGAGGGGCTGGATCACCTGGACAAGCTGGTGCAGGTTGATCAGTCGCCGATTGGCCGCACCCCGCGTTCCAATCCAGCGACGTACACCGGCGTGTTCGACAAGATCCGCAACCTCTTCGCAGAGACGCAAGAGGCTAAGGTTCGCGGCTATAAGCCCGGTCGCTTCAGTTTCAACGTCAAGGGCGGTCGTTGTGAGGCGTGTAAGGGCGACGGCACCATCAAGATCGAGATGAACTTCCTGCCGGATGTCTACGTGCCCTGCGAGGTTTGCCACGGCGCGCGCTACAACCGCGAAACGCTGGAGGTTCGCTACAAGGGCAAGACCATTGCTGAGGTGCTGGACATGCCCATCTCCGAGGCAGCGGAGTTCTTTGAGCCGATTCAGTCGATTGCGCGTTATCTCAATACGCTTGTCGACGTCGGCCTGGGCTATGTCCGTCTCGGACAGGCGGCAACCACGCTCTCGGGTGGTGAGGCTCAGCGCGTGAAGCTGGCCAGTGAGCTGCAGAAACGCTCTAATGGTCGCACCGTTTACATCTTGGATGAGCCGACCACGGGTCTGCATTTTGAGGACATCCGCAAGCTCATGCTGGTGTTGCAGGGTCTGGTGGACAAGGGCAACACCGTCATTGTCATTGAGCACAACTTGGATGTCATCAAGTCTGCGGATTGGATCATCGACATGGGGCCGGAGGGCGGTTCCGGCGGTGGCACCGTGGTTGTAGAGGGCACCCCGGAGGACGTCGCGAACTGTTCCGGATCCCACACCGGGCAGTACCTGAAGCCGCTGCTTAAGTAGCTTAGGTAGTCGGCTCGTTTCCGTCGGAAATTCCTGGACGGTCGGTGCGGGTGACGCCTTCCAGTCTGTCAGCAACGGGGTCGGCATCGGCAGCATTGGCATCGGCGGCAGCGGCAGCGCCGACAGCGGTGGCAGCGTCAGAATCGCTGGCGGTGCCGTCACGGTCCGATGCCGCTGGTTCCTCGGCATTCTTCTGCTTTGCTCCGGAGACCGCCATGGCTAGCAGAATTAGACCACAGCCGAGGAACGCCAAGGCGCGGATAACGCCATCGAGTGTTGCCATGTCGTAGAAGATCAGCTTGACGATAGACAGCGCCGCAATGGTCAAACCCGCTGCCAGTCGCGCCGGAATGTGGTGGAACCTCTTCGATAGCACCAGCATGCCAGCTATCGTGGCCCAGAAAATACTCAGCAACATGTGTGCAGCGTTGAAGCTCACGCCAATAGTTGTGAGCAGCACGATAAATGGCATACCCAGCGCAGCCAGGCCAATCAGTGCAAAAGCTGGCGGCAGCTGCGACCTTGCCGCCGTCACGGCCAGGCCGACGTCGGCGCACAGCAGGAACAACAGCGAAAGCATTTCTGCCCACGTTGCCGAGTAGTCAGCCGCAGCACCGGCATTCAACGCTGCGGGCAGGATGTAGAGGTGTACTACCGTTGCGCCGAGCAGCCAGGTCAGCGCCGCAATCTTTGTATAGGGTGCGACGGCATCCCGCGTTGGCTCAGGAGCTTGTAGTCGGGTGCCAAGCGCGCTGTGCTTCGGTGCTGTGGCCAGCGCCCAGACAAAGAGCGCGGCACCGATGGAGATTGGGATGAGACCCCAGGCGTGGGTTCCAGTACCGGCTCCTGCGTCCCCTTCTGGGCCCGCTACCGCGAGTGCAAGCCAGGGCAGAATTGCCGTGGCCAAGGCCATTGGGGCGAGATAGCTGAAGATGGCACGGTTCCAAAGGAATATCGCAGCAATTGCGATGAACAGCACGAATCCGCCGTAGAACAGCAACCAGAGGCTGGAGGTGGACTGTGCGGCGTTGACCGTTGGGACTGCAGCTATAACCGGAGTCGAGAAGGCAACTACTGACGTGGTGGTGACCAGATCGTCTTCCCAAGTGCTGGTCTCCGAAGGCTCGTCGTCAAGCTCGGGAGTGAGTTGGCGAGCCAACGCCAGCGGGCCGAACTGGGCAAACACGAAAAGGGCAATGGTGAGTGCGGCGATTGCAGGCAGCACCAGTGCATTGTTGGTCGTGATCGCGCCGATGAGAACGTTTGCGCCGAGCAGGAATGCGACTACGTACTTCCGGAAGGGGATGTTCAAGAAGCAGACGGTAGCGGCGATAACCATCAGTTGAAGGGTGATTTGCGCGAGCGAGGAGCTCAGCGGGCGGGCGTGGAAGTTGAGGCCGATCGTCGCCCACAGCATTAATCCGGTGTTGATTGTGATGGCCCACGCGGCGGTTGCGCTCGACTTTGTCCACCGCGCGCCGTATAGGCCGACGGCGGCGAAAGGCAGCATGATGACCAGCGTCGCCGCCACCGGAATCCAGTCGAGGAGGTAGGACATCGACATCGTTGTCAGGTGTGCAGCGGCTAGCGATGTCGCAATCAATGCCGTTACGCCAGCAGGCGGTGCTTGACGACGGTGCGCTCGCACAGCCGCGACCGCGAGCACGGCGGCCAACAAGTAAGCCAGGACCACACGCCCGGCCGGTCCAATCAGGCCGGATTGGATTGCGACCGCGACGAAGAACGCGATACCGGCAGCGGTGATGAGACCGCCAAAGATTGCAATGATTCTGATGATTGCCTTCTCGTTGCGCCACCAGGGTTCGCGGGGCTCGCGAGGTTCACGCGGTGCCTCTGGCAGTTTCGGCGGCGGGGCGGAGCCGGTTAGGGAAGACTGCGGTGAGGGAGAAGACTGCGGCGACTTCGAATCCCGCCGCCACTGGTGGGCAGAGGGGAAGCCGAACATCGGCTGCGCACCTGCGTCGCTCTGTGGCAGGGGAGCTGGTTGATTCCGCCAGTCCGCTTGTGTTGGCGGTGGCTGCGGATTGTGTTGATGTGCCCCTTGGGGCGCAGCATGGGGCGGCGCTTGAGGTGTCCGCTCAGGCGCCGATTTAGGTACCGCTTGAGGTACCGGCGCAAATTCCGTTCCCGTAGTTTGAGGCGCGCTCGGTACAGTCGGCGCTTGCCCGCTTGCCTGCGAAAGGCGCACCTGCCAAGTTCGGGTGAGTTGAGCCAGCCGAAGCGAGCTGGCCTCCAAATCTGCCAGAGCATGGGAAAGCTCTGAGACGGAGTCGCCGGTCAGGACAAAATCTCTGGTCGGGGGCTTGTCGTATCGGGCGGAATGCTGATTAGGGTTGGTGTTCTCGGCTTTAGGGCCAAAGCCGTTGGAGCCAGTATTCATGGTGACGACTTTAATCGTGTTTGACCTAAAAACTATGGAGAGAATCTACCAATCTGATTACAATTCCGATTGCACTTTTTAACGCTCGGTAGTGCGCCGGGGGAGCTGATGGCGAATAACCTGGCGTAAGAGTCGGTTTTGGTATGCGAGAACGCTTGTGTTAGCATCTCGTGTACGACCGCCAGAATGTGATGCTTCTTGCTGCCTTCGGGGAGCATTTAGTTGCATTCGGCAGCGAAGAGGATTTAAGTCCCACCCTAGGTGCGCCAAAGAATTACGGTAGCGCCGGGGTCCACCCTAATCGGTGATGTCACATCGCACGATTGGAAGGCGTCCTTATACAGTGTGTAGTAATCCGCTGTAGACGCGTGGCTTTTCTTCCTTTCCCGCTTGCTATCGCGGTTTGAAACGAAGATTGTTCAGGTTCAACCTAGGAGGCCACATCAGCGCTGAAGCTCGTATTAACGAGGATATTCGAGTACCGGAAGTCCGCCTTGTAGGACCGAATGGTGAGCAGGTGGGCGTTGTCCGCACCGGTGACGCACTCAAGCTCGCTTACGAAGCAGACCTTGACCTGGTTGAGGTTGCTCCGCGAGCAAAGCCGCCGGTCGCCAAGATTATGGACTACGGCAAGTTCAAGTACGAACAAGCCCAGAAGGCACGCGAGGCTCGAAAGAACCAGCAGCAGACTGTGGTCAAGGAGCAGAAGTTCCGTCCGAAGATTGATGACCACGACTACGACACCAAGAAGAACAACGTTGTTCGTTTCTTGGAGAAGGGTTCGAAGGTCAAGGTCACGATTATGTTCCGTGGCCGTGAACAGTCTCGTCCAGAACTGGGATTCCGCCTGTTGGAGCGTCTGGCCGCCGATGTCGAAGAGTACGGCACCGTCGAGTCTCGCCCGAAGCAGGACGGTCGCAACATGACTATGGTCCTGGGGCCGGTTCGGAATAAGGGTAAGAAGTAACCGACCTGACCAGAAATGGTTGTAAACGAGATCTTTGCGCCATGAGCGTCAAAGATCGGTAGGGGAGAGTTTTAACATGAAGCAGAAGACCCACAAGGGCACCGCAAAGCGCATCAAGGTTACCGGTTCCGGCAAGCTGCGCCGCGAGCAGGCTAACCGCCGCCACCTCCTGGAGGGCAAGCCGTCCACTCGTACCCGTCGCCTGAAGGGCACCACGGACGTTGCTAAGTCGGACGTCAAGCGCGTCAAGCGTCTGCTGGGCAAGGCTTAATTTTTCAAGTCTCGTCCCAGGGCAATCGCCCTCTTAATTTCACTAGTTCTTAAAGACAACGAAAAGGAAGTATCACCGTGGCACGTGTGAAGCGGTCTGTTAACGCTAAGAAGAAGCGTCGCGAAGTTCTCGATTCCGCAAAGGGCTACCGTGGTCAGCGCTCTCGCCTGTACCGCAAGGCCAAGGAGCAGATGCTCCACTCCAAGACTTACGAGTTCCGCGATCGCCGCCACCGTAAGGGTCAGTTCCGTCGTCTGTGGATTCAGCGCATCAACGCTGCTGCCCGCGCTAACGACATCACCTACAACCGCTTCGTCCAGGGCCTGAACCTGGCTGGCGTTGAGGTTGACCGTAAGAACCTGGCTGAGCTGGCTGTCAACGACCCACAGGCATTCGCTGCTCTGGTCAAGGTCGCTAAGGACGCTCTGCCGGAGGACGTCAACGCTCCTGCTGCTAAGTAAAGCAGCTACGAGGTAACTCGTACGTAGCGTCGGCAAGCACCTGCGACTGGCAGTGCGGTCTTGCCAACATCTTTGAAAAACCACCGTCGATTGGGTTAACGAATAACCTCGGCGGTGGTTTTTCGTATCCGCGCTGGCAGTTATGAATCCCGAGCCGCATCACTAGGATTAATCACTATGAACTCTGCGCTGTACTTCAACGACGAGCCGTTTACTCCTCGCACTCCGCGCGTCTCGGCGGCTATTCAGCTCCACCGTGCGGCCAAGCGGAAGAAGGCTGGGCGCTTCCTCGTCGAGGGCTTCAATTCCGTCGATGCGGCTATCCGCGCAGAGGCCGTCGTGGAAATCTTCGTCACGGTAGCCGCCGCCGAGCAGTTCTGCGAGCTGCTCACGGGGTATCTCGAACCTGGGACGCAGCGCAAGTCTGTTTCGCTTATCGACGACTCCGCCGCCCGCTCATTAAGCGAAACCGTCACCACTACCGGGCTTTTCGCCGTCTGCGACATAGGTGCGGTGTCCACTTCGTTGGAGGAGGCCATTGAGGTTGGAAAGCAGTCCGGTTGTCTGGTGATTCCGGTGGAGTGCAATGACCCGGGCAATGTTGGCACGATTGTGCGCATGACTGATGCCCTCGGTGCTGGTGCGGTGATCCTTGCTGGCGATTCGGTTGACCCTTTGAACTCGAAGGCCGTGCGTTCCTCTGCGGGGTCTGTTTTCCATACACCGGTCGCACGCGAGCGCGATATCGATGTCGTTGTGGAGAGAGTCAGGGAAGCGGGTTTTACCACCCTCGCTACGGCGATGGATGGCGCTCTCACGCTCGGTGTTGATGCGCTTCCCGACGGTCCCGTCGCCTGGCTTTTCGGCAACGAAGCACATGGCCTGTCGGAGGAGATTACGGCCTCGGCGGGGGCGAGTGTGGCCATCCCGATTAAGGGCGAGGCAGAGTCGTTGAACCTCGCCACCGCAGCGGCTATGTGCCTGTGGGAGACAGTTCGGGGTAACTAGGAAACCTCGATGGTGAGGTGCGTGCACGTGTGCAGTTATCCTCGACTATGATTGTTCCATCACAAGAACTGATAGTCCTATATAGAAGTGGTTGACACGTGAGCGATTCGCCAAATCCTATCGATCTTTCCGAGGACGCCCTCCAGGCGGCTGCGCAGAAGGCCACGGATGCCTTTGACGCTGCCGGCAACCTGGATGAGCTTTCTGCCGCCCGTCGTGAGCACTTGGGGGATGAAGGTTACATTCCGCAGGCTCGCCGCGCGCTGGGCTCCATTCCGAAGGCTGAGCGCAAGGATGCTGGTCGTCGCGTGAATGTTGTTCGCGGAGCCGTCGAGAAGCACTATGCAGAGCGTCTTGCGGTGCTGGAGGAAGAGGAAAACGCGCGCCGTCTGGTCGCGGAGCGCATCGACGTGTCGGTGGACACCACGCGAGGCCAGCGTGGCGGTATGCACCCAATTACTATCCTGTCTGAGCAGATCGGTGACATCTTCGTGGGCATGGGTTGGGAAGTTGCCGAGGGCCCGGAGGTCGAAGCCGAGTACTTCAACTTTGACGCGCTGAACTTCCTGCCGGATCACCCGGCTCGTACCCTGCAGGATACTTTCCACATTGCGCCGGAAGGATCCAAGCAGGTGCTGCGTACGCACACCTCTCCGGTTCAGGTTCGTACTCTGCAGTCGCGTGACCTGCCAATTTACGTTATCTGCCCGGGGCGTACCTTCCGTACCGATGAGCTCGATGCCACCCATACCCCGGTCTTCCACCAGATCGAGGGGCTCGCTGTGGACAAGGGTCTGACCATGGGCCACTTGCGCGGAACGCTGGACCATATGGCAAAGGCGCTGTTCGGACCGGAGACCAAGACCCGTATGCGCACCAACTACTTCCCGTTCACCGAGCCGTCGGCTGAGGTTGATGTCTGGTTCCCGAACAAGAAGGGCGGCGCTGGCTGGATTGAGTGGGGCGGCTGCGGCATGGTGAACCCGAACGTGCTGCGGGCCTCCGGCATTGACCCGGAGGTGTACTCGGGCTTCGCGTTCGGCATGGGGCTGGAGCGCACCCTGCAGTTCCGCAACGGTCTGACCGATATGCGCGACATGGTCGAAGGCGATGTTCGCTTCACGCAGCCGTTCGGTATCCGCGGCTAATTCACTGACCTACAGATAGGAGTTTTACTTACATGTTCGTTCCACAGTCGTGGGTCACTGAAATCGCTCGCGGCCCAGAGAACACCATCAACCCGGACTGGTCCGTCACCCCGGACGAGCTGGATGAGGGCTTTGTCCGCGTTGGTTTTGAAACCGAGGGGCACGAGCCGCTGGAGAAGATCGAGGGTCCGCTGGTTTTCGGTCGTGTCGACCACATTGAGGAGCTCGAGGGCTTCAAGAAGCCAATTCGCTTCTGTCAGGTCAACGTCGGCGATGCCAATGGCACCGGCGAACTGCAGGAGATTATCTGTGGTGCCCGCAACTTCGAAGAGGGCTCGATTGTCGTCGTCGCACTGCCGGGCTGCGTGCTGCCGGGCGGTTTCGAGATTTCCGCACGGAAGACCTACGGCAAGGTTTCCAACGGCATGCTCTGCTCCGAAGCTGAGCTGGGCATGACCGATTCCTCCGCCGGTATTCTCACGCTCCCGTCGGCCCCGGCTGAGCTGGGTTCGTGCGCCAAGGAGTTCATTGGGCTCGATGATGAAAAGTTCGAGGTCAACATCACTCCGGACCGCGGTTATGCGCTGTCGGCCCGCGGTCTTGGCCGCGAGATCTGCTCCGCATTCAACCTCGACTTCGCCGATCCAGCCAAGGTCAAGGAGCTACCGGTCGATGGTGAGATCCTGAACGTCACCATCGACGAGGACACCGACACCCGCCGCTTTGGTCTGCGCCGCGTCACCGGCATCAATCCGAACGCCGAGACCCCATGGTGGATGCGCCGCCGTCTGCTGCTGGCTGGTCAGCGTCCGGTCAACGTGGCCACGGACGTCACCAACTACGTGATGCTGCTGCTCGGTCAGCCGATGCACGCCTTCGATGGCTCCAAGATCGCTGGTGGCCTGCACATCCGCAACGCTAAGGCCGGCGAGACTCTGACGACTCTCGACCACGTGGACCGCAAGCTCGACCCGGCGGACGTCGTCATCTGCGACGACAACGGTATTCAGTCACTGGCCGGCATCATGGGCGGACTTACCTCCGAGATTGCCGACGACACCACCGATGTGGTCTTCGAGGCCGCCAACTGGTCGCCGCTGCACGTCTTCCGCAGCGGTCGCCGCCACAAGCTGAGCTCCGAGGCTTCACGACGTTTCGAGCGCGGCGTGGACACCGCCCTTGTCGAGCCGGCTCTGGACTTGGCCTGCCAGCTGCTCGCTGACATCGCCGGCGGCACTATCGACACTGGTCGCACCCTGCTCGGCGAGGTTGCCACCATGCCGACTATTGACTTTGCCGTCAACCGCGCCAGCGAAGTTGCGGGCGTTGATTACCCGCGTGAAACCGTCATTGGTCGCCTGCGCGAGGTCGGTTGCGAGGTCGTTGACAACGGTGACCGCCTGGCTGTCACTCCGCCAACCTGGCGCTCGGACCTGACCATGTCCGCTGACCTGGTTGAGGAAATCCTGCGACTGGAGGGTCTGGAAGACATTCCGGTTATCCTTCCAATCGCTCCGGCCGGCCGCGGTCTGACCGAGCGTCAGCTGCGCCGCCGCTTCGTCGGTCACGCGTTGGCCCACAATGGCTACCTGGAGATTCTGCCGACACCGTTCATTGCCAACGATGTATTCGACGTCTGGGGCCTGGACGCTGATGACCCGCGTCGTAACACCGTCAAGGTCATCAACCCGTTGGAGTCCGACCACGCTCAGCTGGGCACGACTCTGCTGCCGTCCATGCTGGAGTCGCTGAAGCGCAATGTTGCTCGCGGCCAAGTCGACCTGTCGCTCTATGGTGTGGAGCAGGTATCCATCGAGCGCGGTAACGGTGTCTCGCCGATGCCGTCGACTGCTGGCTTGCCGAGCGAGGCCGAGCGCGCTGAGCTTCTGGACTCGCTGCCGGAGCAGCCGCTGCACGTCGCCACTGTCGCCTGTGGGCGTATCCGCCTGGATAGCCCGTGGGGTGACGAGGACGCGTACACCGTCGCCGATGCCATCGAAGCCGCGCGCATTGTTGCCCGCGCTGCCAACGTCGAGCTGGAGATCCGTAACGCCGAGGTGCTGCCGTGGCACCCGGGCCGCTGCGCTGAGCTGCTTGTCGACGGTCACGTCGTCGGCCACGCCGGTGAGCTGTACCCGAAGGTGTGCAAGGATGCTGGTCTGCCGGAGCGCACCTGCGCTATGGAGATCAATCTCGATGCACTGCCAGTGACGGAGCACCTGCCGGCGCCGGTACTCAGCCCGTTCCCAGCCGTCCACCAGGACGTCGCGCTTGTTGTCAGCGATGAGGTCTCTGCCGCAGAGGTGGAGAAGACTCTGGTGGAAGGCGCCGGTGAGCTCCTCGAATCCATCCGTGTCTTCGATGTTTACCGTTCCGAGCAGATGGGCGAAGGCGTTCGCTCACTGGCGTACTCCCTGCGTTTCCGCGCACCGGACCGTACGCTGAAGGAAGAGGAAGCTTCCGCAGCTCGCGAGGCGGCCATTGAGCTGGCCACTACCCGTCACGGCGCTCAGCTGCGCGGCTAAAAGGGGAAGCCCCAGGCAGAGATACCCATGATTGGCATCTTGCGTCACCGCGACAACAGGCTGAATAGCGCAGAGGCACGAGAGCAGCGTGTCGGAGTGCGCGCTGTGAGCAGTGCGAAGCCTGCGGCGACTGTGGCAGCAGCTGCTGTCACGGCAGGTCTATTGCTCACCGGCGCGCCGAGTGCGGCTGCGCTGGTCGGCGGGGAGGCTGCTGCGCCTAGTGTGGCGGCGGACTCCGTGGTGTCGGTCATGGTCCGGACCAGTCCCCATACCGGAAACTTTTGCACGGGAACTGCAATCGCCCCGCAGTGGGTAATGACCGCAGCTCACTGCGTCCGTGATGTCCAGGTACAGGTTGGGGAAGTCGAGGTCGGTTTCGGCCCGGATGCCCGGCGTGTACCGATTGATCGCTGGGAGATTGCGCCCACCGGTGACGTAGCGCTTATTCACCTAGCGGGCGATGCAGCTCTTCCGGAGTATCCCGCAATGGAACGTCGTCAAGCGTTTTCAGAGCAAGAAACGGCAGGCACGGTCTATGGGCGATCGCTGCTCGGCGATGTTGCGGATGGCTCGCTGCCGATGGCGACCGTCACCGCGTCGATGTGCCCGGTGAAGTATCAACAGTGCGTGCGGGAAGACTCAGTGTTGGCGCACATGGAGCGCCCCGCGGCGTTGCAGGTGGGCGATTCGGGCGGACCGCTCTTTATCGACGGCCAGCTGGCTGCGGTGTTCTCGGGTGCAGTGGCTTTTGATGGCAGCGTCGCCCCGGAGGAGTCGGGTTACTATCTCTACACCACGACGTCATCGGTGGCGCAGTGGGCAGATGGTGTGATGAGCCAGGAGTCAAACGGCGTAGTTGAATGGTCCGGCGTTGAATAGTCCGGCGTGCTGGTTGAACGAAGTGTATGTACCGACGACGGCGTTATATTCATAAATCACTCACGTCACATTGGTAGAATTCCAGCACTTTGACAACGAATTCTATGAATATCTTGCAACACAGTGAATAAAAGTGTTGAATGTTTGACATGAGTATTTCCGTTGCCATTGCCGGTGCGACCGGTTACGCAGGAGGAGAGATTCTCCGCATCCTGTTGTCGCACCCGGCGTATCTTTCCGGCGAACTAACCATCGGCGCACTGACGGGAGCATCCAACGCGGGTGCTCGTGTGGGCGACATTATGCCTCATGTGGCACCTTTGGCTGACCGCCGTATTGAGCCGACTAATGGTGACACACTCGCTGGACATGACGTGGTGTTCCTCGGGCTGCCCCACGGTCATTCGGCTGCGATTGCAGAGCAGTTGGGGGATGACACGGTAATTATTGACTGCGGCGCGGATTTCCGCCTGCAGGATGCCGCTGAGTGGGAGCACTACTACGGCTCGGAGCATGCCGGTACCTGGGCTTACGGTATTCCAGAGCTGCCGGGCAACAGGGAAGTAGTGGCTGCTTCGAAGCGCATTGCTGTGCCGGGTTGTTTCCCCACTGGGGGTACAATTACGGCGCTGCCGGCAGTTGCAAAGAACCTGGTTGAGCCGGACCTGTCCGTTGTTTCCATCACCGGTACCTCCGGTGCGGGCAAGAAGGCGGCTGTGCCCCTGCTCGGGTCCGAGGTTATGGGCAATCTCCGCGCCTACAACACTGCGGGCAAGCACCGCCACACCGCAGAGTTCCTGCAGAACCTCAAGCCGTACGCAGAGGATCTCACCGTCAGCTTCACGCCCGTACTCGCCCCGACGTCGCGCGGCATTCTCACCACTATTACCGCCCCGCTTGTCGACGGGGTTACGGAGGCAGCCGCACGGGAAGCCTACCTCGAGTTCTACAAGGATGAGCCGTTTGTGCAGGTGTTGGCCGAAGGGCTGCTGCCGCAGACACAGTCGGTAATTGGCTCTAACTTGGTTCAGATTCAGGTCGAGGTAGATGAACGAGCCAAGCGCCTGGTGCTGACCTCGGCGATTGACAATCTGACAAAGGGCACCGGTGGTGCCGCAGTTCAGTGCATGAATTTGGTTACTGGACAGAATGAAACTGCAGGACTTCCACTGGTAGGAGTTGCCCCATGATGAAGGAAGAAAAAGAAGGTCTCGTCAACGTCGCTGGTGACGAAGGCGGCGTATGTGCACCTCAGGGGTTCGCGGCCAGCGGTGTCATTGCAGGCATCAAGGTCAGCGGAAACCCGGACATGGCGCTCATCGTAAACCAGGGGCCGGAGAAGACCGCGGCGGCTGTCTTTACCACCAACCGTGTCCAGGCTGCGCCGGTGACGGTATCCAAGAAGCACATCGCTGACGGCAAGCTGTCGGCAGTGGTGCTGAACTCCGGCAATGCCAACGCCTGCAATGGTCAGCCGGGTATTGCCGACGCCCTCGAAGTCTGCCAAAAGGTCGCAGATGGGCTCGGCGTCGACGTTACCGAGATTGGCGCCTGTTCCACCGGCTTGATTGGTGACCGGTTGCCGATGGACATTGTGCTGGCAGGTGTGCCGAAGCTGATTGAGAAACTGGGCGGCGATACCGCCGCAGGTACGGCTGCAGCAGAGGCCATCTTGACCACTGACTTGGTGGCAAAGCAGGCCGTTGCGCATGGTGACGGATTCACTGTCGGTGCTATGGGCAAGGGCGTTGGCATGATTAGCCCGTCGATGGCCACGATGCTCGGTGTGATTACGACGGATGCGTCGGTAAGCGCAGAAATGGCGCACGAGGCTATTGCCAAGGCGAGCGAGGTTACGTTTAACCGCCTAGATATTGATGGCTCCACCTCCACCAATGACACCGTCATCATTTTGGCCAACGGTGCCTCTGGCGTGAAGCCCTCGCAGGAGGAGCTCGATCAGGCAGTGCTCAGCGTGTGTGATTCCATCGCACGCCAGATGCAGTCGGACGCCGAAGGCGTGACCAAACGTGTGTCCGTGACCGTGCGTGGCACCGGTGGCGCTGAAGATGCCCTGGTAGCTGCTCGCATTATCGGCCGCGACAACCTCTTCAAGTGTGCGATGTTCGGTTCGGACCCGAACTGGGGTCGTGTGTTGGCGGCTGTCGGTACCGCGCCGGTGGATATGGATCCCGAGCACATCACGGTTTCCTTCAATGGTCACGTAGTCTGTCGCGATACCGGTGGCACGCCTGATGCTCGTGAAGTGGATCTCTCCGGCAAGGACATCGCCGTTGAGGTTGACCTCGGTACTGGTAATCCGGAAGAGGCCACGATTCGTACGACGGACCTTTCCCACGATTACGTTCACATCAACTCGGCATATTCGTCGTAACGGTTTTGAGGAGACTCTGCAATGGTTCACCAGTTGACCGAAGGGCTGTCCTTCGAACAGCGGGCACATGTGCTGGCGGAAGCCCTGCCGTGGCTGCAGCACCACCGTGACAAGATTGTGGTGGTCAAGTACGGCGGTAACGCGATGACCGACCTGAAACTGAAGAAGGCCTTCGCGCAGGACATGGTTTTCCTGCGCACCGTGGGGGTGAAGCCGGTGGTTGTCCATGGCGGTGGCCCCCAGATTTCGTCGATGCTCAAGCGCCTGGGGCTGGAGGGAGAGTTCCGAGGCGGTTTCCGTGTCACGACTCCGGAGGTCATGGAAATTGTCCGCATGGTTCTCTTCGGGCAGGTCGGCCGCGAACTAGTGAACCTCATTAACGCCTACGGGCCGTATGCGGTAGGTACCTCTGGTGAGGACGGTGGCCTGTTCACCGGTACTCGACGCACGGTAAACGTCGGTGGCAAGGAGACAGATATCGGGCTGGTTGGCAATATCACCGAGGTGCACTCGGAAACGCTATTGGACCTGATTGATGCCGGCCGTATTCCGGTGGTCTCCACGATTGCGCCGTCCGCTGACGGCAAAGAGGTCTACAACATCAACGCCGACACGGCAGCAGGTGCACTGGCATCGGCAATTAACGCGAACCGTCTGGTGATTCTGACTAATGTCGAGGGTCTCTACACGGATTGGCCGAACCGCGATTCGCTGGTGTCCAAGATTTCCACTTCGCACCTGCGAGAAATCCTTCCGACGCTGGACTCGGGCATGATTCCGAAGATGGAGTCCTGCCTGAATGCAGTGGATCAGGGAGTGCCAGCGGCTCACGTTATCGATGGCCGCCAGCCACACTCGGTGCTGCTGGAGCTGATGACTTCCGGCGGTATCGGCACAATGGTAGAGCCCGGATAAGGCAGAAAAGACGGACAAGAATTTACCTACACACACGTTAGGCAGGTCGAAAGACGACATGAGCGACTTCAAGCAGCAGTGGCAACACACGATGATGAACAATTACGGCACGCCGCGCATTGAGCTTGTGCAGGGTAAGGGCGCTATTGTCACGGATTCCGAGGGCAAGGAATACCTGGACCTGCTCGCCGGTATTGCAGTCAACGCGTTGGGTCACGCGCATCCGGCGATCGTGGAAGCCGTGTCCAAGCAGATTTCCACGATGGGGCACGTGTCCAACATCTTCGCCTCTGAGCCACCACTGGCACTGGGCGAGAAGCTCATTGAGCTCACTGGTTGGGACACTGATGACACCCGGGTTATGTTCTGCAATTCCGGTACCGAGGCCAATGAGGCTGCATTCAAGCTGGCGCGTTTGACGGGGCGCAACCGTATTATCGCGACCCATCACGGGTTCCACGGCCGCACCATGGGAGCACTTGCCATGACCGGTCAGCCGGACAAGCGCACGCCGTTTGAGCCGATGCCGGGTGGAGTCGAGTTCGTGCCCTACGGTGACATCGATTTCCTCACCAAGACCATCGAATCCGATCCGTTGGGTGTCGCAGCGGTGATTCTGGAACCAATTCAGGGTGAGACCGGTGTGGTCGCACCGCCAGAGGGATACCTCGCCGAGGTCCGCGAACTGACCAAGCGCTTCGACGTCCTCATGATCGTCGACGAAGTGCAGACCGGCATTGGCCGTACCGGACAGTGGTTTGCCCACCAGCATGACGGCATCGTCCCGGATGTCATGACCCTGGCCAAGGGCCTCGGCGGCGGCCTGCCGCTGGGTGCTGTCATCGCCAACGGTCGCGCAGCGGAACTGTTCACTCCCGGTGCACACGGCACCACTTTTGGTGGCAACCCGGTCTGTGCCGCTGCCGGCCTGGCCGTCATCGAGACGCTGGAAGAAGAAAAGCTGCTCGATCGAGTCACCGAGAAGGGCAAAGTCCTGGCTCGCAAGCTTGCGTCGTTAAACCATGTTGATCACGTGCGCGGTCGCGGCTTCATGCTTGGGCTGGTGCTGTGCGAGAACCTGGCGAAGGAAGCAGTTAACGTCGGTTATGAGCGCGGTGTCATTCTGAACGCGCCGCAGGCGAATGTGCTGCGAATTGTGCCGCCGCTGAACCTCAGTGATGAGGAAATCAACCGCGCCGTCGAGTTGATTGATGCCTGCCTGAACGACGCCGCCGAGGCTGTCGCCAACAATGGAAGGAATTAGGAACTGATGCTCCGTCATTTTCTCGCCGATGATGACCTGACTCCACAGGAGCAGGCTGAGGTGCTGCAGTTGGCTGCAGAGCTGAAGGCAGCGCCGTACTCCCGCCGGCCGTTTGAGGGGCCGCAGTCGGTTGCGGTGCTGTTCGACAAGACCTCGACTCGTACTCGTTTCTCCTTCGATGCCGGTATTGCGGCTCTGGGTGGCAACGCAATTGTGGTTGAAACCGGAAACTCGCAGATGGGCAAGGGCGAGACCTACCAGGACACTGCTGCTGTGCTCAGCCGTTTTGTCTCGGCAATCGTCTGGCGTACCTACGCACAGTCAGGGCTGGAGGCCATGTCTGAAACCGCGACGGTGCCGATTGTCAACGCACTTTCCGACGAGTTCCACCCGTGCCAGATTCTCGCTGACCTGCAGACCATCATCGAGCACAAGTGCCCGGAAGAAGGCCAGGCGGGACTGCGCGGCAAGAAGGCTGTCTACTTCGGCGATGGTGCCAACAACATGGCCAACTCCTACCTAGTAGGCTTCGCCACCGCAGGGCTGGACGTCACCATCTGTGCGCCGGAGAACTTCCAGCCGGAGCAGGTCTACGTCGACCGCGCCAAGAAGGTCGCGGAGCAGACCGGTGCGGCCGTGGCCGTGACCGCAGACGTCGATGAGGCCATTGCCGGTGCCGACGTTGTCATCACCGATACCTGGGTCAGCATGGGGCAGGAGAACGACGGCCTGGATCGTCGCACTCCGTTTCTGCCGTACCAGGTCAACGCTGAGCTGATGGCGAAGGCAAATGAGGATGCCATCTTCCTGCACTGCCTGCCGGCATACCGCGGCAACGAAGTTACTGCCGAGGTCATCGATGGCCCGCAGTCGGTAGTCTTTGACGAGGCGGAAAACCGCATGCACGCTCAGAAGGCGTTGCTGACCTGGCTGGTGGAGAGGCAGTAAGGTCATGACCGCAGCACAACCAGGTTCTCGCACAGCTCGGCAGACGCGCATCGCTGACCTGTTGGCGCAGCATCACGTGTCCAGTCAGGTTCAGCTCGTCGAGCTGCTTGCCGACGAAGGCATTGAGATTGCGCAGGCGACGTTGTCTAGAGACCTCGATGAGCTGGGCGCCCGAAAGATTCGCGATGGAGTCAACGGTTCGCGTTATTCCATCGTCGAAGATGCACTCGCTGTCTCCAGCGGGGCGGTGGCCAGGATGCGGCGCGTTTTAGACGAGCTGCTGGTCTCCATTGATCATTCGGGCACCATCGCGGTTGTGCGTACACCACCGGGAGCCGCACAGTATCTAGCCAGTGTGATTGACCGTGCGGGACTCAAAGAAATCGTTGGCACAATTGCGGGAGATGACACCGTAATGTGCCTGGCTAGAGAACCACTTTCCGGCGCTGACCTAGCCCAGCGTCTAGCCGCCGGAACGAACCAGTAAACTATTTCACGAAATGCTTTAAAGCACCGATTAAAGGAGCGCTTACCCTATGACCAACCGGGTTATTCTTGCTTACTCTGGTGGCCTCGATACCACCGTTGCTATTCCGTACCTCAAGGAAATGACCGACGGCGAGGTCGTCGCAGTTTCTATCGATGTCGGACAGGGCGGCGAGGACATGGAGTCCGTGCGTCAGCGCGCTCTGGACGCCGGCGCTGTCGAAGCTGTCGTTGTCGACGCTAAGGACGAGTTCGCCGAGGAGTACTGCCTGCCGACCATTAAGGCAAATGGTCTCTACATGAAGCAGTACCCGCTGGTTTCTGCACTGTCTCGCCCGCTGATTGTTAAGCACATGGCGAAGGCGGCAGAGGAGTTCGGTGGCACCCACGTTGCTCACGGTTGCACCGGTAAGGGCAATGACCAGGTCCGTTTCGAGGTCGGTTTCGCCAACACCGCACCGGATCTGAAGATCATCGCTCCGGCTCGTGACTTCGCGTGGACCCGCGATAAGGCCATCGCCTTCGCTGAGGAAAAGGGTCTGCCGATTGAGCAGTCCAAGTCGTCGCCGTTCTCCATTGACCAGAACCTGTTCGGTCGCGCCATTGAGACCGGCTACCTGGAGGACCTGTGGAACGCACCGACCAAGGATGTCTACGCGTACACCGAGGATCCGACCCTGAACTTCAACTCTCCGGATGAGGTCATCATCTCCTTCGAGGATGGTAAGCCGACTGCCATCGACGGCAAGAAGGTTTCCGTGCTCGAGGCCATCGAAGAGATGAACCGCCGCGCTGGTGCTCAGGGCATCGGTCGTCTGGACATGGTTGAAGACCGACTGGTCGGCATTAAGTCCCGCGAGATCTACGAGGCTCCGGGCGCAATTGCCATCATGGCCGCACACGCAGCGCTCGAGGACGTCACCGTTGAGCGTGAGCTGGCTCGTTACAAGCGCCAGGTCGAAGGCGAGTGGGCCAACCTGGTCTACGACGGCCTGTGGTTCTCGCCGCTGAAGCGCGCGCTGGATGCCTTCATCGAGGAGTCCCAGAAGGGCGTTTCCGGTGATATCCGCATGGTCATGCACGCTGGTCACTGCAACGTCAACGGTCGCCGTTCGAACACCTCGCTGTACGACTTCAACCTGGCTACCTACGACGAGGGCGACACCTTCGACCAGACCCTGGCTCGCGGTTTTGTCGAGCTGCACGGCCTGTCCTCGAAGATGGCCGCAAAGCGCGACTTCAACCTGTAAAGATTCTCCAGAGCGACTAGAGCGAAAGGCCTATTGGAAAAGACAATGGTCGAAAAGCACGGTACCAACGAAGGCTCCCTGTGGGGCGGCCGCTTTGCGGGTGGCCCGTCCGAGGCGATGGCTGCATTGAGCAAGTCCACCCATTTCGACTGGGTGCTCGCGCCTTACGACGTTCTTGCGTCCAAGGCCCACGCCCGAGTGCTGCATGCTCGCGGGCTGCTCAGCGATGCCGACTTTGACACCATGATTGCAGGCCTTGATCAGCTCGGCCGCGACGTTGCCTCCGGCGAGTTTGGTCCAGAGGCGACGGATGAGGACGTCCACGGGGCCATGGAGCGCGGTCTGATTGACCGCGTCGGCCCGGAGGTCGGCGGTCGCCTGCGCGCTGGACGTTCCCGCAATGACCAGGTGGCAACCTTGTTCCGCATGTGGCTGCGCGATGCCGTGCGCGGTATCGCACTGGATGTCACGGACCTGGTCGGCGCCCTGGTTGCTCAGTCCAAGGCACATCCGGATGCCATCATGCCGGGCAAGACTCACTCTCAGGCGGCTCAGCCGGTGCTGCTGGCGCACCAGTTGCTGGCACATGCGCATCCGCTGCTGCGTGATCTCGACCGTATCCGCGATCTCGACCGTCGTTTGGCTGTATCCCCGTACGGCTCTGGTGCGCTGGCAGGATCCTCGCTGCATTTGGATCCGGAGGCCATCGCTGAGGAGCTCGGCTTCGACTCTGCCACGGACAACTCCATTGACGGCACCTCTTCGCGTGATTTCGCCTCTGAGGCGGCATTCGTCTTCGCCCAGATTGCCGTGGATATGTCGCGTCTGGCAGAGGAAATCATCTACTGGGCCACCCCTGAGTACGGCTACGTCACTCTGGCTGATGCCTGGTCGAC
The DNA here is from genome assembly GCF_016889425.1 of Corynebacterium amycolatum. Classification (NCBI taxonomy): domain Bacteria; kingdom Bacillati; phylum Actinomycetota; class Actinomycetes; order Mycobacteriales; family Corynebacteriaceae; genus Corynebacterium; species Corynebacterium amycolatum. Next base: position 1,690,686 of record NZ_CP069513.1, read on the forward strand.
TGGTTCCTCCATCATGCCGCAGAAGAAGAACCCGGACGTGGCAGAGCTGACTCGCGGTAAGACCGGTCGTCTGATTGGTAATCTTGCAGGGCTCATGGCCACGCTGAAGGCTCAGCCGCTGGCTTACAACCGTGACCTCCAGGAGGACAAGGAGCCTCTGGTGGACTCGGTCGAGCAGCTGACCCTGCTGCTGCCGGCATTGACCGGTCTGGTGGCAACGCTGACCTTCCACGAGGATCGTCTGCGCGAGCTCGCTCCGGCAGGCTACACCCTGGCCACTGACCTGGCTGAATGGCTGGTCCGCGAAGGCGTACCTTTCCGTGACGCTCACGAGGCATCCGGCCAGTGCGTCCGCATCGCAGAGTCCAAGGGCGGTATCGGTCTGGACGAGCTTTCCGACGAGGACCTCGCCGGTGTCCACCCGGCACTGACTCCGAAGGTCCGCGAAGTGCTTACTATCGACGGCGCTGTCGCTTCCCGCGACACCCGTGGTGGTACCGCGGGAGTGCGTGTTGCAGAGCAGCTCGCTCGTGTCGACGAGAAGAACACTGAGCTAAAGCAGTGGGCTGAAAAGCCGGTTCGCAGTTAAGTGTTCGGACAGCCATCGTGACACCCTGGCAATTCAGTTCGGTAAGGTAGTGGACTATGAGCCTTGATCCGAAACTCCTTGATATCCTCGCTTGCCCGCGTGACAAGGGGCCGCTTGAATACCTCGAAGACGAGCAGGTGCTGGTCAACCCCCGTCTGAAAATCGCCTACCGCATCGACGACGGCATTCCGGTCATGCTTTCTGACGAAGCTATCACCTGGGACAAATAATTGCCTTTCCCGCTTCCCGACGGCTACAGCGTCCTCGACCGCACTATGCTGTCGGGAGCTCCTATCGAGGCTGCGCGGACGCTGCTCGGGTGCGTAATTGTCATCCCCGCTGAGGATGTCACCGCCACCATCACCGAGGTCGAGGCCTACGGCGGTCCAGCTGACCAGCGCTATCCCGACCCGGCAGCGCACTGCTTTATGGGGCCGACCGAACGCAATCGCGCCATGTTTGGCCCGGCGGGGCATTGGTATATCTACCGCTCCTATGGCATCCACTTTTGTGCCAACATCACTAGCGCTACGGACGGCACGGGCGGGGGAGTATTAGTCCGTTCCGTTCGCATTGAGCAGGGTATGGATGCGGTGCGACGTCGCCGTGGTGAAAAGCCTGCGGTTGCGGGTCTCGGACGTGGTCCGGGCAATGTTGGTCAGGCGCTTGGCCTTGACCTAAGCGACTATGGGGCAGATGCGCTGGATCCGTCGTCACGCGTGTTTGTGGCGCAGCCGGAGACCGCCGATTTAGTTAGCGACATCCACGCAGGCCCGCGCGTGGGCGTTCGCCGAGCTGCGAATAGGCCGTGGCGGCTGTGGCTGCCGGACGATTCAGTCTCAGCCTATCGGCGCCACAAGAAGGCGGTTGAGGAGTTCTAGGTCACCCTCGCGGTGAACGTCGGCAAGCGAAACGTTACGATGGAGGACGTGACTGAACAGAACATTATCGACGAACTACAGTGGCGTGGCCTGATTAATCAGTCCACCGATGTTGACGCGCTGCGCGAGGCGTGCGAAAACCCGATTACTCTGTATTGCGGTTTTGACCCAACGGGCGATTCGCTGCACGCGGGCCACCTGGTTCCGATGATTATGTTGCGTCGTTTCCAGCTGGCCGGTCACCACCCAATTGCACTGGCAGGCGGTGCTACGGGCTTCATCGGCGATCCGCGTGATGTCGGTGAGCGTTCGATGCTCAGCCAGGACGCCATTGAGCACAACCTGGAGGCCATCAAGGGCCAGCTGCGTCGTTTTATTGACTTTGAGGGCGAGGCCCCGGCGACGATGGTCAATAATGCGGACTGGACTATGAATATGTCCGTCATTGACTTCCTTCGCGATGTGGGCAAGAACTTCTCCCTCAACACCATGCTCGACCGCGACACCGTCAAGCGCCGCCTCGAGTCCGACGGCATCTCTTACACCGAGTTTTCCTACATGCTGCTGCAGTCCAACGACTATGTGCAGCTGCGCCGCAACTACGATTGTGTGCTGCAGATTGGCGGCGGCGATCAGTGGGGCAACATCGTCTCTGGTGTCGATTTGAACAGGCGTATCGACGGCGCTAAGGTGCACGGCCTGACCGTGCCGCTGGTGACTGATGCGCAGGGGCAGAAGTTCGGTAAGTCCACCGGTGGCGGCAAGTTGTGGCTGGATGCTGAGAAGACCTCGCCGTACTCCTGGTACCAGTACTTCCTCAACGCTGGTGACTCGGTTGTTATTGACTACCTGCGTTGGTTCACCTTCCTGACTCAGGAGGAAATTGCGGAGTACGAGGTCGCTGTTGCGGAGCGTCCGTTCAAGCGTGAAGCGCAGCGCCGCCTTGCTCAGGAGATGACCAATCTGGTTCACGGCGAAGAGGCCACCAAGGCAGTGGAGCTAGCAGCGCAGGCGCTGTTTGGACGCGCTGAGCTGACTGAGCTGGACGAGGCCACTCTGGTAGGTGCTGTCTCTGAGACCGAGGTTGCGGAGATTGCCGAGGGTGAACCGCGAACGGTCGTTGACCTCCTGGTTGCTGCGGGTCTTGCTAAGTCGAAGGGCGAAGCACGCCGCACCATTAAGGAAGGTGGCGCCTACGCCAATAACCAGCGCATCGAGGACGAAGCGTGGGAACCAGCTGCCGAGGATCTGCTGCATGGCAAGTGGATTGTGCTGCGCCGCGGTAAGAAGAACTTCGCTGGTGTGAAGTTCGTGTAGGTGCTGGTTGGTCTCCGTGTAGGTGCGTTGTTGGCCTCTAGATCAATCGGCGTTTATGCGGCTTGATTCTTTTTAGGTAGCTGGGCTAAGGCTCCGGGCAAGCTAGGAGAATGATGATTTCAGAATCATTGACTCCTGGTCAGTCCGGAGCTTTGGTTGTTTTAGGGGAGCGTAGAAACCGGAGCCAAGGTGGTAGTGATGAGCGAAAGCTATCGGCTTTCGTTAAGGGGAGGGGGCTTCCGGTCCTTGGTGAATCGCTCTACTGCACAGGCAAAACGCTAGTACGCATCAATCTACCTGGGGTTTTGTGTCTTTAGGTGGGGTGTGTGTAATGTATTCGGAGGTCAGCGCGGCCAGGCAGTTTATGTGTTTGGTTGGCTGATGTGGGGGAAATGTTTTCGTGCGGTTAGCCGCTGGGAGTCGTTGGTTTGACTTTCTGGTTAATTGTTTGTTAATGTTTTCTCTCGCTGCTCGCGGGGTGGCTGCTGCTTGGTTGTGGTGGTTGTTTTGTGGGTGTGTGTTGTGTGAGAACTCAATAGTGTGCCGATGTACTAACTAATACTTTTTTGGGAAAGTGCTTGTTTGGTTGTCGTTTGCGTGTGTGTTGCTGGTGGGTGCCGGGGCCTTTGTTTGTTTTGGGTCCTTTTGTGCTTGCGGGTGATGGATTGCGTGGCGGCGCCTTGTTTGGGTGCTTTTCGCGTGGTTTTTTCATTTGTGGGAAAGATCATGGTTTTGTTCCTTTTTCTTTTGGCCTCGTCGGTTCGGGAGAGGGAACGTTTTTTGGATAACGGCCAGGCCGCGCACTGTTGTGGTGTGTGGTGGTTGTTTGTTTTGTTTTTGTCAGGTTTTTGGGCCTTTCATTGTTTTGTGATTCTTCTGATTTGAAGGGTTTTTGATGGAGGGTTTGATCCTGGCTCAGGACGAACGCTGGCGGCGTGCTTAACACATGCAAGTCGAACGGTAAGGCTCCAGCTTGCTGGGGTACACGAGTGGCGAACGGGTGAGTAACACGTGGGTGACCTGCCCTGCACTTCGGGATAAGCCTGGGAAACTGGGTCTAATACCGGATAGGACCATGGTGTGGATGCTGTGGTGGAAAGTTTTTTCGGTGTGGGATGGGCCCGCGGCCTATCAGCTTGTTGGTGGGGTAATGGCCTACCAAGGCGGCGACGGGTAGCCGGCCTGAGAGGGTGGACGGCCACATTGGGACTGAGACACGGCCCAGACTCCTACGGGAGGCAGCAGTGGGGAATATTGCACAATGGGCGGAAGCCTGATGCAGCGACGCCGCGTGGGGGATGACGGCCTTCGGGTTGTAAACTCCTTTCACCATCGACGAAGGGTTTCTGACGGTAGATGGAGAAGAAGCACCGGCTAACTACGTGCCAGCAGCCGCGGTAATACGTAGGGTGCGAGCGTTGTCCGGAATTACTGGGCGTAAAGAGCTCGTAGGTGGTTTGTCGCGTCGTCTGTGAAATTCCGGGGCTTAACTCCGGGCGTGCAGGCGATACGGGCATAACTTGAGTACTGTAGGGGAGACTGGAATTCCTGGTGTAGCGGTGAAATGCGCAGATATCAGGAGGAACACCGGTGGCGAAGGCGGGTCTCTGGGCAGTAACTGACGCTGAGGAGCGAAAGCATGGGGAGCGAACAGGATTAGATACCCTGGTAGTCCATGCCGTAAACGGTGGGCGCTAGGTGTGGGTTTCCTTCCACGGGATCCGTGCCGTAGCTAACGCATTAAGCGCCCCGCCTGGGGAGTACGGCCGCAAGGCTAAAACTCAAAGGAATTGACGGGGGCCCGCACAAGCGGCGGAGCATGTGGATTAATTCGATGCAACGCGAAGAACCTTACCTGGGCTTGACATATACAGGATCGCGCCAGAGATGGTGTTTCCCTTGTGGCTTGTATACAGGTGGTGCATGGTTGTCGTCAGCTCGTGTCGTGAGATGTTGGGTTAAGTCCCGCAACGAGCGCAACCCTTGTCTTATGTTGCCAGCACGTTGTGGTGGGGACTCGTAAGAAACTGCCGGGGTTAACTCGGAGGAAGGTGGGGATGACGTCAAATCATCATGCCCCTTATGTCCAGGGCTTCACACATGCTACAATGGTCGGTACAGTGGGTTGCCAGTCCGTGAGGGCGAGCTAATCCCGTAAAGCCGGTCTCAGTTCGGATCGGGGTCTGCAACTCGACCCCGTGAAGTCGGAGTCGCTAGTAATCGCAGATCAGCAACGCTGCGGTGAATACGTTCCCGGGCCTTGTACACACCGCCCGTCACGTCATGAAAGTCGGTAACACCCGAAGCCAGTGGCCTAAACTCGTTAGGGAGCTGTCGAAGGTGGGATTGGCGATTGGGACGAAGTCGTAACAAGGTAGCCGTACCGGAAGGTGCGGCTGGATCACCTCCTTTCTAAGGAGATTATTTTTTCTTTGTGTCATGTGTCATCGTGTTGGTGGCGTGTGGCTTTTTTGTTTTTTGGGTGGAACACCTGCTGGTCAGGCTGCTGAAGTGATGGTGGTCTGCGCGTGTGTAAGTGATGATTAAACGTTTAAGGTGCTTTCCTTTTTTGTGTTGGTTGGTTGTTGGTGCGCTGTTGGGTGTCTGGGATGACACACGTGTTGTTGTTCCTGTTGTACAGGTTGCTGCGTGCTGCAGGCGGGCTGCTGTGTGGTGGTTTGTTCTGTGGTGTGTGGGTGTTGTGTGAGAACTGGATAGTGGACGCGAGCATCTTGTTTTTCTGTAAGTTCGATTTTGTCAAGCAGTTTTTCTGTTTGTGATTGTTCTTGAGTATTTGTGTGTTGTGTTGTAAGGGCGCATGGTGGATGCCTTGGCATAGTAGGCCGATGAAGGACGTGAGAGGCTGCGATAGGCCTCGGGGAGCTGCCAACTAAGCGTTGATCCGAGGGTGTCCGAATGGGGAAACCTGGCCGTCGTTGTGGGCGGTCGCCGTTAGATGAATTCATAGTCTAATTGGTGGTTACGCGGGGAAGTGAAACATCTCAGTACCCGTAGGAGTAGAAAACAATTGTGATTCCGTTAGTAGTGGCGAACGAACGTGGATGAGGCTAAACCGCGTGCGTGTGATACCTGGCAGGGTTTGCGTGCGTGGGGTTGTGGGGATGCATTGTTGCAGGGTCTGCTAGTCCTGCGTTGCGTGTGTGTGGGTGTAGCGGAAGTGGATTGGAATGTCCTGCCGTAGACGGTGAGAGTCCGGTACGTGAAACACTCGCATCTGCAATTGGTGTGTTGCCCGAGTAGCAGCGGGCTCGTGGAATCTGCTGTGAATCTGCCGGGACCACCCGGTAAGCCTAAATACCTGCTTATGACCGATAGCGGATTAGTACCGTGAGGGAATGGTGAAAAGTACCCCGGGAGGGGAGTGAAATAGTACCTGAAACCATGTGCTTACAATCCGTCAGAGCCTCCGTGTGGGGTGATGGCGTGCCTTTTGAAGAATGAGCCTGCGAGTCAGCGGCATGTCGCGAGGTTAACCCGTTTGGTGGGGTAGTCGTAGCGAAAGCGAATACTAACTAGTGTGTTTTTAGTGGCATGTCCTGGACCCGAAGCGGGGTGATCTACCCATGGCCAGTGTGAAGCAGAGGTAAGACTCTGTGGAGGCGCGAACCCACTTAGGTTGAAAACTGAGGGGATGAGTTGTGGGTAGGGGTGAAAGGCCAATCAAACTCCGTGATAGCTGGTTCTCCCCGAAATGCATTTAGGTGCAGCGTCGTGTGTTTCCTCCTGGAGGTAGAGCTACTGGTTGGTTTAGCGGGACTATCATCTTAGCGACATCAGCCAAACTCCGAATGCCAGGTCAGGTGAGAGCACGGCAGTGAGACTGCGGGGGATAAGCTTCGTAGTCGAGAGGGAAACAGCCCAGATCGCCGGCTAAGGCCCCTAAGGGTGTGCTAAGTGGAAAAGGATGTGGGATCGCGAAGACAACCAGGAGGTTGGCTTAGAAGCAGCCATCCTTGAAAGAGTGCGTAATAGCTCACTGGTCGAGTGGTTCTGCGCCGACAATGTAGTGGGGCTCAAGTACACCGCCGAAGCCGCGGCAATCATCTTTTGTGGTGGTTGGGTAGGGGAGCGTCGCGTGACTGCTGTGAAGCGCTGGGGTAACCCTAGTGTGGAGTGTGCGCGAGTGAGAATGCAGGCATGAGTAGCGAATGAGGAGTGGAAAACTCCTCCGCCGAATGACTAAGGGTTCCTGGGCCAGGTTAATCCTCCCAGGGTGAGTCGGGGCCTAAGGCGAGGCCGACAGGCGTAGTCGATGGATAACGGGTTGATATTCCCGTACCCGTGTGTCCGCGCCCATGGTGAATCAGGGATACTAACCCACCTGAACATGCGCCGTTTACTAGCCTTTTGGGTTGGTTGGTGTGTGTGATGCTGGGGACCTGAACTGGTAGTAGCCAAGTGATGGGGTGACGCAGGAAGGTAGCCGTGCCACGTGATGGATATCGTGGTGTAAGCGTGTGGCCCGTGTTCTAGGTAAATCCGGAGCACAGTGGGTGAGGCGTGATGCGTACCCGTATTTGGGGAAGTTGGTGATCCTATGCTGCCGAGAAAAGCCTCTAGCGATGTGGATATACGGCCCGTACCCGAAACCGACACAGGTAGTCAGGTAGAGAATACTAAGGCGATCGGGAGAACTGTGGTTAAGGAACTCGGCAAAATGCCCCCGTAACTTCGGGAGAAGGGGGGCCATGACTGGTGACCGACGTGGTTGAGCTGGTTGTGGCCGCAGAGAATAGAGGGAAGCGACTGTTTACTAAAAACACAGGTCCGTGCGAAGACGTTTAAGTCGATGTATACGGACTGACGCCTGCCCGGTGCTGGAAGGTTAAGAGGACCTGTTAGATCATTTGTGGTCGAAGCGGAGAATTTAAGCCCCAGTAAACGGCGGTGGTAACTATAACCATCCTAAGGTAGCGAAATTCCTTGTCGGGTAAGTTCCGACCTGCACGAATGGCGTAACGACTTCCCTGCTGTCTCAACCACAGACCCGGCGAAATTGCAGTACGAGTAAAGATGCTCGTTACGCGCGGCAGGACGAAAAGACCCCGGGACCTTCACTATAGCTTGGTATTGGTGTTCGGTTCGGTTTGTGTAGGATAGGTGGGAGACTGTGATGCCTCAACGCCAGTTGGGGTGGAGTCGTTGTTGAAATACCACTCTGATCGTATTGGACATCTCAACCTCGGCCCGTGATCCGGGTTAGGGACAGTGCCTGGTGGGTAGTTTAACTGGGGCGGTTGCCTCCCAAAGAGTAACGGAGGCGCCCAAAGGTTCCCTCAGCCTGGTTGGCAATCAGGTGTTGAGTGTAAGTGCACAAGGGAGCTTGACTGTGAGACTGACAGGTCGAGCAGGTAGGAAACTAGGGACTAGTGATCCGGCACCGGCTTGTGGAAGCGGTGTCGCTCAACGGATAAAAGGTACCCCGGGGATAACAGGCTGATCTTCCCCAAGAGTCCATATCGACGGGATGGTTTGGCACCTCGATGTCGGCTCGTCGCATCCTGGGGCTGGAGTAGGTCCCAAGGGTTGGGCTGTTCGCCCATTAAAGCGGCACGCGAGCTGGGTTTAGAACGTCGTGAGACAGTTCGGTCTCTATCCGCCGCGCGCGTAGAAACTTGAGGAAGGCTGTCCCTAGTACGAGAGGACCGGGATGGACGTACCTCTGGTGTGCCAGTTGTCCCGCCTGGGGCATGGCTGGTTGGCTACGTACGGAAGGGATAACCGCTGAAAGCATCTAAGCGGGAAGCCTGTTCCAAGATTAGGTTTCTTTTGAGGTCCCCTATAGATGATGGGGTTGATAGGCCGGATCTGGAAGCATCGTAAGGTGTGGAGGTGACCGGTACTAATAGACCAAACATTCAACACACAAGAGAGTGTGAAAAATTAGGGTTTTTGCTCGCGTCTACTGTTCAGTGTCTGGCATGACACCACCCACCCGAAGTTTTGTGGTGGGGTTGGTTGTTGCCTGGTTTTTGTCGGTGGTGTTAGCGGTGGGGTCACGCCCGGTCCCATTCCGAACCCGGAAGCTAAGTCCACCAGCGCCGATGGTACTGCACTCGGGAGGGTGTGGGAGAGTAGGTCGCCGCCGGCATGAATATTTTTTGTTTGTGGGTCGTGGTTGCTCCCCTTTGTTGTTGTGGGGTGGTGGCTGCGGCCCGCTTTTGTTTTACCCACAAGTAAACAACATTAAACAAGGGTTGGTCCGGTCGGCGGCGGAAGCCGTACTTGCCGGTCTCTCAGGAACTAAAGGGTAAGGGGTATCCGGGCGAATGGGCACAAGCGTGTCCGCTCAGCGAATCGCCTGGTTGGCGCCTTTCGCTGCTTATCCCAATGCGAGTTACTGACTGCCTTTGTGGCTGTCAGGGGCGGGTCGATGCGGGGCTAGTGAGTGCGTTTATGGCGGCGGCTGAAGGCTAATCGAAGTTACTGACTGCGTTTATGACAGAAATGGGGCGAAAAATGGCTTGAAAGTGTCATAAAGTTGCACAGTTTCAGATTTGCAGCCCGTATCCACGCATGCTGCCCGCGTTCACAAGTATGGCCTCCAATCGCGTGCACAATCCGTCCATCACAATTACAGCCCCAGTTCACACGCAAAACCCACAAACGCATTCGCAACTACGTCCAACTCGGTCCAAACATGCTTCGACAGCGCACAGGTTACCTTCGATAGCGCGCCAGTTATCCCCGTTATCGATCGCTGCAAACAGGCCAGTACCTGTATAAATTAGCCAATACTAAACGATTGGAAGAACCCTGCCCTAAATATTGCGCAAATTCATAACGTATTTATTTGTTAAATAGGGAACCCTAAGCTAATGTTTGCCAGGTAATGATTACCTAAGTTAGTGATTGGGTAACCGCGTCCACCGGACGCATGTTTAACAATCCTACTGTGACCGAAGGGATGCCTTTAAGTGGCGCGTTCTAACTCCGGCCGTATTCGCAATATCGTAGTCGCATCTGTTTCGAGCCTGGGGCTTGTACTTGGTGCATGTTCTACTGATGCCGGTAACGAGGATAAGTCTGCAGCTGCAGGCAACAAATCCACCGTTACCGTTACTGACAATCACGGTGAGCAGACCGTACCGGCCGAAATTGACTCTGTTGTGGCAACGGATAACCGCTCCTTCGAGATGCTCGATCAGTGGGGTATTAAGCTGGCTGCAGCTCCGAAGCCGATTATCCCGTTTACGGTTTCCGACTACAAGGACAATCCTGACGTTCAGGACATCGGTAATCACCGCGAGCCGAACCTCGAGATCGTTGCAGCTGCGGACCCGGACTTGATCGTCAACGGTCAGCGTTTTGACAAGTACTACGACGACCTGAAGAAGCTCGCTCCGAACTCCGCCATCGTGGACTTCGAGCCGCGCGAGGGCAAGTCGCTGGATGAGGAGCTCAAGCGTCACGCCGAGGGGCTTGGCACCATCTTCGGTAAGGAGAAGGAAGCCGATCAACTCATCGCGGACTTCGACAAAGCTCTGGAGCGCGCTCGCAAGGCCTACAACCCGGACGTGAAGGTTATGGCGCTGAACTCGTCGGGAGGCACGCTCGGCTACATTGCTCCGACTGTTGGTCGCACCTTCGGCCCGCTGTTTGATCTGATTGGCATGAAGCCGGCACTGGAGGTCGACAAGGCCAGCGATGATCACCAGGGTGATGAGATTTCCGCCGAGTCCATCGCTAAGGCGAACCCGGATTTCATCATGGTTCTCGACCGCGATGCTGGCACCTCGGTGCGCGGTACCGATGAGTACCGTTCGGCGCAGTCTGTGGTCGAGGAAGCTGCTCCGCTGAAGAACGTGAAGGCCGTCAAGGAGGGCAAGATCTACTACGCCCCAGAGGACACTTACACCAACGAGTCCATCATCACGTACACGGAGATTTTGAACGAGCTTGCCGACGCCTTCGAGCAGGCCTAATAGTTCTCTGGCCAGTCACAGGAGTACCTCACCAACTCTATGCAGAAGTTACTGGAACCCCGATTAGCCATTGGGATTGCCGTTGTGGCAGTCCTGGTGGCTATGTCGCTGTTTGTAGGCCAATACGACATCCTGGGCGCCGACGACGGCTGGCAGATGTTCGCTACCACGCGTATTCCGCGCACCATTGCGCTAGTGCTCTCGGGTGCCGCGATGGCGATGTGCGGCCTGGTCATGCAGCTGCTTACACACAACAAGTTCGTCGAACCCACCACGACGGGAACCACGGAATGGGCTGGGCTTGGCCTGATCTTCGTGATGTATTTCTTCCCCTCAGCGTCGTTGCTCGGCCGGATGAGCGGCGCGATTATCTTCGCTTTCATCGGCACGGCAGTGTTCTTCCTGTTCTTGCGCCGAGTGACGTTGAAGTCGAGCCTGGTCGTACCCATCGTGGGTATCATGCTGGGCGCGGTAGTCAGTTCGATTTCGACTTTCTTTGCGTTGCAGACAGACATGCTGCAGTCGCTGGGCGTGTGGTTTGCAGGCTCCTTCACTGATATTTATAAAGGGCAGTACGAATTCCTGTGGCTGGTCGTCATTGTGGTCGCAATCGTCTTCGTATTCAGCGATCGGCTGACGGTAGCAGGCCTTGGTGAGGATATCGCGACCAACGTTGGACTGAACTACAAGCGAATCGTGTTCCTGGGTACGGGACTAATCGCGATTGCAACAGGCCTGGTCACAGTCGTGGTGGGCAATTTACCCTTCCTGGGCCTCGTCGTCCCGAACATCGTCTCCATGTTTCGTGGTGATGACCTGCGTTCCAATTTGCCATGGGTGTGCCTGGTGGGCATTGCCATCGTGACGATCGCGGACATAATTGGCCGCGTCATTATCGCCCCCTTCGAGATTCCGGTATCGGTGATTCTCGGCATCCTGGGTGCTGCCATTTTCGTCTATCTGATTGTGGAGCGGCGTCGTGCTTAATCTCAGTTCAACTCACACGATGGCCAACCAGGTTGGGCCGCAAACGACGTCGTTTAGCACGGGCGCCGCGGCGCGCAGGTACTGGATTATCATTGCTGTGCTGGTGGGCTTGGCGACGTTGTTTACCGCGGGTCTGCTCACATGGGACAACCCGTTGCCGTTCGGCACGGAGGGCTTTTGGCTGATTGCGCGTCGTCGTCTTGATGCCGTGATTGCCATGATTGTGGTTGCCTGCTGTCATGCAATTGCGACGGTTGCGTTCCAGTCGATTGCGAATAACCGAATTATTACGCCGTCGATTATGGGATTTGAAGCGCTGTACGTGGCTATCAGTACCGCCGCGGTCTACTTCCTCGGCGCGACGGGTCTGATGAATGCCGGCTCGGTTGGGGCGTTTGTCCTGCAGCTTACGCTGATGGTGGGGCTGTCGCTGGTGCTGTACGCGTGGCTGCTGACTGGGAAGAGCGCGGATATGCACAGCATGCTGCTTGTGGGCATTGTCATCGGTGGCGGGATGGCCTCGGTATCGACGTTCATGCAGCGCATGCTGACGCCTTCGGACTTTGACCTGCTGACGGCGCGGTTGTTCGGCTCGGTCAACAACGCTGATCCGGAGTTTTTCCCAGTGGCAATTCCGCTAGTGATAGCGGCAATCGTTGTAATCGCGCTGCATTCGCGGGCGCTGAATGTCATGTCGCTAGGCCGTGAGGTTGCGACGAATCTGGGCGTGAATTACCAGGTTCGGTCCATCACCGTGCTGGTTGCGGTGTCGGTGCTAATGGCAGTATCGACGGCTATGGTCGGCCCGATGACATTCCTCGGCTTCCTGGTCGCGACCATTGCGTACCAGGCTGCGGATACCTATGACCATCGCTTTGTACTGCCGATGGCGGGGCTGATCGGCTACGTCACGTTGGCCGGTGCGTATTTCATTCTCAATCACGTTTTCTATGCTCAGGGCGTGGTGTCCATCATTATCGAGCTGGTTGGCGGTTCGATCTTCCTCTACGTCGTTTTGAAGAAGGGACGGCTATGATTCTCCTCGACAGTGTAAGCAAGAGCTATACCAGCGAGGTGTCAATTGGCCCCGTTGACCTGGAAATTCCGACCAACTCCATCACGGCGCTGATCGGACCGAACGGTGCGGGCAAGTCCACGCTCTTGACTATGATTGGCCGCCTTCTGGCCGTCGATTCCGGCGACATCAACGTCGGCCCGTACAACGTGGGCAAGACCAAGTCGAAGGATCTGGCGAAGGTGCTGTCGATTCTGCGTCAGGACAATCACTTCGTCACCCGTCTCACCGTGCGCCAGCTAGTCAGCTTCGGCCGCTTCCCGTACAGCCAGGGGCGCCTGACCGCCGAGGATGAGCGCATCATCTCTCAGTACATCGAGTTCCTCAACCTTGAGGCGCTCCAGGGCCGCTACCTGGATGAACTCTCGGGCGGTCAGCGTCAGCGCGCGTATGTCGCAATGGTGCTCTGTCAGGAGACGGATTACGTGCTTCTCGACGAGCCGTTGAACAACCTGGACATTTCTCATTCGGTCGACATCATGTCGCACCTGCGCACTGCAGTGCGCGAGTTGGGTCGCACGATGGTGGTGGTGTTGCATGACATCAATTTCGCGGCTCGCTACGCCGATTACATCTGTGCGGTCAAGGATGGCCAGATTGTTGAGCACGGCCCAACCTCAGAGCTGATGCGTTCGGAGGTTCTGAGCCCAATCTTCAACACTCACATTGACATCGTCGAGGGCCCGCACGGCCCGGTCGCCTGTTACGGCTCTTAAGCCAATTCCGAGCCGGCCCCACGCAGCCGATACAATCTAGCCTCATGACTATTACTGCTGCCGTTGACGGTTCCGCCTTGCACAACCCCGGACCTGCCGGGTGGTGCTGGTATATCGACGACAGCTGCTGGGCCGCCGGCGGATGGAGAGAGGGAACCAACAACCGCGGGGAGCTCACTGCTCTTGCCGAGCTGCTCCGCGCTACCGCGCACATCCCCGACGAACCTCTTTTCGTACTGTGTGATTCGCAGTACGTGATTAACTCCGTTACCAAGTGGATGCCGGGGTGGAAGCGCAAGGGATGGAAGAAGCGCGACGGCAAGCCCGTCCTCAACGTCGATATCTTGCAGGACATCGACCAGCTGCTCGTCGGCCGCAATATCCACCTCGAGTGGGTTAAGGGACACTCCGGCCACGACATGAACGAGGCCGCTGATCAGCGCGCCCGCGCGGCCGCCACTGCGTATCAGAAGGGCACCGCAGTGCCCGAGGGGCCAGGTTTCGCCGGCGCGGGGAGTCGCGGGCAGACGAATGCAGCACAGGCGAATGCAGTGCCGACAAAAACCACGCCCGCCGCGCCTATCTCCGAGCCCAAACAACCCAAGACCGCAACCTTCGAGCAGGAGGGTCTCTTTGACCTCGCTGCCGACACCACCGTGATGCCCGAGGACGCCGCCAAGGAAGCGCTCACCGTTTTCCGCCGCGCCGCACATCGCGCTGAACAGGGCAATGCTCGCGCCCTCAAGGCATTGCTTAACGACGCCCTGGGCGCCAACCTCGCCGTGCCAGACGGGCTTTCGGATGCCGAGCATGAGCTCCGCGTCGAGGGAACCACCGCTACCGCGCAGTTCACTACCGACGGCTGGATTGGCTTGGCTGTCTGGGATTTGTCCCAGGCAGTGGGGAAGGCCACAGGTTCCGCGCGTTTGCTGGGCTGGAATGTGGGTAGGTCTTAGCAGTAGTATGAAAGTTTGGTCTTTTAGGTAGACCACCAGGCAATCCGGGGTTACTGGTAGCCTGAAAACACATAAATTCTTTTACTCATTACATATAAGGAGCTCCGACTTCATGGCTGAGCACGTAGGTCCTCGTTCCGGCGAAGGCCGAGGAAATCGCGGAAACCGCGGGTCTAACCGTTCCCATGGTCGTGGCGAGGGCGGCTTTAACGGGCGCAACCGCAACGATCGTCGTGGACAGGGCGGTGGCCCAGGTGGTCGTGGCCGTGGTGGTCACGGTGGTCATGGCGGCAACCGCGATTCCCGTGGTTCGCGGGGCTTCCGTCGTGATGATCGCGACGATCGTGACTTTAACCGCGGTGACCGCAATGAACGCGGTGGTCGTGGCGGTCGTGGTTACAACCGCAACAATCGCGATGATCGTAATGAGCGCGGCGAGCGCGGTTACAACCGCAACGACCGGGGCGACCGCAATGATCGTCGCGGCCCGGGCGGACGCGGTGGCCAGGGAGACCGCAACTTCGACCGTCGTGGTGGTAAGCCACGTCGCTCCAACCGTGGTGGTCGCTTCCAGGATGAGAAGCGTACGCACCGCACCGGCCCGCAGCGCCCAGGTTTCCGCGAGGAGCGCATTGAGGCCCGCAAGAACGAGCCGAAGCTGCCAGATGACATTCGTGCAGACGAGCTCGACCCGAGCGTGCGCCAGGATTTGAAGAGCCTAGCTAAGGACAACGCCGACAAGGTCGCTCGTCATATGATTATGGCTGCAATCCTGATGGCTGAAGACCCGCAGCGTGCCCTGGAGCACGCCCGCGCAGCGAAGGACCGCGCAGGCCGCGTCGGTGTCGTTCGTGAGACCGCTGGTGTTGCCGCTTACCACGCAGTTGAGTGGAAGGAAGCCCTGGCGGAGCTGCGTGCTGCTCGTCGCATCTCCGGTGGTCCGGGCATGCTCGCGGTGATGGCGGACTGTGAGCGCGGCCTCGGCCGCCCGGAGAAGGCCATCGAGCTGGCTCGCTCCGAGGAAGCCAAGCAGCTGGACAACGAGTCCAAGACTGAGCTGGCTATCGTCGCCGCAGGTGCCCGCCGCGATATGGGCCAGATTGATGAGGCTCTGGTTGAGCTGGAGACCCAGGATTTGAACCCGGACCGTGAGGACTTCGAAGCAGCTCGCCTGTTCTACGCCTACGCTGATGCGCTGGTGGAGGCCGGCCGTAAAGACGATGCCAAGGTGTGGTTTACCCGCTGCGCCAAGATTGATGTCGACCAGATGCTCGATGCTCGCGAGCGCATCGAAGAGCTGAGCAAGTAAACAGCCCAGCTGCCCGGCTCGCACAACCAGCCACCGCTGACGCAATCCGGCCGCGCATCTACAATTCGTCGTAAAGCGTTCCTATTTCGTAAAAGGAGAAATGCACCTCATGGCTTCTGTCGCTTCTTCCTATGATGCCGCTCTGCTTGATCTGGATGGCACGATTTACGAGGGCGGCGCGGCGATTCCGAACGCGCTGGAGGGGCTGACCGAGGCGGCGCTGCCGATGGTGTTTATTACGAACAACGCCTCCCGTGCGCCACAGACGGTGGCGGATCAGCTCAATGGGCTGGGCTATGACGTTCACGCGGACGATGTGATGACGTCAGCGCAGGCGGCCATCGAGATGGCGGCGGAGGTCATTGATCCGGGCTCGAACGTCTTTGTGTTGGGTGCGGAGTCGTTTAAGCAGTTGGCTCGTGAGGCGGGGTACACCGTGGTGGATTCCGCTGATGACAACCCTGCGGCGGTTTTCCAGGGGCTCAACCGTGAGATGACGTGGAAGCAGATGTCGGAGGCGGCGCTGGCGGTGTCGCGGGGTGCGCGCTACCTGGTGTCGAATTTGGATACGACGCTGCCGTCGGAGCGCGGTTTCCTGGTCGGCAATGGTTCGGTGGCTGCGGCGATTTCGACGACGACGGGCGTGGCGCCACTGTCGGCCGGTAAGCCGAAGCCGCCGATGTTCATTAAGGCGGCGGAGCGTGTGGGCGCAAAGAATCCGCTGGCGATTGGGGACCGCCTGGATACCGACATCGCGGGCGGAAACGCTGCCAAGGTGGACACGTTTATGGTGGTCACGGGCGTTTCCACGCATATGGATGTCGTCGCAGCGCCGCCCGAGCACCGTCCGACGCTCATCGGTGCTGACATGACCGCGCTGAATCGTGAGCTGGATCAGGCACGTCCGGCTCCGCAGGCTGGTTTCACCGCGCGTTACGACGATGCGGAGGCCGGTGTCATCGTTCTTTCTGGCGGTGACACGGAGGATCCTCGGTTGGCGAACCCGGCGGAGGCCGCGGTGGCGGCGCTGCTGACGGTCGCGGATGTGGTGTGGAACTCTGAGGCTGGTCGTGCTGGCGCAGTCGAGGTCACGCAGGTCCGCGCAGAGGGCCCGGCTGCTGAGGCGGCGCTGGCTGCCTGGCGGAAGTGATAGCTGATGAGCGAGATCGCACCGAAGCCTGGGCAGGGGCCGGGGCAGGAGTCTGGTCCCGTGCCGGGGCCGAAACCGGGTCCCTCTGCTGCACCCAGCCCGGCGGCAATGCCCGGTGCGCGCGAGGTAACCCCGGAGGACGTCCGGGAGCAGGTTGCGGCTGCACTATCCGCACCAGCGCCGACTCCGCAGGAGAGAGTCGCACAGTTCGAACGGGCGCATGAGATTTTGTATGAGGCCCTGGGCTCGTCACGCAGGGAAGGAAAGTGAACGCGGTGGCAAAGAAAGCTCCTAAGCGCAGGCTCGATGCGGAGCTGGTGCGAAGGAAGATTGCTCGCTCCCGTGAGGCGGCAGTGGACATGATTAAGGCCGGTCGAGTCGAGGTCGGTGGTTTTGTCGCCTCCAAGCCCGCGACTGCGGTGACAGGGGACGTGTCCATTCGCGTCAGTGGCCTGGAAGAAGACGAGAACTGGGCGTCGCGCGGGGCTCACAAGCTGCTCGGAGCACTGGAAGCGTTCGAGCCGCAGGGCCTGGACTTGAAGGGCCGGAAAGTGCTGGATGCCGGTGCCTCGACAGGCGGTTTTACCGATGTGTGTCTGCGCCGCGATGTTAATACCGTCTACGCCGTCGATGTCGGCTACGGTCAGCTGATTTGGCGCCTGCAGGATGACCCACGGGTGGTTGTGCTCGACCGAACTAATGTCCGCACGCTGACCCCGGAGATCCTCGGCGGCACGGCCGATGTCATGGTCGGCGACCTGTCGTTTATCTCTCTGAAGCTGGTCCTGCCAGCGATTGTATCCTGCCTGGACGAGGGCGCTGACCTGCTGCCGATGGTCAAACCACAGTTCGAGGTAGGCAAGGAGCGCCTTGGCTCCGGTGGTGTTGTGCGCAGCGATGCGCTGCGTCAGGAAGTTGTCCAAGAAGTCGCCGAGTACGCCCGCACTCTGGGGCTGTCCTTCCGCGCAGCTGTGGCCAGCCCGCTTCCGGGTCCGAGCGGCAACGTGGAGTTCTTCCTATGGCTGGTGAAAGACGGTGGCGCCAGCGATATTGGTGATGAGGCTATGGCTGCGGCCATCGCTAAGGCCGTTGAGGAGGGGCCGCACAATGACTAGCTCACCGACCGGCTCACCGACTAGCGCGAAGACTCACTCACGGGAAAGCAAGCCCAAGACCAGCGCCGGCAAGCGCGAGATCCTGCTGGTCCCGCACACTGGCCGCAGCGCCAACCTGGAAATGGCCGCCGAGGCGGCCGAGCTGCTTGAGGCCGCGGGTATCGATATCCGCGTGCTGGCCGGTAAGAACCCGGAGGCGTTGGCCGCGCACCCAACGCTCGGTAAGTACCCGCGCTACTGGCACTCGCCGCAAGCAGCGTCGGGATGCGAACTCGTCCTCGTCCTGGGTGGCGACGGTACCTTCCTGCGTGCCGCAGATATCGCGCATTCGGCTGACCTGCCGGTGCTCGGTATCAACATGGGACACGTGGGCTTCCTCGCCGAGTGGGAGCAGGAGTCCATGACGGAGGCGATCAACCGCGTTATCAAGCGTTCCTGGCGTATCGAAGATCGCATGACCATCCGCGCCACCGTCCGTGACACCACCGGCCGCGTAATTGGCTCCGGCTGGGCGCTGAACGAAGTCAGCATCGAAAACGTCAACCGCCGTGGCGTGCTGGACGTCATCCTAGAGGTCGATCGCCGCCCGGTGAGTTCCTACGGCTGCGATGGCGTGCTGATTTCCACGCCGACAGGCTCCACCGCGTACGCCTTTTCCGCAGGTGGTCCGGTGCTCTGGCCGGAGCTCGATGCCATGCTGGTCGTGCCCAATAATGCCCACGCGCTGTTCTCCCGCCCGCTGGTGATCTCCCCGCACTCGACCATCGCCATTGAGACCAACCACGACACCGCCGAGGCAGTCGCGGTGCTCGACGGCTTCCGCAACATCACCATGCCGCCGGGCAGCCGTATCGAAATCGAGCGCGGCGCGCAACCGGTGCGCTGGGTGCGTCTGGATGATCAGCCGTTCGCCGATCGTCTGGTGCACAAGTTCCGCTTGCCGACGTCCGGGTGGCGCGGCCCCGCCGAAGCCCAATAGCCTTTTACCCACGGCAGACAAGACCCCACATTCCAAGGGAAGGACTGATTGCAGGCGCCATGCTGACTGAGATTTCCATCCGCGACCTCGGCGTTATCCCCGATGCGACGCTTGAATTCAGCCCAGGCCTGACCGTACTCACAGGTGAAACCGGTGCGGGTAAGACCATGGTGGTCACCAGCCTCAAGTTGCTCTGTGGCGCGCGTGCCGACGCCGGCCGCGTGCGCACCGGCG
The DNA here is from genome assembly GCF_016889425.1 of Corynebacterium amycolatum. NCBI lineage: Bacteria > Bacillati > Actinomycetota > Actinomycetes > Mycobacteriales > Corynebacteriaceae > Corynebacterium > Corynebacterium amycolatum. The sequence goes on from NZ_CP069513.1 coordinate 1,709,940, forward strand.
CCGACAAGGCTCTGGTGGAAGGTCGCGTTTCCACCGAGCACCTCTCGGAGGAAGAGTCAGCCACCATCGATGCTGTGGTCTCTGAGCTCGGCGGCGAGCGCGATGAGAATGACGAGTACCTGCTTGCCCGTCAGGTCTCCGCGAAAGGCCGCTCCCGTGCGTGGGTTGGCGGCCGCAGTGCGTCGGCTGCGGCATTGGCGGATGTCTCCACGCGCCTGATCGCGATTCATGGCCAGAATGATCAGCTGCGCTTGCAAAGCGCTGATGAGCAGCGTGCGGCGATCGACCGCATGGATGCCGAGACCATCGTGCCGACGCTGGAAACCTACCGTCAGCAACGCGCACACTGGCGCACCATGGTCAAAGAGCTGGAAGAGAAGACCTCTAAGCGACGCGAGTTGGCCATGCGTGCTGACCAGCTCAGCTTCGCCATCGAAGAAATCGACGCAGTCTCGCCCGAACCAGATGAGGATCAGGACCTGGCCTCCCAGATCCGGCGCATGCAGGACCTGGACGGTCTCCGCGACGCTGCAGCCGTGGCGCTTGCCGCCATCGATGGCGCCGCCGCCGTGAGCACGACCGGTATGGATGCCGCCACCGAGGACTCCGGTGCTGCCGAACTGCTCGGTGCCGCCGCAAACGAGCTCGCCGGCTCCAATGATGACGAGCTCACCGAGTTTTCCAACCAGCTCAATGAGCTGACCAGCCAGCTCTCCGAGATTTCCGCTGGTCTCGGCGCGTTTCTCTCTGGTCTGCCGGAGGAAACCGAGTCCCTGGATAAGCTCATGCAGCGCCAGGTGGAGATCAAGAATCTCACCCGTAAGTACGCCCCGGACATCGCGGGCGTGTTGGCCTGGCGGGATAAGGCGGAGCGCAAGCTCGCCACGCTGGATGTTTCCGGCGAAGCCCTGGACAAGCTCACCGCAGAGATCAAGGCCGCAGAGAAGAAGCTCGGTAACACCGCGCGGAAGCTCTCCAAGGCCCGCGCAAAGGCTGCGAAGCACCTGGAACAGTCCGTGACCAAGGAACTCAAGGGCCTGGCCATGCCACATACCTCGCTGGTGGTGGAGATCACCAAGGCCGACACCTTTGGCCCCGCTGGCGTGGACAACATCGAGTTCAAGCTCCGTGCCCACGAAGGTGCCGAACCGCGCCCGCTGGCCTCATCCGCATCCGGAGGCGAGCTATCCCGCATCATGCTGGCATTGGAAGTTGTCCTCGCCGAAGGACAGGCCGGACACACGATGGTTTTCGATGAAGTCGATGCCGGTGTTGGTGGGCGCGCGGCTGTGGAGATTGGCAAGCGCCTGAAGCAGTTGGCGGTGAATAACCAGGTGATCGTCGTCACGCACTTGCCTCAGGTGGCGGCGTTTGCGGATACCCACTTGGTGGTCAGTAAGGATGCCCGTTCAGGTGCGGTGTCGTCGAAGGTGACGAGCCTGGGCGATGAGGAGCGGATTGACGAGCTCGCGCGGATGATGGCGGGCTTGGACGATTCGGACTCCGGACGGGCGCACGCGCAAGATCTTCTGGATCAAGCTCGGCGCGCCTTCGCGGCCAAGTAGCTGCACTTATGTTTGACTAAGTGCCATGAGTCTGTTCTCTCGGAACGAAAAAGATCTTCCTGGCATTTCGGGGACCGTGCGGGATGGTTCCCGCCTGGATCGTGCGCTGAAGCGTATGGGCGAAGGCGACATCGTGGTGATCGATGCACCGGATATCTCGCGTCCACTGGCACAGCAGTTGATTGATGCCAAGGTCGCCGCAGTGGTGAACACTGGCGCGTTTACCACGGGTTTTGTGCCGAATTACGGCCCGCAGATGATGCGCGACGCCGACATCGAGATGGTGCAGAACGTCGGCGACGAGGTCTTTGCCAAGCTCAAGGACGGTAAAAACGCAAGGCTTCACGACGGCAAGCTCTACCACGGTGACCGCCTAATTGGACAGGGCGACGAGGTCGACCAGGATGAGCTGGAGCGCGCCTTCGACGAGGGTCGCACCAGTATGGTCGACCGCCTGGAGGCGCTCTCTGGCAACTTGGTGGAGTTCGCCAAGACCGAATCCCCGCTCTACATCGACGGCCTGGGCATTCCGGACGAGACAGAGCCGCTGCGTGGCCGCAAGGTCGTTGTGGTCAGCCCTGGCGAGGGACACCGCAAGACGCTGGAAGATCTGAAGAACTTCATCCGCGAGTACGAGCCGCTGCTCATCGGCGTCGATGCAGGCGCCGACACGCTCTTCGACCTGAAGTACGAACCGGACTACATCATTGGCGATCCGGAGAACATCAACTCTGAGGCGCTGCGGTCTGCCGGATGCGTGATTCTGCCCGCTGATCCGGACGGTCACGCGGTGGGCCTCGAGCGCATTCAGGACCTCGGCATTGGCGCCATGACCTTCCCGGCGCTGTCCGATTCCGCTACTGACCTGGCGCTGGTCTTCGCCGCGCATCACGAGGCCGACATGGTCGTCTCCGTCGGTGCGCCGCAGAACATCGACAGCATTTACCACGACGAGGATCAACGGGGTGTGCCGTCGGCGCTGCTGTCGCGGTTGAAGGTCGGGGAGAAGCTTGTCGACGGTCGCATGGTCGCCGACCTCTACCAGGTCAATAGCCGCGGTTTCGGTGTGGCCTGGGCAATCCTGGCTATCTTTGTTGCCGTTGCGGTGATCTTCGCTATCGCTGGTACCTCCGGTGATGGTTCTGTCAGCGAGAATCTGATTGATACCTGGAACTCCATCGCACTGTGGTTCCAGGGGCTGTTTAAGTAGTTTTAGCGGTATCTTGAGCATTGTGAGCGCCTGAAGTTTTCAGCTGTCAGAGCTGATTGAGGCGCCGGCGAAAGGAATGAGGGACGGGCGATGGGGAAGAAGCGCAGGAGCGGGAAGTTTACAGCCGGTGTGACAGGTGCTGCCCTCGGTGTGGCGGCAGGTGCTGCACTGGGTGCCTACGTGCTGAACCCTGCTGGTGCTGGCATTGATTTCGGCACTGGTGCCGCCTCTGAGCGCGATGCCGCTGTCGCTCGTGCCGATGCGCAGCAAGCGCGTGCCGATGAAGCCAACCGCATCATCGAGCCCATCGTCGGGGAGATTGTCAAGGACTCTTTGAAGGACGTACCCGTCCTTGTTATCGCGACTCCCGATGCCACCGATGAGCAGCTGGCAGGGGTTTCCGAGACCCTGCGCGCTGCTGGTGCCCCGGATGCGGGCGTGCTGAAGCTAGCCGATAAGTTCCTCTCTGCCGCTGGCGCGGATGAGCTGAAGGACACGGTCGCTACCTCACTGCCAGCTGATGTGCAGCTGGACCCGGAGCGCCGCGAGCCGGGCCGCCAGGCTGGCCAGGCGCTGGCTCCTGTGTCGGAACTGGATAAGGATGGGGGAGAGCGGGCTTCCGCTGCGGACCGAAAGCTACTGCTGGAGGCGTTGAAGGGCGGCGGCTTTGTTGAGTATGAGGAGGGGACTCTGCGCCCGGCTGCTGGCATTGTGATTGTTGGTAATCACGGCACTGTGTCAAAGGCTGCGATTGATAAAGGCGAGGACCCGGAGTTCGGTGCTGGCCTGGTTGCGGATCTGGCTGTGGCTCTTGCTGAGGGCTTTGGTGCTGGTGACGATGCTGCTGGTCACGTGGTGGTGGGGACTGATGGCTTCGGCCGTGAAGGCGTCAGTGCTCTGCCTGATGACCGCTGGGGCGCCGACCCCGCCGTGAAGCGTGTGGACGCTGTGTCTGATGCGGCAGGGCAGGTAGGCGTTGTCAGATGGATAAAACAGTAAAAAGAGAAGAATAGATTGAATAAAAGAAGAATTACACTTATAGATATTTTTTCAGGAGCGGGTGGATTTTCAGCCGGATTCTTAAGAAGCCAGAAGGACATCGATGTCTTACTGGCAATTGAATCTGATGTAGCCGCGGCAGCCACTTTTAAAGCTAACCATCCTAATGCCAATGTTTATAATGGGAAGATTGAAAGCTGGCTCGAAGAAAAACGACATATCGAAGCAGACATTGTGGTTGGAGGGCCTCCATGTCAGGGCTTTTCGACATTAGGAAAGCGTAAAGCAGATGATCCGCGAAACAGCCTATGGGAAAAATATGTAGAATTTATTCACATAACAAAACCTAAGTACTTTGTGCTCGAGAATGTGGCGTCTTTTCTGAAAAGTAGTCAATACCAAGAATTTGTATATGTATTGAACGCAGAAGGGTTATTAAGGGATTATGCTTTCGATTCAATGATTTTGGATGCTGCTAATTTTGGAGTGGCACAAAGTCGAAAAAGGGCGATAGTAATCGGTTGGAGAAAAGATGTGAAGAAGCCGAATACGGAACGCCTGAAGGATGCAAAGATATCGAGATATAAGACATTTAGGGAATCGACTGCCGGTATCCAGGTTCAAGTAGACAGAAGGGAGTTGCCTTCAGGTCGGTTTTGGAAAGGGAATAAAAAGATACCGGGGCCATTCAAATCGGAAGAACTACATCTAACGAGAAACTTAACTGAACTTACCAAACGCCGAATAAGCTATATCGGCCCTGGCGGAAATAGGTTTTCAATCCCAGAGGAGTATCTACCAAAGTGTTGGAAGAGTCATAATTCAGGCTCCTCTGATGTAATGGGACGGTTGTTTTATGATAGGCCATCGGTGACGATCCGGACTGAGTTCTTTAAGCCAGAAAAAGGACGGTACTTGCATCCCGTAGCTGATCGGCCAATCACGCACCACGAAGCTGCGAGGCTTCAAGGCTTCAGCGACAGTTACCTGTGGTGTGGATCGAAAACCGCAATTGCAAAGCAAATCGGTAATGCGGTACCAGTGGATTTAGCTTCGGCTATCGCAGATACCATTCTAGAACAGTTTTAGTCTGGGAGTTTATAATGAGTGTAGATAATGTTCTGAAGTTGACTAACGCATTCACGAACTGGAAAAAGTTCAATAATTTTATTACGTCGATGAGATTTCCATGTTATAAGACGTTAGCAAAAGGCTTAGAACTTGATTTTGACTGGCCAATTACAGCGCTGGTTGGGGCAAACGGTTCAAATAAGAGCTCGATTTTACAAGCACTGTACGGCGCGCCAGCTGGAAAGAGTGTTTCTGACTTTTGGTTTTCAACTGCAGTTGATGATATTAATGAAAATTTTCGTGGAGCAAATTCCAACGAGATTCAGCGATTCATCTACACATATCGATTCGATAACTCTGGTGTAGAGGCAGAATGCAGGAAAGCTCGTGTAAGCAGAAATTACAGGAAGACAAAAGCTCTGCCTAAGCGACTGGAAGGCAAAAAGGACCCTGACTATTGGGAGCCGACAAAACGTGTTCAAAAAGATGGAATGAGAGCTCTTCCAAGGAAAGGGTTCGATGAGCATATTTCGAAAAAGAGAGATCGCTGGAACCCGATTGAGAAAAATGTAATCTACATGGATTTTCGTTCTGAAATTAGCGCTTTTGATAAATATCTTTATCATATGCCTTTAAGTAGGGATGTAAATTCGAGAACTGATAAGCGCTATAAAATCGTACAAAAATCTGAAGACTTGGCTGAGGCAATGGAGCGTGGCGATCGTCTGCCAAAATTTCTTGCTGGAAGAGTGCATGAACCCGTTCGGTACTTTGAAGCTGAAGCCGTCGAGGAGTGCCGCAAAATCATTGGAAAGCCACTTTCAGATATTGCTATCATTGAACATAGGTTCTTTTATACCCGTGGTTTTACAATAAGATTTATTCTCGAAGATTCATCTGGTTCATTCTCTGAGGCGCATGCTGGTGCTGGTGAGTTTGCCGTTGCGCGAATTGTAGATAGCGTACTGTCAGCCCCGCCTGGTTCATTAATTATTTTTGATGAGCCGGAAACTTCGTTGCATCCCGGTGCTCAATCTCGTTTGATGGACTTTCTAGTACGGCAGTGTTTGAAGTATGGGCACCAAATGGCGATTGCTACGCACTCGCCTGCATTCGTAGCTGAACTTCCGCCGCAAGCTATTAAAGTTCTTGCATTTAGTAATGAAGATCGTAAGGTGCACCTCGTAGCGAATAAATGTTCGCCAAATGAGGCGTTCCTTAGGGTAGGGGATTTGCGGGCGCAGTCAGGTTACACTGTTCTGGTAGAGGATCGGCTTAGTCAGCTAATCGTCGAAACCGCGATTCGAAAAGTGAATAGGATTATGTTAGAGACGATTGATGTTGTGGTGTTTCCGGGTGGAGAGAATGACCTAGTTAATCATAATACTGCCTCGCACGCCTTAGCCGGTGTGGATAACATCCTTATTTTGATTGACGGAGATGGTAGACCGCCCGGTTTTGCTGATCGCAATCTCGCGGCGTTTGATAAGGAATTGAAGACTGAGCTAGGAGCGGATGCCTCCTGGGAGGCGTTTTGGAAAAATTACATTTTTAGACCTGGTTGCCCTTCGATTCCTAAGAACAGTAATGATTCTACTTTGGAAGATAGCCGGAGGGCTTGCGCACTTTGGGCTAAGGAGTATTTGCAGTTTCTCCCTGGTGGAGTCCCTGAACAGTTAGTTGCTGACAGTATCCCGTCGCTGGAACCGGTTTCAAACTATGTTGCGGAACGAGGTGGGGGCCTTAATGATGGCTCTCTTTGGAAGGAAGCATGGCGTGAGCATGTTAGAGATTCCTACCAATTGCCTGATGGAGTTAAGCCGAGTTCAGACGAGATATTTTCGTTTCAGCAAAACTTAATCAAAACTGCAGACAATGATCTAGACATTTTTACAGATGTGTACGCTATTATTCGAAAGGCCTTCAACTTGTAGAGCTGGAGTAAAAGTGTATATTAGATTTTTTTGATTCATGAGTTTCGAATCGTTTTATAGTCGATTGTACCGTTGATAAGTGCGTTAGTATCAGGATAGTGCTGACACCTTTTAAGGTAACATTTTCTTTTCTTCGGAAATTAGCCTCCTTATGTTGACTAATATAAGTAGGGCAGTGGCGAAAAAGCGTGCGCATTATCTATTATGCACTGGCACATTCCGTTATAGTTTGGCTCCAGTTATCGGCCCGGTTAAGTTGGGGCAATAAGCCGTATGGGGTTTCGTTAACGGCGAATATGGTTGAACACTTCGGCGAATCGTAGTGAATCAGTTCGTTCGTTTTTGGCAGCTCTTCCTTGTTTAGAACCCGAACGGATTGTCCACCAGCGCTCAGTTGTGGTCGCGGGGGCCTAAATCGTTCTTATAGGCGGAGTTTAGGCGTGTTATGGACTTACAATTGCATTTCAGTTGACACTTCAAGGCAACAACTCCGAAGGCGCACCAACCATCGTGATGACGAGCTGGTCACGAGCACGCGAGGCCGCAACGTAGAGTAGCGCCCGCTCACGCTGAAGTGCATCGTTTTGTTCAGACTCCGCAAGTGCATTGAAGCCGAAGATTTTGGGCATATTGTCCGAGGAAACATCCGCGAGAATGACGTTGGTAAATTCCATGCCCTTTGCGTTGTGCATGGTCATCACCGATACCTCGTTCTTCAATGTGACAGCACCGGAGCGATCTCCGGAGACCGAGATGCCTCTCTCGCCGAGGAAGGTCTTTAGCTCATCAGACTGTCGGTTAGTTCGGGTAAGAATCCCTACGTGCATCGATGGGGAATTAGAGTTGAGCCACTGTTTGACCGTAGTGGCGATGATGTCGAACTCTTCATGCTTGTTGGCTGCGTGCGCGATGATCGGTGCCGGGCCGTTGGCAAGCGACCGGTAACCGACGAGCGTATCGTTTTCAGCTTCTGAGTCGATCCATTCTGCACCCTCCAGAATCGAGGTTGCGTAGGAGAGGTTCTGCGCGGTGGTTCGGTAGTTGACGCGGAGTCGTTTGGTTGCACCACCGCGGGTTTCAATGCCGTAGTTTCGCAAGATGATACGGCGACCATAGATTCGCTGGTGAGAGTCCTCTGCGATGAAGATGTCATCTGCCCCCTTGGCTACCGCAGCCCGAAGGAAACGCCAATGTCCTGCATGGAAGTCCTGGGCTTCGTCGATAAGCGCATGCTCGAACATTGGGACGCCGCGGTGCTCGAGCGCTTCGGCACCGACGACGGCGAGGGCGGGGAAGGGGAGCTGCTCTTCAAGCTCGCAGGAACGCAGGAACGAGCGGCAGATAGCCCACACCTTCTTGCGTTCGGCGCGGTTGAGCGAGGTACCGCGTCCCTGACGGGAAACGCGCAGGTACTCCTTTTCGGTGCTGATGGATGAGGTGAGGATGACATCGACGAGCTCGCCGCGGAGGAATTCCGCCTGGAGCTTAGAGGGATGCATGCCTTCGCCGTGGAGCTCAGCGGCTTCCTGCCACATCTGATCCTCTTGGTAATCGCCCAAGGGACGAGGGACGAAAGAACCGTGGATTCCCAAAGCAGATTCCATAGCTGCTTCAAGTTCTGTGGTCTGGGCATTGTCCAATACCCGGCGGACAAGTGCGTCGATACCCGAAATCCACAGTCCCGGAGCACCGTGGGAGGAAGCTCCCGGGAAGGACGGATCGAGCGTGCTCATCAGGGTCTTCAACTGGTTTGCGAGACCTCGCGTAAACGTAGTCAGCAGGATGCTCGAGTTGGGGTACTTCTCCAGCAGGTACTTCGCGCGGTGAACAAGCACAACCGTCTTGCCAGTACCCGCGCCGCCCACGACGCGAGCGGAACCCTTGTGATCGCCAAAGGCTGCCTTTCGCTGGGAGTGGTGCAGGAATACTCGCCACTCTTGGAAGGAGCCCTTCTCCCAAATCTCCTGAAGCTCCTCTTCGGAAGCCTCAAACACAAGTCCCTTTTCCTTGAGCTGAGTAACAATCTCGTCACCGCCGAGCTCGGCTTCGTCGGTGGGAGAGGCGGGGGCCAGACCGAGGTCTTCCTTGACCTCAGCAATGGTCATTCCCGCAATCAGGCCGACGATGGCATCCTTCTCCCAATCAGCGCTCTTAGCCAGCAGAGATTCGAGGTCATCCTCAGATTCGGCCCGCCACGTCGCACCGATGGAAACCTTGGAGATTCCAAGCTGAGTCTCCAACGCTTCTTGGTCAATCCCCGCGTCCATCAGTGTCTTACGCGGGGGAACGGCTGGCGTAACGACGGTCGTTGTCTCACCCTGTTGCGTCTCCGTTCGCGATGCAGGTGCCTCCGCCTCACTATCCTCCGAGCTTTCGGATTCATCGTGGGCGGCTGCAGCCTCCTGTTCTGCCTGGAGCTTCGCCAGCTTTTCTGCTGCTAGCTGCTGAGCACGTGATTCGATTTCGGCCGCGACATCGGCTTCATTGTCTTCGGTTTCTTCGACGACAAAATCAAGAACACCATTGACAGGATTACTGCGAATACGAAGTCTGGCCGCATAATCGTTGGCCTCATCGTGGTTGTCAATCTTCATCAGAAGAAAATGACGCTGTTTGGATCCTTCGAGCTCAATCAGCACAGCTCTGTACTGGTCTGTGACTCTCGCCGTCCGCACGCGAGAATCCACGGCGTTCTTCAGTGGCTTGACTTTCAGAGAAGGGTTTGCTGGATCCTCCCGCAGCTTCTCTATGAACTGCATCGTTTGCTTTTCGAAGCCCTTAATGGTCTTGAAATCGCTTGCAAAGAAAACGTTGGCGGACATTTATTGAGACCTTTCTGTACTAGCTACGAGAGAAGAGATTCAGGAATAGCAGACGTTGTGAATCCGTCGGAGTCGATGATTGTCCAGCCATCCGCAACAGCGGCGGAAAAAGACTGTGCATCGCCGGGGAAAACTAGGGCTACACGCTTATCTGGCCAACTTACCGCAGTAGGAATGCCGTTAATCTCTCCACCGATGTCTGAAGGCTCGATGACATGTGCGGCCACCATAAGCTGTAGTGCTGCAACTACCTCGGACTCATCATCCCGATATTCATCGATAGCCTCTGCCCACATGCCGTTCGCCGCTATTGTTTCCACTACAGATTTGTCGTGATCTGTCTCTTCGGCATCCCCGAAAGTCTCGAGCACCGCGTCTGTCACGCCAGACTCACTCGGCGTTGTGGTTGTGGCACTAGAAGAGACATTTTCAACGTTAATGACATTGCGGCCAGCCGCATAAGCGTTGAGGTAGAACAAATTAGCCAAGTTCAGGAACCAATTCCAGGTTTCTGTATTTGGAGTACCGTCCTCAACACGGAAATCGAGGAAGAGCTGTGTCCCCTTAGCGCCGCATTCAATCAGCGGCCCGAATGCACCTGGGGTCATCGATGCCTTCGCTAACGTGTGCAAACCAGCAGCTTTAGAAAGGATGTCCCACCGCTTTCTCGGGTTTTGGAGTATGGCCAGAAGCTGCGTCATTGGGTCTGCCAGCAGCAAGGTGTGCAAGCTGTCCTCGAGGTTTAGCTTCCCATTGATCGGTTGACGGAAATCATTAACGAACCACGAAGGGGCGTTGGGGGTATTCCCTTTCACTATGGCTTGGCGGGCTTTCAGGTCCTTCATGGTCAAAGACCACGGCACGATGCCATCAGCGTAGAGCGCGTTACGACGAGCAATATCATCTGCCACACGGTTGTGAGTGATACTCGCGTGGAATTGCACACCGTCGACGTAAACAGCAATCCGGTCGAGATCTGCACCATCTACATCAAAGTAAAAATCCGGTGTTGTGATGGAACCCAAGTTACCGGGGAGCTTCTTCTGCTCTTCCATTTTCCACGTGAGTTTGGAGTTGGGGAACCGAATGGTCCACAGAGCGTTAAGTCCGCGGGTCGATTCGTTGACCACTGCACCTGCAGACTTCAAGTCTGCGCGCAGTTGCTCGAGGAACATCGCTTCCAACTCAGACCTTTCGGACTGAGCTGGTTTCTTCTCTGTGATACGGCCGTCCCAGGAGTCTTCTGGAATGTGTGCGTCAGGATCCTCTGGGTGCGCGTCATCGAGAAGGATTTTGATTAGGGTCGCCAGGGCAGATTCCCGTGAGACGACGTCCACATTACGAGCCGGTGTGAAAGGTAACAAGCAATGCGGGCAGGCCTTTAGCGACGTTTTGCCACACTCGCAGTTGCGGAGCTTGTTATACGCCTTAACCAATAAGCGATGAATGTCAGCAGAATCAGTGAATTGCGAAAGATAACCTGTTCCGCCAGGAATAGAGTCGTGGAGCAGCAGCATCTGGCGGACGCTGCCGTTTGATGCAGTGAATACTGAAGTGACATCGAGATGATTAGGATTCCCACCAAGATATTCCTTGAATCCCATCTTCAACGAGGCAATTAGCGACGGGATAGCGTTAGTGTCTGTCGTTGATACAGAGGTGGGAAGGTGCATGAGAACGCCCTGTGTCTGTAAACGACGGCCCAGAGCGAAATCGATGGTGTCTTCGTCTCGAGCGTGTCGCAGAGAACACCAGGGTTTGTGATCCTGCCAGCGGTTAGCGCCTGCTTCAGAATCGATGTGTCCGCACTCGCGACATACCCGGAACATTGGTGCTTCAACTTCAGTGCCGGCAAGGTATTGACGGGCACCGCCAGCAGGTTTACCTAGATTCAGCCAGCGCAGTTCTACTGTGGGGAGGTACTGAATACCGAAGCCCGTGTCAGCCAGGTACCAGCCTTCGCCAACCGCTCCATCTGGAATCACCATTGATAGGACTCGCTCAAACCGTGTTGGACGGCGATCCTCGAACCGGTCGGTAATAGCTGAACGCGAGTAGTCCACTGATGCAGAAACCTTGCGCATCTCGACGACACTCTTAACTTGTGAAATATCGCCGAACTTTGCTTCACCACACTGTGGGCATGGCCCCTTATTTGGTACCTCTCCTGCTCCTGGATAAATCTCCGAATAGGAGCAAGACGGGCAGATTCGCCACTTTTCTAAGGCCGAATTCTGTGGTCCAAGATCTACTGAGTCCACAGTGGCTGCAATGCCTTGGGCATAGAACGTCGCGCCGGGCGCAAGTTCGAATAAGGCAGAGGAAATGCCACGCGAGTATTCGCGTGCCTCAGTTTCAAATTCACCCGTCGTTGCGTCGGTTCTGGAAATTGAGACTGAGAATTCCACAGAGTCATCAAGCAAGGTGAAGTTTGGCAAGATACCAAACCGCTCTAGCGCGGAGACCCAATGCTCGGAGTCAAAAGAGTTCTGCAGTTGAGCGCGAGTGAACTTGTAAGCGGCGCGTGTCTTCCGTAGCTTCGACCTGATTTCATCATCAGCCATAGCTGTTTCAGCTTCTCTTTCAAGCTGGTCAAGCAACTCTTCGAGGACTTTACGGCGGCCGATAAGTACCTGTCGTGCCTCGCGCCAGTCTTTTTCAGCCTTGCGCAGCTGATCGGCGAAGCCTTGCTGCACCCATTCTCGAAGTTCATCGAGAACGTTCTGGCGAGTCAGCCCCTCAATCGTGGACGAAAATTCGTCAACTAGGTCCTCAACTCCTGCCTCGAGCCGCTTGACCAGTTCAGAAACCAGGTTCTTGCCGCCGATACCGAATACTGAATTCGCAAAGCGAGGTGTTACTTCAGTTTGAGTGAAGTCAATCGAATCAATCAAATAACCTGCAAATTGACGATGAAGAATCTCGCGTGCGGAAAGAAACGCTGCCGGCGGTTGAACCTCGCCACCAATAGTTTCGGTTGGGTTCGCCAGCCGAGCAAGTGCTTTCTGGCGGCCGACTACCATGGCCAACACCAGGGAATTGCCAGTGAGACGCCCGGCGCGGCCAACTCGTTGTACGTACGACGCAACAGTGTCTGGCAAAGAAGCCAACATCACTGTAGATAGGTCGCCGATGTCGATACCCATTTCCAGTGTTGGGGTAGCGACGAGGATATTCGGAGCATCTGCGTTTTGCTCATCTACAGGCTTTTTGAATTCATTTTCCAGCGCGACGCGCTCAGCAGAATCAAGAAGGCCAGTGTGTTCCTTGGCCACCACGGTTCGCGAGTTTCGAGAATGGTAGAGCCGACGGTAGTAATTATCGTGATTTTCGGTGATACCGAACGTCCCTTCACATCCCAGGGAAATGCACGGTGCGCCGTCAAGAAGTTGACGTCCGTGGGAATCGACCGCAAGACGACGCTGGCACACTGAGCACTCGAGAATCTCGCTCCTTTCTTCGGGGCAGATTACGATACGGGAAGGCGATAGCGTATAAATTGTTCCACCGCTATCGGTGGTCACGGCATTGACAATTGCCTGGTCAGCCAAAGTCTTGAACAGCGAAGTTACTAGATGGGCTGCATCGTTGGTTGAAACCTTCAGCATAGAGGCGGTCCACCGCGCATAAGCGCCCCGTGCACTGGCAAGTGGATTGACCGAAAAATCTGTTTTTTCAGTTGGAAGGGTTTTACCGATGCGAGGGAAAGAAGGAGCGCCGCCACGTGGGAACTTAGGGATTCCTCGAGCCGATGCTTCACGGCGGTTCAGCAGATATGCATTGCCATCATGCTTCAAGTAACTCTGAAGCAGTTTAGTCTCGATGCCACCTGCTTGACGCATGTATTCCAATATGCCGCGAGCCCAAGCAACGTCCCGTGCTCCAAGAGATTCCGTTTGCGATGCAGGACTATCTTCGCGGAGCATTCCCAGTTCGCTGATAACTTCGACGAGCTCTGCATCCGATACGTCGACGCCGACACTCAGAGCGCCGGTTGATACAAGAGATCGAGACAGATCAGAGCGATCACCAAATTCCAATGCCAAGTCGAGTTCGAGAACATCGCGCAATAGCTCGGTAGCGCGCTTTCGATCTTTTTTACCTGCATGTGGGTCCCAGAATCCGCGGAAGCGTTGATTTTCGGCGACCCAAGGTGGCAACAGTTCAAATTTGGCGCGGCTCGGGGAGGAATCCTGATCCGTTGAGTCAATCAACTTGCTTGGCAGTTCGCTGAGCGTAATTGGGGTATCGCCAACCATTTGCCGTGTACGGGTTCGAATGGCAAAGGTTCGAGCTCGGGATTGCACAAAACCAGCTCGGTGCGCAGCATCCTGGACAGAGTCGACAAAGACAAGAGACTTCTTCTCACTATCATCCAGGTCGCCCATGCCGAACAGATTCGAAATTGCTACCGACAGTAAGGTTGCGACTGACGAACCGAGGTAGCGAATTGAATTGATTTCTCCGCAAGACGGGCATGTCTGTTTCTTGGCTAAATCCTCTGCAGTCTCGCCTGAATAAGTGAGTACAGGTACGATACCGCCCTGTTCTTTTTCCTCTTCACTTGGTTCCGAAGTTGAGAGCTGCTCTTCGCGGACATTGAGCCAAAAAACCCCCGCCGATTCATCTTCTATCCGGTAGTGCCCGGACGTAATTTCGCTCGTGGCGTCCAGCAGGGGACGCATGAGGGAACCATTGTAAATCGACTGTTGACGAATCTTTTTGCCATTGGCTTCAATAGATTCTCCGCCAGCGGCCAGGGCAGTCATCCATCCCGAACGACCACAGTTGCGGCAGTAGCAAGCGGGGAGCCAGTAGTTTTCGTTGTAGGAATTTTCGATACCGTTGTCCGACCAGCGGAACATCGCGTCATTATCGTTCAGGCTGTCGGTTGCTCCCAGACCCACACGCCGATCCACGCGGGAGACTTCTCTTACCCAGAGATGTGTTTCTACACCAGGAAATTTCTTACCGTTCCACCCGTGAAGCTCACCAAACTTCGCACGCAAGTACGCGATCTCAGTTAAAGCATGGGAAAGAAACTCGGCGGCACCGCCGTCGGGTAGACGATGTACTTCGGCATCGAGAACAGCTTCTACCAAAGTCTCACTTGAAGAATTAGCGTTTCCTAGCTGAATTGGAGCGGAGGTGTTTTCCAGTATTTTGACTACCAGCTCGCTTGCCGACGCTGCCGCGACTGCTACATCGACATCTTCATTGCATCTAAATACGCGCTCGCAGAACACGCGATGCACAATCGCATCGTGCTCAGCGGTGCCTTCGGCGGATTGGTGGGCAATTTCATCATTGATGGCGACTACAACATCGCGAGAAGGCATCGATGTAGGTGTGGAGGTCACACCAGTAAAGTCTGCGATTGTATTTTGCCAGCTTGGAATATCCAGTGTGGTTTCACGAACGATGGCATCCGAGGGAAGCTCTTCACCAAAAATCGTGTGGGCAAAGTGAAGGATTTCCTCGGTGGATTTCTCCCCACTACCCAGCGTGGCAGAGGTTGCCACGGGTGTAATCTTGCCTAACGGTCGTGCCGCTTCAACCTCGTTAAGAAAACCTTCGGGCTGATGCTTCTTTAGACACAAGCCCATCCTGCGCAGCAAAAGTGCAACGTCTGTCCCCTGAGCACCGTCATAGGTGTGGAACTCGTCGAGCGCCACGTACTGAAGTGTGGTGGCAGACTTCTGCCAGATTCTGGCATCTGCATCACGAAGCAATAGCTGATCCAGCATTTTATAGTTGGTCAGCAAAATATCTGGTGGCGATTGCCGCATTGTCTCGCGGTCAGTAATTAGACCGGCCTCGCTTACCGACATCCGGTCGCCCTGATTTTCGCCGGTGTAAATACCTGCTCGAATCCCAGCTAACTCAGGCTCGGTAGAAATCAGCGAGGCCAATCGTGCTGCCTGGTCATTTGCCAGTGCGTTCATTGGGTAGAGGATGAGCGCCTTTACTCCGCCTGAACGACCGCGTAGTCGTTCTCGCCGACAATGATCCAGAATCGGGTACAGGAATGACTCGGTCTTACCTGATCCAGTACCTGTAACTACCAGGGTTGGTTCGGGGCGACGCTCTATGCCATCGCTTAACGACGACAACCTCTTAAATGCTTCAGCCTGGTGGCGGTACGGAACGAACCACTCCGGTAGCCACTCCAGTAGTCCTTCCCACTGCGTTGCTGGTGCATACGGCAAACGGGTGCGAATGTAGGGCCCATGGAACATTCCATTGACTGGGTCTTTGAGGAAGCGCTCCAGATTTTCAGCAGTATTTCGTTCCGCGAGGGAAAAACTCGTGGTCAAGTACTCACTCAACCCATCGAGTACATGCTCGGCAGCGTAGGCAGGCAGAAGGCTGGACACGGCTTTTATAGCTCTTTCTCAAATCGTGCGTAGGCTGCGCGAAGATCTTCTTCGCGGTCTAGTGGCGCGAATGGATACTCAAAAGTGTATGTCACACCTGACTGAGGATGTGTCCATTTCCGCCGTTCTTCGCTTAATTCCTCTCCGGGCTTCAGTTTTCCTTCGAGTTTTGCGATGTCCTTCGGAACCTTTCGCCCATTCGCGTCATACAGGTCTTCCTGGTCATACCGCCGCATCACAGGGAACTGGGTGCGGTAAATCATGCATAGTTCATCAGCCGTCACGCCAAGGGAAAGCGCGACAATTGCATCAATTTCATTTTGCGCATGCCATCGTTCTTTGGCATTCCGCAGTGGAGTATCCGTGGTCCACTGCTCACCAGTGATTTCTTCCCACAGTGGGGCGTATGCAGAAGTCAGGCAGTTAAGGCGAAGGTAGTTGGAAACAAAAGTCTTTTTAAACTCATTTGCGTCGGTTACTGGTAACAGCTCAATAGTTGAGGCGTATAGGTTTGCTAACCCAGTTGACCGAATTACGAAATCAGAGAGGATTGCTGAAAGGCTTGCTCCTGTGGCTACAGAAATCTCATCAGAAACTAACGACAATCCAGAAACCGAGGAGCCGGAGATCGCTGAACCTTTTGGAATCAGCGCAGAATACAATGTACGGAATCCCGTTGTCGCTGCCATTTTGCGCCATGCAAAACGGTATTTTGAACGATCTGAGACTATGACTCCGTCGGATCCCGTGTGGTGAGTATATGTCGAGTCATAATCTGTTGCTGCACGATTTGGGGCATAGGCCGTTGCAGGAATGAAGTCCTCTGGAATAGCCTCGAGATCAATTTCCGACCAGTCCTGGTTATGTTTCATTGTTGGATTGGGCTGCTTAATCATCGGAGTCGATACGCCGAGGTGAGGACCTTGAAGGATGACATCATTCCATGACTCTGGATGCTGCCAAGAAGTGTCGAAATAACCACGCTTCTTGTCAGCAGATTCATGCCAGCCGTTCGAGAATTGCAGCCCAAGTTCCTTTACGCGTGGTGCCGCAGCAAGCTTTGCTAAGACAGCAGCTGCTTCAGTGTTGACTGTATAGACAGTCCTCGAATTGATAACTGGAGTCCCAGGTTCCTCGAGAATCGAGTGCCAAAGTCGCAAAGTTTTCATATCTACCGTGATAATGCGATCACGGTGAGGACGAAGGTCCCAGTTGTCGTTGTCGTCCTTTAGACCAGGTAGCGGACCAGTTCCATCGTGACGAAGGGAATCGAGAACTGTTTTTGGGTGATACAGAGATGCGGCACTGGTGAAGTGCGGAACGTCTAGGCGTGGACCATAAATATGGACACCATAGGATACGTGATGGTCGATGTCGAACAAGACACGTTCATTTATGAACTGCCAATGCCTGCGGAGACGTCGATAGGCACCCGCGCGAAGCGGTGCAGCTTTCTTCTCAGTGAAATGAGACTCCGGGTGAATAAGCGAAACAATACCGTCATGGGCTGCGTTGGCCCAGGTTTGTTCCATGAAACCTCGGTAGAGATCTGGTTGCTGACCAACTAAATGCGGGAAGCGAGTAGCGTCGCCCAGCACAGCAGAAGTCACTACAGAGTCCGACAAGCCTCGTGCGAGGGTCGCCAGAACGCGTTCGTCGTTTGCTAGTTGCTTTCTGCGGTCCTTTTTATCCGTCTGAGTCGGTTTATGAGCAAGACTAAACCATGGATCGTGTTCGGAATAGAGAGCATCGACATCGGTGCGCGGGCGAACCCAAGGCGGGTTACCGACCTGGAAATCGAAGCCTCCATCAGCCATCACAGCAGCGAAATCAAGATCCCAATGGAAAAACGCCTGGTCAGCTGAAACTTGTTGAGCGGTTTGCAGCCAAGGATGCGCCTCAATCAACTTGGAATAGGGGAGTGCACTGAACTCCAGCTGCTCCACAGAATTGAGCTCATCCCACTGCAGGTCATAGCCAATCGAGTACTGGCCAGTTTTGGCCGTCGATTCCGTAGAAATACCAAGAGCATCGACGAGTGTTGACAGCCATTCGTCCTTTGATGGAAGAAGACTGACCTCAGTCAGCGGCCAGAACCATAGTGCATTCCACGCATCCATCACTAAGCGCAGACGCTGATAGGCACCGTCCATGTTGCCGAAGAGTTCGTGTTCAATCTGCTCTCGAGTGACTGCTTGACCCGTTTCAGCAACTTCTTGTCCCCATATCGAAACGGTTCGGCTTACTTGGGATTCTGCGATACGCAGGCGTACTAGTGCCAGTTGCCACAGTCTTTCCACCCGGTCACTTAGTTTCTTCAACTGTTTAATCTCAGGTGCTGTGAAAGCTCTTTGAATGGACTTGCGCCAATTCTTCATGGAAGCAACTTCGTCGGGTGCGACCTCTTTGAGATCCTTCGAATCTGCCGCCGCACCCCAACCAGTTGATGGAACAAGGAAGTGGTGAACTCGACCAGCGACAGACGAATCTGGCTGGCCACTTTCAATTGCACTGGAAATAGATTCCACTGAATGGTGTCTTGGAGTTTTTCTTAAGTAATCCCGTTTTTTCAGCGAAGTTGCTGGGAAAGTAGAACGCTGCGCGCCGATCAGGGAATTACCGTGACGCAGGTGTAGCCCGAACCATGGTGCCTTTAGCTCGGCAGACATTGTGTCGAGCCACAACGAAATTTCAGCGAGCTCGACAGCAGTTTTATTCAGGTCCACTCCGTAAACCTGATGGAGCGCAATAGAAGCCTTAACCTTCTGCAACTCTTCTGTAAGACGCTCTGGTTCGATCTTTTGCCCAATCTCTTCCTGCTTTTTGTTCAGGTAGAGCTCCGCTAACTGATTCACCGCTTCCACTGCGAAGGCGCCTGATCCCATCGCCGGCTCACAAATACTGAGTGTGAGGATATCGTCCGCAGTATCGATGCGGTGAGCGGCCTTGAGCTCCTCGATAGCTTGGCCAACAACAAATTCGGTAATGACCGGTGGTGAGTAGAAAGACGCGGAGCGCTCACGATCTCTGGACGACTGTCGGAAAACGAAGTCACCTGGTGCATAGCGTCGATTCCGAGGGGTGCCATCCTCGAGCTTTTCCTGAACAAAGGAATCTGATGGAAGGCTTTCTGCGAGCGCAGGTGTTACTAGCCACGAACCTTTCGAAGCGTCTCCTTTCGGCGCGACTTCAAACATCTCTTCTTGGGCAATCGAGCCCGTAAAGGACATCAGTCCTTCATAGACCTGTCCCAGCTGGGTGACTCCTAAGGTTGCGTAGGAGACATAGCCGCGTTCTTTCCCTGCAGCTTCACGAGTTAACAGAAGATTCTGCAGCACACGGTGAAGCGCAGCATTAGAAAGTTTTGATCGAGAGATGTATGCGATAGCGCTGGGCGCAAATAAGTCAGCTGACAGATTGCGGAAGGTCAGGCCTTCTTCGGCGTGACCATCATGCAGAGGGTTTTCCTGGTCATTTGGATCGTGACCGGTATTGACCAAGTTAAACAGCAAATTCAGACTGTCATAAAGATATGTGCCATTTGCCGCACGGTCGGTGGGTGGCTCGACCAAGATCTGGTCGCGTAGGTTAGCGAGTCCATAGCCCTCGTCATAGTCAGGCACACCTGTAGGCAGGATATTGAGTTCAGGGGACGCCTCGGCGAAGAGCAAAAAGAGTATACGGTAAAGGTAGCGTAGAGCCTGCTTGGACAACTCATTTCCGTCGACATCATCGATATCGAGACCTTGATGGCGGTAACGCTTAAGGGCATCGTTGCCGATAATCTCAATCGACTCTTTAATCGCTTCGCGCAAATCTTCGGAGACTTTCACCGCATGTTCGCGGGATTCTTCAATCGTCTGTAGCCACCAGGTTGTTCCGTCAGCAGCGCGCTCAATGTGTTCGCGCGCCAATGAAGCGACCACCAGACTTAACTCGCCGCGAACCTTCGTATCATTGCGCTCCGCTGCCAGGGCCACATCGACTGCTAAGAATCGGCCGAGGGGCCACGATTCCCGCTCAGCCAAGACAACCATGTTGCCTGCAATTAGAACGACGAAGGTCGGAGGTTGTTCTGATAAAAACACCTCAGTGATAATTCTTGAGACCGGGACGTCCCAAGTTTTTTCATTCTTAGTAGCCGCCTCAAGCAGTTTGGTGGTAGGAAAATCTTCGACGTCGGCAAGCCGTTCAGTGCGTAAATAAAGTGTCGTTCCTGCCACATCGCGTGCAGCAGACAATTTGATGGAGTCCCCGGAATAGTCAATAGAAACTTCTGTTGGAACGGGATAGTCGAACGTTTTCTCGATCTGCTCGGCAGCATTGATAACACTGATTTTCACGTCGGCATCAATGGTCGACAGTGCAGTTTGCAGCTGATTGCGGTTCGAAGTCATTCGTCCCCACGGTGAAACCTCGACGCCGCTTGCCTTATCGTCAGCTTTCCATTGTTTAATTGCGGCATCGGCTCGCTTACTGAACGACTCGCCCTTTTTCTCATCAGTAGTCAGGTAGTAGTCGCTAATCCACTCGTCGACGTTGATGATGGAATCAAAACTTGCCATGAGATGCTCCTACTTTTCTGCAGACGGGATGATGACGGCGAGCGGACGAATCAGCGTTCGCTCAGGAATAGACGCAGTCAGTAGCTCTCGCTCCTGGTTAACGAACAGTTGAGACCTGACAAGGCTCATAGTGCCGGGGAGGTCCTCCGCATCAGCTTCCCAATTGGCGGCCAATTCGGACCAAGCATTAGTACGATTATTAGCGTCTTCGGTCGCAGCTTGCTTTGAGATATCCGTGAGAGATCGTGCCTCACGGAGTCCCTCCCGAACTAGCACTTCAGCGTCCGCAGGCACGGTCAACGTACCGGTAGAAATTGCATCACCCGCAAGTCCCGTGGACCTCAACCAACCAATTGGATCCGAGATAGTGCGACAAATAGCACGGGGCATTCCCTCAGGTGCATCCAAACCGAATGGGCCAGGCTGCGCGACAATGAAAGCACGCGTGATTACTTGGCCACGTGAGTTGGTGAGAGTCGACATGAAAAGAATCGTCAGCTCATCGACTGCTCCAGCAAATGCGGGTATTTGAGAACGCTCCATGGAACTCAGCGCACGGTCGACAGCCCAGTCCGTTACTGGGTGTAGCGGGCCGAGGAAGTGAGCCTTTGGCCAGGACTTCTCCGACTTTCCTTCGCGAGCCATTCGCAGCTGAGAGTTACCCCGGTGCAGCGAAGTAGCGAGCATGAGTCGATCTTTGACCTTCCGATATGAGACATAATCTTGAGGGAGGTAATCGAAACGGCGCTGTAAATCTCTCGGTGGTGTGAGCTCGAGAATATCGCCTTCTTGAATTGTTAAGTCCACGCCTCCGGCAGCGGAACGTTGCTCCGGAACCTCATTGAAGGCCTCAGCGAGAGCATCGACAAGATAGTCCTTCTCCGATTGGTACAAGCTGAACGAGCCAGGTTCCGATGATGCCTGCTGTGCTTCGGAAGAAGTATCTGGGGAGGAAGCGGATGGGCTTGCCAACAAACTGGCTAGGAGGACTTCAATATCCTCTTCGTCGTCAACCATTTTTTCAGGCGATGAGGCGGGGGCCGAAGAAGCGTGCTTACCAGAACCAGGAGTGGGGGTGTCGCTTGTGGCCGCACCAGCGGAACCGAGTATCTGCTGTGCAGTTTTGACAGTGGAGTCAAAGTCGCGAGCGCCGCGAAGGACATCGCGAATTTCGTCTTCTTCACGTTTGGCGGAATGCTGTCCCATCAAAGAAGAAGCGTCACCCAGTAACTGGTTTGCCTCATATTCGCGTTCAATCAATTTGGTGAGAACGTGAATTTCACCGACGGCATCTGCATCAGCAGGATCCAGAAGTAGAGCTGCAATACGCGGATTGTTCTCCTGCCCGTATCGGTCAATGCGGCCATTGCGCTGCTGAATTCTGATCAGAGACCACGGAATATCGTAATGAACGAGGTCGTGGCACTGCGCATGTAAATTAACGCCTTCAGATGCCACATCGCCGGTAATGAGGACTCTTAGCTTCGTATCCGTACGTTTGAATTCGTCGATAAGCTCCATCTGCTCGATGTCAGACATTTGGCCGTGCATTGTTTTGACCGCGGCAGGGGAGAGCTTTAAATCCCGAATCAGGTTTTCCTGCAGCCAGCCCAGCGTCGATACGCGCTCGGAAAAGATGACTACCCGGTTCTTGGAGCGCTTGCTGATTCCCACCGTTTCGATCAAATAATTGACTAATGAGGCATACTTGTTCGAAGCCTCTGAGGTGACATGGGAGTTGAGCTCAAGGAGTCGCTGTAAGGCTAGCTGTTCTTGATTGTTGGTTGTGCCGTACTGAGTTTCAATCGTGCGCAAACGATTCTTAATAGATGCTTCGAGCGCAGCTGGCGACGACAAGAATGCCTTCACCAAAGTCCATGCAAAAAGATGAGAACGCGAATTATCAGCCGAATCAGTGGTTGAAATCCATGAATCCCGAAGCTCGTTAGCTACAGCGTTTTCCTCAGCTGAGGCTTCGACCGGAATATTGAGAGGTTCTTCGCGGGGCGCCCACTTAGCGCCGACCACGGACTTGACCTCAGGTGAGTTTCGGTGGCGGCGGATAATGAGTTTCTTCGCCAACTCCATATCAATGGAACCATCAGGCCGTACCGCAAGCGGGTCCAGCAGTTTGAGGATTTCCTTGAAAGATTCCGGATTGCCATTGTGAGGGGTCGCCGATGCCAGGATGAGTGCCTCAGTGCGCGGAGCGAGCGTTCGCGCGAGGTCATTATTCTGGGTTCCCGAATTGGTGGCATTGTGAATCTCGTCGATGACGACAATGCCCCAATTCACCTTTTCCAACTGCGCCTTATACTTTGCAGACTTCAGAGTGTCCATCGAGACAATGACGCGAGGAAAGTAAGAAAAAGGGTTTTTAGAAGCAGGTAGCTTCTGGCGAACCTTTTGAATGCCCTGGGAATCGAGGCGAACGAGCGGAATCGCAAAACGAGTCCACATTTCCTGCTGGAATTGTTCAAGCACATGCTTAGGAGTAACAACCAGAATGCGTTCTCCGCGGCCACGGCGAATGAGCTCGGCAACAATCATGCCGATTTCAAGAGTCTTGCCAAGCCCGACGGCGTCGGCAAGCAAAATGCGCGGACGAATGTGCTCAGGGCTGAGCGCCTTGCGGACTGCGTTGAGCTGATAGTCAAGCGGGTCGGCCAACATGCGCGTGGAGACCTCAAGGTTGTTCTGGTACAGCGGCACAGGCGTCTGACGGATTGTGGACTCAAGCCAGAGGCGAGACTTACGGAAGCCAGCGGAGTTGTCCGCAGTAACCGTTATCTTTGCTGGATCGAAAACTTCGAGGTCGCAATCAAGCGCTGTGTAAAAGGTAGCCGTGGTATCGCGCACATAGTCAGAAATGCCGCGCGCTTTAACTTTGAAGCCGTCACTCGACCTGGTGACGTGGGTTACAAGCCAGTACTCGTCACGAACCTTAATGGTGACGCCAGGAGAAAGCTGATCGAAAGCATCAGGAGTGGTCCCGTGCGACGGGGCTTCAGAAGTTGCGGTCATGGAGTTCAATCTACCGTTACAAAGCTTTAGGAATCGAAAGGGGACACCTATATGGCAGGGCCGCTAGGTGGATATAGTTTTCTTATGGATTCCGACAACACTCCGATAATCGATCAGTTCCGTCCTGCAGTACTGCGAGTATTAACTGACGGGCGAGAGCGTCGAATTAGTGAACTAGGCGACGAAGTAGTCAGATACATGGGGCTTTCTCCTGATGTTTTAGCGGAGACAGTTCCGTCTGGGCAGCCACGCTATAGAAATCGAATTGCATGGGCTTGTTCCTCATTTGCTCAGGCTGGTTTGGTGTTTCGACCTAAGCGCGGACGATACGTGATTTCGGACGACGGACGCGAGGTTGATTCAAGAAACCTTGCGGAGTACTCCGAAAAGGACATGCTGGAGTGGCCCAAGTGGCGGCAATACCAAGATGAGATTCGGGAGCGTAAGAGCTCCGGCAATGCAGCGGCTAATCTACTGGCATCCTCGGGTGAGCGTAGCGGAAGAACTTTAGCTGCATGGGGGTGAGGTTCCGAGTAGTCCGGAAAAATCGCCATTAGAGATGGTGGAGGATGCGCAAGCTGATTGGAACGCGAAGGTTTCAACTGATTTGCGGCAGCGCCTGCAGGACTCTACTCCGGAGTTCTTTGAACGTGCAGTTATTGAACTGCTGTGGACGATGGGATACGGCGGTGTCCACGGCCAGAAGCAGCATCTGGGACGGTCGAATGATGGCGGCGTCGATGGAGTAATTCGTGAAGATGCCTTGGGCCTTGGGAAGGTCTATGTACAGGCCAAACGCTATGCTGACTCGAATTCTGTCGCCAATTGGGAGATTAGGAACTTTATTGGCGCTCTAGATTCCCGAGGTGCGAATAAGGGCGTATTTATTACTACGTCTCGTTTTACTTCTGGCGCTGTAGAAGCCGCAGCGAACTATAGGCACGGAACAATCGTTCTGATTGATGGCGTGAAACTATCCGCGCTCATGCTCGACTATGGCGTCGCGGTCCAAAAAGCACACGAGATTACTCCTTATGAACTGGATGAAGATTTCTTCGAAGAGGATCAGTAGGGCATCTCACAGCCGAGTGTGACCTGTCGGCAGGAGGGCCACACAACTCATGCTGATTGAACAGCAGCATGAGGAGATCTACCTGAGCAGCAAGAATGATGAGCCGGCCGAGCGAGATTCGTTGGCTAAAACCGTCTATTCGCTGTTTATCTCGCTACGGGAGGGCGAGACCGATATCGAGCCCGACATCCGGCCGGTGCGCTCGGAGCGGTTTGGTGTCGATGTCCTGCCAGGGCACCCGGCACTTTCCAACATGAAGATGTCATGAGTGACGCATGGCAGTCATCGCTAGCCAAGAAGACCGGCGACTTTCGTCGAATCCACTGGGCCGGGCAGTTGGCTGTGGCTATGGAGGATGAAGATCGGTACGACTACATCTTCTACGACGTGGGACCGTCGTTAGGCCCTTTCAATCGCACCGTACTTCTGGGCTGCGAACCCTTCGTTACTCCGACGTCAACCGACCTGTTTAGCTTCCATGTCTTTGGAAACCTCGCCAAGTGGTTCAACGAGTGGGTGACTGAGGACAGAGAAATTTCCGAGGGGAATCTTGCCCAGTGGAGGAACTACTCGCCAGATATTTCGAAGAAAACTCGAAAGCTTCGGTTGCTCGGGCACGACGGGCGTGGGCTTCAGTACCTTGGCTACACAACGCTGGAATACGTGAAAAGGTGCTCAAATGGTAAAGAGCAGCTTGTCGGAGCGTTTGAACGATTCCGCGGCAAGTTTGACGACGAAGCAAAGCGGATCGGCGATAGCCTCGGGCATTCGTGTGACCAGTACCTGATTGGGCATGTGCCGCATATGTACTCGATGCCGGCGACTGCTCAGGACAGCCATTCACCAATTGCAGACCTGCAAGCAACCGATGGCGTGCGGGGAACTCAGCTGAACCAGCGCACTGGCTATGCAGAGAAAATTGATGAAGTCGCTGCGCTGGTTCTGGAGCGTTTGGAGAGTTAGCGAGTAAGGCGAACTTCTCGGTGACGACGGCGCGGGGGCAACGCGTCACCGATCTCGCTGCAGGCTGGGGAGGGCGTGCGGTAGAAAAATGTGAGGATTTTTGGGGCGGTGGTGGCTATGAATTGAATTGGTGAATCTGTCGCTGCGAATGTTTCTCGTTGAAGGTGGCAGCGGCTTCTTAATTCAACATCGCGCGACACTCTTCCTCAGAATGGCCAGAGTTCAGGCAATCGGCCCAGTCGATTTGGCCTTGAACCCACGGGGACGGCTCGGTGTTCTGAGGTTCTGGGGCAGTGTTTGCGGAAGGGCCATCATAGAAATTGTTGGCGCAATATTGCGTCCAGCCGGAGGTGCCGTCGGTAAACCAGGCGGTGCCCTGCTCGTAGAGTCCCTGCGAGGATTTCGCGCAATGCGAAATCGTTTTGTTTATAGCTGTCGGCTCGCCGTTGGGTGCGCCGGTGTAACCGGTAGGTCTCGAGCTTTCTGTCGTCCGGGCCGGGGGTGTTGACGGGTTAGGGGTCTTGGTGGTGGATTGCGTCGTCGATTCTGTGCTGCTTTCTGGGCTGGTGACAGTTTTTGTAACGGTAGTCGGTTCCGGTGCTTTTTCTGGTTCTCCGTTGGAGCAAGCCGAAAGGCACAGTGCTGGAATAGTCAGTGCGAGGGCGAAAACGTGTCGTTTGTGCATGTGAAATACCTTACTGTACGGGCAGGTGAAAAGGTGTTTTCATTGAGTTCTGCTATCAGTGACGTGGTTTCCTCGCTGGAGGTGTAAGGCCCCGCATTGATGATGGTCCGACATGATTGTGGAACAGGTGTTTAATCTCACCGGCGATTTGGGCTTCGGCAGCAATCCCGTGGGATTGCAAAGAAAGTAGGGCTTGTTTTGGCCTGTGGTCGATATCACTTTAAAAGCCTGCGGGCTTGTAAGTGAATAGCATTATAGTTATATTTAGTTTACTTTTTATTCACCCCTTTGAGAGGCTTTCATTGATCGCCTTTCAGAGTACGATTGCGATTCATAGCCTGTAATTACTGGCTCTTGCCCATGCCGTAATTCTTATTGAAAGCGTTTTACTGTTCACTGTTCTACGCAAGGAGTAATCATGGGCACTCAAGGAGTATTCACAAAACTGGCGCGTTCGGCCACGGCCCTAGCAGCCGCAGCTGGTGTCGCTCTGGCGGCGGCTCCCATCGCGGCTGCCGCACCGGCTTCGGCAACTGATAATGATCAGGTCCTGTCCTGGACCGAAATGGGTGACTGGGGGCCAAAGGCAAATGATTTCCCCACCGTCATGGTCAACCAGGGGATGACGGAAAACATCAGTCCCGAGGGGACAAATGTGCAGTGTGTTCCTGCTCCTGGTGAGAATCCGGTGGTCATGATCCACGGCATGAACTCGAACGCCTACCAGACCTATGCCCGCATGGCACCGGAGCTAAAGGCAATGGGGAAGTGTCTGTACGCATTTAACGTCGGCAAGCTAGGCCCTGATGAGTTTTCGGTGCTGGGATCTATTCCAACCATGCGTAACATGACCCCGTTGGATACCGCTTTGGCAGAGCTGACTGCGAAGATTGAAACCCTCAAGGCGGAAACCGGAGCGACCGAAGTTGACATTGTTGGTCACTCTGCAGGTGGCACCTTGGCTGCCGCTTACGCCAAGCAGGAGCAGGGCCGGGGAATTGGCACCGTAGTGTCCCTGGCGGGCGTGCTGCACGGCACATCGCTGCTCGGTATCTCCTATGGTTTGGAGGAACTCAACCAGTTCGGCAATGCTGGTGACAAGGCTGCGGGTGTCATTGTCAGCCCGAGCCTGGTGGATCTGCTGCAGCACAGCGAGTTCATGGCCAAGATGAATGAGGGCGGCTTGGAGCAGCCGGGTGTCAACTATGTTGCAATCTCGACTCAGGTTGATGAAGCCGTCACGCCAATGGCTGCAAGCCAGTGGAACGCACCGACTTCCAACAACATTCTGCTGCAGGATGGCTGCTCTGCAGATCTATCGGGTCACATCGGGCTGACTTTCTCACCGCGGGCAATTGCACTGGTAGCGAATGCGCTCGGACGTAATGTTGAGGTTCCATGTGTACCGGTAACCGCCGTTGTGGAAGGCGGCATCAATGACAACGCTAATGTTCGCCCCGAACACGTCAATGCCGTCTCTGATGGCATCACGGAAATCGACGGACGCATCGCTCAGGCTGCAGAATCGCGGTAGAGATAGTCGCGAGCAGTAGCTCTTGATAAAAGGCGCGAGCCGACAGTGAAATCAGCTAGTCGGATTGCGCCTTTTTCGCCATCAAATCCAGGGCAATGGCGGCACCAATGATCGACGCGCGCAATTGTGGCGGCAAATCATCTTTGAGCTGGAGCATGTAACGCTCATTGCCGGATAGGAAATTTGTAAACCCCGACCACTTTCGTGACATCTGGGCGACTCTGACGTCGTTGATCATAAAAGTGGCGTCGTAATGCCAGACGTCGCCGTCGACCTCGCAATTGGCAAAACCGGGGATGGAAATCTCCAGCCGCCGCTTAAAGAACGCAAACTTCTGCTGAATAGTGGCCAAAAGGCGCGATGACTCTGCTCCATCTTGCTGCTGGCCTTCAGGGGCTGTCGCATGCGGGGCGGGGTAGTAGACCTCGTAACGGTCAAGGGCAAGATCGGTCGGATCGGTAATAACGAATACCGGAGTGCCGTCTGGCTCGGAAACTGTCAGGCGACGAGAGCCCATAAACATGCGGCTCAGCGTGCCACCAGTAGTTTCAATCTTGCCGATGCAATTGCCCTCGGTATCCAGGATGTCGAAATCATCCGCCATGAAGTTTCGAATCTGCTGGATAACGATGCTGTTGTGCGAGAGCAATCCCTGATAGCGCCCTTGCTGTGGCGGAAGCTGTGCAGCCGCGGCAGGCTGTTCGGCCGCGGAAGGCTGTTCCGGCGTGGAAGGCTGCTGCTCGGAAACATCTTCCTCATTGTGCTGTGGAATCTGATCCCACAGCGACTTTGGGTTATCCCAATATGAACTCATGGCAACAGCCGTCCTTTGGTGATGCTAAAAGCCGAGTGGCTTAGAAGTTCTCCACGAGAGCCTTGTTGAAAGCCTCGAGGTCAGCTGGGGTGCGGGAGGAAATCAGGTTGCCGTCAACGACAACTTCCTCATCGACCCAGTTGGCACCAGCGTTAATAAGGTCAGTCTTGACGCTGATGTAGGAGGTAATAGTGCGGCCCTTAAGCACATCCGCATCGGTGAGAATCCAACCGCCGTGGCAAATCACGCCGATTGGCTTGTCGGCTGCGGCGAATGCCTTTACCAGGGCTACGGCATCCTTATCGATGCGAATCTGGTCTGCATTTACGGTGCCGCCAGGCAGAATCAGGGCATCATAATCATCAGCAGAAACGCTGCTGGTGAGCTTATCGACATCCACCTTCGTGCCATTCTTGCCCTCAATGGAGCCATCTTCGGTGGAGATAACGTGCACGGTCGCACCGGCATCCTTCACGGCTCCCGCCGGGCTCGTCAGCTCGGAGTCCTCGAATCCGTTAGTGGCCAAAACTGCAATGTTCTTATTCGTTAGGTCAGTCATAGCCCCGAGGGTAACGACGTGGTCGCGTTTATGCATCCGCCCGAGTATTGTTTTGCTTGCAATATTGAAAATTACTTTAACGGAGGGCGGAAAATGCCTCATTATGAAGTTCTTCAGGTGGTTCTGAAGGAAAAGTTCATCGGTACCGGCTCGGCTAATCTGACAGAGCTTGAGAGGGTAATCAACGACAAGGCTTCGCAGGGGTTCCGGTTGCACACGATTACTACTGCCTCTTCGGGCAGTAAGGGACTGATGGGCGGGGACCGTATCCAGGCGACCATGATTTTTGAGAGTCTTACCTAGTTGCGTAAGTAATCTCCGCCATTGTGAAAAATAGCTTGCGCTCATACCCGCGCAGGCGATATTCTGAAGTCCCGTGGTTACGAAATACATCATCGTTACAGGAGGCGTTGCCTCCTCCCTCGGCAAAGGCTTAACCGCGGCTTCGCTCGGCCGCCTGCTTACCTCGCGTGGTCTCAAAGTGACTATGCAAAAGCTCGATCCCTACCTCAATGTGGATCCGGGCACCATGAACCCCTTCCAGCACGGCGAGGTCTTCGTCACCGAAGACGGCGCGGAAACCGATCTGGACCTGGGGCATTACGAGCGTTTCCTCGACCGCAACCTCTCCGCCGGCGGCAACGTCACCACCGGCAAGGTCTATTCCTCGGTTATCGCCAAGGAGCGCCGCGGTGAATTCCTCGGCCAGACCGTCCAGGTCATCCCGCACATCACCGACGAGATCAAATCTCGCATCGTCGCTATGGGGAACGCGGACGCAAACGGCGAAAAACCCGACGTGGTCATCACCGAAATTGGCGGCACCGTCGGCGATATTGAATCGCAGCCCTTCCTGGAAGCTGCGCGGCAAGTGCGTCACGACGTCGGCCGCGAAAACGTCTTCTACCTCCACGTGTCACTGGTTCCATACCTCGGCCCCTCCAAGGAACTGAAGACCAAGCCCACCCAGCACTCAGTAGCTGAACTTCGCTCGATTGGCCTGGTTCCCGATGCTGTCGTTTTGCGATGCGACCGCGACGTTCCCGATTCCCTCAAAAACAAGATTGCGCTGATGTGTGACATCGACCGCGAGGGCGTGGTGTCCTGCCCAGATGCGCCGAGCATCTACGACATCCCGAAGGTCCTCTACGACGAGCACCTGGACACCTTCATCATTCGCCGCCTCAACCTGCCGTTCCGCGACATGGATTGGGCCGTGTGGGGAGACCTGCTCGAGCGAGTTCACAACCCAAAGAGCGAGGTCACGGTGGCGCTCGTCGGCAAGTACATCGACCTGCCGGACGCCTACCTGTCCGTCGCAGAAGCCGTGCGCGCAGCCGGTTTCGCCCACCGCGTGAAGGCGAACATCCGCTGGGTCGCCTCCGACGACTGCGAAACCCCCGAGGGGCTGAAAGAAAACATGGCCGGCGTTGACGCGATTGTCATCCCCGGTGGCTTCGGCGGGCGTGGGATTGAAGGCAAAATCGCTACCATCCGCTACGCCAAGGAAACCGGCATGCCACTTTTGGGAATCTGCCTGGGTATGCAGTGTGTTGTCATCGAGGCGGCACGCACCGCGGGTGTCGAAGGCGCGTCCTCGACCGAGTTCGACGAAAACGCGGCCGAGCCGGTCATCGCCACGATGGAGGAGCAGCTCCAGGCCGTCTCTGGCGAGGCTGACTTGGGCGGATCCATGCGCCTGGGTTCCTACCCGGCGAAGCTCGCTGAAGACTCCGTCGTCGCGCGTCTCTACGGCAGCACCGAGGTCACCGAGCGTCACCGCCACCGCTACGAGGTCAACAACGCATACCGTGCCCAGCTCGAAGAAGCAGGCCTGGTCATCTCGGGCACCTCGCCGGACGGCAAGCTCGTCGAATTCGTCGAGTACCCCACAGACGTGCACCCATACCTCGTGGCCACGCAGGCGCACCCGGAGCTGAAGTCGCGCCCCACCAACGCTCATCCGCTTTTCGACGGCCTCATCGCCGCAGCCCTCAAGCGCAACTAGCCTTGGCTCCGCGAGGGTGAATCCGGCCTACCTATTAGAGTGAAACTCATGGCGCACCAATTTGACGTTGTTGAATCCGAGATTGTTCTCGAGGCACCTATTCTCGCGATCCGCCGCGACCAGGTGCGAATGCCGGGTGGGAATGTGTCCGCTCGTGAGATTGTGGAGCATTTCGGCGCTGTCGCGGTCGTTGTCGCAGATGAGAATAACCGCCTCTACCTGCTCAATCAGTGGCGGCAGGCGGCAGGGGAGCGTCTGGTGGAATTGCCGGCCGGGCTCCTCGACGTCGCAGACGAAGACCCGCTGGAGGCCGCCAAGCGTGAGCTAGTGGAGGAAGCCGGGCTGGAGGCCGAGTCCTGGTCCCTGCTTACCGATATGTTCAGCTCGCCCGGCTTCGCAGAGGAAGCGGTCCGGATCTACTTGGCTAGGGGTCTCCGTGCCGTCGATAAGCCGGAAGCCCACGATGAGGAAGCGGACATGACTGCGTCGTGGATTGACGTCGAGGAAGCGGTGGCGATGGCGCTGCGCGGAGAGATCCTCAACGGCATCGCACTGTCCGGCATTCTGCTGGCGGCGGAGGTGCTGCTGAGGGGTGCGACGCCGCGCTCGGTCGCGGAGCCGTTCGGCATTCGGCCGACGGCACTGGCGAAACGCCGGACGGAGCAGCTCGGCACCGGAGCGGACCTGAAACGCATCCGATGAGTTCAATTGATCCGCTTGTCGACGCCTTCGTGACCTACCTCGCGGTGGAAAAGGGGTTGTCGGCGAATACACTCGCCAGTTATAAGCGCGACTTGGAGAAGTACCGCACCTACCTGCGGGAGATTGGGCGCACGGAATTGGCGCAGGTCACCGAGCAGGACGTAACAGAGTTCCTGGCGTATCTGGCGCGGGGAGATAAGTCGGCCGGCAGGCCAGCGTTGGCCCCGACCTCGGTGACGCGGTCGCTGTCGGCCGTGCGGAGCTTCCACAGGTTTGCGGTGGGTGAGGGTGCGTTGGAGGTGGATGTCGCCAAGCGGGTGGCGCCGCCGAAGCAGCCCTCGCGGTATCCGAAGGCACTCAGCATTGAGGAGGTCACCCGGCTTATCGAGTCCATTCCCGACGACGACACCGCAGACGTGACCGACCTGCGCAACCGTGCACTGGTGGAGTTTTTGTACTCGACTGGTGCGCGAGTGTCAGAAGTCACCGGCCTGGATATCGATGACGTGGACCGCGAAACCAACCTCGTGTTACTGCATGGCAAGGGCGGCAAGGAGCGCATTGTGCCAGTGGGCTCGCCGGCCATGGCGGCGCTCGATGCGTGGCTGACACGCGGGCGGCCGAGCTGGGTGCGGGCAAACTCCGGGCCGGCGCTGTTTATCAACTCGCTGGGACGCAGGCTGTCTCGGCAGTCGGCCGGAAATACGCTGGCGGAGTTGGGTGAGCGCGCCGGGCTGAGCGTGAAAATTTCCCCGCACACCCTGCGCCACAGTTTCGGCACGCACCTCATTGAAGGCGGTGCCGATGTGCGAGTGGTCCAAGAGCTATTGGGACACGCCTCCGTGACGACAACCCAGATTTACACCATGATTACCGCGGAGAATATGCGACGAGTCTGGGCGGGGGCTCACCCACGGGCTGAATACTCGCGGTAATATGCGGCGGTAGTATGTAGCGCTACTACGCGGCGGTAATATATGGCGGTATTACGTGGCGCAGTAGAATTGATGAGAAATCTTCAAGGAAGAGGGATTGACTGTGGCTGAAGAAGGGTTGTTTGAGGCCGATCGAGTTGAACTCGGTCTCACCGGTCGTCCGGTGCGCGAGCTACCGGAACCCGCACCCCTGACCAGTCACGGCCCCGCGGTCATCCTGGCAATGTGTAACCAGAAGGGCGGCGTGGGTAAGACCACCTCGACCATCAACCTGGGCGCAGCACTGGCGGAGTTCGGCCGTAAAGTCCTGCTCGTTGACTTGGACCCGCAAGGGGCACTATCCGCCGGTCTTGGTGTCCCTCATGAGGAACTCGACCTGACTGTCTACAACCTCATCGTCGACGACACCACCGACGTCCGTGATGCCATCCACCACACCAAGGTTTCCGGCCTGGATCTCGTCCCGGCCAACATCGACCTGTCGGCGGCGGAGATTCAGCTTGTCAACGAAGTCGGTCGCGAACAGGCCTTGGGGCGCGCGCTGCGCCCAGTGATGAATGACTACGACTTCATCATCATTGACTGCCAGCCGTCGCTAGGCCTGCTGACCGTCAATGCGCTGACCATCGCCGAGGGCGTCATCATCCCAATGGTGGCCGAATACTTCTCGCTGCGCGGCCTGGCACTGCTCACCGACACGGTGGCCAAGGTTCGCGACCGCCTGAACTTCAACCTGGAAGTCTCCGGCATTCTGGTCACCATGTTCGACCGCCGCACGCGCCACGCCAAGGAAGTCATGGAACGCCTCATCGAGGTTTTCGGTGACAAGGTCTTTGACACGGTCATCACCCGAACCGTCCGCTTTCCGGAAACCTCCGTCGCCGGTGAGCCCATCACCACCTGGGCGCCAAACACCCCAGCCGCGGCACAGTACCGCAACCTGGCCCGCGAGGTCATCGAGCGCAAAGGCCGCAAATAATAGGTGACTTCCCCGGATAGTTACACTCCCGAACCGTCGTCAAGCGAGGGCGTGCAGGAAGAAATCACCGGCTTCCGCGTCGCGCTCGCGAACTTCAACGGGCCCTTTGACCTGCTGTTGCAGCTGATTAGCAGCAAAAAGATGGACGTCACCGAAGTCGCGCTGGCGGCGGTCACAGACGAGTTCATCGCATACACGCGCAGCCTCGACGCAGTCAGTGACCTCGACGAAATCACCGAATTCCTCGTCGTGGCAGCGACGCTGCTCGACCTCAAAACCGCACGGCTCCTACCGCGTGGCGACGTCGACAGCGAAGAAGACCTCGAACTGCTAGAAGCGCGCGACCTGCTGTTCGCCCGACTGCTGCAGTACCAGGCGTATGGCAAGGTGGCCGACCAATTCGAGGAGTGGCAGAAGACTGCGCCGCGGCGCTATCCGCGGGCCGTGGGGCCGGACAAGCAGTTCGAGGAGTTGCTGCCGCCCGTGCGCCTGGGCATGACGCTCGGGGAGTTTGCCGAGTTTGCGGCCGTCGTAATGCGGCCAAAGCCACCGGAGGAAGTCGGTGTCGGCCACATCCACGGCGTGCCGGTGTCCGTGCCAGAGCAGGCGGGCAAGATTCTGGACTCGCTGCGGCTGGCAGGCGAGGGGACCTGGCTGACTTTTACGCAGCTGACATCGGAGTGCCGCGTGTCCATGGAGGTCGTCGGGCGGTTCCTGGCACTGCTGGAGCTCTACCGCGCCAAGGCGATCGGTGTGGAGCAGGAGGAAGCGCTGGAGGAAATCCACGTGGCCTGGACCGGGCTCGACGTGGACCCGGCCGTCGTGGCGGCGGCGAACTGGGAGTAGGTGGCTGTTGATTTGTGCTGGCTGTTGGGCTCGGTCGGGCTCGGGCGGGCGTGGTTGGGCCCTGCTCGGTGCGGGCTCGGTCGGGCTTGGTTGGGCTGGGGCTGAGTTGGGGCCCAGCTAATTAGCGGCCACTAATTAGCGCCCGGCGCGGGAGGTTGCGTAATCTGACGCGCATGAGCGAAACCAGTTCCGCACCATCCGAGCAGGCCACGGAGTCTGCGTCTGCTTCTCCGGCGCAGTTGCCACCCATTGACCCGTTGCGAGCAGGCGTGGAGTCGATTCTGCTTGTGGTCGATACGCCGGTGGCGGCGGAGGATATGGCGCGGGCGCTGGATGTTTCCGCAAGCGATATCCGTGACGTGCTTCGCGAAATCGA
Source organism: Corynebacterium amycolatum (assembly GCF_016889425.1). Lineage (NCBI taxonomy): Bacteria > Bacillati > Actinomycetota > Actinomycetes > Mycobacteriales > Corynebacteriaceae > Corynebacterium > Corynebacterium amycolatum. The sequence continues at coordinate 1,744,980 of NZ_CP069513.1, forward strand.
GTACGAATACCGTGCGCGCCGCAGCGGCATTGAGCTGCGTGAAACGGATGAGGGCTGGCGCTTCTACACGGCTCCCGCGCACGCCAGCGCGGTGGAGCGCTTCTTGCTGGATGGCTCGCAGTCGAAGCTCTCACGTGCAGCTATGGAGACGCTGGCAGTGGTGGCGTACCGGCAGCCGGCCACGCGTGCGCAGGTCTCCGGTGTGCGCGGCGTCAATGTTGATGGTGTGATGCGCACGCTGGTCGCGCGCGGGCTGATTGCCGAGTCGGGAGAGGACCCGGCCACCGGTGCGCATTTGTACGTTACGACGACGCTGTTCCTGGAGCTTTTGGGGATTGATTCGCTAGACCAGCTGCCTGACTTGGCTCCGCTGCTGCCAGAGGTCGACTTGATCGACGAGCCGTTGGACTAGGCAGGGCTTGGGGTGGTGGCTAGGCGAGCCACTCCGTTTTAGATTCACTTCACGGTTATCGATCCACTTCACGACACGCGTGTCACCTCATGCCACCTCCAAAGCTGCCACGAGGTGACATGGGTGTCGTGAAGTCGCGTTTAGGGGCTGCTCACTGCCGCTCGCTGCGCACTACGGGTCTTTGCCCCCTGTTGCGCCCACCGCATGCCCTGTGGATAACTCCCGAAAACTGCAAACTATCCACAGCCAACGCCAAATCGACGCCTCCTGACCCTCCGCGTGTGTCAAAAAATGAGAACGTAGCACTCGCAAACACACAAACACGCAAACACTCGCACCGCCCAGCACACACCACCCACCGACCAGCAGTTGCCTGGACCTCAGGAGCGCAATCCGATGCCGCAGTGGATCTACGACGCCGACGACATCATCCGTACCGGCCAGCAGTGCGAATGCGCCCGTCCCAGCACCTTCGCAATTTCCCGAATCGGCCAGCACTCCGACCGTGATCTCCACCGGCGAGCCAAAAGCGGCAGCCTTCTGTGGCTCGCGCATGGCGCGTACGTGCCCGTCGACAGGTGGCTCGCCTTACACAGCACCGAACGCTACGTTCTGGAAATCAAAGCGCTCATTCATCGCGGCACCGCCACCGTAATCACCCGCGATGCTGCCGCTGCCCTCCATGGTTTACCTCTACTGACGCATGGCACTCCCATCGCGATAGCCAACTCCGGCCGCACGCGTGGGCAATTGCGAAGCACACCGAATGGCCCGTACCAGCCGCACAAACGCCTCATCCGCGTCTCCGGCCGGATTCTCCCCGAGGACGTCGTAGAAGTCGATGGCCGCCTCGTCACCGATGTCCCAAAGTCCGTCATCGATGTCTGCCGTTCTCGCACCCCGCATAATGCACTAGTGCTTGCCGACGCCGCCCTCCAGCGCCACACCGATACCGAGGAACTGTTGGCCACGTTGGCTGCGTATCCCCGTGCTCCGGGAAATGCGCAGGCCAGGAGGTTGTTGCGGCAAGCGACAGCGTCGTCGGAAAGCATTGGGGAATCGCTCACTAAAGAAGCAATCGTCCAGGCGGGGCTAGCTTCTGTCGACGATTCTCGGGCTCCGTTGCTTCAGCAGGTTTCCTTTCGGGATGAACGTGGCTTCATCGCACGCGTGGACTTTTATCTGCCCGAACTTGGGCTGGTCGTCGAGTTCGATGGCCGTATGAAATACACCGACGGCGGGGTTGCGGACACGCAGGTGGCAATCGCAAAGGAGTTGGAGCGCGAAAAGCGCCTGAAGAATCTCGGGCTGAATGTCATCCGGATTGTCTGGTCACAGCTTTTCGACGGCTCCGCAGTAGCCACCTTGAGGCAAACGGCCGCGGAAATCCGACGTCACCTGGCAAATGGCGGGAACCGCTACAACGGTAACTACGCCTTCGCTCGGCCGCCCATCACGATCACAGGAAAGGCGGCTGAGCTGGCTATGCGTCGCCGACAGGTGTGGAGCCAAGCGGGACGGTTGTACTAGCTGGCTGGCTTATCGGGTTTAGCCCCCTGCCGGTGCCGCTGCCGCGCCCGGCCCGCTGCCGCTGCCCTCGAGCCCAAAATTTCACTTCACGACACCCCCGTCACCTCATGCCACCTCCACAGCTGCCACGAGGTGACATGGGTGTCGTAAAGTCGCTGAGACTGTCTGTAATCCTTGCGAAAAGTCCCAAACACCAACCCCGAACAGTGTTCAAGTCTGGCGCTGTACAGGTACTATGCTTGAGTATCATGACAGCCTCGGAAACCACCCAGCCGCTCGTACCGTCGTCTGCACCAGCATCCGCGAAGTCGCCTACACCGCAGCCAACGCAAGCATCCGTCGCCGACCTCGCAGCCTTCGACGCCGACCACATCTGGCACCCATACGGCCCCATCCCGTCGCCGGTCGCGCCCAAACTGGTCGAGTCCGCCGAGGGCGTCAACCTCCACCTCGCCGACGGCCACACCCTGATCGATGGCATGAGCAGCTGGTGGGCCGCATGCCACGGCCACTCGCACCCGAAGCTGGTCGCAGCCGCGAAGAAGCAGGCCACCACCATGTCGCACGTCATGTTCGGCGGACTGACACACCGCCCGGCCATTGAGCTGGCGGAGAAACTCTTGAAGCTCGCGGGCCCCGGCTTCGATGCCATCTTCTACTCGGACTCTGGCTCGGTCTCCGTCGAGGTGGCGATCAAAATGGCGTTGCAGTATCAGCAGGCCAAAGGCCATCCCGAGCGCACCCGCCTGGCCACCTGGCGCGGCGGCTATCACGGCGACACCCGCGCGCCCATGACCGTCTGCGACCCCGAGGGCGGCATGCATTCGCTGTGGACGGGCCAGTGGACTCCGCAGGTCTTCGCCGACAAACCACCCGCCCGCGGCGCAACCGAAGAGGAACGCGCACGCTATCTAGCGCACTTCGATTCGCTTATCGACGACTCCGTCGCCGGCCTCATCGTTGAACCGGTGGTCCAAGGCGCTGGTGGCATGCGGTTCCATGATCATGAGCTGCTTGTAGGGCTCCGGAAGCTGTGTGACAAGCACGGCATTCTCCTCATCGCGGATGAGATTGCCACCGGCTTCGGCCGTGCTGGTGACCTGTTCACGACGCAGGCGGCCGGGATTGTGCCGGATATTATGTGTGTCGGCAAGGCGCTGACCGGCGGCTTCATGAGCTTCGCAGCCACCCTCACCACCGCCGATGTGGCTCGTACTATTTCCGGTGGTGCAGGCGGAGGCATCATGCACGGCCCGACCTTCATGGGCAACCCCTTGGCCTGTGCGGTGGCCTGCGCGCAGCTCGACCTGATTGCAGAAGGGCAGTGGCGTGAGGATGTCCCGCGCATCGAGTCCCGATTCCGCGACCAGCTCCAGCCCCTAGCCAGCAGCGATGCCGTGGCCGACGTGCGTGTCCTTGGCGCAATCGGTGTCGTGGAGATGCAGCGCCCAGTGGACATGGGCCTGGCTACCGCAGCAGCTGTCGATGCCGGGGTGTGGCTGCGCCCATTCGGCAAGCTGGTCTACACCATGCCGCCGTACATCAGCACCAATGACGAGGTCGACCGCATCTGCGAGGCCATCGCCGCCATAGTCGCCGCAGAGGAACAACGTAGGTAGCGCAGCGAAGCAGCACAACAAGTAGCGCAATCAGCACGACGACCAACCGCGCAGCGAAGCAACACAACAGCGTCACAACAAGAAGCACAACCAGCACACCACCACAGCCCCCACACCACCACAGCCAAAAGGAGCACTAACCACCATGAGCATCGTCCTTGTCACCGGCACCGGTACCGATATTGGAAAGACCATCGGCACGGCGGCCCTGGCGGCGGCACTACGCGGGGAGGGCAGGCAGGTGCACGTCGTCAAACCAATTCAGACCGGATTTCCGGACCCTGACGGCGGTGATTTGGACACTGTCGCGGAGCTGACGGGGATCGACAATCTGCATGGCTTCGAGCGTTACCCCGAGCCGATGGCGCCGGTGGCGGCGGCGCAGCGCGCGGGAATGCGCCTGCCGAACGCCACGGAGATCGCGGAGAAGATCAAGCTTATCGACGGGCCGAACCGCGTTGTCCTCGTGGAGGGCGCGGGCGGCTTGTTGGTGCGGCTCGGCGAGGATTGGGCGCTGCCGGAGTTGGCGGCGTTGCTGCCGGGTAGTCAGATGGTGGTCGTGACGCGGTTGGGGCTGGGCTGCCTGAACGAGGCGGAGCTCACCGTCGAGGTGGCGCGGGGGCGTGGGGTCAATGTCACGGCGCTGGTGGGAGGTTCGCTGCCGGCGGATGTCGACCCGATCATCGAGACGAACCTGGAAGAACTGCCACGCATCACCGGGGTGCCGCTGCTGGGGTCGGTGCAGGCGGGAGCGGGCGCGTTGGCGCGGCAGGAGTTTGTGGCGAAAGCTACGCAGTGGCTGCCGGGCGTGCGAGAGTGGGCCGCAGCGCTGTAGGGGAGCCGCAGCGCTTTAAGGGGCGCTCTGGCGGCGCCTCGAAGTAGAGGCCGCGCGGGACGTCGTTAAGCTGGCGTTTTGCGAGAAACGTGCTAAGGTGACTAGACGACAAGGCGCGAGGCTTTCTCTGTAAATCTCTTTATTAACCTGCTTCCACCGGCCGTTTTGGGCCCACGGGGGAGAGAACAGCGTCGCCTGGCGCTGAAGTTCTAACAAACAGAGCAATCTCCAACGCTTGAAAAGGATGTAGGTCAAGTGGCTAAACCCGCTCGCCGAGAAGGCACACCGGCACACAAGAACCGTAAGAATCACTCCAACCGCGCACACGGCTCCACTAACGCCCAGCGCAATCGCAGCCGTCGCGATAGCGGCGCGAAGATGGAGACCTCCAACGTCCACGCGAAGGACATCTACGTATCCAACGCCCGCCCGGCGCGCCATCAGCACGCGGACGCCGACCGTCGTAGCTCGGGCAAGCGCGCTCACAGCCAGGCAGGCGAGGGTGTGCGTCTGCAGAAGGTGCTCGCGCAGGCAGGCGTGGCGTCGCGTCGCATGGCGGAAAAGCTTATCGACGAAGGCCGCGTCGAGGTCGACGGCAAGATTGTGACGCGACAGGGCGTACGGGTGGATCCAAACACATCTGTGATTCGCGTTGATGGTTCCCGCGTCATCGTCAATGAGGACATGCAGTACTTCGTCCTGAACAAGCCGCGTGGTGTGCAGTCGACCATGCACGATGACATGGGCCGTCCGTGTGTGGGCGACATCATCGGTGAGAAGATCAGCGCTGGTCAGCGACTCTTCCACGTTGGTCGTCTGGATGCGCCCACCGAAGGGCTGCTGCTGCTCACCAACGATGGTGAGTTGGCCAACCGTCTGATGCACCCAAGCTACGAGGTCACCAAGACCTACATGGCCACTGTTGTCGGTGAGGTCGACCCCAAGGTCATGCGTGAGCTGGAAAAGGGCATTGAGCTCGATGATGGCATCGCTAAGGCGGACATGGCGCAGATCATCGATGTCTGGCAGGGTCGCTCTATCGTCCGCATCGAGCTGCACGAGGGCCGAAAGCACATTGTGCGCCGGATGCTCAAGACCGCGGGCTACCCGGTCGAGCGCCTGGTGCGCACTAAGATTCACACTGTCCAGCTGGGCGAGCAGACTCCGGGCGCTCTCCGCGCACTCAACCGCGCTGAGCTGACCTCTCTCTACAACGCGGTGGGGCTGTAAATGGCACTAGTGAAGAAGAACGAAGAAAACCACGGAGTGGAACAACAAGGAGCTGAAGGAGCCCACATGAGTGAGCAGAACACTGACGACATGCTGTTGGTTGCCATCGATGGCCCTTCCGGCACTGGCAAGTCGACTGTCTCTCGGATGGTCGCAACCGAGCTGGGTGCAAAGTACCTGGATACCGGCGCGATGTACCGTGTGGCCACCCTGTGGGTACTGCGCCAGGGCATCGACCCGGCCGACGAGGAAGCCGTGGCCAAGGCGACGGCCGCCCTGCCACTGGAAGTCTCCGATGACCCGAACTCCACCGCTGTCCTCCTCGACGGCGAGGATGTCTCCGGCGAGATCCGCGGCCCGGAGGTTACCCGCAACGTGTCGGCTGTCTCCGCGATTCCGGCCGTGCGTACCAACCTGGTCGCGCTCCAGCGCTCACTGGCCGCATCTGCGGTGCGCTGTGTGGTGGAGGGCCGCGACATCGGCACGGTTGTTCTTCCGGACGTTCCGGCGAAAATCTTCATGACCGCCTCCGCCGAGGTTCGCGCCCACCGCCGCTACGACCAGGACATTGCTGCTGGTCGTGAGGCTGACTTCGACACCGTGCTTGCCGACGTCATCCGCCGCGACGAACTAGACAGCAACCGTGCGACCTCTCCGCTGAAGCCAGCCGAGGATGCGTTCATTCTAGACACCTCCGAGATGGACATCGAAGAGGTCGTGGAAAACGTCCTCGATGTTGTTGAGGCAGGATACCCGGGGTCCACCATGGACTGGGACGATGTCGACAACGAGGAGTTCGAGGGCTCTTACGAGGACTCCGAGGACTCCGAGGACGACACCGCCGGACACCTGGTCGCAAACGTGGAGAGCGAAAACGCGCCGGGCACCGCAGGTAGCCACACCAGCGCAGACGAGTTCATCGACCGCACGATTGCTGACCACGAGACGATCATCTCCGAAGCCATCGAGCGCGCCGAAACCGGCCAGATCGACGACGATGCCGACTGGGAAGAGCTGGAAAACGCTTTCGCGGCGCTTGGCGTGAGCGACGAGGAAGAAGAAGCTCTTCCGACCGTGGCCATTGTGGGACGACCGAATGTTGGTAAGTCCACCATGGTTAACAGGTTCATTGGCCGTCGTGAAGCAGTTGTCGAAGACTTCCCGGGCGTGACCCGCGACCGCATCTCCTACCTGGGTGAATGGGGCGGACGTCGCTTCTGGGTGCAGGACACCGGCGGCTGGGATCCGGACGCCAAGGGCATGCATGCGGCGATTGCTCGTCAGGCGGAGACCGCTATGGAGACCGCCGATGTGATTGTCATGGTCGTTGACACCACCGTCGGAATCACCGCCACGGAAGAGGTTATGGCCCGCCGTCTGCAGCGCGCGGAGCAGCCGGTTATTCTCGCCGCCAACAAGTTCGAGTCGGATTCGCAGCTTGGCGACGTCGCGGAGTTCTGGGCCCTCGGGCTCGGCGAGCCGCACCCAACCTCGGCCCTCCACGGCCGTGGCAATGCCGACGTGATGGACGAAGTGGTGGCCTCCTTCCCGGAGGTGCCGCGTGCAAAATCGCTGCCGACCGGGCCGCGTCGCGTAGCGCTGGTGGGCAAGCCGAATGTGGGCAAGTCCTCGCTGCTGAACAAGCTCTCCGGTGAAAATCGTGCAGTGGTCAGCGATATGGCCGGTACCACGGTTGACCCGGTGGACTCGCTGGTGCAGATGGACGAGACGCTGTGGCGCTTCGTGGACACCGCTGGTATCCGCAAGAAGAGCAAGACCGCCAAAGGCCACGAGTTCTACGCCTCGCTGCGTACTCGTTCGACGATTGACAACGCCGAGGTTGTAATCTTCCTGGTCGATGCGTCCGAGCAGATTACCGAGCAGGATCAGCGCGTGCTGCGCATGATTCTCGATTCCGGTCGTGCACTTGTGGTCGCCTACAACAAGTGGGACCTCATGGATGAGGACCGCCGCGACCTGCTCGAGCGCGAGATTGAAGAACAGCTCGCACATGTGCCGTGGGCTCGTCGGGTGAATATCTCCGCCAAGACCGGGCGTGCTGTGCAGAAGCTGGAGCCGGCAATGCTGGAGGCCGTGGAGTCGTGGGATAAGCGCATCTCCACTGGTCGCCTGAACACTTGGTTGCGCGCGATTATGCAGCAGAACCCGCCACCGCTGCGTGGTGGTCGACAGCCGCGCGTGTTGTTTGCCACCCAGGCGTCCTCACGCCCGCCGGTGATTGTGCTGTTCACGACCGGCTTCCTGGAGCACGGCTACCGTCGCTTCCTGGAGCGCAAGCTGCGTGAAGAGTTCGGCTTCGAGGGTTCGCCGGTGCGCATCGCAGTGCGTGTCCGCGAGAAGAAGAAGCGCCGCTAGGAAGCTGCTAGGAAGTGCCGCTAGAGTGTGCCTCTAGGCAGATCTCTTAAGCCCTGCTAGTCGCTCGAACTGAGCTGAGGAAAGCCCACAATGTGATTTAGGCAATTGCATTTTGGGCTTTTCGTTGGCATTTTGGAGTTTTAGGAAATTAGCGATAAGGAGAACTGACAATGGTCAGGCGCGGCAACAACCGTGACGGCTCTCAGCACGACGGCCGAGACAACAGCTACGGACGCGATTCCTCAAGCTCATACGGCGATGACTCCGCGACTCGCTACATTCCGCGAGACGAGGGATACCGCGGGTACAACCCAGATGCCGACTTTGCGAGCGAGCAGCCGACCGAATACTTTGGCGGCGACTCCTCTGAAACGCAGTTCTTACAGCGCGGCGATGAAACGCGATTTGATGACTCCCGCGGTGCAGGAGCCGGCGCTGGTGCTGGTGCCGGTGCACAAGGCAGTGGCGCGCAGGGTAGTGGCCAGTACTGGGCCCCGCTTTCTGAAGAAGAACGCGGCTATGGTCAGGCGAGCCAGCAAGCCGGTGCAACCCAACAGTACGCTGCAGGTGCCCCAGGTGGCGCAAGCGGTTACGGCGACCTGAACAACGGCAACAACCGCGGTAATAACCGTGGCAACAGTGGCAATGATGACTCCAAGAAGGGGTGGGGCAAGACTGTCGCCATCGTAGCCATCGCCGCCATGGTGGCCGTCGTCGCGCTGGTAGCCCTGGTTTTGTCCTTTACTTCCGGAACCGAGGACAAAAACGACAACCCGGCGGCGCCGACGCAGGAGACGTCGTCAAGCCCGACGCCGACGACAACCTCGCCGGAAGAAACCACGACAAGCCCTACCGATCGCTTGGACCCGTCGGGCACGATTAATGACACCCGTGAACGCCTTGAGCAGGAGCTGGATCAACTTCGCGAGTCGCCGCCAGCTATCCCTGGACCTGGTGAGCGCAGTAGCGGCTGGGGTACTATCCCGCAGGGTGTGGTGGGCAAGAGCCCGGCCTCCGTCGAGGTGGAGCTGCGTACCAACGGCTACCAGAACGTAACCGTCGTCGACGCAGAGGGCAACCAGACCAATTCTGTGGCCGCGATTATGGGTAAGGTCGCCTCGATTGACCCGCCGGAGGGACAGATGGCGGAGACATCTACGCCTGTGACCATCTACCTGCAGTAACACGGCAGAAAAAGTAGGTACCAGGGGCGATTTCCGCCAGCAAACACCAATGATGTAACCTATAGCTCGTTGCACTTTCGTGCACACGGGCTGTAGCGCAGTTTGGTAGCGCACCTCACTGGGGGTGAGGGGGTCGTCGGTTCAAATCCGGTCAGCCCGACAAAACAACCGCCGTCTTCTGGAAGATTCCGGGAGGCGGCGGTTTTTGTTTGCGGTTATTGCTTTACGGTTTCGTTTGCCGTCTAGCGCACGACAATACCGTCGGAGTCAGCGTAGAGCGTCTCGCCCGGAACGAAGTCAATGCCGCCGAAGGAGACAACGACGTCGCGCTCGCCCTCGCCGGTCTTGGTGGACTTGCGCGGGTTGGTGCCGAGCGCCTTGCACCCGAAGTCCATCTCACCAATCAGCTTGGAGTCGCGGATCGCGCCGTTGACGACCACACCAGCCCAGCCATTGTCCTTGCCGAGCCCCGCAATAACGTCACCGACCAGCGCCGTGTGGACTGAAGCGTCACCGTCGATGACAAGCACGCCGCCCTCAGACGGCTCGGAGAGGACCTTCTTCAGTAGCGCGTTGTCCTGGAAGCACTTGACCGTGGAGATCTTGCCGCAGAACTCCACGCGACCGCCGAGGTTGCGCATCTGGGTATCGCAGGAACGCACGTCCGGGCCGATCTCGTCAACCAGGTCAGCAGTGGGGATGAATTCGATTGCCATAGGGATTCAAGTCCTTCCGAAAAATGATTACAAGAAAATACTTGCAAGAAAGTGCTCGCAACAAGTGTTAACTCCATTGTTTCAAACTCAAGATGTGACTAAAGACATATGGTGCAAATTCGCTGGCAGCGATTGGTACTCCGAAGGCCGGTCCAGATTGATTACTCTGGTGAGTCAGAACGCGCCGACAACCACACGTGCGCAGGAAGGGTAGAAGATGGCTGGGTTTAATTGGTTTTGGAAGGCTCTTAGCGGCAAGCAAGGGCGCAACCAAAAACGCAGCGTAGGGCTGGTGTCGCGCGCCGCTGAGCTCGAGCCACAGGCACAGGCGCTTTCCGACGCCGACCTCGCCGACTTCGCCCGCCAACACGCCACCGATGCACCGGAGCTTTTGGCCGCGCTCCGCGAAGTCTCCCAACGCACCCTATCCATGCGCCCCTTCGATGTGCAGCTGCAAGGCGCGCTGGCGCTCATGGAGGGAGACGTTATCCAGATGGCCACCGGTGAGGGCAAGACTCTTTCCGGCGCCCTGGCTGCAGCCGGGTTCGCGCTGCGTGGCCACCGCGTGCATTCCGTGACTGTCAACGACTACCTCGCAGGCCGCGACGCGCAGTGGATGCAACCACTGTTCGGGTTCCTTGGACTCTCTGTAGCGGCTATTTCGCCGCAGGATGGTCCGGGGGAGCGTCGTAAAGCATATGCGGCAGACATCGTCTACGCCGCCGTCAACGAACTCGGCTTCGACGTCCTGCGCGACCGCTGCGCGCCGACCATTGAAGACCGCGTGCAGTCGCCAGCTGCCGTCGCCATCATCGACGAGGCCGACTCAGTGTTGGTCGATGAAGCGCTAGTCCCGCTCGTGCTTGCCGGCAATGAACCGGGCACCGCACCGACCGGACAGATCACCGACGTGGTGCGCCGCCTGCAGCTCGGCGACGACTACACCGTCGACGAAGGTCGCCGCAACGTCTTCCTCACCGATACCGGCGCCGCACGCGTCGAGCGTCTGCTTGGCATCAGCTCGCTGTACGACGCCGAACACGTCGGCACCACCCTGGTTCAGGTCAACGTTGCACTGCACGCCCACGAGTTGCTGCAGCGCGATGTCGACTACATCGTGCGCGACGGCAAGGTACAGCTCATCGACGCCTCGCGTGGCCGCGTGGCGGAGCTTCAGCGTTGGCCGGACGGTCTGCAAGCGGCGGTAGAGGCCAAGGAGGGCCTGCAAGTCTCTGAGGGAGGCCGCATCTTGGATTCCATGACCATCCAACAACTCGTCGGCCGCTACGACATCACCTGCGGTATGACCGGCACCGCCACCTCCGCGGGCGACCAGTTCCGCGAGTTCTATGGACTCCACGTCTCTGTCATTGAACCCAACGTCCCATGCATCCGCGACGACGAGCCCGACCGCATCTACGCCACCACCGACGACGCGTTCGCCGCGCTTATCGACGAGGTCGTGGAACTCAATGGCACCGGTCGGCCAATCCTCGTAGGCACCCGTGACGTGGCTGAATCGGAACGACTAGCCGATGCGCTAGTCCTGCGCGGCATCGAATCCTCGGTACTGAACGCGAAAAATGACGAGCTGGAGGCCCAAGTCATCGCGGGTGCTGGCGATATTGGCCGCGTCACGGTCTCCACCCAGATGGCCGGCCGCGGTACCGACATCCGCCTCGGAGGGGCAGACGAATCCAACCGCGATGCCGTAGTCGAACGCGGTGGCCTATGCGTCATTGGTCTGGGTAAGCACCGCACTGACCGACTAGATAACCAGTTGCGTGGCCGCGCCGGGCGCCAGGGCGATCCGGGCTCGTCGGTGTTCTTTGTCTCCCTGGATGACCCAGTGATTTCCGAAGGTGCTGCCGGCGAAACACTGAGCGTGCTGCCTGAAGACGACGGTCGCGTCCGCGATAAGCGGGCATACCAGTTCATCGACCGAGCACAGCGAGTGACAGAGGCGACCATGCTGTCCATTCATGCGACGACGTGGAAGTACAACAAGCTCATCGGCGACCAGCGCGAGATTCTGGATGAGCGCCGGGAGAAACTGCTGACTACGAATGCTGCCTGGGAAGAACTGTCCAAGCTGGCATCGGCGCGGGCGAAGGAAGTGGAAGCCGCAGTCGGGCGCGAAGTCGCCGAGGACGCTGCCCGGGAAATTATGCTGAGCCACCTGGATCGCGGGTGGTCGGATCACCTGGCGGACCTGGATGACCTGCGGGAGTCGATTCACCTGCGCGCGCTGGCTAAGGAAAGCCCCATTGCTGAGTTCCACCGCGCTGCCATCGGTGCCTTTAAAAACCTGGTCAACAATGCCGTCACCGACTCAGTGCAGACCTTCCAGGAGGTCGAAATCGATAGCGATGGCGCGCATTTGGAGGACACGGGACTTGCCCGCCCGAGCTCGACGTGGACGTACATGGTCAACGACAACCCATTGAGCAATGGTGGTGGCTCGGTAGTCGGTTCAATTGCAGCGATGTTTAGGTAAGCCGTAACCACAGGTTTGGTAACAATTTGAAATTATTTCTCAGGTGACCGGCCTAGGTACACCCACGGAGAAAGCTCTCCGATGTCGGTATTTACGCATATCAATCATGTTGTACATACCCTGTAGGTGAGCTGTGTCACAACATGGTTGGGATTAGATAACAACACGAAAGCGGTTGGGGCGCTATTATCTAAAAAGTAACGAGTAAATCGCCCAAGGTTATCCCGGAGGGAAAGATATGACTAGCAATAGCGGCCAGCCAGAGGCATCGGTCGAGACCACCTCGGTCTTCCGTGCAGATTTGCTGAAGGAGATGGAGTCCAGCTCTAACACGGACTCCACGGTCTCCGGTGTTGAAGGACTTCCGGCAGGCTCGGCACTCTTGGTCGTCAAGCGGGGGCCAAACGCGGGTTCGCGTTTCCTGCTCGATCAGGCAGTCACCACCGCTGGTCGTCACCCGGAAAGCGACATTTTCCTCGATGATGTGACTGTTTCCCGTCGCCACGCAGAGTTCCGCAAGAACGGTGACTCCTACGAGGTTGTCGACGTGGGATCGCTGAACGGCACCTACGTTAACCGCGAACCGAAGAACTCCGCGGTTCTGGCTAATGGTGACGAGGTCCAGGTCGGTAAGTTCCGCCTCGTATTCCTTATCGGTAACTAATTCGACATCGGTTAGTGTCGACGTCTGTCGGCATTAACCCCCTTATTTTTGTAAAGGCTCGGAAAATACCAGTGGCAGCAGTACACAAATCAGCGGTTTCGCAGCCGGCTTCGTCAGAAAGCACTGCGAAGCAAGCACGCTCGGTGGGCAAGAAGAAGACCATCGGTGCCGTGCTGAAGGAAGTCAAGGTTGAGTTCCCTGATGTAACGCTGTCCAAAATTCGTTTTCTCGAGTCGGAAGGGCTGCTGTGCCCGTCGCGAAGTTCCTCGGGCTATCGTCGCTACAGCCAGGCGGACATTGACCGCCTGCGCTACATTCTGACCGTTCAGCGCGATAACTACTTGCCGCTGAAGGTTATTAAAGAGCAGCTCGACGAAATTGATGCGGGCAACGCTGGCGGCGACGGTCTGGCTTCGGTTACTCCACTGGTGACGGCGGATCAGTTCCGCGAAGCTGCAGTGGTCTCACTGACCCAGGCGGAGCTGGCAGAGCGCACCGGCGCTAGCGAGAAGTTCATCACTGAGCTGGTTCGCGTCGGGCTGATTACTCCGGACACGCTGAACATGTTCGACGGCGATGACCTGCTCATCACTGAGACTGCAGTCAAGCTGGCTGAGTTCGGTCTGGATGCCCGCCACCTCAAAACTGTGCGTACCGCTGCGACCCGTGAGGCTGATTTGGTGTCGCTGGCAGCTAGTCCGCTGAGTAAGTCGCGCGCGGCTAGCGGCAAGCAGAAGGCTGTGGAAATGGGCCGTGAGATGACCGCGCTGATGGTCACGCTGCACGGCACTTTGGTCAAGCGCCAGGTCAACAAAGATCTGGGGAAGTAGTCAGTAGTCCCGCGTAAATAGCGGCTCGCTACAATTATCGCTGTTATGGACGAAAAACTCGTAGAAGTCAAGTTTCTAGACTGGATGGCTCATCCTCCTGAGGACGATCCGGTGCTGCTCCTGCATGCCGAAGAGACTAACCGGATTATCCCGATTTGGATTGATTTGGCGACGGCGACGGAGTACTCCGCCCGCGAGACTGGCGCTACGCAGCGTCGCCCGGGCATGCATGACGTCTTTGTCGACACACTGGACATGGTGGGGCAGAGCGCCCTACGCGGCCAGATTACGGGCGTCCATGAGGGCGTTTTCATCGCCAACCTGGTGCTCGAAGGTGGCGCAGAGATTGATATGCGCCCCTCCGACCTAATCCTTATCGCCAGCGAGCTTGAGGTGCCGCTATATGTTGCACGCGATGTGCTCGATGCCACGTCGGTGTCGGCGCGTCTTGTCGCTACCAATGGCGGTTCGCTTACCGACGACACGGAGACCGACTCTGTCGAGGCATCGGTGTCGGAGTTTGCTGAATTCCTCGACAGTATTGATGCTGACTACTTTGCCGAGCCGCGTGGTGATGCGGAGGGTAGGAAGTCCGATGGTGAAGCCGACGGTGGCGCCGACTCGGCTTCCGATAGCGACCGTTAGCAGTGTGACTGGAGTGAACAGCTGACAACTTTTGATGTAGTTGTGGCGCGTATTTCCTCCGGCACGTCGCTGAATGCCCCCATAAAAGGGGTAACTTTTCTTAAGTTATAGTTTCACCCCTTCCTGGGGTTTTTCTCCCGGGTTGTGCTTGAGCTGGGGAAACTGGGACTCTAAACTCTAAACCTTAACTTTAGGTTTAGAGATTCGGCGTGTCGTCCTGTGATGTATTGACAGCCGATTAACCTTGGCGAAAGATAAATAACGGCAGTGAAACTACCTCGGGAGAATTTATATGGTCGACGACAACAGCGGTTCGCTCTTTGGCGACAATGAGCTCCGTGCGTCGGATTCGCAAGAGCCACGCGCGGTCCAGGAATCCCTGTTCGACATGGGGCCGGACGAGCAGGTTGGCTACCGCGTTCCCATCGCATGTCAGGTAGCGGGCATTTCTTACCGTCAGCTGGACTACTGGGCGCGCACCAAGCTGGTGGAGCCTTCGATTCGTACCGCCAAGGGCTCGGGCACCCAGCGTCTGTACTCCTTCCGTGACATCCTCGTTTTGAAGATTGTCCGCGGTCTGCTGGACACCGGTATTTCCCTGCAGAACATCCGTCTGGCTGTCGACCGCCTGCGCGACCTCGGGGTCGATGACCTAGCTACCATCACGCTGGTTTCCGACGGTCGCACCGTCTACCAGTGTCGCTCTAACGAAGAGGTCATCGACCTGCTCAACGGTGGCCAGGGAGTGTTCGGCATTGCTGTCCCGGGCATTATGAAGGAACTGACTGGCACCATCGCCTCCTTCCCATCTGAGCGTATCGACGGTACTCAGGAGAACCCAGGTACTGGCATCGACGAGCTGGCTGAGCGCCGTCGCCGCCGCATCTCTTAACAGCCAACGACACGGCTAGATAGCGGCGTTGCAGCTACGGCCGCCGCTCAAAGAAGCGAAACAAACTAAACGAAAACCGCCTTCCACAACTGGTTCCGTTTTCCTCTCCCGAGGTTGGAACAGATGGAGGCGGTTTTTTGCTGGTTACTCGGTACCGATTGCCGCAGCCAACTGAGAGGCCAGGCCGTCGCCGTAGTCAGCGGCAATGCGCAGAGAACCAGTGGTCATATTCGCCACTTCCTGCAGTTCAGGGATGGAGCTGTCCCCATCGGGAAGCACGATGACCTCAATCGTTACCGGGCGGTCCGGGCTAATGAGTTCCTTGATTCGCTCGACGGACTCGGCGGCATCGGCGCCGGAGGCATCGCGCCCCGAGGTGAGCACGACGAGCCGGTTCGGTTTGTCAGGGGAGTAGGTGTCGCGGGCGGCCTGGTAGGCATCGATAAGCGCTGACCAGAACTGTGCCTCACCACCGGCCGGAAGTTCAGCCAGCGAACCCTTTACGGCATCTGCGCCATTGTTGGCCTCGTCATCGGGGGCGGGCAGTTCCGCGAGACGGTTCACCTCAGGGGCGAATGTCCACAGGCCGTAACGGCCGCCAGGTGCCGCATCGATAGCGCCGGTCAGGGCTGCAGACAGCGCCCCGACATCGACGCCCTCGGAGGTGTCAGCAAGCAGGAGTGCCGAACCCACCGTAGTTGCGGGCTGTTGCGCGTCCGGCTGCTCCAGTGCTGGCGGCAGCGCAAAAGAATCCGTCTGAATCTGCGAGAGCACCCCAAAGTTCTCCGCTACTTCAGGGCCGAAAGTGCTCTCAGCAGCTTCGCCGTCGGCGCCGTGATCTGCTGCGAAGTTCCGGAAGTCCTCGGCCGCGCGAGCCGTGTTCTCGTCGATCTTGCCGCCGGAGCCAAAGGTGACAACTGGCGCGTGTAACTGGGGTGCATCCGCAGGGGAGACCAGCTTCAGCCCCTCGCCGGCCATCTGCAGCATGGGCTGGGTTGCGGCCACACCGTCGAAGTCGGCGACATTCTGGCCGAGCATGGTCAGCAGAGTATTGGAGGTGTAGACCTCACCCAAGTCCGCGCGTTCGCGAGCGACATCCGGGCCGCCGCCAAGTCGAGCACTGATCACGGCAGACAGTGCAGCATCGGAGCCACCGGGGGCGGCCACGCGCAATCCCGCAAGCTCTTCCCAGGTGGCGTTGTTCAGCTGGTCAGCACGATTGGTTGTGAAGGCCACGCCACTGGCAATCGGTGGCAACCACGTCTTGGGGTTGTTGACCTTGACCTTGTCTGAATTCTTCGCTTGATCCACGAAGGAGATATCGGCGGGAATCCAGACTCCCGGCGTCATAATTCCGGCGCTGGCCTCGTCAGCTGCAGAATCATCCGCAGCGGGGTCCTCCGGAGCCCCCTCACCAGCTTCAGCACCGTCAGAATCAGCCAAGGCGTTCACAACCTCCTGCGAGCCGGCCACAGTAATCTGTGGCCGCACGCAGAAGTCCCTCACCACGGGATTTGACTCGCCATAGTCCTGCACGAGTTTCTGTGCCGAGCCCACCGCAGCAGGGTCAGCGGTCACCACCAGTGTCAGGTCACCCTTGGTACACCGTGCACGGTCCGCATCAATCGACGAATCGTTGCTCTTGCGCAGATTAACCCAGGCAAAAACCGCAGCCACCAGAACAATGACGACCAAGACGGCAATAAAAGGCCCCTTAGCCACTCGATAGTTGTTCTCACCCGAGGCGTGTCGTCCCATGTCGTTTTAGCCCTTTCTATGCTGAGTGTGCTCGGCGCTGTCGACTCGCAGCAGACCTCGTCGTAAAGCACAAACGCGCACGTAACTCCTGCCAACTCTACTGCGTGGACAATGCGACATCTACTACTTGCAGCAAACGCCCGCGCAGGACGTCGGCGCGAGCAGAAATCTCACGCTGGCGGCGGACGTACTCGGCCTTGCCCTCGGGAGTCTCGATGCGAATGGGAGCAAAGCCCCAATCCCGCAGATCGTAGGGAGCGGCGCGCATATCCAACTCACGGGCACTGCACGCGAGCGCGAAAGTATCCAGCCACAGGTCGCCGGGGACCGCCTCGCCGAGCTTGGTCGCCCATTTATACAAGTCCATGTTGGCGTGCAGACAGCCCATCTGCTCACAGTGCGGCTGTGTCTCGCGCGTCGGCGCAAACTCGTTGAGCGGGACGGCGTCGGGCGTAAAGAAGCGGAAGGCGTCGAAGTGCGTACACCGCACTGTGTGGGCCTCGACGACCTCGTCCGTGCCTGCCTGACCAAGCCGCAGTGGCTCCGGGTGACGATGCTCGGGCTGGCGATACACCATCGCCCATTCATGCAGGCCGAAGCAGTCAAAGTGCGCTGGATTCGCGCGCGTCGAACGCAACAGATTGCCGATGTACGCCACCGTCTTACCTCGCTTATCGACGTACGCCGAAACATCCATGCGTGCCGTCCCCGAGGCGGTATCGGTGGGCTCCTTGCTAGCAGAACTGTCGGTAGCGTCATCCATGTCGAGGGTAAAAAACTCCAGGTGACTGATGTCCTTGGCTGTCGCACCGGGAAGATCTACGCCGATGCCCGGTGACCAGCGGCGGAGTTGACCGGGCTTGACGGGGTAGTACTCGAAGATGAAGTCCCACACCGGGTGGCGCTGGCCACGACTGCGACGGGACAGGTGATCGCGGGTCAGGGCATCGACGCGGGCGATATGCCTTGCTTTGGCTTCACGCCAGTCGAAAGACGAATCGGGCGTAGATGTCACTGCTGGCGTCCCTGCGTGGTGCCCGGCCGGATCCGGGGCTGGTTCACGATCGGGTACTGCTTTGGTGCACCGCTGCGACGCGGGGAGACCTCGTGGGTCCAGTCACGCACGACACCGACCTGCTCTTCGATGAGGTCCTCCAGAGCCACGATGCCGATCTGCTCCGCGCCGGAGAAAGCACCGGTCTTCGGGGCGATACTTGCCGGGGCGCTTGCGCGCAGGTGCGGCTTTGGCATGCGAGCGCGTACAGCCACTGCCATGTGGGCGCTGTAGCGGCGCATGATGCGCAATCCCTCATCCAGCGTGGCATCGATCGGAATCTCGATCATCGGGCGAATCTCGTCATCAGGGATGGCTGTCTCCGGTCCGGAGGCAGGGTCCATGACGCGGTCGAGGACATCCTTGACGTGAACATAGCCACGGTACTCGTTGGGTTCATTGTTGGCCGCAGCGACGGGGAACCGGGAGAAGCCAGTTTCGGTGACCGCCGTCTCTAGGTCGCCCACAGTCGGTGCGGTGGGGAGGCGCCGAATCTGCTCGTGCGGAATTAGCACCTCCTCAATGGTGCGCGTGGCCGAAGCCAGCGTGCGACGAAGACGGACGTGCTCCTCGCTGTCAAGGAGCCCCTCTTGACGAGACTCCGCAATCATCGATGCCAACTCAGTGGAATCAACAGTGGTGTCAAGCTCATCGCGCTGCTCAATGCCGAACAGCCTCAGTGTATGGCGAGCCAACCAGTTAAACAGCAGCAACAGCGGTTTGGTCAGGCGGTAGAAAACCATGTGAACCGGAATAAGCAGCATGGCCACTGTCTCTGGGCCGGCTAGGGAAATGTTTTTTGGAACCATTTCGCCGAGCATGATGTGCAGCACTGACACCAGCATCAACGCGATGGCAAAGCTCAGCGGGTGTAGCAGTGATTCCGGAATACCCATGGCGTGGAAAGGAGCTTCCAGCAGATGTGCCAGCGCCGGTTCAGAGACCTTACCCAGCAGCAGCGAGGCAATGGTGATGCCCAGCTGTGCGGCGGCGAGCATCATCGACAGGTGCTCAGAAGCATTGATAACTGTGCGAGCGCGCTTCTTTCCCTGAGCCAGCAGCGCTTCCAAACGGTCACGGCGAGCAGCAATAAGTGAGAACTCCGCGCCCACGAAAAACGCGTTGACCAACAACAAGACGAAGGTCAGGAGGATTCCAAACCAGTCACTCATAGGTTGAACATCTCCTTAGCGTGCTCGTTGGTCACAGGAATCAAAATGGCACGATCCACGCGGCGGTCATCCATCGCCAGAATGCGGGCGTACCAGCGTCCGGCGATACCCGATTCGAATTCGTCCATGAAGTCGCGTTCGGTCTCTGGCAGCAGGACGACATCACCGACCTCTGGGATGCGACCGAGCGCAAACATAATCAGGCCACCGAGGGTTTCGAAGCTGCCCTCCGGGGCGAAGTATCCGACCTTGGTCGGCAGCTCGTCGGTACGCACAAGGCCGGAGCAATTCCAGCCTTCAATTGCGCGCTTGACTTCCTGCTCGGACTCCTTGTCGTCGTACTCATCCCAGACCTCGCCAAGAATTTCCTCGACGACGTCCTCGATGGTGACAATGCCGGCGATGCCGCCATACTCGTCCGCGACCAGCGCAATCTGCGAACCAGCCGAACGCACGGCCTCCAGTACGGCATCGCCGTCCAGCGACTGCGGCAGCGTGGGCACTGGCCGTGCAACCTCCCGCATGGTGGTAGTTGAGCGCTTCGTCGCAGGCACCGCGAATGCGTCCTTGACGTGGACAACACCGACAGTGGCATCGAGGTCCCCGTCAGTAATGGGGAAGCGGGAATGTCCTGATTCGATGGCGACAGCCAGCAGATCCAGCGCCGTGTCATCGACATCGAGAGAAGTAATCGTCGACCGCGGCGTCATCAGGTCCTCCGCAGTAGTTTCGCCAAAGCGTAACGACGACTCGAGCACAGCAGCCTTCGACTCATCCAATGCACCCTGCTCCGCAGAATTGCGCACCAGTGCTTCCAGCTCCTGCGGGGAACGCGCCGAAGCCAGCTCATCCGCCGGTTCAATGCCGAGCTTGCGCACCAGCCAGTTCGCCGAGGCATTCAGCGACTGAATGAAGTAGCGGAACACCCAGTTAAACGCCATCACCGGACGAGCCGTAACGCGCGCCGAAGCCAGCGGCTCTGTAATCGCGACATTCTTCGGCACCAACTCGCCGTAGACCATTGACAACATCGTGGCCACAATGAGCGCAAGAATCAGTGCGGTCGGTCCCGCTGCAGACTCGCTGAGCCCCATCCAATGCAGCATCGGCGTGAAGTATTGCGCCAGCACCGGTTCCGCGAGGAAACCAGTTGCCAGCGTCGTCAACGTAATGCCCAGCTGTGCACCGGAGAGGTGGAAGGACAGTCGATTATGTGCCTTGTGAACGGCCTCAGCAGGTGCATCCGCTGAACGGGCGCGGTCGGCGTCAATCGTAGAACGCTCCAGTCCTGTCAGCGCGAATTCAAACGCCACAAAGAGGCCGGTGCCAGCGGTTAGCGCGATAAAGCCGACAACCGCGACAATATTGAGAACAATATCCACTGATTATCTCTTCTTCTTTTTCCCTCGCTTGGGGCGGTGTACGCGACCGCCAGCACGATTCTTTCCGCTTGCCGACGGGCCGCCGCGCCCGCGGTACCCGGAACCACTAGCACCGCCTGCCGATTGGCTCTGATCTTGACGAGCCCGGCGCGGACGGCGTGCGCCCAGTTCCTTGACAAATCGCGGCAGCCCCGGAGCTGCGCGCAGCTCTTCAGCTTCAACGCCGGCTCCTGCCAGCAGCTCACGGGCCTGATCAACCTGGCGGTCACGCACAATCATCGCTACCGTGCCGGAAGCACCTGCACGCGCCGTGCGACCCGAGCGGTGAATGTACGTCGCGGAATCCCTTGGCGGATCCGCGTGCACAACCAAGTCAAGAGCATCGATATCAATGCCCCGAGCGGCCACATCCGTGGTGACGAGGACATTGATTTCACCGTCGGCAAAGGCCTTGAGGACTGCGCGACGTGTTGCCTGGCCGCGATCGCCGTGGAGGAAACCTAACTTGATGTTGTAGAACTGTAAAAACTTAGCCAGCTGCACGACACGCGCCTTAGAGTTGGCGAAGATGACGCACTGATCCTTGCGGGAGGCAATCCAGGCGACTACTTCGTCTGCCTCAGTGTTGTCCTCTACCCGAAGTAACAGATGCCGCATATTGCGCATGGTCAGCCGGGATGCAGTGACCTTGTGTTTCGCAACTTCGGTGCTACTTGCGCGACGATCGCGGATAAGCCCCGCGGCGTCGTCGTTAATCGTGGCGGAAAAGACCATGCGCTGTGCCGACTTCGGGCACGCACGGACTAGGCCCAGAACATCGGGCAGAAAGCCCATGTCAGCGAGCATGTCCGCTTCGTCTACGACGACGGCAAGGACGTGCTCAAGGCTGAGTACGCCGCGGCGGCGCAAATCGTGTGCGCGACCCGGTGTGACCACAGCGATATCGACTGGTGCTGCGAGCAGAGTCTGCTGCTTGGCCACGGAGTCACCGCCGACCAACCTCAAGACACGCAGACCTGCAGCGGCGCCGATGTCAGCGAGGACATCAGCAATTTGATCTGCAAGTTCCCGCGTCGGCGAAATAATAAGCGCGCGCGGGTAACGGGGAAGCGCTGGAGAGGCGTTATTGAGTAACGCGACCAGCGGAATGCCAAATGCGAGCGTTTTGCCCGAGCCTGTGGGTGCCTGTGCAAGAACGTCCTTGCCAGCGAAAGCATCTGGCAAAGTCGCCACCTGCACGGCGGTGGGCGAAGTTATGTGCTGGGCACGCAGAATACTCACAATTGCTTCCGGCGTGCCCAACTGTCTGAAATCACTGGACTCAGCAGGAGGGGGCATGCTTGTTAGAATACCGCTATCCCCGGACTGCCATGCAATAGGCACGTCCGGTGAACTGGAAAACTACCGTGCCATGAGATTTACCAACCGCGACCCGGTTGCGCATAGGCCTCGCGCTCAAGAACAGCAGCTCGACGGAAGATATTGCGGATAGATTTGAGCTCCGCATCGCTGGCCGTGGACATATTCTCTTCAAGGACCTCGAGAGCCTGCTGA
This sequence comes from Corynebacterium amycolatum, assembly GCF_016889425.1. NCBI lineage: Bacteria > Bacillati > Actinomycetota > Actinomycetes > Mycobacteriales > Corynebacteriaceae > Corynebacterium > Corynebacterium amycolatum. The sequence continues at coordinate 1,767,330 of NZ_CP069513.1, forward strand.
ACACTGTCAACATACTCGGGGTCGGAATACACCTCCACCCAGTCCGCAATCGTGGAATCTCCATCGACCAGCGATTTTCCTTGCAGAGTCAGCTCGGCTGTAACCCACATTTCGGCAACGATACTGGTTACGGCGACCCGATATGGATTGAAAGCGCTACAGGAAGAATGCACGTCCAGCAAAAGCTGCGTGATGGTTGTCGGTTCGATGTCCTCGAGCGCCGAAGAAGCCTCTTCCAGCGTGTTATTGCTCAATTCCAACGCACGCACCAGGGCTTCCTGCGCGACCGATGACCACAGAACCTGTTCCTTAGCGCAGGGTGCTTTCGTTGCCAGATGCGACAGGACTGGGAAAACTTGGTGCAAGTACCAGGCCTCTTGCGCTACGAAGAAGTTGGTTTCTTCCGAGGAAAGGTCGCCGCGGAGCATCGTGGGGACGCTGAACATTCCGCCAATCTCGGCAACGATGTCCTCGATGTCCCGCCACAGCTGGGAAGTAAAGGGGCCCGCCGGAGCAATCTGGAGTGAGTGCCCGAAGAAAGATTCCAACTCTTTTGGCGATTGCGCAGTGTCAGTGCCTTCGATGGCTCCTGGGGAAAAACTGGAGTTCAGATGTACTGGTTGCATTCGCCGAAGCGCGACCTTTTCCAGGCGACGAGCCCTGTGGCCGTGGTCAATGGGGCCGTGCCCCTGGCCGACGTTGAGGTTATCCGCGAAACGAATGGACTCGCTGAGCCAGCGCGTAGTCCAGCGCAGGGCATCATTAATCGCAGAGCCCCCACCAATCCGTGTGGCGAGAGCAGCGGACAGCGAACAACCCGTGCCATGGGTGTTCTCAGTGTGAATGCGGGGAGAAGAGCTGAAGAAAACCTGGCCATCGGGGGATGCCACGGCATTTCCGGCTTCCTCATCACTTAAGTGACCAGCTTTTGCAATCACGATGACATCGTTCTTGCCCGCGAACTCCAGCGCCTGCTCAATCAGCTCAGTGAAGTCGCTGGCCTCCGGGGCGTCGGCAAGCAACGCCAGTTCGGGAACATTCGGCGTGATGACGGTGGCTTCCGCGACCAAGTCCCGCATTGCATCCATGGCATCTTCGTCAAGCAGACGGTCGCCGGAGGTAGCGACCATAACCGGATCGAGAACAACCACGGCTGGCTTGGTCTCCTGAACCCAGCTGGTGACGGCCTGCGTGAGTTCGCGTGACCCCAACATGCCAATCTTCACCGCGTCGATGGTGACATCCTCAGTCACAGCAGCCAGCTGCTCGACGAGGAAGTCAACAGGTGGGGTGTGGACGGCACGAACGCCCACGGTGTTCTGAGATACCAAAGCGGTGACCACGCCCATGCCATAACCACCGGCGGCAGCAATTGACTTTAAATCGGCATGCAGTCCAGCCCCACCGGTTGGGTCTGTGCCGGCGATGGAAAGAACTCGTGGCACAAAATCAGGCTTCGCCTTCAATGGAAATGGCATCTCAGACCCCTTTTAACTTCAAGAGTGTGAAGCGACAGACTTCAACACTATGCTTCAACCTCGGAGCGGTCGCCAGACCAGAGGGTGTGGAAAGCGCCCTCGCGGTCAACGCGCTTGTAAGTGTGTGCACCGAAGTAGTCACGCTGCCCCTGAACCAGCGCTGCCGGCAGGCGCTCTGCACGCAGGCCGTCATAGTAAGCCAGCGAGGAGGAGAACACCGGAGCCGGGATACCCATTTGTGCTGCAGTGACAACAACATCGCGCCAGGCGTCGAGGCACTCGGTGACCTGGTCACGGAAGTACTCGTCGAGTACCAGCGCCGGCAGCTCCGGATCGCGGTCGTACGCTTCCTTGATGCGGTTCAGGAACTGAGCGCGAATGATGCAGCCACCACGCCAGATGGTTGCCAGCGCACCGCGGTCAATTTCCCAGCCGTACTCCTTGGCGCCAGCGTTAATCTCATCAAAGCCCTGCGAGTAGGCAATGATCTTGGAAGCGTAGAGAGCCTTACGGACGCGTTCCACAAAAGCATCGCGATCCTCGGGCGCCTTAGCCAGGCTTCCTGACGGCAGGTTGCGTGCAGCCTCACGCTGAACAAGGGAAGACGACAGGGCGCGAGCGAACACGGCCTCGCCAATACCAGTTACCGGAATGCCCAAGTCCAAAGCGGCCTTGACCGTCCAACGCCCGGTGCCCTTCTGACCAGCGGCATCCACGATGACATCCACCAGCGGCTTGCCTGTCTTCTCATCGACCTGGGAGAGAACCTCAGCGGTGATCTCAACCAAGTAGGAGTCCAGGTCGCCCTTGTTCCACTCGCGGAAGATATCTGCAATCTCTGCAGGGGTGAGGCCAGCGGCCTCGCGCAGCAGGTGGTAGGCCTCGCCGATGACCTGCATATCCGCGTACTCGATGCCGTTGTGGACCATCTTCACGAAGTGGCCAGCGCCATCGGAGGAAATGTGTGTACAGCACGGAACGCCATCAACGTGAGCGGAGATGGACTCCAGCAGCGGGCCGAGGGACTCGTAGGACTCCTTCGTGCCACCCGGCATAATGGATGGGCCGGTCAGAGCGCCTTCCTCACCACCGGAAATACCAGTGCCAACGTAGTGCAGGCCACGGGCGCGAATAGCCTTCTCACGACGGATGGTGTCCGTGTAAAGAGAGTTACCGCCATCAATGATGATGTCGCCGGGCTCCATCACGTCGGCAAGCTGATCGATGACCGCATCAGTAGCGGCACCTGCCTGAACCATAATCAGAGCGCGACGCGGGCGCTCCAGCGAAGCGACGAACTCTTCGATGGTCTCGGACGGGATGAATGAGCCTTCATCACCGTGTTCAGCGATGAGGGTGCGAGTTTTCTCCGGGCTGCGGTTGTACACGGCAACTGTGTGTCCCTTGTGGGCGAAGTTGCGCGCGATATTCGAGCCCATGACGGCGAGCCCGACGACACCAATTTGTGCGAGTTCATTGTTATCGGTCATGCCCACCATCTTAAAGCCTGGCCAGGGTTCGTTGTATCTGGGACTCAGAATTTGTTACTGGTTTTAACGTTAAAACTGCCACAAGTGATGGCGTGCGCTGGCACAATGTTTGGCATGGCTGACGAGACTATTGCGAATAATGGCAGTTCACAGGACTCTAACTCTGCAGATTCCGCCGCCGAGCAGGCGAAGAGGAAGGGGCTGCGCAAGTATATGACACTGGTGACGAAGGCTAGCCAGGAAGCCTTGAGCGATGAGGAGCTGGCTGTTTTTAACAGCACCTTGGGCGATAACGGAATCGGCGGTCTAGATACGCTGCTGGGCACGAAGTTTGTCCATGTCGGGCCGGAGCGAATTCAGATGGAGCTCGCAGTCGGGCCCGACCACCTGCAACCGTGGGGCCTAGCCAATGGCGGTGTTTACTGCTCGCTAGGTGAGACTGCTGGCTCTATTGCTGGTTTCGTTGCCTGCGGTGCGAAGAAGCCGGTCGTCGGTGTGAACAACAACACCGATTTTTACCGCTCCGCCCGGGCCGGCGAGGTAATTGTCACTACTGCGGAGCCGGAGTACCTGGGGCGCACCATGCAACTGTGGCGCATTGAGCACACCCGCAAGGCAGATGAAAAACTGCTGGCCCGCACCAACCTACGAATTGCGGTACTTGACAAGCCGCTGTAGCAAATCGTCATAGGTGGTAACGGGCCAGATAGGGAACTCGCAGGTGGTTAACCTTGGTTAGCTGTTTTCTAACCTAGCCACCTGCAAGTTAACTACTTGTTCTTATTTGCGCGGTGCTCGCGGCGGGTGTCGCGAACTTCCAGAGGCAGATCCTGCTCAGCCTTGTCCTTGTTGAGCTCGGCCAGGCGATTGATTGCATTGCGTGCGTACATCTGCTGGCGGGTGGAAACCATCTGCCAACGGTTGCGGTCCAGAACATTCAGACCCCAGCTGACGCAGGAGACGAGACGGTTGCGGAAGCCCACCAGGAACATCAGGTGGACAGCCAGCCACAGGACCCAGCCGATGAAGCCGGAGACCTCAACCTTGCCCATCTTCGCCACTGCAGAGAAGCGGGAGACGGTTGCCATGGAGCCCTTGTCGAAGTACTCGAACGGCTGGCGCTCCGCGACATCGCGGCCGTCTGCCTCGGCAGCAATGTTCTCAGCGACATACTCGCCACCCTGAATAGCAACCTGAGCAACACCCGGCAGGTTCTCGCGGTTGGACATGTCGCCCACGACGTAAACGTTCTTGCAGTCACCAGCTGTCATGTCCTCGTTGACAACGACGCGGCCAGCGCGGTCGGTCTCGGCGCCGGTCTGCTCGGCAATCATCTTACCCAGCGGGGAAGCGGACACGCCGGCGGACCAAATCTTGCAGAACGACGGGATGAACTCCTCGGTTTCATCCTTCATGTTCTTGTAGGTGACGCCCTCTTCATTGACGTCAGTGACCATCGCGCCCAGCTTGACGATGACACCCATCTTCTCCAAGGACTTCTGAGCCTTACGGCCCAGACGCTTGCCGAACGGCGGCAGAACCTGCGGTGCGCCGTCGAGCAACACGACACGTGCAGCGTGCGGGTTGTAGCTGCGGTAAGACGATGCGAGAGTGCGGTTAGCCAGCTCGGCCAGCTGACCAGCAAGCTCAACGCCGGTCGGGCCAGCACCGACGACCACGAAGGTCAGCAGACGCTCGCGCTCGGCCGGATCGTCGGTCAGCTCGGCGCGCTCGAATGCGCCAATGATACGAGCGCGAATCTCGAGTGCATCGTCGATGTTCTTCATACCCGGAGCAAACTCGGCAAAGTGATCATTGCCGAAGTAGGACTGGCCAGCGCCAGCGGCGACCAGGAGGTGGTCGTATTCCCACTTGGAAGTCTGGTGACCCAGTTCGGAAGTCACGACCTGCTTTTCGACATCGATGTCGGTGACATCGCCCTTGACAACACGAACGTTCTGAACACCGTCGAAGATGGTGCGAGTAGACGGTGCGATTTCGCCCGAGGAAAGGATGCCCGTTGCTACCTGGTAGAGCAGCGGCTGGAACAGGTGGTGGTTAGTGCGGTCGATGAGAGTGACGTCGACCTCGGCGTCCTGCAACTTCTTCGCCGCGAACAAGCCACCGAAACCCGAACCGATGACGACCACGTGCGGACGTCCGGAGTGCGGGCGGTACGGAGTCTCGGTCATGTATTTTCTCCTCACAGACTTTAAAGTTCTCGAAGTTTTGATTCGGCTTTTAGCCGGCAAGCCACAATAGTAATCCTCTCGGTGCGCCACCGCCTATTCTGGGTCCCTGCGCGGTAGAATTCGAGAGCAAACTCAGTTCGTTATTCGTACCTTTATGCGGCGCGATTGTTAGGAGGTTCGGGCAGGGTGAATTCGGCAAGCCGGCAGGCAATTGACGCAGAGCGATGGCCTCGGGTTGCGCGTATTCCAGAGGGGCGTTTCTTAGCGAAACGTGCTGACGTAATGGAGCGCTCATTCGAGCGGCTCTGCCAGAACAACGGCATTGAACTGGTTGAATCCGGCGAGTTTGTCGGGGAGTCCTTCATTACTCGGTCGACGAGTGACGCCGATTTGGCTATCGACGGTGTCGGTGGCGCCAGTTCCCGCAGTGACAGTGAATCTCCCGATGATTCCGTCACATTGCGTCCAGTCGTTTTCAGCGTCATTGATCCTGTTTTCTATTCTCGACTAGCTGATTCAGAATGGCTCGGATTGGGGGAGTCCTATCTCGCGGGCGAGTGGTCCAGTGATGACTTGCCAGAGCTTCTCAGCCGACTGCTCAGCGCCGAGTTTGATATTGCCTCGTCGGGGCCGCTGGCACGTGGTCTGATGAAAGTCGCGCGTTCACGCCCGCGTCTCGATGGGCCAGATATGGCGGGAGAGTTGCCGACCTCATTGCTGGAGCTTTATTCCGGCGAATTGCTGATGGGTGGTTCTGGCCTGTTCGCCTCCGGAGTGCGAACCTCGTCGCGTGAACAGATTCCCAACTATGCCCGCGGTGCGGGCAAGGGTGGGGTTCCCTCGCACTGGTCAGTTGACGTGACTTATGTCGATGCCCCAAAATCCGTCGCACGTGCTGATTTTCTGCATGCCCAGGTGCGCAATATTGAGCACATGCTCGATCTCGCTCGAGTGCGGGCTGGCGACCGTGTAGCCGAATGGCCGTCGGCAGGCGGAGAAATTGCACTTCGAGCTGCAGAAAGGGGAGCGGGTGCGGAGGTTATTACCGTCTCAGATGACCACACCGACACGGTGCTGGAACGGGTGGAAAAGGCTGGATTGCGCGGCGCGGTAGATGTAATCCAGATGGATCGCAACATTCCGTCGCCACGCGAATTCGAGTCTGACTTCGAGGCGGTTATCAACGTCGGGCGTCTGGAGACCTTCGGTCGTGCAGGTGCGCTGCGCTGGCTGAAGAGCGCCGAGCGTCTGCTTGTCGATCGCGGCACTATCGTCGTCCAAATGGTGGTAGCTACGGACAAATTCGACGCGCTCTCCGAGCGTAGCTTGGACCTCGTACGCGCTTACGTGTGGCCACAGCTGCAACTTTTCACCATGGAAGAGCTGCGCAAGATGGTTGACCGGGAAACCGGTCTGCGCATCGCGGCGGAGGAATACATTCCTTCGCACTTCGCGACGACCTTGCAGCTCCAGCGCGATTTATTTGCAGCTCATGCGCGTGAAGCCGCTGGTATCGGCTACGACAGAGTGTTTCGGAGGATGTGGAATTACTACCTGTCGCTGTTTGAAGCGCTCGTGCGTGCAGAGAAAGTCACGCTCGTGCAGGTCGAACTCGTGCATGCGCCACGCAGGCCTCACTAGCAGCGGGCAGCTCCGGACGCGCTGGAAATTCGCTAGATAAATAGAGCCTGCAAAAATAAATCACGTTTTTAGGCAAAACCACCTCAAAGGCGGTGTTTAGGGTCTAAAAACGAAACTATGAACGCACAGAGCACCACACGTACTGCAGACATTGTTGTCGTCGGCGCCGGACTTGCCGGATTGGTCGCGACGTATGAGGCCACGCAGGCAGGTAAGAAGGTCATCCTTGTCGATCAGGAGAATGCCAACAACCTTGGCGGACAGGCTTTCTGGTCGTTGGGAGGAATCTTTCTCGTCGACTCGCCAGAGCAGCGCCGCCTAGGAGTCAAGGACAACCGCGAGCTCGCTGAAGCTGACTGGTTCAACTCCGCGCAGTTCGACCGCGAGGAAGACAACTGGGGGCGCAAGTGGGCCAAGGCCTACCTGAACTTCGCGGCGGGGGAGAAGCGCGACTACCTCCGCAATCTCGGCGTGAAGTTCCTGCCTGTCGTCGGGTGGGCTGAGCGCGGTGAAGGGCGTGCCGACGGTCACGGTAACTCGGTACCCCGATTCCACTTGACCTGGGGCACAGGCCCCGAGATTGTCCGCGTTTTCGCAGAGCCGGTCGCTGAAGCTGCGAAGAAGGGGCTGGTGGAATACTGCCATCGCCACCGCGTTGATGAGGTGATTGTAGAAGATGGCCGCGCCGTCGGCGTGCGTGGCAAGATTCTGGTTCCCTGTGAATCTTTAGAGCGAGGAGTGGCGTCGTCACGCGAGGAAACAGGGGAAGACTTTGAGATCCACGGGTCGGCCGTGTGCATTGCGACGGGCGGTGTCGGTGGCAACCTGGAAGCCGTGCGTAAGTGCTGGCCGACCGAGCGCCTGGGCGAGATGCCGAAGGACATGGTTTGCGGTGTGCCAGAGCATGTTGACGGCCGTGGCATTGAGATTGCAGAGCAAGCCGGCGCAAACCTCGTCAACCGTGACCGCATGTGGCATTACACCGAGGGCATGAAGAACTGGAATCCGGTGTGGCCGAACCACGGTATCCGTATCATCCCGGGACCGTCGGCCATGTGGTTCGACGCAGAGGGAAACCGCCTGCCTGCGCCGTATATTCCGGGCGCGGATACTGTCGGCACGATGAAGCACATTCTGGCTACCGGACATTCCTACTCCTGGTTTGTGCTGAATAAGAACATCGTGGCCAAGGAGTTTATCTTCTCTGGCTCAGAACAAAATCCGGATCTGACGGACAAGGAGATTAAGAAGCTGATTGGCAAGGTGACCTCTGGTGTCGCCGCGCCCATTCAGGCGTTTATGGATAACGGCGAAGACTGGGTGGTTGCCGACGATTTGCCGAAGCTGGTCGAGGGGATGAACGAGATCGTGGAAGCGAGCTCGGGCGGAGAGTCTGGTTCGGGCAGCGAGTCCGGAGCTGCAGCGCCGAAGATTGACTTGGAGAAGCTTGAGGAGCAGATCCGTCAGCGCGACATGCAGACCGGCAATCCCTTCTCCAAGGACTACCAGGTCAATTACGTCAACGTGGCCCGGAACTTCCTCGGGGACAAAATCATCCGCTCTGTGCCGCCATCACCGATTTTGGATCCGAAGAACGGCCCGCTGATTGCTATTCGTCTGCGCATGCTGACCCGCAAAACGCTCGGCGGCATTGAGACGACCCTCGACGGTCAGTGCTTGCACCCCGACGGAACTCCCTTTGAGGGGCTCTACGCCGCAGGCGAGGCCTCTGGTTTCGGTGGCGGCGGCGTCCACGGCAACAACGCACTGGAAGGCACATTCCTGGGCGGCTGTATTTTCAGTGGCCGTCAGGCAGGCCGCGCGATGGCGGAAGTGGTTAAGTAGCTACCGCATACCGGCACGGTTCGGTGGAAGAATCCGCGACTACTCCAGCCCGATGGAGAATGCACTTTCCAGATCGTGCTGAGAGTAGGTGCGGAAAGCCAGCTGAGTCTGAGTGCGAATGACGCCGTCGACCTTGCTGATGAGGTTTGGAATGATTTCCGCCAAATCATCGTGGTTAGTTGCGCGCACCACGACGACCAGGTCCCAGTCGCCAGTAACGGAGTAGACCTCAGTCACGCCGTCGATCTCGACGATGGTCTCGGCGGCCTCCGGAATCTTGTCAGCTTCGACATCGATGGACACAATTGCGGTAATCAAACTCATGGCTGCCTTTCCTCGGAGTTTAAACGTTGGGCCCGCTGAGTAGCGTGGCCCGGACCGCAAGATACGCAAGATTACTCAAGATACTGCGGCCCGGAATTTCATTTCTGTCACGATTCTACTGATTTCCAGGAAACAGCCTGGAGGATCCTGACGAAAGGCGGTAAAAAGGGCGCTATGACACAAACCGCATTTCAGTCCAACCCAGTCCAGCTTTCCGGCGACCTGCCCCAGGTGGGCAACAAGGCTCCGGAGTTTACCCTCACCGGTGGCGATCTCGGGGAGGTCACCAAGGAGACCTTCGCTGGTAAGAAGGTCGTCTACAACATCTTCCCGTCTGTAGACACCGGTGTTTGTGCAGCTTCGGTGCGTCACTTCAACGAGGACGCTGCTGGGCTGGACAACACCGTCGTGGTTAATGTTTCGCGTGACCTGCCGTTCGCTCTCGGCCGCTTCTGCGCTGCAGAAGGCCTGGACAACGTTGAGGTTGCCTCGGATTTCCGCCACGGTTTCGGCGAAGCCTTCGGTGTTGTCCAGCAGGATGGCCCGCTCGCAGGTCTGCTTGCTCGTGCCGTAGTCATCACTGACGAAGAGGGCAAGGTTATTTACAACCAGCTGGTCGATGAGATCACCACGGAGCCGGACTACGACTCCGCGCTGGCTGCGCTGAAGTAATTAGCTAACTAGCTCGCAGCAGCAAGTAACCAGCTGGAATCGACGGGGCTCGTCGGCGGTCTCGCTAGGCTGTTGCCTGGCGCACTTCGCCGACGAGCTCTTCTAGTACGTCCTCCAGTGCAACGATTCCGTTGACAGAGTTCTTCGAAGTACTATTTCGCTCTGTCACCAAGGCGAAGTGAGCTTGCTCGCGCTGCATAAGCCGCATGACCGATTGGAGCTTGGCGTTCGGGCTGACGGTTGCGAAGGTGCGAATCAGATTCCGCGGGAAGGTCTGGTCGCGGTGACCGTCGTCAAGCGAAAGCAAATCCTTGACGTGAATGTAGCCGATGAAGCTGCCGTCGGTATCAGTGATGGGGAAGCGGGAAAATCGCGTGCGTGCGCTGAGCTCTTCGATGTCGGCGACAGTGGTGTCGGGGTCAATGGTGACGAGGGTGTCGAGTTCCATAGTGACGTCCGCGGCGGTGAGATGCTCGAAGCCGAGAGCTTTGTGAAGGAGTGCGAGCTCGTCATCGTCGAGAAGCCCCTGACGCCCGGACTCGGCGACGAAATCCTGCACCTGACTAGCGGTGAAGGAGGAATCGACCTCGTCCTTCGGAGTGGCGCGAAGAACCTTACGAACCACGATGTTCGAGGTCGTATTCATCGCCCAGATAACCGGGTTGAGTAGCCGCACAATCACATACAGCGGAATAGCCACGAACTTCGCTGTCGGGCTGGGGGCCGCAATAGCGATGTTCTTCGGCACCATTTCGCCGACAACCATGTGTAAGAAAGTGACGATCAGCAGCGCCAACACCAGCGCAACCACGTGGGCGGTGCCCGCGGGGAGTCCAAGTGCTGTCATGTAGGGCTCGAAGAAGTGTGCAATTGCAGGCTCACCGACGGCACCGATGAGCAGGGAACAGGCGGTAATGCCAAGCTGTGTTGCCGCCAGGGAGGCTGACACGTTTTCGATACCGCGCAGCGCGTACTTTGCGCTGGTAGAGCCGCTGACGGCATCCGGTTCAATTTGGTCGCGGCGAGCCGAGACCATCGCAAATTCAGTAGCGACAAACCAGGCATTGAGGGCTAACAGCAAAATAAGAGTAAGTAGTGGCATGTTTTAGCCCTCCTGTTCGCTGTTGTGCTCGACGTGGTTGTGACTGGTGCCTTGCTGATCGGCGCCTTCATCCCTGTGTGCGACCTTGTTGCCGACGCGGTCCACCTGGACACGAATACGGCCAACGCGGTGACGCGCCATGCGCTCTACTCGGAAGGCGACTTCAGCGGTGGTAGGCAAGTTTTCCTGATCGAGGTTTTCGTGGTCGGTGGCTTCGACCGTGACAGTGTCGCCGAAACGCGGCATGCGATCTAAGCGCTCGGTAATAAATCCGCCAATCGTGTCGGATTCGTCGCCCTCCGGCAAAACCAGATTCAGAATCTCTCCCAGCTCATCCGGGCGCATGAGACCGGAAACAATCACCGTATTGGGGCTAATCCGGCTGTAGAGCAACGAACGATCGTCCTGTTCGTCATCGATTTCACCGACGATTTCCTCAACGAGGTCCTCCAGAGTCACGATGCCGTCCGTGCCACCGTACTCATCGACGACAACCGCGAACTGGTATGCATCCTCACGCAATTGACGCATCAGCGGATCAAGTGTGGTCGAATCGTTCACCACGAGTACATCTTTGGCCAGGCTCGCAGCTGACGTCGTCAAGCGTTGTGCGTGTGGCACGCTGAGCAGGTCTGTGTAGTGCACCACGCCGCGAATGTCGTCGACACTATTGCCAACGACGGGGAAGCGTGCATGTCCAGAATCTGCGACGACCGTCAGCATCTCTGCGACGCTTTGATCTTCGATAAAGATAATCTGCGTGCGTGGCGTCATCACATCAGCCGCCGTGCGCTCGCCGAACTCAATCGATCGCGCCACCAACTCGGCGGTCTGCGGGTTAATCTTTCCTTCATCGCTAGAGTGCGTGACGACGGCACGGAGTTCCTCCGCGGTTCTGGCACTGGCAACCTCTTCCTCAGGGGAGAAGCCGAGCCGTTTTAGTACCCAATTAGCCGCGCTGTTGAGCAGCCAGACCAGCCAGCCGAATGCGAACATGAAGGCATTCTGCGGCCTGACCACGAGGTTTGCGACTTTCGTGGGCTCGGCGATGGCCCAGTTTTTGGGAACGAGTTCGCCAAAGACCATTTGAGTGAAGGTTGCGATAATGAAAGCGCCCGTAGTGCTGATTGCAGTGACGGTGGCGGGAGAGACGCTAGTGCCACCAAAAGCGGCTTCGAGGAGCACGCCGAGGGAAGGTCCGGTAAGGAAACCAGCGACGAGGCTGGTGACCGTAATTCCCAGCTGTGCGCCGGAGAGGTTAGTAGAGGTGCGTGATAGAGCACGGTCTACTAAATATGCGGACTTTGAGCCGGAGTCTGCGGCCTTCTTGACGTCGTTTCTGTTAACCGTGAGGTAGGAAAACTCGACAGCAACGAAAACTGCGTTGGCGAAAACGAGGAAAAGAAAAGCTGCGAATACAATGAGCGCGGATACAATCACGCGGCATCACCTGGAGTGTTTGCTGCGTTCGCTGAGGATGTTGCGGTTGCTACGGTTATTGCGCTTACTGCGGCTACAGAGAGCCCGTTTACCTTGGCTCGAGGCTCAGGGTCGTCGGACGAGTCAGCTCTATCTGACGTGTCTGACGTATCGGGTCTGTCGGAGCTACTGGATGTGTCTGAGAAATCAGGCATGAGGGAATTTTACTAAAAATTCCTGAATAGCCGTGTAGCGAAAATCAATTCTTTGCTGAGTGGGCATGGCGGTGCGGGTTGGCGGGACAGTCTGACTGACTGGCTGGCTGGTTAGGCCTGACGACAATGGCGCATCGGCGGTAATGGGGAGAGTAAGCCCCTAAGGCCAAAATGTCATAATGTATATTATCGGACAAATATTGACAGTGGTTAGGTCTGGAGGTTTCTGAATTTCTAGGGCTGCCACGTTTTCCGCCCCGTTCTACCTTGGCGCTTGATCCATGCTGTCGGGCTTATTGTTCATTGGTCTTGGTGTCTGCTACAAGCTCATCCGCGTTGCGGACGGCAATCTCTTCCCGCAGTCGCTTGTTCTGCCACAGCGTCATGCCAATCAGAAATATGCCAACAGCCACGAGCCACCACACGCCCTTGTAGGCCACGAATGCAATGAAGATAATCAGTAGCACCATTCGCACCTTTCGTGCGAGCAACATTGCTTCGTAGGTGTTCATATCGTTGTGGCTCCCAACTGGCCTATCAAAATTGTTTTTGGCGGGACCTCTGCGGTGTGTGGACTAAATGGATTTATTACGTCACAGTGACGAAACGGGGCATATTTTTGCTGGCTAGAAGCCTCTTTTAGATTCGTTCTCGTGCGATCCATCTTTAGATGGCCGTGCCTGCTAGCCGAAACCTACGCGTCCTGCTTCTCCGCGACAATGCGTAGATTGAGTTCGCCGTTCTCCTCGATGGATGCAGCTACAAACTGTGGCAGGCGCACGTTGTAATCCAGGCGGTTGATTGGCAAGGTGCCCGACAGCAAAACCAGGTTTTCGGTACGAGCGGCCTTCATTGGCACGGTGACATCATTGGTGACACCGCGAATGGTCAGGCGTCCCGGAATCTCGATATTTGCCCATTGGCCGTTATCTGGAATGCTTGAAATATCGAGCGGCTCTGCAAGCTCAAACTTAGCTTCTGGGTACTGCTCAACGCTGAAAATATTGTTGCGGACATTGATGTCACGACGTTCAATATCGCTAGTCAGAGTTGCCATGTCAACAACAATGGATGCGTCCTCAAGGTTGTCGTTAGCAACCTTCAGCTCGCCAGTGACTTCGTGGGTGGAACCGGACGTCGTCCGCCTACTGCCTGGCAGCACCTCGTTAAAAGTAAAGCCAACGGAGGTGTTCTGTGAGTTATCGCCACCGACAATCTTCCAGGTGCCATTCGCGTCAGTCGTTGCTGCAGGCAGCTCGTTAGCCTCGAAATCCCCAGTACGCACCCCTTCATGCGTGAAAACGCGATACAAAACTGGTCCCACAATAACAATTGCGAGCGCAACAACTGCAACGGCTATCAAAGTAATAATTGATTTACGGACACCAGAATTCATAGTGCTCATCCTATCCTTTTAATCCGCTATGGGATAAACCGTTCCACCTCACGCGTTTTCATAATCAATTCCTGCGTAATCTCCTGTAGGACGGCGGTCTCCATGTCGTCGTCAAGCGCGGTGCGCAAGTCTTCGGCGAGACAACGTACTTCGAAGAGCCCGTCCCCTATTCGCTTTACGACGTCACCGCCCGCCGGCCTACTCGTGGCATCGGCGGTCTTCAGCGTGAGATCCGAATTGATTCGTTCGGCAATCGGCCTGGAGGCGCCTTTTGCTACGCCGGTGCGTTTTTCATACGCGCGCTGCCGGCAGGCTTGGCTGCAGAATTTGCGCCGGCGACCGCGGATGGCGACCTCCATTTCGCGGCCACACCACTGGCAATTGGCGATAGTTGTGCTCGGCTTTTGATCTGACACAGAAGTCAATTATGGCATGAATGCTGACTAAGGCGTTATAATGTGTGGTCTAGTATTTCTACCAAAGGGGGCACGTTCCACATGGCAGATCGAGTTCTTCGTGGCAGTCGCATGGGCGCCGTTTCGTATGAGACCGATCGCGATCATGACCTCGCGCCGCGAATGATGGTCCGCTACCGCACTGAATCCGGTGAGATCTTCGAGGTCCCATTCGCGGATGACGCGGAAATTCCAGGTGAATGGCTGTGCAAGAATGGCCAGATTGGTGAGCTGGTTGAAGGCGAAGGCACCGAAGCTAAGCCGGTGAAGCCGCCGAGGACTCACTGGGACATGCTCCGTGAGCGCCGCTCCATTGAGGAGCTCGATGTGCTGTTGGATGAGCGCGTTGACTTGCTGCGCAAGCGTCGTCGTAACGCCGCTCGCCTGCTGAAGGCTCAGAAGGAAGCCGAAGAGGCAGAGAAGAACGCTTAAGGTTTGAGCTGGTTAGGTTCGAACTTTAGAGCTTTGTGGCCGTCGATCAAACACTGAAATTCGGGTCCGGATAAGGTTTTGCTCCTTATTCGGGCCCGTTTTTCGTTGGTGGCTGGCTGCGGCGGGCCGAGCCGAGTTACTGACTGCGTTTATGACAAAAATGGCCTGAAAAATGGCCTGAAACTGTCATAAACTAAGTCAGTTTCACATTTGCAGCCTGCAGTCATACAGGCAGCCTGCATTCGTACATGCAGCCCGTATTCATACATGCAGCCCGCAATTTTTGTGGTCGCAATCTTTGGGGGTTGCCCTACTTGCGGAATCGCTGCTTAAACTCGTGACCAGCCAGGCGACCAATCTCAGATCCCAGGTTTTTTACCTGCTGTGAGCGGTGCTTGAATCCCCACTTGGTGACCTGCAGCAGAGACTGCTTCACAAAGCTGCCATCCATCTTGGACTCGCCGTACTCGCGCTCAGTAAAGGTGATCGGAACCTCTTCCACCAGGAAGCCCGCCTGCACAGCCTCAAAGGCGAGCTCGGTCTGGAACAGGTACGCAGCCTTGCCAATGTTCTCGAGATCGAGGGTCTCGAGAACTTCCCGTCGATAAGCACGGTAGCCAGCGGTGATATCCGAGATGCCTGCGCCGAGCGCCAGCGAGATGTAGAAGTTGCCGCCGCGGGAGAGAACCTGACGGCTCATTGGCCAGTTGACGGTCTTGCCTCCCGGAATGTAGCGGGAGCCGATGACGACATCGGCGCCGTCCTCGAGCTTCTCCAGCAGCAGATGGAACTGCTCTGGTGCGTGGGAGCCGTCGGCATCCATCTCGCAGAGAACCTCGTAGTCGCGCTCGAGACCCCAAGCGAAGCCCGCGCGGTACGCACCCCAGAGACCGCCCTTGCCCTCGCGGTGCAGGACGTAGATGTGCTCTTTCCCGTTGTTGTCCGCCTTGTCAGCGGCAGCGATTTCATCGGCGAGCTCTCCGGTGCCGTCTGGTGAAGAGTCATCGACAACCAAAATGTCGACGCTCGGCTCCGCTGCGCGCAGGCGTGCAATCACGCCCGGCAGGTTTTCCCGCTCGTTGAAAGTGGGAATGACAACCAGCGTCGACTCATTTAGGGCAGTCACTCGTGATTCTCCTTAGTGCATATTCTGCTCAGTATCCCGGCCATCAACTTCATCTGCGCCTGCCCTGGCATCTCCGCCACGGCGACGCAGGACGGCACCAACCACACAAAGAATACCGAATGCAGTCAGTAGACCTTCAATCCACGTCCCGAAGCGGGCTGCAAAAGTCAGGTGGGAGTACTGAGGCAAAGTCTCGGTGAGCACTTTCTGTTCGAAGATTTTGCTTTGCTTTACGACGTCTCCGTGCGCATCCACAATAGCGCTCACACCGCTGGTTGCGGCGATGGCCGTGGAGCGTTGGAACTCCATGGCTCGCATGCGGCTCATGGCCAGCTGTTGGTAAGTCATATCGGTGAAACCGAAGGTGGCGTTATTCGTGGGCGTGGCAAGCATAGTTGCGCCGTGGTTGACCGCGTTGCGGAAGGCACCGTCGAAGACCACTTCGTAGCAGGTGGCCAGGCCCAGGTTGACCTTTTTTAAACCATCGGTGCCAGGTGTTGTGACCACAGCATCGCCGTTGCCCGGGGTCATGTCTCCGGCGTGATCGACCATGTCGGAAAAGTGACGGAGTAGTTCGCGGAATGGCATGGTCTCGCCGAAGGGCTGGAGATAGATTTTCTCGTGCTGGTCGCCGGGGCCGGTCTTTGGGTCCCAGACCACCATGGTGTTTTGCACCCCATTGGTGTAGGTAAAGGTGCCGACCACGATGGGGGCGCCAATATTCATCGCGGCGTTTTCGATAATGCGTGCCGCTTCCCCATCCGTAAACGGGCTGACATCGGAGGAGTTTTCAGGCCAGATGACGATGTCCGGCTGCTGTTCCTTACCTTGGTGGACACGTCGTGCCAGTTCATTGGTGGCATCGGCGTGGTTCTGCAGTACTGCGCGGCGCTGGGCATTGAACTCCAAACCGAGGCGAGGAACATTGCCCTGGATAACCGCGACACGGGCGTTGTCAGCGGCCGTAGGTTCAGGCAGTGGTTGGGTCCACGCAGGAAGAGCCCAGCCGACGATTAACGCCCCCACCAAAAGCGCAGCGGAGGTTGCGTAGGAACGTAGCGTGAGCGCGACCAGTCCCGCACCAACGCAAGCAGCGAGGAAAGTGACCAATGCAGTGCTGCCGATTGCCACTGCTGGGGCCAGCGGGCCGTCGACTTGCCCCCAGGCAACGCGGAGCCAGGGGAAGCCTCCGAAAGGCCAGCGGGCCAGCAGCGCCTCCCCTGCCACGAGCGCAGCGGCCATGCCAGGGAGCTTCAGCGCGAGGGGGAAACTGGATTGGGCAATCAGCCACATCGCAAGCGCCGCCGGAATTGTGAGGAGACCCAGCACAATTGAGAGCGCCACGTAGGGGCCAATACCGACGAAGGAGCCGATCCACGGCAGTGAGAAAAGCGCCGTCGCTGTTGCCCAGCTGAAGCCCCCCACTACGCTGGATTTCCAATCGGCTGCGCAGAAGAAGGCAAAAATGAGCAGGGCGAGGCCGACCCAGGCGGTCCACCACCAGCTCAGGGGTGCGTAGCTTAAGAATTGCAATCCACCAGCGAGGATTGCAATGAAGGCGAGAAGGAGGCGCTGCTTTAGTGGGGTAAGCGCGCGAAAGCGCGCCTGCCAGCGACTCGGATTCTCCGGAGTGTCTTTCGAAGCGTCTTTCGGAGCAAAGTCCCCGTGCTCGCTGGAGCGCGCTTGACGGTTAGTGTGCACTTGTATAAAAGAACTCTCTACGTCCGCGAGTATTCGAGTTAGCGCTTGTCGCTGTCGTCCTGGTCATGATCCCAGGCGTTGTCCGGCGCCGGTGGCACGATTTTATCCTGTGGGAAGCTCTTGCCATCCGCGCCCGGGAAACCACCAGAGAATCCAGGGAACCCCGAAAAGCCGCCAGCACCAGCGCCAGCTCCTGGAGTACCTGGGTTCATGCCGTACTGAGAGACCACCATCATGCTGCGGTCACTGAAGTTGCGGAGTCCGTTGAGCAGCGCCACCGATCCGCTCTTACGAATCAGCCAGCGAGTCGGCGGTAGCACCATGAGGAAACCAACAACGGTGGTGACGACGCCCGGCAGGGCAATCAGCCACGAGCCAACCAACAGAATTGCAGAGTCAGCCACAAAGTGTCCCGCGCCCTTTGCCGAGCGCTTGATTGCCTCCTCCGGATGCTTCTGTCCGTACTCGGTAAGAGTACGAGAAGTATCCAGCAGCAACTTCTGGTAGATGCGCTTGAACTCGATAGCGGCGAAGACCAACCCCACAATGAACAGGCCCAAAACCAATAGGACGGTCCAGCCGTAGCCAATCCATTCACCGAGTGCGATAAAGGCCGCAATCTCGGCAATGAGGTAAATAATTGTGAACCACTTGCTCATAGTTCCCCAGTGTAACCGCCACTAGATGAGCAAGTGGTTAGGGCTATCGGCCGGTTCTCTTGTCGTATTCTAGCAGGCTGTAGCGGCAAGTTAGATGACGACTAGCGCTCGCCTACCGGTCAGCTCGCTCCTCTAAGTCGCCCTCTGTATCCAGGTAGGTCTGGCGCAGCAAATCCATGCGTTCCTGGTCGGGGTTTTCCCACATACCGCGCTCGGCGGCCTCCATCAGGCGTTCGGAAATATCGTGCAGAGCCCACGGATTCGACTGTTCAAAGAACTCGCGGTTTTCCGGGTTCGCAACGTATTCGTCGGTAAGCGTTTCGTACATCCAGTCATCCATGACCTGTGCCGTCGCGTCGTAACCGAAGAGGTAATCGACCGTTGCCGCCATTTCGAAGGCACCCTTGTAGCCGTGGTTACGCATGGCTTGCATCCAGCGTGGGTTGACTACGCGGGCTCGGAAGACACGTCGCGTTTCCTCGTGCAGGGTGCGGGTGCGCACGGCGTCCGGACGCGTGGAATCGCCCACATACGCCTCTGGAGCGGAACCCGTCAGCGCACGGACCGTGGCGATCATACCGCCGTGGAACTGGAAGTAGTCATCGGAGTCGGCGATGTCGTGCTCACGGGTATCGGCATTCTTCGCGGCAACCTGAATACGGCGGTAGGCCGTCTTCATATCGTCAGCAGCCTCTTCCCCATCGACGCCGCGACCATAGGCGTAGCCGCCCCAGGTCGTGTAAACCTTCGCCAGATCCGCGTCATCGCGCCAGGAACCGGAATCGATCAGCTGCAGCAAACCAGCTCCATAGGTGCCCGGCTTGGAACCGAAGATACGGCGCGGACGCTCCTGCTGGTCGGCCTTCGCATGTGCGCGCACGTAGTTGTCCTCATCGGATTCATCAAGCTTGACGACGAGCTGAAACGCATCATCCAAAAGGTCAATAACATGCGGAAACGCATCACGGAAGAAACCGGAAATGCGGACGGTCACGTCAATGCGCGGACGCCCCAGTTCCTCCAGCGGAATTGGCTCAAGGCCGACGATACGGCGAGATGCGTCATCCCACACCGGATGCACACCAATCAGCGCGAGCACCTCGGCGATGTCATCGCCAGAAGTACGCATGGCGGAAGTGCCCCACACCGACAGGCCAACCGACTTGGGATACTCGCCGTGGTCGGCGCGGTAGCGCTCGATCAGGCCATCGGCGAGGTTGACACCGGTTTCCCAAGCCAGGCGCGACGGCACCGCCTTGGGGTCTACCGAGTAGAAGTTGCGGGCAGTCGGCAGTACGTTGACCAGACCGCGCAACGGCGAGCCGGAGGGGCCAGCCGGAACGAACTCGCCGTCCAAGGCTGAAAGAATGCGCGGAATCTCCTCGCTGGTAGCGGCCAGGCGCGGGAGAATTTCGTCGCGGGTGAACTGCAGCAGCTCGACAACCTGATCGAGGCCGTTCGGTACCGCGATATCGGCAAATTCCTCGGAGCCGAGAACATCAGCCGCGATCTGTGCCACTGGTTGGTCAGGATTCTTCACCACGGCGGTTACCAACGCCGTAGCCAGTGCATCGATGGAGTCCACAGTGTGGCGCTCGTCGGTGCCGTCCTCGGCCAGGCCGAGAGCTTCGCGCAGGCCCGGCAGCGTCTGCTTGCCTCCCCACAGCTGGCGGGCGCGCAGCATGGTGGTCACAGTGCCGATCAGGGATTCGTCTTCCGGTGCCTGGCTGAGTACGTGGAGGCCACCGCGGATGGCGACGTCCTTAATCTCGCAGAGCCAGCCGTCGACATGCATGAGCATGTCATCGAAGACCTCCTCGTCCGGACGCTCGTCCCAACCGAGGTCGCGGTCCATCTTCGCGGCGGTCAGCAGCGTCCAAATCTCCTGGCGGATAGCCGGCAGCTTGGCTGGGTCCATGGCGGAGATGTTCTGGTGCTCGTCGAGAAGCTGCTCCAGACGGGTGATGTCGCCGTAAGATTCGGCGCGGGCCATCGGCGGAATGAGGTGGTCGACAAGCGTGGCGTGAGCACGACGCTTGGCCTGTGTGCCCTCGCCCGGGTCGTTGACCAGGAAGGGGTAAATCATCGGCAGCTCACCGATGGCAGCATCCGGGCCACAGGAGGCGGAAAGACCGACGGTCTTGCCCGGCAGCCACTCCAGGTTGCCGTGCTTGCCCATGTGAACCACGGCATCGGCGCCGAAACCGCCCTCCGACTGCGGCAGCGACAGGAAGCGGTAGCAAGCCAGGTAGTGATGCGTCGGCGGTAGGTCTGGATCGTGGTAGATACCCACCGGGTTGTCACCGAAACCGCGCGGTGGCTGCACCATGACCACGACATTGCCGAAGGTCAGGCCCGCAATATAGATGTCCTGGGTATCCGGGTGGACGTACAGAGTGCCCGGCGCGGCACCCCACTTGTCCTGCATGTCGGAGCGGAGTTCCTCCGGCAAGGTAGCGAAGAACTTCTCGTAGGTCGCAGCGGGCAGGCAGAGCTCGGCTGCCTCCATAACTTCCTCGGTCAGCCAATCCGGGTCCTGGCCGCCGGCATCGATGATGGCGTGCATGAACGCATCTGGTTCATCGGCGCCGTCCTCGGCGGTGGCGTATCCGGGGATTTTGGTGGTGTCGCCGAGGTTGTATCCGGCGTCGGCAAGCGCGTGCAGCACCTCTAACGTGGATGCTGGTGTGTCCAGGCCGACGGCGTTACCGATGCGGGCGTGCTTGGTCGGGTACGCAGAGAGCATGACGGCGATGCGCTTGTCAGCGTTGTCGATGTGGCGAAGTGCGGCGTAGCGGGTAGCGATGCCGGCGAGGCGGTCGCAGCGCTCAAGGTCAGGGACGTAGGAAATGAGCTCGTCGGAGTCGATTTCCTTAAACGAGAACGCGACCGAGATGATGCGGCCGTCGAATTCGGGGACGGCGACCTGTGTTGCGACGTCCAGCGGTGACAGACCCTCGTCGTTGTCTTCCCATGCCGCCTTGGAGGATGTCAGAGCCAACCCCTGGATGATGGGGATGTTGAGGTCTGCGAGTGCGGCGACATCCCAGCCGTCGTCGTCCTGACCGGCCTGCGCGAGTGCCGGGCGGTTGCCACCAGCGGCGAGCACCGTGGTGATGAGCGCGTCGCAGGACGCCAGCTCTGCCAGCAGTTCATCGCTGGCGGTGCGCAGGGACGCGGCGAAGATGGGCTTGGCGACGTAGCCGCGAGCCTCGACTGCGTCAGCGAGCGCCTCAATGTAGTGCGTATTTCCAGCCAGGTGTTGGGCGCGGTAATAGATAATGCCGACGGTGCCACGCGAATCTTCCGTGGCCACCTTGGAGTCGCGCTCCAGGAAACCCCAGGTCGGCATGCGAGTGGGCTCTTCAAAGCCAAGACCGGTCAGAAGCAGCGTGTCCGACAGGAAATTGTGCAGCTGTGCGAGGTTTTTCGCGCCGCCTTCCGCCAGGTAGATGTGCGTTTGCGTGGTGACGTTTGCGGGAACCGTCGAGTACTCGGTGAGTTCGGCATCGGGCGCCTGCTCACCCGAGACGAGGACGGTGGGAATACCGGAGTTCACAAAGTAGTCGATGCCGGATTCCCAGGCGCGGCGGCCACCGAGAAGTCGGATGATGACGACATCGGCGCCGTCGGCAAGCGTGGGCAAATCATCGTCGAGCAGACGCGCCGGGTTTGCCCAACGGTAGGACACCTCCGGGTTGGCCTGAGCGGCCGCGCGGGCGGACAGAAGGTCGGTATCCGAGGTCGACAGCAGCAGAATCACGGTGTAGTCATTCACTTCCTGGGGAGCAACGCGTCCCCGGTCGGCGGGAGTCTGCCTTCTAACCGATGACGAGGTCTGACTGTGACAGTGGCGCGACCGTGCGGATTTTCACCGAGCTTCTCGTCAGTGGCATGGCAGTGGATTTCTCCATCACTCTACTGCAGCGTCTATTGCTAGAGTTCCAGCGACTGCTCCGCAGGCTGATCTGGGAAGTGGGACCAGAGGAAGTCGGTGGCATTAGTCAGTTCCGCGAGCATGGGAACGATATGGTTTAGGCCTGTCTTCGGCAGCAGAGGCGAAGTCGTGTTTTCGACGTACTCCAGGTCGGTGAACCCGAGATTCAGCCAAGCATCACGTAGCTTGCGGACCTGGTTGATGGGGATGATGTCATCGTGCTCACCTGAGTAGAGGTACACCGGGGCATTCGGTACGAAATTGCCGACGCGCTGGCGTGCGAGTTCCTTCTGCACCGGCTCGTAGCGCTTAATCATCTCACTGAGCGACTCACCGCTGGTGGTGTACTGGTCAGTGGTCTCAAACGAGTGATGGAAACCCAAGCCGCCCGCGCAGTAGTTGCCAACGTTGTCCAGCAGTTCTTTGCCTTCAGGGCTGATTTCTTCTTTGAGGACACGGCGCAGCTCCGGATCTTTATCCAGGACAGAGTTGATTGCCAATGCAATCGCAGCGGTCAGGGTCGTACCATCAATCTGGTCGAGAACGTTTGCGAGGTCGGACGGCGGGCCGCCGGCGGCAGAAGCGGCGACGTTGAGCTCCGGGGCGTAGACACCTGCACGCTCAGCAGCTGCAGCGGCTGCGGAGCCACCCTGGGAGTAGCCATAGATTCCCACGGGCGCCTTTTGATCCACGCCTAGCTCGTGGGAGGCAGACACGGCATCAAACAGTGACTGTGCCGAGGCGATATTGTCGACGTAGTCCTGGTTGCCCTGGTCATTGCGGTGGTGGTCAATCATCACCACAGTCGCACCTCGCTTCAAGTTCGCAACCATCGGAATCGTCTCGTATGGAGCAATAATGTCCATCGGACCGAACTCAATCTTCAACCCGGTCTGCGAGGAGATCGACGGGTCGCACTTTTCCGCGCCACCTTGCGTGCCCGGCGCGATCGCCACGACCGGACGCGGACCGCTGCCCTTCCACTCCGTTTTCGGAGTTACCACAATGGCAGTGTCCACACTGGGATTGCCGAGGGAATCCGTGGAGTTGTAGTGAATACGCTTGGCATCCACATTCCACAGCTTGTCGTTCACCATCATCTCGGCATCCTCGCTGTTGACTAGCGTGCCGGCATTCGCCGCGCGCGACGGGGTCAGCGGCAGAGAATTCAACGGAGAGGCTGCGGCCACGCGTGCCTGTTCCGGGGTCAGCTGCCTGCCTGTGCCCTCGTTGCCAGACTGCTCATCGTCCTTCTCGATGCCGAGTAGCCTCTCTACATTCGGGTTCGGTACATGACCGAAACCAGGCAATTCGCGGTTTGCACTTGACGACGACACTTTATCCGCCAGCCCACTATCTGACAGGCCCGGCACGCTTAGTGGCTGAGCGTTTGCAGGTGTAGCCAGGCCGATGGTCATAAGACCCGCAAGCGCTACCCCGATTCCCGTTCGGGTTATGCGACCGTTTCGTCGTGAAGCAGCGCACGTCTGTGTTGAGGCATGGCCGATGCCGGCGGTGCCGTGTGTGAGTGCTTCAGCGTCGTGATGTGGCATGAAATCTCCTGAATAACCCCAGATTGAAAACCCAATGAAGACTTCCCTTAATTCGGCGGAAGTTAGGTTATAGAAATAATAAGGATTTGAAAAAGGAAATCGGTGGATTTAGTGAAGAATTTGGATGTTTTTTGCACGGGGCTATCAAAACTCCACTTCAGAATGGTTTCGTTGGGCTGAAAAGGCCCGGATAATGAGCCCCTGTTTTCGGGGCTCAGCTCTGTGCTTGTTTGCGTATTCTTGAGAGTATGACTGCATCTGATCAAGGAGCTCGCACTCGTCAGGACGGTTGCCCCGGCACCCGAAAGGTTCATATCGCAGCTGATGGCGCAATTGGTCGCCTGCGCTTCCCCGGAGGCTTCCTCCCCGCGCCGGGCTTTGCCGTACTCGCCGATTTGGCCGAGAATTTCGGCGACGGCGATATTCACTTCACTTCCCGCGGCAATGTTCAGATCCGTGGCATCACCAATACCGGCGCGTTCGCTGATGCTGCAGAAGAAGAGAAGCTGGTTCCCTCCACGAGCCACGACCGCGTGCGCAACGTTCTTCAGTCGCCACTGTCCGGTCGCGTCGGCGGCAAGGCCGATGTCCGCGACCTGGTTCAAGAGTTCGACAAGGCTCTCATTACGGAGCCGTCGCTTGCAACACTGCCTGGTCGTACGCTCATGGCCTTCGACGACGGTCGCGGTGACGTACTTGGTGAGCGCCCTGACTTCGGCGTTGTCGCCCACGATGAGAGCACGTTCGAACTCATCATCGGTGGCGCGACCTCGGGGCTTATTGTTTCGCGTGACGACGTCGTGGGAGCTCTAATCACCACAGCGAAGGTGTGGAATGACAGCCGTGGTACAGCCTGGCGCATCGCGGAAGCCGATGCGGCCGCCCGCGTTGCCGATGCCGTAATCGAGGAACTAGGCGAGCGAGCTCGGCGCCAGGAACCGACCCCGGCTGAGAGCTTCGATGCCACCGCCGGGCTATCCCGCCAGATCGGTTGGATTGACCAGCCGGATGGGCTGGTTAGCCTGGCCGCGGGGCTGCGCTTTGGGGTACTTCCGGCACGTCTGGCCCGAGCGATTTCGCATACGCAGGTTCCCGTGCACATCACTCCGTGGTACTCGCTGATTCTGCATGATTTGGAAGAGGAAGTTGCTGAACAGGTCGTTAAGGTATTGGCACCGAATGGTCTAATCTTCGACCGAAAGTCCACCTGGCTGCGCGTCAGTGCCTGCACCGGTCGCCCCGGTTGCGAAAAGTCGCTGGCTGATACGCGCGGCGATGCTGCCCACGCAATTGCCGATGGCCGACTGCCCGAGGGGCGCGTGCACTTCTCCGGTTGTGAGCGCCGCTGTGGCAAACCCAAGGGTGGTTACTTCGACTATCTCGCCACCGGGGACGGAGAATACGAAGTCACTGCTGTGGACTAGGCTTTAAGCCTATGAAGCGCTTTGAGTACAACACCGACGGTGCGGATATTTACCGCAACTCATTTGCCATCATCCGCGAGGAAAGCGACCTTTCCCGCTTCGACGCCGATGAGGAAACCGTCGCCGTCCGCATGATTCACGCAGCAGGTCAGACCGATTTGGCTAAGGACATCGTCTTTTCCCCGGGGACTGTGCGTGCAGCGCGCCGGGCTCTCGAGGATGGCGCTCCTATCTTCACCGATGTCAACATGATCGCCTCGGGCATTACCCGCAAGCGCCTACCTGTTGACAACGAAGTCATCTGCCTACTGCGTGATGAGCGCGTCCCCGAACTGGCTCAAGAACTCGGCACCACTCGCACTGCTGCTGCCGTGGAGCTGTGGAAGCCTCGCCTCGAGGGCGCGGTCGTCGCCATCGGCAACGCTCCCACTGCCCTCTTCCACCTGCTCAACCGCATCAATGAGGGATCCTTCCCCATGCCCGCTGCCATTTTGGCCATGCCGGTCGGCTTCGTTGGTGCGGCGGAATCCAAGCAGGCCACAATCGACTCCGGTGCCGAAAACCCGGAGCTGAAGTACATCACCGTCACCGGCCGTCGTGGTGGCTCGGCTATCACCTGTGCTGCCCTCAATGCCATCGCCACCGCAAAGGAGATTCTCTAAACCATGTCCGGCTCCTACAGCGCTCAGCCTGGTCATCTCTACGGCATCGGACTCGGCCCCGGCGACGCAGGTCTCATTACACTTCGCGGTGCCGACATCATCCGCACAGCCGATGTCATCGCCTACCATGCCGGAACTCACGGACGTTCCACGGCGCGTTCAATCGCCGCTGAACTGATTGACGCGCGTGACGACGCTGCCGTGGAAGAGCAATTGCAATACCCGGTGACCACCGGGCGCCCGGCCGACTACCGCGAGCAGCTCGCCGGTTTCTATGCAGAGGCCACTGCTCGCCTGCACAAGCACTTGGCCCAGGGGCGAAGTGTTGCAGTGCTTTCGCTCGGTGACCCGATGCTCTATAGCTCTTACCAGCACCTGCATCACGCCCTCAGCGAGGACTTCCCCACTGAGATTGTCCCCGGAGTGGCCAGCATTACTGCGGCGGCAGCAGAGATCGGTCAGCCGCTCGGCGAGGCTACCGAAATCGTCAGCGTTGTTCCCGCCACCGCCGATTCCGAGCGGATCGCTGCGGTTCTTGACGCTTCAGACTGTGTAGTCATTATGAAGCTGGGGAAAAACGTTGAGAAGGTTCGTACAGCGTTGCAGGCCGCTGGCATGCTCGATCGCGCCTATGTTGTCGAGCGAGCAACCATGAATGAGCACACCAGCTACCCGCTGGCCGATGCCGACCCGGAGAAGGTTCCCTACTTCGCAGTGGCCGTCGTGCCTTCCGCTGTCTACGGCACTAAACGGAGTGTTTCTGGGGTGCCTTCGCCAGCCGATGATGCAGCGACCGGTGCAGCCACCGATACAGCAACTGAGTCGGCTCCCCCAGCGGTCGGTGAAGTCGTAGTTGTCGGCCTTGGCCCGGGTGCTGAACGCTGGACTACCCCAGAAGTCACCGAGGAATTGGCACGGGCCACGGATCTGGTTGGCTACTCCACCTACATCAACCGAGTTCCTGAGCGCGCCGGGCAACGCCGTCATCTCTCAGATAACCGCGTTGAGGCAGAGCGAGCCACTATGGCGCTGGATATTGCCAAGCGCGGCGGTCGAGTTGCGGTGGTCAGCTCCGGTGACCCTGGAGTCTTCGCGATGGCGGCCGCAGTGTTGGAAGTCGCTGACGACGATATGTGGCGAGGCATCCCCGTGCGAGTCGTGCCGGGCATGACTGCGGCTCAGGCGGTCGCTAGTCGAGTCGGTGCTCCCCTTGGCCATGATTTTGCGATGCTCAGTCTCTCCGACAGGTTGAAGCCCTGGGAGGTCGTCGTTAAGCGAGTGCGTGCCGTAGCCGGAGCAGACATGGCGTTTGCGGTCTACAACCCGGCATCCAAGTCGCGGAGATGGCAGATCCGAGAGCTGCGTGCATTGGCCATGGAGTACCGCGCCACAACAACGCCTGTGATTGTGGCGCGGGCAGTCGGCTCGGAGCAGGAAAACGTCACCGTGACCACGTTGGCGGAGTTCGATCCGGACGTCGTCGATATGCGAACAATGGTGATTATCGGTTCGTCGTCGACAAAAGCGTATCGGGCTGGCAAGACCACTCGGGTCTACACCGCACGTCACTACGGTGAGGGCGGCACCAGCGGGACAGGCGAGTTGCTGCGTTAGTTCTGGAATTTCCAGCACACATCTGAGCTATTAAATATCGGTGCACGAATGAAAAGAAAGATTATTCGCGCGGCTGCCAAACGCGTAAAAGTGATATTGCCGAATTGAGATTTAGCGGCCAGGGTCAAATACGGTTCTATTTGCTTAAATGACTACCACTTTTGTTTACCCCTTTCTTAGCGGGGCTACTTATTTAATCGGGAGATATTTCTAAGCGTGGCTCGATTCCAGTGTTATGCTCGGGGCAATCACTGACATAAAAGGAGGTTTAGGTGATAGGAAAAAACTTCTTCTAGTGGAA
Organism: Corynebacterium amycolatum; assembly: GCF_016889425.1. Classification (NCBI taxonomy): domain Bacteria; kingdom Bacillati; phylum Actinomycetota; class Actinomycetes; order Mycobacteriales; family Corynebacteriaceae; genus Corynebacterium; species Corynebacterium amycolatum. The sequence goes on from NZ_CP069513.1 coordinate 1,794,968, forward strand.
TCTGCCCTTATTTTAGCAGGTATCATCTTTTCACCCGTTGCTAGCGCTGAGGAACCTGCACGTCCCGTGGCGGCTCAGGCTGAATCACTTTATAGGGCGATTGATGAAGGTCGCCTTTCGATGGCGGAGTTGGATAACCATCAAAAAAGCCTTCTGCGAGCCTATACAACTCCGGGTGAGTTGATTGTAAAACGATTGTCATAGCCGTCGAATCTTTCAACGACGCTTTTTGCGCAGGGCGAGGCTGACTACTGCCGAAAGGATGGTGCCCGGTTTGAGCAAAAGGCTGTTATGGGTAACACCCTATACACTTACTGGCAGACTGTTGAAATCTGCGGAACCCCAGGTAAAAAGATTAAGAATGTCAAAGTTCTTGATCACGGTGGGGAAACCAGTACTCCTACATGGTCGTATAGGGGTTCGGCCTCGAATCCAGCTTCGTATGCTGTAGGGGCAGGTTGGTTCGTGCGAACTTCGGAGAACTTTGAGCAGTCCATTGTGGTTGACGGCATTGGGGCAGGTCAAAGGACGGTCTGTATCTCAGCGACTATTCGACCATCTGGAGAATATAATGCAAGCGAAAGGTGCTAAGGATAAAAGAGTGCCGGGAATAATTGACTGGGGATTTCAGATTATTGCTGTCATTCTTTTTCTGGCCGGCGTTTTTATCGCATTCCCAATTCCATTTCTTACTGGAATTTATGGGCTATTCGAGGCCAAAAAAGCCGAGGATGAATATCGTCGCCGATGGATTATTTTCACATTAATTTCTGTTTTCCTAGCAATCGCTATGTTTGTCGCATGGCTGATATTGAGTCCTTCTGGTGGAATCGAGCAAGTTCCCACTGAGCAAACAGAGTGGCAGCCCGTGCGGTAATTTAGGTCACACTAGAATTAGCCGCTATGCCCGGCGGATGACGGCGTTGTACGCCTCATCCACCGTTGTGGCGACGGTGGCGATATCCGCGCCGGGCAGCTGCGGGCGCTGCACGATAACGACCGGCTTTTTCAGGTCGCGGGCTGCCTCAATCTTGGCGTAGGTAGCAGCACCACCGGAGTTCTTGGTCACCACGCAGTCCACGGCGTAATCCCGCATGAGCTTGCGCTCCGCTGCGACATCGTAAGGCCCACGGCTGAGAATAATCTTCCGATTCTTGGGCAGTGGCGGCGCGGGCTGTTCCACGCAGCGAATGAGGTAACGGCCGTTGGCATCGTCGGCAAACGGAGCTAGCTGCTGACGGCCAATAGTGAGAAACGGGCTGTAGAAGCGGTCGGCAACAATGTCCGCGGCCTCCTGCATAGAGGACACCTCAATCCAGTTGTCGCCGGGCTGCCTCTCCCACGCAGGGCGATGCAGCGCCACGAGCGGAAGACCGGTGGCGCGGGCAGCTTCAGCGGCAGATTCGCTGATTCGCTCCGCATAAGGATGCGTGGCGTCGATGATGACTTCGGTGGCATCGGCGATCAGCCATCGCGTGAGCCCCGCAGGGCCGCCGAAACCGCCGATGCGGACATTGCCGGCGGGCAGCTTGGGGTTGGATACGCGACCGGCCAGTGAAGAGGTGACAAACCAGCCCTCGCCCACTAGCCGCTTGGCCAGGGCACGAGCCTCAGCAGTTCCACCCAGAATTAGTGCACGCATGGAATGGTCCGTCCGTGTTCATCGCGCGGGCGATCATCGCTGTAGAGGTAGCTATCCGGGAACGCCTCGGCGGTGAGCACCTTGCCGACAATGATGACCGCCGTACGAGTCACACCTGCATCCTTGACCTGCTGCGCAATATCAGACAGCGTGCCACGGAGAATAACCTGTTCCGGGCGGGATGCGAAAGCCACGACGGCCACCGGACCGTGTTCGCCATAGTGCGGGGTGAGCTCCTCGACTACTCGGTCGATATCGTGGGCGGCCAAGTGAATGCATAGGGTCGCGCCCGTGCGTCCGAAGTTCTCCAAGGTTTCGCCCTCCGGCATCTTGGAAGCACGCCCGGAGATACGGGTCAGCACGACCGACTGGCCGACAGTTGGCACCGTGAGCTCGTGGCCGAGAGCTGCCGCAGCTGCGGAAAAAGCTGGCACACCCGGAACGATTTCGTAGTCAATGCCGAGTTCGCTGAGACGACGGACCTGCTCTGCCAGCGCCGACCACACTGACGGGTCACCAGACTGCAAGCGTGCAACATCCTTGCCCGCCTCATGCGCCGCCTGAATGGTCTCGATGATGGTGTCCAGCGGCATTCGCGCGGTATTGATAATCTCTGCGCCCTCGGGGCAGCTCTCCAGCACCTCAGGCGGGACAATCGATCCCGCGTAAAGGCACACTGGGCAGGAGCGAATAAGCCGGTCCGCGCGCAGCGTCAGCAAATCTGCTGCGCCCGGGCCTGCACCGATGAAATACACAGTCATTGTGGGTTACAGAGTCCTCAATATTTTTAGACAGAGAAATTACGTCTATGGTAGCGCAGGCTCTACTGGCTTCAGCGCTACCCACTGCACCACCGGCAACGCCGGCCGCCACGCAGTGAAAGTGCCGACTGCACCTGCGCGCTCTACAGAAAGCCGGGTGACATCCCCGCCATAGTCGCGACGTGCCTGCCACAGCAGAGCCTCCGATTCCAGCGTCACGGCGTTCGCGACGATGGTGCCACCCGGGGCAAGGCGTTGCCAACAGGCCTCAAGCATGCCGTCAGCAGTGAGGCCTCCGCCGATGAAAATGGCATCGGGGCGAAGATTCGAGTCAGCCAAAGCTCCCGGCGCTGCGCCGTGGTGGACAGTCACATTGCCCGACAGGTTCGCCACATTCTTAGCAATTCGCTCTGCACGAACAGCATCGCGCTCAAAAATTTCTGCGCGCCCGCCGTGCCGAGCCCACTCAATGCCAATCGACCCCGTGCCACCGCCGACATCCCACAACAGAGCTCCCGGCCGAGGATCCAACGCGGCGACGGTCATTTGGCGAATCGGTGCCTTCGTCAGCTGGCCGTCCGAATCAAAGTCACCGTCGCGCAGCCAGCCGCGCGCGCTTCCCGACGGCTCCACCGCCAGCACCGTGAGGTTGCCAGCTGGAACCGGTGGGGTCGCCACCGTGCCTTCGGCAACGGACTCCAGCAGCCCTGTAGCTTCCGTGCCGCCGAGATTGGTCAGCGCGGTGAGCTTGGTGTCTGGGCGGCCGGCCAAAACCGTAGCGACCTCTTTCACTGAGTCCGCGTTTCGGCACAGCACCAGGAAGGGCCGCAGTGCATCTGCTACCGGCACAACACGTGCAGCACCAGGTATCCCCGGCTCCCCTGTTACTAGAGAGATCACCGGAGTGTCATGCAAAGGCCAGCCGAGGTAGGCACAGGCCAATGAGGCCGACGACGGTACTGGAATAACCTCCACGCCACCGCGGCCGAGCTCGCGGACAAGCGATACGCCTACGCCGTGGAACATGGGATCGCCACTGGCGAGGATGACGTCGACTAAAGGGTCAATATCTGCCAGGGTGACCTGCCAGTCCGTCCAGAAGCCACTGGGCCAAGGAGAGAGCTCGGCGTCCAGGTTGACGTCGGCAAGCAAATGGAGCTGACGGGGAGAGCCAATGATGCGGCGTGCCGACGACAGCGCCTCGACCGCGCGGGCAGATAGACCCTCGTAACCGTCACAGCCAATGCCGACGACGCGAAGTTTCTGACTCATCGGGGCATCTTCCGCCAAATCCAGCGAGGAGTCAGATGCGTGGCACGGGCGAGCAACGCCAGTTTCCGTGGCACCCAGACATGGGGCTTCCGGCCATCGAAGGCGGTGACGGCGGCCTCAGCGACCTCGGCGGGGCGCGAAGACATCGGCGCCGGCTTCATGCCTTCGGTCATGCGGCCGATGACGAAGCCCGGCCGGACGATTGTCAGCTGAATATGGCTGCCGTGCAGGCGGTCCTGCATGCCTTGGAGGAAACCGTCGAGGCCGGCCTTCGCCGAACCGTAGACATAGTTGGCGCGGCGCACGCGGGTGCCTGCGATAGAGGAAAAGGCCATGATGCGGCCCGCGACCTTGTCGCGCACAGGCAGTTTGCCGGCGGCGATGTCGGACTCCATGCGCGCGACAATCTCTGTGAGAATCGATGCCTGAGCCGTGAAGTCGGTGTGAATGACCGCCGCCGCAGCCTCCCCGGACTCTTCACACTTCTGCTGATTGCCGAGGATGCCGAACGCGACAATCACCGTGTCGATGGGACCGTGCTGCCAGGCGTGCTCAACGAACTGGCGGTGTGCGGCGATGTCATCGGCATCAAAGTGGATGCGATGCACCGCGACAGCACCGGCGTCGATGAGGCGTCCGGCAATGCCGTCGAGTGCCTCAGTGCGGCGCGCGGCGAGCGTGAAGGTGTTGTGATTGGCCAGCCGCGCGGCAACTTCCCCGCCGATTTCGCTGGTGGCACCAAGAACGAGTACGTGTCCCATGCGCTAGAAAAACCTTTCCTCTAAACTTCGATTAGACGGTAATCAAATCGTGCGGACCGTTATTGACCGATTCGCCGCCATCTTCGGTGACAATGATGATGTCCTCCAGGCGCATACCGAATTCGCCCGGCAGGTACACGCCCGGCTCCACCGAAAACGCCATGCCCGGCTCAAGTGCAAGCTCATTGCCAGCCATAATGAACGGCTCTTCATGGGTGGACAGGCCAATGCCATGACCAGTGCGGTGAATGAAGTACTCGCCGTAGCCCGCAGCGGTGAGGCTATTGCGCGCAATCGCATCAATCTCTGCAGCCGTCACACCCGGGCGAACCGCTGCTACAGCAGCTTCCTGAGCCTTCCGCAGGGCCGCCCACGCTGCGGTTTCCTTCTCCCCCGGCTTGCCGACGACATAGGTGCGCGTGCAATCGGAGTGGTAGCCGAGCGGCAAGGTGCCTCCGATATCGATGACCACCACGTCGCCGTCCTCGATGACGCGGTTGGAGAAATCGTGGTGCGGATTAGCACCATTTTCAGCCGAGCCGACAATGACGAAGTCAATGGCGACATGGCCTTCCTCCAGGATGGCTGCCGAAATCTCGTCGGCGACCTCGCGCTCGGTGCGACCTGCACGCAGCATGCCCGGAACGCGAGCGTGAACGCGGTCAATGGCGGCGCCGGCCTCGCGCAGCTGATCAATCTCAGCGGCGTCCTTGCGCATGAACAGTTCTTTCAGCAGTTCTCCGGCCAACACAGTCTTGGCTCCGGTGAGATCCTGAATGGGAATCAGGTGGTCAGCGGTCAACGACGCCCCAATTGCGAGAGTGCCCACGTGGCCGACTAGGTCGGCGACAATGCGGTGTGGATCCTGACCGTCCTCCCACAACACCACATCGGCGTTGAGGTCACCGATTGCACACAGCGGCAGGTCCCCCCGCTCCACAGCGGGCAATACCAGCGTGGTTGTGCCGGCTGCGGTGACTACCAGCGCGGTGAGACGCTCATGCGAAGCGACCGCAGAACCGATGAGATACTGCAGGTCAGCTCCGGTTCCAAAGACTGCAGCGTCTGCATCGCGGGTGCGGAGTAGTTCCGCGGTGCGATCCAGGCGCTGCTGATAGATGTCAAAGCTAAAGATACCGTTGCTCATAGTTGCCAACTGTACCCGTCAGCCTTGAATAAGACAGAGGCGCGGAACTAGATGCTGGTGTCGGGTAGACGGCGTGGGACGACCTTGCCACCGTCATTACGAGGCAACGATTTCATCCACACAATCTCGTCAGGCACATTGTGCTCCGCGAGATTTTGGCGAACGTGTTCGCGAATCATGTCGTCGGAAAGGTTAGCACCAGCAACGCTGTCTTCACGTACAACGTAGGCTCGAAGAGTCGCGACGATGTCATCCTGACTACCGTGGACAAACACATCGTCGATTCCATCGACGGTTCCGAGGAATTCCTCAACTTCACGAGGGTAGACATTTTCGCCTCCCTTGATCAGCATGTCGTCTGCGCGACCGGCTAGCTGAAGCATGCCGTTTTGATCAATGAGGCCCTTATCCCCTGTTCCGAGCAGCCCATTCATGACATCATATTTGTCACGTGCAGCCAGTAACCCGACCATGGTCATAGAGTTTGCTGCGTAGACGTTACCTAGCTCTCCTGGATCGGCCTCAGTGCCATCTTCACGGAAAATGCGGAGCTCGACGCCAGATGGAATATGCCCAGTGGTGTGCGGGTCAGCGGCGAATTCAGGGCCAGTTGCAATGGCGATTTGGCCATGCTCAGTGGAGCCATAGAAATTGCACACAACAGGCCCAAATCGCTTATTGAGCTCACGAACCAAATATGGCGGCATGGCGTTACCCGAAGAAACGATGAACTCAAATGGGCCAATCTTTGTTTCTGCTCGGTCCGCGGCAGCGACTAGATCCTTCAGGAAGACCGCAGCTGAGACAATTCCGGTTACTCCATACTGAAGGCAGTCCGCAGCAGCCTGATCTGCATCAAAATTTCGACGCAAAATGAGTGTTGAGCCAGTGGCCAAGCCAATCTGAAGGTTGAGCCAACCCCACGCATGGAAGACCGAAGCGGTCAGTTGAACTACCATGTTCTTCTTCCACGGGATTGCCTTTACAATACCGCCGAGCACCTTTGGCGTGCGTGGAACTGGGAGGCGAACGCCTTTGGGGATTCCGTAAGTTCCAGACGACATGATGATCGTTTCTTGCTGCCGCGGCTTTCGAGGAAGCTTGGAGCTATCGGTTTGGCCGGAAACGAGGGAAAGAAACTCATCATGGTCACCACCAACAGTGAGTGATTTGATTGGAAATTCTGCGTCTTGGTTGTACTCGACGTCTACGACCAAAATATCCGCGCCATAGTCAGACATAATCGCGCTAACCTGCTTTGACGATGAGGCAGGATTCATAATCATCGGGCGGGCCCCGAGGTAGCTGCAGGCCAACAATGGCAGCACGATGGCACGAGAGTTTCGCGCAAGTATTGCGATGGTGGATCCTTCGGTAATCCCCTTTTCCATTAGGCGTACCGTGAGTGTTCTAGCCTGAGTCCGAAGCTCGCTGTATGTAAGTTCGCCGAAATCATCCACAATGGCAAGTCGGTCAGGCCAATTAAGGCAGTCGTTTTCGACGAGAGCTGCCATGGAAATGCCCCATTGGGACATATTCTTCAGTGCTTTAGGACCATCATTTCTGAGGATGCCAGCACGCTTGAGAGGGCCGAGAGCAGTAGCAAACTGCTTAACCTGGGTCCAAGACGACACATGAGTTGCGCGTTGAGTGCGAGGTGTCATTTTTCCCTAAAAGTAGTGAGTTGAAGATAAAAGCCCTGGGCCATAAGGCGCAGGGCTTGGAGGCAAGGACTAGATGCGAGCGACGATTGCGTCGGCGATAATCTCTTTGCCTTCACCATTGAGGTGGACCGGAAGGTTGTAGTCCTGAGTGCGGTTGTCGACTGCGCCTGCGATGATTCGCTTATCATCCGGTGCGCACTCATGGCGATCCGTGGTCATCGAGCGGACATCAACAAACTCGGCGTTATGGCGGTCAGCGGCCTGCTGTGCGTACTTAGAGGTTTCAATCTCACCCTGCTCAATCCAGAATGCGGGAACCCCGGCGTCGACGTTTTGTCCAGCAACGTTCACATGGATGAGGCACTGCTTGGAATCACCGGGATGCGAAATGGTTGGGTAATTGACAAATGCGATGCGGGCATTCGGCGCATGTGCGCGAATTTTGTTTACTGCGGCATCGGAAGCATCCTTCCACCAGCCCTCACGCACGGAAGGAAGATTGACTGCGTTGTTGTAGGTGTCGTTGAAACCAATCTGAATTGCAATGAATGCAGTCTGCGGGGTCAGTGCTCCATCGCGAATAGCGCCCTCGATTTGTCGATCGAGATTGTTTGCGTTCGGCGTGTAGAGGACGGCTCCTGCGCAGGAGTAGTCATCTAGCTGGCGGCCAGTCTTTTTACCGATCTTGGCCGGAATTCCATCAGGGTCATGCGCGCAACCATTCTTCTGCTGAACCTCTGGGAGCCCAGGAATCTGCTCTGGAGCCTTGGCAATCCAGTAGTCCTCAACGGTCGGATTGGCGAAATACGAATCGCCGAAGGTAACAACGTTTCCAGCGGGTGCAGCGTTTGCGATTGGGGCAATGCCGAAGCTCAGTGCCGCGATCCCTACAGCGGATAGAGTCTTATGAAGCTTGCGCATTCGGGGCCTTCCTGAGAAATGAAGTCAGATATGAAAAATATAATCTGCAGTTTCGTTAGTCACTGCGAGATAAGAATAGTGTCATAACTATTCTACTTTTAGTAATTTATCATCTTCACCTCAGGAACCAGGTGTTCAGGAGAAGAGATGTGTCCGAGATAACTAATTATTCAGCGCCACTACTCCCCTGCGAATCGCCTGAATAGCCTCGGCAGACTTATCGCGAATGTCTGTGGAGTAGCCGGTCTTCTTAATCTGCTGCAATAGATCAATGACCTGACGGCACCAGCGGACAAAGTCACCCGGAGTCAGCTCCGCGCCACTTTCGGCCGCTGCCTGCAGGCAGTACCCCAGCGGTGCGCCCGCAGTCCACTGATGAATTGCAGTGGCAAAGGCCATGTCCGGCAAGTTCGTCACCGGCAGACGGTAGCGGCGCTCATCCTCCGACAGCTCCTCCCAGATGCGGTAGGTGTTCCCCAGCGCCTTGGCCAACGGCTCGGTCGGAACCTCATCGCTGCCCTGGCTGGCCTTGCGGTTTTCAAAGACCAAACTCGACACGGCACCGGCCAGCTCTGCCGGGTCCAAGTCGTCCCAGATACCGCGGCGCAGGCACGTGGCCACCAGCAGATCCGACCCATTGTGAATCTGCGCCAGCCGCAGGCCTTCCTCCGTAATCGTCGGCTCCGCGCCCTCTGGCCATTCCACGTAGTCCATCTGTGTTAGCAACTGCAGCATGCGGTCGAATGTGCGTGCCAACGTATCGGAAGCGGAATCGACGCGCTTTTGCAGCTTGGCAACATGCGCCTCGGCCTGCCGCAGCGTATCGGCGTGACGAGCCATCGTCTCCACCGCAGGATCTCCATGTAGTGGATGCTCACGCAGCTCCTGCCGCAGCTTCCTCACCGCTGGCGAGTTGCCACCGCTGCGGCGCTTCAGCCTCTTTGGTCCCTTCAGCCCCTTGCGGCCAATCTCTGCACGCACAATACCGAGCGCACGTCGCGGATGCCGATCCGCATCCCGCGGCAGCTTAATCGAGCCGACTGTCTGCGGCGCCGCTGGGAAGATATGCGGTTCCACACGTCCCACAAATCCGCCGACACTGATGACACCGGGACGAGGATTCGACTTCGAATGATCCTCCCGGTACACCACCGCCAACTGCACCTTCTTACCCTTCGGCAGCGGAATAACCTCGCCCCTACGGAGCCTTCGCAGCGCGGTCACCGTTTCCGTGTGGCGGTCTTCAATATTGCGGCGCTTGGCGTTCTTCTCCTCCTGGGTCAGCTTCGCGCGCAGATCCAGGTATTCGAGCATCTGGGTCAGGCGCTCGTCGTCACGCGAACTGCCCTCTCCTCTTGACGACGACCCATCAGCTTCCGACCCTTCGGCGTGCGCATCGGCTCCCCTGCCGAGCAATTCCGCACGCAGGGCCGCGGCTTCTTGCTTGGCCTTGGACAGTTCGGCGGCGACTCCGACGATGTCGCCATCCGCCTGGAACTGTGCGAATGAGCGCTCCATGACACGCTTCGACCCCTCGTAACCGAGTGTCTGTAGGAGGTTGACGCTCATGTTGTAGCTCGGTGCGAAGGTGGAGATCAGCGGGTACGTGCGCGTGGATGCCAGTCCTGCGACGGCCTTCGGGTCCATTGCCGGGGCCCACTGCACCACGGCATTGCCGACGGTGTCGATACCGCGGCGGCCAGCGCGACCCGTCATCTGCGTGTACTGACCGGGCGTGAGATCTACGTGTGCCTCGCCGTTGAACTTGACCAGCTTCTCCAGCACAACCGTGCGGGCAGGCATGTTGATGCCCAGTGCGAGCGTCTCGGTGGCGAAGACGACCTTGACCAGGCCTTCGTTAAAGAGCTCTTCCACAATGTGCCGAAACGCAGGCAGCATGCCCGCGTGGTGCGCCGCAAAACCTCGAATGAGAATGCGGCGCCAGCGCAGGAAGCCGAGAACCTGCAGGTCTTCCTTCGGAATGTGCGCGACACCGTCATCGATAATCTTGGCGATGCGCTCCTGCTCATCTCGGTCAGTGAGTTCTGCGCGAGTAGCGCCGACCTGCGCCAACGCGCCTTCGCAGCCCGCGCGGGAGAATATGAAAACAATCGCGGGCAGCATGTTCATGGAGCCGAGCATGCGGATAACATCGCCGCGCTTCGGTGGGCGGAACTTGCGCTGCCCCCTATCGCCCCAGCTGTATGAGCGCCCACCGCCCTTGTGTTTTTTGTACTGGTAGCGCTCCCTGGCCCCAGCGTCCCCGTAGCCGAACTCGGCGCGACGGCACGCCTCCAGCAGGTCCTGATTGACCTTGTCCGACTTCGCCTCGAAAAGAGGATAGAGTCGGTTGCCCACTAGCATGTGCTGATGCAGTGGAACCGGACGCAAATCCGTGACAATAACGTCCGTGTGCCCGCGCACCGTGGACAGCCAGCGCCCGAATTCCTCGGAGTTGGATACCGTCGCGGACAAACCGATGACAGCCACGGACTGGTCGAGGTTCAAAATAACCTCTTCCCACACAGCGCCGCGCTCCCGGTCAGCGAGGTAGTGAATCTCGTCCATCACCACATGCGTGAGTTTCTTCAGCGTCGGCGAGTTCGCGTAGATCATGTTACGCAGCACCTCGGTGGTCATCACCACGATGTCTGCGTCGCCGTTAATCGAAGTGTCACCAGTGAGCAGGCCCACGCGGTCCTCGCCGTAGTCCTCGACTAGGTCGTGGTACTTCTGGTTGCTCAGTGCCTTAATAGGGGTGGTGTAAAAGCACTTGCCGCCGCGCTCGAGCGCAGCATAAATAGCGAATTCGCCAACAATAGTTTTGCCCGCACCGGTGGGTGCACAGACGACAACGCCCCGCCCTGCCTCAATTGATTGGCAGGCGCGGAGCTGAAAGTCGTCAAGATCGAAATCCTGTTGGCTAACGAAACCGCCGAGAAGAGTCATGCCTCTAGAGTGTCATAAACCACGCTAGAGAACATCATCAAAGTCACTCGTCGGACGATTTCGCAAGTCCTGCGTTGGCATCGGGGTCTCCGGAATCATTCCGTGTGGCCGCGGTGGACGCGAATTGCGAGTCGGGCGCATCTGGGATGCCTGAGTCGGCGTCGGCGGGTTAACTGGCGTCGGGCCAGAAATCGGGGAGGTTGTCGGAGCTGCTGATGCCGTCGGCATGCCGCCCGGCTGAATTGACGTCGGCGTGCTTACTGAAGTCGGGGCGTCGATGCCGCCCACGTCGCCGATACCGCCAGTAGAGCCAATTGGACCGGAGGCCGTGATTGGTCCGGAGCCTTGTTCGTCATCCAGATCTAGCCACTCCGGACGCTCATTCGCTTTACGACGGTCATGGAGGCGACAAATCTGGATTGCGACTTCCACCAGCAATGTCAGCGCCGTCGCCATTGCGACCATAGATATTGGTTCCTGACCTGGGGTCATAAAAGCCGCAAAGACAAACAGCGACATGATGATAATGCTGCGTTTGTCCTTGATGCCCTCGTAGGTAATGACGCCCGCCATGTTCAACATCACCACGAAGAGTGGAACTTCGAAGCTGACTCCGAAAACCAGAATTAGTGCGAGGACGAAACCGAAGTATTGCGAACCGGTGAGTGCAGAAATCTGCGTTTCTTCACCGATCTGAAGCAAGAACTCCAAACCGAAGGCGACAACGAAGTAAGCCAGGACGGAACCCATGACAAACAGCAGTGCTGCGGCAGTCACAACTCGGCGGGTGGTGCGGCGTTCCTTCCGAACCAAGCCAGGGGTGATGTAGGCCCAAATTTGGTAGAGCCACCATGGCGACGACATCACCAGACCGGCCAACGCGCCGACCTTTAGTCGCAGCATGAACATTTCGAACGGACTGGTCGCCAGCAGACGACACTCCGCACCCTCGCCGCCGCCGAGACGCATCTCGGGTGGAAGCTGACAGTACGGATCCTTGAGCAATTCACCCAGGGACTTAAAGTGCAGCGGACCGACATCGGTCGAGGTAAACGGTATGCGGAACTGGCCAATTGTAAAGGCGGTCTGGTACCAGATGAAGCCCACAACAGTGCCAACGGCGATACCAGCAAGAGAGAGAACGAGACGACGCCGGAGCTCTTGAATGTGCTCGACAATAGTCATCACGCCCTCGGGATTGCGCTTACGTTGGCGCTTCCGAGGACGTGATGTGGATGTAGCTGAAGTCACGCTTCAACCGGCCTTCTACTACTGCTGCGGCTGGCCAGGGTTGTTCTGGCCAGGCTGCGGCTGGTACGGCTGCTGCGGCTGAGCCTGCGGCGCCGGCTGCTGGTACGGCTGCTGCGGCTGAGCCTGCGGCGCCGGCTGCTGGTACGGCTGCTGTGGCTGGGCCTGCGGAGCCTGCTGGATTGCAGTCTGCTCCTGCTGCTCGTCATCGTTGCGCATTTCCTTGACTTCGGACTTGAAGATACGCATGGAGCGGCCGAGCGAACGAGCGGCATCCGGCAACTTCTTTGCGCCAAAGAGCAAAACAAGAACGACCAGGATAATGATGATTTCCCAGGGACCTAGGTTCGGCATCCGCTTAGAGACCTTTCAAATGAATACAAATACAAGTGGCAAGTTGCCACATTGTGCGCGATAGAAGCTCTAGTTTAAGCTTTGTCGTTTCGACCATACTCTGCCAAAGCTTCGGAAGCTCGCGCAACAACGGCGTTTTTCAATTTTAGGGGCTCAGTGACTTTTACGCTCGGTGAACGGCGGAGCACAAAGGAGACTGTTGCTGCCAGGTCGGACATGGGCACGTCAGCGGCAAATTCCGACTGCCCTAGGCCTTGATCAGAGACCGGTTCGGTATCCTCTTCTTCTCCCTCATCTTCGGTGAAGAAGACCGGTTCATAGTCTGCGATCCACGTAGCATCGGCGTCGATAAGCACACTCGCCCATTCGGACGTCCCCGTTTCCGCACCAAAGGCGTGCGGATCACGGATATCGACGGGCTCTGGGCGGTGGAAAGCGGCGGGAATGTCGAGGACCTCGGCGGCCTCCAGGCGGTCGACACGGAAACTCTTCTGATGGCTGTCTTCCTGCGCCCGGTCGACGGCGCGGAGGTATGTCGTGGACTCAACTGTATAAACGTTGACACAGTCAAGTTCACGGACTGAAACCTGCCCTGAGGCATTCCGGTAACGCACCTTCAGCACTTTGCGCTGATGCAGCGCGGAGTAAATCTGCTCTGCAAAGGCAAAGGCCTTGCCATCCTCTGCGGCGGTCGAATCGATGATGGGAACGTTCGTTCCCAGGGCACTGCGGAGCTTTGTCGCGGCCGTCTGCGCGGCCTCGGAAGAGGTGGCGGCTGCGGAGTCCTCGATGGTTTCCAGGATGAGGAGCAAGGTCGCGGTCTCTTCGGCTGTGAGTGCACGCGGCTGGCTGAGCACCGTTGCATGAGGGCGAATACGGACGTCAAAGCTGTTGCGGTAATCAACTTCAAAAGCCCGCACTCCGAGGAGTCCCGGCTGGTCAATATCGGCAATCTGCTCCACGATTGCCCGAATTCGGGCAAAAGGGATGGCCAGCTCGGTTGCGGCCTCTGTCATTGAACGGTGCTGGGAAAAATACGGTACGACCGCCAGCAACTCGTCGACGCTGACAGTCGCGTCTAGCTCTCGGACTGCATGCACTGTCATTGGTTGCCCTCCAGAGTGTTCTTCGTACCATTCGATCCGCCATGGCGAGCGAGTACCTGCTCCAACCGAGCAATAATTTCCGACCGTGCCTCTTCAGGTGATTCCACAATCAAATCCGGTGCGTAACTCAAACCTGTGGACACAATCTCGCTCACAGGTGCCGCTGGCAGCTCGTAGCGGCCCTCCCCCAGCGCTGTTGCTTTCATTACGACATCAGCGCAGGTATTCGGGGTAATACGAACGACCGCCTGATACGTCTTCCCACCGCGGTGCAACATCGTTTCCGCAATCTGTTGCAAGTCACCATCGGGCATTGGCTGCGTCGCCGACGTTCCCGTATCCGACACATCGCGGATACGGCTGAGCCGGAACATACGCGCCGCCTCACGCTGCGGATCAAAACCCAGCACATAGAAGCGTCCGCGCAGGTTAATCAAACCCCACGGCTCCAGCGTGCGCAGTTCATCATCCACGCCGTACTGGCGGGAGTACCACATCTCTACCGTCCGCCGCGGCGAAGTCATTGCGGTCAGTAGCGTGCTGAAATCCGCCCTACTCATATCCACCGCATCGGCTACCACCACCGACTCATCCGGCTTCGCAATGGCACTGCGCTGCGCAAAGGACGCGAGCTTCCGCCACGCCGCCACAGCCGTCGAACTCAGTTCCTCCGAACCAAACGCCGCATTCGCCGCCTGGAACACCACCGAAGCCTCCGCTTCAGTGAACTCGGGGTCGTGCTGGGGCCACCGCAGCCTGTTCAGGCGCAGGCGCTTGACCTTATCGCCAGTGCTTGACGACGAAACCTCCACCGGGACCCCAGCTGCCAGGAGTGCTGCGGTGTCCGCACGTAAATACCGAGCCCGAGATTCCTCGGAAACACGGGAGTAACCCTCGACATGTTTGGAGATCCACGACTCGCTGACCCATCCGGTGTCGTCGGCAAGCGCCAACAGCAGCTGAACCTGGCGTTGGTTCTCACTAATCGCGGCGGTTCCGGGGTTTTCCGATACCGGTGGGACAGGCACGACTGTGGGGCTCCTTTTCCTGGGCTGTTTCCTGGGACGGAACTAGTTTTCCGGCAGCGTATCCGAGGTCTTCTTCGCAGCCGTCAGAATCTCAATCATCTCGCTGACCTCATCGTTTTCCGTGGCAAAGGGGTCGCTGAGCATAGTGGAGATGGGATCATCGCCGGAGATCTTCAGGTGTGTCCAGTCCACGACGGTCTTGAAACTGGATTCTTCAGCTGCAACGAGGAAATCACCGCGCAGCTTCGCACGAGTAGTTGGCGGTGCGGTGCGGACTGCCTCAGCGACCTGCTCATCGGTAATCCACCGCGAGGCAATGCCACGGGCTTCCAGCGCGCGGAAGATGCCGCGGCTGGGACGGATGTCGTGGTAGGCCAAGTCGATCTGATGAAGTTTGGGGTCCTCCAGAGTCAGACCGCGGTCCAAGTAGCGCTTCATTAGCGAGTACTTAATGGCCCAGTCAATGTCGTGCTCAATGAGAGACCAGTCACCGGTTTCCACGGCATCCAGTGCGCGACCCCACAGCTCGACAATGCGGCCCATTTCCTCGTTGGACGTGCCGGCACCGGCAATGCCCTTGTCTTCGTTGACCATGTTTTCTTCGCGGACCTTCAGCCACTGCGCCGCAGCGTCCAGGAACTCGCGCTGAATCTGCAGCGCGGTGGCAGTTTCGCCACTGCGCAGTGGAATCTCGGCCTTCCCCGTCATATCGCGGCTCACCGCACGGATGGACTTGATCTCGTTGGCGACCTCGAAGTCCGGCAACTTCACGCCAGCTTCAATCATCTCCAGGACCAACTGAGTGGAGCCAATTTTGAGTGCAGTCGTCGTCTCACTCATGTTGGAGTCGCCCACGATGACGTGCAAGCGGCGGAATCGGTTGGAGTCCGCGTGTGGCTCATCGCGAGTGTTAATAATCGGTCGGGAGCGCGTCGTTGCACTGGAGACACCCTCCCACACATGATCCGCGCGCTGCGAGAAGCAGTACTGAATCGGATCGTTGTGATACGGCGAGGTTGGGTACGGCAGGAAAATCTTCCCCGCCCCGCAAATGAGCTGTCGCGTAACCAAGAAAGGTAGCAGCAGCTTGGACAGGGACTTCAGCCCCAGTTCACGTCCAACCAGGTAGTTTTCGTGACAACCGTAGGAGTTACCGACGGTATCAACGTTGTTCTTCAGCAGGTAGACCTTGCCACCGATGCCCTCGTCAGCAAGCTCTGCTTCAGCCCTTTCGGCGAGCTCGTTCAAGATGACCTCGCCCGAGCGGTCATACGCGACCAGCTGCGAGACAGAATCGCACTCAGCGGTGGCGTACTCCGGGTGGCTTCCGACATCGAGGTACATACGACCAGCATTGGGGGTGAAAATGTTGGTTGCCCCGTACTTGGCGATCACCGGTCGGAACATGTAGCGGGCAATCTCATCCGGCCCCAGGCGACGCGAGCCATCCAACGTCAGAGTGATGCCGAACTCGGTCTCAATGCCGGTGATGCGTCGGGTCAACGCCTGTGCTGGTACCTGCTGGTCAGTCACTTCTTACTGGCCGCCCTTCTGGACGTACGAACGCACGAACTCCTCGGCGTTGTTCTCCAGCAGACCATCAATTTCATCCAACAGGTCGTCAGCAGCTGCAACGTGCTCCTGTGCCTGACCGCCGCCAGCGACCTCGCCGAACTCTTCCTCGTCGCCTCCGCCGGAACC
Source organism: Corynebacterium amycolatum (assembly GCF_016889425.1). NCBI lineage: Bacteria > Bacillati > Actinomycetota > Actinomycetes > Mycobacteriales > Corynebacteriaceae > Corynebacterium > Corynebacterium amycolatum. Next base: position 1,811,522 of record NZ_CP069513.1, read on the forward strand.
GCCGCCGAAAACCTGAGTGTTACCAGCCATGATATTGCTCCTTAAAAATGAACTTTTGAGTATTACTGCCTATTACCGCACTATGCGTGTCTATTGTTCGCGGACAGCTCCGAGCGTACGCAGATGCTCGACCACCTCGGCCACTGTCTCTGCCGACTCCAACACCTCACCGCAATCAGCGGCAGTGAAACGGTCAACTTCATCCAGCGTAATGTAGGCCAGCGTAATTCCAGGCGACTCCACGTCACGAGTGCGCCGATACCCCCCCGAAGTGTCCACCACTAAGCTGGTCCAACTGCCCGCGACGACATCCTTGCCAAAGCGGCGCAGAATGCCACCGCGCACATACGCACGCGTAGATTCCGGTGCGTATTCAACCGCGCGGTCGACTTCTTCCTCGGTCACGAGCGTGCGCATCGAACCGCGGCGCACCAGCGCATGGTACAGCCCACGACCAGGGTCAATATCCGAGTACTGAATATCAATCAACGCCAACTTTGGGTGATCCCAGCCCGCGCCCAGGCGGGTACGCAAGCCCTCCATGAGGTTGTATTTCGCCACCCAATCCAGCAGGTGGGCTGCCTTGCGGGGGTCGTCGGCAAGCACGTCGAGCACTTCACGCCAGAGCTTGACGACGTCGCCTTGCTGGTCGTAGCTCGCCACGCGACGCAGGTACTCGTACTGCATTTCGACCGCGGACATCCAGGTGACATGGTCCGCCAGCTGCAGCTTCTCGGTGCAGGTCAGGTCTCGGGAGACCTTATGGACCGCCTCGACGGGGTTGCGGAGCTGCAGATCGTCGAAACGCACACCGTCCTCGATGGCATCAATGACCAAACCTGTGGTGCCCAGCTTGAGGAAGGTGGCGACCTCACTCATGTTGGCATCACCGATGATGACGTGCAGGCGGCGGAAGCGATCGGAGTCGGCGTGTGGTTCATCGCGGGTGTTGATGATGCCGCGGTTCAACGTGGTCTCCAGCGAGACTTCAGTCTCGATGTAGTCCGCGCGCTGCGAAATCTGGAAACCCGACTCCTGCCCTATCTGGCCCAGACCGACGCGACCAGCGCCCGTAAACACCTGGCGGGTGACGAAGAACGGTGTCAGACCGGCGACAATGTCATCGAACTCGGTTTCCCGGGAGAAAAGGTAGTTCTCGTGGGCGCCATACGAGGCACCCTTGCCATCGACATTGTTGCGGTAGAGCTTGAGCACCGGGCCGGGGTTGCCTTCGGCATCGGTGGCTTCTGCGGCAAGCTGAGCTGCCCGCAGCATAATCTTGTCACCTGCACGGTCAGCGATGACCGCTTCGCGGGCAGTTGCCGTCTCCGGTGAGGAGTATTCCGGGTGTGCGTGGTCGACGTAGAAACGGGCACCATTCTGCACCAGCAGGTTTGCAGCGCCGACGGCGTTTGGATCCACAATCGGTGGCTGGTGGTAGCGGCGCAGGTCAAAGCCACGGCTGTCGCGCAATGGCGACTCCGGTGCGTAGTCCCAGCGGATGCGCCCCGACAGGCCCTCCTCCTGCTCGTGCGCGAAAGCCAGCACGGCCTGCGTGGAGGTGAGAATCGGGCTGACATCCGGGTTGTCCGGGCTGGAAATGCCGTACTCAATTTCAGTGCCGAAGAAGCGGCTCGGCTGTGCTGGGTTTGCAGCAGAGTTAGTAGCAGACTTCGCAGCGGAATTAGCCATGGCGAATCACCTCGACCGAGGCAACGCGCGCCGCGGGACGACCGGAGATACGAGCCCACTCATCCGGGTTCGAGGTGTTCGGCAGGTCCTCGTTCTGCGCGAACTCCTCCGCCACTGCGGACAGCAGGTGATCCAAGCTAATACCAGCCTCGCCGCCAGCGATAACCGACTTGATGGCGGACTTCTTCGCACGGTCGACGATGTTGGAAATCATCGCGCCGGAGTTGAAATCGCGGTAGTACATGACCTCGCTGGTGCCATCTGCATAGCGGATCCGCACATACTCATTTTCTTCCGTCTTGGCGTACATTCGCTCAACAACCTGGTCAATGAGGTGTGCGACATTTTGCTCCACCCCACCGCGCGCTTCTACCTCGGCCGCGTTGTACGGCAGCTCCGGGGTCAAGTACTTGCGGAAGATATCCTTCGCCGCTGCCTCATTCGGGCGCTCAATGCGAATCTTCACATCCAGGCGTCCCGGGCGCAGAATTGCCGGGTCGATCATTTCCTCGCGGTTGGTGGCACCAATCACGATGACGTTTTCCAGTCCCTCTACACCGTCAAGTTCACTGAGCAGCTGCGGAACCACAGTGTTTTCCATATCCGAGGAGATACCCGAACCACGAGTGCGGAAAATCGAGTCCATCTCATCGAAGAAGACAATAACCGGCTTGCCATCTTCGGCAATGTCGCGAGCGCGGTCGAAAATCAGGCGAATCTGACGCTCCGTCTCGCCCACGAACTTATTGAGCAGCTCCGGGCCCTTGACATTCAAGAAGTACGACTGCGCTCGCTGCGCCTCTGCCTCGGTCTTGCCTCGGGACAGCGCAATCTTGCGTGCCAGCGAATTAGCCACAGCCTTGGCGATCAACGTCTTACCGTTGCCGGGAGGACCGTAGAGCAGCACGCCCTTCGGCGGACGCAGGTTGTACTGCTCAAACAGTTCGGGCTGCAGGAACGGCATCTCCACGGCGTCGTGAATCTGCTCAATCTGACTATCCAGACCACCGATATCCGTGTAGGTGACATCCGGTACCTCTTCCAGTACCAGGTTTTCCACCTCGGACTTCGGAATGACCTCAAATGCATAGCCCGACTTGCGGTCAATCATCACCGAGTCCCCCGGCTTCGGCGACAAGTCCCCAGCCAGGGACACCACGAATTCCTCACCGTGAGTATCCGAGGCCAAAATGCGCTCCCGATCCGGCAGCACCTCACGAACATTGGCGATATCGCCGCTTTCCGGATAACCGCAGTCCTCCACGATTATCGAGCCCTCATTCAGGCGCACCTGCGCGCCCGGCCGAAGCGCCCGCTCGTTAATCTCCGGCTGCACCCTCAGTCGCATCCGGCGGTTTCCGGTAAACACCTCTGCGGTGCTCTTCTCCGGTCCCGGCTTAAGGAAAATACCGTACGTGCTAGGCGGCTCCAGCATGTCCTCCATGTCTTGGCGCAGTAGCTCTAGCTTGTTACGGGAGTCCCGCAACAGCTCAACCAGGCGATTATTTCGAATGCCGAGGTTGTAGTTCTTCTGCTCAAGATCACGGATTTTGTCAGACGGCGTTGTCATGTACCCCAGATTACCCATAGGGCCAGATGTCGTTGTTGCTTGGTCGATTTAGACCGTGTGTCGTATCACGCTTTACGACGGCTACACCTCCCAGCGCGAAGCGGCGGTCTTACAGCTTCTTTTGATTTCGTCGCTGTGGACGCGGAGGCACCGTGCCGTCGGCAAGCCTGCGTGCCCACACCAGGAACGCGGTATGCGCTTGCATACGGTGCGCCGGGCGGACGGAGAGATCCTGAACATTCCAGTCGCGGACCAGGGATTCCCAGGCGCGTGGTTCGGTGAAGCACTTCTGCGCGCGGATGCCTTCCATGACCTTCATTAGCTGTGGAACGGTGGCGACATAGACCATGAGCACGCCGCCAGGCTGGAGCACCTTCGAAACGGTGTCCAGGCATTCCCACGGAGCGAGCATGTCCAGAATGACTCGGTCGACCGGACCGCCGAGCGACTCGACGGAGGCTTCGTTGAGATCGCCGAGGCGCAAGTCCCAGTTGTCGGGCTTGTGGCCCATGAAGTCGACAACGTTGCGTTCGGCGTGCTCGATGTGGTCCTCGCGGACCTCGTAGGAAATAAGCTGCCCGTCAGCGCCGATGGCGCGGAGCAGGTTGAGGCTGAGTGCGCCGGAGCCAGCGCCGGCCTCCAACACCCGCGCACCTGGGAAGATGTCGCCCTCGACGATAATCTGTGCGGCATCCTTCGGGTAAATCACCGCAGCGCCGCGCGGCATGGACAGGACGTAATCGACCAGCAAGTGACGCATGGCCAGGTAGACCGTGCCTTCGCCGGAGGTGACGGTGGTGCCTTCCTTGGCGCCGATGAGGTCGTCATGGAGGATGGTGCCGCGGTGGGTGAAGAACTTGCCACCCTCCTCGAGGATGACGGTGAAGTGGCGATTCTTCGAGTCAGTCAGCTGGACTCGGTCGCCGACCTGGAATGGTCCGCTTAATGCCATAGGTGTGTGGGCTCCTTTTGGGGTTTGGTTGGGTCTGGTTTTGTTTTGGTCGTGGCGGGATGTGTCGGGTGCAGCCAAATCCGGGCAGTACTCTAACCTGGCTAGTATGCCCGACAATGCCCAAAGTTCTAAGTCAGCAGTTCAGCCCTCCCGCCGCTCTAAGTTGGCGCTGTCGCCGTCGAGAGCTAATGACTACCGCCAGTGCCCGTTGAAGTACCGGTTCCGTGCGATTGACAAGATTCCGGAGCCGTCGACCGTCGCGCAGGTCAAGGGCACATTGGTACATGCTGTGCTCGAACAGATGCATGCCTGGCCCCGTGAAGAACGCACTTACCCAGCGGCGGTGAAGCGCCTGAAGCCGACCTGGGAGGACATGCGTGCAAAGGACGAGGAACTGATTGAGCTAGTTCCGGAGAATGATTACTACGACTTCCTTGTCGAATGCCGCGGCCTGCTCAAGGGCTACTTCATGATGGAAAATCCCATGGGGTTTGATGCGGCCGAGATGGAAAAGTTCGTTCAGCTAGTTATTGATCCGGATGCGGATCAGACCGTGCCGTTGTCGGTGCCACTTCGTGGTTTTATCGACCGCGTCGATATCGCCCCGACTGGTGAGGTCCGCATCGTCGACTACAAGACGGGCAAGAAGCCTTCTCCTCGCTTCCAGGATGAAGCACTTTTCCAGATGCGTTTTTATGCGCTGGTGTGGTGGCGACTCACCGGTCATATCCCGGAACAGCTGCGGTTGATGTACCTGAAGGTTGCCGATGACCTGGTGCTGAGCCCCAATGCGACAGAATTAGAGGCTTTCCAAACGGAGATTGCCGACTTGTGGTCGGCGATCGTGCGCGACGGTGAAAACGGTGACTTTGTGCCGAAGAAGTCCAAACTCTGCGGGTGGTGTTCTTTCCAGGAGATGTGCCCTGCCTACGGCGGCGTCACGCCGGAGTACCCCGGCTGGCCAGGCGCCGTCGGTGACGGTGGCGCTGAGTAAAAGTTGCGGATGGCGGTGGCTCTCGAGGAATGTTAGCTTTCGCGGGGTGCCGCCGTCGGCGGGAACGACGCCAGTAAAAGTTACTGACTAGGTTTATAACGGGTGAATGGAATTAACTGTTCAGTTTTTGTCATAAACCTAGTCAGTTTCTCTATGCGGTGTTTTAGGTAGACCCCCGCTACAACAGCACGCTGCCGAAAGCGAAACCAAACGCGGCAGCCAGGGCAATACATAAAGTGCCCGGGATGATAAACGAGTGGTTAAACACGTATTTGCCAATTCGGGTGGTGCCGGTGTCGTCCATCTCCACCGCGGCAAGGAGCGTCGGGTAAGTAGGCAGCACGAATAGCGCGGAAGTCGCTGCGAAGGAAGCAACGGCAGTGATGGGAGAAACTCCCACCGCGAGCGCAGCGGGCATGATGGCCTTTGCAGTGGCCGCCTGCGAGTAGAGCAAAGCGGCCGCGAAGAAGAGCACGATTGCCAGCATCCACGGCATCGTGGTCAGTAGGCTGCTGGACGCGGTCTTAATGTCGTCGATGTAGTGGTTGATAATTGTGGTTCCCAGCCACGCCACACCGAGAACGCAGACGCTGGCGGACATGCCCGATTTAAACACTGGGGTGTTCAAAATCGTTGCCGCGTCCAACTTGCAGGCAAGCACGATAACGGTAGCGGCGGTCAACATTATTGACATGATCGCTTCGTTTCGTGGAAGTGTGGGATCAGTGATGAGACCGACCTGCTCAGTGCTGATGGTCGCGTAGACCATCACTGCGAGAATCGAGAGAAGGAAAATTGCCACGGACCACTTGGCCGACTTGGTTGGTATGTATTCGCTTATCTGGCCACGTGGCTTAGAGACCAACCCCTTTTCCAAGCGGCTTTGATACTCCGTATCGTCGTCAAGCTCTTTGCCTAGGTGATTCGTGACAAAGGCGGCAGGAAGGATGGCGAGGAACGTCGAAGGAATGAGAATCGCCAGGAGTGTGAGATAACCAACGCCGCGGGGTTCCATGAGCGAAGCCATGAGCACTACAGCCGCTGAAATGGGTGATGCCGTAATCGCCAACTGAGATGCGATGACCGCCACGGACAGCGGGCGGGACGGGCGAACGCCTCCTTCCTTGGATACTTCGGCGATAACTGGGAGGGTGGAAAATGCGGTGTGGCCGGTGCCGGCGAGCAGGGTCATCAGGTAGGTGACAACCGGGGCCCAGTAGGTGATGTGTCGCGGGTTTTTGCGCAACAACCGTTCGGCAATGTGGACGAGATAGTCCATGCCTCCGGCCCTCTGCATAGCGGCAATTGCCGCTATTACCGACATAATGATGCCGATGACATCGAAGGGGATGTCATCTTTGGTAACTGGCACCCCGGTGATGCCGAGCGCCAAAACGCCCAGCCCACCGGCGAATCCGATAGCAATTGAACCTAGACGCGCTCCAAGGAGGATCGCTGCTAGAACGATAAAGATTTGGACGGCAACTAACATGTGTATCTGCGAAAAGTCACTCGTTAGGCTTGTTGCCGCTTAGGACAAATCGTCGAGGCGAGACTCCCCCGCCACGTAGCGCTTACCCCGATATTCCGGGTGCATGAGGTTCTCGGTGCTCAGGACGTGGTTGAGCTCCTTCTCGTCCATCAGCCCACGTTCAAGGACAATGTCGCGGACGGAGCGGCCGGTGCGAGTGGCTTCCTTGCCGACCATATCGCCCTCGTGATGGCCAATGACCGGATTCAGGTAGGTCACGATACCGATGGAGTTTTCCACATAGCCGCGGCACACTTCCGGGTTAGCGGTGATGCCGGTAATGCACTTGTCGCGCAGAGTGTCGGTGGCGCTGCGCAGCAGTTCAATCGACTCGAAGAGACATGCGCCGATGACAGGCTCCATCACGTTTAGCTGCAACTGACCGGCCTCGGCTGCCCAGGTCAGAGTCACGTCGTTGCCGAAGACCTTGAAGCAGGCCTGGTTCGCGACCTCCGGAATTACCGGGTTGACCTTTGCCGGCATAATCGAGGAGCCAGCGGCGCGCTCCGGCAGGTTGATTTCATTCAGTCCGGCTCGTGGACCCGATGCCAGCAGGCGCAAGTCGTTGCACATCTTGGAAATCTTCATGGCTGCGCGCTTCAGGCATGCATGCACGCTGACGTAGGCGCCGGTATCGCTGGTGGCTTCAATTAGGTCCTTCGCAGAGGTCACCTTAAAACCACTGACCTCACGCAGCGCTTGGGTCACGGCCTCGCGGTAACCCGCCGGCGCATTCACACCGGTACCGATAGCGGTTGCTCCCAGGTTGATTTGCAGCAGGCGTGCCGACGCAGTTGCGATGGACTCCTGTTCTTCCTCAAGGTTGTGGGCAAATGCGTGGAAAACCTGTCCCAGGGTCATGGGAACGGCGTCCTGCAGCTGCGTGCGGCCCATTGTGATGATGTCGTTGAATTCATCACCCTTAGCATGTAGGGCCTCAACCAGGGAATCGAAGTGCTTCTGCAGGCTCAGCAGCGACATGTGGATAGCAAGACGGAAACCCGTTGGGTAGGCGTCGTTGGTTGACTGGCACTGGTTGACATCATCGTTGGGGTGAATGACGTCGTATCGGCCCTTTTCCAGACCGAGCAGTTCCAGCGCGAGGTTAGCGATGACCTCGTTGGTGTTCATGTTGAGACTGGTGCCAGCTCCACCCTGGAAGACATCGATTGGAAACTGATCCATGCAGCGTCCCTTTTCCAGGATTTCATCACATGCGGCGACGATGATGTCTGCAACATCGCTGGGCAGCGTGTGGACGCGCTGGTTGGCAATGGCCGTGGCCTTCTTCACCATCACCATGCCACGAATGAATTCGGGCACATCGTTGATGGTCTTGCCTGAGATTTGGTAGTTGTCGATTGCGCGCAGGGTGTGGATGCCGTAGTAAGCCTCTACTGGAACCTCCATCGATCCAAGCAAGTCGACCTCGGTACGCGTTGCGGACATATGGACATAATCCCTTCTCGTAGGCGCAGTCTTATGAACCACAATTCGTGTGAACCACAATTGGTGGTGCTGCTTGGTTACACCGTCAAAACTACAGCGCTGGCGCAGCTGCCGCTTTTCCGGCATAAGGGGACTATGTCAGTACGGCTAACGCCGTGCGCACGCTTAGTGCTAAGCCTACTACCTACGTCGAGGTAGGTGGATGTGAAAATGCAGTGGTCAGCTCCCGGCGCGAGATGGTGCCCCCACTCGAGCTGGTTGGTCCTCCCCCCCACCTCACCCCTTGAGCAGGTCAAGCTTCCACTAGATACGCGCGATGCGGATATTCGAGGCCAAGATTGCCTCGGCACCAATCTTCGCCAGGGCATCCATGAGCGGGTTGGCCTCTGCCTTCGGGACTAGCGCGCGAACTGCTACCCAATCCTCGTTAGCCAGCGGCGACACGGTCGGGCCAGACAGGCCCGGGGTGAGCTTGGATGCCTCTTCCAACGCGGACGCACGGATGTTGTAGTCAATCATCAAGTACGTCTTGGCATGCAGAATGCCGGTCATACGACGCAGGAACACCTGCTGCTCCTCGGTGACCTCCACACCCTTGCGTCCGACAACAACTGCCTCAGAGCTGACCAAAACATCGCCGAATGGCTTCAACCCCTGCTTACGCAGGGTGCGGCCGGTGGAGACAACGTCGGCGATAACGTCGGCAACTCCCAAGCGGATGGAAATCTCCACTGCACCATCAAGGCGAATGACGGTGGCGTTAATGCCGCGAGCCTTCAGGTCTTCGCGCACCAGATTCGGGTACGAGGTGGCAATGCGCTTGCCCTCCAGAGCTTCTACGGTCCACTCCTCATCGGCTGGGGCGGCGTAGCGGAAAGTCGAGGCACCGAAGCCCAGATTCAGAACCTCATCGACCGGAGCCAGCGAGTCAGCGGCCAGGTCGCGGCCTGTGATGCCCAAATCCAGATGACCGTTGCCAACATAGATGGGAATGTCCTTCGGGCGAAGGAAGAAAAACTCAATTTCGTTGGCTTCGTCGTGGATGGTCAGGCTCTTGGAGTCGCCTCGACCCGGGTAACCAGCTTCCTTCAGGATTTCGACTGCCGCCTCGGACAGCGATCCCTTGTTGGGCACGGCAATACGCAGCATGGTGTTGATTTCTCCTACAGGTACTTGTAAACATCCTCGGGGCTCAGCCCGCGACCGACCATGACCACCTGCAGCCAGTACAACAGCTGCGAAATCTCCTCTGCGAGGGCTTCGTCAGATTCGTGCTCAGCTGCAAGCCAGACCTCACCGGCCTCTTCGACAATTTTCTTGCCCTGGAAATGCACACCAGCGTCTAGCGCCTTGACTGTGCCCGATCCCTCGGGACGCGACTGTGCTTTTTCCTTCAGCTCTGCAAACAGGTCATCAAAGTTCTTCACCTGGTCTATTGTTCCATGTCGTCTACTCGCCCGCGAAAGCAGCCCGCAATAAGCCCAAATTCGAGGTATCCAAATTGCCCGAAATGAAGCGCGCCGGGGGTACTAGCGTCTCCACATCAGCTTGCGAAACGCTCACATCCGGCATTGGATTCCACACCACCGTGCATCCCGCAGCGAGTGCAGAGCGCACCCCGGTTGAGGAGTCTTCGATAGCCAGGCAGTCCTCTGGCGCAAATCCGACGAGCTCTGCGCCACGCAAGTACGGATCCGGCGCCGGCTTGCCGTTGGCCACCTCATCGCTACACACTGTTGCCGCGAAGTGCTGCTCCCCCATGACATCAATGCAGGGTTGCGCCACGTGTCGGCGAGTATTGGTCACCAACACCACCGGAATGTCAGCAGCTCGGGCCTGGTCCAAAATCTCCGGCACACCCGGGCGCCACTCCACCCCATGTTCTAGAACCAATTCTGTGAAGCGGTTTTCGACGAATTGGGAGCCCGAGGAAAACAGCGCGTCGTCAAGCGTGCGTCCCGCATGATCAGCGCAAACAGACAGCGTGTCCCAGAGAGTGTTGCCGACGCACTGCATGCGCAACTCCGGAGTCAGGCGACGGCCTACGAATTCCGAGAGGTCGTACGTGGCAATCTCCCACAGGGGTTCCGTGTTGATGAGGCTGCCGTCCATGTCCCACAAAATTGCTTTCACACCATGCGACTATGCCAGGCAAACAAGCATTTAGCGATTATGTCAGCAAAGCCGCCGGATTTGGGTTTAGAGTTTTAGAAAGGAAAGTATGTCGCGGTGCTGCATGCAACCACCGCATGAACGTGTCCCGCGCGAATGAAAGGCATCGACTCGCTATGACAACCACTGAAGATTCACTCGCCCAGGCAATCGACCAGCCCGAGGCGTACTTTATTCCGTTAGGCGCGGTCACCGAAGGCGAGCTCAGCTACGAGCGCTTCATGCCCACCAGCTTCACTTACGGGGCGTGGGGGCCGTTTCAGCACGGTGCGCCACCGTCGGCGCTGCTGACACGCATGTTGGAGCGCAGGCGCCTGGAAAGCGAGGGAATGCGTATTACTCGCATCGCCGTGGATCTGTTGTCGGCTGTACCGTACACGGAGCTGCGCGCGCGGTCATGGGTCTCGCGCCCGGGGCGGCAGATCGCCAAGATCGAAGCCGAATTGCTTGCCGACGTCAAGGGTGCCTGGTGGCCCGTTGCCACCGCGTCCGCGTGGATGATGGCCACCGCGGATACGCGGGATATTGAGCGTGCATTCGACAAGCAGGTGCCCGGGCCCGAGGAATGTAGCGCCGAGTACATTCCGCTTACCGACGACTGGAGTGGCGGCTACATCGAATCGATTGAAGCCCGCGCAGGTGCGACGGAAGAGCTGGCCGAGACGCAGATTCACTGGGTTCGCGCGACATACCCAATCGTGCTCGGGGAGGAGCCGACTGCGGTGGAGCGAGTCATGCAGGTAGCCGATACCGCCAACGGTGTCGGAGCCACGCTGAGCCCGCATCAGTGGGCGTTTATGAATACCGACTTAGTGGTTCACCTGCACCGACTCCCCCAGCTTGGCCCATCGGAGCAGTCGGCGGAATCGGAGTCGCAGCCGGAAGACGGCGGCTGGGTTGGCATCGCCGCCCGCGGTTCCATCGGTCCGGACGGAATCGGCATGACTGCGGGCGAGCTCTACGATGTGCACGGCCCCATTGGCCGCAGCATGCAGACCTTGCTGGTGCGACCGCAGGGATAACGCCAAGCTACACGTTGAAGTACTTCGCTTCCGGGTGGTAGAGCACGAACGCATCGGTGGACTGCTCTGGGTGCAGCTGGAGCTCCTCAGAGAGTTCCACGCCGATGCGCTCCGGCTGCAGCAGGTCAATCATGCCCTGACGGAAGGTCAGATCCGGGCAGGAACCATAGCCGAAGGAGTAACGAGCGCCACGGTACTTCAGGTCAAAGAAGTCCTGGGTATCGTCGGAGTCTTCCGCGCCAACACTTGTGCCGTCGGAGAACGCGAGCTCGAAGCGAATGCGCTGGTGCCAGTACTCGGCCAGCGCCTCGGTGAGCTGCACACCGATACCGTGAACCTCCAGGTAGTCGCGGTATTCGTTCTTGGCGTAAATATCGTTGGCGAAGTCAGCGATGGGCTGTCCCATGGTCACCAGCTGGAACGGCATGACGTCGGTCTGCCCTGCGGCGATGGCATCTTCGCGCGAGCGAATGAAGTCAGCAATGCACAGGAAGCGACCGCGCTGCTGACGCGGGAAGGTCCAGGACACCACTGGCTCGGCCGTGGGGTCAGGCTGCTCCCCTTCCGCAGGCAGCGGCAGTACGTGGACGGTATCGCCCTCAGAAACTGCCGGGAAGTAGCCATAGACGACAGCCGCATGTTGGAGAATGTTCTCGGCGCGCAGGCGCTGCAGCCATGCGCGCAGGCGTGGACGACCATCGGATTCGACCAGTTCCTCGTAGCTCGGTCCCTCGTCGCCGCGGGTGCCGCGCAGGCCCCACTGTCCCATGAACAGAGCGCGTTCATCGAGAGTGGTCAGGTAGTCGTCGAGAGGCAGACCCTTGACGATGCGGGTTCCCCAGAACGGCGGTGTCGCAACGGGGACATCAGCGGCGACGTCGGAACGCTCCGGCACCTCGGGGGCTTCAGCAGCAGCCTTGGCGGCGCGCTGCGCGGCGATCCGCTTTGAGCGCTCACGGCGGGCGCGGCGAGCTTCCTTCTTTTCGCGGGCGGCGATGGCCTCAGGCGAATTCTCGTCCGGGCCGAGGCCCTTCTTAGCTGCCATCAGCTCATCCATGATGCGCAGTCCTTCGAAGGCATCCCTGCCGTAGTAGACATCGCCGTGGTAAAGCTCAGACAGGTCGTCTTCCACGTAGCTACGCGTCAGCGCGGCGCCGCCGAGCAGCACTGGGAAGCGGGCGGCATCACCGGCGGAGTTGATCTCCAGCAGGTTGTCCTTCATCACCACAGTGGACTTCACCAGCAGACCGGACATGCCGATGGCATCGACATCCAGTTCCTTAGCTGCGGACAAAATCGTAGCAATCGGCTGCTTAATGCCCAGGTTATGCACGGTGTAGCCGTTGTTGGAGAGAATAATCTCCACCAGGTTCTTGCCGATGTCGTGGACATCGCCCTTCACCGTGGCCAGCACAATCGAGCCCTTGGAGCCCGTGGCATCCTCGGCATCCATAAAGCCCTCGAGGTAGCTCACCGCGGCCTTCATCGTCTCGGCCGACTGCAGCACGAATGGCAGCTGCATCTGACCGGAACCGAACAGGTCACCAACGGTCTGCATACCTCGTAGCAGGTCTTCGTTGACGATCGCCAGGGGTTCCTTTTCCTTCATGCCCTCATCGAGGTCAGCTTCGATACCTGTGCGCTCGCCGTCGATGATGCGCTGCGCCAGGCGGTCGAACAGCGGCATGGCGGCGAGCTTCTCGGCCCGGGCGTCCTTAGCGTCAGCGGCGGAGACTCCTTCGAAGAGCTCCATGAAGACCTGCAGTGGGTCGTACTCCCCGTCAGGGTGTCCCGCTTCACGACGGCGGTCGTAGACCATATCGAGAGCGACTTCGCGCTGTTTGTCGTCGATCTTGTTCATCGGCAAGATCTTGGAGCTGTGGGCAATGGCGGAGTCCAAGCCGGCCTCGATGCACTCGTTGAGGAATACCGAGTTGAGTACCTGGCGAGCCGCCGGGTTCAGACCGAAGGAGATGTTGGACAGGCCGAGCGTGGTGTGCACGTTCGGGTGGCGACGCTTAAGTTCGCGGATGGCTTCGATGGTTTCGATGCCGTCGCGGCGAGTTTCCTCCTGCCCAGTGGAAATCGGGAAAGTCAGACAGTCGACAATAATGTCCTGCTCGCGCAGTCCCCACGTGCCGGTGATGTCGGCGATGAGGCGCTCGGCAATCTCAACCTTCTTATCCTTCGTACGCGCCTGACCGTCTTCGTCGATAGTCAAAGCGACCACGGCAGCACCGTGCTCAACAACCTGGCGCATAATACGCTGGTAGCGCGACTCAGGGCCATCGCCGTCTTCAAAGTTCACAGAGTTGACCGCACAGCGACCACCGAGGTGCTCCAGGCCAGTCTTAAGAACTTCCGGTTCCGTAGAGTCCAGCATGACCGGCAAGGTCACCGAGGTGGCGATTTGAGATGCCAGGGTTGCCATGTCATCACGACCGTCGCGACCCACGTAGTCGACACACAGGTCAATCATGTGTGCGCCATCGGTGACCTGACCTCGGGCGGTGTTAAGGCACTTCTCCCAATCACCGGCCAGCATGGCCTCGCGGAAAGCCTTGGAGCCGTTGGCGTTGGTGCGCTCACCAATCATGGTGATGCCGGTCGTCTGCGTCAGCGGGGTTGCCGAGTACAGAGAAGCGACCTCATCGATGGGCTTTGCGTCCGGATCCGTCGATGGGCGTTCTGCCTTAACGGCTGGGCCCTGTTCGGCGTAGGTGCCAGCACCGGTAATAGCGTCGCGAACAGCGGAAACATGCTCCGGCGTGGTACCACAGCAGCCACCGACCATTGCCAGACCGAACTCTTCAACAAAGCCGCGCAGTGCAGTGGCCAGCTCTGGGGCGGTCAGCGGGTAGGTCGCACCGTTCTTACCCAGCACTGGTAGACCCGCATTCGGCATCACCGATACCGGGATCGAGGCGAAGTTGGACAGGTAGCGCAGGTGCTCGCTCATCTCGTCCGGACCCGTTGCACAGTTCAGACCAATCATGTCGATACCCAGCGGCTGCAGCGCTGCCAAGGCTGCACCAATCTCCGAGCCCATCAGCATGGTGCCCGTGGTCTCGACAGTCACGTGGACGACGATCGGAATCTTCTTCTCAGTCTGTCGCATAGCGGCCTTGACACCGTTGACGGCCGCCTTTACCTGCAGCAAGTCCTGACAGGTTTCAATCAAAAACGCGTCCGCGCCACCGGAAATCATGCCGAGTCCGGCCTCCGTGTAAGCGTCGCGAAGCTGAGCGTACGGAGCGTGCCCCAAAGACGGCAGCTTCGTGCCCGGGCCCAGCGAACCGAGGACAAAGCGTCGCATGCCCTCGCGCCCCGGCCCCATTTCGTCAGCGACCTTGCGGGCGATTGCGGTGCCCTTGTGCGCTAGTTCCTGGATACGGTCTTCGATGTCGTAATCCGCGAGGTTCGGGAAGTTACAGCCGAAGGTATTGGTTTCGACCAGGTCGGCGCCGGCCTCGAAATAGCGTCGATGAATCGTCTCGATAATGTCGGGACGAGTGTCATTGAGAATCTCATTACAGCCCTCGTAGCCGAGGAAGTCCGCGTCAACGTCGAGGTCAAAAGACTGCAGCTGGGTACCCATGGCGCCGTCGCCAATGAGTACACGGCTGTGCAGTGCGGTGAGGAACTCGGAAGAGTGGCGATCAGTCATAAGTAGACACCTTAGTCTACTTTTATAATCGCGCCGTTAATCGGGCTGGTTATTCCATCTCGAAGTAGCTTTCTGCCTTCACCGCAGGTAGGTCCAAACCGACAGCTTTCGTTGCGGAATTGATAATCACGAGAATCTCGTCGAGCTCCTCGTCAAAAATCGAGCCGCCGTGCTCATGCTCAATCGCAGCCACGCGCTGTAGGCAGTTCTCTACCGCCTGCGTCGCGGCTTCTTCTCGCTTATCGACGGCCAGCTCCGCCGCCTGATCAATACCAGCGGCGGCCTCGCGGAGAACTTCCCCGACCTGGTCGGCTACCGCTTCGTCAAAAAGTGGCTCCCAGAACTCGCGTTCCTCGGGCTGCAGGTAGCTGCCGGTGGCAAACATGCGCAAATCGGCAACTAGTTTATCGATGTTCTCTTTCGTTACTTCGACTGCAGACATGTCTGAGTTGCTCATGATCAAAGTTTAACGCCAAGCAGCGCGTCCAGCGCGGTGGCGACAAATTCGCCGGCGCCGGCTGCGCCAGTTACTGTGCCAGCTTCTGCGGCCTCTTCTGTTGCGCCAGCTTCTGCCTTGTTGCCGGTAGCCGAGGACCACTCCGCAGCCCAGGCATCGATAGCGTCCAGAGCAGCCGGCGTATCCAAGTCATTGGCCAGGCTTGCGCGCACATCGGCAACCAGTGCCGCTGCCGCGCTCACCGCCTTCTCATCGGTGGCAGTCTTAGTAGCTGCGCAAGCCGCACGCCAGGTCTCGAGACGTGCCTTGGCCGCCTCCAGCACCTCGTCCGACCAATCGCGATCAGAGCGGTAATGGCTGGCGAACACGCCAATACGAATCGCACTCGGATCCACGCCGGCGGCCACCAGCTTGGAGACAAAGACGAGGTTGCCCAGCGACTTGGACATCTTGACGCCATCCAGCGCAATCATGCCCGCGTGAACGTAGTGGCTAGCCATGCGTGCACAACCAGTAGCGGCCTCAGCGTGAGCCGCCGAGAACTCATGGTGTGGAAACGCCAGGTCAGAGCCACCGCCCTGAATGTCGAAGCTCTTACCCAAGCGATTGGTAGCAATCGCCGAGCACTCAATATGCCAACCCGGACGGCCCGCACCAAAGGGGGCGTTCCAGCTTGGTTCTCCAGGGCGAGCAGCACGCCACACCAGCGCGTCTAGCGGATCTTCCTTGCCCGGGCGATCCGGGTCGCCACCGCGCTCCGCAAAGAACTCCGCCATCTGCTCTGCCGAATAATTGGATTCGTAGCCAAAGTTCTCGGTGGCACTCTTGCGGAAGTACACATCCGGGTACTCGTCATTGGTGAGCTGATAGGCCGAGCCGTTCTCCAGTAGCTTCTCGACCATTTCCACGACCTCATCGACGGACTCAATGGCGCCGATGTAGTCGCGCGGCGGAATCACCGACAGGTTTTCCATATCCGAGCGGAACAAATCAATCTGCGAGGTGCCCAGCTCGCGCCAGTCCACCCCATCGCGCTCCGCACGCTCGAACAACGGGTCATCGACATCGGTGATGTTCTGCACGTAATGCACCGAGTGCCCATTGTCCAGCAGCTGGCGGTAGATCAAATCAAAGGTGAGGTACGTTGCCGCGTGCCCCAGGTGCGTGGCGTCATAGGGCGTGATGCCACACACGTACATAGTCGCCTCTGGCCCCGCTTCCACCTGGGAGACCTTCTGATCCGCGGTGTCGTAGAGGCGTAAGGGTACCGATGTTGAGCTTTCGTCGTCAAGCGAATGCGCCGTACCTGCATTGCTGGCGCGGTTGAACACATCGAAGCGCGCATCGCCGAGACTGGGAACCTGTGGTTGGGGCCACGAATGCATGAAATACTCACTACCTCACTAAACAGCGTTGATCGTGCCGAAGCCGAGCAACACCATAACAATCAAACCGACCGGGATGCGGTACGCGGAGAACCAAGCGAAGGAGTGGTTCGACACAAACTTCAGCAGCCATGCGATAGACGCATAACCGACGACGAAGGCAATCAGCGTACCGATGGCCAATTGCGCACCACTAGCGGCCTGTCCCGCCGCAGGGTCAAACGCGTCTGGAAGCGAAAAAATTCCAGCAGCGAAAACAGCGGGGATAGCCAGCAGGAAGGAAAAGCGCGTTGCAACCTCTCGATCCAAGTGCAAGAACAGGCCGGCAGACACCGTACCGCCCGAGCGCGACACCCCCGGAATGAGCGCCAGACACTGCGCGAAACCCATGACGATGGCATCTCGCATGGTCAGCTCTTCATAGTTGCGCTCACGACGGCCGAACTTCTCTGCGGCGATAAAGACAAAGGAGAAAAGCACCAACACAGCGGCTGTAATCCAGAGATTGCGCAGGTTGTCGCGGATGAGATCCTTCCCCAGCACGCCGATGATGGCAATCGGCAGTGTACCGACAATCACCATCCAGCCCATGCGGTAGTTGAAACCGCGTGCTTCCTTATTGAACAGGCCGGCAAACCAGCCAGTGAGAATCTGCCAGATGTCCTTGGCGAAGAACACCAGCACAGCCAATTCGGTGCCGAGCTGTACTACAGCGGTGAAGGATGCGCCGGCGTCCTGGCCCCACAGCAGCTCAGAGACAATCCGCAGGTGCCCCGAGGAACTCACCGGGAGAAATTCCGTCAGACCTTGCACTACGGAAAGGATGATTGTCTGCGCCCAGGTCATACCGGTGCCGGCGGTATCGGCAGCAGTATCCGCTGAGGCGCTTAGTGTCGTCATGATAGTCACGGGTGTATAGGCTACTCGTCCGATTTGTGTTGTGGCTATAGCGAGGTTTCGGCGCGGCCGTAGCGAGGCCTCTCCCGCGGAAGCTTTCCCGCGACCGCACACAGGTGTCCTAAAGTAAAAATCGTGCAACAACGAATTCTGGGCAACAGCGGTTTACGCGTCTCCGCCTTGGGGCTGGGTACGGCCACCTGGGGTGCGGGTACCAGGCAAGACGAGGCCGGACGCATCCTGACGGACTTCCTCGACGCCGGAGGCAACCTTGTCGATGCTTCCCCACTCCACGGCGGCGACACTGTTGCCGACATGCTGGGTGCAGTCATCGCAAAGCGCGGCGTTGCCGACGAATTGGTGCTTTCGGTCGCATCTGGCATACACCCCGAGCGGCCCGTCGGCAGGCGCGTGGACTGCTCGCGTAAGACACTGCAAAAGGACCTCGACGATACGCTCGGACGCCTCGGCGTCGAACACATTGATCTGTGGTCGCCCGGCTACTGGGATGGGCTGACCCCACCGGAAGAGGTCGCCGACACCCTGGAATGGGCTGTACGTACTGGGAAAGTACGTTACGCCGGACTGCGTGGATACAGCGGATGGCAAGCAGCGGTGACGCATGCCGCCGCGAATCGAATCGCTCCGGTGTTCGCACAGCATGAGTACTCGCTGCTCCAGCGAAGCCCTGAGGCTGAGCTGCTGCCCGCCTGTGAGCATTTGGGTCTCGGCTTTATCGGTGGCGCCCCACTGGCCCAAGGTGTGTTGACCGCCAAATACCAACACATCATTCCGGAGGACTCCCGCGCTGCTTCCGAACACGCGGACGCAGAGGTACAGGACTACCTCGACACACGCGGCGTCACGGTCGCAGGTGCGCTGACCACCGCAGCCAAGGGGCTCGGCGTCAGTGCTGCCGTCGCAGCGGTTTCCTGGGCGCGCGATCGGCCGGGCGTCACCTCGATCCTCGTTGGCGCTCGAGACCGCGCTCAGCTACGCGAAAACCTCACCGCCGAACAACTCACGCTGCCACCGCAGATTTGCAACGCGCTTGACGACGTCACGCTGTAATCAGTAACCGCATTCTTATAAAGGCTTATAAAGCGCAACGAATGCGAGAACCTCCCACGGCTGGAGGCGTCCACAAAGTAATCCGGCCGGGGTGGTAGTTTCTATAGCGTGAGTGAAAACAGTCGTCGACGTGTCATAACCTCCCTTCTAGCGGGGCTTTCCGCTAGCGCAGTGGTCCTGGCAGGGTGCTCCTCCGATGTGGAAGGAGACATCGATGCCGGAATGGGCAACGCCACGCCAGTACCGGCCGCTTCACCCGCTGCTCCCGATACTGCTATCGGGAAAGCCAAAAAGATCGATGAGGGCATCACTGATGCCGTGCTGGTCGGCGATCGAGTTGTCCTGAAGGCCGGGGACAAGATTTTTGCCGGTCCGCTGAATAACCCAATCGAGCGTTCGATGAAGCTGGGCGCGAAGTGTGGCGAGCTCGCGCCGGGCGGCCCTAATGCTCTGCTGCCGTGTGAAGATGGCATCCATGTCATTACTGACCAGGCTACGGAAACGGCCGTTGTTGGCCGTGGCACCAACTACTCCGCCGCAGTTGGCCTGGAAGGCGGCCGCATCATCGGTGCCCATGCGGATAGCAATGTGGTCGATGTGTTCGGCGCTGACGGCGAGTTGGCCAGTGACTTCAAGGCTGCCAATAACGGTTCGCAGTTCGCTGTGATTCCCAAAGCGGACAATGACGCGGACGTCAAGCTGTTAGAGGTCAACCGCCCGGAAACTTCGGTGCATGAGCTCAAGCTCGATGAGTCTCGTGCTGGCTCTGCGCTGCGTGCGGGCATTGGCGTCGGCAAGGTGGCGTCCGGTGACCATGCCATCGCTGCCGCAGACACCAAGGGCAGCCAGCTGCTTATCTACACTGCCACTGACGTCATTCGGCTCCACCAGGCAGCTCCGGCTCCGGAGGCCCCGTGGGCGGTAGCAGTCGATGAATCGCGCGGAATTGTCTGGGTGACTTCGACGAAGGTGAACAAGCTGACTGGCTACGACATCAGCTCGGGTACCCCAGTCAAGGTCGCGGACATCAACACGGTTGCAGACCCGCAGTCGATTGTTGCCACCGAGGATGGCCAAATTGGCGTCTTCTCAGCTACCGGTGACGGGGCTCAGATTTTTGACTCCGCGGACGTCGATAAGGCAATTGCTGATTTCAAGCAGGATGCAGAGAAAATCCGTGAGGAGATGTCGGTTCGGGAGCCAGCCGATAAACTACCGACCGGTGCAGGTGACACCAAGGGAGCAGACGACTCCGAGGGAGAGACTAAGTAGATGCCTTCGAAACTTCGCGCCAAGTCCTATCAACTCGCGCTAAAGGCAATGTTCCAGGTCCCGGCAGAGCAGATTCACGAGGCCATCTCGAAGACCCTGAAGGGGCTGCAGAAGTCGGAGAGTCTTCAGCGGGCAGTGAGCAAGCTACTCGTTGTTGACGATGCTGTGCT
The DNA here is from genome assembly GCF_016889425.1 of Corynebacterium amycolatum. Classification (NCBI taxonomy): domain Bacteria; kingdom Bacillati; phylum Actinomycetota; class Actinomycetes; order Mycobacteriales; family Corynebacteriaceae; genus Corynebacterium; species Corynebacterium amycolatum. The sequence continues at coordinate 1,831,823 of NZ_CP069513.1, forward strand.
GCGTCAAACCGTGTTCGGTGTGGACTTCCCGCGTCCGCTGGGGCTCGCCGCGGGCTTCGACAAGGCTGCTATTGCCCCGGATTGCTGGGGACCCATTGGTTTTGGCTACGCGGAACTGGGAACCGTGACTGCCAAGCCGCAGCCGGGCAATGATCGCCCGCGTCTGTTCCGCCTGAAGGAAGACCGCGCCATCTTGAACCGCATGGGTTTCAACAACCCCGGTGCCGCCGCTGTAGCGGAGAACCTGCGGGCGCGTCGCAGCGACGACGTCATCGGTATCAACATTGGCAAGACCAAGGTAACTCCGCTCGAAGAGGCCGTCGATGACTATCGAGAATCGGCCAGCCAGCTCGGAGGCTTGGCGGACTATGTGGTTGTCAATGTCTCCTCACCGAACACGCCGGGGCTGCGTGACCTTCAGGCGGTAGAGTCCCTGCGGCCGATTCTGGCAGCGGTGACTGAGGAGACCGACTCGCCGGTGCTGGTCAAGATCGCTCCTGATCTCTCCGACGCGGATGTCATTGCAGTTGCTGACCTGGCTGTTGATCTGGGGCTGGCGGGCATTGTGGCAACCAACACCACCATTTCTCGCGAGGGCCTGCGTACGCCCGCGGATAAAGTCGCGGAGATGGGTGCCGGTGGAGTCTCGGGTGCACCTGTGGCAGCTCGGTCACTAGAGGTACTGAAGCTGCTGCACGAGCGCGTCGGGGACAAACTTGTTCTCATCAGCGTCGGCGGCATCGAGACTGCTGAGCAGGCATGGGAACGGATTGCCAACGGCGCTTCCCTGCTGCAGGGCTACACACCGTTGATTTATGGCGGTCCAGACTGGATTCGTGACATTCACCAAGGGTTGGCTCGCCAGATTCGAGCTCAGGGCTTCTACTCCATTTCGGAGGCTGTCGGCTGTGGCCTGCCGTGGCGTGGTTAACTGCTGAGAGCCGTTGAGGCTTTTTAACCCAATAAACACGCGACCCCGGGTCCTGCTGCCATGAAGGCGCTGGCCCCGGGGTTTTCTGTATGAGTAGCGTGCCCGGGCGGTTGAGTTGCCCGTGTGGGCGTCGTATCCCTACTCCCCGACGTTCTCCCACCACGGCGTGATGATGGCACGCGCAATCGAGTGGAAATACAGGTTGAAGCCAAGCACTGTCGGCGTCGCATCTTCCGGAACATCAAGCTTCTCGACGTCGACCGCGTGCACCGCGTACATGTAACGGTGTGGGGCATGCTGCGCCGGTGGGTTAGCTCCGTAGTGACCACGCATGCCAGAGTCGCCGACAAGCTGGATAGCACCGTCTGGCAGCTTAGAGCTGTCTTCGGAGCCAGCTCCCTGTGGTAGACCCTTTTCGGTCGCTGGAATGTTGAACACAGCCCAGTGCCAGAAGCCCGAAGCGGTCGGGGCGTCCGGATCGAAGCAGGTCACGGCAATGGACTTCGTGCCCTCCGGCAGATTGGCCCAATCCAACTGCGGGGAAACATTCGACGGAGCGCGGAATTCATCCGCAATCTTCTCGCCATCCTTGATATCTGGCGAGGACAGCTCGAAGGTTGGCAAATCCTTCAGCGGTGCGTACGGATCCGGGCCCGGGAAAACCGGAGCATTTGTAGCGTTGTTTGTGGTGTCGTTGGAATTCGTAGTCATAACTACCAGTGTGCCTACTTTATGAGCGCGCTGCAGGGACTTCGCCAGACTGCCTATCCTCAGTGCCGGATTCTCAGCGTGAATCCAAGGCGGATGCGGGGCTAACAACGGAGATGTAATTACACCCCGGTTTGGCACCTTAATACCACGATGACCTGCCAATTTGTGTTTCATTATGTAGTCGGGATACAGTATCACAGGTCAGCACGGAAGTGCTTCCTACCCGGTCCGGGTGGCGGAATGGCAGACGCGCTAGCTTGAGGTGCTAGTGCCCTATTAACGGGCGTGGGGGTTCAAGTCCCCCTCCGGACACAAGATAAATCCCGAGAAACTGCAGTAAATGCAGCTCTCGGGATTTTTGTGTTTTCTGGCGGACCTCTATGGTAGTGCCCTATTGCAGCGCCGAGGTCAAGCGGAAAACAGAGTCCAGGTAGCGCTGGCGAAGGGGGCGGTCATTCCATTCCTCCTGGGTGAGCAGGAGGGATTTGTCGCGGTACTCGTCGGCAAGCGTGATCAGTTTGTCCACGATGGAACCGGCGGCGGAAAGAAGCGTGATCTCGTAATTGAGGCCGAAGGAGCGCATATCTAGATTGGACGAGCCGAACATGGCCATGCGGTCGTCGATAACCATGAACTTGGAGTGCAGGACGGCAGGCGCCGGATAGCGATAAATCTTCACGCCAGCGGTTAGCAGTGCCTGGTAATAGGACTGCTGCGCGTGGCCGACCATGAACTGATCGGACTCTTCGTTAACGTAGAGCTGAACGTCGATACCTCCATATGCGGCGGAGGTCAGCGCCATGAGCATGGACTCGTCCGGGACGAAGTACGGGCTGACGGCGATAATCCGCTCGTGCGCCTGGTAGATCATGTTATTGAACACGCGCAGGTTCGGCTCCGTGCTGAAGCCCGGACCCGACGGCAGCACCTGGACCACGTTGTAGTTGTCGTTGACCTCAGTGGTGTGGAGTGAATAGTTCCTGGTGGCATCTGGGGTCTTGTATAGCTCGCTGGTCCAATCAACCGCAAAAATTGCGTCGAAGGCCAGCGCAATATCGCCCTCGAGCTCAATCCATGTGTCCACCCAGCGGCGGCCGATCTTATGATTCTTTTTCTTCTGATATTCGGGCTCAATCAAATTCTGCGAGCCCATGAATACAATGTCGCCATCAATCACTACGAGCTTGCGGTGATTACGCAGATCCAGGCGGCGCCAGGTGAGCTTCAGTAAGCTCACGGGCAGCATTGGGTGCCAGGAGATTTTGGACTGGTTCAGGCGTTTTTTCAGCTTGTAGTAGCCGGGGTATTTCCACGAACCAATTGGATCGACCAGTACCTTGACCTCTAGTCCCCTGTCGAGCGCGCGCTCGAGAGCCTGTATGAAAGGCTCCGTGCTGGAATCCAGTGCAAAGATGTAGGACTGCACGTGGATAGATTTCTGAGCCGCATCGATGGTCTCAATCATGCGGTCAATGGAGGCATCGAATTCGGTGAAAAGTCCCTTTTCCGCGCTGGCAATTGCCGGCATTCCCGTGAGCTGACGCGAGAGCTTGAATACGTTGACAACGTCATCTTCTATCTTGGCATCGTCCGGTACGTCGGGCAGATGCTCGGTACGTTCCGCAATGAGCTCCTGTGCCAGTGCCTGTACCTCGTGCCGGCGGCCCGTGATCTGCTGCGAGCCCAGGAAGAGGAACAGAGGTAGGCCGATAAATGGAATTAGCAGAATCAGTAGCAGCCACGCCGTCGAAGCCGATGGGCTTCGGTTTTCCGGCACCCATCCAATCGCGATGAACTTAATCGTGTAGTCGAGCGCGAAGAATAGTACTTGCCACCACGTTAAGTCCTCCACCAGCCATGGGAAGGCGCTCATCAACCAATCCATGCAGATGATATTACTGAAGGAATTTTCAGTACCTTTGGTCGCTGTCCCTTAGGAGCGCTCTCCCCTCTTTTGCGACAGCTTATTGTGACATCTGAAATTGAATACTGATATCAATACGTAGTAATGTTCACCTTATTGAACATACTAAGTGTTTGGCATGTCGACTTCGAAAGGACTTACCCCTCCAAATGACTGAGAAGGCTCCTACGAGCACCGAGCTCGACGTTGCCACTAACGTACTGAAGTTGATGGCGGACAAGACGCGTCTCTCCATCCTGTCACTCCTTCGTGACGGGGAGATGACCGTCACCGCCATCGCTAGTGCGCTCGATCGCCCCATTCCCGCGATTTCTCAGCACCTGGCGAAGTTGCGCATGGCCAATATGGTGCAGGCTCGCAAGGAGGGCACGTCTAGCTTCTATTCTCAGCCCGACGAGCACCTCACCAACCTGGTGGTCAACGCTCTCCACTTCGCCGAACACACTCTCTACAGCGATCCGCCCCATCACCGCGGTCAGTAGGCGCACACGGATACGCTCGCTTTACGACGAAAACCCCGCGACCCAACCGGACAGACTCCGATAAGTGATCGCAGGGTTGCTTCTCTTTGACGCTGCTAGTTTCCCATCCGCGCGGCTAGGAATTGGACTCGCTGGTGGGAGCTACGTTGTTCAGGACCTAATCGTCGAGCCCGGCGTTCGGTGCCCTTCCTTTGTCGAATGCCTCCATGATGCGCTGGGCAGCGAGCGTCGGTGTGAGCTGCCCCGAGCGGAGTTGTTTTTCCACCAGGGAACTCTCTATCTGCACAGCCTCGTTGGTGTTGAGTCGCTGCAAGAGCGTTTCGTGCACCATGGACCACATCCACTTAATCTGCTGGTTAGCGCGGTTTTCATCGAAGAGATGATTCTCGTGCATAGCCTCGACATGGTCTTCGATGGCTTGCCAGAACTTGTCGATGCCGTCGTCTTCCAATGCCGACATAGTCAGCACCGGTGGAGTCCAGACTTGATCTGAGGAACGCACCATCTTCATGGCGGTCATCAGGTCACGCGCAGCGCGTTTTGCCGGGCGCAGGTTCTTACCATCCGCCTTGTTGATAGAAATCACGTCGGCCATTTCCAGCACACCCTTCTTGATGCCCTGGAGTTGGTCACCAGCGCCGGCGAGTGCCAGAAACGCAAACGTATCCACCATCTGTGCCACCGCGACCTCGGACTGGCCGACGCCGACAGTCTCGACGATGACAATGTCGTAGCCTGCGGCTTCGAGCACCACCATGGCCTCACGCGTTGCCTTGGCGACACCACCGAGCGTGCCCGCAGAAGGCGACGGACGGATGAAGGCTTCATCCGCGGCCGAGAGCCGGGACATACGGGTCTTATCGCCCAGAATCGAACCACCGGACTTCGTTGACGACGGGTCGATGGCCAGCACTGCAACGCGGTGGCCCTCCTCGATCAACTTCAGCCCAAGGGTTTCAATCGTGGTTGATTTACCGACGCCGGGGACACCGGTAAGACCGACACGCATAGCCTTTCCGGAAAATGGCAGCAACTTCACCAGTAGTTCCTGAGCCAGCACCTTATGCGCCGGAGCAGTCGACTCCAACAGCGTGATCGCCCGAGCCAACTTAGTGCGGTTCCCAGCTCGCACGCCCTCAAAGAGGTCGTCGACATCTATCCGTCGTCGCGCACGACGGACGACTTCGGGAGCTACAGCGGTCTTTCCCTCAACAACCGTGCCAGCGGTAGTGACGAGGGTGCCCAGGTTTTCTTCAAGAAACTCGTTCATCGCTACTTCTCAATTCCGACAACGCGCTGAGCTGAACGCTCAGCTCAGCGCGTATGCGGTAGTTAATTAGGACTCTTCGTCAACGGCAATGTCGAGGCCCAGCTCGGCAGAGAGCTTGGTCATCATGTCGATTGCCGAATCAGCGATGACAGTGCCCGGCGGGTAAATAGCCGCGGCGCCGGCATCGTAGAGTTCCTGGAAGTCGCCCGGTGGGATAACACCACCGACGACAATCATGATGTCCTCGCGACCCAGCTTTGCCAGCTCATCGCGAAGAGCAGGCACGAGCGTCAGGTGTCCGGCGGCTAGCGAAGAAACACCGACGACGTGGACATCCGAGTCGACTGCCGATTTGGCGGCCTCCTCCGGAGTCTGGAACAACGGCCCCACGTCAACGTCCATGCCGAGGTCCGCGTAGGCGGACGCGATGACCTTCTGGCCGCGGTCGTGACCATCCTGGCCCATCTTGGCCAGGAAGATACGCGGACGGCGACCTTCCTGCTCTTCGAACTTATCGGCCATGGCGATGGCCTTGGAGACGTTAGACACGGCACCCTCCTTGCCAACTTCGTCCTTGTAGACGCCGGAGAGGGTACGAATCTCGGCCTGGTGGCGGCCAAAGACCTCTTCCATTGCGTCGGAGATTTCACCGATGGAGGCCATGGCGCGAGCACAGTCGACAGCGAGCTTCAACAGGTTCTTGTCCAGGTCCCCCGGTTCACCCGGGTTACGGCAAGCGTCGGTCAGAGCGGCCAGTGCCTTCTGAACCTCTTCCTCGTCGCGCTCGGCACGCAGGCGAGCCAGCTTGTCAATCTGCTCCTGGCGTACGCGGGAATTCTCAACCTTGAGAACCTCGATGGCCTCGTCTTCTTCGACCTGGTACTTATTCACGCCAATGAGAGCCTGGCGCCCCGAGTCAATACGAGCCTGCGTACGAGCTGCCGCCTCTTCAATGCGGAGCTTCGGAATGCCCTCGATAGTGGCCTGTGCCATACCGCCAGCCTCTTCGACCTCGTCGATGTGCTGGCGTGCACGCTTGACCAGCTCGTTGGTCAACCACTCGATGTAGTAGGAACCAGCCCACGGATCAACCGGACGCGTGGTGTTGGACTCCTGCTGGAGCAGCAGCTGAGTGTTACGAGCAATACGGGCCGAGAAGTCAGTCGGCAGTGCCAAGGCCTCGTCCAGGGCGTTGGTGTGCAGCGACTGGGTGTGGCCCTGCGTTGCGGCCATAGCCTCAACAGCAGTACGAGCGACGTTGTTGTAGACGTCCTGGGCGGTCAGCGACCAACCGGAGGTCTGCGAGTGAGTACGCAGGGACTGCGACTTCGGGTTCTTCGGACCAAACTTGCCAACCAGCTCAGACCAGAGGATACGGCCTGCACGCAGCTTGGCAATCTCGGTGAAGGTGTTCATCGAGATGCCCCAGAAGAAGGACAGACGCGGAGCGAACTTATCAACTTCCAAGCCAGCGTCAATACCGGCCCGCAGGTACTCGATGCCGTCGGCAAGCGTGTAAGCGAGCTCGAGGTCGGCCGTCGCGCCGGCTTCCTGAATGTGGTAGCCGGAAATCGAAATCGAGTTGAATTTCGGCATTTTTGCCGAGGTGTACTCGAAGATCGAAGAGATGATTCGCATCGAGGGCTTCGGCGGGTAAATGTAGGTGTTACGAACCATGAACTCCTTGAGAATGTCGTTCTGGATCGTACCGCGCAGTTGCTCAGTCGAAACGCCCTGCTCTTCAGCAGTGACAATGTAGAAGGCCAGAATCGGCAGCACAGCGCCGTTCATGGTCATAGACACCGAGACACCGCCCAGGTCAATGCCCTGGAAGAGCTCACGCATGTCGTAAATCGAGTCAATTGCCACACCGGCCATACCGACGTCGCCGGACACACGCGGGTTGTCCGAGTCGTAACCGCGGTGGGTCGCCAGGTCGAAAGCGACCGAAAGACCCTTCTGGCCGGCCGCGAGGTTGCGGCGGTAGAAGGCGTTGGATTCAGCTGCGGTGGAGAAACCAGCGTACTGGCGAATAGTCCACGGCTGGTTGGTGTACATGGTCGGGTACGGCCCGCGCATGAATGGGGCGATACCCGGGAAAGAATCTACCGGGTGACCCTCGGCAGCTGCGGCGTCGCGGTCAGCGCGATCGTAGACACGCTTGACGTCGATGCCTTCTGGAATGGTCCACACTTCACCAGCTTCCGCGGCAGCTGCCTTGTTGGTGGCAGCTGCCGCGTCGTCGGTGTTGCGGGAGATGTCAGCGAAATTTGGGATGGTGGTCATTACTTCCTTCACGCTCCCAGTTCGTTCAGCAGTCGGGACAGCTCCGCGACAGCATCGATGGTCATGTTCAGGTATCCGTCGGGGCGAGCGTCTTCAGCGGCATTAGCGAAGCTCTTCTCGGAGCCGGCCACCAGGACCTCCTTAGCGCCTGCGGCGCGGGCGGCCTTGACAGCGTCCTGGCCCGAGGTCTCGTACTCGCTGTCGGCTGCGCACAGCACGACAATCGGAGAGGCCTTCACTGCCTCTTCGAAACCGGCCTCGCCCGGCACAACCTGGCCGGGGTTAGCGACGGCGATACCGCCGGAAGCCAGCAGGTTGGAGGTAAAACCAGTGCGGATGTTGTGCTTGGCCAGCGGACCCAGCGGCAGCATGGCAATCAGCGGACGGTTGCCCTTTTCAGCCAGGAAGTCATCGGAGCGGTTGCGCAGCGCCTCGAAGTCGCGTGCCCAACGGCGAATCGGATCGCCCTCCGGGCGAGCCTCGGGAGCCAGTGGGGCTTCAGCCAGGTTCGGGAACTCGTTGATAGCGGTGACCTTGGTGCGGCGATGCGCGATATCGGCGCGGCGCTTTTCCCAGGTAGCGTCCAGGGCGGTGCGAATATCGGCCTCTGCGGAGGTGAAACCGCCGGCGGCCTCAGTGCCGGTGAAGATCTCCCACGCCTTGTCGGCCATTTCCTCGGTCAGGTCCTCCACGAAGTAGGAGCCACCTGCTGGGTCGGCGACGTAACCAAGGTGAGACTCTTCCAGCAGCAACAGGTTGGTGTTGCGAGCGATGCGAGCCTTGAAAGTCTTGGAGACGTTCGGCATGCCGCCGACAACTGCGTAATCAAACGGCAGAACCTCAACTGAGGAAGCACCGCCGACACCTGCGGCGAAGGAGGCGACAGTTACACGCAGCATGTTGACCCACGGATCGCGCTGGCTGAACATGACCGGGGCTGTCACGGCGTGCATCGGAGCGCGGCCAGATTCAGGGGCACCGATGACCTCAGCAACGCGGGCCCACAGAACGCGAGCGGCGCGGAACTTCGCAATGGTGTCGAACTGGTCGTCGGTAGCGGCAAAGCGGAAAGAAATCTGGCCGAGCGCTTCTTCAGCGCTCAAGCCCGCTTTAGTCAGCGCACGCAGGTAGGCGACACCAACGGCGAGGCTGTAGCCGATCTCCTGGATGTTGTTTGCACCCAAGTTGGAGAAAACAACGCCGTCGACAAGCAGGGCGCGGACGTCGCCCGGCTGCTTAGCTGCCTTGACGGCCAGCTGAATGGCCTCGTCGAGAGAAACATCATCAATACCGGCAAAAGCAGAGGTCAGCGGAGCTGCAGAAAGCTCTACTGCGATGTTGTCCGGATTAGTCGGGTTTACCTGCTCGATGTAGGACGTCAGTGCTTCCGCAACCTGTGCAGTCTTCTTACCAGCATGTACGGCAATCGGAGCAAGGTCGAGGTAGACATTGTTAAGCAGAGCTGGCACGTCAGCGGCTTCGAGGGAGCCGGTGAAGTCCAGGCGGATGTCCGTGGTGCCGTTTTCCAGGGCAGTCAGCAGAGTCTCGTTGACGGCCTTTGGGTCAAGGGCATCCTCACCCGGGTATTGGCGACTGAAGGTCTCTCGAACGCCCCAACCGTTGGTGTTGTCCGAAGTGACCTTTGCGCCACGGACGAATGGGAACTGACCCGGAGCTGGGCTTTCCGCATGCTCATCCGCGCGGGTGTAGAGCGGACGGACATCGACACCGTCGTAGGTGGTCTGAATCAGTCGTTTCCAAATATCGAGCGGTACATCTGCAACGTCTTGCTTGTGCACCCGCGCGAATACCTTGGCCACGCCCTGATACCAGGAATTCTGCAATTCCTCGAAGTTTGGTGGCAGCGTGGAAGGTGATTCGGGGGTCGTTCGGTCAGTCACGACAGACCTTCTCCCTTACATGTTCTAAGCAACGCCCCCATCAATCCATGGCCGAGGATATTCGGTTGCGACAATTTCCGAATTCTCCGCGACGGAAAGGGATCTAAAGGCGTTGGCTTCCTCCAATAGTCAATAAGAGCCACTAGTCAGACGCTAAGACTCACCCGAGTGTCCGTGCACTGAACTTTTCAGCTACTTGTGCAATACCCTTACGTTCGGTTTTGTGCTGACGGGCACGTCAAGTGCTCGAGCCAAGGCATAGTGACCTTGACTCCCATCCTAGTGAAATAAAGGGCAAACGCCTTTAGCCACTGATTCGCCCTCCTTGCAGAGCCCCCAACTCGCAGGTCACACGCTTCTCCGCAATCCCCGGTAACCTCAAATGGGTGAACGTATCAGATGTGCGAATTACCCCTACACTCAAAAAGGTTCTGCTGGTGCTAGCCGTAGGTGTGGGGGTCGTCGTCACGCTGTACGTCGATGTTCCCACCGTCGCTACCATCCGGCAGTGGTCCATCGATGCCGGTGACTGGTTCCCTCTCCTCTACTTTCTCGCATACGTTGCACTGACTCAGTTTCCAATCCCCCGCACCGTATTCACTTTGGCTTCCGGAATCCTCTTCGGACCAATGCTAGGTTTCCTGCTCGCAATTACTGCGACCACGGTGTCTGGCCTTCTCTCCCTCTGGATTGTGCGGTTTTTGGGACGCGACTGGTTTCGCACGCACCTGACTAACCGCCGTCTCCTCAGTCTCGACCACCGGTTGGAACAACGCGGCTGGCTCACAGTGCTCAGCTTGCGCATGATTGCTGGCGTGCCATTTTCGTTTCTCAACTACGCCTGTGGGCTGTCGTCGATACGCACCGTGCCGTATATCATCGCCACTGCCCTGGGTTCGGCGCCGAACACACTCGCCGTCGTTTTGCTTGGCGACGCGCTGTTGGTCGGCTTCGACGTGCGCTTTGCGGTGGCCACGGGAATTCTGCTCGTGCTTGGCCTGCTGGGACTTCTTGCGGACGCCAAGTTCCCTGTCGTAACCGGTTCTTCGAAACGTTAAAACACCGCTTAGCGCTCTTGAACTAGACGTGAGTTTTTCGGCGGGCTGGTGTTGGTTGCCCGTGAGTTTGCGGAGGGAATGAACGTGTCTTAGCCCAACTGTCAAGGGGTGGGGCTAGACTAGAACGTATGTACTCAGTCTTTGCTAGGTATCGCGGTCGATCTACTCGCAGGGCAGATCACGTTCAGGCCTCTGCGCAGGCACTTTCCGGCCTGGAAGGCGTAGGAACTGTTGAGGTTGCAGGTATCGAAGAGCTTCGCGCAGCTCCTGAAAATGCTGTGGGAGTCACCACGCTTGTGCTGGCGCTATTGGCCGCAGGTGACTGGGCAGTAGGTATCGGTGTTTGTCCTCAGGACAACATTGAGCAAGCGCATCTGGCATCGAGCTCAGTCATCGGTAAGGGAGGCAGAGCTGGCACGGTAAAAACCCGCATTCGGACTAACAATCCGCGCGGTAAGGACTACTCGGAGGATATTGGCGCAGCATTCACATTGCTGCACCACGTTATCTCTCGCAGGTCCCCCGAAGGGCGCGAGGCAACTGGTTTGGTTCGCGCTGGTTATTCACAGGTAGAGGCCGCGGAAGAATTGGGAGTTTCTAAGCAGGCCGTCAATCAGCGCCTCGCAGCAGCTGGCTGGCAGGCGGAGCTGGCCGGGTGGGACCTGGCCGTCCACCTGCTTCAGCGAGCTGACGAGTTATAAAAACTTACTGCCCATTTTCTGGGGCGTAAGGGTCACGTGACCATCCTGAAAAATCTGGACGATCGGTGGAGTGGGCACCGCCGCCTGCAGTGGTATTACCGGTACCAGGAGCCGAGGGCAGGTCACGTTTGCCGGAGGGAACTGACGGTGCAGCCGGTGCATCCGGTGTTGCAGGTTCAACCGCTGCCGGGCGGTTCTGGCCACCCAACTGTTCAGGCTGAGTGGGCTGAGCCGACTCGGCGCGGCGGTTCTTCTTCCTCTCAGGGGTATTACCAGCTGCTGCAGCTACCGGATCATCAACCGGGCGGTTAGCGACCTCGTTCGCCGCGGCAACCGCACGAGCCAACTCCGGGTTGGTCGACATGTCGAACCAGTTCTCATCGCGGCCCTGCTCAGCTTCTTCCTTGGTCTCTCGGCTCACGGCTGGAGGCTCATAGCGGAAGACACCGTCGGCATCCTTCTTGCCGAAAGCCCTGGCGAAGCTCTCGAGGCTGTCACCGAACTGCGACGGAATCATCCAAACAGTATTGCCGTCCTTATTTGCCAGCTCAGGTAGCTTCTCCAGGTACTGCCAGGCAAGAATCTCAGGTGTCAACTGTGAAGCCTTGACAGCGGCGTTGACCTTCTGGATAGCGCGAGCATTACCCTGTGCCTCAAGGTAGGTAGCGGCGCGAGTACCCTCAGCGCGCAGAATGGTTGCCTGACGCTCAGCTTCAGCAGCCAGAATTGCTGCGTGCTTGTTACCCTCGGCGGCCAGAATCTGTGCCTGCTTACGGCCCTCAGCAGTTTTAATATCGGCTTCGCGGGTACCTTCCGCAGTCAGAATCATGGCGCGCTTCTCGCGATCGGCCTTCATCTGCTTTTCCATCGACTGCTGAATCGACGGTGGCGGCTCAATAGCCTTCAGCTCCACACGAGCGATACGAAGACCCCACTTGGCAGTGGCCTCGTCCAGCTCGCCGCGCAGACGGCGGTTGATGTAGTCACGGGAAGTCAGTGTCTCTTCCAGGGTCAGACCACCCACGACGTCGCGAAGCGTTGCGGTAGTGATCTGTTCGACACCGAAGATGTAGTCGTCGATACCGTAAATCGCCCGATCCGGTTCGTTGACCTGGAAGGTCACGACGGTATCGATAGCCACAGTCAGGTTGTCTTCGGTGATCACTGCCTGTGGCGGAAAGGTAACCATACGCTCACGGGTATCAACCTTCTCGCGCACTCGGTCAATAATCGGGATGATGAAGTTCAGGCCGCTATTCAGTGTCTGCGTGTATCGTCCCAGTCGCTCTACGATTGCCGCTTCACCCTGAGGGACCAGCACAATCGCTTTGAGAACCAAGGTAACAACCACGAGAATGAAAACGACGAGGATGATAAAGCCTTCCATGGTATTCCCTCGTAGCTAGAAACTGTGTGGTCAGTTATTTGATGGTCAGTAACTAAGAGTGCTCCGAGCGCCCTTTAAGTGAGTTGACTGCTCAGAGCAGCTTGTCCACTACTGCGGTATTGCCCGAAATCTCTACAATCGTGACTCTTTCCTTCGCATCGAAGGTCTGAGCAGTCAGAAGACTGCGCGCGCTCCACAACTCGCCATTGACCTTAATCAGACCCGCTGACGAGGAAACTGGCTCGATGACCTCAGCATGACGGCCCGCTAGCAGTTCCGGACGCGACTCCAGTTCGGCGGACTTGTCCGGTTTTGCCATCTTCTTGCGCAACACAGGGCGAACTGTCAGCACAAGTGCGGCGGACACAACGGCGAAGATAACCACTGACAGCCAAAGCGGCGCTCCAAGCTGGCTCGCACCGGACGCGGCCAGCGCACCACCTCCGAGCATTAACAGTGCTAAATCTCCGACCGCGAGTTCACCGAGAACCAGTAGGAGGCTTGCTCCGAGCCAAAGGAGAGAAATCACGCCCTCACCCTACCTACTTTGGAGAACAAATGTGGAGCGAGTGGAGCCAGTATTTCGGGATCAGTATTGCATATGTGGCTCAGTGACGAAGTCGACCAGGCGCTCAACTGCACCAATCAAATCCGACTCCAGATCGCGGTAGGTGTGTACACCTGCGTAGACGCGTCGCCAGCCCTCCTTGGGGTCGTCTCCCCAGCCCAAGCGACGGCAGATTCCTGTCTTCCAGTCCTCCCCGTAAGGAACTTCCGGCCATGCTTCAATGCCTACCGACGAGGGCTTGACCGCCTGCCAGACATCGATAAATGGGTGGCCAGTGACCATCACATGCGGGCCGAGCTGCTGAGTCATGCGGCTTTCTTTACTGCTTTCCACCAAGTGGTCTGCCAGGACTCCGACGCGGCGCTTCGGACCCGGACCAAATTCGGCCAAGCGTTCCGGGAGATTGTCCAAGCCCTCCAGATACTCGACGACTACGCCCTCAACACGCAGATCGTGGCCCCATACTTTCTCGACAATTGCCGCGTCATGAATACCCTCGACCCAGATACGGCTGGGTAGAGCAACCTTAGCCTTGACGTTGTGGACCTTGCGCGAGCCCGATGCCGACAGATCCTGCGAGGGCTTCTTTGGTTCTGCCTTCGGCCGTACCAGAGTCACAGGTTTGCCATCGATGAGAAAACCGCGCTCGTGCATGGGAAACAGCCGCGACTTTCCGTGGCGGTCCTCCAGCCGAACGCACCAGCCGTCGAAAGTTTTCTCTAACCCGATAATCGCACCGACGAATCCGTCATAGGACGCCTCGACGACAACACCATTTTCTGCTGTTACCTCGCGTGCCGGCTGCGGGATACGACGGCGGTGTCCACGTGCGCCAGCAAACACGTCCTGATTGCGATACGGGTCTTGAAAGCTCATGGATACTGAGATTAACAGCATGGGTTACGGAACCGGCGACACACTGCACTAGGATGAGCTGCACTATGCAGCGCAGTGTTCTCGACCAGGTCTGGAGTCCAACTCAGCACATCGCCCTTTGGCTGGGCGCATGGTTGTCGGGTTTGGAAAACTACGATCATCTCCTCGATGCTCTTGATTCGCTCGGCGGGCCCACGTCAGTTCCGGGGACATTCGTGCTTGCCGACGCCATGGTTCCGAATGTCATCGATTGCGACGCTGATCTCGATCGAAGCGACATGCTCCGCCTTCTTCGAGCAGTTACTGACGCGGGAGATTGGCACAGTGACCATCGTCCCCTCGTCCGCCTTATTCTCTCCGGACCCGGTGACGCACCTGCACTGCCTGCGGGAACCGACGCCGCTGAGGGCGCACGCGCAGCAGGCTCAGCCATTGTGATTGCGGATGCGGAGCCGGGTTGGAACCATGCGCTCGTACCAGTGACATCGCCGGTGCCCGGTCTGCTGCAGTGGCACTGGTACACGCTCGAAGGACACATCCCGGAGCCGGCCTATCTCTCCCCTGGCGAGGCGGATTTGCAGCTGGCGGATGCGGCGCGAGTTGCGGCTGCCACTATTGCGGCGATGCCGCGTTCACCGCTGACGTCGTCAAGCAGTGGTACCCCGAAGGCGGATCCTCGGCTGATGGTCGGCATGCTTGATGATCACCTGGACATGGCTTTTGTTCCGGATGATGTGCCGCGCCGTGCACTGGGAGTGCTCGCCCGAGCTGATCGGGTGTCGTCGATTCTGGCGGTGGCACAGGGCAGCGAGTCGGGGCACGGCAGCGCCGCGTTTGATGCGCAGCTCATCCCGCTGTGGCGAAAGATTCGGCAGGCGCGGATGAGCGCGGTGGAATACGCGATTCAGGAGTGGACCCGCTAGAGGTTTGCCTTGCCCTGCGGTCCAATTGAGGCCAAGGGAATCAGTGTGGGCGGCGCGTTGCCGGGGTGCAACAGGATGCGGCGCAGGGGGCGCCGTTGCAGGCCGAGCCGAGTAGCGGTCCACTTCCCAGGCGGCGGGGTTCGGCATCTGCGATGCGCTCTTCGATGAGCTCCACGAGCATGTCAGTGAAAGTAGCCGTCGGGCCAGGTGTTGCGACACGCTCGATGACTATGTCGTGATGAGCCATTTCATCCTGTAGCTCAGCATCCAAATCCCAGGCGACCTCAACATGGTCCGAGATGAAGCCAATCGGGCACACTACTGCGGATCGAAGACCTTGGGTGACCTCCGCTTCAACGTGGTCGACGATGTCAGGCTCCAACCACGGCACGTGCTCCGGGCCCGAGCGGGACTGCCAGACGACGTCAAAGTCGGTGATACCGACTGCATCGGCGACCAGCCGCGCTGCTTCGTTGACCTGGCGAGAGTAAAGATTTCCGCCGAGTTCTACCGGCCCAGATGCCTTGTCCGCAGAGACCGGAATAGAGTGAGCGGTGAAAATAAGCCGGGCCTGGTCACGACGGTCATCCGGTAGCTTGGCAAACGCCTCACGCACGGCATCTGCATAGGCTTCTATAAAGAGCGGATGATCGTAGAAGCTCCGAATTTTCTCCATGTCAAAAGCACGGTCGCCCAGAGATTCGCGCATCCGAGCAATGTCTTCGTGATACTGGCGGCAGCCGGAGTATCCGCCCCAGGCGCTAGTGGCGAAAACGAGCGCTCGCTTAACGCCGTCATCAGCCATCTTTGCCGCGGTGTCTTCAGCCATCGGATGCCAATTGCGATTCCCGAAATAAACAGGCAAGTCATAGCCACGGCGAGTGAGCTCAGCCTTAAGGTTGGAGACAATTTCGCGGTTTAAATCGTTGAGCGGGGACTTGCCGCCGAAGTGCGCATAGTGAGCACCGACCTCGTCCAACCTCTCCGGCGGAATTCCGCGGCCGCGGGTGACATTCTCCAGGAAGGGACGCACATCGGCCATCTTTTCGGGACCGCCGAAAGACAACAGCAAGATAGCGTCAAAATTATCAGAAGACATAGGCAACCAGTTTAGTAGCGCAGTCTGAGGACACCATAAGACGACTGCTCAATGCTCATGGTCTCCTGCCTGCTGGGTTCCATCCAATTGCTTTACGACGGCACCCTAACCCGACCCTATTGCGGAATTCGACGATTGGTCACAAGCAGTGAGCCCACGGTCACTAGCAGCATCGCGAAGGCTGCGATCAGATAGGGCCTCGGATTCTCGGCCCGCTTGAGTTCGTAACCGATGTCATCCTCCAGCGAGCCATATGCATCCCGGAGCTGCTCGAGGGAACCTGCGCTGAAGAACTCACCTTTTGTTCGACGTGCGATTTCTCGCAGCGAATCGTCGTCGTTAGGCACTGGAATTAACTCGCCCTGAACCGTGATTGCGCCTTGCGCGGTACCGAACGAAATCGTGTTGACAGGCACCCCGGCCTTGGCGGCTTCGGCGGCGGCGGTATACGCGCCGCGGGGATCGTCGAGCTCTTGCGGGACGGTCTGTTTGCCGTCGGAAAGCAGCACAATTGTCGCTGGTGGGGAGCCTTCTCCCCCGCCCTGGACCGAGTCGCTGAACTGAGTGATGGCATCGAGCGCGGCAGCGATGGCATCACCGGTAGCAGTCGCCTGATCTAACTCAGCAGCCTGAAGGGCTCGATTCACGGTGTCATGGTTGGTAGTCGGGCTGACCGCAGTGCGAGCGCGGCCAGAGAACGTCACCAGGCCGATATTGAGGTCGTCGGGAAGGTTCTCCACGAACTCTTGGCCGGCTTCTTTAGCAGCAGTGATGCGGTCGGGCGCAACATCCGTGGCCGACATGGACAGCGAAACGTCGACCACCAACATGACCGTCGCTCGGTTGCGGGCGACTTTGGTCTCCGAAATCGGACCGGCCAATGAAATGATGACCAGAACTAGAGACAACAGCGCACTGATAGCCACGACATGGCGTAGGCGTGCCGACGACTTATTCCCCAGTGACCCAACGATGGTGAAGTTGCCAAAGGCAATGGCACGTTGCTTTCGCTGCTTAGTGCTGATCCAATAGGCCACGGCTGCCACGAGAGGCAGAGCGAGCGCGAGCAACCAACCTGGGTGCGCAAAAGTTGAGTTTAGGAACGTCATCGCGGTATCAGTTTCCTCACATCCAGTCGCCTAAACAGTCGCGTATAAGCCAGTGGCTATAACCGGTTAGTCGGTGGCCTAAAAATAGCACTAACAAGCGGTTACTCAGACGCTAATGTTGGCCAATTTGTCGGGCAAAATCCAGTACCCAATCGGAATCCGTACGCAAGGTAATAACGCGAGCACGGCATTTGCGCAGTTCATTGATTACACGCTCGTGGTGGGCACTAGCCTGAGCTGCGTACTCGGCGCGGGTTTTGTCGTTGATGTTGAGTTCAATGGTTTCACCAGTTGCTGAATCCGCCATGACCACCGGGCCATCGCCGGGTAAGGCTTCATCGGCTGGATCGACCAGGCGGATTGCCATAATCTCTGTCGAGGCCGAGGCAATGCGCAGCGGTCGCGCCCAATCGAGTGATCCAAGGAAGTCCGAGATGATAACCAATAACCCAGCGCGCGGAGCCTGGGTCATTACTGTGTCAATATCCGCGGCGAGATTGTGCTCAGCGGTCGCGTCAGCCAAGTGCTTGAGCAGCATCAAGCTGTGGGCACGGCCCTGGCCCGCGGGCACTGGAGTGCCACCGGCGATTAATCCAGTTCGGGACCCCGGGGCGTCGTTAAGCATCGTTATAGCGCCGGCAGCGGCGGTGAGCAGATGTCGTTTGGTGGTATCGGCCAAGCCCGTGGACAGACGTGCGGCGGGTTCGGCGACGATCCAGCACTCCAGCTCGCGCTCGGCCTCGGAGGTGCGAACGTGCGGCACTCCAGTACGGGCTGTCACTGCCCAGTTCATCTGGCGAACATCATCGCCGATGACATATTCGCGGGAGCCAAGCGGCTCAGAGCCATCTCCAGTAGCGGTGGAAAGAAAGCTGCCGCGCAAAAGTCCGTTGAGCTTACGCGTAACAGTTAGCTCTAAGTACGCCAGGACGCGTGCAAGATCGTCTTCCCGAGCTGACATTAGGAGGCAGTGCCCTCATCGGAGCCAGTGCCCGCGCCCTGGGGAAGGCGCACGTGAGACAACACGATGTCAATAATCCGTTCGGGAGTAACGCCATCGGCCAGGCCCTCATAGGACAGGACCAGGCGGTGACGCAGCACGTCGGGAAGCACGGAGACCACATCGTCCGGCACGACATAGTCGCGACCGGAAAACAGCGCGTGGGCGCGGGCAGCCGCGACAGCACCAAGAGTCGCACGCGGCGATGCGCCATAGGAAAGCCAGCGGTCGACATCCTTCAATTCCGTCCGCATCGGATTACGGGTGAGTTCGATGACGGCCACGATGTAGTCAATCAGCGTGTGGTGGACAAAGACTTCGCGGGTAGCGCGCTGCAGTTCCCGGACACTCTCTGGGGTGAGAATCTGCTGCGCGACTGGAGGAGTGGCTCCCATGCGGTAGACAATCTCCCGCTCTTCCGCCGGAGTGGGGTAACCCACGAGGACCTTGAATAGAAAACGGTCCCGCTGAGCCTCCGGCAGTGGGTAGACACCCTGGTTTTCAATTGGGTTTTGCGTGGCCAGGACCAAAAACGGCTCCGGTACTGGCGTCGACTCCCCTGCGATGGACACCTGGTGCTCTGCCATGACTTCCAGCAGTGCCGACTGCACCTTCGCCGGTGCGCGGTTGATTTCATCAGCGAGCACGATATTTGACATGACCGGGCCGGGCTCGACGATGAACTCCGAGGTGTCCTGGCGGAAAATTCGGGTGCCGACAATATCCGATGGCACCAAATCCGGAGTGAACTGGATGCGGGAGTAGGAACCACCCATCACTTTGGCAAAAGTAGACACTGCCAGAGTTTTCGCAACACCCGGAACACCTTCGAGCAGGACATGACCTCCTGCGAGCATCGCGATAAAGAGCTGCTTGATCAGGTGCTCCTGGCCAACCACAACCTTCCCCAGCTCCGCGTATGCGCGCTCGAGGTCCGTGTGGTCAGTGGGCGTTGGGTAGGTCACAGAGAAACCCTTCTTTAGGTCGGTCGCCCGACCTGTAGAACACGTCGTTAGAAACTAGACGAGGCGGACAACGTTCGGTGTCATTCCGTTATAACGGACTGGCGAGATCTTAACCACAGAACCGGACTGTGGTGCCTCAATCATCTTGCCATCGCCCAGGTAGATAGCGACGTGGCCGTGACCATTCGGGCCCCAGAACAGCAGGTCACCACGCTTCATCTGAGATGCCGGGTAGTGCTTTCCGCGCTGGTACTGGTAGCCGGTGTAGTGAGGTAGGTCAATGCCAACAGCGGCGTAGGCGTACAGAGTCAGTCCCGAGCAGTCGAAACCAATCTTGTTGTAGTCGCCGTGGGAGTCAGCTACTCCGCCGTCACGGATACCCTTGGTCGGGCCGTTGGCGTTGCCACCGCCCCATGCGTATGGGACACCGAGCTGCCCCATCGCGCGTGCGATGACAGTCTCAACCTTCTGGCTGGAAGAACCCGAGGTGCTCTGACCGGTCTCCGGATTCGTCGGCGCCACAGTCTGTGCTGGGGTGCCGCTTGACGACGCGCTGCCGGTGCTAGACGATTCCGAAGTCTCGGTGGACTCAGAGGAGCCGGTAG
The DNA here is from genome assembly GCF_016889425.1 of Corynebacterium amycolatum. Lineage (NCBI taxonomy): Bacteria > Bacillati > Actinomycetota > Actinomycetes > Mycobacteriales > Corynebacteriaceae > Corynebacterium > Corynebacterium amycolatum. The sequence continues at coordinate 1,851,619 of NZ_CP069513.1, forward strand.
ATTCGGTCGTCTCAGAGGAACTGGTGGAGCCAGTCGAGCCAGTGGAGCTGTTAGAACCAGTCGAGCCAGTGGAGCTGTTAGAACCAGTCGAGCCAGTGGAGCTGTTAGAACCAGTAGAACCAGTGGAGCTGTTAGAACCAGTAGAACCAGTGGAGCTGTTAGAACCAGTGGAGCTATTGCTTTCATCTGTGGACTCAGAAGAGGAATCCTCTTCGGCCTGGTTCGCCTGGGCCTCGGCACGAGTCTTAGCTGCAGCTTCCTCAGCGGCCTTCTTGGCAGCGGCGTCTTCCGCTTCCTTGCGGGCCTGCTCGTTCTCATAATTCTGGCGCTGGGAGTTCAGCTCGTTGACCGCATTACGGGCTGCGTCCAAAGATGCTTTTGCGGCATCGCGGTCAACTTGAGCCTGCTGGTAATCTGCTTGCTCCTTTTGAAGCTCCTGGTTTGCCTCGGAGTACGCGTTCTGAGCATCGGTGTTTCGCTGGTTTGCAGTCGCCTCCGCCTGCTGAGCCTCGTCACTCTTCTTGCGAAGTGCCGACTCCTGGTTGGCAGCCTCAGTTCGATTCTTGTCCAGAGAGTCAACGGTCTGCTCTTGACGGTCGGCTTCACGGCGCAAGGCGGACAGGCGATTAATAGCGTCGGATGCGTCTCGCGCGCCCTCAAGAATCGAGCCGCTGGAACGTCCCTGGCGCATGATTGTCCGTGCCAGTTCGTCGAACTGCTTTTGTGCACTAGCGAGCTCAGCACGAGAACGATCGAGCTGAGCGCGAGCCTCGTTGACCGCGTCGCGTGTACGGTTAGCGGCATCCCGGGCGGTTTCAAGGTCCACCATGGCCTTGTTGACGTCCTCGCGGAGAGTGCCCATGCGTAGCTCGAGGTCAGATACTCGACGCTCGCTAGAAGTCACCTCGGCGACCAGGGACTGCAAGTACGACTCGGCGTTAGAGGCCGCCTCTCGCGCTTGGCGAATCTGGGCGTCACTCGGATTTAGTGGCTGTGCAACTGCAACCTGGGTGTTCGTCGCCAAAAGACCCGCCGTGATAATACCGGCAATTGGACGAGTCCAATATGATGCACGGACTTTGCGATTACTCGGCACCGCGTTACTCCTACATTTCTCCTATGGGTGCGTTCACGCCTCAGGTCCGACACCAGCGACTTCCCCATCGTTGGATATCTTCCTGTTGTTGTCTTCTGGTCTTGAGCGGAACTGCACGAAACGCCGAACCGAAACAACGACCAAAAGCAACACCAGCGCTCCCGCGAGTTTTCTTTGGTCAATACTGGACCCTTGAGTCCACTATTGGCATCACCGAGCACTTTACGGGTCAAAAAGCTCTAAAAAAACATAAGTAACAAAATTACCAACCGTCCCCTGCTTTGTAACCGTTTCGTTATACGTCGTGGCCTGCGGTTATGTCGAACCCTAGTTTTGTGTGTGAATTATGTCACTATTCGATGGCCTGTCGGCGTGCCGAAGCATTGCAGGTAGTTATTCGGGGTAACGCGCATGAAAAAAGGTCAAGCGTTGATGCTTGACCTATGTAAAGTCGTTGACATCATTACGATGACTGCAACAGTGTTATCCAATTTAGGTGGAGCCTGGTTTCCTCGCTGCTACCAGTTTGTGGGGCACTTACCCTATCTCTTGCCTGGGGATGGAAAACCGGGGCGGTGAATCTACTCGGTGGGGCTGATAAGCTTCAGTGCCCGTCGTAAAGCGACCCCTTAGGTGGTTGGGCGTGTACGTAGCCAGTAGAACGTCAGTCCAACGAAGAGTGCGACGATAACTACGCCTGCGATCAGGCTGTAAAGAGTCCATGGAACGACGTAGTTAGTAAGTTCGTGCAAGTAGGCATCTAGGCCCGCCGGATAGTCTCGAGGGGTCTCCATCATTGCGTGGTCGGCGCGTTCAATAGCTGCGCGGGGAAAATCGGCAGATGCGGTGGCCACATTGCCTGGCGTGCGCACAACAGTGGTTCCGCCGACTTGGTCTGCCACTTGGCGGGCAAAGGAAAAGATGTCCGTATTCTTTTGCTCGGAAACGGGGTAAATCTTCTCGCTATCCAGGTAGATGATATTGAAATTGGGAACCCCCCGATTTGCGGCATCGTCGACAATTGGCTGGACCGCTTCTCGGAGCTGTGGGTTATTTGTCACGATGTTGTCGGTGCGTAGCTGAGCGACCGCCTTTTCGACGGTTTCTTTCGCTGCCTGTGAATCTGCTGGCGTATGCATTAACTGCCTTCCGTATCGTGCTCCTGTTTTGCGTGAGAATGGTTTCCACGCGCCCCAATTTGGCGGAGATGCTGCTTCGTTTGTCCCCTCTATAATGGCCTGTCTTGGACGTGAACGGGGGTAGCTTGACTCGGCGCGCCGCGGGTAATCTACATACAGAACGTTCGTACTGTTATTGTTGATGCAAGGACGGTAACGCTTCCTTAAAAACGTGTGCGTGGGCTCGTGTGCCCCGCATCGTGATTATTGCTTTAATTGGTTGATAAGGGGCGGCGTGATCGCACCTATGCCTTGTGAAGGGCCGAAATTCGAGTGCCGGTCTCTTCAGCTAAGGCGACAATTCACCCGAATAGAAATGGAGCTGACTGTGGCTGAAAGCAAGAACTCTTTCAACGCCCTGCGCAAGCTTGAGGTCGGAGACAAGTCTTATGACTACTTCGCTCTTGATGCTGTGCCGGGTATGGAGAAGCTGCCTTACTCGTTGAAGGTTCTCGGTGAGAACCTGCTGCGCAACGAAGATGGCGCCAACATCACTGAGGAGCACATCAAGGCTGTCGCCAACTGGGTTCCTTCCGCTGATCCGTCGATCGAGATTCAGTTCACCCCTGCTCGCGTTATTATGCAGGACTTCACTGGCGTCGCCTGTGTTGTTGACCTGGCTACCATGCGTGAGGCTGTTAAGACTCTCGGCGGCGACCCGGATCAGGTTAACCCGCTGAACCCGGCCGAGATGGTCATCGACCACTCGGTCATCATCGAGGCCTTCGGTAGCGAAGACGCTCTGGCTAAGAACGTCGAGATTGAGTACCAGCGCAATGATGAGCGCTACAAGTTCCTCCGCTGGGGTACTGGTGCATTCTCCAACTTCCGCGTTGTTCCTCCGGGAACCGGTATTGTCCACCAGGTCAACATCGAGTACCTGGCTCGCGTTGTCTTCGAGAACAACGGCCTGGCATACCCGGACACCTGTGTTGGTACTGACTCCCACACGACCATGCAGAACGGCCTGGGCATCCTGGGCTGGGGTGTTGGTGGTATTGAGGCTGAGGCTGCAATGCTCGGCCAGCCGATTTCCATGCTCATTCCGCGCGTCGTTGGCTTTAAGCTGACTGGCGACATTCAGCCGGGCGTTACCGCAACCGACGTTGTGCTCACCGTTACCGACATGCTGCGCCAGCACGGCGTCGTCGGCAAGTTCGTAGAGTTCTACGGCGCTGGCGTCTCCAAGCTGCCGCTGGCCAACCGTGCGACCATCGGTAACATGTCGCCGGAGTTTGGTTCCACCGCCGCAATCTTCCCGATCGACGATGAGACCGTCAAGTACCTGGCCCTGACCGGCCGCGACAAGGAGACCCTGGAGCGCGTCGAGGCTTACGCCAAGGCTCAGGGTATGTGGTTGGACGAGAACACTCCGGAGGCTGAGTACTCCGAGTACCTCGAGCTGGACCTGTCCACCGTCGTTCCGTCCATCGCTGGTCCAAAGCGTCCGCAGGACCGCATCGAGCTGGCTTCCGCCAAGGAACAGTTCCGTAAGGACCTGCACAACTACTCCGACGGCGAGATCAAGGGCGCTGTCAAGGCTTCCGCACCGACTTCCGAGCTGGCTGCAGACTACAACGAGTCCCGCGAGGGTCACGGCGAGTCCGCTGCTGACAGCGCTGAAGGTCGCCCGAGCTCCCCAATTACCGTCACTTCCCCGAAGGGCGGCGAGTACACGCTCGACCACGGTATGGTCGCCATCGCTTCCATCACTTCTTGTACCAACACCTCCAACCCGTCGGTCATGGTTGGCGCTGGTCTGTTGGCACGTAAGGCTGTCGAGAAGGGCCTGCATGCAAAGCCGTGGGTCAAGACCATTTGTGCTCCGGGTTCCCAGGTTGTCAACGGCTACTTCAAGCGCGCTGACCTGTGGAAGGATCTCGAGGCTCTGGGCTTCTACCTGTCCGGCTTCGGTTGTGCAACCTGTATCGGTAACTCCGGTCCGCTGCCGGCTGAGATTTCCTCTGCCATCAACGAGGTCGACCTGGCTGCTACCGCAGTTCTGTCCGGTAACCGTAACTTCGAAGGCCGCATCTCCCCTGACGTGAAGATGAACTACCTGGCCTCCCCGATCCTGGTTATCGCTTACGCTATTGCCGGTACCATGGACTTCGACTTCGAGACCGACGCTCTGGGGCAGGACGCAGAGGGCAACGACATCTTCCTGCGTGATATTTGGCCGTCCACTGAAGAGATTGAGGCCACCATCGAGGCTTCCATCTCCTCCGAGCTCTACGACGAGGACTACAAGGACGTCTTTGCTGGTGACGAGCGCTGGCAGAACCTGCCGACCCCGGAGGGTAAGACCTTCGCTTGGGACGACAAGTCTTCCTACATCCGCAAGGCACCGTACTTTGACGAGATGGAAATGGAGCCGGCACCGGTTTCCGACATCAAGGGTGCTCGCGTCCTCGCAGCTCTGGGTGACTCGGTGACCACCGACCACATTTCCCCGGCATCCTCCATTAAGCCGGGAACCCCGGCTGCTCAGTACCTCGACTCCATGGGCGTTGAGCGCAAGGACTACAACTCCCTGGGTTCTCGTCGTGGTAACCACGAGGTCATGGTTCGCGGTACCTTCGCTAACATCCGTCTGCAGAACCAGCTGCTTGACGGCGTCACCGGTGGTTACACTCGCGACTTCACCCAGGAGGGTGGCCCGCAGGCATTCATCTACGACGCTGCCATGAACTACAAGGAGGCTGGCACTCCGCTGGTCGTTGTTGGTGGTAAGGAATACGGCACCGGTTCCTCCCGTGACTGGGCAGCTAAGGGAACCCTCCTGCTCGGCGTCAAGGCTGTCATCGCTGAGTCCTTCGAGCGTATTCACCGCTCGAACCTCATCGGCATGGGCGTTGTGCCGCTGCAGTTCCCTGAGGGTGAGTCCTGGAAGTCCCTGGGCATCGATGGCACTGAGACCTTCGACATCGCTGGTCTGGAGGAGCTGAACAACGGTTCCACTCCGAAGACCGTCAAGGTCACGGTTACCAAGGAAAACGGCGAGTCCTTCGACTTCGACGCTGTGGTCCGCATCGATACCCCTGGTGAGGCTGAGTACTACCGCCACGGCGGTATTCTGCAGTACGTCCTGCGCAACATGATCAAGGGCAACTAGTTTCCCTTTGACTCGTGCGCGCTAGGGCTTGTTGTAAGCAGCGCTTCTAGAGGCCGGTAGGTTGCGCTAGCCCGCGGATTCATACCCCACGGACTAGCGCCCTGCCGGCCTCGGGTTTCTCTACCCCAACCAAAATGAGGCTTGGGACGTATAGGAATGGCGTTGCCACGTCATGCAGTGAAATATGCCCCCTGGGCGTCGCCGGCAAGAAAAGAGTTTCCTTATGCCAAAAGTGAGTAACCAGGATTTAGCTCAACGGCGGCACGAAATTCTCGACGGCGCGCGGCAGTGCTTTGCAGAATTCGGCTACGACGGCGCAACGGTCTCTCGTTTGGAGGCCACTACCGGTAAGTCTCGCGGTGCTATTTTCCATCACTTCGGATCCAAAGAAGGTCTGTTCTTAGCATTGGCCGAAGAAGATGCCGCAAATATGGCGGAAGTCGCGGAGTCTTCCGGATTAGTGGAAGTAATGCGTGATATCGTGGCGAACCCAGACAAGCATGGCTGGCTGGGAACTCGCCTTGAGATTGCCCGTCGCCTTCGCAGCGACCCGGAGTTTAAGGGCCAATGGTTGGGCCATCAGGATCAATTGGATGACGCTGTTGCCCACCGATTGACCCAGACATCTTCATCCGGCTCTCTACGGTCGGATTATTCGGTTCGCACGATGCAGCTTTTTCTCGAGCTGATGCTCGATGGCATCATCGTTCGTCTGGCATCTGGTCGCACTGTCGACGAATTGGATTCCGTGCTTGATTTAGTTGAAGACAGCTTACGGCGCAAGGACTAGCCACTCAGGCTAGGCCTGAAAGCGTTCCGTACCACCCGCTTCCCTAAAACGGGAGCGGGTTTCGGCTTTCTATCGTGGATTTATCCCGTTTGACCGGTGAAGATGCATAGATTTCACTCAATATGGACTAAGCTGTCTATTTATGAGTGTGGGTAAGTTTTTGTTGGTGGCGCTCCGCCCCGCAGATGGTGCTGGGCAAGCCGAGTACCAGGACTTTCTGGATTCCACCGGGCTTGAGCCCAGCCAGTTGGATCTGTTTACCATCGACGCTGTCGGCGCTAAGTTACCCGACCTGACCTCCTATGACGGAGTATTCGTCGGTGGCAGCCCATTTAACGTCACCGACCTAGAGCATTCGGGTCTGCAGAAGTATTCGCACGATGTGCTTTACGACGTACTTAGGAGTCCTGTCCCCGCACTGCTTATCTGCTACGGCGCTAGCTACACGGCCTTTACTTCGGGTGGTTTGGTTAACCTGCGTCACGGCGAAGTAGCGGGTTCTACCCGGGTAGAGCTCACCGAAGCTGCTACTCAGGATCCAATAGCTTCGGTGTTACCTCCGGCTTTTTATGCGTTGACTGGCCACAAGGAATCCGTTGCGGAGCTTCCCAATCATGCAACTTTGCTTGCCACAGGCCCAACCTGTCCGGTGCAGATGTACTCGATCGGGTCGAATAACTGGGTTACCCAATTTCATCCGGAGATGAATGCTAACGGACTGCTCCGCAGAATGTCTTTCTACACCGACGTCGGTTACTTTGACCCGAAGGAAGTCGACGCGATTCGACTAAAGGTATCTGATGTAAACCTCCAGGCCGTTGCGTCAATCATCCCCCGATTTATGCACGTATGTACGCATGCTGCCAATCCGAGCATGCTAATGGTGCAGTAATCTCTGTCCCTTCCAGCTCCCCTTTTTTACGAAATTCTTTTCCCACATATGTCTACCTCCGCCAAGCCCTTCCTCTTGCTTTCCACACGTGGCGAAGATGCCGCAGCTCACGCAGAACATCTCTCATTTGCCAGGAGATGTGGGTTGGCGCCGGCGAAGTTGCATCAAATTCGCCTGGAACAATCGCGTCCGGCCAATCTAAATCTTGATAACTACTCAGGAGTAATCGTTGGCGGAGGTCCCTTTAACGCCTCCGACGACGATAAGAGCTATCTACAAAAGGAGGTCGAGACCTGGTTTGAGGATTTGCTGGCAGAAGTGCTCGAGCGAGATTTCCCCTTCTTCGGAGCTTGTTATGGTGTCGGCCTGCTCGGTACTGCTGGTCATGGCCGGGTCTCCCGCAAGCACGGGGAGCAGGCAGCTGTAATCGAAGTAGCTGCAACGCCGGATGGAGAAGCAGACCCAATTCTTGAAGGTTTGCCGGCCCGTTTTCACGCCATCGTAGGCCACAAGGAGGCCATCGAAGAGCTTCCAGGCGACGCTACATTGCTGGCAACTGGAAAGGACTGTCCAGTGCAGATGTTCCGGTTGGGCCACAATGCATATGCGACGCAGTTCCACCCGGAATTAGATGCCAACACGTTTGCCCAGCGTCTCCTGATTTACGCCAATCAGGGATACTATTTACCAGGAACAGATCTTGAAGCGGTATCGGCCGCGCGGCAGTTGGATGTTGCACGAAGTGGACGAATTCTTCAGAATTTCGTCCGGCTTCATACCGCTTGTAGAGGCTGATTAGTTTTATCTAGTGGCAATAAGCAAAAGGAATGTGATTGTCGCATGGAGAGGTGGAATCCCGATTCGGCACTTGCCGGACAGTCACCATCAATTGAAATGTCTGTGCTGCGATCCGGTGCGATTATTATTGCCGTCACCGGATTTTTGTGGCAGATTGAATCGGCTATTCGTTCTGTCCCCTTAGAAAACTTTCTGAGCCACTGGTTCCCTTTTGCATCACTACTCATATTCATTCTCAGCGATATGTTGCTGATTTGGGCAGTGATCAACAATACGCGGCGAGGCCTTATTGCCGCACTGCGTGTACCGATGTACATCATGTTGGTTTTCCTGATGTTGGTTTCAACCTATTGGGATCTGCCTCATAACTCCATTGGAAATGCACTCTGGTATAGCCCATTTTCAGGTTTGGCCCTCGCTGCATTTGCGCTGACGGTGCCACTCCACATCAGTTTGTCCGTGATGGTATTTGTTCCCGGACTGATTGCCGTCATTAATTCATGGTTGCTGGGGCACACTTTTTGGCTCGACATGTTGTCGGATGTCGGATTCAATCTCATCAACACTTTTCCATTTGTGATTATCGCGGGCTCTGCACAACCCGTCGCAAGGCTTATTGACTACACCTACGAGAATTCTCGGAAGGTCAATGAGAGAGCGGAGCGTATGCGTGTCCGCGGAGAGGCAATGAGTAGCTTCAACGCCTATGTTCATGACTATGTATTAGCCGCACTGTCTGCAATTGGTAAGGGCTCTAAGATTGACTTCTCGCTAGACGAGCAGACTGGGCTGTTTTTCTCGCCTCGGCAAACAGTAAGCGGTCGAACTTTTGCGGAGGCTGTACGGGCGCAATTGCTGTCGGTGAGCTCTGACATTTCGGTAACGCTAGATACCAGCGAAGAAGGCGGTCCAGTTCGTCTCCCAGGAGAAGTTGCTAACACGTTCCTATTAGCTGCAACTGAGGTGGCAAATAATGCCAAGCGTCATGCAGGTACCACGGCGGAAAAGAAGTGCCACATTCGTGTTGCCTCTGGCGAGGTCTCCATTGATTTTCGTGATGATGGCAGCGGGTTCGACCCCGAAGGAATTGACCCGCATCGTGCAGGTATTCGATTAAGTGTTAAAGGTCGAATGGAGGCCCTTCGTGGCGGAGATGCCGACGTTAAATCAAAACCTGGGAAAGGTACTCAGGTTATTCTCAAATGGCACGGTAATACCTCTCCTGTGGAAGAGGAAGATGTAGTCGATTCCTCGGCTCATACGACATCGCTGTATGACCTCATGGGAATGTCGATTGTTTTTTCCTGGCAGTTCTACGGCGCGATCGTCGGCGTGTTGTTCATGGTCCTAGTCAGTAATGGGCAATTATTTACGACGGCAGGACAAATCAGCCTGGCGTTAGCGATCGGTCTTCTCGGGCTAATTATGTATGGTCGCCATTCGCAATTGCCGTTAAATCGCGCATTTGTAATTGGTGTCGCAATTGTTGTATTAGCTGGGGTTGGGCTTTACCAGCCCATTCCAAATAATTTGGAATGGTCGTATTTCTGGCACTTTAGCTTAATTTCTTTTGCGTCTGCATTGCTCGCCATCCGCGGCCGACCCTGGGTTGCACTGAATTCAGTGCTCGGTGGCGCAATCCTGGTGGAGATACTCAAGTTCTTCCCCTTTGCCCCCTCGGATTCCACCCACATCAGTATCTCTGGAGTCGACCTGCTAGTTCGCTCCGTGATGCTGGTCGCTGGAATTTTGACGTCCATCATGGTCCGCTTCTTTATGCGTACCGTTCCGCAGTCTATTCAGGATTATAATCGTGCGCTGTACACTGCCGGTGCTGCCAAAGAGTACGAAATCAGCAGCCAGAGCAACTACGAATGGCTGCAGCGTCAGGTCGGTCCCATATTTAGCGCCGCTGCAGTTTTGGATAAACCGACCCCGCGATTGCAGTTGCGTGCGCGTCTCACAGAGCAGCTCCTCCGAGACGTTCTACGTTCGCCGCATCTAAATGTCGGGTCACTTCACCAAGCTGTTTGGGACGCGCGGGCCAGAGGCGTTCATGTCCGGCTCCTCGATGACCGCAATCACACGCAGGCCGTTTCCGGTAGCACCGATGTGCGCCGTATTCCGCTTGTCGACGATGATTCCGCGGTGGCTAAGTTGATGCCGAGCTTCCTCGAAACGATCGATAACGCCGAAGAAGGATCGGTAACAATTCGTCTATTGCCCCCGGGCAGACGTGCATTTGCATCCATTTCTGATGACAATGGAGTGCAAAGGTTTGATGAAGCCGGTGAGAGGATAGTGATGTCACGTGACTAGGGAAAACATTGCGGGAATGAGCAATGCTTCCATCGACGTCTCGGCTGCAATTGACTCCGACAACATCGGAGATTACAGCGTGCAGTCGGATCGTTTGCTTCGCGTTGCTGCGATTGATGATCATGCCTTGACTCTGCAGGGGCTCGAAACCCTGCTGTCTGCAGAGCCAGACTTTGAGCTCGTCGGCTGTTATCAAACTGTGCCGGCACTACTGGCTGATGTGGGCACTGATGATCGCCTGGATGTGGTCGTGCTGGATCTGCGGCTGGCGGATAATTCAGATCCAGCGCAGAACGTGCTCTCGCTGGAATTGGTCACCGACCACGTGCTCATTCTCTCGTCAGCTGAAAGCCCATACCTTGTCCGAAAGGCAGTGCGTACCGGAGTGATGGGGGTTGTTCAGAAATCGGAAACCCCGGAAACAGTCGTGTCTGCAGTACGGCTGGCGGCGCTTGGCAAGGGCGCGCTGACTACGGAATGGGCATCGGTAGTGGACTCTGATCCCCTGCTCGATTCTGTCGATTTGTCAGAACGCCAGCGTGAGGTACTGGAGCTCTACGCCTCCGGTGAGTCGACGAAGCGAGTCGCGTCGATGACAGGGCTGACACCGAACACCGTGTTGGACTACTTGGGCCGCATTCGAGCCAAGTATGCGGCAGCTGGCCGGGCCGAGAACAGCCTTAACAAGTCGGAGATGTATAGGCTCGCCCAGCAGGACGGTTACCTGCCTGGGCCAATGGATCCGTCTTAAGCCAGCTCGACGATTTCCATGTAGTCGTCACTCCAGAGGTCTTCCGTGCCGTCGGGAAGCACGATGACGCGCTCGGGCTCTAACGCCTTGACCGCACCTGGATCGTGGGTAACCAGTACGACGGCCCCGGTGTATGTACGCAGTGCGTCGAGCACCTGTTCGCGGGACTGAGGGTCGAGGTTGTTAGTGGGCTCGTCGAGAAGCAGGACGTTTGCGCGGGAGCTAACCAGCGTCGCCAGCGCTAGACGTGTCTTCTCACCACCGGAGAGGGTACCCGCTGGCTGCTGCAGCTTATCGCCGGAGAACATAAAGGCACCGAGTAGGCTCCGCAGTTCCGGCTCGTTGACGTCAGGGCAGGCGTAGACGGTGTTTTCCCAGACAGTCTTGTCCGGGTCAATCGTGTCATGTTCCTGGGCGAAGTAGCCGATGCGCAGGCCGTGGCCGGAGACGATGCCGCCTTCGCCATCGGTGCGCTCCACACCGGCGAGTAGCTTCAGTAGCGTCGTCTTACCAGCACCGTTGAAACCGAGGACAACCACGCGGGAACCCTTGTCAATCGCAAGATCCACACCGGCGAAGACTTCCAACGAGCCATACATCTTGGTCAGTCCCGTGGCGTTGAGTGGAGTCTTGCCACAGGGCGCCGGCTCTGGGAAGGAAATGTGGGCGACCTTGTCCTCGACGCGGACCTCGTCGAGACTATCCATCATACGCTCAGCACGAGCCACCATCTGCTTGGCCGCACGGGCTTTCGTCGCCTTCGCACCTAGCTTCTCGGCCTGCTTGCGCAGTGCGCTGGCCTTCTTCTCCGCGTTAGCGAACTCGCGGCGACGTCGAGCCTCATCGGTCGCGCGTGCCGACAGGTAGTTCTTCCAGCCCATGTTGTACACATCAGCTTCGGCGCGCACCGCGTCGAGGAACCAGACTTTGTTACACACGGCCTCGAGCAGCTCGACATCGTGCGAGATCATAATCAAGCCGCCCTCATGCTTGCTGAGGAATTCGCGGAGCCAGGTAATCGAATCCGCATCGAGGTGGTTCGTCGGCTCGTCGAGAAGCAGTGTCGTGGCGGACTTGCCTGAGCCTTCGGTAGCGGCGAAGAGAATCTGAGCAAGTTCGACACGGCGGCGCTGACCACCCGAGAGCGTCTTCAGAGGCTGGTCGAGTACGCGCTCCGGCAACCCCAGCGCGTCGCAAATGCGGGCTGCCTCAGCGTTCGCCTCGTAGCCGCCGAGATCGTGGTAGCGCTCCTCGAGACGCGAAAACTTCCGAATCGCCGCATCGCGCTTCGTGTCAGTGGTCGCGGTCTCCATGATCTCCTGCTGGCGATCCATGCTCCGGCGGATTTGGTCAAGGCCTCGCGCCGACAGCACACGGTCGCGGGCGGAGATGTCGATGTTGCCTTCGCGTGAGTCCTGTGGCAGGTAACCAATCGAGCCAGAGCGCACCACGGAGCCACCGTAGGGCTCAGTTTCGCCGGAGAGGATACGCATAGTCGTCGTTTTGCCAGCACCATTTCGCCCGACGAGTCCAATCCGGTCTCCCGGCTGGACGCGCAGCTGCTCACCCGGCGCAGTGAGCAGGGTACGGGCGCCGACTCGGACTTCAAGGTCATGGGTCACAATCACGAACGAGTAGCCTACCAGTTATGACTTCATTTCCCGTGACCGCCTCCGTCGTCGGCCTCGGGCCCGCCGGAAGAATCGCCGCCCACCGCGCATCCGCTCGCGGCTGGGATGTCACCGCTTACGACCCCGCCGGTGGCACACTGCCCTCGACGATTGGTCTCTGGTGCGACCAACTCCCCGACTGGTTGCCCAGCGATTTCCTCGCCGCCACTTTTCAACCCAGCGTCATTCTTGTCGACGGCACCGAACGTCAGCTCACCCGCACGTACGGCGTTGTTAACAACGACTGCCTGCAAAAACTTGGCGGTTTCCGCATCGAACGCCGCTCGCTCACCGATTCCGAATCCACGGGTGCTGACATCACGATTGTCACCACCGGGCGCGCACACGCCGCAGTCGGGCGAGGTGGGCAGGTACGGCAGCTCGCCATCGGGCACATCTTTTCGCTTGACGACGTCCCTAGCGCCCACCGCCGCGCAGTCCTCATGGACTTCACTCCAGCAGACCTGAATGCCCCAGAGACAGAGCCGGCTAGTTTCTCCTATCGCATTTTCTTGGATGACAGGACCTTCCTCATTGAAGAGACCATTCTCGCTACTCCGACTCCTATGGTTGCCGGGCATCTCGACGAAACCGGTGCGGCAGTCGGCACCGGCGGTAAGGCCGATGACTCCGTACTTCTAGAGCTGTTGCGGAGACGCCAAAAAGCACGGTTGAAGTCCCTGGAGCTCTCGGAAGATCTGGCCATTGACGAAGAAGTGGTGTCCTTTCCCCTACTGGCAAACTTTCCCTCTCGCCGCGGTGCCTTGACGCACAACGGACCATCCATGGGCACCCTCTTCGGCTTTGCAGGCGGTTGGATGCATCCTGCCACTGGTTACTCGGTGGAGTCGGTTATCGAAGATGTCGACCGTTTCTTGGCCGATATGGAAAAGAAGGGAAGCCGGTCGCTGGGGACGTCGTTAAGCATGCGATTGCAGCGATGGCTACGCGAACGTGGACTCGCGGCGTTGCTGGGGTTCGATGCACGACAGACGGGTGCGTTTTTTCGGGCGTTCTTTTCGTTGCCGGAGAAGGACGTGTTTGCCTATTTGATAGGGACATCCCCACTGACGACGCTTCGCGCTATGGCGAAAGTGGCAGTGCCTTTGCTGAAAAAGAGTCCGCGAACGTGCGGAAAGCTCATCGCAGGGTTTATGCGGGGACCTGGGAGATGGAGAAATCGTTGACGGGAAGCATATACATCAGCCGATTTGTGGGGTGATACCAACAATTAAAGCGGTGTGGTTTTTGCATTCACCGGAGTGGAAACGCTTATGATAAGTGAATGACTTCGACGCAATCTGAGGAGAATTCCTCACACAACCATAAGCTTCAGCGCAGGCTGAGAGCTCGCCACCTGAACATGATTGCCATTGGCGGTGCCATTGGCACGGGCCTGTTTGTTGCCTCCGGTGCGACCATTTCGCAGGCCGGTCCAGGCGGTGCGCTCATCGCTTACGCCCTTATCGGCATCATGGTGTGGCTGGTTATGCAGTCTCTCGGCGAGATGGCCGCCTACCTGCCAGTGCCCGGTTCCTTCCAGGAGTACGGTCGCCGATACGTCTCAGAATCCTTCGGCTTTGCCATGGGCTGGAACTACTGGTTTAATTGGGCGATTACTGTGGCCGCAGAGCTCGTCGCTGCTGCACTGGTGATGCGCTATTGGTTCCCGGATGTGCCTTCAATCGTCTGGTCCGCGCTCTTCCTCGCGATTCTATTCGGGCTGAATGCCCTGTCCGCACGTGCATTCGGCGAGGGTGAGTTCTGGTTTGCGACCATCAAGGTCATTACCGTTATCGTCTTCCTCGTTCTTGGTGTCGGCATGATTTTCGGCATCTTGGGTGGGTCCTCCCCCGGCTTTGAAAACTGGACCACGGGCGATGCCCCATTCGTCAACGGCGGAATGGGACTGCTGGCCGTTTTCGTCGTAGCCGGCTATTCCTTCCAGGGCACCGAGATGGTTGGTGTAGCAGCAGGTGAGGCTGAGGATCCTGAGCGCACCATTCCCCGCGCGATTCGCACTATCTTCTGGCGTATTCTGCTGTTCTACATCGGTGCCATCGCTGTTATTGGTTTCCTTATTGCGTACACTGACCCGAATCTTCTGAACGCGGCTGAGGACAACATTTCCATTTCACCGTTCACTCTGGTCTTTGAACGCGCAGGTATCGCGATTGCCGCTGGCCTGATGAACGCCGTCATTCTGACTTCGGTGTTGTCTGCGGGTAACTCCGGTATGTATGTATCCACTCGTATGCTGTTTTCCCTGGCTCGCCATGGACAGGCTCCGCGTTACTTCGGCAAGCTTTCCGGGCACGGCGTTCCGCTGCGCGCTCTGATCGCCACCGCTGTCATCGGTATGGCTGGCTTCATTACTTCATTGGTAGGCGATGGTGCGGCGTACACCTTCTTGCTGACGCTCTCTGCGCTCGCGGGTTTTATCACCTGGTTTGGTATCTCTTTCAGCCACTACCGCTTCCGCAAGTGTCTGAAGACCCAGAATATCCCGTTGGATTCGCTTCCCTACAAGGCGAACTTTTTCCCCGCAGGTGCTGTGCTGGCACTGATTATGTGCTTCTTTGTGGTGGCCGGACAGGCACTTGACCCGATTCGCACTGGCGAGAATATCTTCGCTATCCTCACTCCGTACCTGGGTATTCCGGTCTTCGTCCTGCTGTGGTTCATCCATAAGAAGGCAACGGGCTCTAAGCTCGTTGACCCGGCCACCGCAGACATGAGTCGCGAATAGCTGCGAATGGCTGTGAATAGCTGTGAATAGCTAATGCATCTCGCATCGAACTCTCACGACTCGGATTAGCAGTCGAAGACAATAGCGACCCCGCTTGGCACTCTTTTAGCGCCAGGTGGGGTCGCTTTTTAACTCTAAATCGGACAACCCTAAAAAATTATGGGCCGCACGTGAGAATACGGGCTGCAAATGTGAAACTGTGCGAGTTTATGACGCTTTCAGATCATTTTTCGGGCCATTTTTGACATAAATGCAGTCAGTAACTCTCATCGCCCTACCGATGCCAGCCATAAACGTAGTCAGTAACTCAAAAACAAACGAAAAAGTGCCTAGCTGAACGAGCCAGGAGCTCGTCGCCAAGCACTTTTTACGTAGCGGTGCACTCATCACCGCTGTCACTGATCGTCTAGACCGAGAAGCCGAGAGCGCGCATCTGCTCGCGGCCTTCCTCGGTAATCATGTGCGGGCCCCATGCCGGGGACCAGACCCAGTTGAGGCGGAAGTCGCGGATACCCTCGACCTTCATGACCTCAGAGGCAGTCTGGTCGGTGAGCATATCGGTCAGCGGGCAGGCTGGGGACGTGAGAGTCATGAAGATAGCGGCAATGTCGCCTTCTTCTATCCAGATGTCATAAACCAGGCCCAGGTCCACGACGTTGACTCCGAGTTCTGGGTCAACAACCTCGTACATAGCCTCTTCAACCTGGATGGCGAGCTTGTTATCGGCTTCGGTCTGCTCCGGTGCCGGCGGGACGGTGATGGACTCGTACGCATCCCCCTCATCGATTGGAGCGCCAGTGGTCATGGTGTCCTCGTCGACAGCGTCAGGCTGTGCGGGCGAGGTGGCGTCAATAGCGTTTGGTTCAGTCATGGTGGTGGCCTTCCTCGTCAGCGGTAACAGTTACAGTCGCGGTGCCAACGCCGTTGCCTTCAGCGGCGTTGGCCAGAGCCTCAGCGGTTGCGGCCTGGAAAGCTTTCCAACCGAGAAGTGCGCACTTCACACGGGCAGGGTACTTAGAGACACCAGCGAAGGCAATGCCATCGCCGATAATGTCCTCGTCGCCTTCAATCTTGCCACGGGACGTGACCATCTTCTCGAACTCGGTGAGTTTGGCCATGGCCTCGTCGACAGTCTTGCCGACAATCTCCTCAGCCATAACTGAGGTGGAGGCCTGTGAGATAGAACAGCCCACGGCGTCATAGGAGACGTCATTGACGACGGTGAGGTCGTCGTTCAGGGTGACGCGAAGCGTGAGTTCATCGCCACACGACGGGTTGACATGGTGCACTTCCGCGTTGAAAGGCTCCCGCAAACCTGCGTGCTGCGGATGCTTGTAGTGATCCAGGATGACTTCCTGGTACATCTGCTCGAGCTTCATGTCCCTCTCCTTTCTTAAAGTTACGGGGTGACACCGAAGAACTTCTGGGCGTGGCGCACTGCGTCGGCAAGCGCCTGAACGTCCTCTTCCGTGTTGTAGATGTAGAAGGATGCCCGGGCGGTCGACTGAGCGTTGAGAATCTGGTGAATCGGCCACGCGCAGTGGTGTCCGACTCGGATGCACACACCCTGGTCGTCGAGAACCTGGCCAAGATCGTGCGGGTGAATGCCCTCGACCTTAAAGGACACGGCAGAGCCACGCTGCTCTGGGGTAGTCGGACCGATGATGGTCACGCCGTCAATTTCCTGCAGCTTTTCCAGCGCGAGCGCGGTCAGGCGATGCTCATGAGCCGCCACCTTATCCATACCGATGGCATCCAAGTACTTCACCGCAGCACCAAGGCCGACGACCTGAGAAGTCATCATGGTTCCCGCCTCAAAGCGCTGCGGAGGCGCTGCGAAGGTGGTCTTCTCCATGGTGACGACCTCAATCATCGAGCCACCAGTGAGGAACGGTGGCAGAGCCTCCAGCAGTTCCCGGCGAGCGTAGAGCGCACCGACCCCGTTGGGGCCGAGCATCTTATGGCCGGAGAACGCTAGGAAATCCACATCGAGATTCTTGACATCGACAGGCATATGCGGCACCGACTGGCAAGCATCGAGGACTACCAGAGCACCGACCTCACGAGCACGGCGCACCATTTCCTCCACATCGGTGACTGCACCGGTGACGTTTGACTGATGGGTAAAGGCCACAACCTTGGTCTTGTCGCTGAGCTTCAGCGAGTCCATGTCAATGCGGCCGTCCTCAGTCACGCCGTACCAACGCAGTGTCGCGCCAGTGCGACGAGCCAGCTCCTGCCACGGCACCAAATTCGCGTGATGCTCCAGCTCAGTGACGACAATCTCGTCACCCTCGCCGACCTGGTACTGACCTGCGCGGTTGTCGCCAAGCACAAATGCCACTGTGTTCAACGCTTCGGTGGCGTTCTTGGTGAAGACCAGCTCGTCGTAGTCGGCGCCGATGAAGCCTGCGATGGCTTCGCGGGCATCTTCGTAGGCGTCCGTGGCCTCCTCAGCAATCTCGTAGGCACCGCGGTGCACCGGGGCGTTGTGGTGGGTTAGAAACTCCACCTCAGCATCGATGACCTGTTTCGGGCGCTGCGAGGTCGCTCCGGAGTCCAGGTAGACCAGCCGCTTTCCGTCACGGACAGTGCGCGACAGAATCGGAAAGTCCTCGCGTAGTGATGGGCTGAGTAGTTCGGCGTTAGGCATTGATGAACTTCTCGTAGCCGTGCTCTTCCAGCTCGTCTGCA
Source organism: Corynebacterium amycolatum (assembly GCF_016889425.1). Taxonomy (NCBI): domain Bacteria; kingdom Bacillati; phylum Actinomycetota; class Actinomycetes; order Mycobacteriales; family Corynebacteriaceae; genus Corynebacterium; species Corynebacterium amycolatum. The sequence continues at coordinate 1,869,671 of NZ_CP069513.1, forward strand.
AGCTCCGGGCCGCCGGAGGTGATGAAGTGACCATCGTGGAAGACGTGGACGTAGTCCGGCTTCACGTAGTTCAGGATGCGCTGGTAGTGAGTAATGATCAGGATGCCGCCGTCGTTTTCGTTCTGGTAGCGGTTAATGCCGTCGGAGACGACGCGCAGAGCGTCGACGTCAAGGCCGGAGTCAGTCTCATCCAGGATGGCGAACTTCGGCTTCAGCAGGTCGAGCTGCAGAATCTCGTGACGCTTCTTTTCGCCACCGGAGAAACCCTCGTTTACGGAGCGCTCGGAGAACGACGAATCGATCTCCAGGTCAGCCATTGCCTCACGGACCTCCTTGACCCAGTGGCGCAGCTTCGGAGCTTCGCCACGGACAGCGGTTGCTGCAGAGCGCAGGAAGTTGGACATGGACACGCCGGTGACCTCAACCGGGTACTGCATCGCCAGGAAGAGACCAGCCCGAGCGCGCTCATCGACGCTCATCTCCAGCACGTTCTCGCCGTCGAGCAGAATCTCGCCTTCGGTGACTTCGTAACGGGGGTGACCTGCGATGGTGTAGCTCAGGGTGGACTTACCGGAGCCGTTCGGCCCCATCACAGCGTGGGTCTCGCCAGAGTTGATCGTCAGGTTGACGCCCTTCAAAATCTCCTTGGGCTCAGCAGACTCGTCGGTCGGCAGCACCTGCGCGTGGAGGTTACGGATTTCCAAAGTGCTCATAGTGAAATCTTTTCCTTTAATCGGTGTAAGTGGCCTGCTCCCCCGGTGCTACCGGGGTGACAGGGCGGAAAGGGTGAGAAAGAAGATAAGCGGTTAGAAGCCAGCGGTGTTGAGCTCTTCGTCAACGAGTTGCTCAAGCTTCTCGCGAACGGACTCGACCGGAATCAGGTTGATGACCTCGCTGAAGAAGCCGCGAACCACCAAACGGCGGGCTGCCATTTCGGGGATACCGCGGGAGAGCAGGTAGAACAGCTGTTCCTCGTCGAAGCGACCAACGGTAGCAGCGTGACCAGCACCAGCGATTTCACCGGTTTCGATTTCCAGGTTCGGAACTGCGTCGGCACGCGCGCCCTCGGTGAGTAGCAGATTGCGGTTGAGCTCATAGGTATCGGTGCCCGTGGCCTCTGCACGAATGAGCACGTCTCCCACCCACGCGGTGCGGGCCTCACGATGAGCGACATTCGGCTCGCCCTGCAACGCGCCCTTGTACATGACGTTGGAGCGGCAGTTCGGCACAGCGTGGTCTACCAGCATGCGGTTTTCGAAGTACTGACCGCCATCGGCGAAGTACACGCCCAGCAGATCGACGTCGCCGCCCGGTGCCGTGAATGCAACGCGTGGAACGATACGGACAACCTCGCCACCGAACGTTGCGACGGTGTGGCGCAGCGTGGCATCACGGCCGACGCGAATATGGTGAGCAGAGCCGTGAACTGCATCTTCGTTCCAGTTCACCATGGTCACGACGCTCAGCTTAGCGCCGTCGCCGATTACGAACTCAATGTTGTCCGCGAACGTGCCGCTGCCACGGTAGTTAATCACGCAGACGGCCTCGGCGTGGGACTGCACATCAATGACGATATGGCCGTAGGAAACGTTGTCCTCGCCCGGGCCATCGATGTCAATGACGACCGGTTCCTTGGAAACCGAATTCTTCGCGAAGGTCACGATGTGTGCATCGTCGAAGTTGGAGTACGCCTGTGCTGCCACGCGATCCGTCGGGGTACCGGCGCGGCCGAGGCGTTCGTCGTCACGCTTGACGACGTCCACAGCGACACCATCCTGACCGCCAGTCTCGACCAAAATCGACGCTGCAACCGGATCGGCGGCGGTGCCGTTGTGGAGACCGCGAAGTTTGCGCAGCGGTGTGAACTTCCACTCCTCATCCTTGCCATGCGGCACGGAGAAGTCCTCCACGTTGAAAGATGAGAAAACGTCGCCCTTGTTCGCCAGCACGCGGCGGCTATGAGCAGCCTGGTTTTCGTTGTTAATCGTCGTAGTCATAGGTATTAACCGACCGAACCTTCCATCTGCAGTTCAATGAGGCGGTTGAGCTCGAGGGCGTATTCCATCGGGAGCTCCTTGGCAATGGGCTCGACAAAGCCACGCACGACCATGGCCATTGCATCTTCTTCTTCGATGCCGCGGCTCATCAGGTAGAAAAGCTGATCGTCAGAGACCTTGGAAACCGTTGCCTCGTGGCCGAGGGTGACGTCGTCCTCGCGGACATCCACGTACGGGTACGTGTCCGAGCGCGAAATCGTGTCGACCAGCAGCGCGTCACACTCGACGTTGGAGTGTGAGTGCTTGGCACCCTTGTTGACCTGCACCAGACCGCGGTAGGCAGCGCGACCACCGTTGCGGGCCACGGACTTGGACACGATGTTGGAGCTCGTGTGCGGAGCCATGTGCACCATCTTGGCGCCGGTGTCCTGGAACTGGTCCTCGCCAGCCATAGCAACGGACAGCACCTCGCCCTTGGCGTGCGGACCAGTCATCCACACTGCCGGGTACTTCATGGTGACCTTGGAACCGATGTTGCCGTCAATCCACTCCATGGTTGCACCCTCTTCGCACTTGGTGCGCTTGGTAACCAGGTTGTAGACGTTGTTCGACCAGTTCTGGATTGTGGTGTAGCGGCAGCGGCCGCCCTTCTTCACGATGATCTCCACAACAGCCGAGTGCAAGGAGTCAGACTTGTAAATCGGAGCAGTACATCCCTCGACGTAGTGCACGTAGGCATCCTCATCGACGATGATGAGGGTGCGCTCGAACTGGCCCATGTTCTCGGTATTAATACGGAAGTACGCCTGCAGCGGGATGTCCACGTGGACGCCCTTTGGGACGTAAATGAAGGAACCGCCCGACCACACTGCGGTGTTAAGCGCAGAGAACTTGTTGTCGCCAGCAGGAATAACGGTGCCGAAGTACTCCTTGAATAGCTCCGGGTGTTCCTTGAGCGCAGTATCAGTGTCCAGGAAGATAACGCCCTGGCTCTCCAAATCCTCGCGAATCTGGTGGTAGACAACCTCAGATTCGTACTGAGCGGCGACACCGGCGACCAAGCGCTGCTTCTCCGCTTCCGGAATGCCGAGCTTGTCGTAGGTGTTCTTAATATCCTCCGGAAGATCTTCCCAGGTCTGGGCCTGCTTCTCGGTGGAGCGAACGAAGTACTTAATGTTGTCGAAGTCGATGCCAGACAAATCCGCGCCCCAGGTGGGCAGCGGCTTGCGGTCGAAGATTTCCAGAGCCTTCAAGCGACGCTCGAGCATCCACTCAGGCTCGTTCTTCTTAGCCGAGATATCGCGAACGACCGCTTCAGATAGGCCGCGCTTCGCGGAAGCGCCAGCGGTATCCGGGTCGTGCCAACCGAACTGGTAGGCACCAATAGACTCAATAATCTCTTCGTCAGTCTGCGGAGTGGCAGCCTTCGTGGATTCAGCCACGTCGGTGGAGTTCTCATGGGCGAGGGTCATTGTCCGCTCCTTTCATGTGGCAATTCAGTAAGTGTCTTTGTTACGGGAGTGAGTGGGATATTTGTGGTGCAGATACCGTTACCATCAGCGATAGTCGCTAACGGTTGGGTGTGCTGCCCTAATAATTTACTAACGGCTTCATGCTCCGCCGCGCAGAGCTCCGGAAACTCGGAGGCTACGTGGCTAATTGGGCAATGGTGCTGGCAAATCTGCACGCCGCCAGTGTTCTGGTTGATAGTTGCCGCGTATCCGGCCCGTCGAAAAGCATCGACGACGGCCTCTACGACCTCTTCCTTCTCTGCGTCCTGCCCCACAGGGGTGACGCCGAGCAGAATGTCATCAATGCGCTGACGGGCAAACTGGGCAACTGCCTGCTCACCGCCGGCCTTGCGCAGTGCGGTCAGAGCTGCGCTAGCAAGATCGTCGTAAGCGTGTCCGAATCTAGCGCGGCCCCGGTCTGTCAGACGGTAGGACTTTGCTGGCCTGCCTCGGCCTCGGGGGCCAGTACTGGGCGCCGGAGCGGTTTCGGCGAGACCTTCGTCCACTAGAATATCGATGTGGCGACGGACTCCTGCAGCGGATAGTCCCAGGGTGTCAGCGATAAAAGTCGCGGACGCCGGGTTGTGTTCCAGAAGTAATTGGAGAATGCGCTTGCGCGTATCACCGTCATTGACGGTCGGTTTCCGATCAGCCATGACTGGTGAGTCACCTCCTGCGATTGGACTGCTGGATCATAAAAAGGTGTCTAGGTGGCTCAGCGAGGCAAATATCCCACTTGCGCCGCTGGTGTATTAGACAACACAATTGTGTCGTAATTGGTGCATAAAGTCCAACGCATTTAAATATCAATGCAACGTCGCTGATTAGAACGCCCTTTCGGCGTGTCGAATCGTCTACTATGTGACCTTGTGAAAACTAACCGACCCGCCCCGCGCCGCTCGTCCACCTTCGACGATGCTCTCGGGGTGCGTGACGTCATTCCGAAAATTGGTCTGGCTGGTTCCAGGTCGGCAACCCTCCACCAAGGCTCAGAACAGCCGCTCCAACACCGCATCAATTACCGCGAACTCCGACGCTTCACCTGGCTGCGTTGGCTGGGTACTCTTGGGTCGATCTTTATTATGGTCACCGGGATTGGCGCAGGCGCGACACCGGTGGTTGGAAATGAGTTTTGGGGTACACCACTCGGGCTGATCCTCGGTCGAATGTTGGTGGCAACGACAATCGTCACCTTCGTGGGGATTGGCATGTTAGTCACAGCCTGGTTGGGTGTCGGAGCTTTTGTTCTGGCCGGTGCGCGGACTCGCGTCACCGCGGTGACCACTCCGATGCTCATACGCACCTACGCGGCATGGGTATTGCCCTTGGTGTTTACCGCTCCCCTGTTTACGCAGGATATCTACTCCTATTTGGCGCAGGCTGCAATTGTGGAGCGGGGTATGGATCCCTATCTCGCAGGACCTGTTGACCTATTGGGAGCCAACGACCCACTGGCCCGATCGGTGCCATTGATTTGGTCGCACTCTCCGAGCCCGTACGGCCCCACAGCCCTCGCAGTGGCATGGGGTATCGCCAAGATAACCAGCGACGGGGTGATTGCTTCCGTCTTTCTACACCGACTCGTCGCCATCGTTTCGCTTCTCGTGGTGTCCTGGGCGCTGGTGCGGCTTGGTCGCCGCTGCGGAGTTAGCTCTCAGTTCACCCTATGGCTGGGCACGCTCAATCCGCTGGTATTGCTGCACCTGGTGGGCGGTATCCACAACGAGGCCCTGCTGCTTGCACTCCTGCTCGTTGGCCTCGAACTGTGTCTACGCGCTATCCACGGTCCTGCGCAATCGATGGAGCCCGATGAGCTGCCAGAACCCGGACCAATCGGACACGAGAACCAAAGCCGAGGAAGATCATGGGCGCTGTATGCAGGCGGTATTGTGCTCATCAGCCTCGCCGGAATGGTCAAAGTTACCGGTTTCGTGGCGCTCGGCTTTGCCGGCATGTGGCTGGCCAGAAAGTTCGGCAGCACCTGGAAGGCCGTTGCTCTTTCCGCAGTAGTGACGGGCGCAATAACCGTCGTCACGGCAGTCGTTGTTTCCTTAGGAACTGGTCTGGGCTTTGGTTGGATCACCGCGCAAGGTGGCGCCGCGACGGTGCGCAGTTGGATGTCGCTAACTACCCTGCTCGGGATCATCGCTGGTTTCTTCGGGAGGCTCCTGGGGCTCGGCGATATCAGCGACAGTGCTTTGCTGTTTACCCGTGGCATTGGTGTAGCGCTAGTGGCTGCCTGGCTCCTACGCATGCTGTTAGCGACGTTCCGTGGTCGCATTCACCCGCTCGGCGGCTACGGCCTAGCGATGTTCGCTCTAGTAATCCTCTTCCCCGTCGTGCACCCCTGGTACTTGCTATGGGCCATCGTGCCGCTGTCCGCTTGGGCCAACCGGGTACAATTTCGCATTGCCGTGGTTCTGTACTCGGCAATTTTCAGTTTTGTAGTACTACCACGCGGCCTGGGGTTGCCTCCGGGTACCGTCGCTCAGATTTACCTACTGGCGTTGGTATTCTTCGTCGCAGTCATGCTCGTCATCTTGGCGTACTCGACGCGATCTAAGGTATTTCGCCTTCATTAAAACTGTGAGATTAGACTGACTAACCGTGAATAACGCTGCCAATTCTCCTGCTCTGCGCCTTGAGAACGTAACGAAGAAATTCGATGACGTTGAGGCTGTATCAGACCTTTCGCTTTCCCTGGATCGAGGTAGGGTTCTTGCGCTTCTCGGCCCCAACGGCGCTGGTAAGACCACAACCGTTGAAATGTGTGAGGGCTTCATCAAGCCGGATGAAGGGCGAATTCGCATTCTCGATCTCGACCCGGTCACTCAAACCACAGCACTGCGCAGCCGCATTGGCATCATGCTCCAGGGCGGAGGTGCCTACCCCGGTGTTCGCGTTGGCGAAATGCTGAACCTAGTTGCCAGTTACTCCGCAAATCCGCTGGACACTGATTGGCTCCTTGAAGTCGTAGGCCTAGAACGCCATCGTAAGACGAACTACCGCAGGCTCTCGGGTGGTCAGCAGCAGCGACTGTCGCTCGCATGCGCCCTGGTCGGACGTCCGGAGCTGGTGTTCCTCGACGAGCCGACAGCAGGCCTCGATGCCCAGTCCCGTCTAGCCGTCTGGGATCTCATCTCGTCGCTGCGCCGGGATGGGGTCACCGTAGTCCTGACAACGCATCTGATGGACGAGGCTGAATCGCTTGCCGACGACGTTGCGATTGTCGACCGAGGCCATTTAGTTGTGGCCGGCACCACCGAGGAGATCACTAGCGCAGGCGCATCGGCGCTCCATGGGACGTCGTCAGGCACTGCTATGAAGGTCAGCGTTCGAGGCAGCCTTGACTTCGAAGAGGTCAACCGCAGCTTTAGCGAGTCTGGTCTTTCGCAGCGTCTGCAGCGTTCTAGCGGTGGAGAGTTCTCATTGATTGGTGAGGCTTCACCGCGCGCCCTGACTGTATTGGCCCAGAGTTGCGAGCGACAAGAGGTGTTGATCACCTCGTTGAATAAGGCGACGCAATCGCTTGAAGATGTCTTCTTGCAGATCACTGGAACGGAGATGAGGAGCTAATGACTACCGCACCGAGGTCTGATGCCTCCCGCTTTGCTAAGGGCACTTTCGCCCCGGAGCCGCAGCGTTCGGACATGGCGACGTTGGTCATGTCGCAGGCGCGGTTGGAGACGAAGCTCTTCTGGCGGCACGGTGAGCAAATGCTCCTCACCATCATTATCCCGTTGGCGATGCTCATCGGCCTGGTGATGGTGCCTGTGTTGGAACTCGATGATCCGCTCGAGCGCATCTTCCCCATGGTGCTGGCGATTTCCGTCATGTCTGCAGGTTTTACGGGGCAGGCAATTGCCGTGGGCTTTGACCGTCGTTACGGAGCCCTGAAGCGCATCGGTGCCTCAGGCGTGCCACCGTGGGGCATTATTGCAGGCAAGATTGTGTCGGTCTGCACTACCGTCACGTTGCAATACATACTGTTCAGCCTCGTGGGGCTCGCTCTTGGCGCAGAGCTTTCGATTGGCGGCTGGCTGTTGGCTTATGTGGGGATGCTTCTGGGAACGTTCGTCTTTACTTCATTGGGCTTGCTCATGGGCGGCACGTTGGGGGCCGAGCTAATCCTAGGTCTCGCCAACCTGATCTGGTTTATCCTCATTGGTGCGACTACTTACGTGGCCGTTGCACCATCGTTAGATGGCATCAGCTCTGTGCTGCTGCACCTCTTACCGTCCGTCGCGCTTACCGACGTAATCTCCGCGGCATTGGCCATGTCTGTCCAATGGTCAGCTGTCGGGGTGCTGGTTGTGTGGGGTGTCCTTGGCGCTGCACTGGCAGCTCGCTGGTTCCGTTTTGATATGCCGAATGATTAGGACGTTGCCGGGGAATCTGCATAGAAAAGCGCAGCCCAACGCAGGGGTTTGGCTTATTACCATTTTCCGCCAGCATGGGTAGAATTTCTTAATGTGAATACTGCAGATCGAAGTTTGCCCCTATCGTTTTTGCCGCTGACACCAATCGGGCGCCAGAAGCTCTATGCGCTTCTCGTATTGATTGCACAGGCGGCAATCGCGGTAACCGGTTCTATCGTCCGAGTTACTGGTTCAGGTCTCGGTTGTGCTTCGTGGCCAGAATGTCACCCGGGCAGTTTCGTTCCTGTTGCCGGGGAAGCAGAAATGCTCCATCAAATTATTGAGTTCAGCAATCGCCTCCTCACCTTTGTACTGGTTGCGCTCACGCTTCTGCTTTTCCTTTCGGTGATGCGTGTTGGGCGCCGTAAGGAAATCAAGCTGTTGGCGTTCCTTAACGGTCTCGGCGTTATCGTCCAGGCTGTTATCGGTGGCATTTCCGTGTGGGTTGATCTGAAGTGGTACGCCGTGGCCCTGCACTTCCTGCCATCGATGATTTTGGTCTGGCTGGCTGGCATGCTTTTCGTTAAAATCTCTGAACCTGACGACGGTACTGCTACCCGCATGTACCCGCGCTATCTGCGCTATCTGGCTGCCGCCTCCGGTTTGGCTCTGACGATGACGCTGATTACCGGAACTATGGTCACCGGTGCGGGACCACATGCTGGAGATGCCTCGGTGCTCCCGGAGGATCGCCTCCAGCTTCCGATTGTTGACTTGGCGCATATCCACGCTGGTTTTATGTACCTCTACCTTGGCCTGGTTATCGGTCTGATTTTTGGTCTGCTGGCCTCGGAAGCGTTTGCACGTGTGCGTAAGGTTGCCATCGCACTCGTTGTGTTCATTTTGGCTCAGGGCGTGGTTGGAATGATTCAGTACTGGTCCGGTGTACCGGAGGCATTGGTGCCGGTTCACGTTGCCGGATCTGGTATCTGCACCGCTTTGACTGCAGTACTTTTCCAGCACGGTTACCGCACTGTCGGCGGTAGCGCAGTAGTGACCGGGTCTCTGGAAGGCGATGCGGCTGCCGCAATTGTCGCGTCGGAAAAGAATGCTGAGGTTACCGCGTAGCTAGCTGCTGGTCAGCGGCTGTATTAACCACTGTGGTTACCGGCTGTTGATTCCTGCTCGAACCGCCTAAACACGCACTTTGATCTCGGCGTGTTTAGGCGGTTTTGCTGTCTGCTCGGCTTTGTGTGCTCGGATGTGTTTTCCCAGTGGCTAGCGGGCTGCGCGAGCGATGCTAGGGGCGGTGCGGGGGCGGGCTGCCCACCTATCGATCCGAGTTACTGACTGCGTTCATGACAAAAATGTCCCGAAAAATGGTCTGAAAGTGTCATAAACTCGCACAGTTTCACATTTGCAGCCCGTTTGCACACACAAAAAGAGGCCCTCCCCGGCATTGGGGAGGGCCTCTTCGAGGATTAACAGCTAACTGGGGAAAGGGCCGGGTCTGGCTCCCAACGCAGCTACCCTAGAACGCAACTACCCTAGAACATGCTTAAAACTGTCTGCAGTCCGAGTACAGCATCCAGCGAAAGCGCCACACACACGATGGACAAGTAGTTGTTCGACATGAAGAACAGCTTCATCGGCTTGATCTTGCCACCGGTTTTAACGTGACGGTGCAGGTCAATGGCGCCCCACAGGAACCAGGCACCAGCGCCAACCGCGCCAATCAGATAAATCCAACCAGCGTACGGAACCAACAGCAGAGTGGTAATCACGGTTGCAGCGGTGTAGTAAATAATGCGCTTGGAAACGATGATTGCCGGCTTGACCACTGGCATCATCGGCACGCCAGCGGCCTTGTAATCCTCCTTGTAGCGAAGCCCCAGCGCCCAGGTGTGCGGCGGAGTCCAGAAGAAGATGAGCAGGAACAGGATGAAAGCCTGCCACCAGTGAGCGAGCCCCGTAATCTCCGGGTTGTTGTCAGTGATGACGGCCCAGCCAACCATCACCGGCATACAACCCGCAGCGCCACCCCAGATTACGTTCTGATCAGTTCGGCGCTTCAGCCACAACGTGTAGACGAAGATGTAGAACGCAATCGTAATCATTATGAAAACGGCGGCCAGCAGCGAGTTACATAGCAGCCACAGCCAGAGGAACGACGCAATCATCAAGATGGTGCCGAAAATTGCTGCCGCGCGACGGCTAACCTGGTTGCGCGCGAGCGGGCGCCGACGAGTGCGGCGCATCTTCTGGTCAATGTCGTAATCCATGACCATGTTGAAGGTGTGCGCTGCCGCTGCACCCATCCAACCACCGAACAGGGTGAGAAGAATCAGTCCAACGTGTACATGACCGCGATCAGCCTGAAGCATTGCGGGAATGGCCGCGACGAGCAGGAGCTCAATAATTCTTGGCTTAGTCAGTGCAATATACGCCTTGACTGTTTCCAACAAAGCAATGTCCCTTTCACGCGCCATAAACAAAGCCCCCCGTCTACAGATAGTCGGATGCAACGGTCGGAAAGTTCCCGACGAGTTTTTCCGCAAAATAAAATGAGGGGCAGGCAATCAGTTTACCGATAATCATAACGGTTCCAATAATGACCGTCGTAAAGCATGTGCGGCGCGCCCTCTGATGCTTACCTTCGAGCTATTCGGCCCGGTTTAAACCGAGCGCACGTATTCCTAGTTAGTATGGAAGAGATCTTTACTAATCCATTTGGATACTAGGAGTCATTCACGTGACACTGTCGACTGAGCATGAAGCACGGGTTGTTCGCAACTACCCCTCGGACTGGTCTGACTTGGACACGAAGGCCGTAGATACGGCTCGTGTGCTGGCTGCAGATGCCGTGGAAAAGGCAGGTTCGGGACATCCCGGCACTGCTATGAGCCTCGCACCGCTGGCTTACTCTCTCTACCAGCGCGTTATGCGCCATGACCCGAAGGATACGAAGTGGATCGGCCGTGACCGTTTCATTCTCTCCTGTGGTCACACCTCTCTGACGCAGTACGTCCAGCTCTACCTCGGCGGTTTTGGCCTGGAGCTCGATGACCTGAAGGCACTGCGTACGTGGGACGCCCTCACCCCGGGTCACCCGGAGTACGGCCACACTGACGGCGTGGAAATCACCACTGGTCCGCTGGGTCAGGGTCTGGCTTCGGCTGTCGGTTTTGCCATGGCTTCGCGACGGGAACGTGGGCTGTTCGACCCGGAAGCTGCTCCGGGTGAGTCTCCGTTCGATCACTACGTGTACGTCATTGCTTCTGATGGTGACGTTCAGGAGGGTGTCACTGCCGAGGCCTGCTCGCTGGCCGGCACTCAGCAGCTGGGCAACCTGATTGTCTTCTGGGATGACAACGGCATCTCCATCGAGGACGACACCACTATTGCTTTCACCGAGAATGTGGCGGACCGCTACCGTGCTTACGGCTGGCAGGTCATTGAGGTCGACGGCGGCGAGGACGTCGCAGCACTCGAGGCTGCTGTCGAGGAGGCCAAGAAGGATACGGAGCGTCCAACCTTCATTCGCGTTCGCACTGTAATCGCTTACCCGGCTCCGACCAAGATGAACACCGGTGCTTCGCACGGTGCTGCTCTTGGTGGCGAGGAGATTGTCGGCATCAAGGAAGCTCTCGGCTTCGATACCGATAAGAGCTTTGACATCGCTGACGAGGTCATTGAGCACACCCGGAAGCTGGTTGAGCGCGGTGCTGAGGCTCACGCGCAGTGGCAGGTTAAGTTCGACGAGTGGGCTGCGACCAACCCGGAGCGCAAGGCTCTGCTGGATCGTCTGACCGCCGGCGAGCTGCCAGAGGACTTCGACGCTGAGCTGCCGACGTGGGAGCCGGATGAGAAGGGCGTTGCCACCCGTAAGGCTTCTGAGGCCGCGTTGCAGGCACTGGGTAAGGCTCTGCCAGAGCTGTGGGGTGGCTCGGCCGACCTGGCCGGCTCCAATAACACTGTCCTGAAGGGTGAGCCGTCCTTCGGCCCGAAGTCCATCACCACCGGCACCTGGACCACCGACCCGTACGGCCGTAACCTGCACTTCGGTATCCGTGAGCACGCCATGGGGTCGATCCTCAACGGCATTCTGCTCCACGGTGGTACCCGTCCGTACGGCGGCACCTTCCTTATCTTCTCGGACTACATGCGTCCGGCTGTCCGCCTGGCATCGCTGATGGGCATCTCCCCTATTTATGTCTGGACCCACGACTCCATTGGTCTGGGCGAAGACGGCCCGACGCACCAGCCTGTTGAGCAGCTGGCTTCACTGCGCGCTATCCCGGGTGTGTCCACCGTCCGTCCGGCTGATGCTAACGAGACCGCTCAGGCTTGGTCCGCTGTTCTCGAAGGCGAGGCAGGTCCGAAGGCTCTGGCTCTGACCCGCCAGAACGTCCCGGTCCTGGAAGGCACGAAGGAAAAGGCCGCCGAGGGCGTCCGGCGTGGTGCGTACGTGCTTGTCGACGGCACCAAGGAGACCCCGGACGTCATCCTCATGGGTACCGGCTCGGAGGTTCACCTCGCTGTCGAGGCCGCTGAGAAGTTGGCTGAGGAAGGTGTCAGCGCCCGCGTTGTCTCCGTCCCGTGTCTTGACTGGTTTGAGCAGCAGGATGAGGCCTACCGTGAGCAGGTCCTGCCGAAGGCGGTCCGCGCTCGTGTTTCGGTTGAGGCCGGTATTGCTATGCCGTGGTACCGCCACCTGGGCGACGCTGGTCGCGCGGTCTCCTTGGAGCACTTCGGTGCCTCGGCTCCGTACAAGGAGCTGTTCGAGAAGTTCGGCATCACCGCTGACGCTGTTGTCGATGCGGCCAAGGAATCTATCGAGGCTGCTAAGTAAGATTTGTTCAACCTGGCGCTATCGGCCGCTGTCGGTACGGGATTTGTGAAAACCGTACCGAGCTCCGGTGGCGCCAGTATTGTTTGTGGCGCACAGTAGTTTAAAGACACACAGTATTTAGAGAAGTCTTTAGACAACGAAGCGGTATAGACAGAAAGGCGTTAAACACTATGGGAAACACCACGATGGAAGCACTCGCCAAGGTAGGAACCTCGGCGTGGCTCGACGATCTTTCGCGCCAGCGTCTCACCTCGGGCGATTTGAAGAACCTCATCGATGAACTGCGGGTGGTTGGTGTCACCACTAACCCGGCTATCTTCTCTTCGGCGATGACCGCTGGTGAGGACTATGACTCTCAGCTGGCGCAGCTCACCGCTGAGCGCGCGAATCCGTCAGATGCTGTGTTCGCCATGGCTATCGACGATGTCCGCGATGCCTGTGACCTCTTCGCCGGTGTGGCTGAGGATACCGACGGTATCGATGGCCGTGTTTCTATCGAGGTCGATCCTCGTTACGCCGACAACTACGAGGCCACGATTGCGCAGGCTCGTGAGCTCTGGGAACGCGTCGACAAGCAAAATGCGATGATTAAGATTCCGGCGACCGATGCTTCCCTGCCGGCTGTCACCCAGGCTCTGTCCGAGGGTATTTCGGTAAACGTCACCCTGATTTTCTCGGTGGAGCGTTACCTGCAGGTCATCGATGCGTTTATCGAGGGTATCGAGCGTGCGAAGGACAACGGCGTGGACCTGGTTTCGGTTCACTCTGTTGCGTCGCTGTTTGTTTCTCGCGTTGACACTGAGATTGATGCTCGCCTGGACAAGATTGGCTCGGAAGAGGCCTTGGCTTTGCGTGGTAAAGCTGGTCTGGCCAACGCCCGCGCCGCTTACGCCAAGTTCGAAGAGACCTTCTCCTCGCAGAATATCCGTTGGGCGCAGCTGGAGAACGCCGGCGCTAAGCCGCAGCGCCTGCTGTGGGCTTCCACCGGTGTGAAGAACCCGGCTTACCCGGACACCCTTTACGTGACTGAGCTGGCTGCTCCGCAGACAGTGAACACCATGCCTGAAAAGACGCTGCGCGCTGCTGCGGGCTTCGAGGGCGAGGTTCGCGACGCCGTCAGCGGTCAGGGTGAAGCAGCCAATGCTGTTATGACCCAGCTCAGCGAGATTGGCATCGACCTGGATGATGTCTTCGCTGTCCTGGAGCGCGAGGGCGTGGAGAAGTTTGTGGATTCCTGGCAGTCCCTGCTCGTGTCGATTGCACAGCGAATGGAACAGCTGCACGAACCCTGCTGATTATCTAGCTTCCTGTTGGAAGCGGCCGCATTTATGGCTGGCGTCAGCGGGTCGATGCACGATGCGAGTTACTGACTGCGCTATGGCAAAAATGGTCCGAAAAATAGCCTGAAAGTGTCATAAACTTGCACAGTTTCACATTTGCAGCCCGTGTTTTTCGGCCCGTAAGCTGCGCACAAAAAGCTCCCTGCGGAGGGGAGCTTTTTTGTGGGTGCTAGGATGCGGCGAAGGCGGGGCGCACGTCGGGCTGTGGGCGTTTCTCTTCCTTTAAGGCCCAGGCCATCACGACCGCGGAGATTACGGTGATGATTGAGGCAAAGATTGGCACAGCCGGCCAGGGAGCGCCCGGGATAGAGTCGGTCACGTCCAGCAGGTAGCTGAACAGGAAGAGCGCGACCAGTGCCAGGCCAATGGTGATCGATCCCGCACGAGAGCCCTTCGCGCCGGCGACGGTGCCGATTGCGGTGCCCGCCACGGAAGACATCAGGAAGCTCAAGAAGACGCACAGAGCGGTAAGCAGGATTGTCGTGTAGTTCTGCCCAGAATCCTGAATCATGTACAGCTCCCCGTTGGTGTCCGGGAACAGGGCCGGTCCAGAGGTGACAATGAAGCTATCGAATCCCCGGTAGTAACCGGACTTATTCTGTTCGGTGACCATCGCCACGACGATGAAGGCGGTAGCCACCAGCGATGTTCCCAAGATTGCAATGATTGCGGAGCGCACCCAGCGGGCGGTGCGCACGCCGTAGTCGCGCAGGGTGACCGAGCGCTGGGCGGTGATGAGGAAGAGGATGCCCAGCGCGATGATGCCCAGCAGGGTGTTGCCGGTGCCGCTGCCCACGAGCATGCGCCCGAAAGCCGAGTAGAGGATGGCCACGGCGGCGACGCCGAGGAAGGTTTTCTTGTTGGTTGCGATGAAAGCCCCGGTGCTCATTTCTTGCTCCTTTCGATGTAGGCGGAGGTGCTAGCGAGGTCGATGAGGGCCGCGGGGTCGAGGTAGCTAACCTCAACACCGAGGGCGCGGGCATGCGCGGCGGTCGATGGGCTGAGCGCTGCAGCCAAAATCGCCTCGCAGCGCTCGCCGAGAGTTTTCTTAGCGAGCACCGAGCCGGCCACCTGCGTCACTAGGTCCGCAGAGCCGCGTAGCACCGGATGGGTAGCGCGCAGCTTATCGACGTCATAGGGTCCGTACGCATCCTGCTTGTGCATGACGATCAAGGTGTCCACCAGGTCTGCGAGATCCTGGGAGTGCTGCGACGTGACCACAATGTCGGCCGATTCGGCGGCGTCGATAAGCATGCCGCGCAACATGGTGCGGTGCTCGACATCGAGGCCGTTGAAGGGTTCGTCGAAAAGCAATGCATCCTTGCCCGATGCGAGGGCGGCCGCAGCGATGAGCAGCTGGCGCTGGCCCAGGCTGAGCTTTTTGATGGGGGTGTCGCCGGGGAAATCTAGGAGGGACTCCGCGTGGGACACATCGAGTTGATCCCAGCCGGTGCGCAGGATGCGGAAATATTCGCGCGGGGTGACGCCGAAGATCTGGGTGTCGGGTGCTGCCTTCGCCACGGCAGCCGTAGGCATTTGCGCGAGGGTATGCAGGTAGTAGGTCTTGCCGGCGCCGTTGGGGCCAATCACGCCGTAGATGCTCATTTCTCCTCCTCCAGCATGGCGATGATGTCGTGGAGCGTAAGGCCGAGGATGTCGGCCTCCGCTTTTAACGGCTCGATGTAGGTGCGCTGGAACGCTTCACGACGCTCAGCTCGAATGCGCTCACGAGCGCCTGGGGTGACGAACATGCCGAGTCCTCTTTTCTTCTCCACGAGCCCCACCATCGACAGTTCCGTCATGGCCTTGGCAGCCGTGGTTGGGTTGACCTGATAGAACTCCGAGAGTTCCTTGGTTGAAGGGGCGCGACTCTCAGCCGCGAGCTCCCCGGACAGAATCATTGATTTCAGATTCTCGGCGATCTGGACGTAGATGGGCCGAGAATCCGCCTCCTTCGCCTGCATATCCACCTCCATGGTGTACGGGTATACCACCTATGCCATAAACCTAAAGCAGAAGAAAGGGGCCCGTCAAGGCCCCATCGAAGGAATCGGAAACGATTCCACCGGACTTTTCTCGATATGACATTATGTAAACCGTGAGTGATTCTCTGCAACGCAACGATCCGAACTCCCCTACTGCCAGTTCTCCGCACAACGGAGATGGCAGCACCAACCACGACGGATACGTCAACCCGCTGCGCGACCCGCAGGATAAGCGCTTGCCGCGTATTGCGGGGCCGGGTGGCATGGTAATTTTCGGAGTGACGGGCGATCTGGCCCGAAAAAAGCTCCTGCCTGCCATTTATGACCTGGCCAACCGCGGTCTGCTACCTGCCTCCTTCGCGTTAGTTGGCTACGGTCGTCGCGAATGGTCGAAGCAGGACTTTGAGGATTATGTGCGTACCGCAGTGGAACAGGGCGCCCGCACAGACTTCCGTGAGAGTGTCTGGCAGCGCCTGGCTGAGGGCATTCACTTTGTTACCGGTACCTTCACCGATGACGAGGCCTTCGATCGCCTGGCCGCGCAACTTGAGGAGCTCGATCGCTCCCGCGGCACCGCTGGCAACTGGGCCTACTACCTGTCCATTCCGCCAGCTAACTTCCCCGATGTCTGTCATCAGCTCGATCGTTCGGGGCTCGCGCAGTCGGGCGAGGATTATTGGCGTCGCGTGATTATTGAGAAGCCATTCGGCCACGACCTGGCTTCGGCCCAGGAACTCAACCGGATTGTGAACTCGGTGTTCCCAGAAGACGCTGTGTTCCGCATTGACCACTACCTGGGCAAAGAAACCGTCCAGAACATTCTGGCCATGCGTTTTGCCAACCAGTTGTTCGATCCGATGTGGAATTCTCACTACATTGACCACGTTCAGATCACCATGGCCGAGGACATCGGTTTGGGTGGTCGCGCCGGTTACTATGACGGTATCGGTGCAGCTCGTGACGTAATTCAGAACCACCTACTCCAGCTGCTGGCACTGGTGGCAATGGAAGAGCCCATCGCCTTTACCCCGGAAGAGCTGCAGGCGGAAAAAATTAAGGTTCTGCGTGCCGTCGAGCCAGTGCGTCCGTTTTCGAAATACACCGCACGTGGCCAGTACACCGCGGATTGGCAGGGCAGCAACTTTGTGCCAGGGCTGCGCGATGAGGAAGGATTCGACCCCGAGTCCACGACCGAGACCTACGCCGCTTGTACGCTCCAGATCAATTCTCGTCGTTGGGCCGGTGTCCCCTTCTACCTGCGCACCGGCAAGCGCCTCGGCCGTCGCGTCACTGAAATTGCGCTGGTCTTTAAGTCCGCACCGCACTTGCCTTTTGCGGAGACAATGACTGCCGCTCTCGGTCAGAACGCCATGGTGATTCGAGTCCAGCCTGACGAGGGCGTGCTCATGCGCTTCGGCTCGAAGGTTCCGGGCTCGGCCATGGAGGTGCGCGATGTCAACATGGACTTCTCCTACTCCGAGGTGTTTACCGAGCAGTCGCCAGAGGCCTACGAGCGCCTGATTCTGGATGCGCTTCTCGACGAGGCCAGCCTCTTCCCCACTAATGAGGAAGTCGAGCTGTCCTGGAAGATTCTTGACCCCATCATCGAGTACTGGGCCAAACGCGGCCGTCCCGAGGGCTACCCCGCAGGTTCGTGGGGGCCGTCCTCCGCTGACCACATGCTTGAGCGCGACGGTCGCGCTTGGCGACGGCCATAGGTTGCCGACCTCTCAGTTCTTAAGAATTTTCTGACAGAAAGAACACTTTCATGATTGTCAATTTGCCAGACACTGACACCGCGAGCATTGCTCGTCAGTTGGTGCAGCTTCGAGAGCAGGGCGGCATCGTTACCACGGGCCGTGTCCTTACCCTGATCGTTTTGGCCAAAAGCGAAGACGACCTGGAAAACATTATTTCCACGGTCAACTCCGTTTCCCGCGAGCACCCATCCCGTGTGCTGGTATTGGTCTCCGATGATCCACGCCTGGATAATCGCCTCGACGCGGAACTCCGCGTCGGTGGAGATGCCGGTGCTGCTGAGATCGTGGTTATGCACATGTCCGGTGAGATTGGTCAGCACCACAGCTCTGTGGTGACTCCCCTGTTGCTGCCCGATACGCCGGTCGTGGCGTGGTGGCCGTCTGAGGCGCCTCAAGTCCCAGCGGCGACACCAATCGGCAGGATTGCCCAGCGCCGTATCACCGATTCGTTGTGTGACCCGAATAGTAACGCTATCTACACGCGCCGTACGGGCTACACGCCTGGCGATTCCGACCTGAGCTGGTCGCGACTGACGAACTGGCGCGGTGTGTTGGCCTCGGCTTTCGACTTGCCGCCGCACTCGCCAGTGACCTCCGTGTCTATCTACGGTCCACAGGAGTCGCCATCGGTGGAGGTCGCCGCCGGCTGGTTGGCAGATCGCCTGGGGCTGCCGGTCAACCGCTACTCCACCGGGGAGAAGAAGATTCCGGTGGACGAAAAGGGCCGCGCCAAGCCACCGGTGACCTCGGTCGCGTTTGAGCGTGAAAATGGCCAGACCCTGCGCATCGATATTGAAAGCGCTACCACTGCATCGGTCACCAACGGAGAAAAGCCCCCGTTCAAGGTCGCATTGTCGCGTCCTACACGCTCCGAGTGCTTGGCAGAGGAGCTGCGTCACCTCGACCACGATACTGCCTACGGACGTGCCCTGCGTGGTCTCAGCCAGATTCACACCGTAGGCATGCAGACCCCAACGTCCACGATCACCAGCTTCGCGAACGAACCAGGAGTCTCTGACAAGTGACAACCGATAACGTCTTGAATACCGTCCCCGCCCCTCAGTTCCACCGCGCCGCCGACCAGGCCGGCATCGTCGAGGCTGCACGTCAAAGCTTCATCGATGCGGTTGTCGCCGTCCAGAATGGCAACGTCTCTCCGGTCACCGATGACGGTTTTGTACGCGTCGTTCTCACTGGTGGCGGCGCGGGTACCGCTTTGCTCAGTGCGCTTGCCGACGATTCTGGAGACATCGACTGGAACCGAGTCCTGGTGTTTTTCGGAGATGAACGCTTTGTCGCTGCCGACTCGGTAGACCGCAATGCGCTGGCTGCTCGTGAGCGTCTCTTGTCCCCTGTCGGCGTGCCGGAGGACAACATCTTCGAGTTTGCTGCTGCCGACAGCGGCGTGACCACCACGGAGGCCGCCGAAAGCTACGAAGCTATCGTTCGCCAGAAGGCTCCAAACGGCTTTGACCTGCACCTTCTTGGTATGGGCGGAGAGGGACACATCAACTCGATCTTCCCGCATACCGCAGCGCTCGCTGAGCAGGAACGCTTGGTCGTGGACGTGCATAACTGCCCGAAGCCACCACCGACCCGCATCACGCTGACTATGCCGGCCATTGCCAGTTCGCAGCGTGTGTGGCTACTGGTAGCCGGTGGTGAAAAGGCCGAGGCAATTGCAGCTATCGCTCAGCAGGACGACCCAGCGCAGTGGCCAGCGGCCGGAGTTCGCGGTGTCCAGGAAACCATTGTCTTTGTTGACGATGCTGCGGCTGCACAGCTTTAGGCTTCCGCTTCACCGTTAACAGCCAAGAAACAACAAATTCCCGTCGATAAGCGAAATGCTATCGACGGGAATTTTTATTACTTAAAGGCCTTCGGTGGGGCGTGCTGCGTGCGGAACCTACCAGCCGAAGGTATTGAACAGCAGCAACAGGACAATGCAGAGCAACCAGATAATCATGGTCACAATAGTGACGCGGTCAAGGTTCTTCTCCACCACAGTCGAACCGGACAGATTCGACTGCATACCGCCACCAAAGAGGCTGGACAGTCCGCCACCCTTACCCTTGTGGAGCAGGATGAACAGCGTCATCAGGATGGATGTGATGACCAGGACAATCTGAATGGCGAGGTACACGCGCACTTCCTTTTGAAACGTCGCTTCTTTAAGAACTCCAACTATACTAGCGCAATTGCTCCGCTGGCTAGGTATTCCCCAGCCGCCTTTTCTAACCGGAGTTGCGCAGTGCAGTTGCCAGACCGTTCATGGTCAGCTGAATGCCCCGACGCACCTTGTCGCGGTTATCGCCAGCACGGTAGCGACGCAGCATCTCCAGCTGGATGATGTTCAGCGGCATGAGGTATGGGAAGCGCATGTCCACCGAGCGCCTGAGCAGCGGATTGTCTTCAAGAAGGTCCTTGTACCCGGTTACCTTCAGGAACATCTTCAGCGTCAGGTCGAACTCAGCCTTGATGATGCTGTAGATGCGCTCACCGTCGGCCTTATTTTCGCACAGGCTAGCGTAGGCGCGCGCCAGGTTCAGGTCAGCCTTGGACATCACCTGCGCCATGTTCGACAGCACCGAGTTGAAGAACGGCCAGTCCTCGTTGAGCTGACGGAGTTCGGCTAGGCGGGAACCGTCCTCGTCCTCACCAATCCACTCCTGCAGTGCAGAGCCGACACCGAACCAGCCCGGCACCATAGAACGCTGCTGCGACCAGGACAGTACCCATGGAATTGCGCGCAAATCAGAGATGGTCTGAGTCTGCTTGCGTGAGGTCGGACGCGAACCGATGTTGAGGCTACCAATCTCATCGACCGGAGTCGACGACGTGAAGAAGTCGATAAAGCCCGGGTCCTCGTGCATGAGCTTCGAGTAGGCCTCACGAGACAGGTCGGAAATCTCCGACATGATCTCATGGGCGCGAGCTGGGTTCTTCAGGTCATCGACATCGAGCAGAGTCGACTCGATAGTTGCCGAAACCAGCGCGGCGAGGTTCCTGCGCGCCGCCGCAGGGTGACCGTACTTCGCAGAGATAATCTCGCCCTGCTCGGTGACACGCACCGAACCCTGGACTGCGCCGGAAGGCTGCGCCAAGATTGCCTCGTAGGACGGTCCGCCACCACGGCCGACAGTACCTCCGCGGCCGTGGAAGAGACGCAGGCGAATGTCGTTGTCCTTCGCGGCTGCCACGATGGCGACCTCCGCGTCGTAAAGCGCCCAGTTTGCAGCGAAGTATCCGCCGTCCTTGTTCGAGTCGGAGTAGCCGAGCATGACTTCCTGCAGATCTCCGCGCGCAGAGACGTATGCGCGGTAGACCGGAATGTCCCACGCAGCACGCAGCACGTCGGCGCCAGCCTGCAGGTCTTCGATGGTTTCAAACAGCGGGATGACGTCTACAGAACCGGTCGGCTGGGATCCATTCGGACGAATCAGACCGACCTCCTTAAGCAGAATCATCGGCTCCAGCAGGTCGGAAACCGATGTACACATCGAAATGATGCAGTGCGGTACCGCGTCGCGACCGTACTTGCGCACCGCACGAGATGCCGCACGCATAATGCCCAGCTCGCGGGCCGTGGCTTCAGAAAGATCTGCGGAAGTCGAAACCAGCGGACGGGAGGACTGCAGTTCCTTGGTCAGCAGCTCGACCTTGTCAGCTTCCTTCAATCCCGCGTAATTGTCCACCACACCAGCAGCGGAAAATAGCTCGGTGAGAATTTCCTCGTGAGAGTCCGAATTCTGACGGATATCAATCGAGTACAGGTGGAAACCAAATACCTCAACTGCATCCATCAGATCGCGCAGACGGTGATCGGCGATGAGATCATCGTGGCTGGAACGCAGTGAGTCGTCGATAATCGAGAGCTCTTCAAGCAAGTCCTCGGCGCTGTCATACGGAGTGAACTCCGACCAGTCGCCCTCGATGATGGACTCATCGAAGAAGTTCACCGCTGTTGCCGCCACGCGACCGCGGATACCGTGAACCGCACGACGGTACGGCTCATCTTCACGGTTTAGTACGTCATTGTGGCCCCGGCTGGCCAAGGCGACCAGATCGACGGTGACCTTAGTCAGGCGGTCGCTGAGACTGAGTTCGCGCTCCAGCAGGTGCAGCTGCGAGAAATAGTGACGCAGGATGGTGCCCGCTGCTCGATCGGAGGCGTAGCGCAGCGTCTCCTCCGTCACGTATGGGTTGCCATCGTGATCACCGCCAATCCACGAGCCCATACGAATCGTTGGATTAGCCTGCAGCTTGTCGCCGCCGAGCTGACGCAAGTGCTTGACGACGTCCCGGTTAATCTGTGGCACAGCTTCCAGCAGAGAAAGCTGGTAGTAGCGAAGACCAACCTCGACCTCATCGCGAATATCCGGGCGGTTCATGCGAATCAGAGCCGTCTGCCACAGCGTCAGAATACGGCGGCGGATATCGGCATCAATCTCAGCGAGTCGGTCCGCGGTGCGTGCATTCAGCGGGGCTGCCTGGATCTCGTGGCGGCGCCGCATTGCGGCCGTGATGTGCTTCTGCACATCGAACACTGTACGACGACGAGTTTCCGTTGGATGTGCGGTCAGAACAGGGACGACCTCAATGTGGTCCATCATGTCCGCAATAGCGCTGCCAGAAACCTTGGCGTCGCGAAGCTTCTGCCATGTTGCCTCCAGCGTGGAGTCCTGCGGCGGATCGCCAGCATCGAGAGAGGCCTCGATGCCTAGTTCTTCGTGCAGATCCTCAGCGAGGTTAGCCAAAAGTGCGAAGTGCGTGAAAGCACGGATGACCGGGCTTGCCTCGGCCGGGTCTATGTCACGGAAGAGGCCGGCGAGTTTCTCGATATCGCCATCGCCACGATGGAGTTCGAAGGCTGCGCGGCGAGCATTTTCGACCAGGTTAAAGACCTCGTCACCCTCTTGCTCGCGGATTACCTGTCCGAGAATTCGACCCAGGTGGCGAATATCCTCCCAGAGCAAGTCCTGCTGCTTCGCGGTAGCGGTCGATGAGGATTGCTCATTGCTTGCAGTGTTTCGGTCAGCGTCACGATGTACTTGTTCGTTCATTGAGCACGTCCTTTTAAAATTGCCGGGCATTCAAAGTGGAAAGCCTCGGGAAATGTATTGCGCTGAATTATTGCCATTCGGTGTGTCTGGGTTGAGTCCGCCTAAAGGCAATAACCCCGAATCGGTTTTATGAGAATCAATAAAACCAATCCGGGGTCGCGCATGGCGCCTATCTTATCAGTTGATCTGATTTTATATGTAGTTAGGCGTTCTGAGCAGCATCTGCAGCAAGTGCACAGAGCTTGGCGAATGCCTCACCGTCGAGCGAAGCACCACCGACGAGGCCACCGTCGACGTCGGGCTTGCCGACGATCTCAGCGACGTTCTCGGCCTTGACGGAGCCACCGTAGAGAATACGCATTTCCTTGGCGATAGTCTCATCCGCAATTTCAGCGATGGTCTCACGGATAGCTGCACAGACTTCCTGCGCGTCTGCAGCCGATGCGACCTTACCGGTGCCGATAGCCCAGACCGGCTCGTAAGCGATGACGGTCTTGGCCAGCTCAGCGTTGGTCAGGTTAGCCAGGGAGCCCTTGACCTGAGAGACAACGTACTCAACGTGCTCTTCGGCTTCACGGACCTCCAGTGGCTCGCCGACACAGACGATTGGGTTCATACCCTCGCGCAGTGCTGCCTTAGCCTTCTTTGCGACCAGCTCATCGTCTTCTGCGTGCATATCGCGACGCTCGGAGTGACCGACGACGACCCAGGTACAGCCGAGCTTTGCCAGCATCGAGGAGGAAATCTCGCCAGTGTAAGCGCCGGACTCGTGGACTGAGACATCCTGAGCACCGTAGGTAACGCCGAGCTTATCGCCCTCAACCAAAGTCTGGACCGAACGAAGGTCGGTAAACGGTGGGATGACGGCGACGTCAACCTTGTCGTAGTACTCCTTCGGCAGAGCGAACGCGAGTTTCTGCACCACACCGATAGCCTCGAGATGGTTCAGGTTCATCTTCCAGTTACCAGCAATAAATGGTGTACGTGCCATAGTGGTGGAATTCACTTCCCTATCAATTAGTGGATTTTTAAGCGATGAAAACCAAGTGGTGGGAAAATCTTAGTCTTCCAGGACGGAGACGCCCGGCAGAGTCTTACCCTCGAGGAACTCCAGCGAAGCGCCACCACCGGTGGAGATGTGGCTGAAACCTTCCTCGTTCAATCCCAGGGTACGTACTGCCGCTGCGGAGTCGCCGCCACCGACGACGGAGAAGCAACCGTTGTTAGTGGTGGCATCGATGATGGCCTGTGCAACCTCGCGGGTGCCAGCTGCGAAAGCCTCCATCTCGAACACGCCCATCGGGCCGTTCCAGAACACAGTCTTGGACTCAGCCAGCACCTTGCCGAATGCCTCAGCGGAAGCCGGTCCGATGTCCAGGCCCATCCAGCCTTCCGGAATCTCGGTGGCGTCTACAACCTTGTTTTCAGTGTCTGCTGCGAACTTGTCGGCCACGACTACGTCGGTTGGCAGAACAATCTTGTCGCCGTAGCGGTCCAGCAAATCCTTACAGGTGTCAATCATCTCTTCCTGCAGCAGGGATGCGCCAACGGCGTAGCCCTTGGCAGCCAGGAAGGTGAAGCACATGCCGCCGCCGATGACCAGGGAGTCAACCTTCGGCGCGAGAGCCTCAATAACACCCAGTTTGTCGGAAACCTTGGAGCCGCCGAGCACGACGGTGTACGGCTTTTCCGGGGTCTCTGCAACCTTGCGCAGAACCTCAAGCTCAGCCTGAACCAGGTTGCCGGCGTAGTGCGGCAGCTTCTTCGCGACATCGAAGACGGAAGCCTGGGCGCGGTGAACAACACCGAAACCGTCAGAGACAAATGCACCGTCCGGAACAAGTGCAGCCAGCTCGGCTGCGAACTCGGCGCGCTCTGCCTCGTCCTTGGAGGTCTCGCGCGGATCGAAGCGGACGTTCTCCAACAGAAGTACATCGCCCTCGGTCAAACCATTAGCGCGCTCGTGCGCGTCCTCACCGGAGACATCACCGGCGAGCGCGACGTACTGCTCCAGACGCTCAGAGAGAGCCTCAGCGACCGGGGCCAGGGAGAACTCGGACTTAACCTCGCCCTTCGGGCGACCCAGGTGAGCCATAACAACGACCTTGGCACCGGCGTCGACAAGAGCGGACAGAGTGGGCAGCGAAGCATCGATTCGACCCGGATCGGTGATTACGCCGTCCTTCAGCGGAACGTTAAAGTCGGAGCGGACGAGGACGTAACGGCCTTCAATACCTTCGTTGATCAGGTCTTTGACAGTCTTAACAGTCATCTCAATGAAATCCTTGTGAAAGTGTGTAAAAAACGGGCCGTGGGTGGCGTGCCCTACTCAGGCACAACCACCCCGGCCCGTTCGGGGTCTGGGATTAACCAGGTGTGTTATTAGAGGCGCTCACCGACGTAGACAGCCAGGTCGACGAGGCGGTTGGAGTAGCCCCACTCGTTGTCGTACCAGGAGACAACCTTGACCTGATCGCCGATGACCTTGGTCAGCGGTGCGTCGAAGATCGAGGAACGCGGGTCGCCCTCGATGTCCTTGGAAACGATTGGATCCTCGTTGTAGCCCAGAACACCCTTGAGCTCGCCCTCAGCAGCTTCCTTGATGGCAGCGTTGACGGACTCGACGGTGACCTCGTTCTTAGCAGTGAAGGTCAGGTCGGTGACAGAGCCGGTCGGGGTCGGAACACGCAGTGCGTAGCCGTCCAGCAGGCCCTTGAGCTGCGGCAGAACCAGAGCAACTGCCTTTGCAGCGCCGGTGGAGGTCGGAACAATGTTCAGAGCAGCAGCGCGAGCGCGACGCAGGTCCTTGTGCGGAGCGTCGTGCAGGCGCTGGTCACCGGTGTATGCGTGGATGGTGGTCATGAGACCGCGCTCGATGCCGAACTTGTCGTCCAGAACCTTAGCCATCGGAGCCAGGCAGTTGGTGGTGCAAGAAGCGTTCGAAATGATGTTGTGCTTCTCCGGGTCGTAGTCAGTGTGGTTGACGCCGACAACGAAGGTTGCGTCTTCGTTCTTAGCCGGAGCGGAGATGATGACCTTCTTGGCGCCAGCCTCGATGTGAGCCTTGGCAGCGTTGGCATCGGTGAAGAAACCGGTGGACTCAATGACGATGTCGACCTTGTGCTCGCCCCACGGCAGGTCCTTCGGGTCGCGCTCAGCGTATGCGGCGATGCGCTTGCCGTTGACGGTGAGGGACTCATCGTCGTAGGTGACCTCTGCGTCAAGCTTGCCCATGATGGAGTCGTACTTGAGCAGGTGAGCCAGGGTCTTGTTATCAGTGAGGTCGTTTACAGCAACGACTTCCAGGTCAGCGCCCGCAGCGAGCAGGGAGCGAAAGAAGTTGCGGCCAATGCGACCAAAACCGTTAATACCTACACGAACCGTCACAATAATCTCCTTAATGGATTGGCGAATCGATGCCACTTGTCAGGGCGCTGATTGCGCTCCAACAGGTTCACTACAGAAGTGTACGTTGGGTTTTTCATTCGCGCAGCGATGCTTTGGCGCAAAAATCCCAAATAAACGGAGATTCATCCAAATTTCCGCACCTGACTAGGCATAACAGGTGCTTTACTCGTCAACTTCTTTGTCAAAAAGTTCGTCTGTAACGACTGCAGTTGTGGGGGGAATTCCGAGTTCGTTTGCTCTTTTGTCCGCCATGGAGAGCAAACGCCGGATGCGTCCTGCGACTGCGTCTTTGGTCATTGGCGGATTGGCTAGCTGTCCAAGTTCTTCTAATGATGCCTGCTTGTGCTCGATGCGCAGCTGTCCTGCAGACACCAAGTGATCTGGTACATCGTCGCCGAGAATCTCTAGAGCGCGTTCTACTCGTGCTGCCGCAATAACGGCCGCACGAGCTGAGCGCCGCAGGTTGGCATCGTCGAAGTTTGCCAAGCGGGTGGCCGTAGCTCGCACTTCACGACGCATTCGCTGTTCTTCCCATTGCAGGCGAGTAGTCTGGGCTCCCATTCGCGTGAGGAGCGCACCAATCGCATCGCCCTCCCGGATGATAACTCGATCGCCACTGCGGGACTTATTTTCCTTGCTCTTAGCCGTAATTCCGAGCCTACGAGCACATCCCACCAATGCGAGTGCCGCTTCAGCTGAAGGAGCAGTGACTTCCAAAGCTGAGGAACGCCCAGGCTCAGTCAGTGAACCATGTGCCAAAAATGCACCCCGCCATGCAGCTTCCTGATCAATCTTCTGCCCCATGATCAGCTTGCGTGGTAGCCCACGTACGGGATGTCCTGCAGAGTCAATCAGGCCAGTTTGCCTAACGACAAGTTCCGCGCCATCGGTTACCCGCACGATGTACTTCGAGGTCTTTCGCAACCCACCGGGAGACAAGACATTGAGGCTGGCTTTGACATCGTAGAGTTCGGCCAGCATGGAGCGCAGGCGGCGTGCGACAGCGCCGGAATCCAACTCAGCCTCCAGCACAATCGAACCTGCCACCAGGTGGAGTCCTCCCGCGAAGCGGAACAGGGTCGCAATCTCCGCTGCCTGAGCGCTTTCCTGCGAAACTGACACGCGGGCTAGTTCGTCTTTGACCTTCGCCGTCAATGCCACGATGCTGTCGATCCTCATTTCATGTGTACGAGCTGGGTTTGGGCCTGGCTAATTTAAGTTTAATTAACCCCATTTGAGCTCTAGCAATAAACCTCAAGGATAGTATCCTGAACCAATCGAGTGGCAATTAGCTGATCGCCTGCTGCATCCCCGCAGGAGAATGCAGAAATACCCTCGATTGGCCGGACGCTTTAGAGGAACTGACGAAGTGCAGTAGCTAGCTTCTCCGGCGAATGCCGACCCGTCAGAGCTCCGTAGTCGTCCACTTCTTGCACATCGGCGAAGACCACTTTCGCATCTAGGCTGTCCGCCGCTCGCTGCAGGTATTCCCGTTCGGTATCCGCGAGCGGCGTGTTGTCGTCGACAAGCACGTAATTGAGCTTCAAGTTAGGTGCATGCTGCGTGAGCATATGGATGTGCCGTTCGGAAGAAAAACCGGCGGTCTCCCCCGGCTCGGCGACCAGATTAAGCACCACGACGGTTGTGGCATTGGTTTCTTGCAGAGCGTCCCGCAACCCGGGCACCTGAAGATGTGGCAGAACCGAAGTGAACCACGAACCCGGACCCAGCGTCACCAAATCAGCATTGAGGATAGCTTCAATGGCCTCCTCGGATGCCGGCGGCGCCTCAGGAATCAGCCGGATTCGACGCACCTGGCCAGGCGTGGTGGCCACTGCGACCTGGCCACGGACTTGGCGCACGACGCGAGCATCCTGCTCCAGGCCAACGACTTCGGCCTCAATCTCTAACGGGATTGGCGACATGGGCACGACGCGACCTTGGATTTGCAACAACCGGCCAATTTCGTCAAGCGCGTCGACTTCATTTCCCATCACACTGGTGAGGCCAGCAATGATCAGATTCCCAATCGCATGCCCTGC
The DNA here is from genome assembly GCF_016889425.1 of Corynebacterium amycolatum. Taxonomy (NCBI): domain Bacteria; kingdom Bacillati; phylum Actinomycetota; class Actinomycetes; order Mycobacteriales; family Corynebacteriaceae; genus Corynebacterium; species Corynebacterium amycolatum. The sequence goes on from NZ_CP069513.1 coordinate 1,897,987, forward strand.
GAGTGCGCCAGTTCCGCCAAAGCGGTGCTGCAGTGTCTTTTCCCACAGATCTCCTTTTTCCGTATCTGCGGAAAGCGCGGCGAGCGCCATGCGAAGGTCTCCAGGGGGAATCTGCCCCAGCTCACGACGAAGGCGACCGGAGGATCCTCCATCGTCGGCAACTGTGACCACCGCTGTGACATGGTCCGCAACTTGACGGTCAGCTCTCAGCGTGGCAAATAGACCATGACCGCCGCCCAGACTGGTAATTGATGTCAATTTCTACACCTCCACGGAAACCGCTAATTGCGGTCAATATCGCGGTGGACGACGTTGACGTTGATCCCGGAAACTCCCTCGAGCTTCTTAGCCAGCGCCTCCGACATGGCCACACTTCGGTGGTGGCCTCCGGTGCATCCCACAGCGATAGTCATAAAACCCTTGCCCTCACGCCGGTAACCGGGCAAAACCAATTCAATCAAGTTTGTGACGTTGTCCAAGAACCCCTGAGACTCCGGTTGGGACAGTACGTAGTCGGCCACTGCTTTGTTGGTACCACGGCCCGCACGCAGCTCAGGTACCCAATAGGGGTTGGGGAGAAAACGGACGTCGAAAAGCATGTCGGCATCGCGCGGTGCACCGTGCTTAAACCCGAAGGACTCGATGGTAATCTGTTGAATCTTGCTAGCGGTATCCGACAGCTGATGCTCTAACTCACGGCGCAAATCGTGCACGCTCATGTCAGAGGTATCCACTACCAAATCCGACATGCCCTTTATGGGCAGCAGCATCTGACGTTCAGCTGCAATACCCTGTGAAAGCGTGCCATTTTCCTGCAGCGGATGTGTGCGGCGGACTGAGTCGTAGCGGGCGATGAGGGTGTCGTCGTTAGCATCGAAGAAGATGACATAGGGCTGGCGCCCCTCATTGCGGAGTCCGTCGAGCACCTCCCCCAAACTGCCCGCGAATGCGCGCGAGCGAACGTCGGTGACGATAGCGAGGCGCTCTACTGGAGAGTCCGCCTCAAACGACAACTCGACCATGCGCATAATCAACTCCGGGGGCAGGTTGTCTGCGACATACCAGCCCATCTCCTCCAAGACGCTGGCGGCCGTATTGCGTCCGGAACCGGACATGCCGGTAATCAGCACAAGTGACTTTTCAGCCTGAGGGGAATAACCCGAAGTAATCATGCCAATACTCTAATACAATTTCGGCCAACCGCTCTCGGTTTTACTAGCGGAAGTAAACCCGCTAGCACTGTTTCAAGTGCGGTTTTAGCCACTTGTTTACCTACTTCTACGCCTATTCTCCGGTACCGACATCCGAGTTTGGTTCTGAGGATTTTTCGTCTGGGTGGAGGTAATCGTAGACAGTTTTCGCGAGCGTCGGCCCGAAACCAGCTACCTCTTCTATCTGCCCGACGCTGGCCTTTTTCAGCGCCGCAACGGAGCCAAAGTGTTTGACCAACTCACTGCGGCGTGCTGGCCCCAGCCCTTTAATGCCATCGAGTACCGAAGAGCGCATGCGCTTAGAGCGCTGCTGACGGTGATAAGTAATGGCAAAGCGGTGCGCCTCATCACGAATTCGCTGGATAAGGTACATCGCTTCCGAATTGCGCGGCAGAATGAGTGGCTCATCATCGTCGGGAATCCACAGCTCTTCTAAGCGCTTGGCAATACCCACGAGCGTCACATCGGTGACCTCGAGTTCATCGAGGACTGCCTGAGCGGCTGCGACCTGCGGTGCACCACCGTCGACAATGAACAACTGTGGCGGGTAGGCAAATTTGCGGCTACTCCTCGACTGCTCATCGACGGCATCAGTCGTCTCTTCGACGAACATTTCGCTGGCATCATCGGGCATGGCGAGCTTGTCCTCGTTATGGCGCAGAAAACGACGGCGCACCACCTCAGCAATGGAGCCGACGTCGTCGGAGCGACCGTCACCCGCTGCATCCTTGATACGGTAGCGGCGATAGTCGGACTTCTTCGGCAATCCGTCCTCGAAGACCACCAACGAGGCCACCACATCGGTGCCTTGAATATGCGAGATGTCAGTGCATTCGATACGCAGCGGCGCTTCATCCATAAACAGCGCGTCCTGAAGTTCGGAGAGAGCCTGCGATCGAGTAGTTAGATCTCCACTTCGCTTTAGTTTGTGCTGGCGTAGCGCTTCAGCTGCATTTTTCTGCACGGTCTCCATGAGTGTCCGCTTGTCACCGCGCTGCGGGACCCGAATGTCCACATTGGTGCCACGAATATCGGCCAAAAATGCAGCAACCTCGTCAAGATCGTCGGGCGTGGCCTGGACGAGAATTTCGCGTGGCACAACTTGGGCAGCAGTGGTCGATTCATCGCCGTCGACATCCGCGTGCTTGGCGGCATCGCCATAGAACTGTGTCAGGAACTGCGTTAGCAGCCCACCCAAGCTGGGGTCTGTCTCTCCCTCTCGAAACTCTGTAGTCGCGTATTCGCCGGACTTCTCCACTACCCAGCCGCGCTGACCGTAAATACGTCCTGCTCGAACGTGGAAAATCTGCACGGCCGCTTCCAGTTCGTCGGTTGCTAGCGCAATAAAATCGGCATCGGCGGCGTCGGAAAGCACGACTGACTGCCGCTCCATGACCTTGTCGATGGCAGCGAGGTTGTCGCGCAGGCTCGCGGCGCGCTCAAAGTCTAACTCGGCGGCAGCTTCCTCCATTTCCTTCTTCAAGCGCCTGGTGACCGGACCCGTATTCCCGGACATGAAGCTGGTAAAACCACGGACAATTTCGCGGTGTTCTTCGGCACTGACACGGCCGACACAAGGCGCCGAGCATTTGTCGATATAGCCGAGCAAACAGGGCCGTCCCAGGGCCTGCTGCCGGTTGAAGACTCCCCTGGAACAAGTGCGGGCCGGGAAAACTCGTGTAAGCAAGTCGAGGGTTTCTCGGATGGCCCACGCGTGTGAATAGGGGCCGAAATAACGCACGCCATTCCGGCGCGGTCCTCGGTAGAGAAACAGCCGCGGGTACAGCTCGCCGACGCTGACGGCCAACATCGGATACGACTTATCGTCGCGGTACATCACGTTGAACCGCGGATTAAAGCGCTTGATCCAGGTGTACTCCAACTGCAGCGCTTCGACCTCATTGTGGACAACAGTCCACGTCACCTTCGAAGCGGACTGCACCATCTGGCGGGTGCGGGGATGCAGCCGAGTTAAGTCCTGGAAGTAGTTAGACAGACGCGCACGGAGATTCTTCGCCTTGCCGACGTAGAGAACGCGTCCGGTTGAATCGAGAAAACGGTACACCCCCGGCTCCGTGGGAATGGTGCCGGGGGCGGGACGGTACTGAGAAGGGTCAGTCACTTACGGTGTCCTTAAAACATGTCCTTGGGTTAATCCTCCGGCATGAACTTGTCTTCAAGTTCACGGAACCGGCGGATGTCTTCCACGACGCGGCTGCCGTCGGCTGACTGGAGCGCGAGCATCGGCACAAACTCAAAGTCTGGCAGCTCCAAGCGAGCCCAGCGGGACTTCTTTGGAAAACTCAGGCCGTAGACATCGACCCACGGGTAGAACTTCGCATTGAGCAGATTGCGGACTTCCACGCCCGTGGCATTTACGCGAACGCGAGCCCGAGTCAGCAGCAGGATTACCCCGGCGATGATCAAACCAATCATTGGGAAAGCCAGCTGGTCAATAGTCGTCACCGAAGCGCCGGTGTTACCAAAGTCCACCACGATGCCCATGAAGATATGGATAGCGAAGACTACAACTGCAGCGATAATCGCCCACAGACGCAGCTTTTGCGAGGTGATTTCCAATAGCCATTTGTCTTCACTACCGGTGTCGACGGCAGTCGAATTGCTGTGGCGTTCGGAGTTACCCATTCTTACTCAGCTCCACCTTCACGAAGAGACTTCAACACGGCGACGGTATGCAGCGCTGCGGCCATGGCCTCGCGACCTTTATTCTCCACAGCTCCCTCACCGCCGGCACGATCAATTGCCTGCTGCTCAGTGTTGCAGGTCAATACACCATTGCCAACAGGCGTCTCACAGTCCAGTGCAATCCGCGTCAGCCCCTCAGTCACCGAGTCGCAGACATAGTCGAAGTGCGGCGTACCACCGCGGATAACGCATCCCAGCGCCACCACGGCGTCGTGAGTTCGCGCGAGCTGCTGTACCACAACCGGAATCTCCAGAGCACCGACGACAGTCACATCCGTGACTACAGCGCCGGCCTCCTCAGCCTGTGCCAGCGCTTCACGACGAAGCTGCCCAGTAATCTCCTCGTTCCAGTGAGAGGTGACCAGACCGACGGTCACACCAGTGGAATCGGGAACGGTAATTTCAGGAAGACCTGCGCCGCTCATCTACTGTGCTCCTTCTGTCGAAATGCCGCGGGTCTCCATGTACTCATCCAACCAAGGAAGTTCATGGCCCATGCGTTCGCGCTTTGTCAACAAGTATTTCAAGTTATCCTCGTTGACCTCAACTGGCACCGGTACCCGGCGGCTCATCTCCAGTCCATAACCACCTAGGCCGGCGCGCTTGGTCGGATTGTTCGTCAGCAGCGCCATAGAGGTGACCCCAAGATCCTGCAGAATCTGTGCACCAGTGCCGTACTCGCGGGCGTCCGACGGCAAACCGAGTGCGAGATTGGCATCAACGGTGTCAGCGCCTTCATCTTGCAGGTGGTAGGCCTGCAGCTTCGGCATCAGACCAATGCCTCGGCCTTCGTGACCGCGCATGTAGAGAATGACGCCGCGCCCTGCCTCGTGGACCATGCGCATGGAGTTGTGCAGCTGTTGCCCGCAGTCGCAGCGGCGAGATCCCAATGCGTCGCCGGTGAGGCATTCGGAGTGCACACGCACGAGGACATCCTGGCCATTGTTGGAAGACACATCCCCCACAACGAGAGCGACATGCTCGACACCGTCGATAAGGCTGCGGTAACCAATGGCACGGAACTCGCCGTAGTCGGTCGGCAGCTTGGTTTCGACAACGCGCTCAATCAAGTGTTCGTTGTGGCGACGGTATTCGATGAGCTGCTCGATGGAAATCAGCGCTAAATCGTGGTCGTCGCAGAAGCGACGTAGTTCCTCCGCGCGCGCCATGCTGGTCGGGTCTTCCTCGGAGACAACCTCACACAGCACACCGGCAGGACGAAGCCCTGCCAGGCGGGCGAGATCGACCGCAGCCTCGGTGTGGCCGGCACGGATGAGGACGCCACCATCGCGAGCTCGCAACGGAACCACGTGTCCCGGTCGGGTGAAATCGTGCGGGCTGGACGTGGGGTCAGCCAGAGTACGAATGGTGTTCGCACGATCTGTGGCGGAAATACCGGTCGTACCGGTGTTGGCATCCACGGTCACTGTGTATGCGGTACCGCGGGCATCCTCATTCTCCGACACCATCGGTGGCAGATTCAGACGCTCGCAGTCCTCGGCGGTCAGCGGTGCACAGATGTAACCAGAGGAATAGCGAACCATAAAGGCAACAAGTTCAGGCGTTACCTTCTCTGCGGCGAAGATGATGTCGCCCTCGTTCTCACGATCTTCATCGTCGACGACGACCACGGCCTTACCGGCTGCGATGTCCGCAATGGCCCGTTCAACAGAATCGAACTTAATCACAGTCTTGTAGCTTATCTTTCCAACATTTTCTCGACGTACTTGGCTAGCACATCGACTTCCAAATTGACCTTGGTGCCTACTGCGGTTGAACCAATAACGGAGTCCGTCAGCGTCGTCGGTATCAGGCTGACCTCAAAGAACCTCTCGCCTACTGCAGAGACAGTCAACGAGGTGCCATCCACGGCAATTGAGCCCTTTTCCACGACATACTTGGAGAGCTGCTTCGGCAGAGAAATCCGCACTACTTCCCAGCGTTCCCCTGGCGTGCGCGAAATAACCTCGCCGGTGCCATCGATATGTCCCTGCACGATATGGCCGCCGAGGCGTTGCCCTACTGCGGTTGCACGTTCGAGGTTGACCTTGGAACCGACCTCAACCTGGCCGAGACTCGACCTATCCAGAGTCTCTTGCATGAGATCAGCGGTAAAGAAGTCATTGTCAAACTCCACGACGGTCAAACAAACGCCATTGACAGCAATGGAGTCACCGTGGTGCACGTCGTCAAGCACGGTGGTCGCGCGAATGGTCAGCGTAATGGAATCGGCTTCGCGGTGGATTTCGCGAATTTCGCCGAGTTCCTCAACAATTCCCGTAAACATAGTGGTCAGGAAAATCCTTTACCGTTTGTTATAAATTGAAAGATTTTTTCCAAAATTAACTCTAGCCGGTCTACCCGCGATCTTTGCCACTGCGGAGTGCCGTGATCAAAATGTCATCCCCCAGAGTCTCTACCGCGACGGTACGGAAACGGGAGATGTCAGTGATGGTGGTCTCGTGGTTGGCCGATGTCACTGGCAGACCAGCGCCGAGAAAGGCCGGGGCAATATAGGACTCAATCGCGTCGACAGCATCGGCTTCTAAGAAAGCGCTGGCGAGCCGTGGACCGCCTTCTACCAGCACGTCAATAAGCCCCATATCCGCCATTGTCTCCAGCGCCACTTCCACATCGTGAGTGCGAATGTGGCGGAAGTTATCGCCACGGATATTCGCATCGGCGGCGACCTCCGAAGTGCCAATCGCGATGCGCAGAGGTTGTGTTGACAGCTCCTCGCCGTCTGGTGTGCGCGCGGTCAATCGCGGATTGTCGGCGAGCACTGTTCCCGTTCCGACGACAATCGCTTGCCGACGTGCACGATCGATATGTACCCGTGCCCGCGCCTGCTCCCCTGTGATCCACTGCGAGGTGCGGTCGGTAGCGGCAGCGAAACCATCCAGCGTGCCCGCAGTCTTCAGCGTGATGTGTGGGCGCCGAGTGCGCTGCCAATGTAACCATGGACGTAGGTAGCCAGCGGCTACTCGGTTACGCTGGAATTCTTCAACGACCTCGATGTCTTTATAACGCAACCACTCGCTGCCGCCAGCGGCCACGGGATTCGGATCGGCGACTGCAAATATGACGCGGGAAACACCGGCTGCCGCAAGTGCCTCGGTGCACGGTGGTGTACGGCCGATATGATTGCACGGCTCGAGTGTGACCACTGCAGTGCCGCCCTGAGCTCGTGGCCCCGCCATCTCCAATGCCTGTGGCTCTGCGTGTCGCCCGCCTACAGGCTCAGTTCCGGCCACACCTACCGCGATCCCTGCGGTATCGAGGATGACGCAACCAATCGGTGGATTGGGATAAGTGGTGCCTCGAACTCGCTGGCCGGCTTCTATGGCCAATGCCATCGCTTGCTCGTCAGTCAGCGGCTGTGCGGAGACGAGATCCGGAAACTGTGCCACCGTTTCTCACCGCCGTCTACTTAGTTGCAGCAGCGGTGGCCAATGCGCGCAGCTCATCGACAGCCGCCGCACGATCATCAGCGCCGAAAACGGCCGACCCTGCGACAAAGGCGTCGCAACCAGCGGCGGCAGCGGATTCGATGGTCTTGGCGGAGATACCACCGTCAATCTCGATCAGAGTATCCAGACCTTCGGCATCAATGCGTTCACGTAGCTTCTCGACCTTGGCCAGCTGATCCGGCATAAAGGACTGGCCCCCGAAACCGGGCTCGACACTCATGACCAGCACCTCGTCGAATTCGGCGAGGTGATCCAGCCACGGCTCAATTGGGGTACCCGGGCGCAGTGAGAACCCGGCCTTCACGCCCTGGGAACGAATGTGGCGTGCCAGTGCGATGGCGTCGTCGGCGGCTTCCACATGGAAGATAACGGAGCTCGCCCCCGCCTTAATGTAGGTGTCGACCCACTTCTCCGGGTTTTCAATCATGAGATGGACATCCAAGTACTTGTCCGTCACCGCAGCTACGGCCTCCAGCACCGGAGCGCCGAAGGACAGGTTGGGAACGAAATGGCCATCCATGACGTCGATATGTAGCCAATCTGCATTGGCTACAGCCTCAACCTCGCGGTCGAGGCGAGCGAAGTCAGCAGCGAGAATGGACGGGGCAATAATTGGTGCGCTCATAACCTCTGAGCCTAGTCGTTCTTGCGCAAAACTGAGAAGAACATCGCATCGGTCCCGTGGCGGTGTGGCCACATCTGCACAGATGGATACGGTCCGACATCAGTCATCGGCGCTACCAACTCGTGTGCACTCAGCTCAGTCGCCGGTAATTCCGTCACTGCCCTGTCGACAATGCCCCTGGTTTCCCGCAGATGCGGCGAACACGTGGAATAGACGATGATGCCACCCGGCCGTGCAAGACGCACAGCTTCGCTGAGCAGTTCAAACTGCAGCGTAGTCAACGAGTTCAGATCGGACGGCGACTTCCGCCAGCGCGCTTCCGGGCGACGGCGGAGCGAGCCCAAGCCAGAGCACGGCGCGTCTACCAAGATGCGGTCAAAGCCTGTCTCGAGCCCGGTATCACGACCATCCGCAACCGTTACAGTCACTGGTAGCCCGGTAGTAGCCTTCTTCACCAGTTCTGCGCGAGTCGCCGATACCTCAACAGCATCGAGCTTCGCGCCCTCAATAGCTGCAATGCCGCCGATGAAAGCTGACTTACCACCGGGGCCGGAACACAGATCTAACCAGCGGCCGCTGTCTTCACCGGCAACGGGTGCCATGGTGACGGCACGCGCAATGAGCTGAGAACCCTCGTCCTGCACCGCAGCCAAACCCTGTCGGACCGGCTCCAACTCTCCTGGGGCACCGGAGTCCAAGCGCACGCAGTACGGCGACCACTGTCCCTCTTCACCGCCAGTGATCAGTGCCAATTCTTCAGCAGTAATCTCGCCCGGACGAGCGACCAAGTGCACCAGCGGGCGGGCATCGTCGGCAGCGAGTGCCTGCTGCAGCTCACCGGCTTGTGCACCGAGTGCGCGGGCAAACTCCATAGCAATCCAGCGCGGGTGGGCATGCTTCATTGCCACGTAGCCAATCGGATCGGTCGCGGGATCCGGCGCAATCTCAGCCACCCATTCGCTTTCGGTCTTCGAGGAGACCTTCCTCAAAATGGCATTGACAAAGCCGCGCGCGCCAGGTCCCGCCACCTTCGCCACTGCCCGCACCGAGGTATCGACCGCTGCGTAGGCGTCGACGCGCGTACGCAGCAGCTGGTACGTGCCCAGGCGTAGCACGTCCATCACCGGTCCAGCAATATCGCTTAACGGGCGTGACGACGATGCCTCAATCACGGCGTCCAACAGGCCTTCCGCCCGCAGTGTGCCGTACGTCAGCTCCGTTGCAAAAGCAGCATCCCGCCCCTTGAGCTTGTGTGTCTTCAGCAACTTGGGCAGCAGCAGGTTTGCGTAAGCATCCTTCTCGCGAACGTCAGCTAGTACCTTCAGCGCGACCTTGCGTGGCTGGTCAATGCCACCGCGATTATCCCCTCCTCGGGTGTCACGGTTACGGTTGCGGTCATCGCGGTTCTGTCCGCCGCAGTTGCTGCGCTGCCGTCCGCCACCGGTGTGGCGGGGTTTGTCGTTGCCCATTTACTCGCAGACCTTTCCGCCGGGTTGGCTACCTCGCGCCCAGTCGGACGCATCCATCATCTTCTTACCCTGTGGCTGCACCTTCACCAGCTGCACATAGCCATCGGCACAACGCACGGATACCCGGTGTTTCTCCACTACCAACTCACCTGGTGTGGCGGCTGCCACCTCTGGAGCAGCTGCCTTTCGCACCTCGTCGACCGCAGCGCTGTCCTCGTCGGAAAGCGGGGTGAGCTCTCCGACCTTCAAACGTGAGCCGTCGAGGGTCGTCCACGCACCTGGAGCAGGCGTGAACGCGCGAGCGCGGCGGTCGAGAAGATGTCGCGGCTGAGTCCAAACGATTCGGGCATCCTCCGGCCCGAACTTAGCGGCGTAGCTGACGTCCTGTTCCGGCTGAGCAGTCGGACGCAACGCACCTGCTTCGATGCCGTCCATGGTGGCGGTTAGAAGATCCGCGCCGGAGAATGCGAGGCGGGTCAAAAGGTCGTCGGCATTATCGGTCGAGCGAATCGCTTCGGTGACGGTACCGAAAACTGGTCCGGTATCCAGGCCCTTTTCAATCCGGAAGGTACTGGCACCCGTGACTTCGTCGCCAGCGGCGATAGCTGCCTGCACCGGCGCGGCACCTCGCCAAGCAGGAAGCAGTGAGAAATGCAGATTTACCCAGCCGTGCATCGGTACATCGAGCAACTCCTCCGGCACGAGATTGCCGTAGGCGACGACCGGGATGCAGTCGGCGTTTAGTTCGCGGATCTGCTGTTGGATTTCCGCATCGCGCAGGGTAGTCGGGGTGAGAACGGGAATGTCGTGTTCCAAGGCCAGAGCCTTCACCGGCGAGGGCGAAAGCGACTTACCGCGGCCACGGCGGGCATCGGGGCGAGTGAGAACAGCAACGATCTCATGGTGGGAGTCTTCGAGTAACTTCTTCAGTGCAACGACAGCGGGTTCCGGGGTTCCGGCAAAAATCAGGCGCACAGTAAGTGGATTCCTTCCTGGTGGACCTAGTTGTTCTAGTTAATCTAGTGATGAAACTCGGGGCGCCACGCCCGGGGGGGGGCTAGGCGCAGGTGAGTTAACCGCGGTTGAGGAACCATTCCTGCTCACGCAGAGAGCGCATCGCGGTCTTGCGCTCGTCGCCCTCGAGACGCTTCAAAAACAGCACACCGTCCAGGTGGTCGCTTTCATGCTGCACGCAGCGAGCCAGCAGATCGTCAGCTTCGAAGCTCACCGGTGTGCCGTGGCGATCCTGGCCAGTAACGCGCACACGTGCGTGCCGAGTCACGGGTCCATTAATCCCCGGGATAGACAGGCATCCTTCGATTTCGTGGACAGTCTCATCGCCGATGGCTTCCCATTCCGGATTGACGATGTGCCCGCGGGTGCCATTGCAGTCGTAGACGAAGACGCGCTGCAGCACGCCAACCTGGTTTGCTGCGAGCCCGACACCCTGTTGCTCGTCCATGGTGTCGAACATGTCATCAATCAGGTGCGACAGCGTCGCGTCGAAATCAGTGACGGTTTCCGCCTTGGACAGCAACACCGGATCGCCGAAAAGACGTACCTCACGAACTGCCATGAACTTAGAGCCTCCAAGAAAACTGGTGTGAATCAAGCAATAACGCGCTCATTTTAGCAGCTAGCCGAAATTAATCGGATCGACGACAACGCGCACCGGCGTCGGGTCCTTCCTAGTCGCGCGAACGACCTGTGCTGCCTTCAACGCCGCTCCCACTACCCGTGCTTGACGACGGTCACAGCGAATCAACATCCGCTGAATAGGTGCACCCGGCTCCACGCCCGCTGGTGGCCTGGCGTTGCGGAGAAGGTCTACCGGCCCCAGAATTTCCGCACCCGATGGGACTTCCAGGGACTCCATGAAGTTACGCAGGCCCTCTTCAGTCCCATCCACCGCTGCCACGTGAAAGGCCGGAGGCAGAGCGGCAGCTGTGCGGTCGGCCAATTCCCTGTTCGCAGCGCCTACCGCGTCCCATGCCAGAAGATCGGCCACAGTCGGGACTGCAGCATCCGCATCGATAACCACCGCCCCGCCTTGCTCCCGCGGACGGGCAAGCGTGACAGCCCGAGACCAATGCGCATAGGCCTCTTCATGAGCGCGCAAGTCCTGCCGGCCAAGCATCGCCCAAGTGTCCAGCAGCATCACTGCACCGTAGCCCTCCGGCGAATAAGGCTCGGCTCCCGGCGTGGCCACCACGACCCTCGGGCCTTCGGGAATGTCGTCAACAATGCGTTCTCCAGAGGAAGCGATGACCGGGAATGGACTGAAAATACGGCCAAACTCCTCTGCCGTACGTTCACTGCCGACCACGACCGGCCGAATCTTGGTGGAACCGCAGCTATGGCAACGGTGGTGAATGTCAATACGACCACACCACCGACACGTCGGTGGTGCCGGGTCGTCCGGGCTATCGGACGGTGGAATTCCCAGTGGACCATTACACCAGCGACAGCGCGCAGGCGCGCCACAGGAGCGGCACGACAGTGTCGGCACATATCCCTTGCGAGGTACCTGGACCAGGATCGGAAGCTCTTCGCGCAGCGCGGCCTTTGCCCGTCGAAAAGCGATGGCAGGAAGGCGTCCCCTACTGACGTCATCCGGGTCTTCGGAAGTGTCCGTCGAGGCAATCATCTCCGGCATGGACTCAGCCAGGGTGTCAGTTCCCGCGACCAGATTGTGCGCCCAACCTGAGGAGACGAGCAGCTGCACCTCGGCTGTACGGCTATACGACGCAAAGATGAGAGCGCATCCTTCCTGCGCACTACGCGTCACCAACACCTCGCGAGAGTGCACGTAGGGTGCGCGGGGATCCACGAGGTTGTCATCGCCATCATCGACAATCACTGCTAAACGCAGATTCTTCACTGGCGCGTATGCTGCCGAACGCGTGCCGACGACTATGCGCCCCTGGCCGTGCAGGATATCCAGGTAGCGGCGATAGCGGGACTCGGGACCGAGGCCAGCCCCGAGAAGAGTGAGCTGACGGGCAGAAATAAGCTCGCGAAAAGCGCTCTCAAAGCGCGCCTGTGTGCGTGCGTCCGGCACAATGATGAGAACACCGCCACCATCGCGCGCGACCGAAACGCTGAGTGCGGCGAGCATGGTTGCCACCTGTTCGCCTGGAACTGGCTGCCACGCTGCGCGTGCCGGGGCACCCTTGCGGACGGAATCGACAAAGGATTCGCCGAAGACATAGTTGCCCCAAGCGGAAAGGTCCGGATCTTCGGTGGCAAGCTTTCCCAACTCCTCCCACGTCGGGGGCATGTTCTCCTTGCGAGCACGTTCGGCCCGTGCATGACGGGTTGGGATGGCGGAGCGAATGATGTTTGAGCGCGTTGCGCCGTAATACTCCGCCAGAGAATCCACCAACCGTCGAAGCTGAGGCGGATAGACAACCTCAGAGCTGATGACATCCTTGAGATAGGACAGTTTGCCGTCGTGAGTGGGCGTGGTACAGCGCTCCAGCACCAGCGCATTGACCAACTGGCCGTGGAAGCGAATCCGCACGCGGCAACCGACGACCGCTTCCTCCGCTAGCGCGCGCGGAACCAGGTAGTCGAAGGGGCGATCTAACTGCGGCAGCCCCAAAAGCGGAAGCACCCGCGCGACTGGCAGCTTCTCAGCTGCGGCGGCGGGTGCGAAGGGGGCGTCGGTCATAGAGTCTTACTCTACTGCCCTACCCCAGGGTAATGCTGGCGGGTGGTGTTTATCCCAGGCCAGCGGCTGCGCGGAGCTCTTCAACGCGGTTGAGCTGCTCCCACGGCAGGTCCAAGTCAGTTCGGCCGAAGTGACCGTAGGTGGAGGTCTGTGCATAAATCGGGCGCAGCAGGTCCAGGTCACGAATAATAGCGGCCGGACGAAGGTCGAAGACCTTGTTGATAGCCTCGCGGATGGCGTCGTCTGAAACGTGACCAGTGCCGAAAGAGTCGACGTAGAGGCCCACTGGGCGAGCGCGACCGATAGCGTAGGCGACCTGAATCTCGAGGCGGTCAGCCAGACCCGCGGCCACGGCATTCTTCGCAACCCAACGGGTGGCATAAGCGCCGGAGCGGTCCACCTTTGACGGGTCCTTGCCCGAGAACGCGCCGCCACCGTGACGAGCCATACCGCCGTAAGTGTCGACGATAATCTTGCGACCGGTCAGGCCGGCATCGCCCATCGGGCCACCGATAATAAACTGGCCAGAAGGGTTAACCAGCAGCTTCAATTCATCGGTAACAAAACGCTCGCGCAGGTTAGCGTCGTCGAGCACCCAATCGACGACGTGAGTCTTAATCTGCTCGGTGATCCACTCCTGGGTGACGTCCGGGTCGTGCTGCGTGGACACCACAACGGTGTCCAAGTACGCCGGGCTATTGTCTTCGTCGTAAGCGAAGGTGACCTGAGTCTTACCATCCGGTCGAAGCGATGGGACGATCCCTTCCTTGCGTACCTGCGTCAAGCGGCGAGCCAGGCGGTGCGCCAGTGCAATCGGTAGCGGCATATACTCCGGCGTTTCGTTGGTAGCGTAGCCAAACATCAGCCCCTGGTCGCCAGCGCCCTTGAGATCTTCTGCTTCGACTTCTCCACCAGAGCTGCGTGCTTCCAGAGAAGTGTGCACACCGTCGTGGATGTCTGAGGACTGCTCACCGATCGAAATGGAGACACCACAGGTTTTGCCGTCAAAGCCCTTTTCAGAAGAATCGAAACCGATCTCCTTCAATCGACTCCGGACAATACCGGGGATGTCGACGTAGCTTTTCGTGCGAACCTCGCCAACAACATGGACTAAACCGGTAGTCACCACAGTCTCGACGGCGACCATCGATGCAGAATCCTGCGCGAGCATAGCGTCAAGGATGGAGTCCGAAATCGAGTCGCAAATCTTATCTGGGTGCCCCTCGGTAACAGATTCACTGGAAAACAGCCGAAGATTAGAGGCCACGAGCAGTACAACTTTCTTCTAGATTATTTCCCCACCCCTGCGGTGTCGCTGCGGCGTGGGTTTTCGTTTGATTCGATAATTATAGACCAAGCGGTTCAGTCGCCGTAGTAGGCACCGGCTACTCCGCTGGCTGAGGTTCCTGTCGCAGCTCGGAAACTGCATCCAAAATCGAACCGGCCACCGAGAATTTTGAGCCCCGCGGCACGTCCCACTGCTCGCCATCGAGAGACAGCAACCATCCGACATTGTCAGTCGCACCGAAAGTTTGCCCACCCGAGACGTCGTTACACATGAGCAAATCGCAGCCCTTGCGAACAATCTTCTGCTTCGCAAGCTCGAGCGGCGTCGTCGTCTCGTCACCGGTCTCAGCCGCAAAGCCCACCATCGTCGTGGTCGCCGGAATCTCGCCCGCTTTACGACGCTCCACAGTGGTAGCCAAAATATCTGGGTTTTCTACGAGCTGAATGTTGCTCAACGCGTCGTCTGCGACGCCCTTCTTCATCTTGGCCCCAGCGGTCGATGCCGGACGGAAGTCGGCGACGGCGGCGGCAAAAATGCAGACATCGGCCAGCTTGGAGTGTGCGTGCGCGGCCTCGGCCATCTCCAAAGTGGAATCAACCCTTACAACATTCGCGCCCAGCGGTGTCGGCAACTGATCCGTATGTCCTGCCACCACGGTGACCTGAGCGCCACGCTGTGCTGCCATCTCGGCTAGCGCGAAGCCCTGACGACCTGAGGAGTGGTTGCCGATAAAACGTACCGGGTCGATAGCCTCACGGGTGCCACCGGCAGTAATCATGAAGCGTACGCCCTCGAAGTCGCGGCGGAAGTGGCGTGGATTCTCGACCGCTGCCAATGCTAGTGAAACAATCTGCTCTGGCTCCGGCAGGCGACCTGGACCGGTGTCCTTACCAGTCAAACGGCCATGGGCCGGATCGAGGACAATAGTGCCATGGCGACGAAGAGTCGCGACATTATCCCGCGTAGCTGGATGGTTCCACATTTCGGTGTGCATCGCAGGGGCCAACACCACTGGGCAAGTCGCCACAAGCAAGGTTGCGGTGAGCAGGTCGTCGGCACGCCCGTGCGCGGCGCGCGCCATAAAGTCGGCAGTCGCGGGAACCACGACGACGAGGTCGGCCTCCTGCCCCACGCGGACATGCTGAACCTCATCGACTGCGTCAAAAACTGTAGTCGACACCGGGTTCCCCGACAGCGCCTCGAAAGTAGCTGCACCTACAAAGTTCAATGCGGACTCAGTGGGAACGACACGAACATCGTGACCAAGTTCCTTGAAGCCTCGAACAACGTGTGCGGCCTTATATGCAGCGATGCCGCCGGCAACCCCGACGACAACCTTTAAACATTCGGATACGTCAGCATTACCGGCGGCATGCATACAGATATCTCCCCTTAAGGAAATGCTCTAGCCCTCAGTGTGGTCCAGCAGACCAGCGTTGATTTCACGAAGAGCGATGGACAGAGGCTTCTCAGCGACCCCCGGAGTAACCAGCGGGCCAACGTACTCCAGCATGCCTTCGTCAATCTGCTGGTAGTAGTCATTAATCTGGCGTGCACGCTTGGCAGCGAAGATAGCCAGAGCGTACTTCGAAGAAGCCTTACCAAGCAGCTCATCGATCGGCGGGTTGGTAATACCAATTGGCGGGTCGAACACTGCCTCGGTGGCGGTATTTTCCTGGGTCACGAGAAATCTTTCCTCAATAGAACGTGAGTTACTGGGGTGACAATAAAAATCGTCATAGCAATAGAAACACCATTGCTCGAAAGCGATTTCTACTATCTATGATGTGGAGTCGCCCTGTTACTTACCAGTAGTCAGCGCCCGAGCGATGGCCGCGACAGCATCATCGACGTTGTCGTTGACAACGACCTCATCGAATTCGTGCTGAGCATCCATTTCCACTCGTGCGGTTTCCAGGCGACGCTTGACTTGCGCCTCGGTTTCCGTGCCACGACCAGTGAGCCTGCTGACGAGAATCTCCCAGCTTGGCGGAGCCAAGAACAGCAGGTGAGCATTGGGCGCTACCTTACGGATGGAGCGGGCTCCCGCCAGATCCACCTCAACGAGTACTGGACGCCCCTCGGCGAGAGCTTTATCCACCGGGCCGCGCGGCGTACCAGAACGCTGCAGACCACCGTGGATTTCAGCCCACTCGAGCATCTCTCCTGCATCAATATGCTGTTGGAACTTCTCTGGGGTCACGAAGAAATAGTCGCGGCCATCGACCTCCCCCGGCCGTGCGGCGCGGGTGGTCATGGAAACGCTGAAGTACAGTCCGGGAACCTCGGCACGAAGCCGACTGACAACAGTGGATTTTCCTACACCGGCAGGGCCGGCGAGGACTACCAACTGACCGTTTTCATTCCCGGCCACTGCGACTAGTCCTCCACTGCGTAGCCGAAGCGCTCCAGCAGAGCGCGACGCTGACGGTCACCCAGGCCACGCAGACGGCGGGTCTGAGCAATCTCCAGGTCATTCATGATGTCCTGCGCCTTGACCTTGCCGACCTTCGGCAGAGCCTCGAGCAGAGCGGAGACCTTCATCTTGCCGATGATCTCGTTCTCGTCAGCCTGCTTGAGAACCTCTGGCAGGTCGATAGCGCCACGCTTCAGCTTGTCCTTGAGCTCTGCGCGTACCTTGCGGGCCTGAGCTGCCTTCTCGAGTGCTGCTGCACGCTGCTCCGGGGTCAACTGCGGAAGGGCCACGTGTTCCTCCGTAAAAATAGATTGGTTAGCTTCTTATTTACTAGCACGAGCCTCGCGTCCACCAAAGGCAGGCAACGACACCGTGCTTAACGATTGGAGACCGTACCGCACTCACCGGTTGTTGAGGCAAATGCTGACGGGGTGTCGATAAAAATGACACCGGGGCTTTATCCGCCCCACCTTTCGGTCGTGGTCAACCAACTCCGGCGATTGTAGCACCGTTTGCCCAGGAGAATGGAAATTGACCACGGTTTTTGTACGAAATCTCCTAGGAATTGTCACAGTAACTTGCCTATACCTACGCCACCGCCATCCGAGGGTCATTAGGAAAATCCCGGCAGCTAGGTACGGAAGAGCCCGCAGGGGCACCTGTTCTATGAGGTGTCCCCGCGGGCTTCTGACAATTCGGCGAACTGCTGCTAACTCTCGGAAAGGAACGGAGCTGCAGCTTCAATCGTTGCGCGCCGCAGCGCAGCAGGATCAGGTCCAGCGGAGAGAATCGCACGCGAAATATTCGGCAGTGCAAGCCCCTTGGATTCCCCTGCCAGACGATCTACATCTGCCGGGGTTCCACCCTGAGCTCCCACACCGGGCATGAGAATGGGACCGCGCAGGTCACTGAGCACCGGGGCGTCGTCAAGCGTTGCGCCAACAACAACGCCGATGCTGCCCGCCTTTGCACCACCGTCAATTTGGCGAGCATTAATAGCGGCTGCCTGGTTGACCATGGTCTGAGCCAGAGTCTCACCCGAAACCATCGCCTTCTGCACTGACGCACCTTCCGGATTGGACGTCGCGGCCAGCACAAACAAGCCCCGTCCGTTCTCCAACGCCAACGAAACCGCCGGATCAAGAGCACCGAACCCAAGGTACGGAGATACCGTCAGTGCGTCGGCGTCTAGCGGCGAGCTATCCGACAGCCAGGCTTCGGCGTATGCAGCCATAGTCGAACCGATATCGCCACGCTTGGCATCTGCAATCGACAGCGCACCTGCGTCCTTCAGGTCCGCCAACGTCCGCTCCAGGACGGCAAAGCCCTTGGAACCGTAGGCTTCGAAGAACGCCACCTGGGGCTTGACGACGGCAACGATGTCACCAAACGCTTCGACGCATGTGGTGGCAAAGCGCTCTAGACCTTCTGCCGATCGCGGTAACTGCCAGGCATCAAGCAACCTAGGGTGCGGGTCGATTCCCACACAGAGCCGGCCGCGCTCGGCGACAACCTCGCTGAGGCGATCGCCGAAACTCTTAATTGTCCGCACTGCGGATCCTTCAGCCTTCGCGGTCATGTTAGACCTGCTCCTGAGCAGCCAACTCTGCCGGGTGGAGCTCCTGCAGAGCCTTAACGCTCATCTCACCGTTGCGCAGTGCCAGGATGCCTTGCAGTGCGGCGACAGCACCCTGAGCGGTAGTCACACAAGTTACGCCCTGGCTCACCGCAGCGGCGCGAATCTCGTATCCGTCAGAACGTGCGCCAGCGGAACCGGATGGGGTGTTGATAATGATGTCAACCTCACCGTCGCGGATCATGTCGACAATGTCGCGCTCGTCAGACGGCGCTTCGGAATCAGTCGTACGCTTTGCGACGACCTCACACTCGACACCGTTGCGGCGCAGCATGCCGGCAGTACCCTCCGTTGCCAGGATGCGGAAGCCCATATCCGCCAGCGTGAGAATCGGGAATACCAGAGTGCGCTTATCGCGGTTGGCCAGCGAGACGAAGATCGTGCCCTCGGTCGGCAACTCACCGAAACCGGCCAGCTCTCCCTTGGCGAAAGCAGCACCAAAGTTGTCGGCCAGACCCATGACTTCACCGGTGGACTTCATCTCCGGGCTCAGCAGGCTGTCGAGAGCGCGGCCCTCAAAGTCGCGGAAGCGGTTGAACGGCAGGACGGCTTCCTTAACCGCAATCGGAGCGTCAGCGGGCAGAGAACCGCCGTCGAAGTTGGATGGAATCATGCCCTCTTCGCGCAGTTCCGCGATTGTAGTACCCATCATGACGCGGGATGCGGCCTTAGCCAGCGGAACCGAGGTTGCCTTGGAGACAAACGGTACGGTACGAGATGCACGCGGGTTGGCTTCGATGACGTAGAGGGTCTCGTCCTTGAGTGCGTACTGAACGTTCATCAGGCCCTTCACACCGATGCCGTGTGCCAGTGCCTTGGTGGATTCACGCACCTTGTCGATGATGCTTCCGGACAGAGTCATCGGAGGCAGCGCACACGCGGAGTCACCGGAGTGAATACCGGCTTCCTCGATGTGTTCCATGACGCCGCCGAGGTAGACCTCTTCCCCATCACACAGTGCATCAACATCGATTTCGATGGCGCTGTCCAGGAAGCGATCAACCAGTACCGGGTGCTCATTGGACAGCTCGGTAGCGCGGTTGATGTAGTCCTCCAGGGTGGCCTCATCGTAGACGATTTCCATGCCACGGCCGCCGAGGACGTAGGACGGACGGACCAGCACCGGGTAACCGATGCCAGCGGCAACCTGGCGAGCTTCTGCGAAGGAGGTGGCGGTACCGAACTCCGGCGCCGGCAGGTTGGCCTCAGCCAGGACCTTGCCGAACTCACCACGGTCCTCAGCCAGGTCGATTGCCTCCGGGCTAGTGCCGACAATCGGAACACCTGCGGTCTGCAGACGCTCAGCCAGGCCCAGCGGAGTCTGGCCACCGAGCTGAACAATGACGCCTGCGACCTTTCCAGACTGGCTCTCAGCGTGGTAGACCTCAAGGACATCCTCGAAGGTCAACGGCTCAAAGTAGAGACGGTCTGCGGTGTCGTAGTCGGTGGAGACGGTTTCCGGGTTGCAGTTGACCATGACGGTCTCGTAGCCAACGCGGGAGAGCTCGAGGGCTGCGTGAACACAGGAGTAGTCGAACTCAATGCCCTGGCCGATGCGGTTCGGACCGGAACCGAGGATGATCACCTTTTCCTTCTCGGTCTGCGGAACGACCTCGGACTCAGCAGCCGGGTCCAGTTCGTATGCCGAGTAGTGGTACGGAGTCTGTGCTTCGAACTCGGCGGAGCAGGTATCGACTGTCTTGAAAACCGGGTGGATATTCAGGCGCCAGCGCAGCTCACGCACGCCGTCTTCCCCGGCCAACTCCGGACGCAGAGCAGCAATCTGGGCGTCGGAGAGACCCCAGTACTTAGCTTCGCGAAGTAGATCGGAGGTCACCACCGGAGCGTCGATAAGCTCCTTGCGGATATCCTGCAGGTTTTCCATCTCGGCAATAAACCACGGATCGAGGCCAGAAGCTTCGTGGATCTGCTCAATGGAAGCACCCAAACGCTGAGCCAGCTCAACGTCGTAGATGCGGCCTTCAGTCGGACGCTTCAGGTCCTCAAGGACAGCGTTGACATCGTTTGCGCGCTCACCTGCGAAGTCCTCATCCGGAACGGTCCAGAAACCAGCTGGCTTGTTCTCCAGCGAGCGCATGACCTTACCGAGCGCGCCGATGTAGTTGCGGCCGATAGCCATGGCCTCACCGACGGACTTCATGGTGGTGGTCAGCGTGTCGTCAGCACCAGGGAACTTCTCGAAAGCAAAGCGTGGAGCCTTGACAATCACGTAGTCCTGCACCGGCTCAAACGCAGCTGGGGTTTCACCGGTGATGTCGTTGGTGATCTCATCGAGGGTGTAGCCGATAGCCAGCTTGGCAGCAATCTTTGCAATCGGGAAACCAGTTGCCTTGGAAGCAAGCGCCGAGGAGCGGGAGACGCGCGGGTTCATCTCAATGGTGATGATGCGGCCGTCATTTGGATTGATGGCGAACTGGATGTTACAGCCACCGGTGTCAACGCCGACCTCACGCAGGATTGCGATGCCCTGGTCACGCATGGTCTGGAACTCGCGGTCGGTCAGAGTCATCGACGGAGCGACAGTTACCGAGTCACCAGTGTGGACACCGAGGGCATCAACGTTTTCAATGGAGCAGACCACGACAACGTTGTCGTCGCCATCGCGCATGAGCTCGAGCTCAAATTCCTTCCAACCGAGGATGGACTCCTCAATCAGAACATTGGCCTCGGGCGATGCGGCTAGGCCGCCACCTGCAATACGGTCGAGGTCTTCCTGGTTGAAAGCCAGACCGGAGCCCAGACCACCCATGGTGAACGAGGGGCGAACAACGACCGGAAGACCGAGCTCTGCAACAGTCTCATGGACTTCTTCCATGTTGTGGCAGACGCGGGAACGAGCGGACTCGCCACCAATCTTGGCGACGATGTCCTTGAACATCTGGCGATCCTCACCGCGCTGAATGGCCGGAATATCAGCGCCAATCAGCTCGACATTATACTTTTCCAGAATGCCCTCGCGGTCCAGCTGAATAGCTGCGTTCAGTGCAGTCTGGCCACCGAGAGTTGCCAGGACAGCGTCAATCGGGTTGCCCTCTGCAGCTTCCTTGGCCAGGATCTTTTCGATGTACTTGGTTTCAATCGGCTCGATGTAGGTGGAGTCTGCGAACTCCGGGTCAGTCATAATCGTTGCCGGGTTAGAGTTAACCAGCGTGACTCGCAGGCCCTCTTCGCGCAGCACGCGGCAAGCCTGGGTGCCGGAGTAATCGAACTCGCAGGCCTGACCGATAACAATCGGGCCGGAGCCGATAACCAGTACGTGGTTGATGTCTGTACGACGTGGCATGGTGTTAGGTCCCTTAGCCCTTTCCTACTTGTTCGAGTTTCCGGTTGCGGACTTGTTGAAATCGACCTTCTGAATCAGCTCCAGGAAGTCATCGAAGAGAGAGTGCGCATCGTGCGGGCCGGCTGCGGACTCTGGGTGGTACTGCACAGAAAAGGCCATGCCGTTCTTCAGTGCGACACCTTCAACGACGTCGTCGTTAAGGCAAGTGTGCGTAACCTCTGCCTCGCCCCACGGAGTATCGAAACTCTCGCCGGCCTTGCCTTCAAGTGCGAAGCCGTGGTTCTGAGCGGTGATAAAGATGCGGCCAGTGCGGTGGTCCTTCACCGGAACATTGACGCCGCGGTGGCCGAAGACCAGCTTGTAGGTGTTCAGGCCGAGTGCCCGACCAAGAATCTGATTACCGAAGCAGATACCGAATAGCGGCATGCCGTCATCGAGTGCGGCCTTGGCGACCGCAACCATCTCATCAGCAGTTGCCGGGTCACCCGGGCCGTTGGACAAGAAGACGCCATCCGGCTGGTATTCCTTCTTAATATCTTCGTACGGAGTGTTAGCCGGAACCACTACGACTTCCAGGCCACGCTTAGCCAGCTCACGCGGGGTGTTGGACTTAATGCCCAGGTCGTAGGCCACAACACGTGCCTTCTTCTCCCCCTGTGCTTCCACAACATAGGCCTGATCGGTGCTGACCTCGCGAGCCAGATCCGCGCCCTTCATCGCAG
The DNA here is from genome assembly GCF_016889425.1 of Corynebacterium amycolatum. Lineage (NCBI taxonomy): Bacteria > Bacillati > Actinomycetota > Actinomycetes > Mycobacteriales > Corynebacteriaceae > Corynebacterium > Corynebacterium amycolatum. The sequence goes on from NZ_CP069513.1 coordinate 1,920,507, forward strand.
GCTGAGCGCGAACGATTTCCACCAGCTTATCGACGGGTTGCTGTGCGTCCTCACCAGAGAAAATACCAGCGACAATCGAGCCATTGTCGCGCAAATGGCGAACCAGCGCGCGGGTATCAATCTGGCGGATACCGATGATGCCCTGTGCCTTCAGCTCATCTTCCAAGCTGCGCTCGGAGCGCCAGTTGGAGGGAATACGCGATAGATCGCGGATAATAAAGCCCGCTGCCCAAATCTTGTTTCCACGGGACTCGTAGTCCTCGTCATTCCAACCGGTGTTACCGATCTGTGGTGCAGTGGCCACAACCAGCTGGCGGTGGTAGGACGGGTCAGTCAGGGTTTCCTGGTAGCCCGTCATAGCGGTGGTAAAAACTGCCTCACCCAGGGTCGTACCGGTGGCGCCAAAACCGCGTCCGCGGAACACTCGTCCATCTGCCAATACCAGGACTGCCGCTGTAGCGGCCGCGGCCTGCGACTCGTTGCTCACGTTATTGCCTTTCAGTTGGGTAGCGTGCGAGGAATTTACATTAATCATACGGGACGCATGTGAGTTTTTATGCGTTGACATGAATATTATCCAGCGACCTCTCCGTTAAGAGCGGTCACCTTACCGCGCAGCACGGTAGCTGCCACGGACACGGCCATCTCCATTTCCTCATAAGGAGTGTTCTCGGACTTCGACGCCAGGTCTTCGCCGCGGACCGTCCACTTTTTGCCCGGGTCAACAACGGTCAGGTTGGCAGGCTCACCGACAGCGATTGGTCGGCCGTGCCCCGGCAGCTTCACAATTTGAGCAGGACGCTCACTCATAACCTTGGCCAGCCAGCGCCAATCACAATCGCCCTTCAAAACAAACTCTTCGGCGATGATTGGCATCGAGGTCTCCAGACCAAGCATGCCGGGCTTAGCGTGCTCAAACTCGCAGCACTTTTCTTCAGAGCCGTGCGGAGCATGGTCGGTAGCGACACAGTCAATAATCCCGTCAATCAGAGCCTGACGCAGAGCCAGGGTGTCGCGCTGCTCACGCAGCGGCGGGTTGACGCGGTAGACGCCGTCGTAGGTCTCCAGCTTCTCATCGGTGAGAATTAGGTGATGTGGGGTAACCTCGGCGGTCAGCGGAATGTCATGCTCCTTTGCCCACTTGACCAGCTCAACAGTGCCTTCGGTGGAAGCGTGGCAGATATGCATGCGTCCGCCGTAGTCGCGAGCCATGATGGCATCTCGGGCCACGATGGACTCCTCGGCTACGCGCGGCCACCCGGTCAGGCCCAGACGTGCGGCGGTCGCACCTTCGTGAGCCGATGCATCTGCGGTCAGACGCGGATCTTCGCAGTGCTGCGCCAGCAATACGTCTTCGCCGCGGGCGTATTCAATCGCGCGGCGCATAATCAGCGGATTGTCGACGCACTTACCGTCATCGGAGAACATGCGTACCTTCGCCTGCGAGTCTGCCATCATGCCGAACTCGGTCAGCGTCTCGCCCTTCAGGCCCTTAGTAATAGAGCCGACCGGGTGAATGTCGCAGAGGTTCAGCGCCTGGCCCTTGAGCCATACCGACTCAGCAATCGAAGGGTCGTCGGTTACCGGAGCGGTATTGGCCATAGTGAACACTGCGGTGAAACCACCGCGTGCTGCGGCAGCGGAACCAGTGGCCAGGGTTTCCGTATCTTCACGGCCCGGCTCACGCAGGTGCACATGGATGTCGACCAGACCTGGCAGAAGAACGAGGGAGTCGAACTCCAGGACCTCTACCCCGTCCTCGACCGTGAGGTTTTCGCCAATCTCAGCGATAACGCCATCGTCAATCAAGACGTCGACATCTTCGCCTTCACCGTAGGGGCGCACACCCTTCAGCAGTAGTTGTCCCCGTGCAGGTGCTGCCAATGGTCCTACCTCGGGGTACGAGGCTTCGTCATATTCATTGCGATTCGACATTTATGCCTGCCCTTCCAAGTTGGCGGAAACGCCTGAGGTCAGCAGTGTGAAAAGAACTGCCATGCGGACGTGGACACCGTTGGCTACCTGCTGCAGCACGGCAGTGCGCGGCAGATCAGCGACGGCATCGTTAATTTCCATGCCACGAAGCATCGGACCTGGGTGCATCACAATGCAGTCGTCGCGAAGCATCTTCTCACGAGCCTTCGACAGCCCGTAGCGAGTGGCGTATTCGCGATGGGATGGGAAGAAACCTCCGTTCATGCGCTCCTGCTGAACGCGGAGCATCATCACGGCATCAGCATCTCGGATCTCGTCTTCCATGCGGTAGGCAACACGCACCGGCCAGGTCTCGATGCCAAATGGCAGCAACGTCGGTGGGGCGACGAAGACGACTTCGGCGCCGAGCTTGCTCAGGAGATCGGCGTTAGAGCGGGCGACGCGAGAATGCAGGATATCGCCAACGATGACGACCTTGCGCCCCTCAATTCCACCGAGACGCTGACGCAACGTCACCGCGTCCAGGAGAGCCTGCGTCGGGTGCTGGTGCTTTCCGTCACCCGCGTTGATGATCGATGGGCCGTTGCCAAATTCCTCAGTCCACTTGGCGATCAGCTGTGCCGCTCCCGACGATGGGTGCCTAACGACGATGGCATCGCCGCCGATAGCATCCAAAGTCAGCGCGGTGTCTTTCAGGCTCTCGCCCTTCTTCACAGAGGAAGAGGAAGCTGAGATATTAATAACATCGGCGCTCATCCACTTACCCGCAGTCTCAAAAGATGAGCGGGTGCGCGTGGAGTTCTCGTAAAAGAGGTTGTAAATAGTGCGGCCGCGCAGGGTCGGCAGCTTCTTAATTTCCCGACCGCGGATGACCTCCTTAAAACGATCGGCCTCATCCATCAGGCCGACAATTTCATCCTTGGTCAAATCCGCAATGCTAATCAGATGTTTCACTGTTCCTCCGCCCGGGTGAGAATAACCGCGTCGCGGCCGTCAAGCGCCTCGACCAGCACATCGACGTCTTCGTCGCGGGAAGTTGGCAGATTCTTACCGACGTAATCGGCGCGAATTGGTAGTTGGCGATGACCACGATCGACCAGCACTGCAAGCTGGATTACTCGCGGGCGACCGATATCAGCAATAGCGTCGAGTGCGGCACGAATCGTGCGACCTGAGAAAAGGACATCGTCTACGAGAACAACGGTGGTTCCGTCAATTCCGGAGTTCGGAATATTCGTGGGCTGCAGGGCGCGGTGCGGGCCCTTGCGCAAGTCATCCCTGTATAGGGTGATATCGAGCGATCCAGTTTCCGGACGTATGCCGGAGAACTGTTCAATCAAATCGGCTAGCTTTTCCGCCAGCGGCACGCCACCAGATGGAATGCCGAGGAGAACTACGCGCCCAGCATTTGGGCTATCCAGCGCAGTTTTTTCAATAATTTGGTGCGCGATGCGCGCGACGGTACGTGCAACTTCGTCTGCATTGAGCAGCTCGGTTGTTTGCGGCGTTCCTTCGCTCATCGTGACCTCCTTCCCCGCCTCTCAGTGCGGTCCGTTAAAGGATGTCTTGATTGTGGATATTTGATTATCAGTCTGCATGACCCGCAACTACGGTCGCGGTGCAAACTTCCGCTGACCAGAATAGCACCCACGCTTAGATTGCCTCTAAATGCAACAAAGCTCCAAGCCCCCAAAAAAGGGACTTGGAGTTTCAGACAATCCGCGAGAAACGACTGCGATTGACTCGCAGTAATCCCGGCCGCTTTTACTGGCTAGGACCCGTTCTCGCTCTTAGCCACGTCTTCAGCCACCAGCTTGGCAATATCGCTCATGTCCAGGCCGGTAATCTTAGCCATCTCATCGGAGTCGACCAATGCCTTGTCAGCTTCCTCATTTGCGGCAGCCTGTGCCTGGATAGCTTCATCGAACTGGGACTCGCCCACCGAAGTGCTCACAGCTGCAGCTGCCAGGCGTGCCTGGTCGGCAATCTTGGCTTCAGCATCGAGTACTGCGTTGATGTACGGTGCCGCCACATCAGTGGAGTATTCCGATGCCAGCTCAACGCCTTCCACCACGGCCACACGCGGAGGCACGTCGGAGTTGTAGAACAGCTCCCAGGTGGAAAGACGCAAAATAGCGCGGTCGACTGCCGGTAGGCGACGCAGCGGCCACTCCTCCGTCAGGTACGAAGAAATCGTAGAGTCGATACCGATGATCTCCGCAGCTACACCGCGCACAATCTGCTCGGTGTACTCCGCAATTGGATTCACATCCAAATCGGGATTACGGACCATTTCCAGCCGCTCTTCAAGAAGCTTGACGACGTCGACGCCTCGCTGCTCGGCCTCAAAAAGCAGATCTACTGCACGACGGCGCGCACGGTAGCGCGCGCCGTGGCGCTTGTAGTTAGGTTCGCGAACGTTCGCGGACTCCTGCGCATCCGAGGTGTCAACGGACTTGTGATCCTTTTCAGTCATGGATGTGTATGTATCGCTCTCAACAAAAGGGTGAACTAGATGAGGGAATTAGTGGTTGACGCGGGACAGGTAGGAACCGTCACGGGTGTCGACCTTCAGAACGTCGCCGGTTTCGATGAACAGCGGCACCTGAATCTCAGCGCCAGTCTCCAAAGTTGCCGGCTTGGTGCCACCGGTGGAGCGGTCGCCCTGCAGACCCGGGTCGGTCTGCTCAACCTTCAGTTCGACCGAAACAGGCATTTCAGCGAAAAGAACGTTGCCCTCATGGAAGGACACCTGGCAGGTGGTTTCCGGAAGCAGGAACTTAGCACCCTCCGGCATCTGAGCATCCAGGATGGAAATCTGGTCGTAGGTCTTGTCGTCCATGAAGACGTATCCTTCACCGTCGTGGTACAGGTACGTCATGTCGCGGCGGTCGACGGTAGCAGTCTCAATCTTGACACCAGCGTTGAAAGTCTTGTCAACAACCTTGCCGGTCAGAACGTCCTTCAGCTTGGTGCGGACGAATGCCGGACCCTTACCTGGCTTGACGTGCTGGAACTCCACGATCTGCTGAAGCTTGTTGTCGTGCTTGATAACTAGACCGTTTTTAAAATCTGCGGTGGTAGCCAACTAAACTCTCCTGAAATTGTTAAAAAGCTCTCTGACGAAACCACGATACTCCGTATCTCATCGAGAGAAAAATAAAAACGCCGTGATGTTAGGCTCGCGGTTTCGGCAGCTGTGTAATAATTTCCGGCTCGGTGTCAGTGATAATCAACGTATCTTCGATGCGCACACCGCCGAACCCCGGAACATAAATACCAGGCTCGATGGTCAACGTCATGCCAGCTGCCAACTTCCCCTTGCCGGTGCGAGCGGCAAATGGAGCCTCATGCACCTCGATACCAATCCCGTGGCCGGTGGAATGGACGAAGTGTTCCCCATAACCAGCATTTTCAATAATGTCCCGGCATGCTGCGTCAACAGCCACAACATCGGCCCCTGGCACGGCCGCTTTTACGCCGGCCAGCTGTGCTTCCAGTACGACGTTGTAAATCTCTCGGGCTTTCTCGTCTGCGAACTCCACACCGGCAACGATCGCGCCGGCCAGATCCGACGACGTACTGTTCGGATTGTTTTCGCTTGACGACGTTGCCGTCTCACCGGCAAAGAGGGTACGTGTCATATCGGAGTTGTAGCCCCCGGCAAAGGCACCAAAGTCAATAGTGACCAGGTCACCTGCCTCGATTACGCGATCTTCCGCTCCGTGATGTGGCTTGGCGGAATTCGGGCCGCTTGCGACAATCGTGTCGAAGCTGGGCCGATCGGCACCATGCATGCGCATCCGGTACTCCAACTCTGCGGCGACTTCGCGCTCCTTGCGGCCGGCGACCACGATGCCGTCGTGAAGCAAGTCCTCGAATGCGCGGACCGCGATGTCGGCGACGTGGCGCAGAGCGACGAGTTCCGTATCGGACTTGATTTCCCGCAGTTTAGAGACGACGCCCGTAGTCGATACCAGCTCGAGTGCCTGTGGACGGGCATCCTCTAGCTCTTGGTAAGCAGCCATGGTGAGGAACTCAGATTCAACACCAAGACGCGAAATATCCAACTTTCGGGCTTGACCGACGAGTGCCACGCCGGTGTTGCGGGCGGTGAGTAACTCCACGTCCGGTGCCTGCTTGCCAGCCTGAACCGTATAGCGGCCGTCGGTGGAAAGCAGCGCTTCCCCACTGGCCGCAACAATCAAACCAGCATTCGAGCCGTGGAAACCCGTAAGCCAACCAACATGCGTCGGATTGACTGTGAGGAAACCGTCGCAGTCGTTGTCGGACAATGCGTCGATAAGAGCGGCTCGGCGGGCGGCGTAGTTCGTGGAGATATCTGTCATAGTGTCGTACTCACCCTTCTCAGTGCCATGGAATAGCCATCAGTTCCACATCCGACGATAACGCCCGCGGCAAGCGCCGAAAGATACGAGTGATGCCGAAACTCCTCCCGGGCGTGAATGTTTGAAATATGAACCTCGTGGAAGCCCGGGCCGTCGGCAATCTCGGCGAGCGCGTCACGTAGGGCGACGGAGGTGTGTGTCAACCCTCCTGGATTGATAATTACTGGCCAACCGTAATCAGCAGCTTCGTGAACCCACTCGATGAGCTGACCTTCATAGTTGGATTGGCGGCAATCCACTACGACGCCAAGCTCCTTGGCTAGGGTACGAAGTTCAGATTCGACATCGGCCAAAGTAGTGGCACCGTAAATTTCTGGCTGACGCTTGCCCAGACGATCGAGGTTCGGGCCGTTCAAAACAAGCACGGTCGGAATCGCCGTCGTGGCATCCGTTGCTGCACGAAGAGAGGTCATTAGCGGGTTGACTCCTCAGATGCGGCCTGCCCACTGTTGCAGAGCAGTTCGTATGCACGCTCGAGGTCATCCATGCCCGGGCCTTCAAGACGGGCTGTTTCACCGGGGTTTTCCAGAATAACGAATCGGATCGCACCATCGCGGTTCTTCTTATCCCTGGTCATAGCATCGTAGAGCTCGGTAAAACGACCCGCCTGGTAGGTCGTTGGCAGCCCAATGGACTCTAGGATGCGACGGTGGCGGTCTACAAGTTCCTGATTAATATGTCCGGTGATCTTGGCCAGCTCGGCGACATAAACCATGCCTACAGCTACGGCGTGGCCATGGCGCCAACGGTAGTTTTCAAAGTGCTCAACTGCATGACCGAAAGTGTGGCCATAGTTAAGGATCTCGCGGAGGCCAGATTCCTTCAAATCCTCAGCGACAACGCGTGCTTTGACAGCAATCGCGCGCTCGACCAGTTCTGGCAAGTCACCGTCAACATCGAGGCAGGTCTGCGGGTTTGCCTCGTAAAGATCGAGAATCTTCGTGTCCGCGATAAATCCAGCCTTGATGATCTCTGCCGTGCCCGCAATCAGTTCAGCCTTCGGCAAGGTGCGCAGGACATCCAGGTCACAGAACACCGCGGCAGGCTCGTGGAAGGCGCCGACCAGGTTCTTTCCGGCTGCAGTGTTGATACCGGTCTTACCGCCGACAGCTGCGTCGACCATGCCGAGCAGCGTTGTCGGGACCTGGATAACCTTCACTCCACGCATCCACGCGGCGGCGACGAATCCACCGAAATCTGTGGCTGCACCGCCGCCAATCGCGATTACCGCGTCACGCCGGCCCAGACCGCGTTCACCAAAAGTGTCCCAAACTGTTTCAGCAACTGTGAGCGTCTTGCCCTCCTCCGCATCAGGAATCTGGATGCTGAAGGCATCGACTCCCTTGTCCGCCAGTGCCTTGATGACGCCGAAGCTCAGCTCTTGAACGCTCCCCTGGTGAATCACCGCAACCTGGGAGGCAAAGGTAACGGCCTCCGCAATCTGCTCGGTGAGTCCATGCCCCATGGTCACCGTGTACGGGGATGGGCCTTCAACACGGATTCTGCGGGTTGAGTTCATTGTCAGTCCCTAGTCGTTAGCGTAAGAAATGTATGGAGTTGCTGGTTATGCGGCAGTGATTAGCTACCGCCATTTAATAGTCGCCGGTTAAGCCTCGTCGCAGGTTTCATCGAGGTAGCTGAGGATCTCGGCTACAACGCGCTGCGGGGAACGTTCGTCGGAACGCACCTTGAAAGTGGCTGCATCTTCGTAGAAAGCTCGGCGAGCCTCATAGAGTGCGCGGTAATGAGCCTCTGGGTCAGCCGCCTGGAGTACCGGGCGCGAATTGTTACCCGCGGTACGGCGGACGCCCTCTGCAATGCTGATCTCGAGGTAGACGACGTTATGGTCTGCCAGCAGGTCACGGGTCGCCTGCGAAATCACGGCACCACCGCCAAGTGAGACGATTCCGTCGTGGGTCAGAGCCTCCGCCACAACTTGTTCCTCGATGCGGCGGAATTCCGGCTCTCCCAGCTCGGAAAAGACTTCCCCACAAGTCTTGCCCATGCGCTGTTCAATCATCTCATCGGTATCCGTAAGTCTCGTGCTCAATGCACGAGACAGTCGACGACCGATGGTGGACTTTCCCGATCCGGGCGGTCCGACAAGGACAATAGTAGGAACGGACATTCCCCTCGTTTTACCCTTCTTCGTGTGCGCGACAGTGGCGCTATTTCCAATCAAGGCGACGTCGAGTCTGCTCCAAGTAGCCCTCAACGTTACGCTTGGTTTCCTCCAGGCTATCGCCGCCGAACTTCTCCATTACTGCACGCGCCAGTACTAGCGCGACCATTGCCTCTGCGACAACACCGCCGGCCGGGACCGCGCAGACATCAGAGCGCTGGTGGATCGCGGTAGCTGCATCGCCGCTGGCCATATCAACGGTCTTCAACGCACGCGGAACGGTCGAAATTGGCTTCATCGCAGCACGTACAACGAGAGGTTGAGCATTAGTCATGCCACCCTCCAGGCCACCGGCGCGGTTAGTTTCACGATCCACGCCGTCGTCGGTACGCACCATTTCATCATGGGCCTCGGTGCCACGGCGACGGGCTTCCTCAAAACCGTCGCCGATCTCCACGCCCTTGACGGACTGAATTCCCATCAAGGCACCTGCAAGCTGCGAATCCAGACGGGCATCACCGGAAATGTGCGATCCCAGCCCCACCGGCAGACCGTGGACAACGATCTCGACGATGCCACCGAGAGTGTCGCCCTGCTTCTTGGCGGCCTTGATTTCGTCAATCATCGACTCCTCCGCAGCTGCGGAGAATGCACGCACTGGCGACTCGTCAATCTTGTCCTGATCGGCGAAGGTCGGCAGTGGCCCCTCGTAGGGCTCGGAACGACCGATGGAAATAACGTGGCTGACAACTTCCACACCGAGAGTCTCACGCAGAATTGAGCGGGCCACAACTGATGCCGCCACACGTGCTGCAGTCTCACGAGCCGATGACCGCTCCAGGATGTTTCGAGCATCGGTGTGATTGTACTTCAGCATGCCGTTGAAATCGGCATGCCCCGGGCGCGGGCGGGTTAAGGTGGCGCCACGAGCTGTATCCAAAACAGCTGGCTCAACCGGATCCGGGCTCATGACCTCAGTCCACTTGGGCCATTCGGAGTTGCCGACCATTATGCCAATCGGCGATCCCAGCGTCTCACCATGTCGAATGCCAGTCAGCAGCGTGACCTCATCAGCCTCAAACTTCATTCGCGCGCCGCGACCATAACCGAGACGGCGGCGTGCGAGGTGGCGTGATACGTCATCTGTAGTCAGGGGAAGTCCGGCTGGCGCACCTTCTACGAGAGCGATAAGCGCTTTGCCGTGAGATTCACCCGCGGTAGTCCAACGAAGCATAGGTATCATAATGTCACGTTTGCCGTACTTCTTGTGCATTTGGGGGCATACAAGTTTCAAATATGCCCCATTTTATCGCCCCTGGTCTACCGCTTCAGGGGACTTGTAGGTGCCCTCCGCTTATCCCCCACACAATGGCAGTTGCTGCAAGCATTGCAGGCCCATGAGGCACGCTCGCCGGCACACGCGCGGTTTTTGCTTTACGACGGTCACCCCAGCCCCGCTTTCCCGCCGTGACTACTGCGATGAGGAGAGTGAGTCCCGCAGCCAACAGAATTGCCACTGCAATCCAGATCGCTGCCGCCACCGGCTCGCCCGATACCACACCGACACCGCCACCGAGAATTGCTGCGAGCTTCACATCTCCAGCCCCCATAGAGCGTCGGTTGATTATGAAGACTGCTACATAGAGGCCAAACCAGAGGCCTATTCCTGTTCCTATGGCTGCGACTGCACTGGCGAAATCGTCAGCCAAGGTGCCTTTATGCTGGAGCACCATTCCAGTGATCGCTATCAGGCCCACTCCCCCTAGCATCAACCACCAGTTCGGCAGTCTTCGCCGGATCACATCCAACCAGCAGCCAGTACCGCCCCAGCCGAGAACAAGCAACACGACTAGGTAATAGAAAACCCGGTCAAGGTAGACCGGGTCAATCCTGTGCTGTCCAATCGGAGACAGCCCTATCTCAGTTATGTCCCACCCCATAACTTTGGGATTGTAACGGGTGTGAGTTAGATCGGCAGCGCTGCACGCATCGCCTCGACATCGGGAGTGCGCCCAGTGAACTGCTCGAACTGTCCCACCGCTTGATGTAGCAACATGGACAGTCCACCGACCGCCTGTGTCCCTCCGCGTTCGGCTGCTTTCACAAGTGGGGTTGGCCAGGGATTGTAAATAACATCGAGAATCTTCGGTGCTCGAGCGAGGTAGCCAGCAACCGATTCAATTGCGGCTGACGGCACCGTAGAGACCAGCACGTCGGCATTGCCAGCAATATCTGCCAGGTTTGGAGCGTCAAAAGTCACCCAAACAAATTCCATCCCCAGCGCGGCAGCTAGCGGTTCAATGTCATATGCGCGCTTGGAGCGCGCTATTACAGTCACATGATTGACACCCAGCTGCGATAGCGCCCAAAGTGCCGGTCGTGCCGTGCCACCGGCACCAACAACAACGGCGCGACCACGTGGTGCGTTCGTGCAGTCAATCTCGCGCAGTGCTCCCAATACACCGTCACCATCAGTGTTGTCGGCGAACCAGCCCGAATCGCGACGGACCAGGGTGTTCGCCGAACCAATTAGCCGTGCGCGCTCACTGACTTCATCGGCGAAGTCCAGCGCGGCAAACTTGCCGGGCATCGTGACGGAAAACCCCTGGAAACTGGGGTCTGCGCCACCAACGACGTCGGCAAGCTCTTCGGCGTTGCACCGAATGCGGTCATAGTGCCAGTCATTCATTCCCGCAGCGCAGTAACCGGCGTTGTGAATAGCCGGCGAGTACGAGTGATCAATCGGATCTCCCAGCACGGCTGCGCGATGAGTTATAGGCATAGGAGTTCTACCTCTTAGCGGTTCGAATCCAGCACGCCATTGCTGCGTGACTCGTCAATAGCGGCCTCGTGCTCTTCGAAGGTCGTGCTAAAGACGGTATTCCCTTCCTTGTCCACCGTGACAAAGTACAGCCAGGTGCCGTCAGCCGGATTTTCCATGGCACGAATCGCCTCGATGGAGGGCGAAGCAATAGGGGTTTCCGGCAGCCCCTCCTTGGCGTAGGTGTTCCATGCGGTCTTTCGCGCGCGGTCCTCATCCGTGGTTGCGATTTCCTGATCCGGCAGATCGTAATTGACTGTCGAGTCGAACTGCAGCTGCATCGGCTCCTCCAGACGGTTCAGAATAACGCGAGCGACCTTATCGAAGTCACCATCTGGCGACTCCATCTGAATCAGAGAAGCTGCGGTAATCAGCTCGTATGGAGACAGACCAACCATGTCCGCTGAAGCCATGAGCCCTGTGTCCTCATAGTTCTTCACCGATTCCTTGACCAATTTTGCCAGCATCTGTTCGGGCGTCTGCTGCGGGTCAAGGTGATGAACACCTGGCGTAATGAGTCCCTCAAGACGACGAGGGTCGTTGCCACGCGCAGTTACCGCGTCCCGTGCCCATTCTGGAACACCGAGCGCGGCCAAATCAGCCTCGCCAGCAGCACGTTCGAGATCGGTCTTGGACACGCAGTCATTGTCCTCAACGCAAGTGGCCTCTGAAATAAGCGAGAAAATTCCCTTACGCACATCCGATGAGGACACAATGCGGGTATCGGCGAAACGGGCGCCAGTCGGAATGTCAACGGTACCGACCTGATTTTCGACATCCAGAAGAGCCTCGACGGTCTCATCGGCCTTCATCCGCTGGTGGAGTCGGTAGAAACCCGGCTGCAATTCACTTGAATGGGAGTTTTCATTCGCGGCCTGGATGAATGCACGGGAAGACTTGACGACGCCGCTTTCCACCAATTGGTTGGACAAATCAGTAAGTGACGTGCCTTCACTGACCTCAACAATCGTCATTGGCCCCTCGGCTTTGCCGTCGTAATCGTCTACAATGCCCCCACGATTCCAGACGAGGCCAATCACTGCGAGGACGAACACGCATAACAGGACAGAAGTCACATTGATTGCCACTGCCGTTTGGCGGTGGCGAACCCGAGGCTTTGTCCCACCGCTGCGAGCACCAGCGCGGTCCCGGTCGTCACCGCCGCTACCAGTGCGGCGCGCAGTCTGCGCGTCTTTACTCATCAATAATCTCCTCGAACGCAGCTCACTCTCCCATCGGTATCAGCGCGGAGTCTTCCCATTTGGGTGCGACACGCGACTAACAGCGACTGGTACGACATAGCTTTACGACGAAGTCGTAGCACTAGGTTGCATTGTAGGTGTGAATCGCCACTTCAACTTTTCAAATCCCATGCACGCAGAAACGTGCTCAGATATTACACACTTAATAATTGCGCAAAGGTGGGTGAATTGTCACCTTTCGGTAACTTTTGTGTGCCCCTAGTCGGTATTTTCGTCCAAAGATTTTGCCCGTCTGTCCAACCAGGATTGTAGAATTTCTACTGCCGCAGCCTGGTCAATAATCTTCCGCCCGGACTTAACATCAATACCTGCTGCGTGCAGCCTTGATTGAGCCATTACCGTCGTCATCCGTTCATCGGCGTAATGCACTACGACTCGGTCACCGAGTCGGCGCTGCAGCCGGAATCCAACGTCAGTAGCTTTCCGCGCAGAAGTCCCGAACGTGCCGTCGAGCATAAGGGGCATCCCGACAACAATCTCGACGACCTCAAGTTCAGTGGCGAGTCCCACGAGCCGGTCAATATCCGGCCCGTCAGGATCTTTTCGCCCCGTTGCTCGAGTGACTGTTTCAACCGGGGTCGCCAGGATACAGTCGGGGTCAGAGACTGCGACACCAACGCGGACATCGCCGACGTCGATTCCGAGCCGCCGACCCCAACCGGGATCATCCTGACCGGGGGTATCAATGCGGGGCTTAGCCATTGTTTACTGCTCTTCCGATAGCACAGCCGTTAATTGACTACTTGGACAGTTCGGCCTCAACAGCGGCCAATGCTGCGTCGATACCGGAGGCATCAGAGCCGGAGCCCTGTGCCATTGCCGGTTTACCGCCGCCCTTGCCGCCGACCTCGGCGCCCATCAGCTTCACCAAATCGCCGGCCTTAATACCGCGATTGACGGCTTCATCCGAAACCGAGGCCACAAATGGAACCTTGCCGCCAGCGTTGGAAATCAACGCAATAACGCTTGGGCGATCCGCAAGACGCTTCGCCAAGTCATTAGCCAGCGAACGGATGTCCTTCATCTCCGTACCGTCGGGAAGCTTAAGGCCGAGGTAAGTAACATCGCCGATGGTGCGAGCGGACTCCAGGTGAGATGCGGCATTGGCCAGCAGCTGTCCGGCCTTGAAATCAGCGAGCTGCTTCTCTGCAGCCTTGAGCTTCTCAGCCAATGCTGCGATGCGGTCTGGCAGCTCAGCAGACGGAGCCTTGAATTCAGTGGCCAGTCGTTCAGCCAGGAGACGCTCGGTGGACAGGTAGCGGAAGGAATCCATACCCGAGTAGGCCTCAATACGGCGCACGCCCGATCCGACAGAGGACTCGCCCAGCACAGCTACCGGACCAATCTGCGAAGAATGCGAAACGTGGGTACCGCCACACAGCTCAATTGAGAACGGGCCACCGACCTCGACAACGCGGACGATGTCGCCGTAGTTTTCGTTGAACAATGCCATGGCACCAGCGGCCTTGGCCTCTTCCAACGGCATCTCGGCAGTATTGACAGCCCAGTCGTTGTCGACAGCCTCATTGGTAATCTGCTCAATCTCACGGAGCTGTTCCGGTGTGAGCTGCTCACCGTACTTGAAGTCGAAACGGAGGTAGCCCGGCTTATTCATGGAACCAGCCTGAGTTGCAGTATCCCCCAGTACCTGACGCAGAGCACCGTGAATCAGGTGAGTTGCAGTGTGCGCCTGACGAGCACCGTGACGCCACTGCTCGTCTACCAAAGCTTCAGCGGAGACGCCCGGGGTAAACTCACCGGCTGTGACGATGCCCTTGTGCAGCCACAGCTTCTTGCCCACCTTTTGGACATCGTTGATGTGGACCACAGCGCCGGAATCAGTCACGATTCGACCACGGTCAGCCAGCTGACCTCCGGCCTCGGCATAGAGCGGAGTGCGGTCGAGGATAACCTCAATCTCATCGCCCTCTGCGGCAAACGCCTGCTTCTGGCCATCGGCAATGATGCCGAGAATCGTGGATTCGTCGGCAAGCCGATCGTAACCAGTGAAGGACGTCGGGTGTTCATCGATGAACTCGCGGTAGACGTGCAGGTCGGTGTGCGACTGTTTCTTTGCCTGGCTGTCGGCCTTTGCACGCGCACGCTGCTCAGCCATCTCGCGATCGAATTCCTCGCGGTCGATGGTCAGGCCAGCTTCTTCGGCCATCTCGATGGTCAGGTCGATTGGGAAGCCGTGGGTGTCATGCAGGGTGAAGGCATCGTGACCGGATAGAACGGTTTTACCCTCTGCCTTGGCCTTGGTGGCCGCGCGCTCGAACAGCTCCTCACCAGCGGACAGAGTCTTGGTGAAGGTCTTTTCCTCGGCGACGGCGACGCGGCGAATACGGTTCCAGTTCTCCGCGATCTCTGGGTACGACGGGGTCATGGTCTCGGCCGCGATACCAATCAGCTTCTCCAGCACTGGACCGTTAGCTCCGAGCAAGCGCGCAGAGCGGATAATACGGCGCAGAAGGCGACGCAGAATATAGCCACGATCGGAGTTCGAGGGAGTGACGCCGTCGAGCATCAGCATCAAGCCGGTACGGCTGTGGTCAGCGATGACGCGGAAACGGATGTTGTCCTGGTGGTTCGAGCTGTATTTCGAACCGGTTAGCCGCTCTGCCTCGTCGATAACCGGACGCAGTAGGTCAGTTTCGTAGACGTTGTCGACACCCTGCAGCAGGAAAGCAACACGCTCGATACCCATACCGGTATCGATGTTCTTCTTCGGCAACGGGCCAAGAATCTCGAAAGAGTCCTTGCCTGTTCCTTCGCCACGCTCGTTTTCCATGAAGACGAGGTTCCAAATCTCGATGTAGCGATCCTCGTCGGCCTCTGGGCCACCATCAGCACCGTACTCCGGGCCGCGATCGTAGAAAATCTCTGAGCACGGACCACACGGGCCAGGTACACCCATGGACCAGTAGTTGTCCGCCATACCTCGGCGCTGAATGCGCTCCTCCGGTACACCAACCTTCTCGTGCCAGATGTCATGGGCCTCATCGTCGTCGAGGAAAACCGTTACCCACAGCTTCTCAGCCGGGATGCCAAAGCCGCCGTCCTCAACAGCACCAGTCAGAAGGCTCCATGCATGAGTGATGGCACCTTCCTTGAAGTAATTTCCGAATGAGAAGTTACCCGCCATCTGGAAGAAGGTGTTGTGGCGAGTGGTGATACCCACCTCTTCAATGTCCAGTGTGCGCACGCACTTCTGAATCGAGGTCGCGGTGGAGAAGTCCGGAGTCTCATTGCCGAGGAAGTAGGGCTTGAACGGCACCATGCCGGCATTAACGAACAGCAGGTTCGGGTCATCCAAAACCAGGGAGGCACTGGGGACCTCGGTGTGTCCCGCCTTTACGAAATGCTGGATGAAGCGATTTCGAATTTCATGAGTCTGCACGGTGTTCTACTTCCTCGTTTCACGTCGAGCGTCCGAGATGTTTAATACAAAACTAGCAGTCTACCCGCTCGGTTCGAGCAACTTTAAAACCACCCCACCGGCACCCCGTAGATCCCGACCGATCTCGCCTACTTCGATTTCCGGCGGCTCCCCCGGATAATTCGGCGAATGCGTCCGAGGTACTCAGCCATGCCGTTTTCACGACCATGATTGGATGGAACGAAATAATCAGTGCCCACCAACTGATCTGGTGGATACTGTTGGGCAACGACACCCATGGGGTCATTGTGCGGGTAGATATAGTCCACCGCGTGACCAAGGTCCTTAGCCCCGCTGTAATGTCCGTCGCGCAAATGCGGTGGCACCGGCCCGGTCTTCCCGGAACGAACATCCTTCAACGCCCCGTCGATTGCGCTTATGACCGAATTGGATTTCGGTGCCGTGGCCAAGTGAATCGTGGCCTGCGCCAGCGTCAGCCGGGCTTCCGGCATGCCTATCAAGGCAACGGCCTGCGCCGCGGCGACGGCGGTTTGCAGTGCTGTCGGGTCTGCCATACCGATGTCTTCGCTAGCCAGAATTACGATTCGGCGGGCAATAAACCGAGGGTCTTCCCCACCCTCAATCATCCGCGCCAAGTAGTGCAGGGCAGCATCGACATCAGACCCTCGAACGGACTTAATAAACGCGCTGGTGACGTCGTAATGCTGGTCGCCATCGCGGTCATAGCGAACCACGGCCCTGTTGATCGAATTGGCAAGCGACTCAGAGGTAATCTGCTCACCGTCGGCTACGGCTTCTGCGGCTGCCTCGAGGTACGTGAGGGAACGACGAGCATCACCAGCTGCCAGCGCAATGAGTTGATTACGTGCATCGTCTGTAATACTGACGCGACCATTGAGGCCGCGCTCATCAGTAAGTGCTCGATCAATGAGCGTGCCGACGGCTTCGTCATCCAGTGGCTGCAACTGTAACAACAGTGATCGACTGAGCAGCGGGGACACCACTGAGAAGGATGGGTTTTCCGTCGTTGCCGCAACGAGAAGGACAATCCGATTTTCCACGGCACCCAACAGGGCATCCTGCTGGGTCTTAGAGAAGCGGTGCACCTCGTCGATGAAGAGCACCGTTTGAATGCCCTGATTAACGAGCGTGCGACGAGCAGTATCGATAACCGCACGCACTTCCTTCACCCCGGCATTAAGCGCGGAAAGCGCTTCAAAGTGTCGACCGGTCGCCGCGGAAATCAAACTGGCAAGAGTGGTCTTGCCAGTTCCAGGAGGGCCAAACAGAATAACGGAGGTGTCGCCGCCCCCCTCGACCAGACGGCGCAACGGTGCTCCGGGTGCTAGCAGGTGGTCTTGACCAACGACTTCATCCAGGTTTCGCGGTCGCATCCGAACAGCCAATGGCGCATGTGCACCTGGGTGGAAATAGGTGTTCGCATCGGAGTTCAGGCCAGTGCTTGCTGGCCCCGCACCCCGACCTTGGCTCTTGGCCGCCGCAGGGCCGGCAATCGAAGGCTCGTCGAAAAGCCCTGGAGCGTCATCGGCGGAGCCGTTTGCACCGCCTGTCGGCAGCTTATTCGGATCCGCCACGTATGCCCTAGCCTTCCTCTTGCTCTAAGAAATCAATTACAGCATGTGCGAACTTTTCCAGCTCGTCGGCACGATCGTCCTCACATCTATGGGCGAACTGCGCAATGGCGCGAGCTGTGTTAGCCATGTCGCGTCGCTCCAATGCTGAGCCACCAACTTCCGGCTTCAGGTCCGTACGTCCTTCATGCCCCACCCACAGCGCTTGCTTCGGAGAACCGAAGACGGAAACCGTTGCGGAGATGAAGAACCAACCGAGCAAAGCCGCAGCAATGAACGCCATCATACGGCGGTCGCTCGTGTCGCGATACCAATGGTCACGAATCTCTTCCATCCATGCACGGACAAATGCGTCGACCTCTGCCTCCGATGGGCGCTCCACGAAAACGTGCAGCGGGAAGCCTGCGACGACGCTGGCCACGTCGAAGATGACATCGCGGTAACCAGCCCACTCATAGTCGAGGAACTGGACCTTGTCCGCCAGCAGAATGTTGTCCGGGGCGAGGTCAAACGGAGTAAACGCCCTATGCGTGCCCTTCTCAATTCGACGAGCAGCATCCTCACCGAAAGAGCGCACAGCGTCGGGAACAGGAATACCGGAGCCTTCAATAGCTCGCATGCCAAAGCGAATCCCCGACACAATGCCGTGGTCACGCGCCTCGAGAGCCTCACGATCGACCTTGTTCTTCACCCACATACGACGACGCAGGGTCTCAAACCCCTCTTCGCGAGTATGCGTGTGAATATGCATCCGGCCCAGCGACGCGCCGAGACTGCGGAACGCGCGCAATCGACGCTCTTCATCGCCACGAAAGAGTACGTCCGCAAGAGTGTCCACGACACCGACGTCGCTGAGAACCAATAGCTGCTTTGAAACATCGTAAGCAAGAAGCTGAGGCCCCGGGCGAACGTCGTCAGGCAGCGTATTGATGAACTGGTACGCCACGACTTCCCGTAAAACGGCGGGATCGACACCTTCAGTCATCGTAGGAATTTGCTTTACGACGACCGTGCGCTCCTGCATAAAGGGATTTGTGGCGACCCGTACGCGGACAACAAGAGCGTTTGACTGGCCTGTAAGTACTTCTGGATCCGACAACACTGGAGTGCCGCCGAATCGTGCGGAAAGCAGTGTCTCTGCATCTTTAACTACACTGTCAACTTCTGCTGCAGCGTCGTCCGAGTACTCCATTGAATGCCCTTTCAATGAGCCAGTTTCAGTCAGGCGATACGGATGTCGCGTTGTGGCCCGTACCGCCTTAGTTAGGAGGAATCGACCCCGCTCGCGCTGTTCACGCTGGAGTGGCGGAGCACATTCCTCGCAATGTGATTTCTTTGTTTACTTGCTGTCGCCTGCGTCGGCTGCTGCCTTAGCGGCGTCTGCCTTCTGCTTTGGCTTCGGCTTGAAGTCGATACCGGTCTCCTTGCGCTGCTGAGCGGTAATCGGAGTCGGGGCGTCAGTCAACGGATCAACGCCGCCACCGGACTTCGGGAAGGCGATAACATCGCGAATGGAGTCAACGCCGGCCAGCAGGGAAACGATACGGTCCCAACCGAATGCGATACCACCGTGCGGCGGAGCGCCGTACTGGAAAGCGTCCAACAGGAAGCCGAACTGCTCCTGTGCCTCTTCCTCGCCGATGCCCATAACATCGAAGACGCGCTTCTGGACATCTGGGCGGTGAATACGAATGGAGCCGCCACCAATTTCGTTACCGTTGCAGACGATGTCGTAGGCGTAAGCCAGTGCGTTGCCCGGATCCTTGTCGAAGGTATCCATGTGCTCTGGCTTCGGCGAGGTGAAGGCGTGGTGCACAGCAGTCCACTGGGAGTGGCCCAGGGCAACGTCACCGGAAGCGGTAGCGTCGGCAGCCGGCTCGAACAACGGTGCGTCGACGACCCAGGTGAATGCCCAGTCGCCTTCCTTGATCAGGCCGAGCTTCTTGGCAATCTCTCCACGAGCAGCACCCAGCAGTGCACGGGAGCTCTTAGCATCACCTGCAGCGAAGAAGATGCAGTCACCCGGCTTTGCGCCGACGTGCACCGCGATGCCTTCACGCTCTGCGTCAGTAATGTTCTTGGCAACCGGGCCACCCAGAGTGCCGTCCTCCCCGACGAGGATGTAGGCCAGGCCCTTCGCGCCGCGCTGGCGGGCCCAATCCTGCCAAGCATCGAGTTGACGACGAGGCTGCGATGCGCCACCGTCCATAACAACTGCACCAACGTAGTCGTTCTGGAAGACACGGAAAGTGGTGTCCTTGAAGAACTCAGTGCACTCCACCAACGGAATGTCGAAGCGCAGGTCTGGTTTGTCAGAACCGTACTTCTCCATGGCCTCCTTGAAGGTCATGCGTGGAATCGGAGTCTGAACAGTGACACCGGCCTCGGCGAAGATAGCAACCAGAATCTCTTCTGCCAGCGCAATGACATCGTCCTGCTCGGCGAAGCTCATCTCAACGTCGAGCTGAGTGAACTCTGGCTGGCGGTCAGCGCGGAAGTCCTCATCGCGGTAGCAGCGGGCAATCTGGTAGTAGCGCTCCATACCAGCGACCATAAGCAGCTGCTTGAACAGCTGAGGGGACTGCGGCAGTGCATAGAAAGTGCCCGGCTTCAAACGAGCCGGCACTACGAAGTCACGAGCGCCTTCCGGCGTAGAGCGAGTCAACGTCGGAGTCTCGATTTCTGTAAAGTCGTGGCTGTCCAGCACCTTACGTGCTGCGCGGTTGACAGCCGCACGAAGACGCATAATTTTGGCCGGGCCTTCACGGCGTAGGTCTAGGTAGCGGTACTTCAGGCGAGCTTCTTCGCCCACAGTGCCAGAAGTTCCAACGTCCTCGAGCTGGAACGGCAATGCCGCCGACTCGTTGAGGATGGTCAGCTCCGTAACATTGACCTCAATTTCTCCCGATGCCAGGTTCGGGTTTTCGGAGCCCTCCGGGCGCTTCTCAACGACACCGGTGACCTGAATGCAGTACTCGCTGCGCAGGTGGTGTGCACGCTCAGCAACTTCACTGTTGCGGAACACAACCTGGGCGTAACCGGAGCGGTCACGCATGTCAATGAAGATCACACCACCGTGGTCACGGCGGCGTCCTACCCAACCGGTCAGGGTTACTGTGCTGCCGGCGAGGTCAGCGCGGAGGTCTCCGGCAAGATGCGTACGAAGCACTGCGAATTGGTCCTTCCAAAATTGGTGCTATAGGGATTAACGCTGTGGATAGCGGTTTCGTCCGTGTAGTCTACCTTGAAGCCATTAAGGTGAGAAGAAGACCCCGGTTATTTTGCCTATTACCGGTCATCGCCCCGGTCATCGCCTTGGGTCTACCTCGGGCTTCATGTACTCACTTAGACATAGATTTTTGTAGGCCTTGACGTTGACTTCCATACGGACACTTTGACGCAGCGCTATTCAATGGCCCGTTTTCCGAACCCTATGCAATAGTCTTACTCCTATGACCTTCCGGAATGACTTCCAAAAGAGCTCGGCTCGTGCCGAGCGACGCTCGGGTGGTGGCCGCGCTATTGCAGTAGGCGGTGGCGGCATCGGCGGCCTTGTCCTCATTGGCCTGTACTTACTTCTCGGCGGCGACCCGGGACAATTGGGACAGCTGACAGGTGCCCAGAACAACCAGTCCTCTCAGACTGCACAGCAAACCCCTGGTGAGGATCCCTGTAAAACCGGCGAAGATGCCAACAGCCGCATCGATTGCCGGATGGAATTCACCGGCATTTCGGTCGACCGAGTCTGGGAAGAACAGCTTCCCGCACAGGCCGGCATCGGGTACACGAACCCAGACCTAGTCCTCTTTGAAGGCTCCACTCAGTCGGGCTGCGGCGCAGCGTCCTCGTCCACCGGCCCGTTCTACTGCCCCGCCGATCAAACGGCCTACTTCGACACGGAGTTCTTTAGCACCCTGGAGCGCATGGGCGGAGGCAACGGCCCGCTCGCGCAGGAGTATGTCGTAGCCCACGAATTCGGTCACCATATCCAAAATTTGGAGGGTACGCTCGGCCGCAGTAACTACAACGAGCCTGGCCCCGATTCCGATGCCGTAAAGATTGAGCTGCAGGCAGACTGCTATGCGGGTATCTGGGCTCATTACGCGGACAAGGGGCCGGACGCAATCCTCGAACCGCTTTCCGACGAGCAAGTTGCCGATGCCCTCAAAACTACGAAGGCCATTGGCGATGACACCATCCAGCAGCATTCCGGCGGTGGTGTTCAACCGGACTCCTGGACCCATGGCTCAGCTGAGCAGCGTACGAAGGCATTCCTCACCGGCTACAAGTCAGGAAAGATGTCTCAGTGCGACACTCTCGAGCGCGGTGTCTACAGCTAGACTCCGCACTCAACAAATGCGCGTTTCCTAGATGCGCGACTGCAACTCCTGAACCAGCGCATCTAGGGCCACCGCGTGCTGCTCGTGGGACTCGAGGTCCTTCAGCTGAACCTCGCCCGCAGCCAATTCAGATTCGCCGAGAACCAACGCAAATCGGGCTCCAGCGCGATCGGCACCCTTCATTGCACCCTTCAGCCCGCGGCCACCGTAGGACATATCCGCGCGGATACCCGCTTGGCGCAGCTTATTGATCTGCACCGCCATAGTGTGAGCGGCTTCTTCACCGAGCGCAACACCATACACATCGACGCGTCGACCGTCGCTAGCCTGCTTGCCCTCGGCTTCCAGCGCGAGCAGTGCACGATCCACACCCAAACCAAAGCCAATTCCGGACAGCTCTTGGCCGCCGAGCTGCGCCATCAGGCCGTCGTAGCGACCACCGCCACCGATACCCGACTGAGCACCAAGGCCGTCGTGAACAAACTCGAAGCACGTCTTGGTGTAGTAGTCCAGCCCCCGCACCATTCGAGGATTGATGACATAGGGCACCTTCATGTCATCCAACAGTCCAGTCACAGCTTCAAAGTGACTGCGAGCGCTGTCAGAAAGGTGGTCCAGCATCAGTGGTGCGTCGGCAAGCATTTCCTGCATTTCCGGTCGCTTATCGTCGAGGACGCGCAGCGGGTTGATGTTTGCACGGTGGCGAGTTTCCTCATCCAGCGGCAGCTCAAACAAGAATTCCTGCAGCTTAGCGCGGTATTCGGGGCGACAGGTGTTGTCACCGAGGCTTGTCAGCTCAAGCCGGAATCCTTCCAGGCCGATGCCGCGGAAACATGCGTCGGCAAGCGCGATGACCTCAGCGTCCAGCGCAGGATCATCGACGCCGATTGCCTCTACGCCAACCTGCTGCAACTGACGGTAACGGCCCGCCTGCGGGCGTTCATAGCGAAAGAACGGCCCCGCGTAGGAAAGCTTGACCGGCAGCTGACCGCGGTCGAGATTGTGCTCAATGACCGCGCGCATCACGCCCGCGGTACCCTCCGGGCGCAGGGTGACCGAGCGGTCGCCGCGGTCGGCGAACGTGTACATCTCCTTGGTGACGACGTCCGTCGATTCACCTACGCCGCGTGCAAAAAGCCCGGTTTCCTCGAAAATTGGCAGCTCAATGTGCTCATAGCCCGCAAGTCGTGCGCGGTGCTGGAATGAGTTTCGCACCGCCTCGAATTCGCGGGAGACCGGCGGGACGTAATCCGGCACGCCCTTGGGCGCGGAGAATGGCTTCAACTTCTTTGGCTTCTGGCTAGAGTTCACTCCGCTAACTCTACCTGCCAACTCTCACGACGTGTCAGCCAGGCTAGGTGAGGTTTTGCAGGAAGGGGTTGGTCTCGCGCTCCTCGCCTATCGACGATGCGGAGCCATGGCCCGGAAGAATCATGAGGTCATCCGCCAGCGGGAGAACCTTATCCTTCAACGACTGCTGCATGTGCTCCGGACTACTGCCCGGTAAATCTACGCGACCGATAGCCCCCTTAAAGAGGACGTCCCCGCTGAAGATAATCTCATCTTCCCCATCGGAAGCGCGCAGCATTACGCACCCCGGCGAGTGACCCGGTGCGTGAATGACTTCGAAATTCAACCCTGCCCACTTTACTTCGTCGCCATCCTCGAAGAAATCGGCTTTCGTATAAGTCTGCATGGACTCGATGTCAAAGAGGTGTCCGAAAGAAGAACCGCCGAGTTTCGGATTGGCCAGCAACACATTGTCGCTTTCGTGAATGAAGACGGGGATATCCCAGAAGTCGGCAGCCTCCGCGACATCGCGAATGTGATCGATGTGGCCATGCGTCAACAGAATTGCCTCCGGCTTCCAATTTCGTTTCTCAACCTCAGTGCGCACAACCTCAAGTGCCCCCATGCCCGGGTCAATAATGACGCACGGGGTAGCCAAGTCGTCCATCTCCGGAGTGCCTGTTGCCACGTAGCAGTTGGTCTGAAAAGGGCCGGCTGCAAATCCAAATATCTCCATAGCGCACATTCTATCGAGTGTCTGCTTGGCTCGAGCTGGGTTCATTTATCACGCTGTTAAGTTCCCGCTAAAACGACGGCTGATAGGTGGCGAAACTCGTAGAACTGTTCTTGGCAATTGGAACTGACGATTGGAAGCTTTTATGCAGATTACGTACTCAGCCACTATCACCTTTTTCATCCTGACAGCTGTGGGAACGGCTCTAGCAGGTTATCCGCGACTGGCCTTCATCCTTTTCATGTCAGCCGCAATAAGCCTGGGTGCGAGGAGTCTAACTCGCCGTTGTCGTAGTCGCGTTGTCGAAGGCACAGGCAGAAGTAAGAGCTGCATCACGCCGGAGAAGGTGAAGAAGTACCGTCGCCAACACCCCGGTGTCGGCATCAAAGAAGCTGTCGAAGCTCTACGTGCTAAAGCGGAACGCCCTTTCCCATGCCGACTTGGCCTGTCATCTCGCAAATGAGAACCGACTCCGGGCATAATGGTCGATTGTGTACGCGACGGTGACCGACTGAGCTTTCACCTCAAACTCGGTCACTATCTATGGGCAAAACCGTCCGCTGGTGTGCCGTCACCGGCAATCGATGACTAACAGATACGGAGAGAGACTAGTGGCCAATAATGAGCAAAGGCGCAAAGATGCGATGCGGACGCTCGAGCGCGAACTTAAGCGCCGTGCACGTGCCGAGAAGCTGAAGCCACTGGGTGTTGTCGTAACCACCTTGGCTATCCTGCTCTTTATCGGTGGCGGAATCTACCTGCTGACCACGGCTGGCGGCGCTGACGACAATGAGGCCGCTGATGAATCCACGACTCCAGTCGAACCTGCAGCTCTGACAGCTACTCCCGTCAGCGGTGAAAAGGTTCCGATGAAGCGCTCTTCCGCGCTTCCGGAAACCGTGACCTGTGACTACCCGGATGATGGCGAGGCATCGAAGGATATCGATAAGCCAGCTACCGACAAAGTTCCCGCCACTGGCACTGTAACCATCACTCTGAAGACTAACCAGGGCGACATTCCGATGGAGCTGAACCGCGCTATTTCACCTTGCGGTGTCAATGCGATTGAGCACATGGCCAAGTCCAACTACTTCGACGACACCGTGTGCCACCGTATTACCGGTGGTGGCCTGAACGTTCTGCAGTGTGGTGACCCGACTGGTACCGGTAGCGGCGGCCCGGGCTTCAAGTTCGCTGGCGAGTGGCCGGTCAAGGATTCCGGTCTGGATCAGAACACCCCGTTGGTGTACCCGAAGGGCTCTATCGCCATGGCAAACCCGAGCGACCCGGATGCCAACGGCAGCCAGTTCTTCCTCAACTGGGCAGATTCTCAGCTGCCACCGCAGTACACCGTGCTTGGCTCCATGACTGACGAGGGCACCAAGACGGTTGCGGACATTGCGAAGAATGGTATCGAGGGTGGCGGTACCTCTGACGGTAAGCCAGCTAAGGAAGTCCGTATTGAGAAGGCGGAAGTCAAGTAGTTGACTCAACTAACTGATTGAGAAATTCATCAAAAACAGGGCCAAGGTGTTTCACCTTGGCCCTGTTTTAATACCGACGCGGCCTCAATCTTTATTCACATATCGATGCGCTGATAAACCGGCTACTGACCAGAAGTAATGCGGTAGACATCGAAGACTCCCTCGACACCGCGCAGAATGTTGAAGATATAGCCCATCTGCTTAGTGTCCGAAACCTCGAAGCTAAAACGCATTACGGCAACGCGGTCATCGGAGGTATGGGAGGACGTCGACAGGATTGAGACCTTCTGATCAGAGAAGACGCGAGTGATCTCCGAGAGCAGTCCGTGACGGTCAAGTGCTTCGATTTGC
Organism: Corynebacterium amycolatum; assembly: GCF_016889425.1. NCBI lineage: Bacteria > Bacillati > Actinomycetota > Actinomycetes > Mycobacteriales > Corynebacteriaceae > Corynebacterium > Corynebacterium amycolatum. The sequence goes on from NZ_CP069513.1 coordinate 1,946,246, forward strand.
ACCGTAACCATAAAGACCGCCCCGGAGGAATCTGTTGCCCAGGAGACCTCGATAATGCGCTCGGGCTCCTGGTGGAGTTTTTCCGCATTGGTGCAATCCGTGCGGTGCACGCTGACACCGCCACCGCGGGTGACGAAACCAAAGATGGCATCGCCAGGCACCGGTGTACAGCACTTGGCCAACTTGGCAGCCATATCCGCACTGCCCTCCACAAGCACGCCGGTGCTGTCGGCGCGACGCGGAGTATTGTGCACACTCATCTTCGAAATCGGAGTGCGCGAGACCAACTGCTCTTCTGCATCGTCTGTGCTCGAGAACTGCGCCATCAGACGGTGCGTCACATGCTGAGCCGATACCTGCCCCTTACCAATCGCGGTATAGAGCGCATCGACATCCGCATAGTGCAGCTCGGAGGCAATCTGCTTGATGGACGCCGGAGTGAACAGGCGGTGCATCGGCAGACCACCGCGCTGTACCTCTGCCGCCAGCGCATCGCGTCCGGCATCGAGTGCCTCCTCGCGTCGCTCCTTGGCAAACCACTGGCGAATCTTTGCCCGCGCACGGGGAGTTTTAACGAACTTCTCCCAGTCCTTGGACGGACCAGAATGGGCATCCTTGGACGTGAAAATCTCGACGCGGTCACCGGTTTTTAGCGGTGATTCCAACGCCACCAACTTGCCGTTGACCTTGGCACCAATACACCGGTGGCCAACCTCAGTATGGACCGCGTAGGCAAAGTCGACCGGCGTGGAGTCCGCGGGCAAAGTGATGACATCACCCTTCGGCGTGAACGCAAAAATTTCAGTGACTGAGAGATCATAGCGCAGCGAGTCCAGGAACTCGTTAGGATCTGCGGCCTCGCGCTGCCAATCCAGCAGCTGACGCATCCACGCCATCTGATCGACTTCGGCGGAATCTCCCTTATGAGAGCCTTTTGTTTCCTTGTAGCGCCAGTGTGCGGCAATGCCGTACTCAGCGTTGTAGTGCATCTCATGGGTGCGAATCTGCACTTCTAGCGGGGCCCCACCTGGACCAATGACCGTTGTGTGCAACGACTGGTAAACCCCGAAGCGCGGCGCGGAAATATAGTCCTTGAATCGCCCCGGCATGGGTTTGAACAGCGAGTGGACGGCGCCCATGGCGGCGTAGCAGTCCTTGGTCGTGTCCACCAGAACTCGAAGTCCGACCAGGTCAAAAATCTCGTCGAACTCGTGGCCGCGGACAATCATCTTCTGATAAATCGACCAGTAGTGCTTCGGCCTGCCCTGTACCTCAGCAGCAATGTGAGACTCCTTCAGATCCTTCTGAATCATCTCGGAGACTTCCTGGATGTACCGGTCCCGCTGCGGCGCTCGGTCTGCGACCAAACGCACAATCTCGTCGTACTTCTTCGGGTACAAAATGGCAAAGGAGAGATCTTCCAACTCCCACTTCACGCTGGCCATTCCCAAACGATGCGCCAGGGGTGCAATCACCTCGAGGGTCTCGCGGGCCTTCTTAGCCTGCTTTTCCGGCGGCAGGAAACGCATTGTGCGCATGTTATGCAGCCGGTCAGCCACCTTGATAACCAGCACGCGCGGGTCCTGGCTCATGGCGATAATCATCTTTCGCACGGTCTCTGCCTCGGCGGCGGAGCCCAACGCAACCTTGTCCAATTTGGTCACGCCGTCGACTAGGCGCGCGACCTCTGGGCCGAAGTCCCGTTCCAGGTCCTCCAGCGTGTAATCGGTGTCCTCGACCGTGTCATGCAGCAGCGCCGCCACCAGCGTGGTGGTATCCATACCAATCTCGGCGGCAATAGTGGCGACTGCAAGCGGGTGAGTGATGTATGGCTCGCCGGATTTCCGGTACACGCCGTCGTGAAGGCGCTCGGCGGTATCGTAGGCACGCTGAAGCACAGCTAAATCCGCGCGCGGATGCACCTGCCGATGCACCGCGACAAGGGGATCTAGCACCGGGCGGGTCTTCGTTCTGTTTCCGGTAAGGCTTCGCGCTAGGCGAGCACCATAACGGCGTGCGGGCCCTTCAGCCATGGCTCATTCACCCCTTATTAACCACGTACAGAGGCAGATCAGCAAGCTTCTCCCGAGCGCCCAGGCCTTCAACCTCCAGCACGGTGCACAGCCCGGTCACCTCGACACCAGCTGTCTCTAGCAGGGCGCGAGCTGCACACAGGGTGCCACCAGTTGCCAACACATCGTCGACAAGTACGGCCTTCTTGCCCTTCAGCTCAAACCCACGAGCCGGAATCTCAAGCGCGGCCGTACCGTATTCCAGTTCATAGGTCTCCGTCAGCACAGGTGGTGGGAGCTTGCCCTTCTTACGAATAGCGAGCACTCCCAGTCCGAGCTTGTATGCCACCGCAGAACCCAGCAGGAATCCACGCGCATCGAGGCTGCCGATAATATCGGCCCCGAACTCTTCCACCTTGGCGGAAATCTCGTCCACAAGCAGGGCGAACGTCGTGGCGTCGGCAAGCGCCGGCGTCAGGTCCTCGAACAGTACGCCCTCAACTGGAAAATCGGGCACAAACCGAATCTGATCAGCTAATGCCTCACGCGCGTGTGCATACGACACAGGTTTAAGCTCCTTTTCGGCAAAAAGAAAAAGTGCGGGTACCTGTCAACGATACCCGCACAATGCGCTTTTAAAGTAGTTTCACCCGAACCACTGGGAGGTGCTACCTCCTACTGCCCCGGACGCCAGGACAGCGGCTTGTCTTCATCGCCCTTAAGCTTCGGGGTCTTCACCGTTCGTTTCGGCGTCGACTGTTCCATTTCGCTTGCAGACGATTCCTTCGCGCCCAAGTCCTCCGCGACATCAGCAGTGGCGGAATCGGTGTCCGATCCGGCCCGCTCAGATGCCTTTGCGCGAGCAGACAGTACCGCCTCGTCATGCTTGCGGTATTCACGCTGACGCGACTTGAGCGTTACCAACAGCGGCGAAGCCAGGAAAATCGAGGAGAACGTGCCCTGAATAATGCCGATGAGCTGAACCAGCGCCAAATCCTTCAGCGTACCGACACCCAGCATGCCCACGGCGATAATCATCAGTGCCAGGATTGGCAGCAGCGTCGACACTGTGGTGTTTATAGAACGCATGATGGTTTGGTTGACAGCCAGATTCACCAGCTCGGCGTAACTTCTACGTGTCGATGAACGATATCCTGCCGTATTCTCGTCGACTTTGTCGAAGACCACGACGGTGTCGTACAGCGAGAACGACAGCACGGTCAGGAGACCGATAATGGTGGCCGGGGTGACATCAAGGCCGATCAGCGCGTAGATGCCCATAATCACGATTGCGTCCACGGCCAGGGCGAGGATGGCAGAAATGGCCATGTCACGCTCGAAGCGGATAGTGATGTAGGCGAATACCAAGCCCAAGAACACTACTGCAGCCAGCAGCATGCGGTTGGTAATCGACGAGCCCCACGATTCCGAAACGGTCGAGTCACCAATCGCATCCGGGGTCTGCTCCCCCTGTGCGTCGACGGGTTTGAATGCGTCGTTCAGTGCGACGCGAGCATCATTAATCTCGCCCTGGGTCAGCTTCTCTGAGGTGATTTCCAGAATGCGGCCTTCGCCAGAACCGATGATCTGCACCAACTCCGGCTTGACGCCGGTGGCGTCGGTGAAGACCTCCTCAGCCTGTTCAGTCGTCACTGACGCAGGCGGCATAGTCATCTTGGTGCCGCCCTCGAAATCGATACCGAAGCTGAACCCTCGAATCAGCATCGATGCTAACGCAACGACAATGACGGCAATCGCAATCTGGTACCAGCGCTTCCGCTTACCGACGATATTGATTCCACCCTCGCCGGTGTAGAGGCGGCGGAAGAATGAGTCCTCGTTAGCCGCGTCATTTTCACTAGTCAGCGCCGGATTCGTCTGAGTAGTATTCATGGATTCCTACTTCCCCTCATTCGCGCCGGAGTCAGCCGAACCGGTGTCGGCAACTGCACTGGCGGCTGCATTGGAGGTGACAGCCTTTTTACCGGTAGCTACGGACTTGTTCCTGTTAGCGACCTCCATGACTGAACCAAAGCCGTTCATGGATGGTTTGGACAGTGCCGGCCACTTGCGAGTAGCCAGAATGACCAGTGGCGCAGTCACCAGGAAGGCGGTCACAATATCGAATGCCGTGGAAAGACCAAGCGTGAATGCGAAACCACGCACATCGCCAACAGCCAGGATGTAGAGGACCACAGCCGCAATGATGGACACAAAGTTACCCGACAGGATCGTACGCCGTGCTCGTCGCCAAGCATGGGGTACCGCAGAGCGGAATGTCCTACCCGCACGAATCTCATCCTTAATGCGTTCGAAGAAGACGATAAAGGAGTCAGCTGTCACGCCGATGGAAATGATGATACCGGCGATACCAGCGAGATCGAGTGAGTAGCCAATCCAGCGACCGAGCAGCACAAGCACGCCGTAGACCATCGCACCAGCTGCTGCCAGTGAAACCAGCGAGATGGCTCCGAGGCCTCGGTAAAGAACGATTGCGTAGACGACAATCAGAGCAATACCGATAATGCCGGCAAGCAGACCGGCCTCCAGGGAGGCCGACCCCAGCATGGCTGGAATGGTCGTAGTGGTACCGCCCGGCTCGCCGTCCTCACCTGCGAAGGACAGTGGCAGTGCGCCGTAACGCAAGTTATTCGCCAGCGCCTGTGCCTCATCGATAGTGAAATCACCCGTGATTCGAGTAGCTGAACCGACCGGGGTTGCCTCCTGAATCACCGGGGCGGAAATGACCTTCGAGTCCAACACGATAGCGACCTGCCGCTGCAGGTAGTCATTGGTCAACTTGGTCCATGTGCGAGCGCCGGTGTCGTTCTTACCGGACTTGAAGCTAAAGGAGACCTGAATCTGACCAGACTGCTGATCGTAGCCACCGGTAATCGGCGCGTTAGTATCAATAGCGTCACCGGACAGACGCTGGCCCTTGGCCTCGTCGTTCTGCCCAATCAGCAGCGGAGCCTTGCCCAGGAAGATTGCCTTACCGCCTTCTGGCGCACAGGTCACCAGCGGCTTGGCCGGGTCATCGGCACCCTGTAGCGAATCAACTGCATCGCGGTTATCGCAGGTCATTAGCGCAGCGGCTGCAAACTGTGTCGTTGGATCTTCGGACTGGCGAGTCGCCAACAGCACGTCACGAACCTTCGTACGCAGCTCTGCCGCTTCAATCGAGTTCGCCGGCTTTGCCGGAGCCGTTGCGTCCAGCTTCGGGGCCTCGCCCAGCGACGTGGACAATTCCTCCGGGACCGGCTGGTCCGGGTTCTGTTCCTTGAAGGCATCAATTGCACGCTTCTGCGTTTCATTCATGTCCTTGTACAGGTCATCGACGCGCTTGGTGGCATCCTCCTTCGACAGGACACCGACTGACACCCAATCTTCAGCAGTCTTCTTAACTACCTCGCCAAAGGCAGCCTCATCAGGGCCCTGCGTGGGCTGCTCTACCGGACGGAAGAAGAGCTGCGAGGTCTGGCCGAGCGTACGCGCCTCCTGTGAGTCTTCACCCGGCACGGTAATGACCAGCGTGTCACCGTCGGTGACAACTTGAGCGCCACTGACGCCCATGCCGTTTACGCGGTTCTCCAGAATCTTGCGAGCCTGGTCCAGCTGATCGCGCGTCGGCTTTTCGCCCTGCGGTACCAGGGTTACTCGGGTACCACCCTGCAAGTCGATGCCCAACTTTGGCTTGGCTGATCCGCCGCCGGTGAAAAAGACGAGTGCGTACGTAAGAATGAGGAAGCCAACAAACAGTGCCAACAGCCACTGCGGCCAGTTCCTCTTGAATGTATTCGCACCGGATCTGGATTTGCTGTTCAAAGCAAAGTCTCCTGAATCGTGACGTTTAGGTACTTAAGCGCTTCGGGAAGAAACGCATGTCTATAACCACACCGCGAACTCGCGCGATACCAGGCAGGGGCATTGCGGGCGTCGCTAAGCAAAGCTATAAACACCAACCGCTCGAGAATAACCGATTTAGCGGCCTGCGCCGGTTTTGACTTGTACCTATTTAGTGAAAATCTTGCCCACGCTTGCCGACGGCGAAACCTGGGGCGCGCCCGTAGCCCCACGGCGCACGCTACAGCTTGGATGCATGCAAACCGGCAGGGCGTGGGCGTACGAAAACTGCTACTGCTTCTCGGTGGAAGTGGATCCGTCTGGATCCGAGGTATCCGGATTACTCGGGGTATTCGGGTTCTCGACCTGCTCATTGATGTCCGAAGCTTTATTGTCAGCCGGGCCGTGGCCGGTGATTTCTTGAACATCGCCGACGTGGTCATCTGGCGCATCGGAAACACGGCCACGTCGATCACGGTGAGCGTAGCTAGCTCCGGTACCGGTGGTGAGGTTGCGGGCAATGGCACCCTTTTCCCAACGGGTCACGATGCCGTCAGCGATGATTAGGTCGACGGTTGTTTCGGTCGCATCAACGACCACACCATGCATACCGGAACCGGTGATGACCTCCGCGCCCGGGGCCAACTTATCCTGCATGTCCCGGATGGTGCGCACCTGCTTGTTCTGCTTGATGATCTGCCAAATTGGCAGCGCCAGGAACAAGAAAATAAGTAGGAGGAGAATAGTTTGATTCATGTCTGCCGAGTTTAACGAATTGCCAGCTAGCAATTCCACACTGACCCGGGCGGGTCGATGAGAAAGCTATTCTCCGATAGTTCCCTCCGGGGGCTGCAGCCCCAAGTGCCGCCATGCTCGGGCAGTTGCCACGCGTCCGCGCGATGTACGTGCAATCATCCCGGCACGGACCAGGTAGGGCTCGCACACTTCTTCCACAGTCGAGGGCTCCTCACCCACTGCCAACGCCAGGGAATTCACGCCCACAGGGCCGCCACCGTGCCCCTTGACCAGGGCCGTCAGCACTGCCCGATCCAGACGGTCGAGCCCCAGCTCATCGACATCGAAGACAATCAATGCCGCCTTGGCCGCACCAAGATCAATAACGCCACCGGAGTGGACATCGGCGAAATCGCGGACGCGACGCAGCAGGCGGTTGGCAATTCGCGGTGTACCGCGCGAACGCGACGCAATCTCCACTGCAGCCTCCGGGCTGATGTCTACCCCGAGGATCCCAGCGGCACGGGTAACCACCTTTGTCAGATCTTCGACCTCATAGAACTCCATCTGCGCGGTAAAACCAAAGCGGTCACGCAGTGGGCCAGTCAGCATACCCGAGCGCGTCGTCGCACCGACCAACGTGAATGGTGGAATCTCGAGTGGAATCGACGTAGCTCCAGGCCCTTTGCCTACGATGACATCAATACGGAAATCTTCCATTGCCATGTACAGCATTTCTTCCACTGGCCTGGCAATGCGGTGAATCTCATCGATAAACAGGACATCACCCTCGAGCAGGTTCGACAGCATTGCTGCCAAATCGCCAGCGCGAATAAGCGCCGGACCGGAGGTCATTCGCAGGGAGCTCCCCATCTCCTGCGCAATAATCATGGCCATGGTGGTCTTACCCAGCCCGGGAGGTCCCGACAACAGAATGTGGTCCGGAGTCACATTTCGCCCCCGTGCCCCGGAAAGCACTAAATCCAGCTGTTCGCGGACCTTGGGTTGGCCGATGAACTCCCCTAACGACTTTGGTCGCAGGTTCGATTCCGCATCGGCTTCCTCGACCTGAGCGCGGGCATCGACATCACGTTGTACACCATTTCCACCACCGCCAAAATGGTCGTTGGCTTCCCCACCTAAAGAGTCCCTGAAGGGATTGCCCGACACGTTAAACTCCGTGCGCTCGATATCGCTCATAGTCCCCTCATCCTAGTGCACTGCCAATTTTCATCATCAATGTAGCTGCAGGTCCTCGACCTGGATTTACTTGTCACCCAATGTCTTTAGCGCCGCCTTCAGCGCCATTGAAGTATCCAAGGTCGGATCAATCCGAACAACGGTCTCCGCTGCCTCATTCGCGTCAACTTCCGGGAACCCAAGCCCGACCAAAGCACCAACGACCTGATCCAGATCTGCCTTCAAAACAAGGCCAGGTGCTGCTCCGTTTGCAGCTTCCTCCGGCGGCGATACCGCCCTGTCCGCGAAAACCTCGACCTTATCCTTCAATTCAACCAACAGGCGCTCCGCCAATCGCTTGCCGACGCCGTTAGCTGCTTGCAAGGCCTTCGCATTCTTTGAGGCGACCGCATTGGCAATCTCCGCCGGCGACAGTACCGAAAGAACAGACATCGCGACCTTTGGCCCCACCGTCGAGACAGTGCGCAGGAGCGCAAACATCTCACGTTCCTGTGAATTGGCAAAACCAAAGAGCGTAATCGCGTCTTCACGAACCGCCATTGTGGTCAACATAAAAGTCTGCTCATGCCTCACCAACTGGGAAGCTAGCCTGCCTGTAATGGTGACCAAATGCCCGACACCACCGCACTCGATAACGCAATAGTCCGCACCGAGGTCGATAACTTCACCGCGAAGAGATGCAATCACTTCTCACAATTCCTTTCACTACGGCTTCCCTGAAGACACCGCGATAAACGCCGAACTCACAAGTGTTCTCTAGCAAGCTCCCCTACCGCGAGGGATTCTCACGGCGAGAAAGCTCCAACTCCCGCTCCTCGTGCTGCTTCGCAAGCGCAGCCAAGGTGTCGCGCTGGCGTTGCAGAACCGGACCACGCCAACAGTGGCAGATAGCGATAGCCAAAGCATCCGCTGCATCTGCAGGTTTTGGCGGAGTTTCCAACCCAAGGATTCTCGTCACCATCATGGTCATCTGCTTCTTATCAGCTCGACCGTTGCCGGTGAGCGCCTTCTTTACCTCCGATGGCGTGTACATATGCACTTCCAAGCCGCGTCTCGCCGCAGCGAGGACAAGGACACCAACCGCGTGCGCCGTCTGCATCACGGTGGACACGTTGCCGCGTTCGAATACCCGTTCCATCGCAACCACGTCCGGCTCGTACTCATCCATCCACTGCTCCACGGCATTGGAAAGCCGTAAAAGACGATCCTCCAACGACGCCGTGGTTGGTGTGCGGGCGACCCCCACAGCAATGGGAATGACTTTCCTGCCCTGAGTACCTTCCGCAATGGAGAGACCACAACGAGTAAGGCCAGGGTCGATGCCCATCACCCGCAGAGATCCAGCTCGATAATTCACTCCTCCACTAATACCATATTTCGAACAGCTGTTTGTATCGTAGCTAGAAGGAGTACCAACCGTTGGTTCTGATACGTTTAACACCATGAATTCACCGAAGAAGCTCTACGGCGTTCTCGCTGCAGCTGAAATGGTCACGTGGGCTCTGCTGCTTTTAGGCCTGGCGCTGAAGTACCTGTTCAAAGTCACTGACGCCGCCACCACTATCTTCGGCACCATCCACGGCTTTACGTTCCTGTGCTACGTAGTCACCACCATCATGGTGTGGATCAACCAGCAGTGGAGCTTTGGCCGCGGTGTCATCGGCCTCGCCTCTTCTATCATTCCATTCGCAACCTATCCGTTTGAACGAAACACCCTGAAGGCAGGCCTTCTGGATCGGCCCTGGCGCTTTACCGACGAATCCGAGGAGCCACAGGGCATATTCGAGTGGGCACTCGCCATGATTATTCGTCGCCCCTTTATCTCGGCGTTCGTCATCTTGATTGTTCTCGCGGTGGTCTTCACACTGTTGCTGATGGCCGGACCTCCGACTCAGTGGTTCTCCTAGGACGCCCATAAAAAAACCAATCCCCATCGGACTGCTTTCCGATGGGGACTTCCTGTTGACACCAGCTCGCCGAGCAATTCAGCGTTGCCGACTGCCCTACCACGGGCACCCTTTAACGCCGAGAAGCCAGTCAGCAGAACCGTCGACAAAAAACGCCTAGTCGTCGAGTTCGGCGATGACCTCGTCGCTGATGTCGGCGTTCGAGTAGACGTTCTGCACGTCGTCGGACTCTTCGAGAGCGTCAATCAGACGGAAGAGCTTGCGTGCGCCGTCAGCATCGAGAGCGACTGTGGTAGAAGCGCGGTAGTCCTGATCTGCGGAGTCGTACTCCATTTCGGCATCGACAAGAGCGGTGCGGACATTCATCAGATCGGTAAAGGCGGAGACAACCTCGAACTTTTCACCCAGGTCGTTGACTTCCTCTGCACCGGCATCGAGAACCGCCATGAGCAGGTCATCCTCGGTCAGCTCGCCCTTCGGCAACTCGACGACACCCTTCTTTTCGAAGAGGTACGCCACGGCGCCGTTGTCCGCCATGTTGCCGTTGTTCTTGTTGAACGCCGAGCGCACATCGGAAGCAGCACGGTTACGGTTATCCGTCAGGCACTCCACAATCAAAGCGACGCCACCAGGTGCATAGCCTTCGTAGACAATGGTCTCCCAGTCAGCACCGCCGGACTCCTCGCCGGAACCACGCTTGCGGGCACGCTCAATGTTGTCGTTGGGAACCGAGGCCTTCTTGGCCTTCTTGATCATGTCATCGAGGGTGGGGTTACCAGCAGGATCACCGCCGCCGGTACGAGCCGCGACCTCGATGTTCTTGATCATCTTTGCCCACTCTTTGGCGCGCTTGGCGTCATTAGCAGCTTTCTTGTGCTTTGTGGTTGCCCATTTTGAATGACCCGACATGTGCTAGTTCCTACCAATCCTCTCGTCAATACCCATATAGCTGGGAATTAGTCAGGTGTTCATTATACAAACTGGGGATTTAAATTCCGACAAGCTCTCGCAAAAAGAACTCGTGGAGCCGAGTCTCCCCCGTCGACTCCGGGTGAAAGCTGGTGGCCATCGCAGCCCCCTGCCGTACTCCGACCACTGTACCGGCGGTCTCTCCAGCCGATTCTGGCACCCGCGCTAGCACCTCAACGTCGTCGCCGACACGCTCGACCCATGGGGCGCGAATAAAGGCGGCGTGCACAGACGACTGGTCACCACCAATCGCCAGCTGCGGGATATCCAAGTCAGTTTCAAAGGAATCCACCTGACGGCCAAATGCGTTACGACGGACCGTGATGTCAATCGCTCGCAGGTTTACGGCATCCGGACGGGTATCGAGCACTTCGTCGGCAAGCAAAATCATGCCTGCGCAGGTGCCATATGCCGGAAGGCCATCGCGGAGAGCTTCCCGCAGCGGGCCTTCAAGCTCATTGAAGACCATCAACTTGCTCATGGTCGTGGACTCGCCGCCGGGCAAAATTAAGCCGCTAAGTCCCTCCAGGTCACGGGGCAAGCGCACCTTTCGGTGCGGGACGCCGAGCTGGTCAAGGACATATCCGTGTTCGGCAACGTTGCCCTGAAGAGCGAGGATACCGATTGTTTCCTGTGTCATTAATCTAGGTTCTCACTGCGAGCATCGAAGTTCGTCGCCACTGGCACGGGCTCGACACCCGGGGCCAGGCTTCGGGTCAGCCCTTCCTGCGTGACGACGGCCACGAGCTCGCCCTTTTGGTTAAAAATGCGACCGTGAGTCAGTGCGCGACCCGCATGCGCTGATGGTGAAATCTGGTCGTAGAGCAGCCATTCATCCGCACGGAACGGACGCATAAACCACATCGCGTGGTCGAGGCTGGCTTCCTGGACCTCAACGCCTGGATGCGGAACGAGTGCCGATGACAGCAAAGTCATATCCGACATGTACGCCAGCGTGCAGACGTGGAAGGTCTCGTTATCCGGCAGGCGATCCTTGCACCGGAACCACACCAGCTGCTGAGACGGGGTGTATTTGTTGTGTTCGAACTGATCATCCGGCACTACCCGGATATCCCAGTCCGCCCACTCGCGCATTAGTAGACGACGTGTGTTCGTCATCTCAGAGGTGTCGGTGACCACATCTTCAGGATCTGGCACCTTGCGCATCACGTCAGAGTGCTCGAGTCCCTCATCCCCCTTACGGTGGAAGCTGACCTGCATGACGAAAATCGTACGGCCATCTTGCACAGCTTCGACGGAACGGTGGCAGAAAGACCGGCCATCGCGAATTCGCTTGACCATGTACACCGTCGGGATATGGGGGCGGCCCGGGCCTACAAAGTAGGCGTGGAGGGAGTTCACCGCGAAGGTATTACCCACCGTGCGCGTCGCCGCGACGAGGGACTGGCCGGCAACTTGGCCACCGAAAGTGCGCTGTAGGATTGACTTAATGACTGGGCCACGGAAAATGTCCCGGTCAATCTGCTCCAGATCTAATACCTCGCGGATGTTAGCCATTTTTACCAGCCACGCTCAGCGAGTCGGTGCGGCTGCGGAATCTCGTCGACGTTGATACCGACCATTGCCTCGCCGAGCCCGCGGGAGACATCAGCGATGACCTTCGGATCATCGTAGTGCTGAGTTGCCTGGACTATAGCCTTGGCGCGCTTCTCCGGATCACCGGACTTGAAGATACCGGAGCCAACAAAGACACCCTCAGCACCGAGCTGCATCATCATTGCAGCGTCAGCCGGCGTTGCAATGCCACCTGCGGTGAAGAGTACGACCGGCAGCTTACCGGTCTCAGCGACCTCGCGTACCAGCTCGTACGGTGCCTGCAGCTCCTTGGCGGCAACGTAGAGCTCGTCCGGAGCCATAGAACGCAGACGGTTAATTTCAGCGCGGATGGTGCGCATGTGAGTCACAGCGTTGGAAACATCACCGGTACCGGCCTCACCCTTCGAGCGAATCATGGCAGCGCCCTCGTTGATGCGGCGCAGAGCCTCACCCAGGTTGGTCGCACCACAGACGAACGGCACGGTGAAGTCGAACTTGTCGATATGGTTCGAGTAATCGGCCGGGGTCAGAACCTCGGACTCGTCAATGAAGTCAACACCGAGGGACTGCAGAACCTGTGCCTCAACAAAGTGGCCGATACGGGCCTTGGCCATAACCGGGATGGAGACGGCATTGATAATGCCCTCGATCATGTCCGGGTCGGACATACGCGACACGCCGCCCTCTGCGCGAATATCGGCGGGGACGCGCTCCAACGCCATCACGGCAGTTGCGCCGGCATCCTCAGCGATCTTGGCCTGCTCCGGAGTAACGACGTCCATAATGACGCCGCCCTTCATCATCTCAGCGAAACCACGCTTCACGCGTGCAGTGCCCTGCCCGGAGTTGTTCTCAACCGTGCTCAACGAACCCTACTTCCCTAATACAACTGGTGAATGTGACTGTTTGTAGTCGTTTAACACTATAACGCCTGGACTAGACAGTGCTGTTCATTGAGTCAGAAAACACGGCGAACTTCCAGCACAACGGCGGGATTTCCCACAATTAAGCTGTTGTCAGTCCATCTGCAACATCGAAATATTCCGGTTCAGGTGCAGTACCCGCCAGCCGCAGCGCGCGCACTAGCGGCCTGGCTCGCAGTGCTTTCGTATCCGTCACCGCATCATTGTAGAAACGGCGGGCGAGCTCGAGCCGCGTGTGGGCGTCAGAAAGCTCAATTGCCATCGTTCGGTCCACAGGCTGTTCCTCATAGAGCGCCACAATTTTCCTAGTCAGTTCGTTTTCCACGTCAGCGCGCTGTCCAGTGTTGTTGGCTCGAAGTGGTGTGGCTTCCACCTTCGTCACTACGCCGGCGAGTTCCGGGTAGGCGGCACGAGCGACTGCAGCCCTTCGCCCCAACGCCGCTTCCAGTGAGGAACGCGCCAAGTCGGTGCGAATGTGCATACGGTTCAAACGCGTCGCTGTCGATGAAGCCACCAAACCGCTAACGAGTACGACAATCAGCGCAATGACCAGGACAACGACCCAGATTGGAACGGTTACGTCCACCGAAAACCCACTTTCACTCCGCTGCGTTTAATCAGCTGCCACGACGGAAATCTTTATGGCGCAATGACGACCTTTTCGCCATCCATGCGCACCGTATCGTACACACGCAGAACGCCGTCGGCGACCTGCGACCAGTCATATTCCCAAGCCCGTTTATGCCCGAGTGCGCGAAGCTCCTCCCCCAACTTTGGCTGCGTCAAAAGGCGTACGACTGCATCCGCAAGGTCTACGGAGTTACCGTTTTCAAAGTGAAGCCCGTAATGGCCGTCGTCAAGCACGAGTTTGAACGCATCGATGTCGCTGGAGATCACCGGCGCACCCGCCGCCATCGCCTCTACCAGCACGATGCCGAAACTCTCCCCACCACGCTGTGGGGCAATGTACGCATCCGCATCGGCGAGTATTGACGCCTTAGCATCCTCCGAGAGTCTGCCGACGAAATGCAGGACATCTGCGTTTCTGCCCGCTTTACGACGAGCTGCCGCGACATCACCATCACCAACGACACAGACCTCAAGCTGTGGAATCTCCGCACGTATTGCTGGCAGCGCGTCGAGCAGAACGTCAAAGCCCTTGCGAGATTCGTCGAAGCGTCCGAGGAACACAAGCCGATAGAACCCCTCACGCCGCGGCGGGATCTCGGGCAACGATGAGGCGGCCGGACAGGACTCGAAATCTCCAACACGGACACCATTGGGAATGAGTACCGGGTCGCCGCCGAGTTGCTCAACCTGCCAGCGACGTGCCACTTCCGAGACAGCGATGCCTCCCCGAATGCGTTCAAGGTACTTCCGCAAAAATGGCGTGGCCAGCTTCAATGCCAAGGAGTCCGTCGCCGCAGAGTGATAGGTCGCGACAATTGGACCGACCGAGTTTACTAACGACAACATTGAAAAACTGGGCGAATTCGGCTCATGGATATGAAGAATGTCAAAGCTACCTTCCTCAATCCATGTGCGGACTCGACGGCTCGTGCGGGGACCAAAAGACAGCCGAGCGACCGAGCCGTTATACGGAATCGGGATGGCGGCACCACCTCGAACAACGAAATCCGGAACGTCCGCCTGCACGCTAGCCGGGCCGATAAGACTGACCTCGTGGCCGCGACGGATGAACTCCTCACACAGGTCAATCGCGTGAGCTTGAACCCCACCTGGGACATCGAACGAGTACGGGCACACCATTCCGATTCGCACGGCTACTTTGACCTCTTCTTATCCGCTGGCCACAGTGGCTGCATCATGTGCCAATCCGCTGGATGCTGGGCAATATCAGATTCAAAAACAGTAGCGATGTCCTGGACAATGTCAGCTAGATTGCGCCCCTCAGTCGGCACGAATGGATGCGCTACAAAACGCCAGCCATCGCGCGTGTAGGACAGGCCCGCGGGCATAAGCCGAGCGCCGGTGTCCAGTGCCAGCTTTGCTGCACCGACCGGCATGGTAGTCTGCTCGCCGAAAAAAGTGACCGGGACCCCGTGGCCGCCGAAGTCACGATCAGACAGCAGGCACACAACGCCACCGTCTTCCAATCGCTTCTGCAGTTCCGGCATCGCGGGTTTGCCACCGGTAAGCGGGAGAATGCGGAATCCGAGGGATTCGCGGTACTCCACGAAAGCGTCGTAAAGCACTTCTGGCTTCAGCCGTTCCGCCACGGTACTGAACCGGCCATGCCGGGAAACGAGCCACATACCTGCCATATCCCAGTTACCAGAATGCGGCAGCGGGATGACGATGGAATCTCCTGCCTCGAGGGCCTCAGCAACTCGTTCGAGTCCATCGCTGGTGGACTCGACTGTGTCTGCCAACTCTGGCGACGCGATGGAGGGCAACCGGAATGCCTCCACCCAATAACGTAGATAGGAACGCATGGAAGCCCGAATAAGACCTTGCGGCACTTCCTCAGGTGGGCAGCCCATAACGCGAGCCAAGTTCTTGCGAAGCTGGCGGGTAGTCGCGGGATTTGCTGCTACACGATCGGCGGCTATGTTGCCGATACGGTAGGCCACGCGTTCCGGCAGCAGACCAAAAATCTTCCACCCGGCCATATAGCCGAGCGCAACGAAATCATTTTTAGAGCGAGGCAGGAAGAAACTAGTCATTGTATCCTCCTTTAGTTGTAGGAATCAGCCGAACCCGTGGACTTCGGAGCAGAGTCAGGGTTAATAGATGAACTATCAGCTGCGCCTTCTGGCGGGGCGATGGGATCCAACGCTCCTGGCTGCTTAGCCACCATGTACAAGCGCTGGACGACGGTGAATACCGACCCAATCGCCAGGAGCCACATCGCGACGTAGAGGACATAGTCCACGCCAAGCCCCTGGAGCCCAATGCCGATTAGACCGATAATCAGGCGCTCCGCACGTTCGACGAGACCACCGTTGACCTTAAGGGCGCTGGCCTCTGCCCGAGCCTTAACGTAGGAAATGACCTGGGAAGACCCCATGGTAATCAGTGTCAGAATAAGCAGCACTGGATCCGCGTCATGGTGATACACCACCCAATACGCTATCGCCCCGAACAGTGCAGCATCAGTAATGCGGTCACAGGAAGCATCCAGCGTCGCTCCGTATTTCGTTCCCTGCCCTCGAAGTCTGGCCATCGTGCCATCGAGCAGGTCAAAAGCTGTGAAAATAGCGATTGAAACCGCAGCTGCAAAAAGATGGTTGGTAGGAATCAGGATTACCGCAAGCAGAACGGAAACTGCAGTTCCCACCAGGGTGACCGTGTTCGGGCTAATCCCGACCCGCAAAAGTGCAGCGGCTACCGGTTCAACTACTGGGCGGATTGGAGCCCTGCCACGGACACTCAGCATGCTGCCCCATCCTCCTGATTGAGGGCACGCCAGCCGTCGGCAAGCAATTCGCGCGTCTGACGAAGCGCCTGCGGTAGCACCTTGGTGCCGTCGATCACGGTCATGAAATTGCTGTCGCCGGACCAGCGCGGCACAACGTGCATGTGCAGGTGGTCAGCAACCGAACCGCCGGAGGCCTTGCCCAAGTTGAAACCTACGTTGACGGCGTGCGGACGCGAAACCGATTTGAGAGTACGAACCGCATGCTTGGCAAACCGCATCATCTCGGCCGTTTCTTCGTCGGTCAAGTCCTCAAGGTTGGCGACTTCGCGATATGGAACCACCATGAGGTGCCCTGGGTTGTACGGGAACAGATTCAGAACGGCGTACACCCACTCGCCGCGAGCGATAATGAGTGCTTCCTCATCGCTTTGCTTCGGCAAATCAACGAAGGGGTTACGGGATGGCTTGGAGTTATGCACACCACGCTTGACGATGTAGTCCAGCCGGTACGGTGCCCATAAGCGCGTGAGCCGATCCGGTTCGCCGTAACCGCTGTCGACGTATACGCCATCAGACGATTCCTGCTGGCCGGCATTGCCCTGCTGCTGCGGAGGCAACTCTTCACTTCCCGACTGATTCACTGCCATCCCCTTCGTTGCGTAACCGGGCCCCATTCGAGCCCCGACCACATATGTTTCTCTGCTGTAGTTTACGACCTCGCGGTCAACTTCTTTGGATTACCACGCGTGGTTCACCAGTTAAAACAACGCGGTCGAATAAGAGAGCGTTAGCGACCTCTAGAGAGCAGAGACATTCTCCTTGTTCGGCTGTTCGTTATTCCGCGAAGCAACCCAATCACAGATGATGTCCACAGCCTTCTCAACTGCCACCCCGTTAATCTGGGTGCCATCGAGGAACCGGAAGCTGACGGCACCTGCCTCAATGTCGCGGGCACCAGCCAGAATCATGAACGGAACCTTGGCCTGGGTGTGGTTGCGTATCTTCTTCTGCATGCGGTCATCCGACGTATCCACGTGGACGCGGATGCCACGAGACTTCAGCTGTGCAGCAAAGTCCTCCAGGTGCGGGATACAGTCATCCGCAACCGGGATACCAACAACCTGTTCCGGCGCCAGCCAGGCGGGGAAAGCACCCGCGTAGTGCTCCAATAGGACGCCAAAGAAACGTTCGATGGAGCCGAACAGCGCACGGTGGATCATAATCGGGCGCTTCTTGGTGCCGTCAGGTGCGGTGTACTCGAGCTCGAAGCGCTCCGGCAGGTTGAAGTCGAGCTGAACGGTCGACATCTGCCAGGTGCGGCCGATGGCATCGCGGGCTTGGACGGAAATCTTCGGGCCATAGAAAGCGGCTCCGCCCGGATCAGGAACGAGCTCGAGGCCAGAAGCATCGGCAACGCGCTGGAGAATTGCCGTGGACTTCTCCCAAATTTCATCCGAGCCGACGAACTTCTTTTCGTCCTTCGTAGACAGTTCCAGGTAGAAGTCATCCAGGCCGTAGTCACGAAGAAGCGAAATGATGAAGTCGAGGACACTAGTGAGCTCTTCTTCCAGCTGATCCTCGGTGCAGTAGATGTGGGCGTCGTCCTGCGTAAAGCCACGGGCTCGGGTCAGACCGTGGATAACACCCGATTTCTCGTAGCGGTAGACGGTGCCGAACTCGAACATACGAATCGGAAGTTCACGGTAGCTGCGACCACGCGATGCAAAAATGAGATTATGCATCGGGCAGTTCATCGGCTTGACGTAGTAGTCCTGCGGAGCCTTGGTGCAGTTGCCGTGTTCGTCATATTCGCCGTCGAGCTGCATCGGCGGGAACATGCCATCCGCGTAGAAGTCCAGGTGACCGGACTTCTTGAACAAGTCGCCCTTGGTTACGTGCGGGGTGTTCACAAAGTCATAGCCCGCTTCGATATGACGGCGACGGGAATGCTGCTCCATCTCGTTGCGGATGATGCCGCCCTTGACATGGAATACCGGGAAACCAGAACCAATCTCATCTGGGAAGCTGAACAGATCCAGCTCAGAGCCCAAGCGGCGGTGATCGCGCTTCTCAGCCTCGAGCATGCGGTCAAGGTACTCATCTAGCGCTTCCTTGGACTCCCACGCAGTGCCGTAAACACGCTGCAGGTTATCGCGAGACTG
The DNA here is from genome assembly GCF_016889425.1 of Corynebacterium amycolatum. Lineage (NCBI taxonomy): Bacteria > Bacillati > Actinomycetota > Actinomycetes > Mycobacteriales > Corynebacteriaceae > Corynebacterium > Corynebacterium amycolatum. The sequence goes on from NZ_CP069513.1 coordinate 1,964,936, forward strand.
GTCACCACGCCAGTACGCAGCGGAAGAACGCGTGATCTTAAAAGCAGGGATGTAGCGGGTGGTCGGTACGTGCGGGCCGCGGCAAAGATCAAACCACTCGGTCTCACCGGTACGCGGATTGACGTTGCGGTATCCGGTCAAGGTCGTGCCTGCACCACCGACGTCGACATTGGCCTCATCATCTTCGGACACCTTGCCGGCCGACTTTTCAACAATCAGCTCGAGCTTATACGGCTCGTCGGCAAGCGCTTCCTGCGCCTCATCAGCAGACTCGAACGCGAAGCGTTCGAACCGCTGACCAGACTTGATGATCTTCTTCATACGCTTTTCGATGCGCTTGAGATCCTCCGGCGAGAAAGGCTCATCGACACGGAAGTCGTAGTAGAAACCATTGTCGATGGCAGGGCCGATGCCCAGCTTCGTCCCAGGGAACTCCAACTGCACGGCCTGAGCCATCACGTGAGTCGCAGAGTGGCGAATGACATCACGACCGTCCGGAGTATTCGCCGGAACGGGCTCGAAGACGGTTTCCACTTCTGGCTTAAAGGACAGATCCTTCAAATTGCCTTCAGGATCGCGGACACAAACGATGGCGTCAACGCCCTTGTTCGGGAAACCCAGGTCTCTCATCGCCTCGCCCGCAGAAACTCCTACGGGCACGGAAAACGGTGCTGGGGTTGCAAATTCTTCTGACACGGCGTGCGTGTACTCCTTTTCAAAGTGTCTTCGAAAATCACATACCTGGTGACCTTCGTCAGTCGTTCACACACTTTACCGCACGGTCAAAACTCAGGCCTCGAAAAGGTCCTGCGCCCAGTACTCCTCCTCAGAAGTTCCTCGCGGCATAACAAACACGGCGGATCCAATGTGGAAAATCCACTGATTGAGACGGTCGTTCTTGGACAGCCGCTCCTGAATCGGATTGAACTGCTCCAACGGGTCCTTCTGGAAACAAATGAATACCAGGCCGGTGTTGGTCTCGAATCGACCATTCGGTTCCGGTGGCAGGTCATAGTTGTAGACCCGTCGCAGAATCCGCTGATTAGGTTTCTCCTTCGGAGGCATGGACAGTGCAACATGGCTGTTCGGATCCGTCAGAGGCAGACCATATTCATCAGTCTTCGCCAGGTCGACGGTCTCAAACTCGTCCTTACCTCCAATTGGCGCACCGGTGCCGATATCTCGGCCGGTAATAACAGTGCGGCTTTCGCGGTCCAAGACATCCCAGCCTGGAATATCCATTTCGATACGGCGGACAACCATCGCTGTACCGCCCCGCAACCAATCCGGGCCACTGTCAATCCACACTTGCTTGTCGAATTCTTCACGAGTGCGCGGGTTGACCGTACCGTCCTTCTGACCGAAGAGATTGCGCGGGGTCTCGCCTTCCTGCCTAGAACCATTGGCGTGCTGGAAGCCAGCTTGCACCCAATGGACGTCCAAATAAGAGCCCGAATTTCGGATCATCATTCGGGCCGCGTGGGAGACCATTACCGGGTCATCCGCACAAATCTGCAGGCACAGGTCTCCACCGTTCCACTCCGGGCGGAGCTCATCGTTAACGTACTTTGGCAGATCCTCCAGCCACTCGGGCTTCTGGTCTTCCCTATCGATGATTGTGAAGAAGTTTTCCCCATATCCAACTGTGATAGTCAGATTGGCCGGACTCCCCATGAGCTCAGGCTCCAAGTCCGTTCGAGTAGCCTTGCCAGCTGTCATTCGGCGAGCGTCATCGGTCCAGGCACGCATGAGGTTTTGGAGACGATTGCGATTAACCCCCTTCTTTACGTTGAAGGCTATTAGCCATAGATTCGCCTGTGCGGGCGTCGCAATCCCCGCCTGATGAGCCCCATCAAAAGGTACGGTTGCTGTCTGCAAAGGCGGTTTCGGCGGCTCTTCCTGTGGACGTTCCAACCCAATCGCCTGGGCTTCCGGCACCCCCAGGGCGAGCGCTGAAGCTCCTGCGGCGGTGCCGAGCCCGCCAAGAAAACGCCTTCTAGAAAAGCCTTCGGACATGTTGTGCACTCTTACCTTTCTGATTACTTCAAACTGGAGCACATAAGGTGGCTGGGAATCCAACGATTTTTCAATGGCTTCAACACAACCACTGGCCTATCCAATTCGACCGTATCGAAAACCTTTTTCGGAAAAAGAAAGGCGCCGGAGTTCGATGCATATGCCGCAATAACCTGCCAACTCCAGCGCTTCTGCCACCATTAGATCCAGTTAATCAATTCCTCGACGTACCTGAGCTCACGCCCGCTTTACGACGAGCCATTGCTTGACCAACTTGTCACAAGAATTAATGGTGCGAGTGATCCATCTCACCGCCGCCCATATGCTCTGGGTTGTTCAGGTCACCGTCATTACCGTAGTCCTCTTCGCCCGCCGGCTGGACACGAACCTCAACGTCCTGGGTGATGCTAGAGCCGTCGGAAAGCTCAATGACGAGCTTGTACTCAGCTCCCACATCCATAGCTTCATCATTGTCCATGATCATGAAGTGAGTGCTACCCGGTTCGAGAACGAGTTCGCCATTAGCCGGAATCGTCAGACCTTCCGGCACCTCGAACATCTTGCCGTCCTTGGTGTCGTGCTGCTCGAACTTCGTGCCCTCCTTCAGCCCCTCAAGCTTGAAGGAGGAAACCTTGATGTCCTTATCGGTGTTGTTGGTCAGCGTACCGAAGATGGCGGTCATGCCCTTGTCAGCCGGCTTTTCCTTGATGTAGGCATCGGCCAGCTGTACAGCAGCATCGCTCTTCTCCATCTCAGAAGTAGCCTCGGTCGCAGCGGAGGTTGCGGACTCAGTCACCTCAGCAGCAGTGTTATCGTCGGATGAGCAACCTGCTAGAGCAAGGGTCAGAGCTGCGGAACCAGCAATCAGTGCAGTTGCAGTGCGATTGAGTTTCATGTGCCTATTTTGCCTTTCGATTAATAACGGTGACGACAGCGGCGATGATGACGATAAGTCCACCACCGAGGCCATAAGCCCATAGCGGTATTGACTTCGTTTCCTCGGCGTGTGCACCGGTTTGACGAGATTCTGCCCCAGCTTCGGCTGCGCCAGCAGCATCCGGATCAGCCACTGAGAAAGAGGTCTTTCCTCGGGTGGAGTGACCATCAGAGGAGGTAATCTGGAAACCAATAATGTAGTTGCCAGGCCCTGGATTAATCTCCTCAGGAATATCCAAAGAGACCTCATTACCCACTACTTCTGGCTCGTGGGAGTACAGGACTTCCTTGGCATCTGCATCACTAATTGCAACGGTGTTGAAGTTGTTCTTGGGGTTGCCGGAGAACTTGAGAGAAACGTGGTGCGGAAATTCATCGAGAACCTGCTTGTCGCCTGGATTCGATGACAGGACGGAATCATGAGCACTCGCAGGGACTGCATTGATAACGGACGCGCCGGCAAAGACCGCAAGCGCCGCAGCGGCGGCTACCGCACGTCGGAAACCCGACTTTGAGAACCGAAACGTTTCGCCTGAAGCGACCCGGGGACTCACTAGAACAGTTCAACTCCTTTAAGCGGGACAGTTCGAGAAGAACAGCAGTAGTATGACCGCTGCCCCTGTACCTATTGTCGGATGGTAGCCCAGAAAAGTTCCCGAGAGAGACGAATATAGTTCAGGTCACACAGCAAAACCCCGGCCGCGCCGTTTTTATACGATGCGTCGACCGGGGTTTTAAATGGTAGTCCCAACTGGGTTCGAACCAGCGACCTTTCCGGTGTGAACGGAACGCTCTTCCACTGAGCTATGGGACTGGAACAGAAAAGCACTAAGCCTTTGCTGCTCTGCGGAATAAGTTAGCACGCGTTTTGGAGATTTCCCTAATTGAGTTGCGTTGCGTTTGCGATTGCGCAGTTCGAAGATTTTTTACCGCATCGATGGAACTCCATGACGATAGCGACTCGATAGGCGCCCAGTAACAAACCCGCGAAAGCGAATAAATGACATTGTTGCGATTCAGAGGCATCAAAGATTGGTCTTTAGCCCTACGCCCACAGGGACAATACAGATGTTCACCTGGTAATTTGTAATCAATCGCACAATCACGCTAAAGTATCTTTCGCACCGCAAGGGAGCAATTGAGATTTTCTTTTCGCCCTCCTTGCAACGCGATGCGGATGTAGCGCAGCTGGTAGCGCATAACCTTGCCAAGGTTAGGGTCGCGGGTTCGAGTCCCGTCATCCGCTCTGGTTTCTCAAGAAGTTAGGCCCTGTGGTATAACTTCGAGGCAACCACTGAGGCGGCAGCCTCACGGTGGAATGGCCGAGTGGCGAGGCAACGGCCTGCAAAGCCGTGTACACGGGTTCGATTCCCGTTTCCACCTCAGCAGAGATTCCTTACCGGTTTCGATGTATTGCGCGATTAGCTCAGTGGGAGAGCGCTTCCCTGACACGGAAGAGGTCACTAGTTCAATCCTAGTATCGCGCACCACGTAAGCCCTTATGGGCGAACGTATTTGCGGATGTAGCGCAGCTGGTAGCGCATAACCTTGCCAAGGTTAGGGTCGCGGGTTCGAGTCCCGTCATCCGCTCAGTGCAAAGCCCCCTTCTCTCAGAAGGGGGTTGCGCATGAAAGCTTTTATATAGCTTTTAACCCAGCGCGATTAGCTCAGTGGGAGAGCGCTTCCCTGACACGGAAGAGGTCACTAGTTCAATCCTAGTATCGCGCACCACGTAAGCCCTTATGGGCGAACGTATTTGCGGATGTAGCGCAGCTGGTAGCGCATAACCTTGCCAAGGTTAGGGTCGCGGGTTCGAGTCCCGTCATCCGCTCAGACTAACTCCCTCCCGGGTATCCGGGAGGGAGTTTTCGTTTAACCTCAGTCAAGCAACCAATTTCATTGAGCCTTACCCCCCCCCCCGTGTTAAGTAGCAAGACATGTCTTTCACCGGGCGTCTCGGCTGCCAAGTTTTCCAATTCGGCGGGCTTTGCTGAGCAGCTCACTCGCTTAGGACTATGAATGATCAGCCCATGGCAGCTCCACGAATTTAGGTTTGACTCATCGATTGAGGCTCCAGCTGAATAGAAATGACCGCCCCAGGCACTTAGCCCTGAAGCGGTCTTTTCTATCAAATTTGTGAACTGAACTCGAGGTTACGCTGCGTCGCGAGCGCCGAGCTCCTTGTCCAGGCGCAGCAGGCCAGCGCCATCGTCACCCAGAATCTCCAGGCGACCGATGATGCCGCGGACGGTGTCCTCTTCCTCAATCTGCTCAACTACGAAGCTATCCAGCAGCGGACGAGAGTCGATGTCACCTTCGCTGTCAGCAAGGTTGCGCAGGTTACGGATAGATGCCGAAACCTTCTCCTCGTGCTCGAGCGCAATGCGGAATGCATCGATAGCGGATGTGACCTTCACCTCCGGCGCCTCGACGGCGCCGATCTGCGGGCGATTGTCGCGAGCGTCAAGGTGGTTAATGAACTGGTTGGCGTGATCGATTTCTTCCTCCGCCTGTGCACGCATCCACTCTGCCATACCAGAAAGGTCCAGCAGGTCCAGCTCGATAGCGAGCTGACGGTAGACGTGCGAAGCGGTGAGCTCCATAGTGATCTGGTCGTTGAATGCCTTTTCAAGGGTATCTGTGAGTCGCATACCTCCACTATAGGCAAAACCCTCGTAAACAACAACGATTATGGCGCTGCCCTTATAAGCCAGGCCTTGCCTACTTTGCAATCGTGAGCTTAACCTCAGCGGTATGGCTACACTCACATCCGCAAACCCATCTACCGATGAACTTCTTCACTTTCTTTCCCGACCAGCACAAACGACACCTGCTTCAGCGCCGGAGCTCCCCGCCACTCCCACAGTCACCGCCATCGCCGTCACCAGTATGGACGGACGTGGCGCCATCGAAGGCACCTCAGGACAGCTTGGCAATGACACCGACGCCACAATTTTCAACACGCTTCGTGCGCTTGCCGACGTCGTTTTCGTCGGCACGGGCACCATTGTCGCAGAAGACTACGGCCCAGTTGAGATACCGGAGCACCTAGAGGCCGTTCGTCAAAAGCTTGGTCGCTCTGAGCATGTGGCAATGTCCACGCTCTCGCGTTCCTTGGACTTGGACGTAGAGTCCGACTTTTTTACAAACGCAGAAGCGAATCCTCCGATAATCTTCACCCCTACTGAGGACACTTTTAATAGCGAAGAGGAAACAGCCGCGCACGAGAACAAAGTTAAAAAGATAGAGTCAGCCGGGGCGCTCGTCGTTAAGCTCCCTAACCCCTCAGTAGGTGCGGCGATAACGTGGCTGGCCGAGCACGGCTACCGCGACATTGTCGTAGAGGGTGGTCCGACGATGTATCGAGAGGCGTTGCAGCAAGGGTGCGTTGACGAAGTGTTCCTGACGTTGTCGCCGACGTGGGTGGGTAACGGTCCCCTGACTTTCGGCGAGAACGACCCTGAAGAGGAATCGAACTCGACGAACCCGCAGGCTTTTGAAGTGCGGGGTATCCTACGTTCCGACTCACACATCTTCCTACGCTATTCCCGCAGCTTCACCCAGTAGGGTGGAGTATTGTGAGTAAACCAAAAATCGACGTGAGCGCAAGCGCAACGGCATTAACGCAAACGTCCAAGGACACGCCAGGAACACCTTCGGTGGCTCCACGCCCTCTGTCTCGGCAGGTGTCGCGAGGACTCAGCGCTTTCTTGTGGCCTATCGCAGCTGTGGTAATTTTTCACCGCACCTGGGTTTTGCCGAAAGACGTGTCTGGCACAGATGACTTTACGACGGTCTGGTCAGCAATTAATCGATTCGTGTCGCAGGTACCCGTTTATTCGGAAGACTACGTAACAGCCGATCCGCACTATCTGTATTCCCCAGGCGCTACCCTACTTTTAGCCCCGATTGATTTGTTCGGCTCGCTTGAATCGGGCCGAATCTGGTTTGCGGTATTTCAGTCAGCTGCAATCATTGCGGCAATTGTGTTGCTACTCAGGTGGCTTGGTATTGCGCGCTCTGGCCCCATCATTCCAGCGTCGATAGCACTGCTTTACCTCACGGAACCCGTTACCAACACGCTTGATTTTACGAACGTCAACGGTTCACTGTTCCTTGCATTAGTGCTGTTTTTTATTGCACTGACCGAGCGACGCAATATCCTGGCCGGCCTGATTATCGGTATCGCAATCACTATCAAGCCCGTATTCTTGCCAATGCTGTTCCTACCGTTCATGCGCAGGCAGTTCTCTACGATACTGACCAGTATCGGGGTGGTAATTGCAGCCAATGCCGTTGCGTGGCCGCTCATGGTCCAACCACGTGACTACCTAGATATCACTATCCCCTACCTGGGAGTTGTCCGTGACTTTGCGAATGCTTCACTGACTGGGCAGCTTGTTTGGCTGGGTGCCCACCCGACATTGATCTTGCTGTGGCAAATCTTTTTCGGCATTTTTGTCTTGGTATCTGTCGTTCTCCTTCTTCGCTGGCTCGAAAGGGATGAGAAATTCTGGATTGCTACAACTTCCGGAGTTCTCTTCACCGGCGCGTTCTTCCTTTCCAGCCTAGGACAGCAGTACTACTCGATGACGCTCTTGCCAATGGTTCTCACCGTGCTTCGCCCATTGGTTTTGGATTGCGACAATGAAGGAAATATTGGTTCGACTGTCATGTTGAATTGGGGCGCAGGACTCGGAGTCGTACTCTGTTTCTTCTACGCCAATTGGTGGATTGATGAGGATGACCTATTTTTCCCGTGGTTCACGGTTGCAATCGGCGGTATTGGATGGGCCGTTCTTATTCTCTCCATCACGGCAGCACTGATTCGAATGACGATTGTGGATGCCGTCAATGGGCGTAGCTTTGCATCCGGCTTCAGCTGGCTGGGTGACTGGAAGATCGCAGGCGGGAAGTTTAATCAGGAATCTGATCTCAAGTCTGAGGAGGCTATTCAGAATGGATAATTCGCATAGCGAAGACTGGAATCTAAGCGAAGAAGAATGGCGCGAACTCCTCAGTGTCGCAGAGTACCAGGTTTTGCGTCAGGCAGGTACTGAACGCGCCTTCACCGGTGAGTACACCGATACTAAAACTCAAGGTGTATACCGCTGCCGGGCTTGTGGTTACGAGCTGTTTCGCTCGAACGAGAAGTTCGACTCTCACTGCGGTTGGCCATCTTTCTTCTCTCCACTAGCAGGAGACCGCATTATTGAGCGACGAGATACGAGCCTCGGTATGGTCCGCACCGAAGTGCTGTGCAGTCGTTGCAAGTCTCACCTCGGCCACGTCTTTGAGGGAGAGGGATACAATACTCCAACCGACCTGCGTTATTGCATCAATTCAATTTCACTCACGCTGGAACCGGACAAGACGGCTGAATAACCGGATAAAGAAACAGCGCCGCTGGTCACAATCCCGTCAGTTAACGGGGCTTGACCAGCGGCGCTGCTGATTTTCTCGTAGATTGCACGGGCTACGGCAGAACGTTGATAATCTCCGCGATGTCATCGACGCGACGGCCCGTGTGGAACGGAATCTCTTCGCGGACGTGCAGACGAGCCTCGGTGTAACGCATCTTCCACATCAAGTCCACAATGCGGTCGAGCTCCGGCCCCTCGAATGCAAGGATCCACTCGTAGTCGCCGAGTGCGAACGCCGGGACAGTATTGGCGCGCACATCCGGGTAGTCACGACCGGCCATACCGTGTTCAGCAAGGATGCGGCGACGCTCGGTTGGCTCCAGCAGGTACCAGTCGTAGGAACGGACGAATGGGTAAACCGCAATCCATCGTCCTGGCTCTTCACCCATGATGAACGACGGCAGGTGCGACTTATTGAACTCAGCTGGACGGTGCAGCGCAGCGTTCGACCAGTGCGGGGTGGATGCCTGGCCCAGCGGAGTCTCGCGCAGGAAAGCGTTGTAGAACGCCTGCAGATCTTCCAGTTTCTCTGCGTGAATCCAGAACATGAAGTCAGCTTCAGCACGCATGGCCGAAACGTCGTAGAAACCACGGATGATCAGATCGGTGTCTTCGTAACGAGCCAGGAATTCCTTGGTCTTAGCCACTGCCTCTTCGCGGTTTTCTCCGAGTGCGCCCGGGGTCACCTTGAAGGTAGACCACATGGTGTAGCGGATGGTGTCGTTGAGCTTCTTGTAATCGAGCTTGGTCATCAGTTCTCTCCTAGTTCGGTTGAAAAGTCTGTTCAAAAATTCAATGGTTCGGCGCCAGTTTCGTACTCAGCACCAATCTCGCAGCTTTATCCCAGCTCCGCAGCAATCTTGTTAGCCGCAGCCTTGGCGTTGGAAATACACTCCGGAATGCCCGGGCCACTGAGCCATGCCCCTGTTGCTGCAAGCTTAGGCACCTCGTCCAACTCGTGGCGAGCAAAATCCATCAAACCTCCATGCCCCATATCGAAGCGTGGAATCCCTGCCCACCAACGCTGGACGAAAACCGCTGTCGGTTCAGCATCAAAGCCAGTCGCCTTAGCCAAATCCGCCTTTGCCCTGGCGATGAGGTCTTCGTCGCTGCGATGCACGTGCGAGTCATCATCAAAACGGCCGAAACTTGCCCTCACAACGGCACCGTAGCGCTCACCAATATGTGGCCACTTTCGGGACGACACTGTGAAAGCTTTCGCGGACAGGTCCGCACCAATCTCACACAACACGCCGTTGATCTCCGGCAGTCCGTCCGATGTGTCGAAACACATACCGACCACCGCCGAGTTCGACGTGTCTACCCCACCGATAAGCTCTGCCGCCTCTGGAGCAAGGCTGCTCAACAGCTCTGATGTGGTTGCAGAAGGTGCCGCCAGGACAACACCGTCGACGTCGATCGTGTTAACGCTCGTGCCGCTTTCCGACGGCGCTTCCACTGTCACCTCAAAGCCATTGTCATGCTGCCGCAAGCCAGCAGCCTTCGTCGACAAGAGGAGTTCGGCTCCCGATTCGTCGGCAAGCGTGTTGTAGAGGACCTCGAAGCCATCTCGGAACGTTTGGAAGACTACCGGTTGCTTCGTCTTCGCAGAGTCTGTCGCAGCCTCACTGCTCAGACGCGCCTGCTGCGCCTGCTTACGTGCTTCCAGAACGCGCTGGACAGCGCCGGTGAGGCTGACATGATCACCGACACTGGCAATTTCATCAAGCGCTGCCGCCAGCTGTGGGATGGTCGCACGCAGGCCCAGATTGTATGCGGTGGTTGAGTAGACGCCCCCGAGCAGCGGGGAGACGATGCGGTCAACCACTTCTTCACCGAGACGCGCCGCGACCAGCTGGCCGACATTCATGTCGTCGCCCAGTACCCAGTGCAAGGCTGGAGTGAGCTCGGGGTTCGACTCAGCATCAATCTTGGCGAGGGTGGCCTCGCTGAGGAGATAGCCCAACCCCTCTGAGCTTCCTGGAATACCGGTGACCGTATTGCGCGGAAGGTCCTTGAGCTCACCGCCAATGTAGAGCTTGGAAGGCGACCCCGAAGGGGCGACTAGCTGATCCGCCAAACCGAGTTCCTTGAAAAACTCGGTGGCATCGTGACGGAATGCCAGGTACGCCTCAGCGCCCGCTTCAAGAGGGCCGTTAGCTCCTGGTCGAGTCTTCAGCTTGCCGCCGACCTGTGCACTGGACTCGATGACAATAATTCTTGCGGCGGGTCCGAGCTTTTTACGCAACTCATACGCTGCGGTCAGGCCGGAGATACCGCCACCTACGACGGCAATGGTAGAAGGTTGTGCAACCACGGTATTTCGTACGCTTTCTCTATGCCCGCCCCTCGAGCGGGCACGGTCGATAAGACTTGTAGAAAATTAGCTAGTGCGTGTTTTACACGCCTGTTGCGTCGGCTATTACGTTGCGTGAATGATTTCAACGGCGCGCGTAATCGCGTCGGCATCGGTATTCGGTAGCACCCCGTGACCCAAGTTGAAGATATGTCCACGGGCATCACCACGCTTAATTGCACGGTCCGCTTCAGAACAGATGCGCTGGATCTCTTGGGTCATTGCAGCTTCACCGGCAAAGAGAATCGCCGGGTCAAGGTTACCCTGCAATGCAAGGCTGTTTTGCGCCGGGTCTGCGCCTCGGTGAACGTCGGAAAGCGTGGCACGAATGCGGTTGGCAGCAACGTCCAGTGGCACGCGCCAGTCGACACCCATGACTTCTGGGCCGGCTTCAGCCATCGCACCGAGAAGCTCGCCGGTCCCCACACCGAAGTGGATGCGCGGAATGCCGACGTCGGCGAAGGCCTGGAAGATTTGCTTCGAGTACGGCAACACAAAGCGGCGGTAATCACGCTCGGTAAGATAGCCAGCCCAGGAGTCGAAGAGCTGAATAGCGTCCACGCCAGCGCCAATCTGCGCGCGCAGGAAAGCAATCACCATCGGAGTGATTTTCTGCATCAGGTGACCCCACAATTCAGGGTCCGAGTGCATCAGCGCCTTAGTGCGCTCGTGATTGCGGGATGGACCGCCTTCAATCAGGTACGATGCCAAGGTGAATGGTGCACCGGCGAAACCAATGAGTGCCTGGGTATCAGTCAGCTCTTGCAGAATGAGGCCGATACCCTCGGCCACCGGAGCGAGTTGCTCTTCTGTGACTTCCGGTAGCGCCTTGATGTCTGATTCTGAGCGCACCGGAGTATCCAATACTGGACCGCGACCAGGAACAATATCCAGGTTGACACCCGCGGCCTTCAGCGGCACGACAATATCGGAAAAAAGAATCGCAGCATCAACGTCGTGCCTACGTACCGGCTGCATAGTAATCTCAGCGAGCAGTTCCGGACGGAAGCAGGAGTCCAACATACCGATGTCCTTGCGCACCTCACGGTACTCAGGCAGTGAACGACCGGCTTGCCGCATAAACCACACCGGGCGGCGCGAAGGAGTTCGACCGTAAGCTGCATCAAGAATCGGGGCATCAGTCAAAGTGCGACGATTGTTCATACCGACAATCATGCCCCACTTACCTTAGAAATTAATGTGTGGGGTACTAAGAACAGGGAAATCGCTCGCCCTGCTGTGCGTTTTCGGCGAAGCGTTTGGTCGCTTTCCGCTCTGTTCGGCGCGCCTCCCACTAACGCAAGCGTCATATGGCTAAGTTCAGGCACGTGAATGGAACCGATTCAACGCCACAGAACTTCCGCGCCGCGGTCGAGTCAATGCACTCTGCTGAACTGCGACCTGAGATTGCTCTGGGCACCGTTCGGCCACCGCAGAAGCTGGCACCGTTTAGCCACGCTGTCTCGCTTGAGGTCACGCAGCCCGAAGCTGATATTGTCCCCGAGTCCTCGGACGATGATGCCTTTGGTCGTTTAATTTTGCTCCATGACCCCCGCAGTGAGGAAACCTGGGACGGTGACATGCGCTTGGTTGCATACATCCAGGCAGATATGGATGCCTCCCTCGCGGAAGATCCGCTGCTTCCCCAGGTTGCCTGGCAATGGCTCACCGAGGCTCTGGCTGAGAACAACGCCGAACTGTCGAACTTGGGTGGCACGGTGACAACTACGAACTCTGTCCGCTACGGCGAGATTGGTGGCAAGCCACAGGCCTTTCAATTAGAAATGCGCGCATCGTGGACTGCTCGTGGTACCGACCTGCGCACTCACGTTGAATCCTTCGCTCAGGTACTAGCGAACGTCGCCGGTCTGCCACCCGTCGGCGTATCCCTGCTGGGCTGATACTGGCAACTGCTGATACCGACGACCGAAGAGGCGAGCGATGAGCTCCGACGTGGAAACTAGTCCCGACGTAGAGGTAAGACTTGCCCCCGCCGAGGGAACTCCACGCGTGCTTTCCGACATCGACGAAATTATTGACGCCGGTGAGCAGCTAGCCAAAGGACACGGTTGGCTCGCAGTCGATACTGAACGAGCTTCGGCATATCGCTACGATGACCGCGCCTTCCTGCTTCAATTTCGCCGCCGTGGAGCGGGCACCTTTCTCATCGATCCCGAAGACGGGCGCAAGGCGATGGCCGTTTTCGGTTCCTCAGTCAACGACCTGACCTGGATTATTCACGCAGCTCATTCTGACCTTCCCTGCCTCGCAGCCCTGGGCCTCTACCCCACCAAAGTCATTGACACTGAGCTGGCCGGTCGCCTTCTCGGACTCGAGCGAGTCAACTTAGCAGCTCTGACAGAACGACTCCTCGGAGTTGGACTTGCCAAGGGGCACGGTCGAGAGGATTGGTCTACTCGTCCACTGCCAGCGGATTGGCTGGACTACGCAGCCCTGGATGTCGAGCTGCTTATCGAACTCGCCGAGGTTCTTTGTCAGGCGCTAGCTGAGCTCGACCGTTTGGAATGGCTAGAGCAGGAATGCGAACGCGAACTCGCTACCAACCGTAAATACCTCGATGGTCTACACGTCGGACACTCGTGGCAAGGACTCAAAGGCATTGGGAAGCTGCGCACTTCCGAACAACTCCACGTCGCCCGTGCACTGTGGACTGAGCGTGACGAAATCGCGCAGCAACGTGATGTCTCCCCAACACACATCATGGGGCACAGCGTTCTACGTACAATCGCAGAACAACTCCCAGGTACGCAGCGTGAGCTGACTGCAATCCGTGGATTTCCACGTCGCCGTCGCGGTGCTGCGGATGCTTGGTTGAAGATCGTTAATGAAGCCCGTCAGGAACCCAGGTCATCATGGCCGAAGCCTCAAAAGCCGCCTCGCAACGAGATGCCACACTTTCGGCGTTGGGCTGAACATGCCCCACAAGCCGCCGAGATTTTCGAAACCACGCGAGACTGCATCGACAACGTCTGTGCCCAAATACACCTGCGCAAAGACACACTCATCACTTCCGCGCAGACACGTGAACTTGTTTGGTGGATTCACAGCCGCGCAGTCGGCTCATTCGTATTCCGCCACCACGACAACTACGCTGGCGGCCTGCCAGCCGTTACAGAAATCTCCGCCCACCTCAGCGAACAGGGTTTCCGCCCATGGCAGGCACATTTGCTTGCCGACGTAATCGGCGCCAACGTCCTTGCGCCCATGCGGCACCCACTCTAGCTACAGCTGCTCTAGCACCGCGATGGTTTCAAAGTGATGTGTTAGGCCAAATGCGTCTACGACCTCGAGGTGTTTGAACGCGTAGCCGTGGTCAGCCCAGTACCGGGCATCGCGCGCAAAAGTCGCCGGATCGCAACCGAAATGTACAACCGTGCGTGGCTTGGCCTCAGCAATAGCGGCAATGGCATCCTTACCGGCACCGGAGCGCGGAGGGTCGAGAACGACGACATCCGGATTTGGTGTTTTCTCATTAGCAACTTCGCGGCGCACAACCTTGGTGACATCCCCAGTAACGAACCGAACTGGTGCCGCAGGTGTCGCATTCCCACTGTGATCAGCTGCAGTGAAGGCCCTGCGCCCCGCCGTCGCTGCCGCGGCAAACCCCTCGACAGAGAGAATTGATCCCTCAGCGTCTACTAGCTTGCGCAGCGCCGCCGCCAGAACGCCTGCGCCGCCGTAGAGATCCCAAGCACAGGAGAAGGACTGACCGGCCAACAGGCTAATGATGCGCGAGCCATAGAACTCAGGAGCATAGCGATGAGCTTGCCAAAAACCGGTAGTCGGCACATCGAAAGTAATGCCGTGAACAGTGTGCTGTGTGGTTGGCTCGCCTTCAATCACTGTTTGCTTGCGATTCCGGCCACTGCCGGAGACGTACACAGCGCTTCGGTTACCCTCGGCATCCATTGCCACATGGAGTTCTCCCAGCTTCGGCTTCTTGCGACCTCGACCGCTAGCGGGCTTAGCAACGGGGATGGTTCCGGCCGTCGAAAAGCCAGCGATGAGATTGGGAACTGTTTGGACGCACTCGGAGCCGATGACGAGCTCGTGGGAACGGGAACGACGTAACCCCGCTCGTCCCTGGGAATCCACGCCCAGCCGCACGCGCGTGCGCCAACGGGAGGTGGGAGCCAGTGGAAGGACATCGATAGCTGGCAGTTCGTCGGCGGTGAAACGTCCAAGCCGGCGCAGGCAATCGGTCAGGACATCAACCTTGAGACGCGCCGCGTGCTCAGGATCAATAAAACCCCAGTCGCAACAACCCGCGCCCTGCCGAGCTGCTTCGCAACGCTGTGAAATTCGATGCTCTGAGGCATCCAGAACCTCAACGACATTGCCGCGCCACAGCTTGGCATCAGGTTTGGCAATTTCGACAACAACGCGTTCGCCGGGGATGCCGCCGGTGACGAAACCGATACGTCCGTCATAGCTGGCAATGAATTCTCCGCCGGCAGCGGGACGGTCAATAGTCACTTCGATGTTCACGCAGTGTGATACTACCCGCTGACAAGAGAAAAGCCGCCGTCGGGTGACGGCGGCGGGCAGCGCACAGTGGCGCCTGCAAATCCTTTTCTAACTGGACAAGCAGCTAGCTTCTCTGTGCTGGCGGGTTGACCAAACTAATTGGTGGAACCATCCGGGTTGATACCAGTAGCGCCTGGCACCTGCCCTGGTTCACCTTCAGCTTGAGCAGCCTGGGTCTGCTGCTGGTATGCCTGACGAATCTGCTCCGCCATCTGGGACGGCAGCGTAACCGGAAGCGGCTGACCTGCCGGCATCGGGTTCTCACCGCGAGAGACGAAGCTACGGGCAAGGAGACCGCGGGCGAGGTCCGCAAGTTCCTCCGCCCGATCAGCCGGACCGGAGGCCGTCATGCGAAGCATCCAACGCGGGCCGTCGGCGCCAATGATTCGCATCTCCATATCGGAGGTGCGGCCAACGACCTCAGAACCCCACGGCCCCTGCTCAACGTGGACATCGAGGCCATCGGACTCAAGACCGTCCTTGATTTCCTGAGCGGACTCCTCCCAGAGGCCACCCGACGTCGGAGCAGCGAATGCTACAGGAGTTACGCGACCATGCTCAGTGGCGACGTGCAGCATGGTTGGACCTGTCGGCCCCATCTCCACCTGAATATCACCAACGTGAGGAATAGGCAGCAGCATCGAACCGAGGTTCAGGCTGGCCTTAGCGAAGTCTGAAAAATCAAACTGCGTCGGGCTAGCGCTGCTGATATCGAAGGGGCCGTTTGCTGGTGCGTTCTCCGCGGCGGTTTCCGACGCGTCGTCATGCAGGGTTGCGGTAGCTTCCTCAGAAGCTGGCGCCGCAGAGTCGGTGGTAACGGCCTCTGCCTCAGCAGCTGGTTCTTCTGGCTGGTTCTTCTTTCCAAATGGCCACATGGTGGTTTATTGACACCTCGCTAAAAAGAAATTTTTGTATACACCTTTGTAAACGCTTTATTGAGCTCTTCACGCATTGAACCACACTTGGTGGGGTCCCCGCGCTGTCAGAGACGTTTTAAAGCGTCGTGGACACTCCGGTTGACCCGTGACCGCCCGCACCGCGTTCAGTTTCATCGAGTTCATCGACCTCCACCATCGGACTGAGCTCGACCTTCTGCACAACCAACTGTGCGATTCGATCACCTTTGGTGATCTCCACCGCATTGGTCGGATCCAAGTTGATCAGGCAGACTTTAAGCTCACCACGGTAACCGGCATCAATCGTGCCGGGAGCGTTGACGATGGATAGCCCCTTTTTGAAAGCCAATCCGGAGCGTGGATGAACCAATCCCACTGTGCCCGCCGGCAAGGCAATGGCAATTCCGGTTCCGACGAGTGCCCGTTGCCCTGGTGCTAGGACGACATCCTCCGCTGAGCTCAAATCCACACCGGCATCATCAGCATGCGCACGCTGGGGGATCACTGCGTCTTTAGTGAGCTTTTTCACTTGCACCGGAGCATAAGTCATCTCTTCGTATATCCTTCGCTGTCGCGTCTTTTAAGAACCGCACTTCGGCCTTGTCAGTACCGAGCATAGCCGTGCCCTAGAATGGATAACCGTGAGTGGAAAAGATAACCTGCAGCCTCGTCGCGACGACAGCTCAGCATCCGTCTCTGAAGGTGCGGCAATAACAATCAGCTCGAGCGGAGATTCATCGATTGTCTATTCCGAAAAGCTCTGGGTTCCCTGGTGGTTCTGGGTACTCGGCGGTGTTGCCGTTTTCGTATGCACGGCTCAGATTGGCTTTAACCGTTCACCGATTTGGCTTGTCATCGGCGGCATTATTTGTCTAGCCGTAGGCGTGTGGGTGCTGTTGACTATGTCGAAGACCACGGTGTCCGTGGAAGTGGACAGCACTGGTGAACGCTGGCTTCACGCTGGCACGGCAGTTTTGCCAGCATCGGTCGTTGCCAAATCCCTGGTGGTCCCGAAGTCCGCGCAGCGCAATGCGTTGGGCCGTCAGCTCGATCCAGCAGCATTCCTGGTTACGCACACGTGGATTCCCACGATGGTGCTGCTAGTCCTCGACGATCCAGACGACCCAACCCCCTATTGGCTGGTCTCCACCCGCCGCCCCGAGGCACTACTTGACAGTCTCTTCGACCGCTAGGTCACAATCTCTCACCGCCGCTACACGCTTGCCGACGACCCCAGCGCCGCCATAACCGTGGTAGTGGCGGTTTTCCTTTTCCTAGGAAGTTATCCCAGTTGTGCGGGGATTAGGCACAGTCCTGGCAGATGGGGAAACCATCGCCGTTATCGATTGCAATCATCGAGCGGTGCATGACCATGAAGCAGGAGCCACAGGTGAATTCATCGTCTCCCTTCGGGGCGACATCCATATCGAATTCTTCACCCGCGATGTCGGCGACCGGCAACTCGAACGGCTCGACAATTTCGCCGTCGTCGGTGTCGTCGATTTCCTTCTCAGCAGATGCAGCCTGAAGGCCCTCGAGGGAATCGGTCTCCAGCTCTTCGGTTTCACGAGTACGCGGGGCATCGTAGTTTACAGCCATGTCCCAAACCTTCTTTCTGGACCTTTGCTAGACATTGTGAACTGACTTTTTCTCGGAGAATACAACGCGTTGAGACGATTGACACCCTGTACTCTCCAGTGCCTTTCTCAGCGGATATTAAGGCAATTCACGCTATCTGTCATCTCTGCAGGTCAGAACAGATTTCTATGCCCATTAGTCGAGGAGAGGATAACATGATGGTCATGAGTTCAGGCCCCGCGAGCACTTCGAGCGCATCACATCGACGAAAAATTGTTCCCTACGTGGTGGTTTCCGTCGTAGCTGTAGTGATTGCCGCTACGTCGTGGGTATTGGCATTCCGCAGCCAACCGGCCAGTTATCCGGTCCCCTGTTCCCTCCCCGCAGCTGGCACCCCTGTTTCCTCCACCACGCTAATCGGAGAACACGTCGTTCCACCGTCGGATGTTCATGTGCGCGTCTATAACGCCAACGGCAAAGTCGGCCAGGCTACAACCGTCGCCGAACAATTGCGGCAACTCGATTTTGTTCTCGATGAGCAGGTTCCCTACGGCAACGACCCTATTGTGGAAAACCAAGACCTCGGCTGCTTCGGCCAGCTGCGTTATGGCGAGCAGTTCAATGGCCACGCCGCAGCGCTTCACGCTCTTTTCCCCTGTTTTGAGCTCATCCACGATGGTCGGCCGGATGCAACCGTCGATGTGTCGTTGGGTAAGGGGTTTAAGGACCTCGAAGTAGTCAGCCAGGTTGAGGAAACGTTGTCCGCATTGAACCGTGGAGAACAAGCCGATCTAGAGGGGTTAAGCTCATTAAGCTCGAGCACCTGTTCCTAGACAGACGCCCCTAATTCCTAGCCTTCGCGGTCGCACCATCCAATGCTTCGAAGAACGCATCGGCAACTTCAGGATTCGCCGCACCGACACCGAAGTCGAGCGGGTCTCCCTCCGGCCGGCCAGCAGCGTTGGCACACTGCGTGAATTCCGGGACCCTAATTCTTGCGCCTGCTTCAGCCGCAATCAGAGCACCTGCTGCATAGTCCCAAATCTTGATGTCGTGTTCGTAATACGCATCAACACGGCCGTGCGCCACCATGCACAAATCGAGCGCCGCCGATCCCATGCGCCGAATATCTCGACACTCCCCCAACAACTGCGACGCTATCCGCCCCTGCACCTGCCGGAGATTAGCGGAATAGCTGAATCCTGTTGCCACAAGTGTCTTTTCCAGCTCGGCCGTTGGGGAACAACTAAGCGTCTGCACAGTGCCGTCCCGCCGAGAAACCTGAGCGCCCTCTCCCTTTGCTGCACTGTAAATCTCTCCCGAGGACACATTTGCCACTGCACCCGCCACGACCTCATCGCCTACGGCGCAGGCGATACTCACAGCAAAGTTGGGCAATCCGTAAAGGAAATTCACTGTGCCATCGATGGGGTCTACGATCCAGGTCACCGCTTCGGCCGCGTCAGTAGCTTGCGCTTGAGAGCCCGGGCCGTCGTCAAGCCCGCCTTCTTCGCCCAAAATACGGTCGGAGCTGCTAAACGCCTTGATGAGCGAACGAATGAGCTCCTCAGATTCACGGTCGACGACGGTGACCGGGTCAACAGCTGAGGACTTCGTTTCGGAGCTTGCTAAAACGCCATCGGAGCCGAGTTCGACCCGACGACTGGCGATGTGCGCCGCGGCTGCGCGGGCAATAAATACCGCGCGATCGCGCAATTCCCTGACGCTGGGTCGCACAGATCCGGGGCTATTCGGTGCACTAAACCCCCTATTATCTGCCCTGCTAGCGAGTTGTTCGGTGCCACGCGAGTTAATGCTCATGCCCCCATTGTGTCTGTTTCGTACAATTTGAGCTATGGGACAACGAATTGGATTTGGCATCGACGTCGGAGGCTCTGGAATCAAGGGTGGCCGCGTGGACCTTGATACTGGGCAGCTTATTGGCGACCGCATTAAGATTTTCACGCCACAGCCGGCAACCCCGGAGGCGGTTGCGAAGACCATTGCGGAAATTGTGGACATTGCGCAGTGGGATTCCGATGTCGGCATCACGATTCCGTCCGTCGTACATAATCAGATTGCCTTGCTGGCCGCCAATATTGACGGTTCTTGGGTTAATACGAACTGCCAAGAGCTCTTCGCTAAACATCTGCCCAACAACAAAGCGCACGTGCTTAACGACGCTGACGCTGCCGGCCTCGCTGAAGTCCAGTTTGGCGATCCGGGCAATAAAACTGGCGCCGTGTTGTTGCTAACTTTTGGTACCGGCATCGGCTCCGCGCTTATTCATGACGGATTGCTCTACCCCAATTCGGAGTTAGGCCATCTCGTCATCGATGGCACGGAGGCCGAACACTTTGCATCCGCGAGAATTAAAGATGTGGAGGGGCTCGGCTTCGAAGAGTGGGCTGAGCGCGTGAGCAAGGTGCTTAGGACCTACGAGGCGCTGTTTTGGCCGTCACGGATTATCGTCGGCGGCGGAATCAGCCGCGAACACGAAAAGTGGATTCCGCTGTTGACATGTAAGACTCCAGTTGTCCCGGCAAGTTTGGATAATAATGCGGGTATTGCTGGCGCCGCATTTGCAGCTGACCAGGGGCTTTACCCTTAAACAGTTTCATTTCTTGGGTGGGGATTGGTAGCTACGCGTCGGGCGTGACACGTGGTTGAAGCCATGCCCCGTGGCGGCGATTTTCAGAATTGGTTTACAATAAGAAGTTGACTCACGGCAAGGTTGAATAATCAACAGGCTCGAGGAGGATTGGGAAAATCGAATTCAAGCGCACTGCTTCGATGAGGATTTTCACCGATTGCTTCTTCGCTAGGAGCCAGAAAAGCAACACTGATGACCGTGGCACGAAAAGGTCAGCGCTGAATGTTCTCCATTCAGCTAGCTGGCTGCAGACGAAGTAAAGGCGCACCACTGGCGCGTTGAGCTTCTCTCTGACCGAGAGAAGCTGGCGGCGGCTTTGGCGGCGCACACAACGTACATCGTGAAAGGGCGTTCGTGGCAGGCAACGAACTGGGGCAAGCTCAGGACCAATCCACCGGGAGTGGCACCGGTTCAGCTACTCCTGCAAAGAAGGCTGTAAAGAAGGCCATCAAGAAAGCAGTGAAGAAGACCGTGGCAAAGAAGACTGCCGCGAAGAAAACTGCCGCCAAGAAGACGGCTGCCAAAAAGACAGCTGCTACCGAGACTGCGGCGAAAAAGGCGACCGCTAAGAAGGCAGCGGCCAAGAAGACCGTGAAGAAGGCGGCTAAGAAGTCGGTCGCTAAGAAGACCACACGTAAGGCCGCCGCCAAGAAGGCAACTAAGCGGACAACGGCTGCGAAGGCCACTGCGGCCAAGGCTGCTGCAGCGAAGGCGAAGGACGCGCAGGCTCTCGACGCAACTGAGAACGAAGAGCTCGAGGACGAGGAACTCGATCACGACTTGGAGCAGGAGCGGGACTACGACCCAGATCTGGATGATGATCTCGAAGACGATGATTTTCACGACGATCTGGATGATGACGACCTCGAAGATGATGAAGAAGAGGACGACGAGGACGACGAGGACGAAGACGAAGACGAGGATGAAGAGGACGAGGGCGACGAGGTCTGGAACGAGGACGAGTCCGCTCGTCTGCGTCAGGCCCGCAAGGATGCTGCCCTCACCGCCTCCGCTGACTCTGTCCGCGCCTACCTCAAGCAGATTGGTAAGGTCGCGCTGCTGACTGCCGAGGAAGAAGTCAGTCTGGCAAAGCGCATCGAGGCTGGTCTGTATGCGCAGTACAAGATTGACGAGGCCAAGGAAGCCGGCGAGCGCATCGCTTACGCTCAGAAGCGCGACTTGCGCGAGATTTCTCGCGACGGTCAGCGCGCCAAGAACCACCTGCTCGAGGCCAACCTCCGTCTCGTGGTATCCCTGGCAAAGCGCTACACCGGCCGTGGCATGGCTTTCCTCGACTTGATTCAGGAGGGCAACCTCGGCCTGATTCGCGCCGTCGAGAAGTTCGACTACACCAAGGGCTACAAGTTCTCCACGTACGCAACGTGGTGGATTCGCCAGGCCATTACTCGTGCAATGGCCGACCAGGCTCGAACCATTCGTATTCCGGTTCACATGGTCGAGGTCATTAATAAGCTCGGCCGTATCCAGCGTGAGCTGCTCCAGGATCTCGGCCGCGAGCCCACTCCGGAAGAGCTCGCTAAGGAAATGGATATCACCGAGGAAAAGGTTCTCGAGATTCAGCAGTACGCTCGTGAACCCATTTCGCTAGACCAGACCATCGGTGACGAGGGCGACTCCCAGCTCGGTGACTTCATTGAGGACTCCGAGGCAGTCATCGCCGTGGACGCCGTGAGCTTCACGCTCCTCCAAGATCAGCTTGGCGACGTTCTGGAGACTCTCTCCGAACGTGAAGCCGGTGTCGTCCGTCTGCGCTTCGGCCTTACCGACGGCATGCCACGTACTCTTGACGAGATTGGCCAGGTCTACGGTGTGACACGCGAGCGCATCCGTCAGATTGAGTCCAAGACGATGTCCAAGCTACGTCACCCATCGCGTTCGCAGGTTCTGCGTGACTACTTGGAGTAAAGCTTTAACCTGGAGTCGTAATTGGGCTAACTGCTAAGCCCAGAAAATTGGGCTTGGATAAGGTTGCGCCACTTATTCGAGCCCGATTTTTTTCTTCGGGAGCTGGGCTAGCGAGTTAGCGACTGCGTTTATGACAAAATGGCCCACAAAAATGGCCTGAAAGTGTCATAAACTCCGACAGTTTCACATTTGCAGCGCGTAATATCTACGGTTGTCAATTTTGGGACTAGCTGCCATGTGCACAAATCTACTGCCGGACTGAACGGCGTAGGGCCAGCTGGAGGCAAAAGCAAAACCCCGAACCACCAAGGTGGAACGGGGCGAAGGAGCATCTAAACAACGCTAGGCGAAGCAGTCCGCTGGCGGTCCAGCAAACTGGACCACCATCCAATACCGGCTACTACATACCCAGCTAGTACACGACGCCGAATACCCACTGCAGCAGCGTCAGCGAAGCCACAGAAATCACAATCAGCGCAATGATGTTCAGCCAAACACCGGTCTTGACCATGTTGTCCATGCTGACGTAGCCGGAGCCGTAGGCGATGGCGTTCGGCGGTGTTGCAACCGGCATCATGAACGCCGAAGTAGCCGCCAGTGCAACTGGAACAGCGAAGATCATCTGGTCGTGGCCCAAGCCGATTGCCATCGCACCAACCAGCGGCAGGAAGGTCGCGGCCGTCGCGGTGTTAGACGTGAACTCGGTCAGGAACAGCACAACGGCGCCGACGACAACCACGAGTGCAGCCACTGGCATCCAGCCGAGGGTAGACAGCTGCTCGCCAATCCAGTCCGACAGCCCAGAGGCACCGAACTGCGAGGACAGCGCCAGGCCACCACCGAACAGCAGCAGCACACCCCACGGCAGCTCCAACGCATTTTCCCAGCGCATGAGCTTCACGCCATCAGGGCCACCCGGAATCAGGAACAGTGCAATACCTACCGTCATCGCGATTACCGCATCGGCAATCTTGGTGTCTGGCAGCAGCACCGGAACAAAGACCCACGCCAGCGCAGCCGCGATAAACACCATGAGCACGCGACGCTCACCCGCCGACATACGGCCGAGACGCTTGAGCTCGTCACGCATCAGTTCGCGTCCGCCTGGAATATGCGCAATCTCCGGCTTAAACAGAACACTTGTCAGCAGGAACCATGCACAGAGCATGAGCACAACCGCCACCGGGACACCCAGCAGCATCCACTGGCCAAACCCAATGTTGACACCCTGCTCCGCCATGTAGGCCGCCAGCATCGCGTTCGGCGGAGTACCAATAATCGTTCCCAACGAACCAATCGATGCCGCGTAAGCGATACCCAGCATCAGCGCGATACCGAAGTTCGACTTTGGCATCGGGTCGTAACTTGACGACGACTCCTCCGCCTCCTCCAGCGCATCCCCACCAGGGGTTTCGGCGACCGATTCACTCGCAGATCCCGCATCCTCTGCAGCAACTTTCTCATCGTGCAGCATTCGGACAATCAGGCTCAGCACGGACACACCGATTGGCAGCATCATCACGGCCGTGGCCGTGTTGGATACCCACATCGACAGGAAGCCAGTAGCCACCATGAAGCCTAGAATCAGCATCTTTGGTGACGACCCCATGAGCACCAGGACCCACAATGCGACACGCTTGTGTAGGTTCCAACGCTGCATCGCCAGTGCCAACAGGAAGCCGCCCATAAAGAGGAAGATGGTCGGGTCTGTGTACTTGCCCGAGAAATCCTTAATCTCCGCGAGGTTGAGAATCGGGAATAGCGCCAGCGGCAGCAGAGCCGTAACGGCAATCGGGATAGCCTCGGACATCCACCACACGGCCATAAGCACTGCTACACCTGCGGTTGCACGCAGGTTGTGATCGAGCTCAGCCGGCATAAAGAAGTACACGAGCAAGGACAGGATGATACCGAGTCCTAGACCGGTGCGCTTACGGAAAAGCTCCCGGCTGAGGTAACCACGGTCTTGTTGGCCAGGTGACAGTTCCGGGGAGTTGTCGCGCGTAGATGTCGCTGCCACGATTCACGCTCCTATTTAATAATCAGCAGACATCCTGTATTGCACGCATGTTCACACGTTTACCGCATGTAGGGGATGCCAAATGTGGGTACTTTCTGACACCAATATCATTACCAACACTCGGCCAAATATGAGATTTCACTAAGAAACCCCCGGCCGAAACCGCAGGCAGTTGGACTTCGGGGGTGGATTACGGGGTTAGCTCATTTCCTCATTGCGCATCTGGCATTAACCGAAAACTCCGGGCACAAAGTAACACCGCCATTGACTTCGCGTCCGAACTCACTCCGATTGCTTCTTTGGCTGGTCAGTCCCCATCTGATTGGAGATGCACTCGGCATACTCTCCAGAGGTACGCTCGAATTTCTCGCACTTCGACATCGCGTCTGATGTCGACCAGTACAGCATCAGCGACACCACGGCGGCTGCAATACCCGTCACAATGCCGACAACGCCCAATCCGAACGAACCGCTGATGACCGCGTCTTCCCCAGCAGCCTGCACGCGCTTCTTCGCGCTCAGCGCCTTCGCCATCGCGATGATGCCCAGAACAATGCCAAAGACTCCGAGGATGCCACCAACGATCATCCAGGACATCAAGAGTCCGCCGACACCAAAGATCAGTGCCAGCACGCCAATAGTCCGACTGTCATTGCCTGGTACAGCCGACAAACCACCGCCGGTCAATTCCGACGGCCTCGACTTATCACTGCTTGCCGACATTCTTCTCTCCACCATAGATTGCTCAGTTCGCTTGAAACCCTACCAATTACGCAGGTAGCTAATGCGATCGCGCAACTGCTCCTCCGTACACAGCGCAGTCGGCGGGCCACCACAGGCGCGCCGAACCTCGTTATGCACCTGACCATGTGGCTTACCGGTTCGCGCCGCCGTCATAGACACCAGCGTATTGAGTTCCTTCCGCAACTTCGGCAACACCTCACTGGCCACCTTCTGCGGCCTCGGGTACGCCGATCCCTCAATGCGGTGGACCGCGCCGCCTTCGCCTCCGCTTGACGACGATTCCCTCGCCTCCTCGCGGGCTTCCTTCTCTCGGGCACTGGCGGCTTTAAGCTGTTCATCCTGCCGCTGACGCAGCAAGAGTCGCATTTGCTCAGCGTCGAGAAGCCCGGGCAAGCCAAGGTAGTCAGCTTCTTCAGCGGAACCGGCAACGGTTGCGGTGCCGTAGGAGGAACCGTCGTAGATCAGGTAGTCGAGTTCAGCATCCGCGCCAATGGATTCGTAGGCCGGCAGCAGTTCGTCGGGCTCATCCTTACGCCGGTTAGCTTCGGCGACCAAGTCATCTTCCCAGCCCTCCGAAGGCCGATCCGGTTT
The DNA here is from genome assembly GCF_016889425.1 of Corynebacterium amycolatum. Classification (NCBI taxonomy): domain Bacteria; kingdom Bacillati; phylum Actinomycetota; class Actinomycetes; order Mycobacteriales; family Corynebacteriaceae; genus Corynebacterium; species Corynebacterium amycolatum. Next base: position 1,990,623 of record NZ_CP069513.1, read on the forward strand.
ACCGAGCACGTGGTTGCGCTGCACCTCCATCTGCGAGGCCAAGTCGAGCAGCACAGGAATCGACGGCAAGAAGACGGACGCAGTCTCCCCCGGCATGCGGCTTCGCACGAATCGTCCGATAGCCTGCGCGAAGAATAGCGGAGTCGAGGAACTAGTCGCATACACGCCGACCGCCAACCTTGGCACGTCCACGCCTTCGGAGACCATTCGCACAGCCACCATCCACTCGTCGGTGGACTCGGAGAAGGTCTTAATGCGTTCCGACGAGCCAGGCTCATCCGAAAGCACCAACGCCACCGGTGTGGAGGCAATCTGCTCGAGAATGCGCTTGTACGCACGGGCAGTTGCCGCATCGGAGGCGATAACCAGGCCACCGGCATCGGGAATATGCTGCCTCATCTGCGAGAGCCGGGTATGCGCTGCCCGCAGCACCGACGGCATCCACTCGCCCTTTGGATCAAGCGCGGTGCGCCAAGCTCGAGTGGTCTCCTCTGGGCTCATCACGGTACCCAGACGCGCAGCGAACTCATCACCCGCGCTATCACGCCAGCGAGCTTCACCGGAGTAAGCCAAAAAGACCACTGGGCGCACGACGCCGTCGGCAAGCGCATTGGAATAGCCGTACGTGTAGTCAGCGACGGAGCGCGAGTAACCATCGCCATCCGGCGAGTAGCGAACAAACGGAATTGCCGCGTCATCGGAGCGGAACGGCGTACCAGTTAAGCACAGGCGGCGTTCGACATCACCGTAAGCCTCAGAAATGCCGTCGCCCCAACTCTTGGCATCACCGCCGTGGTGTACCTCGTCCAGAATCACCAATGTCGGCCGAGCGGTGGCTACGGCATGGTGCTTAAACGGATGCACTGCGACTTGGGCGTAGGTCACAACAATTCCCTGGTAGGAAGGGTTTACCACACCCTTGGCGTTGGAGAACTTGGGATCCAACGCAATCCCCGAACGAGCAGCAGAGGCAGCCCACTGTACCTTCAGGTGCTCAGTAGGCACTACGACGATAATGCGCTCGACAATCCGCCGCGACAGCAACTCACTGGCGATACGCAGAGCGAAGGTCGTCTTACCTGCGCCCGGTGTCGCCACTGCAAGGAAGTCCTTGGGGTTAGTCGCCAGGTATTTGTCGAGGGCCTCCTGCTGCCATTTACGAAGCCCGCTCACTTGCGACGCAGGGACTTGTAAATCCGCTCGCAGTCAGGGCATACCGGTGAACCCGGCTTCGCCGACTTCTTCACTGGGAAGGTTTCACCGCACAGAGCAACGACGTAGGAGCCGTTGACCGCGGAGTTCACGATCTGGTCCTTCTTGACGTAATGGAAGAACTTCGGAGTGTCGTCCCTCGTCGACTCATCGACGCGGGTATCGGTGCGTTCAATCGTCTTTGTCGTCTTCAATGGAGTGCTCACAGATTCCAATTGTGCCCCATTGGTCAAATTATGCCTAGCGCCCCAGGTGCTTGCCGCTGCTGACTGCTACCTTCCACAGCCATCCACAACACCGCTGCGACTACGCGAGCATGCAGCTGCAACGGGCATAGCTAGTTGAGACACCCCCACGCCACAGGCGTATGCTAGGCAACCATGGCGCGAATCAATGACCGTCGCGACTCCGCGCTGCCGAAACGCGGAAGTTCCCGGCGACGCAAGAAAGACGCGGCGTTGATTACCGACGCCCGCGGCTCAAGGATTCGCAACTACGACCACCGCCGCCACGTCTACGCGGCCCTGCAATGGTCTCGCATTCCATTGCTACTTCTTTCCGGCGCTTTTTACCTGTGGTGGGATGTGCCGTGGATTGCGGCGATTCTCATGGTCGTCTCCGTACCCATGCCGTGGATCGCGGTTGTCATCGCCAATGGCGTTGGAGAACCCGCTGACAAGCGCAAACCGCGCGTCTACAAGCCAGGAGTTGTACGCGAGCAAAACCGCAAATGGGAGGAACAACAGCGCCAGCGCGCCCTCAAGGAAGCGGAGATGCGCGCGCTCGGTTCTGCTGCCAGTACCGAAGACACCGACGCACCGCCGCGGTCCGGTAACGAGACCACCTCAAATCCCTTCGATGACGCAAATGTCATCGATATGCCGGAAGACGACGATCCGTCGTCAAGCTCCCCTAACTAGCCCCTCCGCCCCGCTTTACGACGAAGGTAGTGCCTACGATGACCTTTTCCCCCTCCACCTTCACCCCACCGACTGATCAGCAGCTTCGTGCTTTTGTCGACTGTGCAGAGGAATTCGCCACCGCACTTAGGCGCCTTGAGTTTTCCAGCGAGTCACTGCGTCGAGTCCTAGGAGCCGAGGGGTTAGCCGCGCTGGACCGCGGTGAGCCCGGCGTTGTCGATGCTCTGCTTACCGAGACGGACGGCGTTTCTGCGGATACTGTGACCGCGTTGCGTCTTCTCATCCTGGGCGATTTCGCCGACGCAGAGCAGCTATTTGGAGCTGAGCTGACAGTCAAGTTGCTGGACAGCGGCATACTTGCCGGCACCGCCAGCAACGCACAGGTGTGTATCGATGTGCGCCCGGTCGAGATTGCGGGAGTCGACCGTATTATCTTTTCCGACCGCGACGCCTCTATGAACGATCACGTTCCTGGACCCGATCATGTCCTAGGCGTAGGGCGGGCTTCCCGCTCTCTCCTCGATATTTCGTCGACCTCGGCGGTGGAATCCGTACTCGATCTCGGTGCCGGTTGTGGCATCCAGAGCCTTGCCCAACCTGATGCAAAGTCGATTGTCGCGACAGACATTCACCCCCGCGCGCTGTTTTTTGCCCGCGCTACTTTCGCAGCTAATGGCTTCGACCAAGCGCAGGCTCTCGAAGGTTCGTGGTTTGAACCGGTTGCAGGCCAGAAGTTTGACCGCATTGTGGCCAACCCGCCGTTCGTCGTAGGACTGCCAAGTGTGGAACATGTTTACCGTGACTCAGGACTGAATCTGGACGGTGCCACCGAGCTTATGATCCGCGGTCTGGCCGACCATCTCACCGACGGCGGCACGGCGCATCTACTCGGCGCTTGGGCCCATATCGAGGGCGAGAGTTGGCAACAGCGCATCGCTTCTTGGCTCCCTGCTGAGGGCCTCGAGGTGTGGGTAACGCAACGGGATCTCGCTACGCCGGCGGAATACATTGGCACCTGGCTTCGAGACGAGTCCATCGACCCCCGCAGCCCAGAGGGGTGCGAGCGCTCTCGTGCCTGGCTGGAGCACTTTCGCAACAGCGGCGTGACAGGCATCGGGTTCGGCTACATCACAGTCCAACGCATCAACGGCCCGACTTCCGCCGTGTGCGAGGAAATGCCGCAGCCTTTGGCCGCTCCCTTCGCCGCCGAAGCCGAGGAGTATCTCGGCCGCGCCGAATGGCTTCGTGCACAAACTGCCGACACCATCCTCGAAGCTTCCTTTACCGTGCGCCCCGGTGTCGCCATCGAACGCGTTTCGCTTGCCGACGTCGAAAGCGGCCAGGGCTTCACTGAGTTCGATACGCGCCTCTCACGCACCGATGGCCCCGCCTGGACACACTCAATCGATGAGTCCGTGGCAACCATTCTGGGTGCGCTGCATCCCGAAGCTGCTCTGGGCTCAGTCATCGACATCATGGCAATGTTTGGAGCCTTCGATGAGGCCGACGTACCTGCCATCAAAGACGCCCTAGTTCCCATTGTCGTTGACCTGGTTCGCCATGGTCTGATTCTCCCCACCGAGCTCTTGGAGGATAAACAGTAAATGAAAGCCGTTCTCACCCGAGTTAAATCCGCGTCAGTCACTGTCGACGGTTCCGTTGTTGGGCACGTTGACGGAGGCGATACTGGTGCCATTTTGGCGCTCGTAGGCGTTGGCCGCGAGGACTCTGCTGATGCTTGGGAAACGATGGCCCGCAAGATCGCGGAGCTGCGCATCCTGGATGGCGAACTCAGCGCTGTCGATGCTGGCGCCCAGGTGCTCGTCGTTAGCCAATTCACGTTGATGGGGGCGACAAAGAAGGGACGGCGGCCGTCGTGGGTAGACGCGGCTCCGGGCCCAGAGGCCGAACCCGTCATTGAAAAAATTGTCGAGAACTTGCGCAATCGTGGCTTGACGGTCGAAACAGGACAATTTGGGGCAATGATGGAGGTGACATCAGTCAACGATGGCCCCTTTACAGTTCTTGTGGAATGCTAGTGACGGTAGTTTTTCTTAACATTATATTTGCATGGCAAAATTACCCTATTGACATTCATCACCTTTCACGGGAACATTTTCGTAACTCCGTGCGTTGTAGTTATTGAGTCCACTTAAAAATCCAGGAGGCAGATTCATGAAGAGTGCCGATATTCAAAATGACGAACTGGAAGGTCAGACAAGGGACAAGGGGCGCCGCACCGGCAATAACTCCAACCCGTCCGCCGATTTGGTTCGTGTGTATTTGAACGGCATCGGAAAGACTGCTCTTCTCAGCGCTGAAGAAGAGGTGGAACTTTCTAAGCGCATTGAAGCCGGTGTATACGCCGAGCATTTGCTGCAGACCGGCGCAAAAATGACCCGTGCAAAGAAGCGTGATGTCAAGATTTTGGCGAAGGAAGGTAAGGCCGCACGCGCCCACCTACTCGAAGCCAATCTCCGTCTTGTGGTCTCGCTGGCGAAGCGCTACACCAACCGCGGTATGCCGCTGCTGGATCTAATCCAGGAGGGCAACTTGGGCCTCATCCGCGCCATGGAAAAGTTCGATTACACCAAGGGCTTCAAGTTCTCCACATACGCAACGTGGTGGATTCGCCAGGCTATTACCCGCGGTATGGCTGATCAGTCGCGTACTATTCGCCTCCCTGTCCATTTGGTTGAGCAGGTCAACAAGATTTCTCGTATCAAGCGTGAGCTCTACCAGCAGCTCGGCCGTGAGGCTACGAATGAGGAATTGGCAGAGGAATCCGGCATTCCAGAAGCCAAGATTGAGATGCTGCTGCGTCAGTCCCGCGATCCGGTGAGCTTGGACATGCCAGTGGGCACTGACGAGGAAGCTCCCCTGGGAGACTTCATCGAGGACTCAGAGGCAACTGATGCTGAGGAAGCAGTTGTCGCTTCCCTGCGTCACCACGATGTCCGCAAGGTTCTGTCCACTCTCGAGATTCGAGAGCAGGAAGTTATTAAGCTCCGCTACGGTCTCGACGATGGCCTACCCCGCACGCTGGATCAGATTGGCCGCCACTTCGGCCTGTCTCGCGAGCGCGTCCGCCAGATTGAGCGGGAAGTTATGTCCAAGCTGCGCGAGGGAGACCGTGCTGACAAGCTGCGTGAGTACGCAAACTAACGCCACATGGCGGTGACATCGATAGGGTTCCCAATTTCAGCCCTGAGATAGAGCTGGACTGCAATGCCGACCCCCGTGCGGGAGTTTCATCCACACTGGCGGTCGGCGTTTTCGACTGCAAGTCGAACTTTCGACATCGCGTACGCTCCCTTACATCTCAGCAGCGCCCACCGAACCAAGCTTTTCGCTGCCTAATCAGCACCACAGCCACTGGATTTGCGAGCCCTAACATCTTTCTTACGCAAATGTGGTTATCCTAATACTTGAGTGAAAACTTTTAAGACTGCGTTATCGGAGGAAAACCGTGAGGGATTTGGTTGACACCACGGAAATGTACTTACGTACGATTTTCGAACTCGAAGAAGAGGGCATCATTCCTTTGCGTGCTCGCATTGCCGAACGCCTTGAGCAGTCGGGGCCGACCGTTAGCCAAACCGTTGCGCGCATGGAGCGCGATGGCCTTCTTGTAGTTGCCCCAGATCGCAGCTTGCAGCTTTCCGACGAGGGCCGCAGGCTGGCCACAGCTGTCATGCGTAAGCACCGCCTAGCTGAGCGCCTACTTACGGATGTCATTGGCCTCGAATGGGACAAGGTTCACGATGAAGCCTGCCGCTGGGAGCACGTAATGAGTGACGAGGTCGAGCGCAAACTTCTCGACGTGCTCGACTCTTACACACGCTCCCCATTCGGCAACCCGATCCCCGGTTTGGAAGACCTCGGTGGAACTCAGTCACCAAAGCCGTTAGAGAACGTTCGCCGGCTCTCCGACCTAAACCCCGGTGAGTACACGATTGAAATCGTCCAGATTAACGAAATCCTGCAGGTCGAGCAGAGCTACATGAAGCGTCTCCACAAGGCCGGAATTATGCCGGGTACTGAAGCACTTGCCGAGGTTGCCGCTGGCCGCGTGACTCTTGCCCGCGGTGATCATTCTCTCGACATTCCAGATACTCTGTCTCACGCGATCATGGTGATTACCAAATGAAACTCCTAGTCACTGGTGGTGCCGGCTACGTCGGTAGCGTTTGCTCGGCAGTATTGATTTCTCTTGGCCACGACGTCACCATTCTGGACAACTTCTCTGTTGGCAACCGTGATGCGGTACCGGAGGGCGCAACCCTAGTCGAAGGTGATGTGGCGGACAAGGCCTACGAGGTTCTGTCCTCCGACAGCTTCGACGGTGTCGTTCATTTCGCTGCGAAATCGCTTGTTGGCGAGTCCGTCGAAGTTCCTTCCGACTACTGGCACAACAATGTGGGCCAAACCCTGAAGCTACTCGACGCGATGCGTGATACCGGTACGAATAGCTTGGTGTTCTCTTCGACAGCCGCAACCTACGGTGAGCCAGAGAAGACACCAATTACCGAAGACATGCCAACCGCACCGACTAACCCTTACGGTGCCACTAAGCTGGCCATGGACTACGCCATCGCGTCTTACGCCAAGGCATACAACATCGGCGCTACCAGCTTGCGTTACTTCAATGTGGCGGGTGCCTGGGACGGTTTTGGCGAAAACCGTGAGGTAGAAACTCACCTCATTCCACTGGTACTCCAGGTTGCGCTTGGTCATCGCGACAAGATTATGGTCTTTGGCAATGACTGGCCGACTCCGGACGGCACCGCGGTTCGTGACTACATCCACATCAAAGACCTCGCGGATGCGCACGTATTGGCACTGGAGTCCAACGCGCCGGGTACGCACCGTATCTTTAACCTCGGTTCTGGCGACGGCTTTTCGGTTCGCCAGGTCATCGAGACCTGCCGTAAGGTCACCGGTCACCCGATTCCCGCTGAGGATGCACCGCGCAGAGCCGGTGATCCGGCAACTCTTATTGCCTCTTCCCAGCGTGCCATGGACGAGCTCGGATGGAAGCCCAATCACACGGAGCTGGAAACCATCGTCGCCGATGCATGGGAGTACACCAAGACCCTCGGCGACCGAGCCCACTCGGCGCACCGCTAGGTACGGCAGCACAGCTTGCAGGGTCGCTATTCAATTCGCGGCATTTTCACCTTGTATACCCTGCGCAGTACCTCTTGTGCTGCCCCAAGAATTGTGCCGACGCACCTCGGCACAATTTGATTGGCGACCGCAATTTCCAGCAACTGAGTCAGTGAATGATTCGGTTGCTCCCTCGCTGCCTCATCGAGGGCTGTTTGCGCATAGTTCTCCAGTCCAGCCGCGAACTTTGCGATGGCAAAACACGCTAAAGCGTTTGCACGCAGGCTGCCGCGGTGGACAATTGCGGCCTCGCGCCAGATTTCTCCCATTGCTTGCGCCAACTGCGTAGTGATGAAAATCATGGACATATCGCGCAAGGTAACGTTGGTCAGTGCTGCAGCAATGGCATATCCTGCGTTTTCATCGCGCACCGCCTCATGTGCTTCCATCACACCATCGGCCACGTTTTCGACGGCGGTTTTTAGCATGTCGAAGTGCTCAATGAGCGCGGGATTGTCCGAACCAATTTTGAGCTTCCTCGGCTGCTCAACGGCTATCGCTCGTTCCCGGAGGCGTTCAATCAGAGCCCTATCTTTACTGTCGCGGAATTGACCACCTCGAAAATAACTGCGGTACTCCTCATAGTTTTTGAAAATCTGTTCTCCCTGCCGAGAGATTAGATTTGCATTCTCGGTCATCAGACTGTCACCGACAATGCCGACAATCTCTCCCTGCTCGTCCGTGACAACTTCCCCCGCAGCAATAGTGGCAACGCCCGCCAAACGCACCTCATGCAGACCGCCTTCTCGCAGCCAGCCTGTAATAGGTGTCGAGTCCTTTTCAATCCCCCAGGATTCGTCGATGATAAACACATCTGCGTGAGTGCAGCCTTCATCGAGCAAGAAGTCCGCAGCTGCCCGCACCAAGTCAGGATTGCTCTCCATCGAGGCCACATCCTTGATCAGCATCGGGCCAGCATGCGCTGTCGGGTCAAACTCGACCTTGCCGTCGATGAAATCTTCGACCTGCTGACGGTACAACGCCGCAATCACTACCTGCCCCCGCGGATAGAATCCAACGATTCCTGGCAGGTTCGTCAGAAAGACACTCGGCTCAATTTCAGGCATCTTTCCTGCACCGAAATTCTTTTTGTTTCCCATTGATTCCTTACCCCTTTTCCCCCATTGGGATAGCTCGACAGCGGACAATCCTCTCGCCATCTGGTGGCTCTCATTGTTATCGAATCCGCAACAGCCTTGCTTGTGCGCGACCGGAAGAATCGGCGCATCTGTGGACTACTTTCGACTTGTGGATAACTGGAATATTTTCTGCGGTATCCTGGTTGCTTACTTCAAATGACGAAAAATGTGATGCAGGAGGTAGTCGTACGTGAGTGATCCGACCGACAAGCCTCAGGGCAATATGTACGAGGTAGTTTTCCCGGTTCCTGACGTAACGGGAAGCGAGGGGCATCTGACCCTGGTCATTGCGCTTAGCGGTTATGCGGATGCCGGTAATGCAGTCTCGGAATCAGCTAGTTTCCTCTTGGATGCTCTCGAGCACCGTCCATTGGTGAACTTTTCTATCGACGAGCTGATTGATTATCGTTCCCGCCGTCCCGCTGTGACGATGAACCGCGACCAGATCGTGGATGTATCCGATTTGAACCTGTCGCTCAATGTGGTTCGCGACAACGTCGGCAAGCCGTTCTTACTGCTGTCTGGCCCCGAGCCAGACATGCGGTGGGAGGCTTTCTCGACTGCGGTCGCAGATTTGGCTAAGCGCTACGATGTCGGTCGGACCGTGTCACTGTACTCGGCGCCGATGACGGTTCCGCACACCCGACCGCTGGGCATCATCGCCCATGGCACAGATAAGCGGAAACTCAGTGATATGCATACCTGGGGCAACCGCGTCACGGTTCCGGGTGCTGCGAGCCTGAACATTGAGTACGAGCTTGCAAGCCGCGGTTGTGATGCCTTTGGTTTCACCGCGCAGGTACCACACTATGTCGCGGCCTCTGAGTATCCGCTGGCATCACTGCGGCTGTTGCAGGAGGTAGCAAAGCTAGCCAAGCTCAAGCTCCCGCTTGAGGCGTTGGAGAAGGAATCCGCGCGGGTGGCGGAGCTGCTCAATACGCAGACGAATGATTCCGGCGAGGTCTCTCAGCTGGTCAATCTTCTCGAGGAACAGTACGACCAGGAAGTTCAACGTCGTCAAGAGCTGGAGACGTCTCCCCTGCTTGGGCCTAACGGCGAGATGCCTTCGGCCGACGAGATTGGCGCTGAGTTCGAGAAGTTTCTCGCTTCCCAACCGCTGCGTCCAGTAGAGGACTCTTCCTCGCTTGACACCGAGGCGGAAACCCCGGCCAACGCGGATTCCTCGGCAACTACATCAGAGGACGCTGACGCACAGTCGGAAGAACCCGAGTCGACCTCGGCGGATGATAAGTCTGCGGAGTTTTCTGCAGACGAAACTGCCGAACAGCCTGAGTCTGAACAGCCCCGGGAAGAGCAGCCTCGGGAAGAGCAGGCAGAAAGCGAAGAATCCGGTGAACCGGAAAAGCCTCGTCGTCGGCGTGGCTGGAAGCCCTGGTTCCGCTTCTAATCCGGGGTTACCGCTAGGGTGGGAAGCGTGTCACTATCTGAAATGCTTCCCAACCTAGCTGAGGTTCCTGAGTCCCTTTTCGACGATGCGATTATGGACTCATTCATTGCCTGGACCAGGGACCAGGGCATCACGCTCTACCCGGCGCAGGAAGAGGCCGCTATCGGTTTGGCTGGTGGCGACCATGTCATCCTTGCCACTCCAACGGGGTCGGGCAAGTCGATGGTAGCTATAGCCGCCCATTTCTGCGCGCTTGCCCGTGGTCAGCGCAGCTTTTACACAGCGCCTATTAAGGCCTTGGTCAGCGAGAAGTTTTTTGCCCTCTGCGAGGTCTTTGGCGCTGAAAATGTCGGTATGATGACCGGCGATGCCACCGTCAACGGCGGCGCCCCCATCATCTGCGCAACTGCGGAAATTGTCGCCAATATCGCCCTGCGCGACGGGGCCGACGCCGATATTGACCAGGTGGTAATGGATGAATTCCACTTCTATGCGGATCCCGACCGCGGCTGGGCATGGCAGGTGCCACTGCTCGAGCTTTCCCGTTGCCAATTCTTGTTGATGTCCGCCACTCTCGGCGATACTCAAAAGTTTGAGACGGATCTGAAGGAACGCACGGGCCTCGACGTCAACCTCGTTACAGGTACGACGCGCCCGGTGCCGTTGGATTTCCACTATGTCTACACGCCAGTTCATGACACGCTGGCGGAGTTGCTGAAATCCGGAAAAGCCCCAATCTACATCGTCTTTTTCTCCCAGCGCCAAGCAGCTGAACAGGCTCAAGCACTGACCGGTCTGAAGCTGCTGACGAAGGAGGAAAAGGAGCGGATTCGCGAGGAGATTGGCGATTTCCGGTTTACCACGGCCTTTGGTCGAGTTCTTTCCAAGTTGGTGCGCCAGGGCATTGGCGTCCACCATGCGGGAATGCTGCCGAAGTACCGTCGTTTGGTTGAGCGTCTCTCTCAGACTGGTCTGCTGAAGGTTATCTGTGGCACGGATACCCTCGGCGTCGGCATCAACGTGCCTATTCGTACGGTGCTAATTACCGGTTTGGCCAAATTCGATGGCCGCCGTAGCCGTATTCTCAAGTCACGCGAGTTCCACCAGATTGCTGGACGCGCCGGCCGTGCTGGCTACGACACCGAGGGCACCGTAGTTGTCGAAGCACCTGAACACGAAATCGAAAATGCCAAGCTGCGTCGCCGTGCCGGCCAGGATGAGGCCAAACTGAAGAAGTTGCGGCTGAAGTCCGTTCCCAAGGGCGAAGTGACATGGTCGGAGAAGACCTTCGACAAAATCGTTTCTCAGCCACCAGAGCCGCTGACCAGTCGCTTTGCAGTTACCAACGGTATGTTGCTCAACGTCATTGCACGTGGGGGCGATACCTACGAACACATGCGTCATCTGCTGCGCACCAATCACGACACCCGCCACCAGCAAAACGAGGCTATTCTGACCGCAATTGAGCTCTACCGCGGTTTGGTCAACGCGGGAATCGTCGTCACGCATGGCGAGGGCGATGACTGCCGCCCCGAGCTGACAATGGAGCTGCAGCGTGACTTCGCGCTCAACCAACCACTGTCGCCTTTCGCCATCGCCGCGCTCGAACTGCTGGATAAGGACAGCCCGAACTACGCACTCGATGTCATCAGTGTGTTTGAGTCAATTCTGGAAGACCCTCGCCCGCTGCTCATCGCGCAGCAGAAAAAGGCACGCGGTGAAGAAATTGCCGCGCTCAAGGCCGAAGGCGTTGATTACACCGAACGTATGAACATCGTCGAAGACATCACATGGCCGATGCCGCTTGCCGACAAGCTGGAGGGCGCATTCGACACCTATGCCCAAGGTCACCCGTGGGTGCGTGAGTTTTCGCTGTCGCCCAAATCTGTGGTGCGCGAGATGGTGGAAAAGGCCATGACTTTTTCGGATGTGGTATCTGAGTACGGAATCGCCCGCTCCGAAGGTATTTTCTTGCGCTACCTCACCGATGCCTGGCGCACTTTGCGACACACTCTCCCACCGGAAGCTGCTAACGAGGAGCTCCGGGACATTGTGGAATGGCTCGGCGAGCTCGTTGTGCAGGTGGATAACTCCCTGGTAGATGAATGGGCGCAGATGGCCGATCCGGACAAGCCATTGGACGAAGAAACTCTCAAGGAAGCGGCTTTTGGCACCGACGAGTCGCGGCCTCTTACCGGCAATGAGCGTGCATTTACCCGTATGGTGCGCAATCTCATGTTCCGCCACGTGCAGCTCTTTGCCTTTGAAAAGGAGGAGGAGCTGGCCGACCTGGACAACTACCTCGACGACGCACCAGATTGGCCTGCCGCGATGGATGACTACTTCGATGAATACGATGACCTAGGCATCGATGCTAAGGCTCGCGGCGGCGATATGATTTCGATTGACCGCAAGGCTGGTGAGGGCCTATGGCATGTGATCCAGATACTCGATGATCCTGAGGGTGACCACGGTTGGCGCTTTGAAGCGAACGTTGACTTGGCTGCATCTGATGAATGCGGCGAAGTCAGGTTGGCATCACTGCGAATTATTCAGGGATAAACGCTAAACCGGGCTGGAACTGCCAGCCCGGTTTGGCTTACTTCGTACGCTACTGCAACATGCGCCAAGAGAGCTTTAGGCAATAGCGTCTATGTATGCCTGCCGTACCAGTTCGGCAATTCGATTGAACTCGCCGCCGCGTACCGATGATGCCCGGTGAACCAGCCCAATGGTGCGTCCCGGCCGTGCCGGACCCTCGAATCGCGCAACAGCCAGACCGGGACGGTCCGCCTCAATCTTGACAGCCGATTCCGGCACAAGCGACTGCCCCAACCCACCGGCAACACACTGCACGACGGTCGATAGAGAAGCCGCCCGTGTTTCCAAGCCGGAGGTCTCGCCGTGAACAGCATCGACCTTGCGACAGATATCCAACACCTGGTCACGCAGGCAATGACCGTCGTCAAGTAGGAGCAAGTCCAAGTCCCTGATTGCCTCAAGCTTTACGTCTTCCTTACCTGCCAGCGGATGATCGTCTGGCACGACGATGTAGAACTCTTCGTCGTAGAGGTAAATTTCTTCAAAGGAAGGCACATCGGACGGCAGTGCCATGATGGCTGCATCAATGGTGCCGGAACGAAGTGATTCGATGAGGCGCTCGGTCGGCTCCTCGACGATCCTAGGCCTTAGATCTGGCAGCTCGTCACGAACTAACTGGAGGAAGTTGGGCAGCACGTATGGAGCAACCGTAGGGATAACACCAATGGATAGTGGTCCGGACAAATCATCTGTACGGCCAGATGCGCGAGCAACAATCTCGTCAACAATTTCAGATGCTTGGCGTGCATAAGGAATCAGACCGCGACCGAGTGGCGTCACCAGCACTCGGCGAGTCGAACGCTCTACAAGCTGCACCCCCAGTCCCTGCTCAAGGGTGGAAAGCGCTTGTGACAGGCTGGGCTGTGAAATGCCGAGACGGGCAGCGGCTTGACCGAAGTGACCGGTATCGGCAATCGCGACAAAGGCACGTAACTGAGGCAAAGTGGGCCGATAATCTCTATTACGCATACCTATAAGCTTACACGAGCTTATTAACTTTTTCCTCTTGACGGTTTGGGAATCCATAGGCATAATGGCGTGTGACCCCAGAAGGAATACATTCAGGAGGATTCCATGGCAATTTTGACTGTTGGCGACAAGTTCCCCGAGTTTTCTCTAACCGCTCTCAAGGGCGGCAACCTGCGTGATGCAAACGCTTCTTCTCCGGATGACTACTTCGAGCAGGTAACCAATGAGTCCTACGAGGGTAAGTGGAAAGTCGTCTTCTTCTACCCGAAGGACTTCACCTTTGTCTGCCCGACGGAGATTGCTGCATTCGGCAAGCTGAACGAGGAATTCGAAGACCGCGACACCGTTATTCTCGGTGGCTCTGGCGACAACGAGTTCTCCCACTTCAACTGGCGTGCAACCCACGAGGAACTACTGGACATCCCGTTCCCGATGTTCTCCGACATCCGCCACGACCTGATGCGTGCACTCGGCGTCGAGAACGCTGACGGTGTTGCAGATCGCGCAACCTTCATCATTGACCCGGACGGCATCATTCAGTTCGTCTCCGTTACCCCGGACGCTGTCGGTCGTAACGTTGACGAGGTTCTGCGTGTTCTCGACGCTCTTCAGTCTGAAGAGGTCTGCGCATGTAACTGGCAGAAGAATGACCCGACCAAGAACATCGACAAGATGGATGTTCTGAAGCAGGAGCTGAAGTAACTCATATGAGCATCGATAACCTTCGTTCCGGCCTACCGGAGTACGCCAAGGACATGAAGCTGAACCTTGGCACTCTCACCCGTTCTACGGAACTCTCCGAGCAGCAGCTGTGGGGTACCCTGCTTGCATCTGCTGCTGCCACCCGCAACGAGACCGTCTTCTCCGAGATTGCTGAGGAAGCCAAGGAGCACCTGTCTGACGAGGCTTTCGAGTCTGCGCTTGGTGCGGCTACCGTTATGGGCATGAACAACGTCGCTTACCGCACTCGCCACATGCTCGGTGATGACTACGCACAGGTCAAGTTCGGTCTGCGCATGAACATCATCTCCAATCCGGGTGCCGAGAAGGAAGACTTCGAGCTGTGGTCTCTGGCAGTTTCTGCCATCAACGGCTGTGAAGCATGCGTGACCTCCCACGCAAAGGTCGTCCGCGATGCTGGTCTGACCAAGGAGCAGGTCTGGGAAGCTGTGAAGATTGCAGGCACCGTCTCTGGTATTGCACAGGCTGTCTTCGCTGAGGCTACCCGCTAAATATTAGGAGGATACGTTCGGCTTTGATAGTCGAACGCTCCCCCGCAGGATTTCCTGCTGATCAAATAGCGCCCAAGGAACCAATTTGTACCGGTTCCTTGGGCGCTTTTTCTTATTCGTTTCGGCTACTGCTGCGGAGGGTAATAGCCCGGATTTTCCTGCGCTTCATTAATAACTCGACGGCCACCGATGAGCTGGCGGTAGATGTGCACCTGAACCAGCATAGCCAGCGGCATTGTGTACAAGATGCCAATATAGAAGAGCATCGCACCTGCGGAAGAAACAATCGACGTCAGTATGAATGCAACAAGCATCGTCCAATATTGGGGCTTTACCAGGCGCCAAGCGACAACCGGCGCCTCAAGCGCAGTTGCTCGACCATCGAAAACAAGTAGTGGCATAGTCGCTGTAATTGGCATGATGAAAATCGACGTCAACAACAAAACCAAGTAGCCCAGTGGAATCATCGCCGCGGCAGCTTCACTGCCATTGGCGGACAGGGATACTCCAGCGATGAAGAGCACCATCCCCGGCAGCATGGCGAGCAGTCCCACCAGGAACGTGACAATGTAGACACCGATAAGAGATCCCCACCTGTTTACACGGAAGAAAGTACCGTAGTTCGGCACTCTCCCATCGACAGCTTCGAATGCACCGCGCAGCATAAATGCCTGCATCGCGAACATGCCCACGGCAAATAGGAGTGCCATCGCGCCGACAGTCGCGAACATTGACCCTAGATCCTCAAACGGAACATCGCCTGGATAGTTCGGCTCAAATTCCGGATCGAAGTCACCAGAGGCAAAGAGAATTGCCGCTGCGCCAACAATCAGGGCGACTAGTACGGCGAAGAACGTCAGCATGACGCCAAGCCAAGAAGCAAAATTGCTATTTAGACTACGAAACGCTGCGGAAAAGGCACTTCCAATGTCGACCTTCGTCGGCCCTTGTGCCACAGGCTTCACCGGTGGCTCATTGCCACCTGGCATGTTGACTCCGGGAGCAAGTGCACCGGCTGCAGGATTCCCCCCTGCCGGTTGCTGCCAGTAGCTTGATCCCGCACCATAGGGCTGGCCACCATAGTTCTCGCTTGGCTCGCCAGTTCCGTAGGACGGAATATCGCCATAGGCCTGTTCCCTACCGTGAGCCTGATTCCACTGTGGCGAATCCTCTGGTCCACGCGAGCCATGTTGTGCGTCCGAATCGACCCCGTAAGGGTTGTAGTCCTGCGAACCATTGTTGGGAAAACCGTGGCTCTGGGAGTCATAGTTACTGGACTCATTGTCCCGGCTGCCGTCACCGTAAGGATCGTTGTTGCTGTATGGATTGTTTGGGGTATTCATGAAGCAGACTGCTCCTGCCAAATTGACGGATACATACAAATAATGCGCACAACGGACTATACGTGAGACAAGCCCTTGATGAGATTTTAATGGGCCAAAGTATAAGTCACGTTGTGCGCATTAATGTATTTAATTGGACGTTCTTACACGAGCTCCACCGAAGCGACTCCCTCGAATTCGTTCAATGAATCACCAACACCCAACGCGCTACCACGCACGATGATGTCATACTTGCCCGGCGCGACTCCTCCGGTCTCCCAAGAGACCTTGGCGGTGGTATAAATACCGTCCTTGGCAAATTCAATGACAGTTGCCTGGTCCCAGTCGTCGGAAACAATCTCACCGCGGTCATTCTTGATAAGTAGGTAGCCGTCTTCCAGTCGCAAGTCGTTATTCGGATTTGCCGCGACGAATTGGGCAACGGCTTTCTGCCCTACCGTGACGCTTGCCGTGGATTCAAGCACGTCACCAAAATTCTTGCCCATTGGAGCGGAATCGATAACCTTTCCTCCTGCTGGCGACGGCGGGATGATGCCAGTGAGATCGCCTGCCGCACGGCCTGGCTCGACCGCAATGCCGTCGGCAAGCGCGTGAGCGAGATTGTGATAAATGGAAATCATCGCACTGAGCGTGTACTTGCCGAAAGCCGTTGCGCCGCCCTCGTAGTCCTGCTGATCGTATTCCTCTGGGGTAGCGACGTAGTGGCCATAGCTGTTGGTGTAGCCCTGGCAGATGACAGTATCGATTGGAACACCGAGGACTTCAGCGACGTGCTGACGCATGCGGTAGCCCGACATTGTGGTGGGTTCAAGGCCATTGGTGATCAAGGTGAAGCCACCGATGCGGGTGATGGAGAACATGTGGGTCTGCTGGAGAAGACCATCGATGTAGCCGACTGGCAGCAGGCACTCTTTGTTGCCCTGAATCTCCCCGATGTTTTTCGGGAGTACGACGTTATTGAGCTGGTGCACCCACGGCGTACCGCCGCGCTCGCCTTCGTTGAACCCGAGGGCTGGTTCTCCACCGCCATCCTCCTGGCTACTGGCTGCGAAGGCCGCACCGAGGATTGCAGGTCCAGTGCGGTGCGGCTGGCCGTCGGGCGTGAATTGGCCGTCGATGTCGACATCGCCAAGGTTGACCCACTTGTGGACAGTGGAGATACCGCCTCCTGGCAGTGCAATGGTCTGTCCCTGGGTAGCGTCAATCTGACGCTGACCGAGAATGCGGGCGGACTCTGCTTCGTCTCCGTTGCCTGGGCCCGAATTTGGCACGAGCCCCATGTTCGGGCTGATGTCACCCGGGCACGACATGGTAAATGCGGCGACAAAGGGGGCATCGGCCGGCTCACGGTGGGTAACCCCGCGGTCGACCTCGACCTTCCATGCTGCGTAGCCCTTGTTGTCGCCGTCGATGATGGTGTGCTCGGGACCGAAGGTGGTCGGATGAATTCCATACCAGTTAATGAATCCGACTTCGCGGCCACCGCGACTCACGTGCAGTGTATGGCTTTCCGGGTTGACTCCGTCGGGGAAGCGACGCAGCTCTTCTTCAGGGTTACGCTTAAATGCCTGCAGGGAGCGGTTGACACCCGCATCCTTGGCAATCCCCTTGGTCAGGTGGATAGTCGACGGCTGGTAATCAGCGTGTGCACGTTCAATAGCCTTGACCACACCGACGACTACAGCTTCGAAAGTGACGGGACGGAATCCGAGGGTAGTCAGGTCAACCATGAGATGGCCCGACGTACCTCCCGGCGCAACATGCGTGTGAGATGCGCAGATAAGCACGTTGCCCTCATGGTAGAGGTCTCCGAAAAGAGCTCGGAGACGCCGCAGAACTTCCATCTGGATGGACTGGAACATGAGCCCCATGTCTGCGGTGACGTGGACGACACGGTTGTCGTTGTCATCGCCGAAGATGAATGCACGCGCCATCTGGCGAAGACGCAGACCCGAGGTGATCTGATCCATGACCGCATACCCGTTCATGCCAGCGCCGAGTGGCTCGCCTGTCATATCGGCCATTCCTCGACCGACATTCAAATTGGTGGTCGAATTCCCCGCGGCGGCAGAAGCCCCGTTTGCAGGAGCGGCGTTTGCCTTAGGTGCACCACTTACGGCAGGCATCATACTCGCAGCTGACACGGCAGTTGCTCCGACGAGGAAGCCTCGCCTGCCCACTTGGTACGGGGCGCGTGCGGTTGGTTCTGCCGAATTCGACGATGATGCCATCTGGGGATCGAGCATGTCACATCCTCTTCATATTTCTTTTTGAATATCAATATGCTGGACTTTAATCAGACAATCCCCTACGCGTGGCCTAATTCACCAAAGTTTCCAAAATCCCCCCGCGACAGCAGTAACCGATACGACATTCGCAAGGCGGTATCACTACCATGGGCACAGTAGAATTTCGCAATATTTAGCGCGCTCCCCGCAGACACAACTTCAGAAAGGGCACCATGGGTCAGGCTGTCGGTTTTAACCGCGAGAAGTACATCGAAATGCAATCCGCTCATATTAAGAAGCGGCGCGCAGACATCGCAGGTGAAGGCGGCAAGCTCTACCTCGAAATGGGCGGCAAGCTATTTGATGATATGCATGCCTCGCGTGTTCTCCCAGGCTTCACACCTGACAATAAAATCGCTATGCTCGATCGCCTCAAGGACGATCTGGAAATCATGGTGTGCATCAATGCCAAGGATTTGGAGCGCCACAAGGTCCGCGCTGACCTCGACATCACTTACGAAGACGATGTGCTGCGTCTCGTCGATGTTTTTCGTGAACGCGGGTTTGTTGTCGGCAGCGTCGTCGTCACACAGCTTTCCGACGACAACACCCTGGCAAAGAACTTCATTGAGCGCCTGCAGCGACTCGGATTGAGCGTAATCCGCCATCGCAATATCGAGGGCTACCCAACAAACACCGAGAAAATTGTCAGTGAAGCCGGCTTCGGACTGAATGAATGGGCGCAAACGACGCGGGACTTGGTCGTTGTCACAGCGCCGGGCCCGGGCTCCGGAAAGCTGGCGACCTGTCTATCGCAGATTTACCACGACCACAAACACGGGATTCGTTCCGGTTACGCAAAGTTTGAGACCTTCCCTATCTGGAACCTGGCGCTCGAACACCCGGTAAATCTGGCCTACGAGGCGGCAACGGCTGATCTCGATGACATCAATCTCATCGACCCTTTTCATTTGGCCGCCTATGACACCAAGGTCACCAGCTATAACCGCGATGTCGAGGTCTTCCCACTGCTGCGCACCCTGCTGGAGAAGCTCGCGGGCGAGTCGCCGTACAAGTCACCGACCGACATGGGCGTCAATATGGCCGGTTACTGTATCGACGATGACGAAGTGTGCCGAGAGGCATCCAACCAAGAAATCGTTCGCCGTTACTACAAGGCTCTTGTCGACGAACACAAGAACAGCGCAGACGACGAAGTTTCGCAGCGCATTGCCATGATTATGAGCAAGGCCAACGTGTCGACAGCTGCCCGCCGAGTCGTCGCACCAGCACTTGAAGTTGAGAAATCTACCGGGGCGCCGGGCAGTGCAATCGAATTGCACGATGGCACAATCATCACGGGCAAGACCTCTGAGCTGCTCGGATGCTCAGCAGCAATGCTGCTCAACGCTCTCAAGAAGCTCGCCAATATCGACCCGGACTTACACTTGCTCTCCCCTGCTGCTATCGAGCCAATTCAAACGCTTAAGACGCATCACCTGGGCAGCCGCAACCCCCGCTTGCATACCGACGAGGTCCTTATCGCCCTTTCCGTGTCGGCGGCCACCAGCGACGACGCCCGCGCAGCCCTCGCCGAGCTGAAGAACCTTCGAAACTGCGATGTCCACACCACCACTATTCTCGGCAGCGTGGACGAAACAATTTTCCGCAACCTCGGTGTCCTAGTTACTTCCGAGCCCAAGTACCAGAAAAAGGCACTCTATCAGAAGCACTAAACCAGACCACCAGCTCACGTCGAAAATAGGATAACTGGGAGAGCAGACTAGAATAGTCCCCGTGAGCATCAGCAAGATTCTTCTGTACTACCAGTTCGCCCCGCTGTCCGATCCGCGTGCCATTATGCTGTGGCAGCGCGATCTTTGCGAATCGTTAGGGCTTAAAGGTCGCATTCTGGTGTCCGAGCACGGCATCAACGGCACCGTCGGAGGTGATCTCGATGCCTGTAAGAAGTACATCAAGAAAACCAAGCAGTACCCCGCTTTTCACTCCATGCAGTTCAAGTGGAGCGAAGGCGGCGCTGATGACTTTCCGAAACTCTCCGTCAAGGTTCGCGACGAAATCGTCGCTTTCGGTGCTCCGGGCGAGCTTAAAGTCGATACCGAAGGTGTCATTGGCGGCGGCACACATTTGAAGCCAGAAGAGGTCAATAAACTGGTCGAAGAACGCGGCGACGATGTCATCTTCTTCGATGGCCGCAACGCAATGGAAGCCGAGATTGGCAAGTTTAAAAACGCCGTCGTCCCGGACGTAAAGACCACGCACGACTTCATCGACGAACTGGAATCCGGCAAGTACGACTGGATGAAGGACAAGCCGATTATTTCCTACTGCACCGGCGGCATCCGCTGCGAGATCCTCTCCGCGCTTATGAAGAACCGCGGGTTCGAAGAGGTCTACCAAATCGACGGCGGTATTGTCCGCTACGGCGAAAAGTTTGGCAATAAGGGGCTGTGGGAAGGCTCTCTCTATGTCTTCGACAAGCGCATGCATATGGAGTTTGGCGATGGCATCGAAGATGAGGACTACGTACAGCTCGGACACTGCGTCCACTGCGGCAAGCCCACAAACACCTTCCAAAACTGCATCAACGAAGACACCTGCCGTCGACAGGTGCTTATCTGCGATGACTGCTGGGAGGATACCGAGACACAGCACTGTGGGCGCGAGGACTGCAAGGAAGTTGCCGAAGAGCTAGCAGCCGCAAAGTAGGACGCTTCCTGCTGCCATCGGACCATCTTGAGCGTCTCCAATCAGCACAGATGTGGGTTGTCTACCAAGACACGGCTAATCTAGTAGGCAACCATGACTACTCCTAGCCGTTCTGATAAACCAGCTCCACGTGTCCAGTCGGGAAACCACCACTCCCGCCATCGCAATTCCGCCAGGCCGCAGCGCTCTGACAAGCCTGCTAAGGACACGCGTAAAAAGGAGCTCTACCAGCTCGCTGATCAATTACCTATTCGGGAGGCCCAGTCCTTCCGACGTCGGCTAAAGCGAGCATCCGCGCCGAAGGCGCTGTCTGCAATCTCTGCAGACCTCGACTTTGCGCTGGAGCGGTTAGAAGATCGTCGTAATGCGATTCCTCGCATCACCTACCCGGCGCAGTTGCCGGTGTCCGCCCGCCGCGACGATATTGCAGAGGCGATTGAGAACAATCAGGTCGTCATTATTGCTGGTGAGACTGGCTCTGGTAAAACTACCCAAATCCCGAAGATATGCCTAGAACTGGGACGCGGGGTGCGGGGCAAGATTGGCCATACGCAGCCACGTCGTATTGCGGCGCGTTCGGTGGCGGAGCGAATTGCCCATGAGCTGGGCGAGAAGATTGGACAGCACGTCGGTTATGCGGTGCGTTTTGATGACCGCGTGGGCAAGGATACCTGCATTAAACTGATGACCGACGGTATCCTGCTGGCCGAAATTGGCCGCGACCGACTGTTGCGTGAGTACGACACCATCATCATCGATGAGGCGCACGAACGCAGCCTCAACATCGACTTCCTGCTGGGATATTTAAAGCATATTCTGCCGCAGCGCCCAGATCTGAAGATCATTATCACTTCGGCGACGATTGATCCGGAACGGTTCGCCCGTCATTTCGCGCCTGACGACGAGCACACTGCGCCCATCATCGAGGTGTCAGGGCGCACCTACCCGGTGGAAATCCGCTATCGCCCTCTGGTGCGGACTGTTGTTGCGAAAAATGGGCAAGAAAAGGAAGTCGCCATCGAGCAGATCGATGGTGTTATCGCTGCGTGCGAGGAGCTCATGCGGCTTGGCGACGGCGATATCCTGGTGTTCTTTTCGGGTGAGCGCGAGATCCGAGAAGCAGCCGAAGCCATCGAGGGCAGGCGCTGGAAGGGTGTAGAAGCCGTTCCACTGTTCGGTCGGCTATCTAATGCAGAGCAGCACCGAATCTTCACCCCGCACTCCGGGCGCCGCATTGTGCTGGCGACCAATATCGCGGAGACGTCGCTGACGGTGCCGGGTATTGAGTACGTCGTCGATACTGGTACCGCACGCATTTCCCGGTACTCCACCCGCACGAAGGTGCAGCGCCTGCCAGTCGAGGACATCAGCCAGGCATCCGCGAATCAGCGCTCTGGACGCTGTGGTCGTGTAGCTGATGGCGTGGCGATTCGTCTCTACAGCGAGGAGGAATTTCTCTCTCGCCCCGAGTTTACGGATCCGGAGATTCTGCGCACCAATCTCGCTTCGGTTGTACTGCAAATGATTTCGTTGCGGCTTGGCGCGATTGAGGCCTTCCCCTTTGTCCAGCCACCAGAGCACAAGGCAGTGCGCGATGGCATTAACCTGCTCACAGAGCTTCAGGCTATTACCACCACGTCGGCGTCTGGGAGAGGCCGTGAATCTGACTCCGGCGCCAGTGCCGACGCCCCCGAGCTGACGGACATCGGCCGACAGATTGCCCGTATACCTGTCGACCCGCGCCTTGCCCGCATGCTGGTCGAAGGGTACGAAAACACCACTCTTGGGGCTGTGACCGTCATTGTCGCCGCGTTGTCTTTGCAGGATGTTCGCGAACGTCCGCTGGAGTTCCAAGCTCAGGCAGATCAGCTACATGCCCGTTTTAAGGACACCACCAGCGACTTCAACTCCCTGCTGAAGCTCTGGGAATACCTGGAGGAAAAGCGCCGCGAGCTTAGCGGTAACCAGTTCCGCAAGATGTGCAAACGCGAGTACCTCCACTATCTGCGCGTTCGCGAGTGGCAGGACTTGGTGCGTCAGCTCCACCAGGCAACGGCTGAGCTGGGCTGGAGTCTTTCGGCCCGCAGCTTAACCAGCGGTGTCGACGATCCCGACGAGGTGGCAAAGTCGCTGTTACCGGGTCTGTTATCGATGATTGGTACGCGCGAGGGCGAGGGCAAGGAATTTACTGGCACCCGAAACACGAAGTTCCTCATTCACCCCTCGTCCGCGCTGGCGAAGAAGCCACCCCGCTGGGTGATGGCTGCGGAGATCGTCGAGACTTCTCGAACTTTCGCTCGAAACGTTGGCACCATTCAGCCTCAATGGGTCGAAAAGGTGGCTCCTCACCTGCTGAAACATCAGTACTCGGAACCGCACTGGTCGGCTAAACGCGGTGCGGCTATGGCTTACCAGAAGTCGACGCTCTACGGCGTGCCCGTAGTCGTTGACCGACTGGTGCCTTATCACCGTGTTGATGCGGATGCCGCACGCTCTATGTTCATCCGCTGCGCACTTGTCGACGGCGAGTGGAACACTCATCATGAGTTCTTCAAGAACAACCAAGACAAGCTGGCCGAAGCTGCGAAGATCGAGGAAAAGCAGCGGTCCCGCGGGATTGTCGTCGACGACGATGTTCTTTACGCGTTCTACGACTCCAAGTTGCCTGCTTCCATTACCACTGCAGCCAATTTTGACCGCTGGTGGAAAAAGACCAAACCCAAGCAGCCGAATCTCCTCGATTTCGATCCGAACAAGCTGCTCAATCCGGATGCCGGCGATATCGATGACAATGCCTTCCCCGAAATGTGGCAGCAGGGCTCCGTCGATTTCTCGCTGTCCTATAAGTTCGAACCGGGAGCTCCTGATGACGGCGTAACCCTTCGCGTCCCGGTTCCTCTCCTGGCGGGTCTGCGTGAAGATGGCTTCGACTGGCAGGTTCCCGGTCTGCGCGCCGAGCTCGCAGAAGCCTATATTCGCACTCTCCCGAAGGCTCTGCGTAAGTCAGTTGTCCCCGCGCCGGATTTCGCACGCCGCGCGCTGGAGACAATGACGCCGTATTCAGGGCGCTTCGTTGATGTTTTCGCCGATGCTTTACGACGGCTCGGAGGCTCCGGCATCAATGGAGCCGATTTTGACCCGTCCAAGCTGCCAGCGCACCTGCGCTTTAACTATGCGGTTATCGACCGACACGGCAATATTGTCGATCAGAGCCGTGATCTCGCCCCCTTGCGCGCTAAGCACGCGGCAACTGTCTCGACTGCCGTTTCGAAGCGTGCAAAGTCTGCAGCCCACGAAGCCGTGAAAAAATGGACTTCGGACAATCTCGGCACTGTGGCAGAGACAGTCAAAAGTACTGTCGACGGTCAATCGGTCACCATGTATCCGACGCTTGTGACCACTAAGGATGGCGTGGCCGTCGAAGTCAAACCAACTAAGGCCCAGGCCGAGGCCACATTGGCAACTACCAACCTGACTATGTTGTTGCGCGAATGCCCCGTCAACGCTGCACAAATGACTAAGGGACTTCCACTTCAGCAACGCGTTGGTGTGGATGCGTGGCCGCATGGCGGCGCAGATGGACTCGTCGAAGACTGCCGCGTCGCAGTAATCCGCGATTGCATGATAGCTGCTGGTGGCCCGGTACGATCCCCCGAAGAATTCAACAAGCTACTTGAACAGGTTCGCTCCGGTGTCGCCTCGGAGGTACGCCAGTTGGTTGTCGGCATTGCACAGGCCATGCCGGCCTATGTCTCGGTGACTAATCAGCTGGATAAGTGGGAAGGCGATGCTATTGACGATATGCGTCGCCAGCTGGAGTTCATGTTCCCCAAGGGAGCGGTGGCCAAGCACGGATGGCAGCACCTGCGTCATTTGCCACGCTATCTACAAGCGATGGAGATTCGCCTTGAGGAAATGAACCGCGATCCCGGCCGTGATGCGGACCGTGAAGATGAGGTTACTGAGGCTCGTGAATATTTAGCTGCGAAACTCGAGCGGCTGCCCAAGGGGCGAGCGCATTCTGCGGAAGTTCGGGATATTCAGTGGCTTATCGAAGAGCTACGCGTCAGCCTCTTTGCCCAGCGTTTGGGAACAGCCCACAGTGTTTCCCTGACCCGAATAAAAAAACGTGTGGATAAGCTGCGCTAAGGCATCTCCGCTTCCTTGCCATGCGCCTGTGGTTTCTTTCCTTTGCGCATGCTGGAGATTTCCTGGATGAAGTCATCCGCCGAAGAAAATGACTTGTAGACGGAAGCGAACCGGAGGTAACCCACCTCATCCAATTCTTTCAATGGTTCAAGGATGGCGAGACCGATATCATTTGAGTCCACCCGAGGCGTGCCTTTCTCGCGGAGGCTCTCCTCCACTTTTTGTGCAAGCTTCTTCAGCTGAGACTCTGATACTTCACGCCCCTGGCACGCACGTCGAACACCCTGGATAACCTTTTCACGGTTGAACTCCTCAGGGATTCCATCCCGTTTAACAACCATCAGCTGCGAGCGTTCAATCGTAGAAAAACGTTTACCGCAATTCAGGCATTCTCTCCGGCGACGAATCCCCATACCGTTATCTATTAACCGTGAGTCCAAGACTCGTGTCTGATCATGGTGACAAAACTGGCAATACACAGCCTCCAGTCTACGTCCAACCCCAACGCCGGAAACCGGAATGATTATTGCGCGGAGTAGGAAGCGTACGTAGACGTAAAGGTGCTTTCGACTGTCTCACTTTCCCCTTGTTCAAAGACCACGCTGCCGAAAACTCCGAAGAAAACACCAAGCCCTAGAGCCCATACCGCCATCAAACGAGTCAGGTTAGTGCCTGAGGATACATCACTACGATTGGACTGCTGCGCCCTGCTAACAGGTAGAGACGGGCGCCCGTAGTTGACCGAGACATGACTAGGCCGCGACCTGTCCCTCCGCATTCGCGCCGATGAAGCCCCATCGCGATTGCGCTGTGCAATACGTGCACGCTGACCGGGCCGAACGATGTGCTGCGTGCAAGACGCACTACGTTCACCCCACACCAACGGGGCTTTCCGTGTCGTCCGAGCAGAGGGCTCGGAAACTTGAGAAAAGTCAATATCAGATGCGCTGCTAACACCTAGTGCGGTTGAAACCGTAGACATCATGTTTTCTCCCTTTCCAACGTTGACTCTCCCACCGTTGCCGGCCTGGAGAGAATAAGAGTTGTACGACCGTTTCCCGACGCTCTGGAGACTATGTCCAAGGGCGGATGCAGAGAATCCGTCTAGACCTTTTCATCAAACGACTGTTCGAGTAACTTGTCATGTTCGATTTATAACACCATGTTCGAACGTTGTCTACTGCTATCCGGTTTTATTTTCGATTTTCGGAACCGCCACGGCCTCCGAGCACGGATTACGCAGACTTTTTCCAAAGAATCCAAGGACGTGCGGTGTTCGATGCTCGACGATTCGAACAGTTTTGAGCTATCATTCATTCGAAAGAGTTTGAGAAGGGATGTTCCATGGCTCAAAAGAAGAAAGCGAACCCTAAAACACTCACCGATCGGCAGCGTCGCATTCTTGATGTCATTTCGGATGCCGTCGTACTTCGCGGATACCCACCGAGCATTCGAGAAATTGGAGATGCCGTGGGCTTGAATTCCACCTCGTCGGTGGCATACCAACTCAAGGAGTTGGAAAAGAAGGGCTTTCTCCGCCGCGACCCACACAAACCCCGTGCGGTAAACGTAAGGGATTCGAAATCCTCAGCTGGCACTTTCACTCCGGTAAAGCCTGGGCCAAAGGCCACTGGCAGCACCCAAACTCCCGAGATACCAGAGGACATGCCAGAGCCAATCTTCGTTCCTATCGTTGGACAGATTGCGGCTGGCAACCCCATTTTGGCGGAACAGCATGTGGAAAGTCATATGGCACTTCCGATGGAGATTACGGGCTCTGGTCAGCTGTACCTACTCAAGGTCGTGGGTGATTCCATGGTTGACGCAGGCATTCTCGACGGAGACTGGGTGGTAGTCCGTTCCCAAGACGTGGTCGAACAGGGCGACTTTGTTGCAGCCCTGTTTGAAGATGAAGCAACAGTCAAGGAATGGCACGAAGACGCTGCTGGCAAGTGGCTAATGCCCCATAATCGCGCATTTGACCCGCTCCCCGCAGAGCACGCCAAGATCCTCGGCAAGATTGTCAGCGTCCTACGCAGTCTCTAATTTCCCACATTTTCGTTGCCCGAAACAGACACAAACGGGCATACTGGAAACAGGTAGTAAAGCTGAGAATTCTTAACAGCTAAGGAGCGGGGAATGTACGCAGAGGAACGCCGCCGGAAGATTGCGTCTTTGACAGCAGTCGAAGGGCGCGTGACGGTCGCTGATCTTGCGGAAGCTTTCGATGTCACAGCAGAGACGATTCGCCGTGACCTAGCTCAGTTGGATGCAGAGGGCGCAGTTCACCGTGTACACGGTGGCGCTGTAGCTACTCGTTCTTTTCAGACTGTTGAGTTTTCAGTTGCCGCTCGAAAGAACGCGCAGAAAGACGCGAAGCTCTCTATTGCCCGCTGTGCTGCCGATTTTCTACCTGACTCTGGTGGTGGAATTTTTCTCGATGCCGGAACTACCACCGAGGCTCTTGCAGAGCTGATGGTCCACTCCCCTGATAACCGCCGTTGGTCGGTTGTCACAAACTCTCTTCCCAACGCCATCACACTCGCAGGATCGAACCGCATTGAGCTTCAACTCCTTGGCGGCCAAGTCCGCGTCATTACTCAGGCGGTTGCTGGCGATACCGCACTCCGTACTCTTGCGGTTATGCGTGCCGATGTCGCTTTCATTGGTTCTAATGCCTTGACAATTGACCACGGTCTTTCTACTGCTGATCCGCAGGAAGCAGCGGTAAAGCGCGCGATGATCACGAATGCGCGCAAGGTCATCGTTATGGCGGACTCGACGAAACTCGGCCGTGACTTCCTTGTCAGTTTTGCGGCATTGGAAGATATCGACGTCGTGATTACAGATTCCTCTGCCCCGGAGCAATTCGTGAACGATCTCAGGGAGCAAGGTGTCGAGGTCGTGGTTGCTTCATGATCCTGACCTTGACTGTAAATCCGTCAATCGATCGACTTGCTCGCCTCGATACGGAGCTCAAGCGAGGTGGAGTGTTCCGCCTACCAATGGCTGAGGACATGGCTGGCGGCAAGGGAATTAATGTGTCCAAGGCGTTGCACTACGCGGGAGAAAAGACGCTCGCGCTCTACCCGGCATCAGACTCCGGAAAATTCACACGTCTGTTGGAAGTCTCTGGCATCCCCCACGAAGCCATCAACACGACTAACGAAGCCCGCGTTAATCTCACACTCGCAGAGCCAGATGGGACGACCACCAAGCTCAATTCCCCTGGCATGACATTGACAAAAGCGCACCGTAGACGTGTCCTGGAGAAGCTTATCCACCATGCTAAACGCGCCACGTGGGTAGTTTTCGCAGGTTCACTGCCCCCTGGCGTCCCCCGGGATTTTTACGTTCAATGCACCGAAGCGGTGTATTCGGTCAACCCGAATATTCGTGTTGCTATGGACACTAGCGACGGCCCACTGACTGAGGTCGTTCGCGCATTTCCGAAGGTGCGGCCTTTTTTGATGAAGCCAAACGCCTACGAACTTGGCCAAATCATTGATCAGGACGGCGAAGAACTTGAGGCCGCTGCAGCCGAAGGGAACTATCTTCCCGTAGCGCAAGCTGCTCGTGCACTGAACGAACTTGGTGTTTCCGAAGTCCTTGCCACTCTCGGCGAGGCAGGGGCGGTACTTTCAGTGAAGTCAGGCGGTTGTTTCGCTGCTACCTCACCCTCGATAGTCGCTCAGTCCACGGTCGGTGCTGGAGACTGTGCTTTGGCCGGCTACGTTATGTCCCGCGAACGCGGTGATAGTCACCAAGATTCACTAACCACCGCCGTGGCTTATGGGGCGGCGGCAACCAGTCTTCCCGGTACGACCATCCCCTATCCAGAACAGGTTCGCCCCGAGGCTGGCCGGTTATGGCAGCTCGACGCTTAGCTTTTCGATGCCTAGATAAGGAACATTAGAAAACCATGTCTTCTTCGGCAGATTCTTCCGCTATTGCATCAGACCTGGCCGATGAGTCGACAGTGTACCTTGACCTAGATGTCGGTCCACAAAAGGAGAAGATCCTTAACTACCTCATCGCTAAAGCCGTAGAGACCGGCCGCGCCACCGACAGCAACGGCATCGTCGCGGCAGCCCTCAAACGCGAAGAGAAGGCCCCGACAGGTCTGCCGGGCGGAATAGCCATCCCCCACTGCCGCCATGAGGACTGGTCGACGCCGACCCTGATGTTTGTCCGCTTAACAAGCGCTACGGAATTCACCACACCAGATGGGCCGGCGGACCTGCTTTTTTTCATTGGTGTCCCAGCCAGCAACAGCGATGTCCACGTCGATATTCTGGCTGCACTCGCAAAAGCACTTCGCGATAAGGGGTTTCGAGCAGCTCTTCGCGGTGCTGAAAGCGATGAAGAGGCCGCCCGGATTATTAGCGAGCACATCACCAAGGCGCCTCGTCGGAAAGCGAAAAAACCTCCGGCGAAGACCAATATTGTCGCCATTACGGCCTGCCCCACGGGCATCGCTCACACTTATTTGGCAGCCGAAGCGCTTACTGGCGCGGCAGAAAGCATGGCTGATGTCACGCTAACTGTAGAGACTCAGGGCTCGGCAGGAACCCAGGAAGCCCCCGCAGAAGCAATTGACCGGGCCGACGTGCTAGTAATCGCAGCCGATATTGGAGTTACGGGGCTTAAGCGCTTCAGCGATAAACCACAGGTCAAAGTGCCAATTCGTAAGGCAGTCAATGAGCCCACTGCGGTTATTGAACAAGCGAAGGCGGTAGCAGAACAATCACGTGTTCGCGCCTACGACCGAAAGGCGCCGCAACCTAAGAATGACCACGACAAAGAGGCCGCTTCGCAAACCGGTAATGCAGGTGCAGGCCCTACATCTGAGAGGGTACGAGCAACTACGAAGGTGGGGGCGCGTAAATCGTCGTTAAGCGGCGATAAAGCCTTCGGACACTGGGTTCGTGACGCCATTATGACCGGTGTCAGCTATATGGTGCCGTTCGTAGCCGCTTCGGGGTTGTTGATTGCGCTGGGATTCCTCGTCGGCGGTCATCAGGTTGGTCTAGTAGCTGACGCCGTGACTAGGGATTTGCGGCTGCCGGAGGTTATCGGACTCGATGCTCCGATTACTGTGCCGACAGAAAATCTCGGCACCGTGCTAGTTGACCGTAGTGGGCTGTGGCTGTATCTCGGCTCGACGCTTTTTGCAATCGGTAACCACGGCATGCAGGTCATTGTGGCTGTAATGAGTGCTTATATCGCCTTTGGCATGGCTGGCAGAGCCGGTATTGCACCCGGCTTCATTGGCGGTGCCATCGCGGTCACGGTTGGCGCCGGCTTCCTTGGGGGCCTGGTGACAGGCATTCTGGCGGGACTAGTTGTAGCCCTACTGTTGAGGATGAAGGTCCCGGACTGGCTGCGACCGCTGATGCCGGTTGTCGTGATTCCTATGCTCGGGGCTATGGCCGTTGGGCTCACCATGTACCTGCTTCTCGGGATGCCGCTGGCATGGCTGATGACGGCCCTGCAGCAGTGGCTGCAATCACTGGATACGACAGCGGCGTTCCTGTTCGGTGGTCTTCTCGGCGCAATGATGTGCGTAGATATGGGCGGAATGATCAACAAGGCTGCTTATCTTTTTGCCGTCGCAAACATCGCCTCGGAAGATCCAGCATCATGGAAGATTATGGCCGCTGTGATGGCGGCGGGCATGGTACCTCCGTTGGCGACATCGCTGGCAGTTGTACTCCGACCAAAGCTGTTCAGTTCAGCTGAGCGTCAAAACGGCAAAGCGGGCTGGGTGCTCGGTGCGGCCTTCATTTCAGAGGGAGTGATTCCCTTCGCCGCCGCAGATCCGCTGCGAGTGATTCCGTCGATTGTGATTGGCGGTGCCGTCACCGGTGGCACTTCAATGGTTTTAGGAGCCGCCACACGCGTTCCACACGGAGGTATTTTCGTGCTGTTTGCAATCGACAATCCTGTCGCATGGCTTGCTGCAATCGTCTTGGGCAGCATAGTGGCAGCAATTCTCGTTGTGGCAGCTAAAAGCCTGTGTCCGCGGCAAGTCAGTACCGATAATCAAAACCTAGAAGCAGACATTTCAGCGGACGCCTAAATTCTTTCGCTAAACCCAGCTGCGTCCGCAGAAGCATTCCTGCAAACTTCACCAAACATGCCCCATCCCAACCTGCCAAGCGATTAAGCTCTGAACAGGTGTCGAGGAAATCGAGAAGCAGAAAGGCAAGGTGCCGCCCCATGGCTACGCAACACGTCCACGTCGGCTCCAAGGTGGGTATTCACGCCCGCCCCGCGTCGGTAATCGCTGAGCGTGCCTCCCGATTTCAGGAAGAAATACTGATCGAACTCATTGATTCACCCGAACCCGACAACGAACCGGCTGATGCTTCCTCAACGTTGATGCTGATGGCACTCGGCGCAGGATATGGCGATGAAGTCACAATCACCAGTACAAACGCGGTTGCGGTGGAGCAGATTGCACAGCTGATCGCCCAAGATTTGAGCGATTAAAAGCAATATGCTTAACGACGGAACATCGTGGCAACGGTCACGGGGTTCCGTCGTAAAGCATTCGTACAAGATCCTGCTCTGGACGGGTGGCCTACGAGCGGTTCTCGCCGATGCGGTTATAGAGCCAGTTTAAAATTGGATAGCCGATAATAATGCCGACCGAACCCCAAGCAATGCCCTCCAGCGTCAGCGAACCGATGTCGAGGGTGAGGTTGCCGATACCCGCAATCAGCGCGGTGGCGGCAGCGGTGAGATTGACCGGGTTGTTGAAGTCGACCTTTTCGTCCATCCAGATGCGCACACCGAGCAGACCAATCAGGCCGTAGAGCACCATCGTTGCCCCACCGAGCACGCCGGTAGGAATGGTCAAAATGAGTGCGCCGAACTTTGGAATGAAAGCCAGTGCAATGGCCGTGAAAGCTGCCACCCAGTAAGCGGCAGTCGAATAGACACGGGTAGCGGCCATAACCCCGATATTCTCAGCGTAGGTAGTGGTACCAGAACCACCAGCTGAACCGGCGATGGTGGTGGCTAGACCGTCTGCAATAAGAGCATCGCCAGCGATGTCATCGAGGTTTCGGCCGGTCATGGCAGCAACAGCCTTGACGTGACCGACATTCTCGGCGATGAGCACTACGATGACGGGCAGACCAATCAGCATCGCATTGAAGTGGAACTCCGGCGCGTGGAATGCGGGCAGACCAATCCAGGCGGCATTGCCGACGGTTTCTGTAGCCTCGGGCGAGAGATTTCCGGTGGCAGCGGCGAAGACCCAGCCGATTAGTACGCCGATGAGAACACCCAGACGGCTGACCATACCGCGGCCAGCGACGGTTGCAAAGACAATGGATACCATCGTGACAAATGCGACCAACGGCTGAGTGGCGAAGTTCTCCGTGGCAGCAGGCGCCAGGTTAAGTCCGATGAGAGCGACGATGCTTCCTGTTACTGCAGGTGGCATCACTGCATCGAGGACACGCTTGCCGGCGAACTTTACTACGAAGCCAACGAGCATGAGCGCGATGCCGGCGCAGAGCACGACACCGAGCTGAACACTAATGCCCTGCGCCTGTGTCGCGGTCAGTGGCGCGATGAAGGCAAACGACGAGCCCAGGTAAGAGGGCAAGCGATTTCGGGTTATCAGCAGGAAGACAATCGTGCCGATACCCGAGAACAGCAGTGTGGTGTTGACTGGAAAGCCGGTCAACAGCGGCACCAGAAGAGTTGCACCGAACATGGCAATGACGTGCTGTGCGCCAATGCCAATCGTGCGAGGCCAATCGAGGCGTTCGTTGGGAGCCACCACGGCTCCCGGTGCAATCTTTCGACCGTCACCGTGAATATCCCAACCGAAAAGACGGCCACGTTCGGCATTTTCAGCAGGCGGATTTGCGGAGGTTCCCTGTTGGGTCTCCGCGTCAGAAGTAGAATTCATGGTTGTAATGCTAGTGGATGCCCACCGCAGTTCCCGCTACGGTTCGATGTGGTATGCCGACAGTTCATCCGCGAGGCTAGTGGGCAAACGCACGTCCATCTGGGTGCCTTGCTCCGTCCATGTTTCCGACAGCACGGTCGCATCTTCGTGGAGCATGGAGACAATATTGCCCTTGTCATAGGGGATCAACATGTGAACGTGAGACTCCAGCTCATTGAGAGCAAGCTCGAGTCGGGTCTCCAGTTCACCAATCCCCTCACCCGTTCGCGCAGAGACAAAGACCGCATCATCGAGCTGGTGGCGTAGCTGGGCCAGAGTGATGCCATCGGCCTTGTCAACCTTGTTGACTACCAACAGTTCGGGCGGAATCTCGGCGTTTTCTTCCTCCGCGATTTCGTTGATGACTTTGTTGACAGCCTTAATCTGCTCCAGCGGGAATGGGTCAGAGGAGTCTACGACGTGCATGATGACGTCGGCTTCGAGTACCTCTTCCAAGGTCGAGCGAAAAGCTTCAATGAGCTGCGTCGGCAAGTGACGCACAAATCCGACCGTATCGGTCATAATCACCGTGCGACCGTCGCGAAGCTTGGTGCGACGAGTCGTCGGATCTAGCGTTGCAAACAGCGCGTCCTCCACCAGCACACCAGCGCCTGTCAGTGCGTTGAGCAACGAAGACTTCCCCGCGTTGGTGTAGCCGACAATTGCCACGCGCGGCAGGTGACCAGCCTTACGACGTGCGCGCTTAATCTCACGCGCAGTTTTCATACCAGCCAATTCCTTGCGAATCCGCGCCATATCTTGGCGTAGTCGCTGACGATCGGTTTCGATCTTAGTTTCACCTGGACCACGCAGACCCACGCCGCCGTTGGAGCCCGCGCGACCACCAGCCTGACGCGACAGGTTGCCACCCCAACCGCGCAGACGCGTGTAGAGGTACTGCATCTGTGCCAGCGAAACCTGCGCCTTGCCCTCCTTGGACTTCGCGTGCTGAGCGAAGATGTCCAGAATCAGCATGGTGCGGTCAATAACCTTGGCGTCAAGCCGGTCCTCCAGCGCCACCAATTGGCCAGGAGACAGCTCACCGTCGCAAATAACTGTATCTGCGCCGGTAGAGGCGACAATATCGCGAAGCTCGTTAAGCTTGCCGGATCCCACGTAAGTACCAGGGTCTGGCTTATCGCGGCGCTGCAGCACCATCTCTAGAACTTCCGAACCTGCAGTCTCCGCCAGCGCAGCGAGCTCCTCCATCGCCACTTCGGCTTCCTGTAGGGTCCCGGATGTCCAGACACCGAGCAGCACAACGCGTTCCAGTCGGAGCTGACGGTACTCGACCATCACCTCTTCAGACTCAGTATGCGCTACTGACCTGGTCAGCCGGCGCAGAGAGGATCGCGCCTCCAGATCCAAGTCACCGACGGTAGGTTCCCTTTGCGTGCCGACGTTCGTCGCGAACGCATCCCCGGAGGCACTATCGGCGTTTTTGTCAGCATCATTAGCGTCGATGAAAAAATCGTCCATCTCGTGCGAGGTGCTGGCTTGCTGCGACATTGCGTCGCTGACCTCATCAAAGTTGTTGGAAAAATTCGTCATACTAGCTGCTATTGTCGCATGACAAGCCAAATTCTCCGCATTGTGCGCGGAGAATACCGAGCCGAAGCTCAAGACTTAGGCTGCAGAAGGTGGCCTGCGAGTCAGAACCAGTGCGACCGGACCACTATTAGAACTACCGCCAGCACACGTACCACTGTCGGACATTCCGCAGTTGGAGCAGCCTCCGCCTGGGCACATGCCGCCGAGGGATTCCCTTCGCAGTTGTCCGGTGTATTCCATTCGGTCAAGGATGAGGTCTACCGTTGTTCGCTGCAGGCCGGTGATTTCGCAGATTTTGCGTCGGGAGCTAATACCCTGCGCAATTGCATCTTGGACAGCTTCTGAAGGCCGACGAGTGACCGTCGTATTCTTCTTGGCTCTAAAGAGTCCCACGGCGATAGCTCCTTTCCGTATCGGGATTCTTGTTGGACCTGATTTCTAGTTCGCAAGTGTGACTTAGTAGCTTGGCCGAAGCTACTAGGAATCTACGAGGCTTTACAGGAACAGTTTCAACCCTTGAAAAACAATCACGGCCAGTGCCCATGCTACGACCAGCTGCGCTAGCAAACCGAAGCCCGTCCACTTCCAGCCGATCTCGCGACGTTGTGCCGCGAGCGTAGCCACGCATGGTGTGTAAGCCAGCAGGAAGATCATGTATGCCCAGACTGCTGCCAATCCGTGTCCATCGGATGCATTGTCAAAATCACGTCGAATATTGTCCGCGAGTGGACTGGAGGCCTGTTCGGTCGAATCCGAGTCGGTGACGTCCTCTACTGCATAGGTCTGTGCCCAGGTAGAAATGACGGCTTCCTTGGCCACAAAGCCCGTCACCAACGGACCTGTCAGGGACCATGTGCCGAAACCTGCCGGGTTAAACACAGGAGCAATAGTTGCGCTGACTGCACCGTATGCGGAGTCCTGCGGTGCCAGATCTTCATCGGCAAAGGAGTGCCCGGAGACAACCGGGATAGACATCAGTAGCCAAACGACGATGACAGTGCTGACGATGATTCCACTAGCGGTCTGCAGGAAGCCCTTCAGGCGCATCCACATCACAGATAGTGCCAGTCGTGCGGTCGGTAACTGATAGGTTGGCAGATCAATGACCAGCGGTTCCGACGGCATGGTGCGCCACAAGGTATTACGCAGTGCAAGGCCGGTCAGAACGATCAACAGAATCGAGATCACGTACATAGCGAAGACAACTGTGCCCGCGTGTTCCGGGAAGAACACCGCACCCAACATGACATAAACGGTTAGGCGCGCCGAGCAGGAGGTAAACGGAACCAGTAGTGCCGTCAATATGCGGTGGCGCGGATTACTCAGCACACGTGTCGCCGAAATCGCTGGCACGTTACAACCAAAGCCGACGATGAGCGGAATAAATGCCTTCCCCGGAAGACCAATTGCTCGCATGACACGATCGGCCACCACGGCTGCACGCGCCATATACCCTGAATCCTCGAGCACCGCAAGGCACAGGAACATGAGTGCCATCAGAGGAACGAAGGTCAGCACCATGCCGACACCGCCGATGATGCCGTTCACAAGCAGCCCCGTGACAATCGGATGGTCCCATCCCATTGCTTCCAATCCACGGGTAACCAGATCTGCGAAATTACCGGTAATAAGGGTTTCCAAACCGTCCTGCAACGGTGCTGCAACCGTCGTCGTGATCTGGAAGACTGTCCACATAACTGCCAGGAACACAATCGGTCCGAGCACCGGATGGAGAACCACGTTATCAATACGGTCGGAGAAAGTCTGGCGATCTTCTACCCCGCCCGTAGATGCCGCAACCGCCGCATCAATCGCGGCAAAGCGTGCGTCGTCCAGGCGTTCAATCGATTCACCATCGGCCTGGCGAATCGGTGACGACACCGAACTGCATCCGTCCAGAGCCGCTGCTACCGCGTCGGCCAATCGTGCCATTCCCGCTTTACGACGGGGATCCAGCGCCACCACTGGCATCCCCATAGCTGACTGCAATGCGTTCGGATTCACATCGATGCCCTTGGCCTTGGCCACATCGAGTTTGGTCAGCGCCAGAACGATGCGCTGAGGCTGCTCCGCCAATTCCGCGGCCATGTAGAGGCCACGCCCCAGTGCCGTGGCATCGACAACAACGACGACGAGATCCGGGCGTTCTTCTTCCGGTTTCTCGATGAGCATCTCGCGAGTGAGCTCTTCGTCCGGGCTCATGGCATCCAACGAGTAGGCGCCCGGGAAGTCGATGACATCGTACTCAGCGGCATCGGTCTTCCACGCGCCACGGCTGACCTCCACGGTCGTACCAGGCCAATTGCCCATCTGCGCTTTCGCGCCAGTCAAACTATTGAACAGTGTTGACTTACCGGAGTTCGGTGCGCCTACGACTGCGACAACAGGTGCACCATCCTTTGCTGGTGCTCCGCCGCTGCATGCATGGCAGCTGGGCGTGGATGCGAATTTTCGCGTTGAGGAATCCGTAGGTGTTGTCATTGTTAACTTTCAGGAGGGAGGTGAGAAAAAGAGTTGTAGGGGACCTAACCCACGACGGACATCTTGTGCAGCGTACTGGCGTCGATGGCGTAGCGCGTTGCGCCTGCATGGACGATTCGCCCACCGCCGCTGGTGCTCCGTCCCACCGTGACACTCATTCCAGGACGAAGCCCCAATTGCGAAAGCCTGCGACACAGGCGCTCATCCACATGCGACACCCCCAGAGTGACGGTTTCCCCCACCGGGACGTCGGCAAGCGACTGAATGTCATCCGACTGTTTTCGCGACCGTAATCCGAGCATGAGAAACCTCGCCTATATAGATAAGAATTAAGCTAAGCAAATGATGTTTACAGGGACGAGCCTACTCTTAGGTATGCCTAAATGGAATAAACCGGGCGCACCTAAGGAAAGTTATTTATGCCACACTTAACATTTGCTTATTTAGCGTGGCAGAATTGTTAGTCCCAT
This sequence comes from Corynebacterium amycolatum, assembly GCF_016889425.1. Classification (NCBI taxonomy): domain Bacteria; kingdom Bacillati; phylum Actinomycetota; class Actinomycetes; order Mycobacteriales; family Corynebacteriaceae; genus Corynebacterium; species Corynebacterium amycolatum. The sequence continues at coordinate 2,028,194 of NZ_CP069513.1, forward strand.
CCGAATAGTTGCCGCGGTGTGAAGGAATGGTTTTAGGTACCCCAGAGCACAATGTGCTCACGTGCGATTCGTTAGTTCGCAGATGAAGATATGGGAAGTATCATCGAAAAGTATGACTACTGACTTGCGAAGCATTGGCATGGACTACCCCAGCTGGCGAGACGCGATGGAAGCCGCGATTGCCAGTGAAAATCTGTCGGTCATCGGCGAGGTCCGCGGTGGCCAGCTGGTCCGTTTCGAAGATTCCTCTGGTGCGCGTTTGCACATCCTTGGTGTTGAACCATATTCTACCTACGCTGGCTTCGCGGGCAGCCCGACCGTCACCGCCCATGTATCCAGCGTGGACGACGTCTTGGCACTCGTGGAAATCGTCGAGGATGATCCCTCCTCTGATGACTTTGACAAGGTCATCGAGGTAGCCAGCTGCCTGCTGTCACAGGGGCCAATGATTGTTGATGCCGGAACTCAGACTTTTGAGCATGTCGCGCTGTCAGCTCTGGCAACCGATTTCACCCTCGACGCATCCGCTGAGGAGTACGAAAAGCGCACTGGGGCGACCCCGACATCATTGGACTTCGAAGGTGCTAAGGCGATTGTCGGAGATCAGGTCGGCAAGGCATCGCCTAGCGCAACCGTGAAACTGGCTGGTGTTATCAATAACTCCCGCAAGCATGTCAATGAGCTAACCGGAAAGAAGTTCTGGGTGCTCAACCTTGCTCTGCCGACTCCCATGGACGTACTTGTCCCCGGCGGCGACGAAGCTCCCCAGCCGGGCATGGTCGTCTCCGGCACCTTCTTGCTGACGGGTGAAATTATCCCGCCGCAGGGCTGTGGCGGCGGTTGTGGCGATGGTGGCTGCGGCTGTGGCGATAGTGGCTGCGGCGGACACTAGTCCGCTAACTCCCCACTGCTTCCGCTACCCTGCTAGTTCTCCTGCTGCACTAGCTACCAGTCACAGGGCTTCCAGTTCAATATCGCCGAGAGTGTGAATCACGCTCGGTCCAGTTAACGTTGCTGAGAAGGCCCCATCAGTATTGCTGGCCTTGCGTACATCCACAGTCACCGCTCCACCGGGCACCTTGACTGTCACAGCTCCCTCGGTCCGGCCGGCATCGGCCAGCGCGGCAATAGCTGCCGCAACCGTGCCGGTGCCACACGAGCGGGTTTCACCAACTCCGCGTTCAATTACTCGCATGGACACCGAATCAGAGGCATCCAGCGGGGTGACAATTTCCACGTTGAGGCCGTTCGGGAACATGGCTTCGTCGGCACGCACTGGCTTCGCAGCACTACCCGCCGCTTCCAATTCTAGCTCCGCCAGAGCGGCGGCATTCAGACCAGGAATGACACAGGCCAAATGCGGATTTCCCACGTCGACACCAATCCCGGCGAATTTCTGCGCGTTGTTGCCCGAACCGATGAACGCAGTAGCGAGGCCGAGGACCTCCGGCTGCCCCATGTCCACCCCGACAACCGCATGCCGACCGCTGAGCTCATCAATCGAGACAGCGCGCAGTCCTGCTCGAGTGCCCACCCGCAATGTTCCGTCGACGACACTGTCCGGGCTGTGAATCGCGGCAATATAGTGTGCAAAGACACGCACGCCATTACCGCACATCTCAGCAATAGAACCGTCACTATTGCGGTAGTCCATAAACCAATCGTCGGCTTCAACCCCCTCCGGCAATGCCGTCAAAACACCGGCATCCACGAGTTTCCCCGCACGGGCAACCCGCAGGACGCCGTCAGCGCCAAGACCACGTTGTCGATCGCACACTGCTGCGACCAATGATTCGGTCAATTCGATCGACACCAAATCATCTGGAAAAATCAAAAAATCGTTTTGCGTACCGTGACCTTTGGCAAATGAAACCATGCCCTCGATGCTAGCGGGACAGCCGAACCGGCTAAAGCCCAAGCGCAGAAAAAGCCTGTCCCGGCACGTCGCCGGCAGCGTCTAGCCACGTGATTCGATGATCACGGTTGAACCAAGAGCGCTGACGCCGCACATACCTGCGCGTACCAGTAATCGTGCGTTCACAAGCCGTATCCAGGTCGTAAACCCCATCGAAGTAGTCCAGCACCTGTGCATAGCCGATCGCGCGACTAGCGGTCACACCTTCGCGCAACCCTTGCGCCATCAAACTCTCAGTTTCCTCCACCAGACCAGCGGCAAACATGCCCCGCGTGCGCTGTTCAATCCGCGGATTTAGCCATTCCGCCTGCGTGCGCAATCCCAATATGCGGGTGTTCCACCGCGGCGGATTATCAATTGACGGTTTCGACGCTGCAAACGGCTTGCCTGTCAGCTCGATAACCTCTAAAGCTCGGACGGTGCGTCGCGGGTCGTTGGTCTCAATAATCGCCGCCGCATCCGGATCAATCTCTGCCAGCCGATCATGTAACGCCGCCGGACCGATCTCGTCCTGCACTGCCTCCCATTTCGCACGTACCTCAGGGTCCGTAGGCGGGAACTGCCAGTCGTCCACCAACGCCTGCACATACATCATCGACCCGCCGACAAGGATCGGGACTTTCCCCCGCGCGCGAATGGCCTCAACATCCGCGACCGCCTCACACTGATACGTCGCCACACTCGCCGGCTGCGTCACGTTCAGAACATCGAGTTGGTGGTGCGGAATCCCCCGCCGCTGATCTACCGACAGCTTTGCTGTTCCGATATCCATTCCTCGATACAGCTGCATCGAATCAACATTGACGACCTCACCGCCAAGCTGCTCCGCAAGTACCAGCCCCAAATCCGACTTTCCCGATGCCGTTGGCCCCACCACAGCAATCGGCACCGGCAAGCTCTCACTCTCGAAAGCCGTCACGACCCAGTTCACACTCCTGCACAAAAACTAAAAACGCGAGCTCTTACTCCGCAACACACTGCCAGCTGGCCACGTGGTAACCGATGCCATAAGGCGCTCCGTCATAGTAAGAACGCTTTACGACGGTCATTCCAGACCCCATCCAGCTTTCAGCAGCTTTACTCAGCTGCTGCCATAACTCGGCTGCGTACGCGCCGGGAGCTGGAAACACAATATTTTCCACGTTAACGGTGGAGCAGTCCTGCCCAGCAATCAGACTGCACAGCGCATCAACCTCCGCTGCACCCTCAATTACGCCGACCGGGGAATCGTCTGCAAGGCCGAATGCGCCGTCGACAAGCACAAGCAGACGCGTGTGACCGGCAGCGAGTGCCTCGTCGATAGACTCGAAGCACGTTGCCTGAATGACGCGGCCAGTGTGTCCTTCAGAATTCCGTCGCGCGTAGTCTTCGATAAGCCAGCGCCCCAGCAGCTCAGGTAATTCGGTTCCGCCGGACACCGTGACATCAACCCCATACGGGGAGAAACTGCCGGGTGTGCTGTTCTGATGCGGGGACTTCGCCTGCATTCTGCCAGTGATAATGGCGACCGCGCCGGGCTCCCCGGGTTCGTCATCTGTCCACAGCGTCGCAACAGTTTCACGGGTTTGACGGCGCAATTTCGTGGCGATAGCTGCAAAACCACCCAGCTCCTCGACGATGAGGAGCGCACGCGGAACGATAACAAGCCGAGGCAAACGCGAATTCACGTCCTCAACGCTACCGTGAGGGGCTAGTCGATGCCTTATTCCGGCGGTGTTACGCGCGCTGTGCCAAAATTTTTGGGATACTCGAGCACATACCGTAAGTGTTTGATGGCAGCCGTGTCGCGCGGCAGTTCTGCATGAAGATTGGAAGAGGTTTACCCACTATGACCGGTACCAGCAATTCCCCTAAGCCAGGTCCACGCCCGGGTCCACGTCCCGGACCTCGACCAGGCGCAATGCCGGCTCATCGTAAGGCCCCTGGAACCACTCAAGCGCTTGCGGGGTCGGCCGCTGTGACACATGCCGTCCACAATGATCCAAAGAAGTTTGGCCTCATTGACGAAGACGGCACTGTTTGGTTGGTCACCAACGCCGGAAAGCGCAATATTGGTTCCTGGCAGGCCGGCACCGTAGAAGAGGGTTATGCCCACTACGGCAAGCGCTACGAGGATCTGGCCACCGAGGTCGAGTTACTGGAATCTCGTGTAGTCTCCCACCCGCAGGAGGCAAAGACCATTTCCCACAACGCAGTTGAACTGCGTGAGAGCCTTTCCACCGCCGCAGTCCTCGGCGATATCGATGCGCTGGATAAGCGCCTTGCAGAGGTCATTGCCACCTCCCACGTCGCAGAGGAAAAAGTCGCTCACGACAAGGCAGAGCGCCGTAAGAACGCCATCGCACGTAAGGAAGAGCTCGCCGCAGAGGCCGAGGAGCTCGCAGAGAACTCCACCGAGTGGAAAGTCGCCGGCGACCGTATCCGCGAGATTCTCACGGAGTGGAAGCAGATTCGCGGCATCGACCGCAAAACTGATGATCAACTCTGGCGCCGTTACTCCCGCGCGCGTGATTCTTTCAACCGCCGCCGCGGTGCCCATTTTGCGGAACTGGACCGCAACCGTGCGGCTGCTCGCCGCGTTAAGGAGGACATCATTGAGCGAGCTGAGGCCCTGAAGACCTCCACTGATTGGGGTGGCACCGCTGCTGCCTTCCGCGACCTGATGGCTGAGTGGAAGGCCGCTGGTCGAGCGCCACGCGAGGTCGATGACAAGCTGTGGGCGCATTTCAAGGCCGCTCAGGATGAGTTCTTTGGTGCTCGCAACGCGGTCAACGAAGCTCGAGACAAGGAGTTCGAGGAAAACGCTGCGGCCAAGGACGCACTGCTGGCTGAATATGAAGACCGCATTGATCCGTCCAAGGGCCTCGATCACGCTCGCAACGAACTGCGTCAGTTGCAAGAGAAATGGGAGGCCATCGGCTTTGTGCCGCGTGGTCGTGTGCGTGAGTATGAAAACCGCATTGGTGCACTGGAAAAGCGCGTCTCCGATGCGGCTGATTCGCAGTGGCGCCGCACCGACCCCGAAGCACAGGCTCGCGTCCAGCAGTTCGCCGACCGCGCAGCGGAGTTTGAGCAGAAGGCCGCCGAACTCGAGGCGAAGGGCAAGGCTTCTCAGGCCGCCAAGGCTCGGGAGCAGGCCGAACAGTGGCGACAGTGGGCAGAGCAGGCCGCGGCGACTCTCAAGGAGCTCTAACAGAAGCTTGGCTCAGCTATGCTCTGGCAACGCGTGGATGATTAAAAGAAAGGGGCTCTCTTCCGTGAACTAGCCCCCGAAAGTTGGACTGAGAAATCAGTTACCGACTAGTGGGGAGCAGTGCAGTGGAAGAGAGCCCCTTTCTTACTGCGCTAGTTAAAGAATCTCACTACTCGTCGCTGATCTGCTCGTCCTGTTCGCCAGCCCGTTGAGAGACATTGTCCGCGCTACTGCCCTGCTGGCCACGATTGCGTCGGCGTGCGCGTTCACGGCGGTCGTCGACGACCTCTACATCAGTAGTTGTATTCGGTGTCAGGCCCGCACGCAGGTAAACCTGCTGCGCTCGCAGTACCGGATCGGTGTCAGCGTGCTTGCGACGTTTCGTCGCGATTGCGAGCTGCTCCTTACTGCGTCGGAAAGCGATGAAAGTCACGGAAATGGCCAGTAGAAAACTGCAGAAAATGCCGAGCATCAGGCCAAAGGAAATACCCTCGCCGGCCAGTTCCTGTGGACGAGACTGGCGCATCCAGCCAGCGAAGACTGAGTAGACCATCTGAATGCAGGCAAAAAACCAGGTGACAAACGCGAGAATCGTCGTCCGCGTAATCAGCGTGGCAATAGCCAGCAGTACGCCTACCACCACAAGAATGGAGTAAATTCGTTCCGGGCGCGTCGTGAAGTACTGATGTGCAACATCCGTATCCAGCAGCACATCAAAGCCCAAAACGACGCCCGAATGTGGAAGGAAGAAGCTCGTAATAAGGCCGATGACGGCAACCATCATCGGAATCACCGCACGGCCGAGATCCAGCTCGCCGGCGGCCTTGCGCTCCTGAACCCGCAATGCCTGCGCGGATTCCACGGACTGCTCGCTAGTGGATTCCATATCACTTTCCGGCGAAGCCTTGTCACTACTCACAACCGCATCCCTCACTTACCTTCGTTTTCTCCGGGCGCCCAATCTTTGGCAAGCCCAGACCAACTCCAATCGGAGCGGTCGTCGGAATCTGACCGACCTCCACATTATCCCCCGCTTTAGTGCGACGGTGCGTCAGCACGCCGGAGTCGGCAATCAGGAAGTGGGGTGCAGAGTCGGTCACGCACACTGTCACGTAGTCACCTGGGCGAATCTTTCGGTCAACGACACCAGGTTCGCTTTCCGACGGGCTGAAGTGCACCAGGCGACCATCCCGACTCCGACCTGACATGCGATGAGTCTCCGCATTCTTACGGCCATCGGACTGGCTGACCAGCAGCTCGACTTCCCGGCCGACTAGCTTGGCGTTTTCTTCCTCGGAAATACGCTCCTGAAGCGCTAGCAGCCGACCATAGCGTTCCTTCACTACCTCTGGTGGAACCTGCTCAGTCATGGTCGCCGCCGGAGTTCCCGGGCGGGGCGAGTATTGGAAGGTGAAAGCCGAGCTAAAGCGAGCCTTTTCCACCACGTCGAGAGTTTGCTGGAAGTCCTCTTCAGTCTCGCCAGGGAAACCGACAATGATGTCAGTGGTAATAGCCGCATCCGGCATTTTTTCCCTAACCTTCTCCAGAATTCCCAGGAATTTCTTGGTGCGGTAGGAACGGCGCATGTCTTTCAGCACTCGGTCGGAACCGGACTGTAGCGGCATGTGCAACTGATGAACCACGTTCGGTGTCTCCGCCATGGCGTCGATGACATCATCGGTGAACTCAGCTGGGTGCGGAGATGTAAAGCGCACCCGCTCCAGCCCCTCAATCTGGCCGCAGGCGCGCAGCAACTTGGAAAAAGCCGAGCGGTCGCGTTCCATGTCAGGGTCGGCGAAGTTAACACCATAGGCGTTGACATTCTGGCCGAGGAGGGTGACGTCAGTAACGCCCTGCTCCACGAGTGCCTGGACCTCAGCGAGAATCTCGCCTGGCCGACGATCGCGTTCCTTACCCCGCAAACTGGGGACGATGCAGAAGGTGCACGTGTTGTTGCAGCCTACGGAGATACTCACCCAACCTGCGTAAGTGGATTCACGCTTGGCCGGCAGCACCGAGGGAAATTCTTCCAGCGCGTCCTTAATCTCGACTTCAGCCCGGTCATTATGAGCGGCGCGTTCCAACAATGCTGGCAACGAACCCAAGTTATGCGTACCGAAGACGACGTCCACCCATGGGGCTTTCTTTACAACGACGTCCTTATCCTTCTGGGCCAAGCAGCCACCGACGGCAATCTGCATGCCTGGGTGAGCATCCTTGACCGGTTTGAGCTGTCCCAATGTGCCATAGAGTCGGTTGTCCGCATTCTCTCGAACGGCACAGGTGTTGAAAACGACCAGATCGGGATTCTCGCCTTCTGCAGCCGCTACATAACCGTTTTCTTCCAGCAAGCCAGACAGTCGTTCCGAGTCATGGACGTTCATCTGACAACCGAACGTACGCACCTCATATGTGCGAGGCGAAGACTGCTGCTGAGGGTTCAAAGAAGGGGTAGTCACGGCAGTTTAGGTTAGCTGTTTATGGCCCATTTCCCCAATCAGCGATTCCTTTAAACCTGACCGGTCCGCAGCCGGCGTGCTAATCCAGCGTGAAATGGTACCGGCGCTAATCTGTGTCCTCTTCGAGTTTCCGGTATCGCTCTTCTAACTGATCCCGAGCAATGCTCATGGACAATTCAGAGGGGAAACCGCGCCGCGCCAGCACACCGACAACTTTGCGTAAATCCTTTTGCTTGGAGTTGAAGTCAGGCGCTACTGATTTAATAGTGGCCGCCTTCTTCGCCGCTAGCTTCCGTGCGACTTCTTCTTCCGCGTTGTGCGTGATCTGCTCCAACGCATCAGCACGAAGCGAAGCATCAATACCCTTTTCCTGCAGCTCCCGGTTCAAAACCATCTTCGACTTGCCGCGACTGGCAAAGCGCTGCCGCACCCATTCGGATGCGAAAAGCTCGTCATTAACCAAACCACTTCGGGTCAGGTCATCAACGACTTCTTCAATCATCGAGGTTGGAAACTCCTCGACTGCCTCGAGCCTTTCTACGAGTTCCTTGCGGGAGCGCATTCGCTGATCGAGCAAGCGCAGCGCCTTAGCACGAATCGGAGCCTTGGATTCCTCACGACCCGCATCGTAGAGCGAACTACCGTCAGCTTCCGCAATCTGCTGAGCAAGCTTTTCGATAGTCTCCCGCACATCGCGGCCGTTACGATCCTCCACGGTCCTCACTTTTCATGTGTCCCGGCACTACGCCTCGAGCCAGCTAGTCTTCCAAATCATCGAAGTCGATGTCCGGCACGACATCGACAGGGGCATCGATATCGGTCTCGTCCTCGACCTCAGCGAATTCCCCGACCCCGAGTTTCTTCTTAATCTTGACTTCGATTTCCTGGGCAATTTCTGGATTCTCGCGCAGGTGCATACGAGCCTTTTCCTTGCCCTGGCCCAACTGATCGCCCTCGTAGGTAAACCACGAACCCGACTTCTTGACGATGCCGTTATCAACGCCCATGTCAATCAACGAGCCCTCACGCGAAATGCCCTCGCCGTAGATGATGTCAAACTCTGCCTGCTTGAACGGCGGCGACACCTTGTTCTTGACTACCTTCAAGCGCGTGCGGTTACCCACGGCATCCTGGCCGTCCTTCAACGTCTGAATTCGGCGTACGTCGCAGCGAACGGAAGCGTAGAACTTCAGTGCTTTACCACCCGTGGTGGTCTCAGGAGAGCCGAACATGACGCCAATCTTTTCACGCAGCTGGTTAATGAAGATGGCAGTGGTGCCGGTGTTAGACAGGGCGCCCGTCATCTTTCGCAGCGCCTGACTCATCAACCGCGCCTGCAGACCAACGTGGGAATCGCCCATTTCACCGTCGATTTCAGCCTTCGGAGTCAACGCGGCCACCGAGTCAACCACAATGATGTCAATAGCACCGGAACGCACCAACATATCTGTGATCTCAAGTGCCTGCTCACCGGTATCTGGTTGGGATACCAGAAGGTTGTCCGTATCTACTCCAAGCTTGCGCGCATAAACCGGATCCAGCGCATGCTCCGCATCAATAAATGCGGCAATACCGCCCTGCCGCTGTGCCTCTGCAATAGCATGCAGTGCGACTGTGGTCTTACCTGAGGATTCTGGACCATAGATCTCTACGATACGACCACGTGGGAACCCACCCAGGCCCAAAGCCACGTCGATAGCGATATTGCCGGAGGGAATAACCTGAATTGGAGGACGATTGTCATCCCCCAGGCGCATAACTGCACCTTTACCAAAGTCCTTCTCAATATTCGCCAGAGCTACATCGAGCGCCTTCAGGCGATCATTGCCCTGGTTCGAAGCCGTAGCCTTCTTACGAGCCATAGTTCGTTGTTCTTCCTCATTGTCATTGTCGCGTACGGTATCGGGTTCTGGAGCCGTACTCAGAGAATGTGTGTCCCGATTTTCATCCAAAACAGAAACTTCGCTCACACTTAATTAGGCGCGAAACTAGCCGTTCCGGTTCCAAATTGGTCCGCGACATCTCTACTGCCGGTTACACCCGGAAGTTATACCGAATCAGACGGATTGACTTCATCAGCACTTTCGATAATATGCGAAACCCTGTTCGAATGGCAACGACACGCAAGTGCCGTCGGCAAGCATTCGCCGTTGTCTACGCCGGAACCTATTCGTCAGGGCCGTACCAGCGGTCTTCAGGAATATCGTGTTCCCTACACAGCGCCCACCAGATATCTCGAGGTTCGACCCCGTCCTCAAGCAATTCCGCGGGAGTCTTTCCATATTCCATCAGCACGTGGGAATGCAACAGCCACGGGCCGTGCTGAGGCCCAAATTCGTAATTGACGAAGTTGTGAAAATCGGCCAATCGCATGAGACCAACGTACAAGATACCTGTCACTGATACCTACCTGGCCCCCTCTGTTCATAACCTAATCCCCGCTCCCCTGCCTGAACAGTGCTCAACCCAGGGGATTAAGATGAGAGCTGTGAATAATTCCAAGGTGTATGACCTCACTATTATCGCTGCTTTCGCAGCACTGATCATCGTACTCGGCGGGATTGCCATTCCCGTTGGCGGTCTCGGCGTGCCAATCGTGCTACAGAACATGGGCATCGCACTGGCAGGGATGATTCTCGGATTCAAACGCGGCGGCCTCGCCACTACCCTGTTCCTGGCTGTTGGGCTCGTGGGTGTCCCAAACATGGCGGGCTGGAAACCACTTCTCGCCGCACTCCCCGGCCCTACCGTGGGTTACATTGTCGGCTACTTAATTGCCGGTTTCGCAATCGGCGCGATTGCCCAGCAAGCACCGCGGGCGAAGGTTTCACGAATCAGCGTCTTCATCGGCGCGGGCCTCGTCGGAGTTCTACTGCAGTACTTCTTCGGATCTGTCGGCTTGGCATGGCGTATGGGACTTAGCTTCACCGACGCACTGATTACCAACGTCCCGTTTATCCCGGGCGACGTTGCAAAGGTTGTCGTAGCCGCGCTTATTGCTACTGCCGTACTGCAGGCTTTCCCTGATTTGCTTCCCGACGCTGCCAACCGTAAGCAAAGTCGTTTGGTTAAGGAAGCAGCCACCTCGGGCAATTAACCCACAGACTTAGAAAGGTCCTCGAGTCGCACTATGCCCACCATCGCTTTTGACCGCGCTTCCGCAACCTATTCGGGACGCCAGATATTGAGGCCAACCACGCTAACTCTCACAGAGAACCGTATCGGCATTATCGGCGAAAACGGTGGCGGTAAGTCCACGCTGGTGCGACTTATTAACGGCCTGGGCCCGGTCACTGGCGGCACGGTTACGTATGAGGGCATGAATGTCGCAAAGCAGGCAAAGGCAATTCGCAAGAAGGTCGGCTTCATCTTTTCTGATGCGGATAACCAAATTGTGATGCCGACAGTCGCAGAGGACATTGCCTTTTCACTACGCAAGCGAAAGCTAACAAAGGATGAGCGCAACCAGCTGGTGCAGGAAGCCCTCGAGCGATTTGGGCTCGCCGATCATGCTGACGCCTCGCCGCACGTGCTCTCGGGTGGACAAAAACAGCTTCTGGCGCTGGCGGCAGTGTTAATTCTTAATCCCACGACCATTATTGCCGATGAGCCCACTACGCTCCTCGACTTGCGTAATCGTCTCCACATTCGGAAAATTTTCGCCCAGCTTGAGCAGCAAATTATCGTGGTCACTCATGATCTGGATTTTCTTATGGACTTCGACCGGGTTATCCGTGTAAGCGCAGGAGAAATCGTCGACGACGGTGCGCCCAAGGAAGTTATTGACCGATACGTCAGCGATATGACTCGTGCAGAAGAAGGCCGCTCATGATTCATCCAGCCGATGTCCCGTTAGGGCTTTACCTCAACCATAAGTCGCCTGCGCACAGGCTCCCGACGGCCCCCAAGCTCATCATTGTCATCGCATTTTTATTGCTCACCGGGATCCTCGTGGATACCTGGTTAGGCGGGGCGATTGCCCTGGCAATTGTCACCCTCGCTTATGCGGTGGCCAAGGTGCCACCCATGGTTGCTTTCCGACAGCTCCGTGGAGCCGTAATCATTTTGGCGCTGCTTTCGCTTCTCCTATGGTGGCGCGCCGGGGGTGAGCAAGCGCTGACGACCTTCCTCGCGCTTCTCGCCGCAATCGCAGCGGCAATATTGCTAACGCTGACGACCCGCGTCAGCGACATCATGGATACTTTGACCACTGCGATGCAACCGTTCGCTCGTTTCGGCCTACCAGTCGACACCATCGCGCTCGCACTATCGCTGACGCTGCGTATGATTCCGCTTCAAGTTATGGCCGCTGCCGAGGTACTGGAGGCTCGAAAAGCCCGAGGGGCTGCCGGCTCAATCATCGCCTTCGGCGTACCTGTGGTCATCCGAACCATTAACCGCTCGAAGGCAATGGGTGATTCGCTAATCGCACGTGGCGAAGGTGAGTAGCAGAATTAATTGCCCTCACGCAGCTGGCGCATGCGCTCAGCAACAGCAGGGTCAACGTTGGAGGCAGCATTTCCCTCGATGGACTTCTGAGCCTCGCCACCAGAGAGCTCGTTGCCGCCGTTCATTTCTGCGCGAATCTGCTCCAGGCGAGAGTGCCCAGCAAGCTGAACGCCTGCGGCCTCTACCTCAGCCATACGCCCCTGAACCGAGTTCTGAGCCAGCTCAGCCTGGCCAAGAGCGTTAGCGTAACGACGCTCAATCTTGTCACGAACCTGATCCAGGTTAGGTGTAGCCCCCGAAGAAATCTGATTCATCGACTGCAAGGACTCAGAGACCTTCTCCTGCATCTTTGCTTGCTCCAGCTGGCTGAGGAGCTTTGCGCGCTCCGCGACCTTCTGCTGCAACTGCATGGAATTACGCTCGACGGCCTTCTTAGCCTGAGTTGCCTGCTGCAGCGACTGATCGTGCAGAGCCTTCAAATCTTCTACCGACTGCTCAGCAGTAACCAACTGAGCTGCGAAAGCCTCAGCTGCGTTCTCATACTCCGTAGCCTTGGCGGTATCCCCCTCAGCACGAGCCTTGTCAGCGAGCTGCAATGCCTGACGAGTGTTCCCCTGCAGCTTTTCAATTTCAGCGAGCTGGCGGTTAAGGCGCATTTCCAGCTGGCGCTGATTACCAATCACCGCCGCTGCCTGCTGCGATAGTTCCTGGTGCTGCCGCTGGGCATCCTCGATAGCCTGCTGAATCTGCACCTTCGGATCAGCGTTTTCCTCAATCTTGGAATCAAAAGCGGCCATCAAGTAATTCCACAGCTTTACAAATGGATTAGCCATAGCGTCCCATACACCTTTCTTATTGCAACTACCTCAAAGCAGGTCTGTGCTTATCGCGCACCCAATCTTAACTAAAGCCAAGCATCTTCGGGTGCTAAGTGCCGGAGCAGTGGAGTGAAATTCCACCGCCGCAACCAATTTCTACATCGCTGCCAATTCCGGGCTCGCCGAATGCAGAGCCATCGCTGTGGCCGCCTCCATCATCAAATCTGACACCGTCACACCAAGCGCCGCACATACGGACGCCAGCAGCTCAGATGAGACTTCTTTCCGTCCACGCTCAAGCTCGGACAAATAACCAGGGCTAATAGCCGCATGTTCAGAAAGCTCACGCAGCGTCTGTCCACTGCGCGAACGAATATCACGCAGCGTTTCCCCCAGTGCCTCTCGCAGGAGTGGCTCACGAGATTCTCCCCGTTCCGCCAAATCCTGTGCCGTTAACTTTGCAACCGATTCAGGCTGCTCCGCTACAGCCACCCGTGCCGACGGCGCTGTGGCATCCATGGAAGCCTGCAAAGCAGCAGCGCTATCTACCTCTGGGTAGCAAATGGTCATAAGTGCAGTATTGTTGGTCATCACTTTCTCTAACGCTTTAGAGGGCCGACCTGTTCCCAATTTTCAAAAATTCTACTCACCCTCGAGATTCTGCAACAACAGTTCTAACGCCAATACCACTGCTTGACGACGAATCTCCGCGCGCGACCCCTCTTTATTCACCGGCAACCTAACAGCAGTTACCCCATCAAGGTACGAAACTCCCGGCGGTTTCAGACCACACCAGACTTCACCTACTGGGTGCCCATCCTGCATCGCTGGACCAGCAACGCCAGTTAGCGAAATCCCCCAGTCCGCCACTGCTTTATTTGCCACTCCAAGTGCCATATACCGGGCCGTCAACTCGGACACGGGGCCATATGCGGCCAAAGCATCCTTTGGCACGTCGGCAAGCAATGCCTTCGTGTCAGTGGCGTAAGTGACCACGCCACCGCGGAGAACGGCGGAGGCTCCCGGTACGGAGGCAACTGTAGCGCAGAGAAGACCTGCGGTAAGTGATTCTGCGGCTGCAAAAGTCTCGCCACGAGCCGTAAGCGTTTGGACGAGTTGAAGCGAAACGCCATCGACACCGTCAGCGTTTTCGTCGCTCTGGGCGAGGCGTTCGACTGTGTTCACAGCTTTACCCTCCACTTAATTTCTCTACGAGACCTTTCGCGCATCCACAATGTACTGGATACCAGTACCGACGGTGACGACAATGGCGGCAACCATCACAATCCAGGACGGCCAGAACAACCAGTCCACTGGCATCAGGAAGAGCCCCACTGCTACAGACTGCAGGACCGTCTTTATCTTGCCGCCCCGAGAAGCCGGAACAACACGCCCCTGACGCAGGGCGAACATACGCCAGATGGTGATGCCACCTTCGCGAATCACGATGATGACAGTCACCCACCACGGCAGAATGTCGATGATGTTCATACCAATCAGCGCAGCCAGCATTAGAGCCTTATCGGCAATCGGATCGGCAATCTTGCCAAAGTCGGTAATGAGGTTACGGCTACGTGCGAGGTGCCCGTCCAACTTGTCAGTCGCCATCAGAAGCGCGAATACGACAAACGACCACCAGCGCCAATTGGTGGCTTCGCCGCCCTCCTGAAGAAGTACCCACAGGAACACCGGTACTCCGAGGATGCGAAGCACGGTCAGGAAATTGGGCAAGTTCCAGTTGGAAACACGGCTTGTATCAGCACTTGGAGCAGTCACAGTTGTTACCTTATCTCACAATCGTGTTCGATTAACGCCCAGGCTCGTTCTTACCGGTGTGTGAACCGTTAGTTTCGCTTCCGGCCGACGTTGACCCCTCACTGACAGAAGTAGAGGAGGCGTGAGAGCCGAGGCCATCGCGGCTTCCATCATCATCGTGGTGAACACGCGGAAGGGCAATCGCACCCATGTTTTCATCACGCTTGCTCTTGAGCCACGATGCCAGGACAGTCACCACCAGAACGATGACGATGACCGCCAGCGACGCCCAGGTCGATACTTCAGGCACCGACACGTTCTCACCGCTGTTGATAAACGGCAGGTTGTTTTCATGCAGTGCGTGCAACAGCAACTTCACACCAATAAAGGCCAGGATGACACCCAGGCCATAAGCCAGGTACACCAAGCGATCCAGCAGACCGTCGAGCAGGAAGTACATCTGTCGCAAACCCATGAGAGCAAGGGCATTTGCAGTAAAGACGATGTATGCCTCATCCGTCAGACCGTAGATAGCCGGGATAGAGTCAAACGCAAACATCACATCGATAAAACCGATGGACACCAGCGCGATGGCAAGTGGAGTCAAGTAACGCTTGCCGTTTTCCTTAACGGTCAACTTGTCCTTGTTGTAATGGTCCGAAATTGGGACGATTCGACGCAGCCATTGAATCAGCTTCATATCCGACGGATCGGGTTCCGGCTTATCGACGGCTTCGTCGTACACCGTCTTGATAGCCGTGTAAATCAGGAAGATTGCAAACAGGTAGAAAACGTCAGACCACTTGGCAATAACTGCCGCACCAGCCCAAATGAACAGGCCTCGGAATACCAGCGCCATCGCAATACCAAACAGCAAAACCTTTTGTTGGTACTGGCGCGGAATCTTGAATGCGCCGATGATGAGTGCAAAGACAAATAGGTTGTCTACGCTGAGCGCCTTTTCGGTGATATAGCCCGATAGAAACTCAATGCCTCGGTGGTGATCCCATAACAACCACACCATTCCGCCGAAAATTAATGCCAAGACTACGTAGAAAGCGGTCCAGATGCCGGCTTCCTTCATAGTTGGGTTATGCGGCGTGCGAACGTGTGCATAGAAGTCAAAGGCGATAAAACCCATGACGACCACAATGGTGATAATCCATACCAATGCGGGGACATGCATATTAAAAAAAGACCTCCGGTCGTGCGAACATGAACCGGAGGTCTCTCCTGCTTCTGCCATAGTGGCAAAAGTGACGGTACCGGGATTCGATGTGCACAAGACGAGTCTGTGCGTCCAATCCGTGCTGACGATAACCGTCACGGGCTAGCGGAAAACATCCGCTTTTACCGGGGATACTCCCCTCCACGTGTGCCGACTATACACGCAATCAGAAACGGCGGTAAGGCTGGGTCGTCCTACGCCATAGATTGATTCGGATCCGCGTCGACTACGTTTACTTCTTCCTTAGGAGCATCCTCCGGGTTTGCGCCCTTGATCATCCACTTAATGGTTTCGAGCTCCTCTGGCTTGACCAGCACCTCACGTGCCTTAGATCCCTCTGACGGTCCAACCACTCCGCGAGTTTCCATCAGATCCATCAGTCGACCGGCCTTGGCGAAACCGACTCGCATCTTGCGCTGCAACATCGAGGTCGACCCGTGCTGTGCGGTGACCACCAGCTCGACTGCCTGAAGCAAATCTTCCAGGTCATCTCCGATATCAGGGTCAATGTTGCGCTCAGCCTCAGCGCTCTTATCCTCCGTGACTCCCTCGGTGTAATCCGGCTCGGCCTGCGCCTTAGCTGCATCGACTACTGCCTGAATCTCTTCGTCTGTGACGAAGGCGCCCTGAAGACGTCGCGGCTTGCCTGCACCCTGTGGGATGAACAGGCCATCGCCCATACCAATGAGCTTTTCAGCACCGCCCTGGTCAAGAATGACGCGGGAGTCCGTGAGCGACGAGGTAGCGAATGCCAGTCTCGATGGCACGTTCGTCTTAATCAAGCCGGTGACCACATCCACAGACGGACGCTGCGTAGCCAGCACCAAGTGGATACCGGCGGCACGGGCCTTTTGCGTGATGCGCACAATCGCATCTTCGATATCGCGGGGTGCGGTCATCATCAGGTCTGCCAACTCGTCAACGACACAGACAATGTACGGGTACGGACGGTACTCGCGCTCCGAGCCAAGTGGGGTCGTAATCTCACCGGACTTGACCTTACGGTTGAAGTCCTTGATGTGACGGACGCGGGCGGCCTTCATGTCCATGTAGCGCTGTTCCATCTCTTCAACCAGCCACTGCAGAGCCGCCGCGGCCTTCTTCGGCTGAGTAATGATTGGCGTAATGAGGTGAGGAATCCCCTCATATGGAGTCAGCTCGACCATCTTCGGGTCCACCAGAATCAGGCGGACATCCTCCGGGGTCGCACGAGTCAGCAGTGACACCAACATCGAGTTTACGAATGCGGACTTACCCGAACCGGTCGAACCGGCAACGAGAAGGTGCGGCATTTTCTGGATGGAGTGCGAGATAAACTCGCCCTCAATATCCTTACCGAGACCAATCAGCATCGGGTCATCGTTCGCAACGGTCTTGGGCGCGTTGAGTACGTCGGCAAGCCGAACCATCTCACGGTCGTTGTTCGGCACCTCGATACCAACGGCCGACTTCCCCGGAATCGGAGTCAGTAAGCGGACATTGTCGGTCGCTACCGCGTAGGCAATGTTGGACTGCAGGTTCGTGATCTTCGAGACCTTCACGCCCGGGCCAAGCTCGACCTCGTAGCGAGTCACCGTCGGACCGCGAGAGAAACCAGTCACCGCAGCATCGACCTTGAATTCTGCGAATACTTCAGTAATCGCCTCGATCATGCGGTCGTTCGTCGCCGTACGTGTCTTGGGACGCTCACCTGGAATCAACAAGTTAGTCGATGGCAGGTGATAGTCAGATTCCGGCGTGCGTGCCGACGAACCGGAAGTACCCTCGGCATCCTTTTCCAATTCAGACTTCGGAGTTGTGGCCGGAATCTTAGAGGCATCGATACCAGAACGAGCAGCAATGGCATCCATTGTGCGGCGGGTAGCCTCAGACACTGCATCCCGCGAATCATCGACAGACGACTCGCCCTGCGGCGCGCTCGCCGGCTCTACGACCTCAGGTTGAACAGCGGGCTGTTTCGGAGCTCGGGAATCGGAAACACAATTCCGTTCGCTGTTACTAGCTGCAGCAGCCTCCTGCGTCGGGTACTCGGAGTACTCGTCATAATCCTCGTCGACAGCGTGGTAGTTCGTGCCCCCGACAGCTGGAATAGTCGATTCTGTCTCAGCGGTGTCGCGATGTACTGCATCCGACTGAGTTTCCTCCACGTACTCAGCTGCCGGAAACGCCGGCTCCACTGGGGAAACTCGATTGGAGTGCGGTGCCCCATTCCGGACATCGAACACTGTGGTCTTTGCCGAGTCGTAGTCGACATCCTCAACCTGACGGGCACGTCGCGGAGCCTGTCGGTTCCTCTGCGGCTCTTCGTTCAAAAGATCGTAGAGGTTACCGTCAGTATCCGGTTCGTCGTAAGGCGCGGGTTCGGGTGCGGACATACGGCTATCCGCGCCACGACGAGGCGCTCGGTAAGCAGAGCGATCGGTCGAACGAGACGAGGAATGTTGCGTGCGGCTGCTGTGGCTTGGGCGACGCTCAATTAGCTGCGTCGGCTGGTCAAAGTCCTCATCGGCATATGCGGTATCGGAATCCCAGCTCGCACGACGTTCCAGCATGTCATCGACATTGCCGTAAGGATCGTCCGATTCCGCCTCGTCGCCGGCACGACGCGAAGACCATTCGGAAAAATTGAAGTATTCCTTAGTGGCATCGATAAGCTGGCGCACCGTCGCGCCAGAGAGCACCAGAGCGCCGTAAAAAACGATACCCAGCAACAAAACCACGGCGACCCACGAGGTAAACCCGGCTGCTAGCGGCGAACCGATATAGCCACCAATTGCGCCACCGGCTGCACGTCGCCCCTGCCAGTCCGCAGGACGACCCGAGCCGATATGCACAATTGCGAGCAGCCCCACCACGATCAGCGAAGCTCCAGTGATGGTAGGTGTCAGACGTTCACGGCGTGGCATAGCATCCAGCATCATTAATACGGAAACAACACCGAGCAGCACCGGAAGTACAAAAGCGCCGATACCAATGAGCGTGCGCACTGCCGTTTCAATGAACTCCCCCACTGGCCCTGCCAGGTGGAACCATGTCGAGCCAGCGAGCACAATCGCCAACGCCAGCACGAGTAGTGCGAGGCCATCCTTCGATCCCGGATCGCCACCCTCATCGAAGTCTGCGTCGAACTCGTCAGCTGGCACGGAGGCCTGTGCCGGCGGTTCAATTACATCGTCATAGCCGCTAGCAGCTTTACGACGCTTCCTACGGGGCTTCGTCGAAAAATCGGCGTCACTTTCGCGCCGCGACATATTCTCCTCTTCATCTCGCTTATTTTTGCGACCGCCTACCCGACGGGCAAGACCGGCCACGCCGCGGGCAGTTTCAGTCCAGGCGCTGGCCAAGCTATTGCCCACGAACGACATGGCGCTAGGAGTGCGCTCGAATTCCTCCGTGGCACTGTGCACGGGGTATCGCCGCGTGGCATCTGTCTCCGCAGAGCGGGAAGATCCACGACGATTGTCAGTTCTGGTTCGGCTGGTCGCAGACATGACCATTACCTTACAGCTAACACCGGATCGTTTTCACATTAGTCACACGCATGTCATTGTTTAACAGGTGGGCTGCCACGACCGTCCAGAACTGAGAACGCGATCTTAAAGGCTGTTGCGCTTGATGCCCGATTCGTCGCCGTCGATGGTGACGCGTACCTCGTCACGGCCATAGAGCCACAACACCAGTTCCCCGACGCTACCGCGGACAGTCACAACCGGAGCACCTTTAGCGCTGTTGTCGATTAGGGTCACCGCAACCCCGTCGTCGCGCATTAGCACCACGGTCGAGGTCGACCCGCGCAACATCATACGGCCGGCAGTAGTGACCAGGCGCCACAGGTCTGAAACTCCGGAGGGTGGTAGCTGACGAACGGTCCAACCTTCCTGGGCACGACGGACATCCTCGTGGTGAACGAAGTTCTCCGCAGTGTTGACGTAGCGGTCTGCCCAGTTCATTGGATTCCATCGCGGAGCACCACTGCCCCACTTCCCCACCACTTCGACGTAGGGCATTCGATTGACCTCAGCGGTAACAGCATCGAGGCGTTCCGAAAGCGCCTTGACGAACATCCCGCCAGCGGCATCCAGACGGTTTTCGCGAATGTAAAGGTGGTTGGCCAAATCCCGGGTTGTCCAGCCCTCGCACAAGGTCGGTGCGTCGGGACCGACGCTGAGCAGTAGATTAGCTAGGTCTTCACGTTCCCGTTCAGCAAAAGTCATAGCTCCAGACTAGACCAGGCACGGAGAAGCCCGCATCCACACGGCTTTAGGTGGATGCGGGCTCTTACGCTAAAAGACCCTCTAGAAACTTAGATGCTTTCGCGCGACTCCTTGATTTCCTCATCGGTGACCTCTTCGGCTGCCTCTGAGGACATCGGCACGATGGTCGGAACAACCATCGGGCTGCGACGCCATTTCTGGTTAATGACGCGCTCGGTGCGGCGACGAACTTCCTGAGCCATACGGTATGGATTGTTCTCGCCACTGCCAGCCAGGTCAAAGAGAGTATCGTCAACTACCTGCTCGACGGTTGCGAGCACTTCCTTGGCGTCGTCCGAGTAACCGCGAGCCTGAGCCCGTGGCTTCTCCAACGGACGACCAGTGCGGTTATCAATGACGGCTGTGACGGTGATAAGACCACCTTCACGCATTTCAGCACGGTCTGCCAGCACGTCAGCGTCGACGTCACCCATGGTGACGCCATCAACGTAGAGGTTACCAACCGGAACCTGGCCAACTACACGAGCGCGGCCGTCAACGAGGTCGACAACCACACCGTTCTGAGCGAGGACAACGTTTTCTGGCTTCACACCAGTGGACACAGCCAGTTCCTTGTTGGCACGAATGTGGCGCCACTCACCGTGAATTGGCATGACATTCGACGGACGGGCTGCGTTGTAGAGGAACAGCAGCTCGCCGGCAAACCCGTGACCGGAGGTGTGAACCTTGGCTTCCTTGCCAGTGATAACCGTGGCACCAATCTGGGCCAACATGTTAATAACGCCGAAGACCGCCTCTTCATTACCCGGTACCAGCGAAGAACTGAGGATAATCAGGTCGCCATCACGAACGGTAATCTGACGGTGCTCACGACGGGCCATGCGAGACAGCGCAGCCATTGGCTCACCCTGCGTACCGGTAGTCACCAGCACGACCTTGTGGGGCGCCATGCGAGCGGCCTCGTTCATCTCCACGATGGTGTTCTCTGGCGCGGTCAGCAGACCCAACTCCTGCGCGATACGCATGTTGCGAATCATGGAGCGGCCGTTGAACGCGACCTTTCGTCCAGACTTGACAGCTGCATCGATAACAGCCTGAACGCGGTAGACATTCGACGCGAAGGCCGCGACGATAACGCGCTGCTTTGCGTCCATAATCAGACGACGCAGGGTCGGAGCCAACTCCGCCTCGGAACCGGAGAAGCCCGGGATTGTGGCGTTGGTGGACTCACACAAGAAGAGGTCGATTCCCTCATCACCGTAGCGGCTCAGCGCCGGCAGGTCAGTCGGCTTTCCGTCCGGCGGGGTCTGGTCCATCTTCACGTCACCGGTGTGGACAACCATGCCAGCTCCGGTCTTAATGACGATGCCAAGGCACTCCGGAATCGAGTGGTTGACATTGAAGAAACGCAGATCGAACGGACCACGCTGAATGTGGCTGGTGTCGTTGACCTCGATGACCTTCGGGCGCTGACGGTGCTCCTGTGTCTTGGCCTGAATCAGTGCCAAGGTAAAGCGGGAAGCAATAATCGGGATGTCCGCGCGCTGCTTGAGCAACCAAGGGATAGCACCGATGTGATCCTCGTGACCGTGGGTGACCACGAGAGCTTCCACGCGATCCCACTTGTCTTCCATGTAGGAGAAGTCAGGCAGAATCAGGTCAACACCCGGCTCATCCGAGCTCGGGAACAGCACGCCACAGTCGACGATAATCAGTCGGTTTTTGTACTCCAACACGGTCATATTGCGACCGATTTCGGAAATACCACCCAGCGCGACCACGCGCAGACCGTCCTTGGGGGCCTTTGGCGGCGCGGGCAGACGTTGCGTCAAGTCTGCACCCTGCATCGACTGCACTACGTTACGACGGTTACCGCCACGCCCGCCACGGCCACCCCGCGAATTATTTCCGCGGTTACCGCCACGGCCACCGCGACCACCACGAGAACCGCGGTTGGAAGAATTCGACGAACCTTGGGACTTCTTAGCGTTGCCGGCGTTCTTACGATCACCGGAACGCTCAGAGCGCTCGGAACGCTGCGAGGACTTCGAGCCGTTGGAATTAGCTCCACCCTTGTCGGAGCCCTTGGATGCAGAGTTCTTGGACTGCTCTGCTGCAGCCACGTCAGACTCGGAAGGCGGACCGGCCTTACGAGTTACCTTGCGGGCGCGATTGCGTCCTTCAGCCACTACAGAACACCTGCCTTCCGCATAGCTTCTTCAAGCACCTCAAGCTGCTGGTCATTTGCTGCAATTTGCGGCAAGCGTGGATCTCCTATCTCAATGCCCTGCAGACGCAGAGCGGACTTAGCAAAACTTACACCGCCAAGTGCAGCCTGAGCGGCAAACAGCGGAGTCATCTTTGCGTGGGCAGCCTGCGCACCAGCAAGGTCTCCCTTGTCAAAGCAAGAGCGCACCTCAGCCAGCAGCTGCGGGGCTGCATGTCCAATAACGGAAATGAACCCGGTGGCGCCAATCGACAGCCACGGAAGGTTCAGCACATCGTCACCGGAGTACCACGCCAAATCAGTATTAGCGATAATGCCGGCGGCAGCTCCCAAGTCCCCCTTGGCGTCCTTAACAGCCTGGATTCTCGGGTGCTCCGCCAACCGGTAAATGGTATCAACTTCAATCGGAATAACCGAACGCGGCGGAATGTCATACAGGCACACCGGAGCCTCGGTTGCGTCGGCCACCGCCGTAAAGTGGCGGTACAGGCCCTCCTGGGACGGCTTGGAGTAATACGGCGTGACGACGAGCAGCGCATCCGCGCCCGCCTCCACAGAAGCCTTTGCCAGCTCAATGGACCCGGCCGTGTCATTGGTGCCGGCACCGGCCACAAGCTTGACCTTATCGCCCATCTCTGCGCGGACAGCTCGGAGAAGCTCAAGCTTTTCCTCAACGGTCGTAGTAGGCGACTCGCCAGTAGTACCGGCCAGAATGAGTGCATCGCAGCCGCCGTCTACAAGATGCCCAGCGAGCTGCACACCTGCCTTGACATCGAGGTTTCCGTCCTTATCAAAAGGGGTCACCATAGCTACGGCGACAGTGCCGAAAATGTCAGCACCGCGAGTTGACGCAATTCCTGTGCTCATTGTTGACTACCTTTTCTTAAAAATCTCAATCGACTATATCTTCACACTGTACGTGCGATTACCCCTCGAAGGCGTAAGGACTCGACGCGACGACCGACCCATCCTTCAGAGTGTTGATCTCAAAATCCCCAAAAGCAACAGGAGCGCAGCGCTGCAGCTCCCGCAGACAAGCCACCGCCAACTCCCGAATTTCAGCATCGGCATGCTCGGTCGCACGCATCGAAATGAAGTGGCGCCAAGACCGGAAATTACCAGTAATCACGATTCGAGTTTCGGTGGCATTGGGCAAAACCGCCCGGGCTGCCTGGCGTGCCTGCTTTCGCCGCAAGATAGCGTTGGGCTCATCGGCCCACTTCTCTTCCAGTGCGTCTAATAACTCACCATAGGCGAAACGGGACTGATCAACCGCGCTTTCGAAAACTCGCAATAGATCCGGGTCCTCCGCAATTGCGGGAGGAACCACAACATTGTTGGAACTAGCCGGCACAAACCGCTGCGACAACTGCGAAAAGGAAAAGTGACGGTGCCGTGTGAGTTCATGTGCACACGAGCGCGACAGCCCACGGACATAGATGCTTGCACTTGCGTGTTCAAAAAGTGAGGTGTGGCCTACCTCGAGCACATGCCGCAGATATCCCCTATTCGTCGCAGTTCGCGGATTGGGCTTGTCCCACGTTTCATAACAAGCCCGGCCAGAGAACTCAATTAATGCTTCCCCACCGTCGGCATCGGTATCAAAGTCGATGTCCTCAGGTGGGAAGAAATTGGTCGAGGCAATCAGTTGCGCCTTGAGAGTGACGTTTTCAGACATTTTCAGTGAACTCCTGGCAATTACAGTCCCAGGAACGGCTCCAGTCCCACAGTCAGGCCCGGAAAATCCTCAATTTTACGCACGCCCAGCAGCACACCCGGCACAAAGCTGGTGCGCGAGTAGGAGTCCTGCTTGATGGTGAGCGACTGTCCTTCAGCGCCGAAGATAACGGTCTCGTGAGCCACCGAACCGGTCATGCGTACTGCGTGTACCGGAATGCCCTCCACATCAGAACCGCGAGCGCCCTCGAGCGTCTGTTCAGTGGCATCGGGCTGCTCCCCCATGCCTGCTTCCTTGCGAGCACGGGCAATAGCCTCAGCAGTGTGGATAGCGGTGCCCGAGGGGGCATCCTTTTTAAAAGGATGGTGCATTTCGATAACTTCAGCGGACTCGAAGTACGGAGCGGCTAGCTCTGCCATCTTCATGGTCAATACTGCAGAGATTGCGAAGTTCGGTGCAACAAGGACATTGGCGGCACCGTCGGCGTCGTCAAGCCAGCGCTGCACCTGATCGAGGCGCTCCTTGGTAAAGCCCGTGGTACCCACGACGGCGTTGATGCCATTCTTAATACAGAACTCAAGATTGCCCATCACAGCGTCGGGCTGAGTAAAGTCAACAATGGTCTGCACACCAGCGGTGACAAGTTCATTCAGGTCATCGCCCGAGTCGAGACCCGCTGCCAGCTCCAAATCGTCGGCGGCATCAACTGCCTCGCAGATGGTGGACCCTACCTTGCCCTTGGCGCCAAGTACGCCGACCTTGATATTGCTCACAGCTCTCTTGTCCTTTCCCAACGGGTTCATCTCTATCCCTTACCTTAGAATGTGTTGGGCAACATGTGTGCCAATGCCCCCCGTCGGCTTTGCCGTTTTGTCGGCTTACGATGGGGATTTTCTTGCGCTAAGCCGCAACATCTTTGAAAATTACTTTTTCAGTACCTATATCTAGAAAGTGACTTCTCTTGGTTTCTGAATCTGAAGATTCCGAATTGAGCCCAAGTTCGGAAGCAGCACAGGCCAAAGCGCCGAAAAACGCTTACATGGCCATTTATGTGCTACTAGCTGCGGCATTTATGGCTATCTTGAACGAGACGGTCATGAGTGTCGCAATTCCCGTCGTTAAGGCGGACCTTAACATCAGCGCAGCGACTGCCGGATGGCTGACAAC
Organism: Corynebacterium amycolatum; assembly: GCF_016889425.1. NCBI lineage: Bacteria > Bacillati > Actinomycetota > Actinomycetes > Mycobacteriales > Corynebacteriaceae > Corynebacterium > Corynebacterium amycolatum. The sequence goes on from NZ_CP069513.1 coordinate 2,053,297, forward strand.
GGCATTCCTGCTGACCATGGCTGTTGTCATTCCAGTCACTGGATTTCTCATTGCCTCAGTGCGCTTCCGCACTCTTTTCGCCATCAGCCAGGGGCTATTTGTCGTAGGCACTCTCATTGGTGCCTTCGCGCCAGGTTTTGCAATCGTGCTGCTCGCACGCGTTGTTCAAGCCTCCGGCACCGCAGTGTTGCTGCCACTACTGATGACCACGGTTCTCAATGTGGTACCGGAACATGAGCGCGGTCGCATGATGGGACGCATGAGCATAGTCATCGCCGTCGCACCTGCTATCGGCCCCACTTTCTCCGGTTTAATTCTGGAGATTGCAAACAACAATTGGCATGCGCTCTTCGACACGATGCTGCCGCTCGGCCTGATTGTGCTCGTGGTCGGTGTCATCCTCGTGCCCAACATCGAGGAAAACTCCGCCAAGCCCATCGATATTCTCTCGGTGTTCCTCAGCGCAGGCGCATTCGGTCCGCTCGTGTATGCGCTCAGCCGTGTGGGTGCCGAATTTTCGCTTATCGACGGAATCCTCTGCGCAGCCGGAATCGTGCTACTGGTGCTCTTCATCATGCGTCAGCGCCGCTTGGCACCACGAAACCGAGCTCTGCTGGACCTTCGGACCTTCCGTACCAAGAGCTTCACACTGTCCACAACCATCCTGACTTTCGGCTTTATGCTGATGTTCGGTGTGATCATCATTCTGCCGCTCTACCTCAACCTGCGCGGTGTTGATGTCAAGACCATTGGACTAATTGTGATGCCCGGCCCGCTGATTATGGGGCTTATGGGTCCGACTGTTGGCCGCCTTTTCGACACCTACGGTCCGCGTCCGCTGGCAATCCCTGGTTCTATTGTTCTCGCCCTCGGTCTCTTCGGGCTCGGCTTTATCTCGGCGTCCACTCCGCTGTGGTGGATTGTCGCCTGCCACATCGTCTTTGAGATCGGTCTGGGCCTGCTGTTTACTCCACTGTTCACATTCGGCCTTGGCGATCTTCCCAAGAACCTCTACCCGGATGGCTCAGCGATCCTGAACACGCTGCAGCAGGTTGCAGGCGCGGTTGGTACTGCACTTTTTGTCGCACTGTCGACTGTCATTGCCGCGGGTCTTTCCGGCGCTGGTGCAGCAGCTCCTGCAACCGCCGACCTGATTCGTGGCTATAGCATTGCGATGTTTACCGCCGCGGGGCTTGGCGTGGTGCTGATATTCCTGACCACGCTGCTCAAGCCGCAGCGGAAGAAGATCGCATTGCAGTAGCCCCCCCGAGACCGGGAGTAATACCGCCTAGACTAGGCGGCTTGCTCCCGGCCCCGGATTTCCAACGAAAAACTCCGGTTCCGGCATTCCTCGGTCACGGAAAGCCGACGCAACTGCATTCGCTGCAGCATTGACACGGTCGTGTGGCAGCAGCGCAATGGCACTGCCACCAAAGCCACCGCCAGTCATTCGGGCACCGAGCGCGCCCTGCTCAAGCGCTACGTCTACAGCAATATCCAGCTCTGGACAGGAAACTTCGTAGTCATCCCTCAGCGAAAGATGGCTTGCCACCATCAAAGTGCCAAAAGCCTCGAAGTCCCCCTCGGAAAGCTTTTCAATCGCCTGTGCCGTCCGGTCAATTTCGGTAACAACGTGACGCACTCGGCGCGCCACCGTATCAACCCACTGATCCCTATCTGCCTCAGCTGGGACGTTCTCCTTCGCCCAATTGATAGCAGCACCAACTGCATCATCCAGGCCGCGGAAATCAGATGCCCCAACACCATTTTTCACGGCATCAATGATTCCGCGACGCGTCGCATACTGACCATCCGAGAGACTATGTCGAACATTGGTGTTGATCACCAAAATTTCTAGATCCTCGTCTGCGAAAGCAGCCTTGACAAGCTGGTCAGAACTCTTCGCAAAGTCAATGGCCAGTGCATGTTTTTCCTTGCCCTTGATGGATATACGCTGATCCAGACCGCCGGTAGAGGCACCAACGACCTCATTTTCTGCGCGGATAGCCGCCTCAACAATTCCCTGCTGCTCTTCATCGTTTGGTGCACGACCGTGGACGAGTTCAAAGGCTGCAACGCCGACAGAACACTCCAGAGCGGCGGAGCTAGACAACCCAGAGCCGACCGGCACATCGGAAGAAATCGCAATGTCAAGGCTTGGGCAATCTGCAGGCAACAGCCCTGCCTCACGCATAGCCCAGATAGTGCCAACTGCGTATCCCGTCCAATTTGCAGGAGAGTTCGGACCGACATCGGACATTGCGATATTAACCGGCCTGTCACCGTCTGCGGCATCGTCCTTGTCCATCAAGTCCGAAACGATTCGCACTGTCCACGAGTCCCTGGCATTCTGAGCACCCACCGCTGCAAAAGTACTCTGCGCCAACGCGAATGGCAGACAGATGCCATCGGCATAATCGACATGTTCGCCAACTAGGTTGACTCTGCCTGGGGCGCGAAAGACACCCTGTGGTTCCGAACCGAAGCTGCGCCGAAATTGCTCTGTTACATCAGATACGGCCTGCTTATGGGGACGAGTGCGCAGCCAGCGAGTCTGGCCAAGCTCCCGGAAGCGGTCAGCGATTGCCTCTGGTGTTGTATCCGAAATCCAGGCTCCTTGCCCGGACTCTGAACCAGCGAGGAATTTCATGCGTCCTGCAGAGCGCATCATGGAATAGAGCTGCAAATGGAGGCGCCCAAACTGGTGATCCTCGCCTACCGGAGCTTGGTTCCAGGCAGCGATGTACGGCGTTTTATCGATGCCGGGGAAGAATCGGTCAATACGTCGCAGCAGGTCAAGATACATTGCTGCCAGTTCGTCCTTTTCCGCATCGGTCAGCTCCTGGAAGTCACCGACAGCGCGATTTGCCATCAGCATGACTTCGACTGGCCACTTAGCTGCAGCTGGGACGAATGCGGTGAAGTACTCCCCTTCTGCGATGATTCGTCGACCTGAAGCCTTTTCGGCCTCCAGGACATCATCAAAAAGGTCGCGGCCGGTGGTTTCAAAGTGAGCCTTCGCGCGTGCAGCGATGGCCGCCGCACGAGATGGCAGATAGGGGTAGGAGTAAATCTGCCCATGGGGATGCTGCAGTGTTACCCCAATTTCCTTGCCCCTGTTTTCAAAGGGGAACACCAACCGCACACCTTCGAGCTTGCTGAGTTCCGCAGTGCGGTGCGCCCACGCTTCAATAACGGTGCGAGCACGAGTGAAAGTCAGATCCCGGAAGGAGTCCGAAACATTCGGGGTAAAGCAGACAACCTCACACCGAGCCAAGGCCGGCTTCCGCGGGAAAATCTCGGCGCCGTCGACAGTCTGAGCAAAGTCATCCGGAACTTCCATGTGCATAGAAAGCGATGGGAATCGGTTTTCAAAAACCACCACGTCGTAGTCGCTGGCAGGCACCTCTGTGGGAAGTTGTCCCGGCAGCGTCGGAGCTAAGGGGTTCTCGCCAGCAGGAGGCATAAAGGTGCGGTTCATGCGGTGTGCCGCGTAGCAGTACCAATCACCTGTCAGCGGATCTTGGCGCAGCTCCGACTCTGTAATCGCCTGTGGCAAATCACGTTCGTCGGTTAATTTTCGGGTCTTCTTGCCCGAGACATAGTCCGGTTCATCGTCGAAGTAGATTAGCTCGCGACCGTCGGCAAGCGTAGTGCGCGTTACCGAAAAAGCGTGAGAGTGCTGGTCGTCGGTTGTCATTTATCCTCCTTATGATTCTTCGACAACCGTTGGGCGTAGTTTTGCCCAGGCATAGAAAACGATTGCAAAGAGGAGCAGGGCTATTCCGCTGTACAGGTTATACGTCGGCTCTTTGGCAACATTGGTCTCAGGGTTGACCCCAGGATCGAGGAACAACCACGATAGCAGCAAAATGATGCCGTAAAGACCAAGCATCGCCCCAATGACGTTGCGAATGTCAAAGGCACCTGCTTTCTTTTTACCGGCGCTGACAGTCGCTTTTACAGTTGAGTTGTTTTGCGTCCGTGACATGATTTCTCACTAGCTCCTATGCGAAAACGATGTTGAGAACTACGGCCATCACCAGGCACAAGATACCCAGCGGAACAGTTCGCTGTAGCAATGGCAGCTCTGCCTCAGCAGCGTCTGTGAAGTGAGCCTTTGGGGTGACGGATTTGACGAAACCGACCAGCTCCTCATCGGGTTTCGGCCTTGTCATGAGAGAAACGACGACGGCCACCACAATATCGACGACGAATGCCACGGAGGCGGCAGCGAACGCAGTGCCCTGCCCCGGTAGCTCAAAGATAGTTGCGCTTGCCGACGTGAACTCGGAGATGTACCAGTACAAGATTGCAGCGCCCGTTCCTGCAAGCAGAGACGTCCAACCTGCTGTCGGCGTCATGCGCTTCCAGAACATACCGATAAGGAAGGTAGCGAACAACGGTGCGTTGAAGAAGCCGAATAGAGTCTGCAAGTAGTCCATGACATTGCCGAAATTATCGGCAATCAGTGCGGTGAACACTGCGATGCCGGTCGCGCCAATGGTAGCGATACGGCCAACCTTGAGGTAGTAATCATCTGCTCGATTCTTCACGACGTAGGTCTGCCAAATGTCGTAGCTAAAGACTGTATTGAACGCGGAAATATTCGCCGCCATACCTGCCATAAAAGCTGCTAGCAGCCCTGCAATAGCGATGCCCAGCAGGCCGTTGGGAAGCAGATCTCTCATTAGGTACAGAATTGCGTCGTTAGGCTTGGCGGTCTGATCCATGATGGGTGCGACGGTGGCGCCGGCGATCATGCCCGGCAGCACGACGATGAACGGGATGAACATCTTCGGGAAAGCACCGATGATTGGAGTCTTGCGGGCGGCCGACAGTGAGTCGGCGGCCATGGAGCGCTGAACTTCCACGAAGTTGGTTGTCCAGTAGCCAAACGACAGCACGAAGCCGAGGCCAAAGACCAGTCCAATGACGGAAATCACGGGGTTATCAAAACCGGAAATATCCGTGCCCGGCCAAGTGTGGAAGTGCGATTCAGTGGCAACTTTTTCCTTCAGCCCGGACCATCCGCCGACGCTGTGCAGGCCGATCAGAGTCAGTGGCAACAGAGCTGCGACAATCACGAAGAACTGAAGTACCTCGTTGTAGATTGCTGCGGACAGTCCGCCCAGCGTGATGTAGGACAGCACGATGACTGCGGCGACTACCAACGTCAGCCACAGCGGCCAGCCGAGTAGCGCATTGACCACTTTGGCCAGAAGCAGAAGGTTAATGCCTGCAATCAGCAGCTGCGCGATAGCGAAAGAGATTGCATTGACCAGGTGTGCACCGGGACCAAAACGACGCAGCATGAACTCCGGAACTGAGCGAACCTTGGAGCCATAGTAGAAGGGCATCATGACAATGCCCAAAAACACCATGGCTGGGACGGCACCAATCCAGAAGTAGTGCATGGTCTGGAAACCGTATTGCACACCATTTGCGGACATGCCCACGATTTCCACGGCACCGAGATTGGCTGAGATGAACGCCAACCCCGTCACCCAAGCCGGCAGTGAGCGCCCCGAGAGGAAAAAGTCAATGGAGCTGGACACTTTGGCTCGTGCAGCCCAGCCAATACCGAGGACGAATAGGAAGTACAGAGCAACGATGGAGTAATCCACCCATGTCGCGTCGAGTCTTAAGGCTGATTGCGCCACTATCACGACGGCCTCCTTGCGGTTAGGCGGTTGATACGTATTCAGAAAATGCACGAATAGGGATTTCCCTTATTTCGGCACCTGATATGGCGCACGCCCAACAATGGCCATGAAAGTGGCTAGACCTACCGCAAACCGTAGGGGCAAATCGCCACTACCCTGCACAAAAGGAAGACCTATTCTTTTACATTCGTCCCCTAGTGTAGTTTCCTTTCTTAATTCAAGGTGAATTAATTAAGACGGATTTAACCCAGTTGAGGGGGCTGCAGTCCTCTGAGCTGAGTAAAACTATTTTCCGCCCGTCTCCGCGCGCAGTCCCATGGCAAGAGTTTTTGTCTCTCCAGCCTGAAGTCGCAGCAACCCGGTTCCGGAGCGGAGCGCATCTGGCGGACATGTCATTGGTTCCACCGCAATCGCATTCCCGTGCCCAGGGAATCCTTCTCGTCGTCCAGCGTCGGCAACATAGACCTGGAAGAACCGGAATTCATCATCGGCCCAGAGCACAGCACCCTTGCCATTTGGTCCAACCAAATGCGCTTCACGACGGCGCGGTGAGCCATTCTCGGCTGTTTCCTCGGCAGCAAGGAAGCAGTGATCCAGCCACAGTCCATCCAGAGATACTCCCTCTCGAAGGCTGGGAATCACTGTCTCCGCTGGCACCGCTGGGCCAGCGGGCAGGTTTCGAATTGGTTCCAGTGGCAGGTTTTTATCAACGGGCAACCGAAGTGTGCAACTGTCGAAATCAGCGCCCAAAGCGCTTAGGTAAGGATGCCAGCCCAGACCAAACGGGCACTCCCTATCGCTGCGATTATGCACTGTGAACTCAGCCGATAGGCCGTCTGTAGCGGTGACTTGCCAACGCACGGTCATACCGAGTTCCCAAGGCCAGCCCGACTGCGGCTCAACTTCCACATGCAAGGTGACGCTGCTGTCATCAGCATCGACCACGGTCCAAATGCGATCTGCAACAAACCCGTGAATAGCATTCGCCCGGGACGGCTCCGAAATATCTAACCGATGGACTTCCCCACCGAAGATAAACACTCCGTCAGCGACCCTGTTCGGCCACGGAGCCAGGAGCGTACCTGCGGACAACGGTGGATTGAATCCCTTGGGATAGTCTGTCAGCAGTGGCAGACCACAGTACTCCAGTGATCTCGGGCCACCACCGAACTGGGAAATACTTGCGACGTAGTCACCGGCGGAAATGTCGATGAATTCATGATCGTGCGCGACAAGTTGCATGCGCAAATCACCTTCCACGTGGGTTCGAAAATTAATCCCTTCGAAACCCGAGATTAACCCAAAACAAAAAGCGCGGTTAGGTCAATTTGTGACCTAACCGCGCCATCGCTACTCGCGTTGTCGGAGGCTACATACAGCACATCCTCCGTCGCCAAGCATTAGTCGTCCTCGACTGGAACCAACGAAATCTTGCCGCGGTTGTCGATATCAGCGATTTCGACCTGAATCTTGTCGCCGACATTGATGACATCCTCAACCTTCTCGATGCGCTTGTCGCCACCGAGCTTGGAAATGTGAATCAGACCGTCACGGCCCGGAGTCAGGGAGACGAAAGCACCGAAAGCGACAGTCTTCACGACAGTTCCCAGGTAGCGCTCGCCCACCTTCGGCAGTTGCGGGTTAGCGATTGCATTAATCTGCTCAATTGCAGCGTCCGCAGCCTTACCGGAAGTTGCCGAGACAAATACGGTGCCATCGTCCTCGATGGAGATATCAGCACCGGTTTCCTCGGTGATGCCGTTGATTGTCTTGCCCTTCGGGCCGATGAGCTCACCGATCTTGGACGCCGGAACCTTAACGGTGGTGATCTTCGGAGCAAGACCGCTCATCTCGTCCGGAGACTCGATGACCTCGGCCATGGTGGACAGGATGGCCAGACGTGCGTCACGAGCCTGGGACAGGGCATCGGCCAGAACCTTCGACGGAATACCGTCGAGCTTGGTGTCCAGCTGCAGTGCGGTAATGAAGTCCGCAGTACCAGCGACCTTGAAGTCCATGTCACCGAATGCGTCCTCGGCACCGAGGATATCGGTCAGCGCGACGAAGCGGTTCTCACCGTCAACCTCGCCGGAAACCAGGCCCATGGCGATACCGGCAACCGGAGCCTTCAGCGGCACACCGGCGTTGTACAGCGACAGAGTCGAAGCACAGACCGAACCCATGGACGTCGAACCATTAGATCCAAGGGCCTCGGAGACCTGGCGAATGGTATACGGGAACTCCTCACGGGACGGCACGACCGGCAGCAGAGCGCGCTCAGCCAGTGCCCCGTGACCAATCTCGCGGCGCTTCGGAGAGCCAACACGACCGGTCTCGCCGGTGGAGTACGGCGGGAAGTTGTAGTGATGGATGTAGCGCTTGGAAGTAACCGGGGTCAGCGAGTCAATCTGCTGTTCCATCTTCAGCATGTCCAAAGTGGTGACACCCAGAATCTGGGTCTCGCCGCGCTCAAACAGCGAAGAGCCGTGGGCACGCGGAATCAAGCCGACCTCAACGCCCAGGTCACGAATGTCGGTAACACCGCGACCATCGATGCGGAAGCCCTCAGCCAGAATCTTCTCACGGACAATCTGCTTCATCACTGCGTTGTATGCAGCGCGAATCTGCTTAGATGCAGCCTGCTCGTCGACATCATCGGAGACGAAGCGCTCCAGCAGCTGCCCCTCGACGTCCTCCATGTACTCGTTGGTGGCGTCATCTCGATCCTGCTTACCCGGGATGGTGAGCAGCTTGGCCAGCTTCTTAGCAGACTTCTTCTCGACTGCATCAAAAATCTCATCGCTGTATGCCGGGAACAGCGGGAACTCCTGCGTTTCCTTCGCTGCGCGCTCAGCCAGCCCCTTCTGTGCCTCACACAGAACCTTGATGTGCGGCTTTGCAGCCTCGAGGCCCGCGGCGACGATGTCCTCAGTCGGTGCCGGTGCGCCGTCAGAAATACGCTTGACGACGGTCTCCCCTGCTCCGGCCTCCACCATCATGATGGCGACATCTTCGACGTTCTTACCGCGACGCTTACGGGTGACGATGCGGCCAGCGACGACCATCTCGAACAGAGCCTGCTCGTGCTGCTCCTCGGTCGGGAAAGCGACCCATGCACCCTCCGGATGCTTGTCATCGGCGACAAGCGCGATGCGGACACCACCGACAGCGCCGGAAACCGGCAGCCCGGAAAGCTGAGTTGCAGCTGACGCGCCGTTGATTGCGACGACGTCGTAGCAATCCTTCGGATCCCAGGACATGACGGTGACGACAACCTGTACCTCGTTGCGCAGGCCCTTGACGAAGGTCGGGCGCAGCGGACGGTCAATCAGACGACATGCCAGGATGGCGTCGGTGGACGGGCGGCCCTCACGGCGGAAGAACGAACCCGGAATCTTGCCCGCAGCGTACATACGCTCTTCAACGTCGACGGTCAGCGGGAAGAAGTCAAAGCCCTCGCGGGGCTGGTTGGAAGCGGTGACGGTGGACAGGAGCATGGTCTCCTCGTCCAGGTAGGTGGTCACCGAACCATCGGCCTGACGAGCCAGCTGACCCGTTTCAAAGCGAATGGTGCGGGTGCCGAAATCACCATTGTCGATGGTAGCAACGGCCTCGGTAATACCGAAATCCTCATCAAAGAAAAATTCAACAGCCTTGCTGTTGGCCATAGGTTTCTTACTCCTAGAAATAGCGGCGATCATCGATGTCGCCTGTAAAAGATCGAATGAACTTCGTTTGCGTCACGCATTCTACCAGCTAACGCAGAAAGTTCTCGTATTGGACGGATCGGAGATCTCTCACTGCCATCTGGGTTCTTGCACCTACGCGGGGTTCTAGGAGTTTGCGGAGCGGGGGCACTTATCGATGACTTCTCTTCACTCATCGATGGATTACCGTGTCTTGTCGACGAATTACCGTGTCTTATCGATGGTGCCCCGACACTTATGCGCACGCTGTCGATCAGCCCCCTCCACATGTCGATGAGGTATTCACTTGTGGCCACGCTACAGCGCATCGATGAGTGAATACCACAACGACAAGTGACCAAAAAGACCCGCCGTGAGCTTCCATTCAATGGAAATCCAAACGGCGGGTCTAAAAGCTTAAAAGCCTTGAATTAACAGAGCAACTTACACCAATGACGCTCTGACAAACAGGACCTTAAGGGAAACCTTAGCGGCGCAGACCAAGGCGCTCGATCAGCTTACGGTAGCGCTCAACGTCATTGTCCTGCAGGTACTGCAGCAGGCCCTTGCGGCGACCGACCAGCAGCAGCAGACCACGACGAGAGTGGTGATCGTGCTTGTGGAACTTCAGGTGCTCGGTCAGCTGACGAATACGAGCGGTCAGCAGTGCAACCTGAGCCTCCGGGGAACCGGTGTCGGTCTCGTGCAGGCCGAACTCCTTGAGAATCTCAGCCTTTTCTGCAGTGTTCAAAGCCATGTAAATCTAACTCCTTGAATCAAATTATGGTCGTTTTTTCAGTCCACATTCTCGGCTTTCCCGGAACCAAACAGCGTCTGGCAGCTGGTTCCTCGCAACTACTTGTGGACCGCAGTCACAGCCGACGTTTTACTTTAACAGCTAATCGGTCTTTGCCAAAATGGCCTCGGTGTCTACTACGTCCTGGTTCATCCGGTCAATGAGCTCCTCGACCGAGTCGAACTTCTCCATTCCGCGAATCCGATCGACAAACTCAACCTGCCCGGCGATGCCGTAGAGGTCCGCGTGACGGTCAATCACGTAGGCCTCGACCGTTCGATCAGTGTCTCCAAAGGTCACATTAGTGCCCACCGACACGGCTGCTGGGTAGCGCACCCCAAACTCGATATCGCCCTTCGGGTCCGGCTCCGGGCGGGCTGCCGTCGGCTGAGCCGTAAACCATGCCGCGTAGACACCATCAGCCGGGACTGCCAAGCCCTCAGCGAAGTCAATATTGGCGGTCGGAAAACCCAGCTGCGCTCCCCCACGCCCCTGACCGGGAATAACGTCACCATCGACACGGTAGAAGTACCCGAGACACGAGGCGGCTGCGGACACCGCTCCGTCGGCAAGCAAACCGCGAATACGTGTCGACGAAACGCGTTCGGTCGAATCCGCGGCAGTGACGTCGAGGAGGTCGACGATGGTGACGTCGACCCCACACTTACGGCCGTGCTCCGGCATAGTCTCGGCAGTACCTGCGGCCTTCTGCCCATAGGTGAAGTTCTGGCCAACAAAGACGGCCTGTGCATTCAGCTTGTCGCGGATAACGGTGCGTACAAAGTCTTCTGGGGGGATGCTGGAGAAGTTCTTGTCGAAGGGCACGACGAGCATGGCATCAATTCCCTCCGCTTCTGCCAGCTCGGCACGACGGGACACGGTGGACAGTGCCGGCGGCACCTTATCCGGGGCAAACAGCGCTACGGGGTTGGGGTCGAAAGTCATCAACAGCGACTTCACGCCACGAGCGCGAGCGTCACTGACCGCAGCAGCTATCAGGCGCTTATGCCCTAGATGAATACCATCGAACACTCCGATGGTTACGACCGTGTCCCCCAGGTCTTCGGGTGCATTGTCCAAGCCATACCAAATCTCCACAAAGAGCTAGTGTAACTGGTCACCGTTTAACACACCGCATATAGCGCAACATAGGATTGCGTCTATGACCGACTTCGATCCGATTGCAGACTCCGGCATTGTCATCGTCGACAAGCCCCAAGGCTGGACAAGCCACGATGTAGTGGGCAAACTCCGTCGAATCTTCCGCACCAAGAAGGTCGGCCACTCCGGCACCCTCGACCCAATGGCCACCGGTGTGCTCGTCCTCGGCATCGGCCGCGGCACGCGTTTCCTACCCCATGTCCACGCGGACACGAAGTCCTACCAAGCCACCATTCGGCTCGGCGCTGCCACACTTACCGACGACGCCGAAGGCGAGTTGCTCTCCGAATCGTCAGCGGCATCGGTGACCGATGAAATGGTTCGAGAGGAAATTGCGAAGTTCACCGGCACGATCATGCAAAAACCTGCGGCGGCATCCGCAGTGAAGATTGACGGTGTCCGCGCCTACGAGCGCATCCGCCGTGGCGAGAAGGTCGATATCCCAGCGCGCCCGGTGACAATCACCCGCTATGAGGTTCTGGACATCCGCCACGACTCCAATCCTTCCCGTCCCGGGGAGTGCATCGATATCGACGTGGAGGTCGACTGCTCTGCTGGCACTTTCATCCGCGCCTTAGCTCGTGACTTGGGGGATGCACTGGGAGTCGGTGGTCATCTCACCGCTCTGCGACGTACTGCCGCCGGCGTTTTCACTATTGAAGAAGCATTGACTATCGACGAGCTCACAGCGAAAGCCGAGCAATTCGACACCGCCAATCCAGAAATTGCTGAGATGCGACGCCCCCTTCCGGAGCGCGCCGCTTCCTTGCTGCCGATGAGTCTGGACGCGGCCTGCCTGCGTTGCTTTGATTCCCGCGAAATAACTGAACAGCAGGCGGCTGATTTGGCTCAGGGCAAGTGGCTGGAGCCAATCGGAAAACCTGGAGTCTATGCGGCGGTGTCTCCGACGGGAAAGGTCCCGGCGCTGCTCACAGAATCCGGCAAACGGGCCAAGACGGTCTTCGTGGTACGCCCGGCCACGCTGTAACTACTTCTCAAGGCTTTTAACACTGCTCGAGCCACACCGCGGTGGCAACGACGCCTGCGCCGCGGGCCCAGAAGCCCTTTACTCCGCGGAAGGCGTCGGGAATCTCACGGTGAAATGTTAGCTGTAGAGGTCCGCCTGCGAGTCCTCGGGAAAAACCTCGCGCTGCTATCCGTCTCTTCCTCGGTTGCACGGAAACTTCGTCGAAGTCTAGCCACTGCCCGACTATCGGCTCCCAGAGTTTGTACACTGATTCCTTGGCGCTAAATTGCACCAGCGGATCCAGGCGAGCTTCGTCAGTGCGCAAGACTGCATCGATGATTCCTAACTCTAGAGTCTGCTCGACCTCGACATCGATGCCAATCCCCTGCAGCTGTTCAGCGCTCGCGGACACAGCTGCCACGGCCCCGTCGCAGTGGCTAATTGACCCCACGACTCCTCGCGGCCACAGCGGCGCTCCAGTGGTCGACACGCCAATCCCACCTGGGGCAGACTCTCCTAGCCGTTGCAACGCCTCATGTGCAGCGAGGCGTCCTCGGGTGAAATCACGGATTCGAGCAGGTGCTGCACTATCAGACAGCCTCAATTCAGCACTACGGAGCTGCTGCAATTCCGCATCACTAAAAGGACGCTCGGCATTGGAGTCAATGACCAGCCGGCTACCGGCGGGTAAATGCCCGGCCAGGTACTCCTGAACGTCGGCAAGCACACTCATGCGCTGATGCCGTACCATTTCTCTCCACGGAAACGGGTAGCGACAAAGATGAGTCGCAGAATCATGAATGCCAAGAGACCACACCATACGCCGGTCAGCCCCCAACCAAATGCCTGAGCCAGCCAGACCGGCGGGAGGAATCCGCACAGGACCGCGCTAACGGTGGCGTTACGGAGGAAGGCTGCATCGCCGGCGCCGAGCAACACGCCATCGAGCGCGAAGACGACACCGCCGATAGGAATCATTGCGACAAGAATCCACCATGGTCCGGCGGTGACTGCGTCAATCACGCCTATGGAGTCGGTAAAAATGCGGACGATATTGGCATTACCCACTGCGAAGACGGCCGCTAGGCCGAGAGCAATGACGCTTGACCAGACAGTAACTCGCTTGCCAGTCCAGCGGGCAACGGCCGTGGAGCTACCGCCCAACGCTGCACCGACGAGCGTCTGTGCAGCAATCGCTAGCGAGTCGAGCACCAACGAGATCAGATTCCACAGTTGCAGCATGACCTGGTGCCCACCTAGCGTGGTCGGCCCAACGCGGCCAGCAACCGCGGCGGCAGAGAGGAACGCTACCTGGAAGGACAAGGAGCGAACGATGAGATCGCGACCGAGGACCAGCTGGCTTTTGATAATGGCGCCATTCGGGCGCATGGAGAGCTTGCGGTTAGAGCACTCCTTGAAAAGACTGCGGAGGAACAGCCCGCCGGTAATCAATTCGCCGAAAAGGACGGCCATTGCAGAGCCCTCGAGACCGAAGGCGCGGACTAGAGGCACAATCACAATGGCGGCCGGAACAAGGCCTGAGAGCACAAATAGCAGCGGCGAGCGGGTGTTTTGGATACCTCGTAACCAACCATTTCCAGCCTGCGCAATCAACGTCAGCGGAATGGCGAAAGCAGCAACTCGCAACCATTGCCCGGCATCATGAGCGACCTCCGGATGAGGAGCTAACCAACCGGTAAATACCGGTGCCAACCCCACGATGATGGCAAAGAGGCTAAGGCCCACAAAGATGGCGACCCACGTCGCTTGCACCCCCTCTTCGACCGCCTCGTCCACGTTGCCCCTGCCAAAGGCTCGCGCTGATCGGGCAGTCGTGCCGTAAGCCAAGAAAGTAAGCTGCGTAGTTACCACGGAAAATACCGTCGAACCAGCAGCAAGCGCCGCAAGCTGGACGGCTCCGAGCCGACCGATGACAGCCGTATCCAGCAGCACATAGAGTGCGGGCGCAGCAAGAACGCCCAACGCTGGCAGCGCCAGCGAAACGATTGCGCGAAGGCTGACATCTGACTTCGCACTGTGCCCGGTTCGCTCTATGCCAGTTTGCTCAATCTCAGTGCGCTCCTGAGTTTCTCGCGAGTCCGACAATCCCCTAGGCCTCGCTTGTGCCTCGGCGTGCCTGGGCTGCGACATCGCTGGTGTCCAGGATGGCTTGCAACAGCTCATCCTTGCTGCACTCGCGAGTCAGGCCGGCTGCGCGCTCGTGGCCACCGCCGCCAATTTCCAGGGCGACCTGGGAGACATCGACAAGCTCGCGAGAACGCAGCGAGACCGCCCACTGGCCTGGCTCATACTCCTTAAGTACCGCACAGACATCGGCCGCATTGGTCGTACGCACAATGTCCACGACGGATTCAATCTCATCGTGGCCAACTTCGGCGGTCTGGTCGTACTCAATGACGACGTGGATTAGGCCTGCGCCGTCGCCCCACTCGGGCACCAATGTCGCGGTGGAAAGCACCGTGCCCAGGAACGGCAGGTAGGCAAACGGATGCTCTTCCAGCAGCTGTGCACCAATCGTGCGCGGATCGAGCCCCTTATCCAGCAGGCGCGCCGCTGCAGTGTGCATGCGAGAACGGCCGAACTGGAACGACGCGGTATCCGTCAACAGCCCGGCGTAGAGAGCATGAGCCATCGGCGTGGTCAGCTTGATACCCCAGACCCCAAAGAAGTCCAGGAGCACCATGGTCGAGGACTCTGCGAGTTCATCAATCATGTTGACGGACCCAAAGCGAGTGTTGGTCGCGTGATGGTCAACATTGATAACGCGATCGGAGGCCATCACGCGATCTTCGAGCGCACCGAGACGCCCCGGGCTTGCGCAGTCGACAGTCACCCACGTGTCAATGTCTTCATCCAGGTCCGTGTACTCGACGAAGCGTTCCCATCCGGGGATGGTCAGCAGCGACTTGGCAGGCAAATCGCTCTCACCGTAGCTGGCGACAGCCGAAATGCCACGCTGTACAAGTGCCATGACCATCGCAGATGCGGCACCAATCGCATCCGCATCAGGGTGAACATGGGCAATGACGCCGACTTTCTTAGCGTCGGCAAGCATATCCTGCATCTGCTGAATCGGCTTGGACATGCGGCGATTAATCGCCTGGGAAAGCTGGTGAGCTGCCTGCTCCTGAGCCTGCGGAGAAGTGGTCACGTGGGTGCCCCTTTCATCGATAGATGTGGCCGGTGGAGAGTTTTACTCCTCGTCGCGGTATGGGTTGGCATCGCCTGCGGGCTTTGCGTTTCTGGCCTGCTCAGCCAATTCCGCGTCGCGCGCGCGAGTCTTATCAAGCAGCTCCTCAAGGTGCGCGGAGATCTCCGGCACCGTGTCAACCTCAAAAGCCAGCGTCGGTGTGTAGCGCACACCGGTGCCACGACCGACTAGGGAACGCAGCTGCCCCTTTGCCTTTTCCAGCGCTGCTGCTGCCGACTCGTAGTCCGGTTCCTCGTCGAGTGTACGTCCGCGCACAGTGTAAAAGACTGTGGCGTCGTGCAAATCGCCGGTGACGCGGCAGTCGGTGATAGTCACAAACTCCAGACGCCGGTCCTTAATCTCACGCTCGATTGCGCTGGCGACAATCTCCTGAATACGCTTGGACAGCCTGCGCGCGCGTGCTGGATCTGCCATTTTCGGCTACTCCCTATCTATCTATATCTGTGCGCAACCATTCGTAGCTAGACCCCATATAGCGTGAGGCCTGAAGTGCCCCTTCGCTGACAAAGACCCATTTGGGATCCGGCAAAAACGGTTCAATACAAAGGACTGCTAATACTAACACGCAAAACACTACTCAACTTCGAACCGCATTTTTCGCGACTTCGCCTAAGCCCGTCTACCGGGTGCAGCCACTTGCTTCGCCGCACGCTCGCCCTTTGTTAATAGCCTATTAATCATCACGACAACACTGCCGCCATCATCGATGTCATCGACGGCTTGGGGTCGCTACCACGGAATTGCGCAGCTGAAACGTGGTCTCCTCAAAAGCAAAGCCCGCTGCCCCACACCAATTCAACGGTCGGAAAAGTCACGCCAGGGAGCAGCTCAGAATCTTTGCCTACAGCTAACGGCCTACCCGTATGCTCTTAACGGCGCTCCACGAAGTTGTACATCGGTAACCCATTAACATGAGAACAGTCAGGCAGTGAATCCATCACGCTGTCCTGCAATGGTGTTTCTCCCTCGATACCGAAAATCCATTTAACCGCAGCATTACCTAGCTCCA
The DNA here is from genome assembly GCF_016889425.1 of Corynebacterium amycolatum. Taxonomy (NCBI): domain Bacteria; kingdom Bacillati; phylum Actinomycetota; class Actinomycetes; order Mycobacteriales; family Corynebacteriaceae; genus Corynebacterium; species Corynebacterium amycolatum. The sequence goes on from NZ_CP069513.1 coordinate 2,069,814, forward strand.
GCGGATGAAAAAGATAACTTACCTCACCGTTTTTATCCTTGGGCGCTACGCTGCCATGGGTTTGTTCCCATTCAGCCACATCCGTCGGATGTAGTACCTCGACGTGTTCACCGTTAGCGAACGGTACCTCGAAATCCAACAATCTTCCCGAGCTGAAAAACCGCTGCATGTCAAAATCATAGTCTTCGCAGCTTGCCCCTAATTCTCTGGTGGGAGTCGTATAGTGGCACGAATCGACAACACTATTGATGCATAGTGACCAACTTGCACGCGGATCATTCGCCAACGCTGCGTCCTCAATTAGGTCGTATACGTCGTCGGTCCCGAAAAGCAGCGTTGGCCCAAACGCTACCGCGTGGAAGTACCAATTATGACCATCCTCAATGGTTACTTCGGAATCAAAGGCGAACTTCCCTGGCCAAATCTTGTCCAATTGCGCAAGAGTCTCCTCTGCGCTCGCAGGAGGATAACTCAAAATATTCGTTCGCGGCAGCTCATCCGAGAGCGCAAAGAGATTAGTTTTTAAGCCCATAACGAGCACCATACGCAAAAAGGCGCTCCCCGAAGGGAGCGCCTTATCAAAGTTCACGCAGTGTTTAGCCTACGTTGCTACGTGCGCGGAACCTCGACCATCTCGTAGACCTCGATAACGTCGTCCACCTGGATGTCCGGGTAAGACAGCACCATACCGCACTCGTAACCGGCTGCCACCTCGGTAGCATCGTCCTTCTCTCGCTTCAGCGACTCGATAGTCGCCGAATCCGTAATGACGTTGCCGTCACGAACCAGGCGAGCCTTCGCGTTGCGGCGGACCTTGCCGGACTCGACCATACAGCCGGCGATGAGGCCAACTGCGGAGGACTTGAAGATGGCGCGAATCTCTGCACGACCAATCTCCTTCTCCTCGTAGACCGGCTTGAGCATGCCCTTCAGAGCAGCCTCGACATCCTCGATAGCACGGTAAATCACCGTGTAGTAGCGGATGTCAACGCCCTCAGCGTTGGCAACCTCGGTGGCCTTGCCCTCGGAGCGAACGTTGAAGCCGATGATGACGGCGTCAGACGCAGCAGCCAGCGTGACGTTGGTCTGAGTAACAGCACCGACACCACGGTCGATGATGTTCAGTGCGACCTCGTCGTCGACCTCAATCTTGAGCAAGGCTTCTTCCAGTGCCTCGACGGTACCGGCGTTGTCGCCCTTCAGGATCAGGTTGAGGGTGTTGGTCTCCTTCAGGATCTCGTCCAGGTTCTCCAGGGAGACGCGCTTGCGACGACGTGCCTGCAGTGCATTACGACGACGTGCGTCGCGGCGGTCTGCAATCTGGCGGGCCGTACGATCCTCGTCAACAACCAGGAGGTTGTCACCAGCACCCGGCACGGAGGTCAGGCCGAGCACCTGAACCGGACGGGAGGGACCGGCCTCATCGACGTCGTTGCCGTACTCATCGACCATGCGGCGAACACGACCATATGCGTCACCGACAACGATGGAGTCACCGACGCGCAACGTACCGCGCTGAACGATAACGGTTGCCACCGGACCACGGCCGCGGTCAAGGTGAGCCTCGATGGCGACACCCTGAGCGTCCATATCCGGGTTGGCGCGCAAATCCAACGAAGCGTCGGCAGTCAACAGCACTGCTTCGAGAAGCTGATCGATGTTGAGGCCCTGCTTAGCGGAAATATCGACGAACATAGTGTCGCCGCCCCACTCTTCGTCAGTGAGACCGTATTCAGTCAGCTGACCACGAATCTTCTGCGGATCTGCAGTTTCCTTATCAATCTTGTTGACTGCAACGACAATCGGCACATCAGCGGCCTTGGCGTGGTTAATAGCCTCAACCGTCTGCGGCATGACGCCGTCATCAGCTGCAACAACCAGAATCGCGATATCGGTCGACTTGGCACCACGAGCACGCATGGCGGTAAACGCCTCGTGACCAGGGGTATCCAAGAAGGTAACCTTGCGCTTCTCGCCGTCGAGCTCCACCGGCACCTGGTAGGCACCGATGTGCTGGGTAATACCACCGGACTCGTGGCCACCAACGTTGGCCTTACGAATCGTGTCCAACAGGCGCGTCTTACCGTGGTCGACGTGACCCATCACAGTTACCACTGGCGGGCGTTGTTCCAGGTCCTCATCGTCGCCTTCATCCTCACCGAATTGGAGGTCGAAGGATTCAAGCAGTTCGCGGTCCTCATCCTCTGGCGAAACAACCTGGACCTTGTAGTCCATCTCGTCGCCGAGCAGCTGCAGGGTCTCGTCGGATACCGATGCAGTTGCCGTAACCATTTCACCGAGGTTGAACAATGCCTGAACCAGTGCTGCGGCATCGGCATTGATCTTCTCAGCGAAGTCAGACAACGATGCGCCGCGTGCGAGGCGAATGGTCTTGCCCTTACCGTTAGGCAGCTTGACGCCACCCACCACGGATGGTGCCTGCATCGCCTCGTACTCGTTGCGCTTCTGACGCTTCGACTTGCGTCCGCGACGCGGGGCGCCTCCTGGCCGCCCGAATGCACCTGCAGTTCCACCGCGACGTCCGCCGCGACCACCGCGCGGTCCACCACCCGGACCACCCGGGCCGCGACCACGGCCGCCGAAGCCGCCGCCGCCACCGCGGCTTGCCTTTGCAGGCATCTGTCCCGGGTTCGGGTGCGAAGGCATCATCGCCGGAGTCGGGCGATTGCCGCCCGGCTTATTACCGCGGCCCTGTCCACCTTGTGGACGCGGGCCACCCTGACGTGCTCCTGGCTTCGGCCCCGGACGGCCGTTTCCGCCCTGCGGGCGAGGACCACCCTGGCGTCCACCCGGCTTCGGCCCCGGACGGCCAGGACCGCCCTGCGGACGCGGCATGTTGGACGGCCGCGGTGCCGGACGGGAAGATCCGCCGGTCGAGAATGGGTTGTTCGCCACACGCGGTGCGCGTGCGCCTGGCTTCGGCCCCGGCTTCGGGCCAGCAGGCTTCGGCGGGCGTGGCATTTCCTGTCCCGGCTTCGGCGAACGGGACGGTGCTGCTGGCTTGGCACCTGGCTTTGCCGCCGCTGGTGCAGCCGGCTTAGCGCCTGGCTTTGCTGCTGGCTTGGCACCTGGCTTTGCCGCCGCTGGTGCAGCCGGCTTAGCGCCTGGCTTTGCTGCTGGCTTGGCACCTGGCTTTGCCGCCGCTGGTGCAGCCGGCTTAGCGCCTGGCTTTGCTGCTGGCTTGGCACCCGGCTTTGCCGCCGCTGGTGCAGCCGGCTTAGCGCCTGGCTTAGCTGCTGGCTTGGCACCCGACTTAGCAGCAGGCTTAGCTGCAGCCTTCGTAGCTGGGGTCTGTGCAGACGCGTCAGCACCTGCACCAGCATTCTTCTCTTCGTAGACCTTCTTCATCTTCCTGACGACGGGTGGTTCCACCGTCGAAGAAGCGGTCTTAACAAACTCGCCCTGAGCCTTCAGCTCGGCGAGTAGTTCCTTGCTGGTGACCCCGAGCTGCTTAGCGAGCTCATGGACACGTAGCTTTCCGGACACTGCTCTCCTCACTAGTGGGGGCCGAGCAGCGCCCGATGGCGGATTCGTCCACGCACCGAGAGCGCCTGCAGGGCTCCCTCTTATCTATTGCCGTTCATCGCTGATGCTTCATCGTGTGCTCATCAGTGTTCAGGTCTTTCTGTTGTCATTTTTCCTGCCTCCCTGCTTAGCGACACGCACATCGCCAGCGGGGGCGAAAACCTCCGCCGCTTCGTAGTGCGTGGCGATAAACTGTTTAACCGGAAACGCATCTACCTGCGTAGATACCTTCAGTGCGCGGCCAAATGCACGGCGCTTGTCGGCGATCTCCCAAGCTTTTAGTGTTGGGGTAATCCAGGCACCTCGTCCCTGCATCCGACGACGCGGATCAGCAACGACGGCTACTGAGCCATCTGAACGGGTGGTAGCGACAATGCGCAGCAGCTCCGAGCAATTGCGACGCTGCTTAGTTGCAATACAGGTACGTGTGGGTGCAGGTGTATGAGTTGTCGAATTCGGGTTTGTCACCCGCGAAGCCGTCATACTCCTGACGCACCCACCTTCCTGCTAAGAAATTCAGCGCGAAAATTCGCATAGAAAAATCACGCCTTGTCGTTTGGCCACTTCCCAGCATAACCCGAAAAGGCGGAAAAGTGCCAACCCCCTAGGCACTTTCCCGCCACTTTCGCAACCGCTGGGACGCTGACGTTGCGTCTACTCCGCGTCGGAGTGGATATCGATTCGCCAGCCGGTCAGACGAGCCGCCAGACGGGCATTCTGTCCCTCCTTGCCGATAGCAAGCGAGAGCTGGTAGTCGGGCACCACAACATGTGCACGGCGCTCATCCATGTCTAAAATCTTGACACTAACGACCTTGGCTGGCGCCAGCGAGTTACCAACGAACTTCGCCGGATCCTCGTCGTAGTCGATGATGTCAATCTTCTCGCCCTTGAGCTCATTCATAATCGAGCTCACACGCTGACCGCGCGGCCCAATGCAGGCGCCCTTAGCGTTGAGCCCCTTGACCGTGGGACGTACAGCAACCTTGGTGCGGTGACCAGCCTCGCGTGCAATCGAAATCAATTCCACTGCCCCATCGGCAACTTCCGGAACTTCAAGTTCGAAGAGCTTACGAATGAGCTCCGGGTGCGTGCGTGACAGGTGAATCGCGACACCCCGCGGTGTCTTGTTCACACCGACGACGTAGCACTTGATGCGGTCACCGTGCTTGAGTTCCTCACCTGGCAGCTGCTCAGCCGGCATCAGAATACCGTCGCGACCATTGGCCTCCGAACCGATGTGGACGACGACAATGCCCTTTTCATTGGCATAGACATCGCGCTGGACCACGCCGGAAATGACCTGGTTAGACAGGTCTGCGTATTCGTCGAGAACCTTGTCGCTTTCCGCATCCCGCAGACGCGAAAGGATGGTCTGACGAACAGCGAATGCAGCGGTACGCTCAAAGTCCTCCGGAGTATCGTCCCATTCGGAGATGAGATTGCCCTCGTCGTCTCGCTCCTGAGCAAAGACTATGACGTCACCGGTCTCACGGTCGATTTCGACGCGCGCATACTGTGCCGGTGCGGTGGTATTACGGTAACTTTCACGCAATGCCCGGGCGACCAGTCCCAGCATTTCGTCGACAGGAATACCCTTTTCCCTTTCCAAGGTTCGCAGGGCAGCTAATTCAATCTTCACTTGTTATCCTCCAGCCTGGTCAAGGCATCGTCATAGTCTAGTCCCGCAAAATCTTTCTCGGCTGCGGGCGGATTAGAGAATTCAACTTGTACCACTGCACGGGCCACATTGGTTAATTGGACACGCTGACCAACAGCCTTCAACCGCCCCTTTGGCCCTTTAGAGGTAACGAGAATGATGGATTCTTCATCCGGCGACAGCGCACCAATGCGGGCTGCAATCGCGGAACCGTCGGCAAGCGAAATTTCCGCAATGCGACCACGGTTACGGCGCCAGTGTCGTGGCTGCGTCAGCGGTGCGTCAATACCAGGAGTGGAAACTTCCAAGGTGTAGCCCTGAGCGCCGAAGTCGGCTTCGCCACGTGCCTCCGCGGCATCCAGAGCGGAAGATACTTCATGCGTGGCCTGTTCCAGAACATCGAGGTCAGGACGCTCATCTGCGTCAACCAACACAATGACCTGTGACTTTGCGCCGGCGCGAACGACCTTGACATCTTCCACAGCCAGGCCGATTTGTGCGAGCGCCGGGCTCACAAACTGTTCAATTTTCTCGGGTGCGGGTATCGCCATAGTCGTAGAGTCTACAGGTCAAGTGCTAGGAATTGCGCACCTGGGCACTTGCCACGCACCGCATTGATACAAAGTGCCGCCCGCCGTGGCACCATAGTGAGGTGATTGTTGAACCTCCCGCCCCCAGTTTTGCTTCCGCATCGCGTCGCACTCGCACTCTCTCGCGCCGTGGCTTCCTCGCTGCTGCCCTCGCCGTGGGATCACTTCCCGCGCTCTCCGCGTGCTCGCATCTGGTGGCACCACGCCCGGATTACGCCATTGAGGTTCTCCACGCACTGGCGGCGCGCGATGCACATTCGCTTACCGACGCCGATCCTGACCTCGCAGCTGTGCGCTCCGCGCAGGTCACCGAACTGGATAAGGAAATCACACGCGCCTGCGGTACCCGCAAGGACGGTAAACCTGTCGATGAATGCGGCTCGGACGTCGCAGTCCCAGGATCCCTGGCTGCCGGTGTCGATGCGAAGTTACTGCTCACGGACTCGCGAAATAGTCCAGTACTGACGAAGGCTCTGGATTCACGCACTGCATTGCGGGAGGAGCACACTGCGCGCCTTGCCACGGCTGTCGATGGCGGTATAGTCCTCGCTCTGCGTGCTGCGGGCGCTAAGTGGGAGGAGATTGTCCCATTGATTCCCAGTGACAGGGATGAAATCTCGGGTGCCGGAGAACAGATGACTAAGGCACTGCAAGCCGAATACATGATGATTTACGGTGTTGGCGTCGCCGCACCACGTGTCGGAGGCGATACCACTACTGCTCTTTTGGCTCGTGGCGAGCGCCACCGTATTTTGCGCGATCGTGCCCGGCTAATTTTGGAGGATTCCGACGTTGAGGTGCCGAAGAGCGCACCTGGCTATATGCCGGAAGATGCTCCTTCACCGGACACGGCACCCGTCGATTACATGATTGCGTTGGAGCGCTATTGCGCCCAGGCGTGGGAAGACGTATTGCTCGCTGCCAATAACCCTCGGATACGTATGTTCGCACTGCAGGCAGCTGGCGTGGCTGCCGCCGGAGTGGCAGCGCTAGGTGGCAACAACTTGGAGCCGCTGCCGGGACTCTAAGCCTTGCGAACCAACTCCGCGACGTGATCTGCAATGCCGTCAGCGGCGACCTCGTCGGTCTCGTTGGTCAGGCGGTTACGCAGCTCCACCTTGCCGTCCGCGTAGCCACGGCCAAAGATGACCACAAACGGCGTACCCAGCAACTCAGCGTCCTTGAACTTCACACCGGGGCTGACCTTCGGACGGTCGTCGAAAAGCACCTCAATGCCCTGCTGACTGAGGTCTTCCGCCAGACGTTCAGCGGCCTCAGCTGCTTCGGCGTTCTTACCGGCCACAGCGATGTGAACCTTGTACGGTGCTGCGGCAACTGGCCACTTGAGGCCCTTTTCATCCAACTGCTGTTCTGCGAGGACAGCAACCAGACGGGACACACCAATGCCGTAGGACCCCATCGTCGGACGAGCACGCTTACCGTTGACATCGAGGATGTCAATTTCAAAGGCGTTGGTGTACTTGCGGCCCAACTGGAAGATGTGGCCAATCTCAATGCCTCGCTCAATCTTCAGTGTGCCGTGTTCCTCCGGTGCCGGATCGCCGTCGCGAACCTCGGCGACATCGCAAATGCCGTCGATCTGGAAGTCGCGACCGGCGACCACACCGACGATGTGCTTACCCTCCTCGTTGGCGCCCACAATCCAATTCGTGCCCTCCGCTACGCGTGGGTCAGCTAGGACCTTCACGCCGTGATCAGCGAGCCCCTGCGGGCCGACGTAGCCCTTAATCAGGAAGTCATTGGCTGCGAAGTCCTTGTCCTCCAGCAAGCGCACCTCACCCGGTTCAAATGCGACTTCGAGACGCTTTTCATCGACCTCACGGTCACCGGGAACCAGGATTGCGGTGAGCTGTTCCGGCAGGGCGTTGCCCTCCTTATCGACCTTCTTCGGGTCGACGGCGACGAGAACGCACTTCAAAGTATCGGCAGCGGTGACCTCGCATCCGAGGTCCGCGCCATTGGCCCAATCAACAAGCGCTGCAATGGTGGTGCAGTTCGGAGACTCGTAAACCTTCGCCTCCGGCTGCCCCTCAATCGGCTGCGGTTCGACTGCCGGGATTCTCACGGCTTCAACGTTGGCGGCGTACTCACCGTCGGTGGAGACTACGAAGGAGTCTTCGCCATTTTCGCTAACAGCCAGGAACTCCTCGGAGGCCGAACCGCCCATAGCGCCGGAGGTGGCGTGGCAGATTTCGTACTTAATGCCCAGCCGGTCAAAAATTCGCTGGTACGCACCGCGGTGCAGCTGATAAGAATTCGCCAGCCCCTCGTCGTCCATGTCGAAGGAGTAGGAGTCCTTCATCACGAACTCGCGGCCACGCAGAATACCCGCGCGCGGGCGGGCCTCGTCGCGGTACTTGGTCTGAATCTGGAACAGCGTTGTCGGGAAATCCTTGTAGGAGCTGAAAAGATCCTTGACAGCCAGCGCGAACATCTCTTCGTGCGTCGGCCCCAGCAGGTAGTCCGCGCCCTTGCGATCCTTCAGACGGAACAGCTCGGGGCCATATTCGGTCCACCGATTCGTCGCCTCGTACGGTTCACGCGGGAGCAGTGCAGGGAATGCCAGCTCCTGTGCGCCAATGCCTTCCATCTCCTCGCGCACAACCTTCTCTACGTTGCGCAGAACCTTCAAGCCCAGGGGCAGCCAGGAGTACACACCAGGGGCAGTTCGCCGGATGTAGCCGGCACGGACGAGCAGCTTGTGGCTAGGGACCTCGGCGTCAGCAGGATCCTCGCGCAGTGTGCGTAGGAACAGCTGGGACATTCGCGTAATCATGAATGCTGATTTTACCCGTCGATCATTCTTCGCAACATGCGGGGCATTACTATGGTGCCCATGCTCGTAGTCCTACCCCCATCTGAAACCAAAGCCACTGGTGGCAGCCATCCCGCAGTGGACTTTTCCTCGCTGAGCTTCGGCTCCCTCAACTCCATCCGCGAGCACATTGCAGCCGATCTCGTGGCGTTAAGTGCGAACAGGGAAGCCGCGATGGAAACACTGAAACTGGGGCCACGTCTCGCTGACGAAGTCACAGCTAATGCTGCACTCCTAGAGTCGCCGACCATGCCGGCTCTCGAGCGCTATACGGGGGTTCTCTACGACGCACTCTCCCCCAGCGACCTGCCGGAAACCGGCCGTGCTCGACTCGCCATCGGATCAGCGCTCTTCGGCGTCATTGGCGGGGACGACCTCATCCCCCGCTACCGTCTCTCTGGCACGGTCAAGCTCCCCTTCGCGGATCAGCCTGCCGACGCAGCTCCCACGATGAAGCGCCGCTGGGGCACCGCCATCACCGAGGCTCTCAATGATGTCGACTTCCTCATCGACCTTCGTTCCGGCACCTACGCCAATTTGGGCAAAGTCAAGACCGCGACAACGATGACCGTGCTCACCGCCGAGGGCAAAATCGTCAGCCACTTCAACAAGCACTACAAGGGCCTATTTGCCCGTGCCATCGCCCTTTCCGACACAGCACCGACCGCCCCCACAGAGGCCGTCGACATCGCGCGCGCCGCAGGATACAACGTCTCGCTTGACGACGGCGCCCTCATCTTCCGCGTCCCGGAAAACTAAATGTCGTCGTTGTAGCGCTTCCGGCCTGCCACAATGGCAGCAATGAGCGCAATGACGGCGATGAAAATGCTGTCGTATCGCGAGCCTTCTCCGCCGAGGAGAAGGAGGCGGAAGATGATCATGGCTCCGAGGTAGAACACGAGGAAGGTCGCAGCGCCCATCCAGATGGCGCTACGCAGCTGGTCGTCGGCAAGCAGTCGGGTAACAAGCCCTGCCTTTTGCTGCTCTGGCTCACGCTTCTTCGACTTGTTGTTGCTCGACTTGTTGCTCTTACTCATCGCCCTCATCCAGACCGGCGACTTCACCGATGACGATAACTGCGGGCGGCTTGATTCCTTCTTCGACCATCTTTTCACCCAGTTCACCGAGCGTGCAGCGTAGCGACTTCTGATTCGGCAGCGTGCCGTCCTGGATGACTGCAGCCGGAGTCTTCGGGCTGCGGCCGGCCTTCATCAGAGCCTCGGCAATCTTCGGCCCGTTCTTAACTCCCATAATGATGGCAATAGTGCCGTGCATGCGGCCAAGCGCATCCCAATTGACTAGCGAAGTCTTGTGCCCCGGTGGGACGTGACCGGACACGACAGTGAATTCGTGGTTGACGCCACGCATGGTAACTGGGATGCCAATCGTCCCCGGTACCGCCAGTGCCGAGGTGATACCCGGCACAACTCGAACCGGTACCCCTGCCTTCTGCAGCTCGTGAAGCTCTTCAAAACCGCGGCCGAAGATGTACGGATCGCCACCTTTGAGCCGGACCACAAAGTAGCCCTCGCGGGCACGATGAACTAGCAGTTCATTGATGCGCTCCTGAGCCATGGCGCGACCGTAAGGAAGCTTGCCGGCATCAATGATCTCGACATCCGGCTCCAAGTCACCGAGCAGCGACAGTGGACCGAGGTGGTCTGCGACGACGACGTCGGCAAGCCGGAGCAGGCGACGCCCCTCAACGGTAATCAGACCAGGATCGCCCGGGCCACCGCCTACGAGTGCGACCTGACCTGCCAGGTCACCTGCGCGCGACGCGCGACGGCCGGTCAGCGCCGCAGGAGTAAGCGGGCTGGATGTCCCGGTTTCATCGTCGACGAGAATACCTCGGCGGTGTCCCTCGAGTGTCACCTCACGCAGCAACGACTCGTCACAGCAGACCATGAGAGCCTTGCCCCAGCTCATCGCCTCGGTAAAACCAGTGCGGGTCAAAGTAATACGGCCGTCTGCAGCCCAGGCCTCAATCGCAGTTGTTACTTCCCCACCCTCACACACAGTGACGTCAGCGCCAGAGTCCAACAACCGAGGAATCACGCGCTCTGCAGCCGTGGAACCGCCAATCACCAACACACCGTAGTCTTTGAGAAGCAAACTCATAGCTAATACTTTACCCGGCGCACGAAGCAACAAAGCGACTGACGTTGCCCGGCGCACCCGCCGGATGAACATGCAGGTAACCGGCATGAATCCGCCCAGACTCGGAAACGAAGCCGTCGCGAACTGTCTCGCCTTGATATCCACGCCAACCCCAGGCGGGTTGCCACCCGGCCGCAGCAGCGACACTTGCGGTGTCATCAGTGAGCGCTGTCTTGTGGAACTCGTGACCGCGTACGCGCGTACCTACCGGGCACAATGCAGAATCAGTCAGAGCCACAGCCTCGCGGTACCCCAACTTCAACCGTGCCATGTGCGCTCGCCCCGGGATGATGCCGCACATACGGCGCCCACCGAGATCTTCAAGCAGCCAGAGCAGCCCCGCGCATTCGCCGTGAATCAGCGCACCATCGTCGGCAGCCTGACGTAAATCGCGGCGAATGTCATCGCGAATAGATAGCGCGTCGGCATGCTCTTCCGGGAATCCACCGGGCACGATGTAGCCTTCGGCTTCCGGCAGTTCGTCAACCAATGGGTCAAAATCCACGACCTCGGCTCCAGCAGCCCGCAATAGCTCACGGTGCTCTGCATAGGTAAACGAGAACGCAGGACCCGCCGCGACCGCCACGCGCACGCGGCGCTGAGTAGCCAGCGGTGCAACGAACTGTGCGGGGTCCCATGGCTCAGCTGGATAGGGCTGCCGGGCAAGCTGGACAATCCGGTCGATGTCGATGTACGTCTCCACCAAGTTGGCCATCGATTCAATGACCGCTTCTAGCTGCTCACCCTGCTCGACTGCAGTGACCAGCCCCAAATGCCTACTGGGCACCTCAATATCAGTCACTCGCGGAATCGCGCCGAGCACCTCGACACCCATGGCCTCCACAGAACGGGTAATGATGTCCGCATGCCGCGGGCTGCCCACCTGATTAATAATCACGCCACTGACACGGACATCAGTGCGAAGCGTGGAGAAACCGTGAACAACAGCCGCCGCCGACTGCGACATATGCCGGGCATCAATAACCAACACCACCGGCAGTCCCAGCAGCGAGGCAATCTCGGCCGTCGACCCCTCCACCGATAGCGGGTCGTCACCAATGCGGCCGTCGAAAAGCCCCATAACACCTTCGACCACCGCAATATCGCTGTCGGCAGCTCCGTGTGCGTAGAGCGGCCCAATCATCTCAGGCGAGCACATGAAGGAATCCAGATTGCGCCCGGGACGACCAGCCGCTACCCCGTGATAGCCGGGGTCAATATAATCCGGCCCGACTTTGAATGGTGCCACCGCGTGGCGGCGCGACAGTGCACGCATAAGACCAGTGGAAATTGTGGTCTTGCCCGTGCCCGAGGCCGTCGCCGCAACGACAATTCCAGGCGCTACCACTCGATGCCCTTTTGTCCCTTACGCCCGACATCCATCGGATGCTTAATCTTGGTCATCTCCGTCACCAGATCCGCGACCTCCACCAGCTTCGAATCCGCATCGCGGCCAGTCATCACCACATGCTGGCGGCCGGGACGATTCCTCAATGTCTCCACCACATCGTCGACATCAATCCAACCCCACTTGATTGGGTAGGTGAACTCGTCGAGGACGTAGAAATCGTGCACCTCATTTTCCAGGCGCCGCTTGATCTCCTGCCATCCCTCGGCAGCAGCTGCGGCATGATCCTCCTCGGTGCCCTGCTTACGCGACCAGGACCAGCCTTCGCCCATCTTGTGCCATTCGACCGGGCCGCCCTCCCCCGTGTCGTCGTGCAGCTCGCCGAGCCGACGCATGACAGCTTCCTCGCCAACCTTCCACTTTGCCGATTTCACAAACTGGAAGACACCAATATTCATCCCCTGATTCCACGCGCGCATCGCCATCCCGAATGCCGCGGTGGACTTGCCTTTACCTGGGCCCGTATGCACGGCGGTAATCGGAATCATGCGACGCTGCCTGGTGGTCAGTCCATCATTGGGAATTGATTTGGGGTCAAGCTTTCCTTGTGCCATGGTCTCGATGATAGGCATGGACCACACCCGCCACGGCTTCGGCATTGAGTTCTGAGAGGTTTATGCAGGTGGCACCCAACTCCACACTCATTTCCTGTGCCAACCCCAGCCGCACGCGAGCGCGCTCACAGTCGATAACCACCGTCGCCGCCAACGCTTGACGACGGATCTTTGCGGCCACGGCCCTCGCCTGCTGCAGCCCATTTTTACCTGTTGCTCGGCCATCGGAGAGCAACACCATAATTGCGCGGCGCGTGGGCTCCCGGTGCGCTTCCCGCACCACCACTTCGTGTGCCTTCAGCAATCCTTCAGCCAATGGGGTTCGGCCCCCAGTGCGGACATCTGCGAGGCGACGTACTGCGGTGTCAATAGACTTGGTCGGTGGTAAAACCAATTCGGCACTGTTCCCGCGGAAAGTAATGACAGCGACTTTGTCGCGGCTCTGGTAGGCATCACGCAGCAGCGAAGTGACGGCGCCGGTGACGGCTGCCAGACGGTCGCGCGCGGCCATAGAACCCGAGGTGTCCACAACGAAGACGACCAGATTGGACTCAGTTCCCTGTCGGATGGCGCCGTGAACGTCTTCCGGTTTCAGAGGGATCATGGAGTTGCCCATGCGGGCACCACGATTGGCCGCGGCCAGCACTGTCGCCGGCACGTGGAGACCATGACCGCCACGTTCGGCGCCAATGGTGCTGCCCCGGGGACCAATGGCCTTGGAGCGACGGCCGGAATCTCCTTGGCCGACGCCGTCGACACTGATTTTACGAACGGCGAAAGGGGGCGCCTTCAGCGGCGCGACCTCCCTTCAATCCCGCGGAATTCGACTGTTGTGGCTCCTGAGGTTCGGAGTTGGAGTCGAACTGGGAGACCTGATCAGCCTCGGGCTCTGGATACGATTCCGGATCCGACTCTGACTGATTCTGGTCATCTCGGAACTGCTCCTCTGCATCCTGCAGAGCATCATCGAGCTGCTCCTGGTCCAATCCTGGTTCATCAAAGGGGTCACGGCGACGACGGTGCGGCAGTGCCATTTCTGCAGCTACCTTAATGTCTTCCGCAGTGATCTCAATTGGATTGCCCGGTTGTGGCTGCGCTGACTCGTCCCCAGCTACTCGCCATGCAGCGTGAGCGCGGGCGGTACGTGCAATGACGATGTCGGCTCGCATCCCGTCCACATCAAAAGCAGCGCACACGGTGGCAATTTGACCGAGAATGCTGGGAGTCAATTCGACGTCGTCAAGCAGTGTGCGTGCGCGATCGATGCGAGCGTGTAGTGCCTCGTCGTCGGTGGCGAACCGCGTGACAAAGCTCTCCGGATTGGCGTCAAAGTCGAGTCGACGGGCGACGATCTCCGCGCGGACGGCCGGATCCTTGGAGGCGGTGACGTCGATGGCGAGACCAAAGCGGTCGAGAAGTTGGGGACGCAATTCGCCCTCTTCCGGGTTCATCGTGCCGACCAACACGAACCTGGAGGTGGCGGAGTGCGAGATGCCGTCGCGTTCAACAACCACGCGACCGGTGGCTGCGGCATCGAGCACTGAGTCAACGAGGTGATCCGGCAGCAGATTAATCTCGTCGACATAGAGAATGCCACCGTCAGCAGCGCTGAGTAGGCCCGGATTGAACTGCGCGTGTCCGGTCGTCAGGACGGTCTCCACATCGATGGAGCCCACGACTCGATCTTCCGTAGCGCCGAGTGGCAGGTTCACCAACGATCCGCTGAGAAATGGTGCCAACGCGCGGACCGTAGTGGTCTTGGCTGTGCCCTTCTCACCGCGGATTACCACGCCACCTATCTCCGGGGATAGAGCGGTCAGAATCAACGCAAGCTGTAGTCGCTGCTGCCCGACAATCGCAGTAAAAGGAAAAGTGGGCTCTGTTTGTGCAGTGGTAGCTGACGTGATTTTTTCCATAAACACAGTTCTACCCCACTGCGAGCGGATGGCTCACAGCGGGGTAGAAAATGTTGGCTTAATTGAACTCTTTGAAGCTCTTCAGCGGAGTGCTTAGCGCTCCAACTTCAGGGTCTTCTGGGAAGCCTCCCAGACCTCCTTGAACAGAGCCGGGTCATCAGCCAGGTGCGTGCCGTAGGACGGGACGAGCTCCTTTAGCTTCGGAGCCCACTTGCCCATGTGGCGACCGAAGCAGCGCTCAATCAGGCTGATCATCACGGCCGGGGCGATGGACGCACCCGGGGAGGCACCCATCAGGCCGGCAATGGTGCCGTCCCACGAGTTGATGACCGCGGTACCGAACTCGAGGGTACCGAAGACCGGAGCCTTCATCGGCTTAATGACCTGAACTCGCTGACCAGCGACAATCAGCTCCCAGTCCTCTGGGCGAGCGTTCGGGACGTACTCACGCAGGGACTCGATACGTGCGTCGAAGTCCTTCAGAACCTCAGTAATCAGGTACTTGGTCAGCCCCATCTCCTGGACACCAACACCCATCATGGACGGCAGGTTGGCCGGACGCAGAGACTTAATCAGGTCCAGGTTGTTACCGTTCTTCAGGAACTTCATGTTCCAACCGGCGTACGGACCAAAGAGCAGGCCACGCTTGCCGTCGATAACACGGGTGTCCAGGTGCGGAACCGACATCGGCGGCGTGCCGACGGAAGCCTTACCGTAGACCTTGGCGTCATGCTGGGCAATAACTTCCTCGTTGGTGCAGCGCAGCCACTGGCCGGAGACTGGGAAGCCACCGAAACCACGAATCTCGTTAATACGAGCCTTCTGCAGCAGCGGCAGCGCGTCACCGCCGGCACCGACGAAGACGAAGTTGGCAACCAGGGTGCGAACGTCCTTGGTGTGCAGGTTCTTCACCGTGACAATCCACTTGGAACCGTCGCGCTTCAGACCGGTGACCTCGTGTCCGTAGCGAATCTCAGTACCCATATCGGACAGTGCGGCCAGGTACTGCTTGGTCAGTGCACCGAAGTTAACGTCCGTACCATTCGGGTTACGAATAGCGGAAACCGGCTTGGAGAAGTCACGCCCCTCCGACATCAGCGGAAGGTACTCAGCGAAACGGTCCGGATCCTCAATGAGCTCCTGACCGTGGAACAACGGCTCCTTCTCAAGTGCCTCGTAGCGACGACGCATGAACGCCATCTGCTCCGGTCCCTGAGCGAAGGTGGTGTGGTCAACCGGGTTGATGAACTCCTTCGGGTCAGTCAGGGTGCCGTTTTCAATCAGCGAGGTCCACAGCTGGCGGGAAACCTGGAACTGCTCATTAATGGTCTTAGCCTTGGTGACATCGACCTTGCCGTTCTTCTCCGGCGTGTAGTTCAGCTCGCACAGAGCAGAGTGGCCGGTACCAGCGTTGTTCCACGGGGAGGAAGACTCCTTGGCGGGCTGATCGAGACGCTCGAACAGAACCTGTGACCAGGATGGCTCGAGCTCCTTGAGCAGCACACCCAGCGTCGCACTCATTACACCTGCACCGATGAGGACGACATCTACCTCGTCGCCACTGGAAGCAGGAAGCTTGTTATCAGCCATTTTGCTGTCAACATCCTTACTAACTTGATTAGTGATTCAAACTAGCGCTCGCTCACATGCGCGCACACACAACTAAAGACGCAAAAGAGAGCTACCGTCTCAGTCCATAATCTATTGTGGCACACATTCCCACTACCCCCGGTAATCGGCGCTAGGCTTGACCCTGTGACTACCGATATTCCCGATTTCACTACCCCCGCCTTTAACCCCGATAACCTAGGCGAGGGCTACAGCCAACATGTCATCGAACTCGGCCAGGACCCCGACGGCGAGGGGTCGATACGCGCGGTTTTGGTGCGCTACTGCCCCGACTCGTCGGCAAGCGACTTCCAAGCGCGTCCGGCAGTTCTTTGGATCCACGGGATGTCGGACTACTTCTTCCAAAGGCACGTGGCAGAGCGTTACCACTCCGAAGGGTACGCATTTTACGCCATTGACCTGCGCAAGTGCGGGCGCGCTCACCAACCGGGGCAGACTTGGCATGGCTGCAGCGATTTAACGAATTACTTCGAGGATCTCAACGGCGCACTCGCGGTGTTAGACCACGCTGGTCATACAACTGTCACTGTTAATGCGCACTCCACCGGCGGTCTCATTGCCGTTCTCTGGCTCGATTGGCTACGAAGCACAGGCGGCCATTGCTCGCAAGCACTCAATATTTCCGTCACGGCTGCCGTCTTGAACTCACCGTGGCTGACTCTGCACGTTTCCCGGGCAAAGGCTCCCGTGTACTCGCTAGTGGCTCGCGTTATGTCGCGGATTCGCCCCAACAATCTTATTCCGGTGCAGTCTGCGGGCGGCTATGGCAAATCCATTAGCGCCGACCACCAGGGACGCTGGGAGTACAACCGCACTTTCAAGCCGCTGGCTGGCCATGACAAGAACTGGCGTTGGCTCAATGCCATCATCGTCGGCCAGCAACGTGTTAGCCACGGTATCGACACCGGCGTGCCGACGCTCGTCCTCCACTCGGACAACTACCTTCTCGGTTCCGACTACATCCCGGAGCTCAGTCGCGTTGACTCTGTTCTCAACACTGAACAAATTGCCGATGCCACTGCCCACCTGGGCCCGCAGGCTCGCAACGTCGCGATTCCGGGTGCGCTCCATGACGTGTATCTCTCGGAACCCGAAGCACTAGATCGCGCTTTTGATGAGACCTTCCAGTTCCTCGCCACGGTCAAGCCGGGAGGCAGCTCAAAATAGGAGCTCGGAATAAATCAGCATTCAGTACGGTTGAACCAAACTAGTTTGACCAGAATGCTAGGAGTACTTGTGACCACTGAGAATTCGCCTGAGACTACCCCACGCCACTACGACGTCATCATTATCGGAACAGGGTCCGGCAATTCCATTCCAGCCCCGGACTACGACAATGTCCGTATCGCTCTGGTGGAGGAAGGACGTTTCGGCGGTACTTGCCTCAACGTTGGGTGCATTCCCACCAAGATGTTCGTTCTGGCCGCTGATGCCGCCCGCAACATCCGCGAGGCCAGCCGCCTGGGCGTGCACGGCACCTTCAGCTCCGTTGATCTCAAGCAAATCCAGGATCGCGTTTTCGCCCAGCGAGTCGACCAGATTGCCGACGGCGGCGAGGCATACCGCCGCGGGGACGAGACTCCCAATATCGATGTCTACGACCGCCACGCAACGTTCGTCGGCCCCCGCACTATTCGCACTGGCATCGGCGAGGAAATTGTCGACATCACAGCCGACAACATCATCATCGCTGCAGGATCCCGCCCGCATGTCCCGAGCCTCATCACACAGTCCGGGGTGGATTACTACACCAACGAGAACATCATGCGCGTCGACAAGCTTCCGCGCGAAATGATTGTCGTCGGCGGTGGCTACATCGCTAGCGAGTTCGCGCACGTCTTCGCATCCTTCGGTACGAAGGTGCACATGCTGGTGCGCTCCGATGTCATGCTGCGTGGCTCCGATGCCGCTATCTCCGAGCGTTTCCACGAGGTTGCCGCCCGCGACATTGACATCCGTATGAACACCTCCATCACTGAACTCTCCCAGGAGGGCGAGATCGTCACGGCCACGCTTGACGACGGCACGGAGCTCGCAGCCGATGCCCTGCTAGTGGCAACCGGACGCATCCCCAACGGTGACCGTATGGATCTTGCAGCCGGTGGTGTGGAGATGCACGACGATGGTCGCATCAAGGTTGACCAGTACGGTCGCACCTCAGCCGAAGGTGTGTGGGCGCTGGGCGATGTCTCTAGCCCGTACCAGCTGAAGCATATCGCCAACCATGAGGCCAAGGTGGTCTTCCACAACGTGCTGAACCCGTCCGACCTGCGTGAATTTGACCACCGCTACATTCCGTCGGCAGTCTTCTCACATCCGCAGATCGGTCAGGTCGGTATGACCGAGGACGAAGCTTGCGCCTGGGCTGCGGAAAATGGCACGGACATTACCGTGAAGGTACAGAATTACGGCGACGTTGCCTACGGCTGGGCACTGGAGGATCGCGACGGCTTTGCCAAACTGATTGCGGACCGCGCCACCGGCCGCCTGCTGGGTGCGCACTTCATCGGCGAGCAGGCTGCCACTCTAGTGCAGCAGTGCATCCAGATGATGAGCTTCGAGATGGATGTGCGCGAAGTTGTCACAGGCCAGCACTGGATTCACCCAGCGCTGCCCGAGCTGATTGAAAACGCGATTCTGGGCCTGGAGTTCGATAACTAGCCTAGCTGCTCAATACCTGTGGCCTGGGCCAATGCCGGCCCAGCCAGGTACTCCTCGACTGCATCGGCCAACATGTCGACCTGCCACAGCCGTTCTGCGGCAAACGAAGTAGTAGAGCTGACCTCGAAGCCGTCCCGACCGACGGCAACTGCCACTTCCATCAGCAACTCACGGCGCGCCTGATCATTTTCCAGGTAGCCGTGGCGGTGCGTACCCATCACCATGCCACGCCGCGCCCCTTCTTCTTCAGGCTCAGTGATAAAAGGATGTTCACTGCTTCGCACAACCTGTCCATTGTGCACTTCGTACGAGCCATCCGGGTGACTCACCAGTGTCTTCGTCCCCGCGAATTCAATGTCGGTATCGAACACGCCAAGCCCGTTCACGGTCCCGGCTGCCGACTCCACCGAGTCAGTGATGGTGGTGCAGAGCATTTGGAACCCACCGCAGATGCCAATCAGCGGTAGCCCCCGGGCGGCTCGGTTCTCAAGTACGTCGTCAAGCCCACGCTCGCGCAACCACTTGAGATCGGCGACCGTCGACTTCGTCCCGGGCAACACGACCAGGTCGGCGCGAGCAACGACCGACGGATCGACCGTCCACTGCACGTGTACCCCTGGTTCACAGGCAAGCGCCTCGATATCGGTGGCGTTGGACACGCGCGGCAAGCGAATGGCGGCCACGGACAACGTTTCCGTGCCCAGCGGTGCGTTCGCCGGCCCTACCGACGCACCAGCGACTGTGCCGAGCGAATCCTCCGCATCGATCCACAGCCCCGGAATAAACGGCACCACGCCGAGTACGGGCACACCGGTGTACTCACGCACTACGTCCAATCCCGGCATCAACAGCGAAACATCGCCCCGGAACTTGTTGACAATAAAACCGGTAATTCGCGCGCGGTCTTCGGGGCTCAAAATTACATGCGTGCCGACGAAATGTGCAAGCACCCCACCGCGGTCAATGTCACCGGCGACCACAACCGGCAAATCAGCGAGCTCTGCCAACCCCATGTTGGCAATGTCTGACTCCCGCAGATTGACCTCGGCAGGACTACCAGCGCCTTCACACAGGACGACATCGAACTGCCCCCGCAGCTCTTCCAATGTCTCCGCAACTACTCCGCGCAGCGCTTTTCTCCGCGACCGGTACGTCAGGGCGCTCGCATGCCCATCAGCCTTGCCCTTCACCACCACCTGACTGGTGTGGTCCGAGCCCGGCTTGAGAAGCACCGGGTTAAAGGAGACATCCGGCTCCAGCCCACAGGCCAACGCCTGCAGAGCCTGCGCGCGCCCAATCTCGCCGCCGTCGAGCGTGACAGCGCAATTGTTGGACATGTTTTGCGCCTTGAAGGGCGCGACGCGCACTCCGCGTCGCGCGAGCAACCGACACATGCCGGCGACCAGAACCGACTTACCGGCATCTGAGGTGCAGCCGGCAATCAGAGCTGCAGGAGCCTGCACTGCTTAGGCCTCGGGCTTCCAACCAGTCTGGAACTGGCCTGGCACGTTCTGCTCATCCGGCAGGGTGAGGATTTCATAGCCGTCGGAGGTCACCAGCACCGTGTGCTCGAACTGAGCGGTGAACTTGAAGTCATCATTCTGCACAGTCCAGCCGTTATCCCAGATGTGGTAAGGCAGCTCACCGAGGTTAATCATCGGCTCGACAGTCAAGGTCATGCCCGGCTCGAAAATGGTATCCTGGCTCGGCTCATCGTAGTGCAACACAATCAAACCATTATGGAACGTGGTCCCGACACCGTGACCGGTGAAGTCCCGAACAGTGTTGTATCCAAAACGCTTAGCGTAGGACTCAATCACGCGGCCGATGACATTAATCTCACGGCCCGGCTTGATGACCTTAATGCCGCGCATGGTGGCATTGTAAGTGCGCTCCACCAGCTGGCTGTGCTCCTCCGAGACATTGCCGGCGAGGAAAGTCGCGTTGGTGTCGCCGTGGACGCCGTTCTTGTATCCGGTGACGTCGACATTGACGATATCGCCGTCTTCAATAACCTGAGTATCCGGAATACCGTGGCAGACAATCTCATTGAGAGACACGCAGCACGACTTCTCAAAACCGCGGTACCCCAGCGTGGACGGGTAGGTGTCGTGATCCAACAGGTACTCGTGCACCACCCGGTCAATCTCATCCGTGGTCACGCCCGGAGCTACGGCCTTGCCGGCCTCCACCAACGCGTTGGCAGCAATGCGAGAGACCTCTCGCATATTTTCAATATCTTCCGGAGTCTGTACCAGCGGCTCGCCGACGCCTTCCTGAACCTCGTCCTTCCAGGCGTACTCCGGCCGTTCAATATGTGCCGGAACGGTACGAATTGGAGTGGATTTTTGCTGAGTAAGTGGAGAACGCTGAGTCATGGAACATACTCTACCCCTACCCCCGGATTAGCCTTTCGGCCTGTGCCGGTTTCAAAGCCAGAAATGCTCTAGCCCTCGTCCCCCGAACCTTCATCGATATTGGCGAAGAAGGCATCGGTAATCGCCACGGCATGCTCCGAACCACCACCGCCAACGATAAGCGTGGCAAAGGCCAAATCATCGCGGTAGCCAGTAAACCAAGCGTGGGAGCCGCCAGCGTACTCGGCCTCACCGGTCTTTGCATAGACTTCACCTCGACCGGCAATGGCCGAACCAGTACCAGAGGTGACCACCGCCCGCATGAGTGTGCGAACCTCATTCAAAACCTCAGGCGGCAGTGGCTTTGATACCTGCGACTGCCAGGTTCCCGCGCTTGGCACGAGTGACGGTGTCGGAGTGCGTCCGGCCGCCACCGTCGCGGAAACCAGCGCCATGCCAAACGGGCTGGCCAAGTCATTGCCCTGCCCATAGCCCGCATCGATACGCTCGACTTCATCACTGCCATCAGACACGCTGCCGGTAATAGTGTCGAGGCCCGCGATGTGATAGTTGATGCCGATGCCGAAGTTCTTGGACTCCTCCTTGAACTGCCCTGGCTCCAACTTGTGAGAGATGTTGCCAAACGTGGTGTTACAAGACCGCGCGAACGCATCGCTCAGCGAGGTATTCCCGACGCCACTTCCGTTGTAGTTGGTGACAATACGCGGCCCGATCTCCATCGAACCTGGGCACGGCACAGTCGATCCCGCATTTAGCCCCTCGTGCTGCACACCTGCGGCGGCAGTGACAATCTTGTACGTCGATCCCGGCGGGAACTGTCCCATCAGCGCAAGGTCGCCGTCCTTATCTGCTTCCGCCGTCTGGGCTACCGCCAGAATCTTGCCGGTCGACGGCTGCACAGCCACCAGCATTGCCTTAGCATCTTGCCGAGTATCGACGGCCTTTTGCGCTGCGTCCTGCACCTTTTTACTAATTGATGCCTGCACCGCCGGCGCTACATCCGGAGACACCTCATAGAGGGTGTCGACGACGGCTCCGCCCTCGTTGGCCGCCACGATATTCCAGCCATCGGCACCGTGATCACCGGTGTCCACTAGTCTTTCCACGCGACTCATCAAATCGGGCGCGAACCCCGGGTCGGGTCGCACCATAGCGGCTTCATCGTTAACCGAAATTCCATCAATGTCAGCGAGATCATCTTTGACACGCTGTGGCGTGGATGCCGGCAACACGATCAGCGAAAAATTACCCTTTCCGCCGCTCGCCTGCTCCCCCACAGCGCGTGCGTCAAGCTTCGGACCGTCTTCCGGCATTTCATTATTGATGACCGTCGCCGCCCGATTAATCGACGACTGCACATTCTCCGCCCCATCACGATGGAGAATTACCCGGTGCACAGTCCCTGGCTCGAGCAAGGCCGCACCGTCCGAGCCAACCACAGACGGACGTGGAGCTGCGATAGTGCGCAATTCTGGGTGTTGGTTACGCCCCAGCTGTGGATGCAGGGATGCTGGCGACCAGCGCAATGCCCAATCCCGTTGCCCAGTCTCAGTCTTGGTCAATGTGAAAGTGGTGTCATATCCCCAGCGTCGCTGATGCGGTAGCTGCCAATTCATGGCGACTTCCGCCGAGGACTGGTTCGAGCTGGAATCGATACCCGCAATCTCATACTCAAGCCCCTCCGGCTGGAGTCCGGCAGTGGCCGCCTTCAGATCTCCTTCAGCGGAGTCCGGGTGATCAGTCAGTGCCGCAGCCTTAGCAATGTCCCCTCCCGCCAGCGCCCCCAGGAATTCCTCTAGCACCTCGCGCCCGGTGTCAGGCCGCGGCGTACACGCGGCGGATGACAACACCAGACCCGTAATTGCCACAGCCGAGATACTGCGAAGCAGGGGCTTGCGGCGCGAAGTTTGTTCCATGTGGGCTGACGTTAGCACCGCTTTGCTTTACGACGATGCTGGCACGCCGCAACCTGCTATCAGCGGTTCAGCACAATTGGATTGACCACGTCAGCGGCCATGACCAGAACGCCGAAGACCAGCAAAACCGCGGTAAAGGCCATAGTAATTGGCATGAGTTTGGTGTAATCGGCAGGCCCAAGCGATGGCTTACCGAATGCCTTGCGAATCACGTCCCGAATGCGTTCATAAATAACAACGGCGATGTGGCCACCGTCGAGTGGCGGCAACGGCACGAGGTTGAACACGGCCAGGAAGTAATTGAGGTTGGCCAGCAATAGGAAAAATGAAGGCCACTGGTTCATCTCCACCAATTCACCGCCGGCACGCGAAGCACCGACGACGCTCATTGGGCTGGCCGGGTCACGCTGAGCACCGAAGATGGACGCAACCACACCGGGAACCTTCTCCGGGATGGAGAGCAGCCCGTTCCAAACCGCCCCAAAAAGACTGCCTGTGAAGCTGGCCGCACCGCCGATGGCGGTCACTGCGTTGTACTCGTGGAGGATAGTCTCTGGTCGCTGGAAGGCGATACCAATCGCTGGCTGGTCGATGTCCTGGCCGTCGTTAGTCTTGCGTTTGACGACTTCCGGGGTGACCGTGACCGTCTGGGTGCTGCCATTGCGGTCGATGGTCATTTTGATGTCGCCACCTGCAGAGCTGCCGATAAGAGACACAGCCTCGGGGTAGGACGTAATCTTGGTGCCATTGATCTTCTCAATCACATCTCCGGCACGTAGCCCTGCGCGCTCTGCAGGACCGGAACCAGTGCAGGGTTCCAGAGTGCCGTCGGCCCGCTGTGCCGGCGAGACGCACTGTACCGCCTGAATGCGCGGGGCCATTTCCTTACCCATATTGGGCAAACCCCACGTCACTGCGATGAAGTAAAGAATGATGAATCCCACGATGAGGTTCATCGCCACCCCACCGAGCATCACGATAATGCGCTGCCACCACGGCTTCTTGTACATAGCGTAGGGCTCTTCGGCAGGATCGATTGGATCCATAGCGGTCATACCTGCGATGTCGCAGAATCCGCCAAACGGAACTGCCTTTACTCCATACTCGGTGTCATGCCCTCCTGCCGCAGCGTGATGCCGCTTGAAGGAAAACAGCGTTGGGCCGAAGCCAATGAAGTACCGACGCACTTGCATTCCACACAGTCGAGCTGCGGTGAGATGGCCCCATTCGTGAAGGGCGATTGTCACCGCGATGCCGATTGCGAAGAGTAAAACTCCAAGAAGAAATGTCACGAGTGCTCACCCTACCCCCACTTTGGGCAAACCAGAACACCGCCGGAGAGTTTCCAGCCGGGCGAAGTCCCAATTTCAGCAAGTTCTAAGGTATCCTTACACCCGATACTCAAGATTGTCTGAAAATGCGCTCAGTCGCTTTCAGCAAAATCGCAGATAGACTGAAGTGCATATAGAGTGCAATTCGCCGAAAGTGTTAACAGGAGGACTTTCAAGTGAGCAACCACGAGCCAAAGGAAGAGATTTACCGCGGCGTCAGCACCCTCGACGAGCCGTCGGCGAAGTGGGGCTGGCACGGCATTAGCAAGAGCGCTATGCAGAAGGCCGGCTGGATTTCTGTGATCTTCCTGCTGGGCATGACCATCGGTAACCACAAGGGCAACGTCGAGAACTGGTGGCTGGTCGCCATTGCTGCCCTTATTGCCATTGGGCTGCTGCTGCAGCTGTTCGCCCCGCAGGGTTCCCAGGTCCGCACCGTTACCGGTCACAACAAGCCGGAAGGCCACATTGAGCCGGAGTGGGCACGTGACCAGGTTAATGGCACTGGTGTCTACGCTAACCTGACCGACTCCCAGCTGCGCTCCTGGAACCGCCTGCCGGAAGGACAGAACCAGTAGAGTTAGCCACTTTTGCAGAAAGTCTGGCCTAACAGCTCTATAGCGACAGCGCACAAAAGGATCTGCACCGAATTCGGTGCGGATCTTTTGCTATTCAGCGACTAAACCTCTTCAGCCGCCAGCTGACCACACGCTGCCGCAATCTCGTTGCCACGGGTATCGCGGACCGTGCACGGCACCCCCTGCGCCTGCACGCGACGGACGAATTCCTCCTGCTGCTTCTTCGGGGAGGCATCCCACTTCGAACCCGGAGTTGGGTTAAGCGGAATGAGGTTGACGTGGACACGTGAGCCCAGAGCGTTGTGGAGCTTCTTGCCCAACAGGTCTGCACGCCAGTCCTGGTCATTAATATCGCGAATCAAAGCGTACTCAATAGATACGCGACGGCCAGTCTTGTCTGCGTAATAGCGAGCTGCATCAAGTACCTCCGCCACTGTAAAGCGATTGTTAATCGGTACCAGCTCATCGCGAAGCTCATCGTCCGGAGTGTGCAGAGACACCGCGAGGGTCACTGACAGGTCCTCGTCGGCAAGCCGTCGGATGTTCGGCGCGAAACCGACCGTAGAAACAGTGACATTGCGCATCGAGATGCCGAATCCCTGCGGCGACGGCCGCGTGATGCGATGGACCGCGGCGAGAACGCGATTGTAGTTCGCGAGCGGCTCGCCCATGCCCATAAATACGATGTTGGTCAGACGACCGCCCTCAGCTGCCATAGTAGCAGCGGCCTCACGAACCTGGTCGACAATCTCCGCGGTGGAAAGATTACGCTGCAGACCGCCTTGACCCGTCGCACAGAATGGGCATGCCATACCGCAACCGGCCTGTGAGGAGATACAGAGGGTCGCACGCCCCGGATACTTCATCAGCACGGATTCCAGCAGCGTACCGTCACCTGCACGCCACAGAGTCTTACGGGTCTCGCCGTCGTCACAGGTGATGTGGCGAACGGGAGTCAACAGAGGTGGGAAGAGACTGTCCTTGACCTTTTGACGATCTGCTTCCGGCAGATCAGTCATCGTCATAGGGTCAGCCTCGAGCCGACCGTAATAGTGCCGGGCAATCTGATCGGCACGGAAGGCCGGCAGGCCCAGTTCCTTGACCGCAGCTTTCCGTTCCTCAACATCGAGGTCCGCAAAATGGGTCGCGGGCATGCCGCGACGTGGAGCTTTAAGAACGATTGGAAGTGAAGATGCCATGATAGCACCCATTTTCGCATGTAATGACGGTTTTGGTCTAATGAGTGACTCGGCAGCCGCAACTAAGTGGACCTTTATAAGTGGTACATACCTGCCAAAACGTGTTGAATGATAGGTATGACTAACGCTAATCAGCCGAATAACGACAGTCCGCTTTTCGATGATGCTCCGTCGCACTCCCCAAATGATTCCGTGGCTCCTGCACCTGAGCAGGACAACCTTCCAGAGCCAGTCGTTGACGCACCGACAGAGAAGGACTCCGCACCGGAGCCAGCGCCCGCCCCTGGCCGGCGCAAGGTGAAAAAGACTACCGCGGGCTCGATGTGGGTTGGCCTGGTCATCAGTGCAGTTTTGCTGATCGTACTGCTGGTGTTCATTCTGCAGAATCAGCAGGAGACCGCACTAAACCTGTTCGGCTGGACCTGGAACTTCCCAGTCGGCGTCGGAATGCTGTTCGCTGCCATCCTCGGCGCCCTCATCACCGCACTCATCGGTGGCTGGCGAATGTTTGATCTGCGCCGCCAGATTCGTAAGGGCGGCAACTAAAGGCCGATTGAACCAGCCAAATTAAACTAGGCTGAATAGCTGCAATATCAGCCACGTCATCGCGGCTGATGGCAGCATGCCATCCAGGCGGTCCATCAGACCGCCGTGGCCCGGCAAAATCGAGGACATATCTTTAATCCCCAGATCTCGTTTGAACTGGGACTCCATCAGGTCACCAAGCGTAGCCGAGATAACCAGGGCGATGCCCAGCACGATGCCCTGCCACCACGGCGCGTGCAACATAAAGATCGCACAGAGCGCTCCAGTAATGGTGGCGAGTACAAGAGAGCCGCCGAACCCTTCCCAGGATTTTTTAGGGCTTACCTTTGGGGCCATCGGATGCTTTCCGAACATTACACCAGCGGCATAGCCTCCGACGTCATTTGAAATAACGCCAATCATGAAGGTCACAATGACCAGACGCGGATCAACCCCCCAGGGATTGTCCATGCGTACCAGCTGCACAGCTAGCGCGGCAAAGAACGGAATCCACATCACCACGAAAACTCCGACTGCGACATCTCGCAGCCAGTTCCGTGGTGCTTCGGCCATCCCGTGTAAGAACAGGCGGACGACCAGCAAGAGCATCAGGGTCGCGGCCAGGCCCATCACCAAACCGTCAATCCCCCAGTAGGCGGACAACCACACCATCAGCTGTCCGCCGAGAATCAGAACCGGGCGAGGGACCTGCCAATCGGACTCACGGAGCCGCTCGCAGACCTCCCAGGTTGCGAGACCAACCGCCCCGGCGACCAGAACGGTCCATGCGAGCGACCCCAGCAACAAGCTGATGATGACGACTGCACCAAGTGCTACGCCCACCGTGATTGCAACCGACAGGTTCCGGCCTGCTGAGTTGCGTGGCTTAATAAGCCGTAGTTCGTCTAGAACACGTTCCTTATTGGACGCTGGCTTCGACGTTGGCATTGGCGCCTCAAATCCCCTCTCCCGGTTGAATATGAAGGCCTAAACCTCCATCAGTTCCGCTTCCTTGCGTTCAACCAAGGAGTCCACCTGCTCGACGTAGTTCTTGGTGACCTGGTCCAGCTCCTTTTCGCCTGCCTGCACCTCATCCTCGCCAGCATCGCCGTCCTTCTGAATCTTCTTCAGAGTTTCCATGCCCTTACGACGGACATTGCGAATCGCGATCTTGGCGTCTTCGCCCTTCGAGCGGGCAACTTTAACCATCTCACGACGGCGCTCCTCGGTCAGCTGCGGGATAGTTACGCGCAGGACCTGGCCATCATTAGTCGGGTTCACCCCCAGGTCGGAGTTGCGAATCGCGTTTTCGATGTCGCCCATGACGCTCAGCTCATACGGCTTAATCAGCAGCATGCGCGGCTCTGGAACCGAAATGGTAGCCATCTGGGTAATCGGAGTCGGAACACCGTAGTACTCCGCAATAACGCCGTTGAACATCGCCGGGTTCGCACGGCCAGTGCGAATGTGGGTCAGCTCCTCGCGGCAGTGTTCTACGGAGCTACCGTACTTTTCTTCACAGTCAAGCAGGACTTCATCAATCATTGTGTTTTTAACCTCGGGTTTCTACGCGGGTTCTAGATAGTTCTAGAGCGCTCTGTGGAAAGAACGTATTACGAACAAATTTATCAGCTGTGGACGAGAGTACCGATTTGCTCACCGGCTACCGCGCGCGCAATGTTTCCGTCGGTAAGCAGATTAAACACGAGAATCGGCATGTTGTTGTCCATGCACAGGGAGAAAGCGGTGGCATCCGCAACGCGCAGGTCGCGTTCCAGAACCTCACGGTGGGTGATGTCGTCGAACAGCTCTGCGTCCGGCACCTCACGTGGGTCGGCCGAGTAGACACCGTCAACGGCCTTGGCCATCAGCAGCACCTCGCAGCCAATCTCCAGGGCGCGCTGGGCGGCGGTGGTGTCGGTGGAGAAGTACGGCATACCCATACCTGCACCAAAGATGACCACGCGGCCCTTCTCCAGGTGGCGCTTAGCACGCAACGGCAGGTACGGCTCCGAGACCTGTGCCATATTGATTGCAGTTTGAACGCGGCAGTCCACGCCCTCCTGCTCGAGGAAGTCCTGCAGAGCCAGGCAGTTCATGACCGTGCCCAGCATGCCCATGTAGTCAGAGCGTGCGCGGTCCATGCCGCGCTGCTGAAGCTGTGCGCCACGGAAGAAGTTACCTCCGCCGATGACGACACAGACCTCGACGCCCTTTCGGGAAACTTCCGCAATCTGTCGGGCAACGTTTTGCACCACGTCCGGGTCAACGCCAACCTTGCCGCCACCGAACATTTCACCACCCAGCTTGAGCATCACACGTTTGAAGCCATTGCGCTCGACAGATTCTGCCATGACCATGCACCTTTCTCACACCGTTTAAAAAGTCGCAGACGAGTCTACCCGGTCACGACAGCAAGGCACACTTGACGCTCCGCATTGTCTGCAACATGGCAGCAAAATGCCCCACCCGAAGCAATCGGATGGGGCATTCACACTAGCTAGCAGCTAGAGGTTAGAGCACAAATTACAGCGAATTAGTGCTGACCAACCTCGAAGCGGACGAAACCGGTCAGGGTAACGCCAGCCTCTTCCATGAGCTGCTTAACGGTCTTCTTGCTGTCAGCGACGGAAGGCTGCTCCAGCAGAACAACGTCCTTGTAGAAGCCGTTCAGACGGCCCTCGACGATCTTGGCGATAGCCTGCTCCGGCTTGCCCTCTTCGCGAGTAATCTTCTCGTAGACAGCGCGCTCTGCCTCGACGCGGTCAGCCGGGACATCCTCGCGGGACAGGTACTGAGCCTTCAGAGCGGCAACCTGCATAGCTGCTGCGTGAGCAGTCTCTGCAGCGCCCTCTCCCTCACCGGTGTAAGCAACCAGAACACCGACAGCTGCCGGCAGGTCTGCTGCACGGCGGTGCAGGTAGACAGCGATGTTGTCGCCCTCGAGAGTAGCAGCGCGACGCAGCTCCAGCTTCTCACCGATCTTTGCGGAGAGCTCCTGGGTAGCCTCAGCTGCGGTCTGACCGTCGAGGTCAGCTGCTGCGAGCTCTTCCGGGGAGTTTGCCTTGACTGCTGCGGCAGCGTCGGCGACCTTGTTGGCGAAGTCGATGAACTCCTGGTTCTTGGCAACGAAGTCGGTCTCGGAGTTGACCTCGACCATGGTGCTACCAGAAACAGCAATCAGGCCCTCGGCAGCGGTGCGCTCTGCACGCTTGCCGACGTCCTTTGCGCCCTTAATGCGCAGGATCTCGACAGCCTTGTCGAAATCGCCGTCGGTCTCGACGAGTGCGTCCTTACAAGCCTTCATGCCGGAGCCGGTCAGCTCACGGAGCTTCTTGACGTCAGCAGCAGTGAAATTCGCCATGCTGGGCGTTCCTCCTTGTGGTGGTTAGAACTTGTGGTGGTTAGAAAGTTCAGCTTTACTCAGCGGATGCCGTCTCAGTTGCAGCGGAGCCCTCGGCGTCCATCTCTGCAGCCTGGTCGGTGTTCTCAGCGGCGGACTCAATCGGAGCGTCGCCTGCTGCTTCGCGAGCAGCGTTGGCCTCGCGCTCAGCGCGAGCCTTGCGGCCCTCTTCAACAGCGGTGGAGATGATGCGGGTCAGCACGGAAGCAGCGCGGATTGCGTCGTCGTTGCCCGGGATCGGGAAATCAACGTCATCCGGGTCGCAGTTGGTGTCCAGGATGGCAACAACCGGAATGCCCAGCTTCTTAGCCTCGGAGACAGCGATGTGCTCCTTGTTGGTGTCAACAATCCACAGTGCGGACGGAACCTTGGACATGTCGCGAATGCCACCCAGGGTGCGCTCCAGCTTGGTGCGCTCACGGGTCAGCATCAGGATTTCCTTCTTGCCGCGACCCTCGTATCCGTTTTCAGCAGCGTCCATTGCCTGAAGCTCCTTCAGGCGAGCCAGGCGCTTGGAAACGGTGGCGAAGTTGGTCAACATACCGCCGAGCCAGCGGTGGTTGACGTACGGCATGTCAACGCGCTCCGCCTCGTTCTGAACGGCTTCCTGAGCCTGCTTCTTGGTACCGACGAACAGGATGTTGCCACCGTGAGCGACAGTCTCCTTGACGAACTCGAAAGCCTCGTCGATGTAGGTCAGGGTCTGCTGCAGGTCGATGATGTAGATACCATTGCGCTCGGTGAAGATGAAACGCTTCATCTTCGGGTTCCAACGACGGGTCTGGTGACCGAAGTGGACACCTGCATCGAGCAGTTCTCGCATGGATACAACAGCCATGTCATATTCAGGGAAGATTCTCACGTCCAGCCTGACTAGGGCTGCGGCTGCTTCCCTTCCTTTCTTATCCGATATAGGTGGTTACAGTTCACGCACAGGCTTTCCCTGTGCCCTAGCGCTCCCCCGCTGCCTCACACCCGACAGATATCCTGCCGAGCACCCGTGAACCAGCCGGAATGGGTCGCGCGCGTAGTCTTTGTGCTAATGACCGCCCATTAAGGCAGACACCGCGAGCGTAATCTTATCTGATACATCGCGCAGGTCGCAATATCTGACACACCCTACTATCCACAGGGCAAAAAGTCATCCACAGCTAGAACCGTTTGCAATGCACTGCCGCTTGTCGACGAGTGCAGCGTCCGCCACACTATCGCGCATGACGACCAAGCAGAGTTTCAGGCGCTCGCTAATGCGCACATTAGCGCTATTCGTGCTCGCTGTCGCGCTAACAACACCCCCAAGCCCACCTGCAGCTACCGGCGAACCAATATCCACTATTGCACATACCTTCCCTGTCCACGGCAAAGTTCTACGCGACTACGCCCCACCGGAAAAACGCTGGCAGCCTGGACACCGCGGAGTTGACCTGAACGCCTCCCCGGGCCAGCCAATCCGCGCCTCAGCGCCCGGTGTGGTGCATTTCGCCGGTTCTATTGCCGGAATGACTTCCGTGTCGATCATGCACGCCGATGGCATCCGCACAACCTATCAGCCCATAGATACCGCACTAGAAAAGGGAGACCGCGTGGCCGCAGGCCAGGTGATTGGCCATCTTGTGGCCAGCGCCAATCATCCCGAACCGGGCCTGCATTGGGGTGCGCTGCGTGGCAAGGACTATCTCAATCCGCTGGATTTGATACAGCGGAGGCCAATCGTGCTCAAGTCCGTGCGCAGTTAAGCGCGCGGATGTGCCCGCTTATGTACTTCACGGAGGCGGTCCGCTGAGACGTGGGTATAAATCTGTGTGGTCGCCAGACTCGAATGGCCGAGCATCTCCTGCACCACACGCAAGTCAGCGCCACCTTCCACCATGGCCGTGGCCGCAGAGTGCCGAAGCGCATGCGGTGAAACATCAGCCCATTTATGAATAACTCGGCGCGCCTGCCGCGGATTCAACCTACCTCCACGCACACCGAGAAAAAGCGCATGTTCAGCCTGTGCGGAAGCATGAAAGTTTCCACGCACCTGGAGCCAGCCTTTGAGCACCGCCTCCGCTGGCATCCCAAAGGGCACGATGCGCTGCTTGTTACCCTTACCCACTACCGAGATGATGTGGCGGGAGAAGTCCACATCAGAGACGTCGGCCTTGCACAGCTCCTCTACACGCATCCCAGTGGCATACAACAATTCCACGATGGCCAAGTCGCGTGCCGCTACTGCACTGTCCTCAGAAGAGACTTTCTCGATTGCTGCCTCAACCTTCTCCGGCGAGAGCACTTCCGGGAGATGCTGATGCTTCTTCGGTGTTGACAGCCGCAGCGACGGATCAGCATCGAGAAGTTTCCGAGCTACAAGCCAACTACAGAACTGCCGAATAGACGTCGTTAAGCGAGCCAGCGATGACCGCGCAGCCCCCTCCGCATGCTTCGCGCCGAGGTGCGCACGGATGACCGGGGTGGAGAGTTCACTGATGTGGTTCAGGCCGGCGAGGAGGGGGATGAGATCGGCTCGATAGGCGCGGACGGTTGCACCGGAGAGCCTGCGGGAATAAGTCAGCTCATCGAGAAAATCCATGAGTACGGCCTCAATATTGGCGGATAGCCCGAAATCCGGATCAGCCGTGTCGTCTTTATCGGTTGCGCGCTTCACGGTTCTGACCTTAGTCGATGCACGCCGCAAGGCCTCACCAGACAGCGAAAAAGGCAGTGACTCCGACTTTCGCCAGAGCCACTGCCCTATTGCCTCACCCATGTCACAAGCCCGTTTCCGTAACAGTTACTTAGGCTTGCCTTGCCTATATTACTGAGTGTACAGAGAATTGCAATACCTAATTCAAGATTTTTTCGAGATTCTTTGCAGAAGGTTTTACTAATACTTCACTAACGCCTCTGTTCCTGGCGCAACCACCCACCCTCCACTCGATTGGTCAGCCCCTGTCCCTGCAGCTCTAACAACAAATGTGTCGTAAGCGCTATGGCTAATCCCGCCTGTGCCGCGACTTTTCCCACTGGTGTTGGCTCCGCAGAATTCAGGGAGTCGTAGACAGCGAGCTCGTTTCGAGAAAGCTTCTGCACCGCCGACTTTTCCCACAACAATTCGAGCTGAGCATCCTCATTCACTGTGCCAACTGACCGATACAGCGACCGCACATTGTCGGCACTACACACCAGTACAGCCTCGCCACTGCGGATTAGGTCATGACAGCCAGAGGTTGTTTGCAGCGTCACCGGTCCCGGCACTGCTCCCAAGGGCTTGTTTAGCCTCACTGCCCAGTTCGCTGTGTTGCGCGCCCCTGAACGCCAGCCCGCCTCGACGATTGTGGTTGCTCGTGATAGGGCCGCTACCAGCCGATTCCTAGTCAAGAACCGATGTCGCGCAGGTCGCACTCCCGGTGGATACTCCGTGACCAGCGCACCCCGCTCTGCAATCCGGTCGAAGAGTTCTGCATGCGCCCGCGGATAGTCAACCCCTACACCACCCGCTCCGACCACAACCGTAGTGCCGCCAGCGTCGAGCGCAGCACGATGCGCCGCGGCATCAATCCCCAACGCACCACCACTGATGACACTAACTCCCGCATTCGCGAACTGCCCCGCGAATTGGGCCGCCACTTGTGTCCCGTAGCTGCTGGCCATCCGCGTTCCGACAATCGCCACCGCTTCACTGAGCATCTCCCGCAAGTCACGGCCACGAACCCACAGCGCAAGTGGTGGCGCATCGGCGCGGTCACGGACTTCGAGCGTCGTAAAGCAGGACAGCAGCTCCCCCGGCCACTCTGGGTGTCGCGGATAAATAAGGCGCCAACCCATCGCTGCCGCCAGCTCTAGATCGTGGCCACTCTGGTCAACCTCGGCTCGTGCCTGCGTCGTATTGAGTAGACCTTCCGGCAGCCCGGCGCGAACCTTGATCCTCTCCGCTACCTCTACCGGCCCAAACTCCGTCACGAGTCGCACAATCTGCGGATGCGTCGCCTCTACCACACGATTCAGATAGGCCCACGCGTGAATTTCGTCCATTTTCTCCCCCTTGATAATGGTTCGGTTGTATTAGCCGCCCTCGCGGTCGTGCAGCTTGCAGGCACGTTGCACGTGCTCGAAGGTAAACGCGTCTATCCCCTCGAGATCTGCAAGTGTCCACGCCACTGCGATTACTTTGTCCACTCCCCGCTGGGTAATCTCTCCTTTTCTCAGTTGGAAGTCCAATAGCGCCATCGCCTCCTCGTCCAGGCCCGCGTGACGACGGAGAAGCGAACGTGGCACGCTCGCGTTGGTGACGGCCACTTCGTCGGCAAGACCCAAGCCCTGCCATCGGCGGCAGGCACGGTCACGTGCGGCCTGTACCCGCTCACGAACGGCCGCCGAGGGCTCATTGTCTGCTTTGTTTCTGATGCCCAGATTGGCCCCGGCAGGACTCAGCGTCACGTTGAGATCCATGCGATCGCGAAGCGGCCCCGATAATGCACGACCGTGTTTGGCTCGCTCAGCACTAGAACAGGTGCATTCGCTGGCATATGCCGCCCCACACCGACATGGATTAGTCGCCATGACTAGCTGCGCTCTAGCCGGAAAGGTCATTCGATGGTGCGTACGCAGGTGGACGACCACCCCGTTTTCCAGCGGCATCCGCAACGCATCCAATACTGCCGGGCGCATGAGAGTAATTTCGTCCAAAAAGAGCACCCCATGGTGGGCAAGGCTAAGCGCGCCGGGCTTGGGCACGGCACCACCTCCGACTAGCGCTGCCACAGTGGCGCTGTGATGTGGAGCCACAAAAGGCGGATGCTGGACAAGCGTGTCCCTATTATCGAGCGCTCCGGCCACCGAATGCAGCGCGGTAACCTCCAGCTGCTGCCACTTCTGCAATGGTGGCAGAATTGTGGGCAAACGCTCAGCAAGCATGGACTTGCCAGTTCCCGGAGAACCCTGCATGAACAGATTGTGCCCACCTGCTGCGGCTACCTCGAGAGCGAAGCGCGCTTCAGATTGACCATCGACATCGGCTAGGTCTACCGAAAAGGTTTGTTCGCTGGGGTCGTCGTTAAGCGCGGTCCTCAAACCCGATCCGGTGAGCACCCAACCCCATAGCTGTGTGAGGTCAGCTGCGGTACAGACTGCGATGCCGTCGACAAGCGCGGCTTCGGCGGCGTTGGCGGCGGGGACGATAACCCAACGGGCTCCAGCTTCGCGGGCGGCAAGGACCTGCGGTAGCACCCCTAGCACCGGCCGAATGGAACCGTCGAGCCCGAGTTCGCCAATGAGAACCGTCTGACGGAGGCGACCGCGTGCCTCCATGTCATCGTTGGTTGCGATAAGGATGGCGCAGACGATGGCGAGATCAAAGCTGGTGCCGTGCTTGCGGATATGCGCCGGCGACAAACTCACAACGACTTTTGTCTTCGGCCAGAGCAGTTGTGAGTTGGCAACTGCCGTGCGCACGCGATGCTTGGCTTCTCCGACGGCGGCATCGCCGAGCCCACCGATATACATTCCTGGCAAGCCACGCCCAACGTCAGCTTCGACCTGCACAATTGTTCCCTCAATGCCACTGAGGCTGAC
This sequence comes from Corynebacterium amycolatum, assembly GCF_016889425.1. Classification (NCBI taxonomy): domain Bacteria; kingdom Bacillati; phylum Actinomycetota; class Actinomycetes; order Mycobacteriales; family Corynebacteriaceae; genus Corynebacterium; species Corynebacterium amycolatum. The sequence goes on from NZ_CP069513.1 coordinate 2,105,656, forward strand.
CGCAAGGGCTGTACCGACAGTCATCTAGCAGTCCCACATGATTCCGTCGCAGATTGCGGGAATGTACGTAACCGCTACGACCGGAGGACTGGATGAAGGGCTGGATACGGTGACTTCTGCGCAGTCGATAATTACGGCATCTAACCAGTAGGTGGAGCTTTCTGACAGCCACCGTGCCGCTGCTTTGCGCAAATGACGAATCTTGGCTGCTGTGATTGCCTCTCTGCCGTCCCCAAACTGACTACTTCGCGAACTGCGCCGCGTTTTTACTTCCACAAAATGCAGCCGGCCGTCGACGTCTTCAGCAATAAGATCGAGCTCATAGCGCCCGACGCGTTCATTCCGAGCAATAACTTCCCACCCCTGATCCTCCAACATCTCAGCGACGAAATCCTCCCCGAACGCGCCGAGCTGTCTTGTAGTCAGTTCTTCGAAGTCCTGTGTCATAGCCCCGGTCCCCCTGGTTCCCCATTGAATTCTTCTTTGGCTATTTGCTGCCTAGACTTTTGCCGCCTTGGCGGTTCGGAAACACTCTTGCACAGCGGGCATGACAAAGGCCTTCCGATAGATGCTCGGAAGGCCCTAACTGTGGATAATTTTTCGACTGTGGATAACTGTTAGCAGCTAGCTATACCAAGAGATGAGAAGCTATAAAAGCTACGGCAGTCGTAGGTCAGGCTTATCCAGTTCCTCGATATTGACGTCCTTGAAAGTGATGACGCGCACGTAGCGGACAAATCGTGCCGGGCGGTGGACATCCCACACCCAGGCGTCCGACATCCGCAGCTCGAAGTAGACCTCGTTTTCGCTGTTGTGCGGGATTAGCTCCACAGCGTTGGCAAGGTAGAACCTACGCTCCGTCTCAACAACGTAGGAAAACTGACTAACGACATCGCGGAACTCCTTGTACAGAGATAGTTCAACGTCGGCCTCGTAGTTTTCTAGATCTTCTGCGCTCACGACCGCGACGGCTCCTTCGAGTGTTTACATGTTGCTCTTTTTGTACATGTTGGTCTATTCGGGGTGCTCAAGATACTCCGCGTGCGCCAAGCGCACATTGCGGTATGACCACCGATGTTCCGGGGTCGCGCCATGGCGCGAAATCGCTTCCATATGCGATGCCGTGCCGTAGCCCTTATGCCCCGCCAGACCATAGTCCGGATACTTCTCCGATAGGTCAACCATAATGCGGTCGCGGGTGACTTTGGCTAAGACACTCGCAGCAGCAATACATCGGCAAGCGGAATCACCGCCAATCACGGGCAAATAGGGTGCCGTGAAGCCGGACACCTTGAGTGCGTCGGTAAGCACGTAGCCAGGACGCTGCCCCAACCCGGCTACCGCGCGGCGCATTCCAGTGACATTCGCGTCCTGGATGCCGAATTGGTCGATGTAGGACGCGGGGATCGTCGTCACGCAAAAAGCGGTGGCGAAGCGTTGGATGAGCGGAAAGAGCCGTTCGCGTGCGGCCGGCGTGAGCTTTTTAGAATCGGTGAGCTTATCCAGTTCTGCGATAGGGCGTTCGGGAAGGCAGCAGGCGGCGATAACTATCGGGCCTGCACAGGCGCCGCGGCCAGCTTCGTCGACCCCAGCTACAGGTCCAAAGCCGCGCTTTGCCAGCGCGACTTCCATCGTGCGCGCCTGCTTCAACCTCCGTAGTTTCGGCGCCGGCAGCGCCAGCAGACTGGGCAGGCTAGTTGTGCTGGATTTAGTTGTGCTGGATGTCCGGATCATCGACGCCACCGATTCGGTTAAACGGCAGAATGATTGCCTGCACCTTGCCGACGACGTTATCCAGCGGCACAGTACCCTGCAGCTCGTCACCCATGTGATAGCGAGAGTCCGCAGAGTTGGTGCGGTTGTCGCCCATGACCCACAGATGCCCCTCCGGCACTGTTATCGGCCCGAAGTACGGGCCACCACACTGCTCTGAGCCAAGATTATCCACCACCGGCTTGTCTGCCGGAGTTTTAATGAAATCCTGGTCTGTCATCTTGCCGTCTACCATGATGCCGGGATCTCCTGGGCGGCACTGCACAGTCTGACCACCCGTGGCAATCACACGCTTGACCAACGCATTTTCATCCGGTGCAACAAGGCCAATCCAGGACCCAACCGTCTGCAGCGAGTTCGCCACCAGGTTAGTTGAACGCTGTGACACGTAGTTACTATTCCAGGACTCCGGGCCATTAAAGACAACAACATCGCCGGGCTTGGGATCTGAGAACTGGTAGGAAACCTTATCCACCCAAATGCGGTCACCAGTGCACCCCGCACAACCGTTGAGCGTCGGCTGCATCGACTCAGATGGGATCACGTAGACGCGGCCGATAAAGGACTGCACACCGGCACTGATGAGCAGGGCAATCACGATAATGATTGGAATCTCGATGTACCACGGAGTGTGCTTTTCAGGCTCCTCGCCAAGTTTCCGGAAGCCTTTCAAGCCATCAGTACGGTCTTCTTTTTGGCCGTCAGCCTGTTCGCGCGAATCGTCGTCGGTCATGGAAAAAGACTATACGCGATAGAAAAATCCCCACCGAGCTCAACACTCGATGGGGATTATTTTGCGCCAAAAGACTAGCGGCGCTCCTTGATGCGTGCAGCCTTACCGCGCAGGTTGCGCAGGTAGTACAGCTTCGCACGGCGAACGTCGCCCTTGAAGACAACGCGAATCTCATCGATATTCGGGGAGTGCACCGGGAAGGTACGCTCAACGCCGATACCGAAGGACATCTTGCGGACGGTGAAGGTCTCACGGATGCCGCCGCCCTGGCGACGGATAACGACGCCCTTGAAGACCTGAATACGCTCGGTCTTACCTTCAACAATCTTTACGTCGACCTCGACGGTGTCACCAGCGCGGAACTCCGGAATGTCGTCGCGCAGGTATGCTGCATCAACCTTGTCAAGAATGTTCATGGAAACTTATTCCTTTACTTTTTGCATAGACAGAGGACCCTGGCGGCGCTTTCCCACAGAGGGACGCTCGGCCGGTTCATGCCCGAAACAGGTAAAGCTGCCTATAAAGACAACCTGGAAATTATTACACACCCCCTGGTCAGAAACCAAACTCATCCATGCTCGGCGGGTCTTGCGGGTTGGGTGAATCAGTGTCGGGCGAGTCAGTGTCGGGCGAGTCAGTGTCTTCGCCCTTGCGTGCTTCCTCGACCAATTTCTGTGATTGCTCAATCAGCTCTTGGCGGTACTGGTTATATTCTTCCAGTGCCTGCGTCATCCGCAGACCGCGCTTGTCAAAGGTGTAGCGCCCATGTCCGGCGAGCGGCCCATCTTCCATGCTCACCGTCTTTTTGCCCGTGCTTGACGACGTCCAAAGTTCCACACCATCTCGATCCCGTGCAACATTCCACAGCCCAGCCGTTTTCATGTTGTGGTGTCGGCGACAGAGGCAGTGGAGGTTAGGAGTTTCTGTTGCCCCACCCTCGGCTGGGTTTTCCTTGTTGTAGGGCTCGATATGGTCAATGTCGCAGAATTCCGCTGGGACATCGCAGCCGGGGAAGCGGCATGTCCCGTCAAGGCCTTGGATGTACGCCCGCTGACTTTCGGTTGGGGTGTAGCCCTCCGCAGATTCGTCGGCAAGCAAGCGGATATGCGTAACCTTGTCAATCCACGCCTGCGTTGCCAACTGCGAAATCCACCCCACACCACCAAGCCAAGCCGTGCGCGGGCGTTCCTCGGTGGCGGGACAGTACAGGTTGAGAACGACCTTCGCCTCCGCGGTGCCACGGATGAGATGCGTTAGAGCTTCGACACGGGTACAGCCCGCCGAGGTTGAGATAGCTTGGAGAGTGGTCTTGAATTCGAGAGCGCGGGTCTTTTCCAGCTCCATGAAAACTTCCGCGAAGTTGTCGCCTTCTTCAAAACCGATGCTCTCCCCCACTATCTCGCGCTCACCGGCGGGAAGTAGCGGGTCAACGTCCCCCGGAAGATTTTTCGGACGCAGCTGGGGTTCAATTTGCTCGATTACCTGTTGCAAGAACTTGTGCAGACTACGAATTCCTCGGAGAACTTCACCTTGTCTGCGAGGAATAACAAAGCGCGCAATCTCTTCCTCTACGACCTCGCGCACCTCTGGGTTTTGCAGCGGCGCCGTTGCGCGGGCGATGGTGAGCAGATGCCGAAAAGGCAAGTGAGCACGAGCCTTGACGAAAGCACCCAGGCGAGGCATGAGGGCTAGCTGGATGCCGACCTCCACATACTCCAACGCTTTACCGCGGGCAATCCCCAGCTCAGGTGCAATCTCAGCAATGTAGGCATCCACATCTATTTCAAGCGACTGAGGCGCACAGCTCAAAGAAATATCCAGCTCTAGGCGATTGCGTTGAATCCCCGCTACGGCCAACGGATTAGTGGATGCCTCATGGAAAAACTGCGGCGCTTCAGGCAGCAAAGCCGCTTCGTACACATCGGACGGTCGGTTGGCTGGACTAATTTGATTAGACATTGTTCCCCCAAAAGCCCCAACACCGAGAAAACATGCTCAAACACTTCATGTTCTTGCTACCCCTATTTTAGCACTCCCGTTCGATTACGCAACCCTTTTTTGACAACTTTTATCGCACTTCTTTTCGGCCTTATTGTTCGAGGCGAACCATGCATTACCAAGGCGCACGAGCAACGTGCATCACCAACGTGCAATACCGCCCCACCTCAACTGCTAAAATTGTCTCCATGCCGCAGATTCCACGCTTTGACCCCTGGATTGTTCGAGGAACAATCATCGCCCCGTGTGTACTGGCCATTGCACAGCTTCTGTGGGTGATTGCTATTTCCGAGCGACTACCGGAACAAATAGCAACGCATTGGAGCGGTAACGACGCTCCCGACGGTTTCATGCCGCCAATTCAAAGCACCTTGATTACGGCCATCATCGTCATCGCATGTGCACAGATCGGTTGGCTCGGTGCCAAGACCAGTACGCCGCTTGTCGTACGCAAGCCAATTGCAATAACCAATCTCGCCCTCTGCGGCTTCTTAATCGGTGTTGAATTCGCGATTATCATCCCGCAAATCGGCACGACGGACCCTATGACCGCCCGAATCGGCTGGTTTTATGCAATCGCCGGTGTCGTCATCGGTCTAGCAGCTGCCCTGTTCGTGGCGCGCCGCCTCAAGGACTACTCTTCGCTTACCGACGCCACGGTCACCGAACCTGCATCGCCAGAGTTGCCCCATCGAGAAGGAGACCCGACTCCCATCGATGTCAGCGTGACTATCTCTAATGGCGTCAAGGCTGCCCTCGCAGTCTGGTGCACAGTGTCTATAGTGCTCGCAATATTCCTTCCGATCCTTGGCATCATTTTTCTCCTGTGCACGCCGCTATTCCTCATTGCATATGAGACCGGCATGACACTAGATACCGACCCAAAGACAGATTCCATCACTATTTTTAACGGTTGCGGACCATTGAAGATGAAGCACCGCATCGAGCTTCGAACCGTTAAGTACGCGGCACCGGCGAAATATAACTGGGCCGACGGTGGCGGTATTGGGCTTCGACTTGGCAATGATGGCCGCATCACCGTGGCGGCACGGTCAGGCGAGGCAGTCAAGATTGAGACCTCAGGGTCCGATTACACCATCGTCGTACCGGATGGAATGGCTGCGACTGTCGCGGGAGAGATCAACAGCCGCATCGACGCTATGCGCTAATAGGCTATGCGCTAACAGCTCAAGCGCTAAAAGCCTGCCCTGCGCAGCGCGTCAGCCATGGAACCGCCCTGCTTCTTGTTCTGGGAACCGCGCTTGCGCCCCTTACCGTGACCATCACCACGACGACCATCTCCATGACCTTCACGGCGACCGTCGCCACGCTTTGGCTTGGCATCCGAGGTGTCGTCGTCAAGCCTGAGCGATAGACCGATACGGTTGCGTTCAACGTCAACGTCGAGAACCTTCACTTTGACCACCTCGCCCGAGCGGACGACCTCATGTGGGTCGGAGACGAAACCGCGCGCCATGTTGGAGACGTGAACGAGGCCGTCCTGATGGACTCCGACGTCGACGAAGGCGCCGAAGGCCGCGACGTTGGTGACCGTGCCCTCGAGGATCATGCCGGGCTTAAGGTCGGAGACCTTCTCCACGCCCTCCTTAAAGGTGGCGGTGACAAACTCGGGACGTGGATCGCGGCCAGGCTTGTCCAACTCAGCCAAGATGTCCTGGACGGTGGGCAGACCGATGCCGGCGGAGTCGTCGACGAAGTCTTCGGCACGCAGCTTGGACAGGACGCGGGAGTTGCCGATGAGCTCCTGGACGCTGACGCCAGCCGACGCTGCGATAGCGTCGACGACGCGGTAGGACTCGGGGTGAACTGCAGAGGCATCCAGCGGGTTGGTAGCGCCGTGAATGCGCAGGAAGCCGGCGCATTGTTCGAAGGCCTTGGGGCCGAGACGCGGAACCTTCAACAGTTCCTTTCGGGAGGTAAAGGCGCCGTTTTCGTCTCGGTATGCGACGATATTGTCCGCAACGGTCGAGGACACGCCAGCAACGCGACCGAGGAGCGGCGCGGAGGCGGTATTGACCTCCACGCCGACAGCATTCACGGCATCTTCAACCACGGCATCGAGAGAGTGCTCGAGCTTGGTCTGGGAAACGTCGTGCTGGTACTGACCGACACCGATGGACTTCGGATCGATTTTGACGAGCTCGGCAAGCGGATCCTGCAGGCGGCGGGCAATCGACACGGCACCGCGCAACGAAACATCCATGTCCGGGAACTCGGCTGCTGCCAGGGACGATGCGGAGTACACGGAAGCACCGGCCTCAGAGACCACCACTGGGGTCGGCTTCTTGCCGCCGGCCTGAGCGATCAGGTCGGCGATTTCCCGGGCCAGGGTTTCGGTCTCGCGGGAAGCGGTGCCGTTGCCGATGGCCATGAGCTCCACGCGGTGAGTGGCGCAGACAGTGGCCAGCTGCTCCTTGGCGCCAGACCAGTCATTGCGCGGCTGGTGCGGGTAGACGATGGCAGTGTCGAGCACCTTGCCGGTGGAGTCGACAACGGCGCACTTCACACCATTGCGGTATCCCGGATCCAGGCCGAGAGTGGCGCGCTGACCAGCAGGGGCAGCCAGCAGCAGGTCGCGCAGGTTACGGGCGAAGACATCCACAGCTTCAGCCTCGGCGCGCTCCTTCAGTCGAGTGCGGGCATCGAGGGCAGCGGAAACCTCCAACTTGGTACGCCAGCCGAAACGAACGGCCTGGTCAATCCACTTGGAGGCACCGCCGTCGGGAAGCTCAAAGGCCTCACGAATCATGTGTTCGTAGGTCTCATCTTCACCCGCATCGATGTTGAGAGTCAGGATGCCCTCGGCCTCTCCACGCAGCACGGCCAGCACACGGTGGCTGGGCATGGTCTCCAGCGGTTCGTTGTGCTCGAAGTAGTCGCGGTACTTCGCGCCCTCAGTCTCCTTGCCCTCCACCACGGCAGCGGCGGCGGAACCGGAAGACCACACCTGCTCACGGACAGAGCCCACCAAATCAGCATCAGTAGCGAAGCGATCGACCAAAATGGCACGGGCACCGGTCAGAGCGTCCTTCGCATCCTTACCAGCTGCCTCGCCATATTTAGTGGCCAGAGCCTCAGGGTCCGCGGCGGGGTCGGCCAGTAGCTCCTCCACCAGCGGTTCGTACCCGGCCTCACGCGCAATATCGGCCTTGGTCTTGCGCTTCTTCTTGTACGGCAGGTAGAGATCCTCCAACCGTGCCTTGGTGTCGCAGGCGAGGATGGCGGCCTTGAGGTCGTCGTTAAGCTTTCCCTGCTCTTCGATGGCGGCGAGAATCGTCTGCTTGCGCTCTTCTAGTTCGCGCAGGTAGACGACGCGTTCCTCGATGAAACGCAGCTGTGTGTCATCGAGCCCGCCGGTTACTTCTTTGCGATAGCGGGCGATGAAAGGCACGGTGTTGCCTTCGTCGAGAAGCTTGATAGCGGCGGCGACGGCACTTTCGGCAATGTCCGCACCAGTGGCGGCGAGTTCTCGGGCAATTACTGATGAAATCACCCGGGCAACTTTACTATCGTGGAAGTACCAATTGGCGAACGCCCCACAGAAGGCTCGCAGTTAACACCGGAAAAGGAGCCCCATGAAGCAGAAACTCTGTGCCGAATACCTGCGCATTTCCGATGAGGAGGCAGCACGGTTAGTTGAGGTCGCAGCACCTGCGGCGACCAGCGACGGCGGCACGGCGGGGCTTGTTAACGACGGCGCGGAGAAGATTATCCTGCAGCACTTCGTCGACGTTCCGGACGAAGATGCCCTGGACATCGACACCGACTGGGAGTCCCTGCTTCGCACGTTGACCGGTAATCCCATCGACGGCCAGGCGCTCGGCGACCCGCTGGCGGAGGCCATCCTCGGCGCCGACCGCGTCTGCCGCAAGCCGCTGTCCGCGGTCATCCGCGCCGATCGCGTCGGCGACGTGCACCAGACGCTGGCAAGCATCGACTTAGACGCCCGTATCACGGACAATGGTTCGCTTATCGACGAAGCCACTGCGACGCAGCGCTACCGCGAACTCTTAGCTTTCTATGAGGAGACTAAAGCAGCGCGTAGCGCCGTGCTCGTGGCCATCTCCTAAGAACCAACAACGCAACTGCCAAGCCGATAACTCCGGCGATAAGTCCGCCGATAACATCGGTGAGCCAGTGCGCCCCGACCCACACGCGTGATAGTGCCACGGCACCGATAAGCGCGACGATGGCCAGGTCAAGCAGCTTGCGGGCTGTGCGCCGCAATACGGGGATGGCAAGCTGCATCGCGGCCATGCCGCTGGAGGTAACCGCTGCCACATGTGCAGAAGGAAACGCTGCATCGTGCAGGTTGACCAGCGAGAACTCCTCGCCCGGTCGGTCGCGGTCCAAAAACCACTTCATGGCATAAGTCACCGCAATCGACGAACCGAATGACGCTGGCAGTAGCAACGCCCACGCACGGAAGCGGAACCACAGGAGTGCCGCAGCAACAAGCGTGACCGGCGCGACGTAAATCGGCCGGATAATCTCGCTCAAAGTCAGCATCAAACTATCGACGCGGCCATTCCGTGCCCCATGCAGGTCACTGACCCAGCCTGCAAACGACTGATCTACGCTCCCCGCCAGCTGCGTTTGAGTGAACCACGCCAGTGCCCCTAGGACAGCTAACCAACCAATGACGTGCCGGGGTCGCGCAATTCGAACACGTGCCACTAGCAGTTCTCCTCGGTTACTTCCCCAATGACCTCTTGAATTATTTCCTGGTCACGGACGCTGAGGTCGACGTCGGCAAGCAAATCCGGACGACGTTCGGCCGTACGAATGAGTGACTGATCGCGCCGCCAACGGTCCACCAGCGCGTGATTGCCGCTGAGGAGAACGTCCGGCACTTCTAGTCCACGCCACTCGCGCGGCTTTGTGTAGGACGGCCCTTCGAGCAGACCGTCAGAGAAAGAGTCCTCCTCGTGGCTCTTGCGGTTGCCCAACACACCTGGGATTAACCGCACGACGGACTCCGCAATCACCAGCACCGCCACCTCCCCGCCGATCAGCACATAGTCCCCAATAGAGACCTCACGCACGCGATAACGATTAGCGGCATCATCAATAACGCGCTGGTCAATGCCCTCGTAGCGCCCGCACGCGAACACAATGTGCTCCTCGTGTGAGAACTCCTGCGCCATCTGCTGCGTAAACGGCTCGCCCGCCGGGGTCGGGACAATCAGCAGGGGCTTCGCTGAATCTTCTTCACTTAACGACGGCACTTCCGCTGCAGCATAGGAAGATTCCTCGGCCAGACCCAGTTTCTGATCATGGCGGACATTGTCCGAATGCGGCACAGCGGATGTCAACGACTGCTCCACTTTCAGCGTCGCGATCTCGTCGAGGGCGGGACCCCAGACATCCGGCTTCATAACCATGCCGGGGCCACCGCCGTAGGGCGAGTCATCCACGGCTTGGTGTACACCTGGCGCCCAGTCGCGCAGGTTGTGCACTCCGACGCTCAAAATGCCCTGTTCGATTGCCTTGCCCAGCAGCGCATGACGCAGTGGCTCGAGGTACTCCGGGAAGATTGTGACTACATCGAGACGTAAGCTCACAGCTCCAACAGTCCTTCCGGCGGCGTGATGGTGACGGTTGAGTTCTCAAGGTCTACTTCCGGAACGATTTCCTCTACCAGAGGAATAAGTACCTCCCGGCCGCCTCCGTCAAGCGTGACTTCAAGGAGACGGTGAGCGGGAGCACGGACGATAGAAGTGACCTCGCCGATATCGGTGCCGTTGCGGACAACGCGCAGGCCTTCGAGTTCAAAGTCATAAAAACCCTCGTCTTCGAAGACGGGTTCGGCATAAAACTTCATGCCCCGATAACGCTCGGCCTCATTGCGGCCCGGAATCTCCTCGAAGCGAACCAGCAGACGGCCCTGGTGCGGACGCGCCGTTTTCACAGTCAGCTGTTCTTCACGGCCCGCCTGTACACCCAACAGCGTGGTTCCGACTGCGAAACGCCCTTCCGGGTCATCCGTTGTTGCATCAACGACGACTTCCCCGCGCACACCGTGGGGCTTAATCACTCGGCCAATAAGCACCATGTCAGCTACCGACACGCGCACACTCCCTCTCTTATAAAGGCTCTGTAAAACACCCGCATAAAGCAAAAAGGCGCCACCCAACACTTCGTCTTGAAGTATAAGGTAGCGCCCGGATTAGCTAAGCGGCGTACTCAGCGTCCTTATTACTCGGCGTCCTCGGAAGCCTCGGACTCAGCAGCCTCAGCCTCGGCAGCCTTTGCGGCCTCCTCAGCTTCCTTAGCAGCCTTAGCTGCTTCCTTGGCCTCGCGGCGCTTAGCGGTGATGGCCTCCGCGGACGGGCCGTTGTTGGCCTCTTCCAGAGCCTTGTTGAACAGCTCGAGCTTGGTCGGCTTCGGCTCAGCAACCTTCAGAGTGCCCTCAGCACCCTCGAGGCCCTTGAACTTCTGCCAGTCGCCGGTGACCTTCAGAAGAGCCAGAACCGGCTCGGTCGGCTGTGCACCGACGCCCAGCCAGTACTGAACGCGCTCGGAGTCAATCTTGATGATCGACGGCTCTTCCTTCGGCTGGTAGATACCCAGGTTCTCGATGACCGCACCGTTGCGGCGGGTACGAGCATCAGCAACGACAACGCGGTATTGAGCAGTACGAATCTTACCCAGGCGCTGCAGCTTAATCTTGACTGCCATGAGGAGTTCCTCTTTCTTCTATGTCACTGGACAATACTTATGCATCCAAGCTCACCAGTAATTACTAACGAGGTGCCTTGAACCGGTTTTGCCCTTGGGATATTTACACTGCGCGTGACCACCGGGCGGCCGTGGCCGGATCCGATGAATTCGCAGTCGTGCCTCAGCTGAGGATTCTCATTGAGGCAACTCGAGGTATGTTACCAGCAGTTTTTGGAAATTAACAAAACTGCGCACTCGAAACTCTGCATACCCACTAAAGCTGAACGTCGTTGACAGTGCGGTAACGTAACATTCTATGAAAACCACCGGCACCCAGTATAGGTATGACTTGGACGGACTACGGGGCATTTCAATTGCCCTCGTAGTCCTTTTCCACGTTTACGTCGGTCGCGTTTCCGGTGGTGTGGACGTATTCCTCTTGCTCTCCGGGTTTTTCTTCTTCGGCGCGCAGTACCGCAATGCCATCAATCCCCGGCAGTCCATCAATCCGTGGTGGAGCATCTGGCGCACGCTGCGTCGCCTAATCCCGACACTGGTGCTGGTCCTCTTCGCGACAACCCTGTTTGTCATTTACTTCATTCCATCGCTTCGCACCATTGACATTGCCCAGCAACTCCGCGCCAGCCTGCTCTACTACCAAAATTATGAACTGGCACTCCAGGGCTCGGACTACGCTGCCGCAGAGAGCGAAACTTCCCCACTGCAGCACCTGTGGTCAATGTCGGTGCAGGGTCAGTTTTACCTCGGCTCAATCTTGCTCATCTCCCTACTCGCCTGGATGACGCGCTCATCCCGGATTGTCGGGACTGTCACCTCACCAGTGGAGGCGAAGCGTACCGACGCTACTGGCGGTAGACTCCGCCGAATCCTCACCCCGTTGCTGGCAGTTATCACTCTCGGCTCGCTTGCCTATGCCTTCTATATGCACTCCGAGAACCAGGGGTGGAACTACTACTCCACTGTCAGCCGCCTCTGGGAACTCTGCCTCGGCGCACTACTCGGACTGATTCTTGTCCGGGGCTCCATCCCCATGCCCACGCCTCTACGAGTGCTGTTAGCAGGCATCGGCCTCGCACTGGTGGTCTCCACCGGTTTCATCTTCGACGGTGCCGCACAGTTCCCAGGCCCTTGGACACTATGGCCCCTCGGAGGTGCTGCGCTGATTATTATCGCTGGCCCCGAGGCGGGTTGGATCTCCAAGTTCCTGGCCAGCCGCCCAATGCGCGAGATAGGCCAGAGCGCCTACGCGCTCTACCTGTGGCACTGGCCTCTTCTCATCCTGGCCATAAACTACCTCAACCGCGATACTCCGGGGTTGAAGCTTGGCACCGCAGTGATTGTCGTTTCCTTCATTTTGGCCAAGCTCACCAACAAGTATGTCGAGCTGCCACTGGCTCAATCGACTCGCCGACCGACCCGGACTCAGCCCGTCGTCGGCGATGCAATCCACGCAATTAAGCATCGTCACCCGGCTCGTCGCCAAGCGGTAGCCGGCGCTGTTGTAATCATTGCGTTGGTTGGCATGACCAGCCTTGTCAACGTGCAGCAGCTGCGCGTCAATCGTGCCTCTGCCACCAGCCTAGATCCAATGGTCTATCCAGGTGCGCTCGCGCTTACCGACGGGTACGAGGTGCCGAAGGCAGCCACAAAGCCGAATACCGATTTCATCACTGACCTCTGGCCGGAACCCGCCCTCGATGGTTGCCTTGTGACAGGCGGCGAAGACGTCGGGTATTTCCCGCCGAATCGCCGTTGGCGCGATGAGACCCAACCGTGTGTTTACGGTGACCCGGATGCTAGTGAATCGATTGTCATCATCGGGGGCTCGCACATGGAACACTGGTTCGCCCCAATTGATGCCTACGGCAAGAAGCACGGTTACCGAGTGGTCGTTCTCCTTCGACAGGGCTGTCCAGCGACTTTAGAACCAATCCACGGAGTCGGCGACATCTGCGTGCCCTGGACTTTCGAGGCACTGCAGAAAATTGACGAGGTTCAGCCAGAGATGGTTTTCACCACCTCGACCAGGCCCTTATTCCAGGCGGACCCACCGCAGCCCGGCGACTATACGCCGGATGGCTATGTCTCGTTTTTCACTGCTCTACAAGAACGCGAAATTGATTTCTTCGCAATCCGCGATAACCCGTGGGCGCTACGGGAGGACTTGAGTCAGTTCTCCCCAAGCGTGTGCGACGAAGCGAACGAAGATTGCACCATCCACCGCAAAACTGCTCTAAATGCAGAAAATCCCGCTGAGGAAATTCTTGCAAACTTCCCCAACGGGCACAGTCTAGATTTTTCCGACATCTTCTGTGGCCCGACTACCTGCCGCAATGTTATCGGTAATATCTACGTCTACCGCGACAGCAATCACATCACCGATGAACTAGCGGCCACCTTCAGTGCCGAAATGGGCCGCCAGATCCAGGAGAGCCTGCGGGGCTAGCTACTTCTTGCCCCAGCTACTTCTTGCCCTGCCCGAAGTCGAGATTATTGAGGTCAAAGCCCTCCATGCCTTCTGGCAGCTGGTTGCCCATCTGCTTCTGTAGCTTCTGCAGCTCGGCCATGCTAGGCATCCCCGGCATGCCCTGCATACCGGGCATTCCGCCACCGCGCATTGCCTTCGGCGGCGTCGGGCCGCGGTTAGCGCCCTTGCGCTTATTCTTGCCCTTGCCCTTTCGGCCACGCTTGGCCTTGCGGTTCGATGGGCGGCCACCGCCCATACCGAAACGACCGGCCATCTGAGCCATCATCTTGCGTGCCTCATTGAAGCGCTCGATGAGCTGGTTAACCTCCGAAACAGACACACCGGAACCGTTGGCGATACGACGACGTCGTGAAGCGTTCAGAATCTTCGGATTCTCGCGCTCTTCCGGAGTCATACCGCGGATAATCGCCTCGATGCGGTCAAGCTGCTTTTCATCGACCATTTCCGCGGCCTTGGACATTTCCGCGCCGCCGGGGAGCATCTTGAGGATGTTGCCGATTGGGCCCATCTTGCGGACCATCATCATCTGCTCGAGGAAGTCCTCGAGAGTCAACTCGCCCGAACCAATCTTCTGGGCAGACTTTGCAGCCTGCTCATGATCAATTTCCTTGGAAGCGACCTCAACCAACGTCTTCAGGTCACCCATGCCCAGGATGCGGCTGGCCATGCGGTCTGGGTGGAAGACGTCAAAGTCCTCCAACTTCTCGCCCGTGGAGGCGAACAGAATCGGCTTACCTGTGACCTCACGGATAGACAGTGCAGCGCCACCGCGCGCGTCGCCATCGAGCTTGGTCAGTACAACACCGGTGAAGTCAACGCCATCTCGGAAGGCCTTGGCGGTCTCTACCGCGTCCTGACCAATCATGGAGTCGATGACAAACAGAACTTCATGCGGGTTGATGGCATCGCGAATATCGCGGGCTTGCTTCATCAGAACCTCATCGATACCCAGGCGACCTGCGGTATCGATAATCACCACATCGTGGCGATGCTGGCGAGCATAAGCGAGGCCACGGAACGCGGCGTCAACTGGGTTGTCCTCGCTGGTGCCCATTTCATGGGTGGAATCGAGGCTGGTGCCCGGGAACGGTGCGAAGCACGGCACGCCTGCACGCTCAGCCACGATTTCCAGCTGCTGCACCGCACCTGGGCGCTGCAGGTCGCAGGCGACGAGAACTGGGGTGTGCCCCTGATCCGTGAGGTACCTGGCCAATTTACCGGCCAAGGTGGTCTTACCAGCACCCTGCAGACCGGCCAGCATGATAACCGTTGGCGGCTGCTTCGACATATTGAGACGTCGAGTCTCGCCACCGAGGATGTTGATCAGTTCCTCATTGACAACCTCAATGATTTGGTTGGCCGGGTTGACCGTCTGGCTGCCAATAATTTCGTTAGCGCGTTCCTTGATGCGCTTGATGAAGGTACGGACAACCTCAAGGGAGACATCGGCTTCCAGAAGAGCCAGCCGAATCTCGCGGGCGGTGGCGTTAATATCCGCCTCAGTCAGGCGACCCTTCCCGCCCAGCCCCCGCAGGGCACCCGTCAAACGATCGGAAAGAGACTCAAACAAGTTTCCAGCTCCCCTTTTGCCTTATCTTTTCTTAACTGTTCTACCGTACCCGCTGGCTACTCCGTTTGGCACATATCTACAGCTTCGCCTATCGACAACAATTGCATCCCATCCACCCTAAACACCCCGATTCGGGTGTAACCAATAGGAAGTAGAAATCGGCAATAGAGTGAAGCTCTTTTATTCTCGGGAACGTTAAATTACTATTCATTATTTTAACGTGACAATTAAACACGACCTAAGACAGGGTTGTCCCACTGCATAAAGAACGTTTACACAACCTATCTACCGCCAGGTAGATAACAGACAAGTAACGCCAATAGCCAACTTTTACTAAGGACGATCCTAGTGCACGCCTCCCCCGAAATGGTGCAAACTAAATTGCAAACCGGCAGCATTACAGCAGGTCAAAGTGTGCCACTACACACCTAGAGTTATCCCTATAACTACTTCCAATGCCATGCATATATCAACCAGTTTATGGTTAGCCATGAACCTAGTTAACCGCAGTTGGCCTGGTTTTATTTTCCGCCGTGCACGATGAGGGATGAACGGCGAAATCATATTCATCGGTCTCTGACCGTTTGACTCCTTGGGAGGTTTTCATGAAGAAGTTCACTACGGCTATCGCCGCCACCTTCTCCGCCAGCATGATTGCAAGCGCAGGCATCGCTACTGCACAGATTCCGGCCCCAATGCCGACCGAGTGCCCCGCCGGCCAGCACTTTGAAAACGTCGACGGCACTTTCCAGTGCGTTGCAGACCAGCCTGAGCAGGATTCCGCTGACGGAATTCCGGCCCCAATGCCGGACAAGTGCCCAGACGGCCAGCACTTTGAAAACGTCGGCGGAACCTTCCAGTGCGTCGCGGACAAGGAAGCCCCTAAGCCTGAAACGCCGGGCAACAATGAGTCCCAGCCCGGCAACCTCGGAAACCCAGGTATTTCTGATAAGCAGTGCCCGGAGGGCGAGCACTTCGACATGAGCAAGCCAGTTCCGGGCAACCCGAACGTCTTCGGTGCCTGCGTCAAGGACGAGACGAAGCCGGATACTGACAAGCCAGGCAAGGACAAGCCGGATACTGACAAGCCAGGCAAGGACGGCAAACCGGGCAAAGACGGCAAGGATGTCAAGGTAAACGTTGACATCAAGATCTCTGCTGAGTGCAAGAACGAAAACAAGTGCACGAAGGAAGAGAAGAAGGCCAAGGAAAAGGCTGAGAAGAAGGCGTCCGAGTCCAAGAAGACGACCTATTCCGAGAACGTAAAGAAGGTTTCAGACTCCAAGAAGTCTGAGCAGAATAACTCTGAGTCCAAGAAGGCTTCTTCCACTCAGAGCACTGGCCTAGCAGCCACCGGCGTTGACGCCACCACCCTGGGCGGAGCCGCTCTGGTTCTTCTGGTCGGCGGTGTCGCTGCTACCCGCATCGCCCGCAAGAACCGCTAAGAAGCTTAGGGTTCTACCCCGCTAGCGAAACGTAAACTGCTCCTGATGCCAATTCAGCATCGGGAGCATTTTTGCGTGTCATATCTTCGAAACGTTATAACTCCTATAGCTCGAACCATAAACCGCACAGATACCGATTTTTTACCAAACCGCTACGCCCCACCCGCCTTTCGCCACCCCGACACGATTAGGAAGCACCATTCGCCAGCAAAGATGAGCGAAAGCTATAAGACATTAGAAGACTCGGCTCCATTAGCGAAGACAGAAAAGCCCTATGCCGAGTCGACAGTGGCAAGTTCTATAAACGCTCCAACCACAACGGGTGTACACACTCAGCGTTGTAAATATAAGTTCCCACTTTCCTCTACTGAGGTTTGGACGAGTCAACAATTTTGCTTTACCCCCTCCCCAAACCCATGCCACTAAAGACTTTAATTAGTTATTAGAATCAAATGTGTGAACAGTGTTCCCCCTTAAGCCCATTGATTGCAGGGCTTTCCTATAGACATTGTGAGGTTTCCAAATGAAGAAGCTCTCTTCGACCATGGTGGCCGCTGCCGCTTCAGCCGGCATGCTCATCGGCGTTGGCGCCGCCACCGCACAGATTCCTGACCCCGCCCCATCGGAATGCCCCGCCGGTCAACATTTTGAAAATGTTGGCGGTACTTTCCAGTGTGTAGATGACGCGGCAAACCCGGATCCAGGAGGTTCATCGAACGATGGCATCCCACCGGGCGTTGAGGACACCCAGACCTGTCCCGACGGTTCCCCGCGGGATATGAGCAAGATTGACCCGGCAACCGGAGCTTACGGCGCGTGTGGCACTTCAGATGATTCCGGCCCAACTCCGGAGCCTGACGAAGATGCCCCAGAGAATGACGGAATTCCGCCGGGAGTCGATGACACCGCAACGTGCCCCGATGGTTCCCCGCGGGATATGAGCAAGATCGACCCGGCAACCGGAGTCTACGGCTACTGTCCAACTTCCGACGATGAAAACCCAGACGATGACGCACCGGGGGATGATGAAAACCCAGGTGACGAACGGCCTGGGGACGACAAGAATCCTGGGGAGGAAAATCCAGGAGACAAGCCCGACAACCCTAAGAATGACGGTAAGCAAACCGGGACCAAGAACACTGGTCTAGCAGTCACTGGTGTTCAGGCGACTGCCCTCGGCGGTGCGGCTCTCGCACTCCTGGTCGGTGGCGTGGCAGCTACCCGCCTCGCACGCAAGAATTCTAAGGATTCCTAGCACAACTCTCCGCTAGATTCCTAGCCCCTCAACAGTAAAAGCCCCGGAGCCCCGCGTATCCTCTACAGAAATCTACGCGGTGGCTCCGAGGCCTTTACTTTTTGCCGGGAGGGGGCAACGACCGACGCTGTACTCACCAATCAATGGAAAATTCACTCATCGATGTTAGTTACTATTTGCGGCCGCCGAGCAGTGCGTCTACAAAGCTCTCCGGCTCAAACGGCGCCAGGTGGTCAGCACCTTCACCAAGGCCAACCAACTTCACCGGTACACCGAGCTCGTTTTGCACCTGGAATACAATGCCGCCCTTCGCGGTACCGTCCAGCTTGGTCAGAGCAACGCCGGTGATGTCTACAACATCCCGGAAAGTACGAGCCTGCAGCAGACCATTTTGGCCAACCGTCGCGTCCAAAACCAGGATGACTTCATCAACCTGAGCCTTCTTCTCCACCACGCGCTTAATCTTGTCCAGTTGGTCCATCAGTCCGACCTTGGTGTGCAGGCGGCCGGCGGTGTCGATGAGCACCACATCAGCGCCGGACTCGATACCGTGAGCAACTGCCTCAAATGCAATAGAAGCAGGATCCGCGCCTTCAGCGCCACGAACGGTCTCGGCACCGACACGACGGCCCCAGGTTTCCAGCTGATCTGCAGCAGCGGCACGGAAAGTGTCCGCTGCACCGAGAACAACATGGTGGCCACCGGCCACCAGCACACGAGCCAGTTTGCCCGTCGTCGTGGTCTTACCAGTGCCGTTGACACCGACCACCAGAATCACTGCGGGCTTGCCCTCGTGCGGAAGTGCGCGAATGGAGCGATCCATCTCAGGCTTGCACTCCTCAATCAGCACCTCACGCAGCAGGGCGCGTGCCTGTTCTTCCGTGCTCACCTTCTGGCTGGCAATACGCTCACGCAGCTTATCGACGACACGCTGCGTCGCAGCCGCACCGAGGTCAGCCATCACCAGGATGTCCTCGACCTCTTCCCACGCGTCCTCATCAAGGTCACCCGCGCCCAAGATGCCGAGCACAGACTGGCCAATTGCATTCTGCGACCGGGACAGACGACCGCGCAGGCGACCCAGACGTCCCTCAGCCGGGTCAATGGAGTCAATCTGCTGTTCCGCTTCTGGCTCCGGCGTCGGCTCCGGCTCTGGCGTCGGTTCTGGCGTCGGCTCTGGCGTCGGTTCTGGTTCGGGAGTCGGCTCCGGCTCCGGCACCGGTTCAGGAGCAGAAACTACCTCTACCTCAGGCTCTGCTTGGGGCTCTGGTTGTGGTTCCGGCTCGGGCTCTGATTCCTCTTCTCCGGCCGTAGGCAAATCGATTGGGATTTCCCGCATTACGCGGTCGTGATCCCCCTCCATTTCGGTGGGGTTATCGGGAATAGGCAGTTGGCCTTCCGGCTTCAGCAGGGAGCCATCCGTCGACTTATCAACGGGCTCATCTGCCCGCTTTTCAACTGGTTCCGGGACCTGCTTTTCAATGGGCTTTTCCACCGGCTTGGGCATCGGTTTTTCAACCGGCTGCTTCTCACGGGTATCAGTTCCACTACCGGCCGGAGCGAAGTTAAAACCACTAGTGGCCTGGTAATTTCCAGACTTCTCCTGCTGGGTGAGTTCCTTAGTATCTTCCTTCGCAAAGGAAATGCGCTGGTTTTTCCTGCGGACATAGCCCACAACAAAAAGCAGCGCGATAATAACGACAATCGCGACGACAAGGAGTATCCACTGAGTTGGAGTCATAACTCTCATTATGCAGTATCAACGACTCTTCCTCACTTACTCCGCGCCTACTCCGCTCCTGTCGACGGAGTTGCGGATGCCGGTGACATTCGCTGCGAGATTACTCGAGTCACACCATCGCCCCGCATGGTCACACCGTAGAGCACATTCGCAACGTCCATTGTTGGCTTCTGGTGCGTAATGACAATCAGCTGACTGGTCGCGCGGAGTTCCTCGAGCAACGCAATAAGGCGACGCAGGTTAACGTCGTCAAGCGCTGCCTCCACCTCGTCGAGCACGTAAAACGGACTCGGGCGAGCGCGGAAAATAGCAACGAGCATTGCCAGCGCCGTCAGCGACTTCTCGCCGCCGGAGAGCAACGAGAGTCGCTTGACCTTTTTGCCCGGTGGGCGAGCTTCAACCTCGATACCTGTGGTTAGCAGGTTGTCAGGCTCAGTGAGAACCAGTCGTCCGTCACCGCCCGGGAAAAGCGTTTGGAAGACCGCGGGGAATTCTGCCTCGACATCGTTCCACGCGTCTGTGAAGAGCTGCAGAATCGTGGCATCGACTTCCTCGACAACATCGGTGAGGTCCTGGCGGGCCTTGAGGACATCATCGAGCTGCGTGGATAGGAAAGAGTAGCGCTCCTCCATCGCCTTATACTCCTCCAGCGCCAACGGGTTGACGCGGCCGAGCACACGCAGATCCTTCTCCGCCTGTTTGAGCTGCTTCGTCACGGCTGCGCGGTCAAAGTTCTCATCAGGAGCAAAGTCCGCGAGCAGGTCATCGACAGACAGCCCCAACTGGTCGACGATGCGCTCTGCAGCCTCGGTCACGCGGACCTGCGCCTGTGCACGGGCGATGTCTCCCTGGTGCGCGGAATCCGTTAGCTGTGCCAGCTCACGTTGCGCCCCATTTGCCTCCGTCCGTGCCGCCGATAGTGCCTGCGACACCGTCTTCTTCTGCGCCTCGGCATCGTCGCGATCGGCCTCTGCCCGCGCCAACGACACGTTGACCTTCGCATGCAAATCCTCAGCCAGCTCCGCGACGACTTCTGCCAATTCGCGCTGGGCAACCTTAGCCATCTGCGCCTGCTCATGGCGCGCCTTCGCTACGCGCTCCGACGCAGCCTGGCGACGAAGCCGCTCGGCCTTACCTCGTACACTCGACAGCCTCTCCTCTGCCGTACGCAGCGACAGACGCGCCTCTGTCTCCATGGCGCGCACTGCCGTCAGAGCCTCCGAGGCACGGTCACGTTCGCTTGTCGACGGTTCCCCCTCCTCGGGGTCACGGTCAACGCGAGCCAAGCGGTCCGCAACCTCCGCCAATTCCTTCTGGAGCTTCGTTACTCGGTCCACGGCTTCGGCTCCGCGCTGCTCAGCACGTTCGGCATCATGCACCACGCCGGACAGCTGCGCCGTGGCCCGAGTTCGGGCATCCGTGAGGACCTTCATACGACTCTGATGCTCACGCAGCGCAGCACGGGCGGCCGCAGCGTCAGTGCGGCGGTCCTCTTCTTCGGCCTGTGCACCGGAGAGCACACCACCGAGGTCACTCAAACGCACCTGCGCCTCCGCCAGCTCTTCGCGGGCCTTGGCAATGTCGGCGGCGATTTCCACACCTGATGCAGTGCCACCAGCACCGCCAGCTACCCAACCAGAGCCACGCAGCACACCATCGCGGTCAACAACGCGCAGTCGAGTATCCTGCGTCACCAGCTCACGGGCAACGAGTTCGTCGTCGCAGGCCACGACATCAACGAGCAGAGAGGTCAACGAACCCGAAAGCTTCGCGGGCACTGTCACATGGTCGAGCAGCCAGGATGCCTGTGCGGGCAAAGTGATGTCCAAGCGCCAGGAGTCGGATGCATCCGCAGAACTGATAACGACGGCACTGCCTTTGCCTGCAGCCACCAGCTCGTCGATAAGCGAATCTCCACTGCCCTCGCTGACTAGTGCTTCGGCGGCCGCGCCGAGGGCTGCGGTGAGCGCTTTTTCCCAGCCAGCGTCGACATCGATGACTTCAGAGAGAACGCCGAGCTCGTGCTTTTCGCGTAGCCACGCGGTGCCGTCGTTGGCAGCAGCGGTGCGGGCGGTCTCTAGAGCTTCGATGCGAGCGGACAAACCTGAGACGCTGCGCTCGAGGTCGCGCTCGTCAGCACGGAGTTCTTTCAACCGTGTAGAGGCCAGCTCTGCTTCCCGGTTAGCCTGTTCATAAACGCTCTGCAGCTCGGGACCTTCGAATTCGGCCTCGGCTAGTTCCTGTGCGGCGTTTTCCACGGCTTCGGTGGCATCGGCCCGGCGTTCGTCGGCCTCATTGGTTTGCTCGGCAAGGCGTGCAGCTTCGGCTTCGGCGGCTTCCAAGCGAGTGCGCAGAGATTCTTCGGCGGAAATGAGGCGAACCACTCCTTCGCGACGGTCGGCGATTGCGCGAACGGCCGCGAGGTGCTCGGCCTCTGCTTCGCGGAACGTTTCCTCGGCATCGAAAAGCGTTTCGCCGATTTCCTCCAGCTTTTCGCGAGCCTCTGCCTCTGCCTCTGCAAGCGTGGCTTCTTCGGTGGCGGCATCGTCGGCACGCTGCTCCAGGAAGTCCGGGTCCGGGCCTACCCACGGAGCGACGGAATGGTCGGCCGCGCGATCGGCGGCGATGCGGGCCGTCGCTTGAATACGCTCACCGAGTGCGGAGAGACGGAACCATAGGTCACGGGCAGCATCGGCAGCTGGAGTAATGTCCTCCAATTCGGCTTCGAGTTCTGCAGTGCGCTCAGCGGCAATCTCAGCACGCTCCGTGGCAGCTTCTACTTTTTCCTCAATGAGCTTGGCTTGACCAGCAATGTCATTGAGGCTGTCCTGCAAGTCCACGAAGTCCGCGGCAGCCAAACGCAACTTGGCATCGCGCAGGTCTGCCTGCACAGTCTGAGCGCGAGAGGCAGCCTCAGCCTGACGTTTTAGCGGCTTGAGTTGACGGGAAAGCTCACCTGTCAGGTCCTGCAGCCGGTCGAGATTGGCCTGCATCGACTGCAGTTTACGCTGCGCCTTTTCTTTGCGACGACGGTGTTTGAGCACGCCTGCGGCTTCTTCAATAAACGCACGACGCTCCTCTGGCCGAGACTCCAGAATCTGAGAAAGCCGGCCCTGGCCGACGATGATGTGCATCTCACGGCCAATGCCGGTGTCGCTGAGGAGTTCTTGGACGTCCATGAGGCGGACGCGAGAACCGTTGATTTCGTATTCGCTGGCGCCGTCGCGGTACATGCGACGCGTGACAGAGACTTCTTTATATTGAATGGGAAGTGCCCCATCGGAATTGTCGATGGTAAGAGTAACCTCCGCGCGCCCCAAGGGCTTTCGCCCGGAAGTACCCGCGAAGATGACATCTTCCATTTTGCCGCCACGGAGGGTCTTGGCGGAGTGCTCGCCCATAACCCACGCGAGGGCGTCGACAACATTCGACTTACCAGATCCATTCGGGCCGACAACTGCGCAGATGCCGGGCTCGAATTTCATCGTCGTCGCCGAAGCGAAGGATTTAAAGCCCTTCAGAGTCAGCGATTTCAAATACATGGGGCAATATCTTACCTGCAGTTGTGGACTGGAGCTGAATTAACCCAAGGACCCACTTGTTTTCACAGCCTCATTTACACAGCCTGGATTACACAGCCGCCTGCTTGGCCGACGTGTAGGCCGACTCACCGTGCTGAGCAACGTCGATACCAGAATGTTCCTGCTCGCCGTGGATACGCCAGCCGACGGTTACCTTCAGAACTCGGGCAATGATGTACGTCAGCACGCCCGAGAACACCGCTGCGATGACCGCAATAATGATCTGGATGGCGAACAATTTCAGGCCGTCGATGCCACCGCCGGTAAGCAGTCCGCGGTCGTTAGCCAGCAGGCCAACACCAATCGTTCCCCACATGGCTGCAACCAGATGCAGACCAACCACATCCAGGGTGTCATCGAAGTTGAACTTGTACTTTAAACCAACGCCCGAGCAAGCCAGCACACCGCCGATATAGCCCAGAATGATTGAAGTCACCGGGTTCATATCTCCTGCGGCCGGAGTAATAGTCACAAGCCCTGCGATGACCCCCGAAGCAGCACCCAGCGAGGTGGGATGTCCATCACGAAAACGCTCGAGTGAAATCCAGCCGAGCATGCCTAGGCACGCTGCCACCGTCGTATTTAGCCATGCCAGACCAGCGACACCGTCGGCAGCAAATGCCGAACCGCCGTTGAAGCCGAACCAGCCGAACCACAGCAGTGCAGCACCCAGCATGACGAGTGGCAGGTTATGCGGGCGATGCTGGCTGCCATCGATAGACTTGCGCTTGCCGACGATAATCGCCAGCACCAAAGCGGCGGTACCAGCAGCAATGTGCACAACCGTACCGCCAGCGAAGTCAATTGGAGCGATGGCAGCCTCGCCGTCAGCGGCCCCAAACAGTTTTGCCGAAAGGCTCTCTGCAGAGTGGCTCAGCAGACCACCACCCCAGACCATGTATGCCATTGGGAAGTACACCAGCGTTGTCCAGATACCGACGAAAATCAACCAGGTGGAGAACTTCACGCGTTCGGCCAGCGCGCCAGAAATCAGCGCTACAGAAATAGAGCAGAACGTGAGCTGAAATCCGATGTCGATGATGTTCGGGTAACCGTTTGCACCCGTAATATAGTTGCCGTCATCGTCCGTGATTGAGTTACGCAGTCCAAAGAACTCGAACGGGTTGGCAAATACACCACCGATTGGCTGCGACCCGTAGGACATCGACCAGCCCCACAGGACGTAAATGGCACCGACAACGCCGACAGCGCCAAAGCTCATCATCATCATGTTGAGTACCGACTTCTGTCGCGACATGCCGCCATAGAACAGCGCGAGCGCCGGTGTCATGAGCAAGACCAACGAAGCCGAGATCAGCATCCACGCTGAGTTTCCCGACTGTGCAATCACTTCTTCAGGCGTCATTTGTGCCTCCCCTGTCTGTCAGTAGGTAGTTATTAACTTAAACCACCCTGATTCCGTATTTGCGTAGTCTTTTTCTCACTTGCGTATTTTTCTAGCGCTCCGGGAGCTCTTTAGCGCCCCAATCAACTACCCCAAGACACGAAAAAATCCCCCGCCAACTGCGCAAAATCAATCACACAGAGCGAGGGATAAAACGTATTCGAATTTTTCGGTTTCCTACACCGACATGGGGGGGGAGGAAGACAGTTAGCACCCGCTTAACGACGGTCAAACGTGCTAAATGCCCCCTTCGGTTCCTGCCATAGGGGCACCACTGCCGTCACATTGCCTGGAGTATTCGGCCCCTCCAGCCAAGCGAGCAAACTCTCACAGTCTGCCCGTGGCCCTTCGGCAACAACTAACACCCGACCATCCGGATAGTTCTGGGCGTAACCAACCAACCCCAACTCCAGTGCCGTCGCGCGGGTGTACCAGCGAAAACCGACACCTTGAACGCGTCCGTGTACCCATGCGGTGAGGCGGACGTCGTTAAGCGGCATCGGACTCACGCACCGTCATCGGGTCGGAACCATCCCAGCACTCGATCTTGTCGTGACCGCGGAGGTTAGGCAGATCATCGCGGTGGAATACTGGATTAAGTCCCTTGGCCTTCTGCTCGGAATAGTTCTTCAACAGGGCGACTGCGACACCGCCTAGCGGCAGAATCGCGATGATATTGATGGTGGCCATGAGTGCGGAGAACGTATCTGCAAGCGACCAGACTAGCGGCACGGAACCGACAGCTCCGCCAATCACGCACAGGATAACCAGGACGCGCACGGTGTTCAAGACAGCCTTGCTCTTTGACAGGAACGGGATATTCGCCTCGGCGTAGTAGTAGTTACCCACCAGCGAGGAGAACGCGAGGAAGAAGATGATAACCGTGACCGCGTGGATGGCCCACGTACCCACCTGCGCCGACAGCGCAGCCTGAGTCAACGCGGTGCCCTCCGCATCGCCGCCGAAGGTCGGATCGGACAACAGGATGATAACTGCGGTGATGGTACAGACGACCCAGGTGTCGAAGTAGACACCCATCGTCTGGATTAGGCCCTGTTTGACCGGGTGCGACACCGACGCCGTAGCCGCCGCATTTGGTGTGGAACCCATACCGGCCTCGTTGGAGAACAGACCACGGCGAATACCCTGCATCATGGCGGTACCGACAGCGGCACCAGCAATCTCACGGATACCGAAGGCGTGCTCAAAAATCAGCTTGATCAGGCCCGGCACCTCGGTGATGTTGAGAGCCAAGACAATCAGGCCGAGGATAATGTAAGCCACGGCCATAATCGGCACGATGATCTGTGTCACCGCCGAAATACGCTGCACACCACCGAAGATGATGACGCCGACCAAGATTGCCAGCACAATGCCGACGCAGAATTTAAAGATCGGCGTTTCCTGACCAGTCGACTCAGCCACAGCCGCCGTGATTGAGTTGGACTGCACCGCATTGAACACAAAACCGTAGGTCACCGTGATCGCGATGACGAACAGCGACGCCATCCAGCGCCAGTTCTCTCCCAGCCCCTTGGTGATGTAGTACGCGGGCCCTCCTCGGTAAGAGTCCTTATCCCGCACCTTGTACAGCTGCGCCAGCGTCGACTCCACGAAGCTGGTAGCACCGCCAATCGCAGCGAGTAGCCACATCCAAAACACGGCACCTGGCCCACCCGTAGTGATTGCCACCGCCACACCTGCGACGTTACCGGTACCGACACGCGAGGCAGCAGAGATTGTGAAGGCCTTAAAGGCCGAGATGCCCTTGACCCCCTCGGAGATGTCAGACGGCTTTTCGGTAATTGCCTTGAACATCTCCGGGATGTACCGGAGCTGCACCACAATGGTCCGCCAACAGAAGTACAGGCCTGCACCGCTGAGTAGCAGAATCATGAACAGCCAGTACTTGTCATTCCAGGCGTTGACCCAATCGGTCGCTTGTTCCATGAAGCTCATAAGGAAATTCTAGCGCTGACAGGTGGGACACAGATAACTCGATCTATTCCCAAATGGCAGACGTACAATTGCGCGCCCACACC
The DNA here is from genome assembly GCF_016889425.1 of Corynebacterium amycolatum. Lineage (NCBI taxonomy): Bacteria > Bacillati > Actinomycetota > Actinomycetes > Mycobacteriales > Corynebacteriaceae > Corynebacterium > Corynebacterium amycolatum. The sequence goes on from NZ_CP069513.1 coordinate 2,132,392, forward strand.
TCGAGCACGGCTCCCCCGCTTGGCCATAGGCGTTCAAGCTCCGCTCGAAATAGCCACTTTCGCCGTTGACATGTACATATAGTGCGTCAAAGCTCGTGCCGCCGGCCGCTAGCGCCCGCTGAAGTACCGCTTGGCCCTCCCGCAGAAGTTTCGCTAATCGACGGACCGAAAGGTCGCACGCCGGCACGCGACCATCAACCTTCGCCGCCCAAAGCATTTCGTCGGCATAAATGTTGCCGATGCCGGACACGATGTTCTGATTGAGCAATACCGCCTTGATTGGCGAACGCGACTTCATCATGCGGTGTGCAAGTGCAACCACATCGACAGTTGGCTCCAATAGATCGGGCGCGATCTTGGCTGCGGGTTCCGGAACAAAGCGACCGTGGTATTCGACCATTTCACAGGCCCAGACCCAACCAAAGGTGCGCTGATCGTTGAAGTTGATAAGGTGCCGAGCGCCGTCCGGCAGGGCTATGTCAAATGCGGCCCTGGTGTGGCGTCCGGGCAGCGTATCGGGCGTGTACGGAGCTTCCACACGCAATTGGCCGCTCATACCCAGGTGGATGGCAATTGCGGAGTCGTCGTCAAGCGTGAGCCACATGAACTTGCCGCGGCGATCCGTAGCGATAACCGTGCGCCCGCGCGTACGACCGATAAACTCTGCGGCACCACCGGGTTGGCGCCGCACGGCACGAGCGTTGTAGACGAAAGTATCCTCGATGCGGCCACCGACGACGTAAGCGTCGAGACCGCGGCGTACGGACTCGACTTCAGGAAGCTCGGGCATTATGCAAGTGCAGTATGCGCCTGATGCGCGGCGTGCATCTCGGCTTCCTTCTTCGTGGCGCCGGTACCGCTGCCCTTAACCACGCCGTCAACCAGCACGTCGACGTAGAAAGTTAGGTCATGGTCGGGGCCGGTGGTGCGCACGGTGTACTCAGCAGCCGGTAGTTGCTTGGCTGCCAGGCGCTCCTGCAACAGCGTCTTCCAGTCACGACCGCGAGACTCCGTCGGGGCATCGTCAATCATCTGGTTAAACAGGCGAAGAACGGTCTCGCGGGCAACCTCAAAGCCATGCTGCAGGTAAATGGCACCCAGCAGTGCCTCGGTGGTGTCAGCGAGAATTGAGTGCTTATCCGCGCCACCGGTGGCCTTCTCACCGCGACCGAGGAGAATGTGCTCCCCCAATCCGATACTGCGGGCCAGGTCAGCCAGCGCGTACATGTTCACGACACCTGCGCGCATCTTGGAAATATCCTGCTCAGCACGGTCCGGGAAGCGACGGTAGAGTTCTTCAGCAACGCACATGCCCAGCACGGCGTCGCCCAGGAACTCTAGACGCTCGTTATTGGTCAGCATGCCATTTTCATTTGCGAAACTGCGGTGGGTCAGAGCGAGCTTCAGGGACTCCTCTGGTAGTTCAACACCGAGTTTTTCCAGCAGCGGGGCGTGATCGACGGCCTCAAAGGCCGCCTTTCTAGCCGCTTCACCGGTTAGCCGACGCTTGCGGCTCATCCGTTATATCTCCTTTAAAGTCTTCGTCTAAGTCGTCGTCGATTACTTATCGTCCCCGAGCGAGCCAAACTTTTCCGCCAGGCCAGCCCAACGCGGATCAATACGCTCCTCTTCACCCGAGATGCCGTCTGGTTCCGGCACTTCCGAGTCCGACTCAGCACAGCTGGAATCGAAATCCAGACAGGTCGGATTGAAGGGCAGATTCAAGCCCGCCTCATCGATGACGGCTTGAGTGATATCCACCGTATTGTCGACGATCTGACCAACTTCGTCCTCAACGTCTTCTTCCTCGGCATCGTCGCCTGTGATGAAGTCCTCGTTGTTGGAAAAGACAGCCGAAATATGGAAGCTGAGCTCCGGATTCAGCGGGGCTAGGCAGCGCACGCACTCGCCGGTGGCCTTGGCAGTCACAGTCGCGTCAACCATGACACCACTGCCGAGGTTCGTGACAATGCCGTCAACGACAACCTCCTCGCCAGCGGCGATGCCAATCATCTCGACACCAACGCGGACTGGGCTATCGCCTACCTTGCGGAACTGCTCGGGCATGCCGCCCTGCAGACATGTCGAAACGTCCAGAACAAATGGGGATGAGTCAGTCATGATAGACCTCAGTCTACCCCGAAGATGCGCTAACGCTCGTACCGGCGGCGTTCCTGCCCCTCGGAGAAGGAAGACGGCGCGTTCTGCGCCCCTGCACCACCGCCGACGGCACCGGCCCCTGAACGCAGTACAGAGCGATTGCGACCGACATTGCGCAGGGTCTCCTGGAGGGTCTGCTCAAACTCGGCGAGCTTGGAGTCAACGTAACGGTCACACTCTTCGCGGAGGCGAGAGGAATCCGCGTGTGCGTCGGACAGCAGACGATTCGCTTCGTCGTTGGCCTCGCGGACGACCGTCGACTCAGCGACCAGGCGAGCCTGCTCCTCACGGCCTTCCGCAACGGAACGCTCGTAGGATTCGTTACCAGCGTGAATCAGGCGATCGGACTCGGCAGAAGCACGATCCACAATGTTGTCGTACTCGTGCTGAGCATCCTCGCGGAGACGACGAGCGTCGTCCTCAGCGGCCGCAACGGTGCCAGCCGCGTGAGCATTGGCATTCTCAACGGTGTGGTTAGCGCGGGCCTCTGCCTCGTCGACAATACGATGGGCTTCTTCATCCGCAGACGAAATGGTGTTGTTCGCCCGGGCTTCAGCATCGTTGATAATCTCATCCCGCTGGTCCAAGACATCCTGCGCGTCATCGAGCTCAGCCGGGAAAGCATCCCTCAGTTCATCGAGCAACTCGAGAACACGCTGGCGCGGGACCATACAATTGGCCGACAGTGGCACGCCGTGTGCCTCTTCTAGGATCTGGACCAGTTCATCAAGAGATTCGAAGACGCGAAACATGACTTACATGCTACTTCAGTCTGAGCTGCAGGGCGTGCAAGACAGGCTCAGGAACTAGGCCTTCCACCGAACCGCCGTACCGAACAACTTCCTTCATCAGTGTCGACGACACGTGACCGTACTTCGGATCAGCCTCCACAAAGAGAGTTTCAATGCCAGTCATGCGCCGATTCATCTGTGCCATAGGAGCCTCATACTCGTAGTCTGCTGCCGAGCGCAGTCCCTTGACCAGGCAGGTAATCCCCTGCGCGGAGGTGTAGTCCACCAACAGCTTCGACCAGGAGTCCACCCGCACATTGTCCAGGTGCTGCGTGCACTGCCGAATGAGGTCCATGCGCTCTTCGACGTTGAACATGCCCTGCTTATTCGGGTTGTGGGTAACCAACACGGTCAACTGACCGAATTGGCGCGCGGCACGCTCAATCACATCGAGGTGACCACAGGTCATGGGATCGTAGGAACCGGGGCAGCATGCGTGAGTCATAGAGGTCAAACCACCTTTGGCCGTCGTAAAGCGTAAAGAAGAACGTTAAGCGTTGTGGATAGCGGTGTCGAAGCGCGCCAATCCATGAATGCGGCGCTTCAGCTTCTGCTGGAGCTGCTCATAGCCCTCCGGCCACTGCGTCTCGTCGTCATCGCGGTGACGCTCCACAGTCACTACCGCGCCCGGCGCGAGGAAGCTGCGCAGAGCCTCCAACATCTCTGTAACGGCCTCCCCCGCCAGCTCGTAGGGAGGATCAGCGATGACGCGGTCAAAAGGCTCGCCCGGCGCGCCCGCAAGGTACGATGACACTTTCATCGGAGACACGGCCACATCGGGATGCCCCACGGTGCGAATGTTCTTTTCAATGGCGGCAATGGCGTTCGGATCGTTTTCCACCAATACGACGGAACGCGCGCCACGGGAAGCCGCTTCCAAACCGAGCGCACCTGAGCCCGCGAACAAGTCGAGAACGCGAGTTCCCTCTAACCCAAAGCGTGTGGACCAGGATGAAAAGATGGCTTCTTTCGCGCGGTCACTGGTTGGCCGAGTGGTCTCTCCCTTGGGTGCGACTAGTCTGCGACCGCGCGCCTCACCTGCAATAATGCGGGTCATCTACTTCCCTTCGTGCGATGTGTTCTCGTTGCCGTTGTTCTGTGCCATCGTGCTGTGAGTTGCTGGCGTGATTCGTGCCAGCAGCTGACCACCTTCGACATCCACAAATTGATCTGCCGCCACCTCCGCGACCGTACCCGGGCAGGGCGCTAAAACCGGCGCTTCTAGCTTGACGGCCTCCACGACCGCAATGACCTGGCCAGTCGTCACCGAGTCTTTCTCGGCGACCTCCCAGCGGACTACTCCTGCAAAAGGTGCACAGACATTTACCATGCCCAACAGTCTACTTAGGTCTAACTAGGAGCGGTCCAAGTAGTTCGACTGCTCTTCATCAATATCGGAGATGAGCTCCCCCACAAGTCTCTCATCGCTGTCGAGGAGAGCCGTGGCGTCGTGCCGGGTGCGCTCGATGATCTCGCCGTCGGTGGTGAGGTCCACCAGACCGAGGCCAGTTGCCAGTCCCGATTGGTCATCACCGAGTAGATCACCAAAACTACGCGTGGCCAGGTCTAACTCCGCCAGTTGAATACCATCGGTGGTGGTGGCAATGCGTTCCAACCGGGTACGCTCCGGTGTCTGAGAATGCGTGTGTGTACACAGGAAACACAGTCCACCCCGGTCACCGCGGCCGACGCGACCGCGCAGCTGGTGAATCTGCGAGATACCGTAGCTCTCGGCGCGGCGAATCATCATGATCGTGGCCTCTGGTACATCCACGCCGACTTCGATAACTGTGGTGGACACCAGCACATCCAGCTGACCTCCGGCAAAAGCCTGCATCACGCGGTCTTTGTCCTCCGGTGCCATATTGCCGTGCAACTGACTGATACGTACACCGGGCAGTTTCTTCCTCGCTCGGTCGAACACCGCTTCCACAGACTCGTCGAGGAACTGTTCCTCATCGCGGGTAATACGAGGACAGACAATGAAGGCGCGGTTGCCCTTGGACACTTCTTCCCCAATGCGCTCCCAGGTTCGTGCCTCCCAGCGGGGTTTCTCCAGCGTCGGTACGACAAAGGATTGGATCTCCTGACGTCCCCGTGGCAATTCCGTCAACTGCGAAACTGCAAGGTCGCCAAAAATGGTCATCGCTACCGTGCGCGGAATCGGGGTTGCCGACATCACCAACAGATGCGGTGTCATTCCGCCCCGTCCCCTGCTGCGCAATTGATCGCGCTGGCGCACACCAAAGCGGTGCTGCTCATCGACGACCACCAACCCGAGATCGAAGAACTCCACGCCCTCACTGAGCAGGGCATGCGTGCCGACGACAATGTCCGCCTCCCCGTTGACTGCCTCCAACAGGGTTGCCCGGCGCTCCTTCGTCGACATCGAACCCGTCAGCAGTCGCACAGTCACTGCTACTCCGGCTTGCTCCAGCATCGCTGTCAGCGATCGGTAGTGCTGTTGGGCCAGGACTTCCGTCGGCGCCAGCATCGCGCACTGTCGGCTGGCATCGACTGCCTGCAGCATTCCCAGCAGGGCCACCACGGTCTTACCCGAGCCGACTTCACCTGCCAGCAGGCGGTTCATAGGGCTGGTCTGCGACATGTCGTGCGCAATATCGGCCGCGACCGCGACCTGACCGTCGGTAAGCGAAAACGGCAGTCCTCGGCGTAGCTCGTCGCGAAGCCCTCCGGTGACCTCCGTGCAGGCCGGAGCGGTGAGGCTCTCTTGAGTGCGTTTACGTGCACCAACGGCGAGTTGGAGCTCAAGCGCTTCGTCATACTTCAGCCGGGTGAGCGCAATGTCGGGGCCCGCGATGGAGGGAAAGTGTGCGCCACGCAGTGCGGAGTCGAAATCGGTAAGTCCCTCCGGTGTGGCGGGCAACGGGTCTGGCTGCAGCGGTAACCATTCGAGGATGCGCTGCATGAACAGAGCCAGGTGAATACCCGCTACTCCTTTGCGGCCACGGTAAATGGGCAGGTAAGGGCGAGTGAGAAGCCGCTGCATCTCCGCAATCCCCTTGGCCGTTTTCGTCAGTGTGGCCAGCTTGCCAGTGGCTGCGCCTACCGAACCATCGGCTTTGAGCACCATGCAGTCAACATTTTTCAGCTGCAGCTCATTGCGGAACTCGCTGAGTGTGCCAACAATGAGCAGACGCACACCGGGGTGCAGCATATTGCGCAGCCATTCGGCACCAAAAATCGCGGCCGGAAGAATGCGCACGCCGTCGCTGACATAGATTTTCAGTGGCTTGCGTCGGTCGGCGAAGGCGGGCGCTGGCGAGATGCTGTGCACCTCCACGACTGTGGTGATGGTGTCGCCAATGTCGGAAAATGACACATCTAAGCTCTTACCCTGCGCCACGTAGCGCTTTGGGAAATTCGTCAGTGCATCCGAGACGGTCTCCATACCGAAACCTGTGTGAAGTTTCTTCGCAATCTTTGGACCCACCACGATATTCAGGGGCGTGCGCGCATAATCCGAGCCGAGCCATCCGAGCATCGTGCTACTCGATTCCTATCTGCACCGGCTCATCGATGCCAGTTGCATCATAGGCTACGACCTCCACAGGCTTGTCCAGCCGCGCCCGCACTTGCTCTATGTCCACGTCCTCAGCTCCGCGCCCGAGCAGCAGAGTCACTAGTTCCCCGCCGCCAGCCAACAGGTCTGAGACGATCTCTGTGAGCGCGTCAGTCAAAGGCTTATCGACGTCCGCAGCGATTACAGCCGTTCGCGTGCCATTGGCAGCCTCGCCCATCGCGTACGCGGCAACCTCCAGCGGCAGCTCAGCCGAATGCACGGCCAAGGCCGCGAGGCCAGCCGGAATGGAGTCTGTAGAAACTACCGCGAGTGTCGGATTAGCCGCGGCAGCAGCGAATTCGATATCCGCCAATTCCTGGTCGCTGACTAGACCATTTGGCAGCAGGATTACCTCATCCGCACCCCGCATGGCAGTCAGTGCCTTGGTGACCACATTTTCAGCGAACTCCTGGTCGGCGATGGCTGCGCGATCTGTTGGAGTGGATGTGGGAGTCGGAGCGGGGGTCGGGCTGATAGCAATCGCTCCAGAGGAAGTGATGAGATCTTTCAGCGGACCGTCCGGCACTACCGCAATGAGGATGCGAGTGGACTCAGGTGTTGTCTCCGGTTCATCGAGCACCTCGATGCGGATGCCCTCCGGACGACCGAAGTCAAGTGCCGCTTCGATAACTGCGCCCGGCTCCACTGTGTGGATATGCACCATGTACTGTGCGGTCTCCGCATTACCAGCGTCACCTGCGATGATGAGCGAGTTTCCCAGCGGGTTTAACCGCTCTCGCAGTGTCTCCACCGCCTGGGTATCCGCCAAGGAAATCAGGTACATGACCTCCATCTCAACGGTGGCTACGTGCGGCGCGTCGACATGTAAATCAACCGGTGCGGCTGCGCGGCCGCTGACTTCGTCGGCAAGCGCGTCGAGCAGAATAACCAACCCCACGCCGCCGGCGTCGACCACACCCGCCTGCTGCAGTGCCGGGAGCTGGCTGGGGGTTTTCGCCAGCGCATCGCGAGCGGCATCTGCAATCGTGTCGGCGAGCTCCTCAATTGAGTCGCCCTCAAATTCCTCCGCGACAATCGCGGCGTGACGCAGGACTGTCAGAATCGTGCCCTCCACCGGATTGGCAATCGCCTGGGAGACATGTTGTACAGCTAGCTTTAGCGAGTGCTGCACCGACTCAACACCAATGCCGCTACCGGAAGCTGCCTCAGCCACCGCACGAAAAACCTGCGAGAGCACAGTGCCCGAATTACCGCGGGCACCACGCACCGCACCGGCAGCCAGCGCCGCGGTGACTGCGCGAACATCGGAAGCGTCTGCCTTTTGCGCTTCCTCATACGCCGAACTCAACGTCGCGAGCATATTCGACCCGGTATCGGAATCCGGTACTGGGAAGACATTGAGACTGTTGATCTCATCGCGGCGGGATTGAAGCGCATCAATACCCCGGGCAACCCAGCCGACAATCGCGGCAGAACCAATCTGCGAAGACATGAATTCCTATTCTAGCGTCCAGTCGATAGGGGTAGCTCCCTGACGAATCAGCGACTCATTGGCCCGGCTGAACGGGCGCGACCCGAAGAACCCACGGGATGCCGACAGCGGTGACGGGTGCGGCGAACAGATGCAGTCCACGCCCGGGAGCCAACGCTGCAAACTCTGCGCATCGCGTCCCCACAGAATTGCCACGAGAGGCTTGTCCCGAGCGACCAATGCTTTGATGGCATGCTCCGTGATTGCCTCCCAGCCCTTACCACGGTGCGAGGCAGCAGCACCCGGGCGCACGGTCAGCACACGGTTGAACAGAGCTACGCCCTGCCTACTCCACGGAGTGAGGTCACCGTTGGAGGGAGTCGGGAGCCCCAGGTCGGAGGAGTACTCCTTAAAAATATTCGCCAACGACCGCGGTACCGGCTTCACATCCGGTTGGACCGAGAAGCTGAGCCCCATCGCGTGCCCCGGGGTCGGATACGGGTCCTGGCCGATGATGAGCACCTTGACCTCATCGAATGGGTAAGTGAAGGCGCGCAGCACATCGGTGCCCGCGGGCAGGTAGCCGTAGCCGGCCGCGTTTTCCTCGCGCAGGAACTGCCCCATCCGGTGGATATCATCGGCCACTGGCTCCAGCGCTTTCTGCCACCCTTCTTCGACCGGCAACGGATCCATGTCATGCAGCCTTTCTTCTCAAAACCTCGTCGAACTCTTAAAAGGAAACCCAACCGGCATCGCGGGCAGGGGGTTTGCCGTCGATAAGCACCGAATCGAACTTTTCCTTCGACACCGTGCCGATAGCGCGGAATCCCGTCGGAGGCTCCCCCGGTGTCGAACCAATCAGTGTGTGGTCCTCCCCGCCGGTGAGCACCCACTCCCATGGATCGACGGCGAGGTATTCGCCAGCGGCAATCTGCAACTCATCGGGCGCAATCGCACTGCTGTCAACTTCCAAAGTAACCCTGGAGGCCTGCGCAATAGCGCGGAGATCCACCACCAGTCCATCGGAATTGTCCGTCAGTGAACGCACTCCTGTGGCTCGCGCCGTGGCCCCCCTGCGGTATTCAAATTCGGGCGTACAGTGTGCTGCCACCAGCTGCGCAAACTCACTTGGAACCTTTGCCGGGCTTCCGCAGTGCTGCAGCAGCGCAAGGCCCGCTGCAGAGTAGCCGATGCGCCCCGACGCAATCACCGTATCCCCCGCGCGTGCCGCTGAGCGCAGCAGCGGCCGCCCCAGCCCACCGAGTTCGCCCATCGCAGTGATGGAAATCACCAGAGAATCTCCGCTGACCATGTCACCACCGACGAGCTCCGCGGGACATTGCTTGCCTTCCTGCCACAACCCCTCGGCGATACCGGTGACCACGCTCACCGGAGTATGCAACGGTGCTGAGATGGCGAAAAGCATTGCCGTTGGACGTGCACCCATCGATTCGATGTCGGCGAAATTCTGTACCGCGGCCTTAGCTCCAACTTGCTGAGGTGTCGACCAGTCCAGGCGGAAGTGGCGCCCTTCCACCAGCATGTCAGTGGAGGTGACAAAGCGGGCGTTGGGGGTTGTCTGCGTCAAGACGGCGGCATCGTCGCCATTGCGTGCCGACGGGGCGATAGCCCGAATAGCCTCAATGACCCCAAACTCGCCAATATCGCCAATGGTCAATTCAGTCACAGTGTCGAGTCACATTCCTAATAGTCGATGGTTAACCGTTAATAACGGAACCCGTCTCGGCATTGCCCCCAACCAATTGGAGTTGGTACCGGACAACGTAGAATCAGGCCCATGGTAGACGCACCCCGATCGGGAGAAACAGTTCAGTCCAAGGGTAGCCGGACACGCGCGGGCATCGCACTCGCTATCGCCATTATCTCTATCCTCGGCATCATTTTTGCCGCAAAGATTTACCAGGATAGTCAGGCGGCGAAACCAGTCGCGATTTCCAACCCGGAGCTCCCCGCCAATGACTCGCCTGAGTGTGCGGAACTGCTCGACCGACTGCCAGAACGCGCCGCAGGTCTGGTTCGCGCCGAAATTGCAGAGCCGGCTCCAGAAGGTGCCGCTGTGTACCGAAACTTGGAACAAGACCGCATCACGCTGCGCTGTGGCGCGAACGTACCTAACCAGTACAACGAACTGGCCAAGACCGAAGAGGTCAAGGGCATTTCGTGGCTGCGCGTTGTCGACAGTACCGACGAATCTTTGGCGACTTGGTTCACCGTCGGCCGTGAGCCAGTGGTTGCGATTACCGCCGAAGGAAATGCAAAGGCGGACGACGCACTGCGTGATCTCGCCGAGGCGCTGCTCCCGGATTCCGAGTACAAGAACAAACCGGAGCGCGGCGGTGTCCCGCTGGCAGAATTGGCAGCTCCGGAAGCTGATAAGCGCTGTAGCGGCTTGGAAGCTGCCCTCCCCCGCGATCTCGGCAACCGTCACCGTCTGAGCGCAGCGGAAATGCCGGCTGACATGCCGAAGGACATGGTCATTTGGGGCGGTACCCCAGCCGATCCGGTGGTGCTGCGCTGTGGTGTCGACGAGCCGGCTGGCTACAGCACCACCACGCAGCAGCTAACACAGGTTGGTGACATTGTCTGGTTCAACGAACCAACGCTGTCCTCCGGTACCTCCGCCACCTGGTACGCCATGGGGCGTGAACGCTTCGTCGCCGTTGAAATGCCAATGTCGGAGGCCAGCTCTCTGATGCCGGTGCTCTCCTCGGTCATCGCTGACAACCTGGAGAACATCTCGCCGAGCGAAGAGAAGTAAGAACCAGCTTTTATCGACGAGCTACCAGCGCCCGCTCAATCAGGGCGCTGAGCAGCTCCTCGTAGGCAACACCTGAGGCCGCAAACATCTGCGGGTACATCGAAATCGGGGTGAAACCCGGCATGGTGTTGACCTCATTGATAATCGGGCCATTATCCGTGACAAAGAAGTCCACGCGAGTCAGACCATCAGAGCCCAGTGCCCTGAACGCCCGACGAGCATCCTTCTCCAGCGCCTTCAAAACATCCTCTGGCAGCTCAGCCGGAATCTGCGCCGAAACGATGTCATCCAAGTACTTGGTCTCAAAACCGTAGAAGCCCTCGTCGGAGTCCTCCGTGCCACGCAGCAAGGACGGAACCGATACCTGCAGGCTGCCGTCAGCGCGCTGCAACACGCCAATCTCCACCTCGGCACCGTCTACACCGGCCTCTACGATGACCTTCCAGTCATGCTCTCGGGCCAGCTCTACCGCCGCATCCAGATTCGCCCAATCATCGACGCGGGAGATACCAATCGACGATCCGCCACGGGCAGGTTTGACGAACACCGGCAGGCCAAGGGTCTCCTTGTCCTCGTCGGAAAGCGACTCGCCAACGTGCAAAACGACCTGCTTGCCGATAGGAAGCCCCGCTGCCTGCAGGAGATTCTTCGTGCGTTCCTTATCCATACCCGCCGCGGAAGCGAGCACGCCCGGGCCGACGTAAGCAATGCCGGAAAGCTCAAAGAGCCCCTGGATTGTGCCATCCTCGCCGTGCGGACCGTGGAGAACAGGGAAGATGACGTCGACAGTGTCGAAAACCTCGCCGGCGCGATCACCGGTGACATAGCGGAACTCACCGCGGCGTGACGGCGAGGTGCTCAGCGCAACTTCCTCGCCTGGGATGACCTCCGGCATCGTACGCCCCTGCGTGCGCAGCGTGTCCGTCTCACGCGTGCCGACGGTCCAGACACCATCCTTGGTAATACCAATGGGAACCACTCGGAAGCGGTTCTCATCCAGGTGATCCATAATTGCGCCAGCTGAGACACAGGAGACACTGTGTTCAGGGCTTGCGCCGCCGTAGATAACGGCGACGGAAATGCGATCTGCAGACGAGCTATTCGACGAAGTCATGGTGACTAAGTTTAGCCCCGCCCCTGCATTATTGGTTATTCCGACTTGCGGCTGCGCCCCATCAGCTTACGAATTGTCTCATCGACCTTCGCGCCTTCGTGGCAGACAGCGTAAACGGCCTCAGTAATTGGCATTTCCACGCCATTGCGGCGAGCGAGGTCACGGACCGAGATTGAAGAAATCACACCCTCAGCCACCTGACCACGCGTAGCGTGCTGCGCCTGCTCCATCGTGTCACCGCGACCGAGACGGTCACCGAAGGTGCGGTTACGCGACAGTGGTGAGGAACAGGTGGCCACCAAGTCGCCGAGACCGGCTAGACCCGCGAAGGTCTTATCCTCTGCGCCAACCGCGTCGCCCAAACGTGTGATTTCCGCCAGACCACGGGTGATGATGGTTGCCAACGTGTTCTCACCCAAGCCCTGCCCAGAGGCCATACCGCAGGCCAACGCAATGACGTTCTTGCAGGCACCGCCGATTTCGCAGCCGATCACATCGGTGTTGGTGTAGGGACGGAAGTAATTAGTGGCGACTGCCGCCTGAATCATCTTGGCGTTGTTCTCATCAGCGCAAGCAATGACCGTTGCCGCTGGCTGCTCCATCGCAACTTCGCGGGCGAGGTTCGGGCCCGATAGCACCGCAATACGCTCTGCTGGCAGGTCTGTGACCTCAGCGATGACCTCACTCATGCGCAGATGTGTCTCACGCTCCACGCCCTTCGCCAGGCTGAGCAGAATCGTCTCCGGTCCGATGAAGTCCTTCCAGACCTTGAGATTGTCACGCAGGGTCTGCGAGGGCACGCCCAGCACCACCACATCCGCGCCCTTCAGCGCGGCCTCTGCATCCGAGGTGGCTTCAATGTTTCGCGGCAGTCCCAGCCCAGGTAGGTAGTCGTGGTTTTCGCGGCTGATCTGAATACGCTGTGCCTGCTCTGCACGTCGCGACCACAGCCGTACAGGATTGCCCGCATCAGCAAAAACCTTGGCGAGCGTCGTGCCCCACGACCCCGCGCCCATCACTGAAACCTGCACCATCGCCGCGACCTTCCTCCGTTAGTCTCTAATCTCCAACAAGTCTAGCGAGACGTTCTCACACTGCGATACTAAACTAGGTCGGCGACAAAGGATTGAAAGGGAATTCACGATGATGCACGAAGAGGACAAGGACCTCAAGGGCGATACCTCCGTGACCGGTCGCCTGCGCCAGATTCCGACGAAGCCAGGTCAGGATGTCACCAAGCCGACCTTTGCGGCCGGCGCGGTTCTGTGGCGAGGCGATGTCCACAACCCTGAAATCTGCGTAATTCACCGTCCTTCTTACGACGACTGGTCGCTGCCGAAGGGAAAGCTCGACGCCGGTGAGAACCTGATTGCCACCGCTGTCCGCGAGATCTGGGAAGAAACAGGCTACCGAGTCCGGTTGGGCAAGCTGGTCGGCAACGTCTCCTACCCTGTCGCTGGACGCACGAAGTTGGTCTGGTACTGGACCGCTGAGGTGCTCGACGGCGACTTCGAGCAGAACTCCGAGGTCAATGAGCTTCGCTGGGTCTCCTGGGACGAAGCCGAGGAGCTGCTGTCCTACGATCTCGACCGCGACGTGCTGGTCAAGGCCCGCAAGCGCATGAACAAGGAACCGGACACCCGTCTCATTCTGGTTCGCCATGGGCGTGCGCACCGCCGCACCAACTGGAACGGCAATGATGCACTGCGGCCGCTGGATAAGAAGGGACGTCGTCAAGCGGAACTGCTCGTCTCTGCGCTGGAGGGTTTCCGCCCCGAGCGCGTCTACTCCGCCGAGCCCGTGCGTTGCCAGGACACCGTCGCGCCACTCGCCGCAGAGCTGGGCATGCAGGTCACAGTCGACGAACGGCTTGGCGACGAACACTGGATTGCCAACCAGGTCGAGTCCAAGAAGGCCTTCGAGGACATTGTCGCGCTAGGCGGAGTCAGCGTGGTCTGCTCTCAGGGCATCACCATCCCTGACCTGTTGGCCGCTTGGTCCGCCGAGGGCACCCTGCCCTTCGACGAGGAAATCCCGTGCAAGAAGGGCTCGGCCTGGGTACTCGGCTTCAACGACGGTGTGATGACCACGGCTGATTACTACGCCTCGGCGCTGCCGGTGAAGTAACCCCCTACAACCTCGGATCCATCGGTTCTGACTCCAGCGCCAACACGCCGAAGACAGGAACATGGATCCGATGCAGAGGCTCGCCCGCCGCTAGTCGCTCCAGCGACTCGATGCCGAGGGCATATTCGCGTAGCGCCGATGACTGCTTGTGCTGCAGATTTCGCCGCTTCAACCGCTCTTGACGCTGCGGGTGCAGGTAGTCATGCCCATAAATCATGCGCAGATACTTCCGTCCCCGCACCTTCATGCCGGGCTGTACCTGCCGGTCCACTGCGGCGTTTTCCATCGGCTTGACGACGGCCCCTTCCCCGCCCGACTCTGTCAGCTGCAACCACCACTGCGATGCGGCCTCCACCTGTTCCGGGTCACTGGGGTCAAGGACGAAGCAGCGCGTCAGCCGGTAGATCTCACTGTCAGCTGCTACTAGCTGGTTCGCGATATCCAAGTGCCATGAGTGGGGCTTGTGGTGCCAGGTGGCATCCTCACTTGCCAGCACTTGGAAAGGTGCGAACTGAATCTTCTTGTCACTGTCGACATACCGGTTGTAGGCAGCACGGAACTTCTCGAGCTCGTCCAGAATCTGCTCTGGCGCAGGACCACCGACCTCTACTCCCCTGTCGGTTGCCGCCTGCAGAGCGGCCGCGAGCTGTCTGGCAGCACCGATACCAGCGGCAGCGGTGGGTGCATAGATGTCGTCGATAAGCCCTTGGGCCTTAAGATTCCAGGGCAGCATTTCGCCGTCGAGCAGGACCCAGTCGCCGAATTGGTCGAAAAGCCCGGCGCGCTCTGCGGCCTTGGTCATGGCATCAAGTGCCGGGGACGCGTCATCGAAGAAGGCACGCCCCGTCCGGGTGTAGGCGTACGAGTTAGCACCGAAACGAGTCTTCGCCCCTGGCTGGATCAGGCACAGCACAGCTCGGGAACCCATGTGCTTTTCCTGGCACATGACCTGGTCAGTGTGCGCTGCGTAGTAGCGGAATGCCTCCTCCGGGTGTTCCAGGAATCCCTCTCGCTGCGAGGTCGGCGCCGGTGACATGGTCGGTGGCAGGTACGGAATTTTCTCCGGTGCGAGCGTGAAACGGCTGATAGTTTCCAGCGCTGCAGCTGCGCGGTCACTATCAATGCGAATGCGGCCATGCCGACCAGTCTGGATACCATCGACATCTAGCACGTCAGTGATGCGCAGCTCGGACTCCGGGCGGTTGGTGGTCTTGCGCGATGGAGCCTCCCACCAGGTCTGCTTTGCATCGACCTGCACGGTCTCTAGTTCGGGATAGCGCAGCGCAGAGAGCTTGCCGCCGAAGACACAACCGGTGTCGATGCACATGGTGTTATTGACCCAGCGCAGCCAGTCTGCTTCCATGTGGCCATAGACGACACGAGCGGAACCGCGGTAGTCCGCTGCCCAATCCAGTCGTTCTGGCAGGCCATTTTCGTCGATCTTGCCAGTAGTGGCACCGTAGAGCGCGAACTCACGGACCTTTCCGGAGGCCCTGCCATGGAGGTGCTCAGGCAGTCCCGCGTGGGCTACAACCAGGGCGCCGTCGTCAAGCACAAAGTGCACCGGCAGGTGGTCGATGAAGTCGCGGACGTCTTTCCGGAACTCCTCGCTTTCATCGGCGAGCTGAGTGAGCGTCTCGGCCAGCCCGTGACCAGTGGTGACGTTGTGGCCGTCGAGGGCGCGCACCAACTTAGAGTCGTGGTTTCCGGGCACGCAGAGAGCGTTGCCGGCCACGACCATCCCCATGACCAACTTCAAGACAGCTGGACTGTTGGGACCGCGGTCAACAAGGTCACCAACGAAAATGGCCGTACGGCCATCTGGGTGATGAGCATTGCCGCCATCTGCCGACAGCTGATAGCCGAGCTTTGCCAGCAGTGCGGTCAACTCGTCGTAGCAGCCGTGAACATCGCCGATGATGTCGAACGGACCGTGGAGATCGCTGCGGTCGACCTTCAGCGGCACACGTTCAATGGTGACGTTGTCGATTTCCGCCGCGGAATTCAAGATGAAAACATTGTGAATCTTCTCGCGCTTGAGGTGTTTGAGCCCTCGGCGCAGATCGCGGTGCTGGCGCTCCAACACCTCGACTCCGAAGTTGCGGTCAGCGCGCTGGCTGTGCCGCTCCTTCAGCTCCGCTAACGGAAGGTTCAAAACGATGGCAGCACTCAGAGCATGGTGGCTGCGCGCCAGCTTCACCAACCGGGCACGGTCCTGCGGTTTCACATTCGTCGCATCAACAACAGTAAGCAATCCGGCTTCCAGGCGCGTGCCGACGATTGTCTCCAGCAGTTCAAAAGCAGGCGCCGTCGCCGCCTGGTTATTCGGATCGTTGGAAACAATGCCGCGACAGGTATCCGAGGATACGACTTCAAATGGGCCGAAGTGTCGTGCCGCAAAAGTCGACTTTCCGGCGCCAGAGACACCGACCAGCATGACCAAGCTGAGGTTAGGAAGCGAGATGGTACTCATAATTAGCTCTCCTCTGCTGCGGTGAAGTCGAAGGAAAAGACCGCCATTTGGGTCGGTTGGCCGTAAGTTTCGTGCACGTCCCCAATACCGTCAAAGTCCACCAGATAACCGAACTTCTCGGCCA
Source organism: Corynebacterium amycolatum (assembly GCF_016889425.1). Classification (NCBI taxonomy): domain Bacteria; kingdom Bacillati; phylum Actinomycetota; class Actinomycetes; order Mycobacteriales; family Corynebacteriaceae; genus Corynebacterium; species Corynebacterium amycolatum. Next base: position 2,148,975 of record NZ_CP069513.1, read on the forward strand.
CGCCCTTCGCCCACTGGCGAAATTCCACGCGGCTGAACTCGAAGCGGTGATCAAGGTGTCGGAACTGTCCGGGCGCTAGGTTTGGATAGCACGCGTTGTAGTCACTGTTCGGCGTCGTGACGATGACATACTGCGGCCTGGCAAGCCCGAAAACGTTGTTCTCCAGCGCGGGCAGCCGATCGGCATCAACATGCTCAATGACCTCCATCAGGATTGCCACGTCCATGTTCGCAATGCGCTCGTCGGCATAGGTGACCGAGGATTGGAAAAGCTCTACCCGCGCAGCTTGGCGCTCCGGCATGCGATCTAGGTTCAGCGCCTTGTGCGCCTTACGAAGCTCCCCTACAGAGACATCAGTGCCAACGATCTGCGCGATTCGCGGATTCTCCAGCAACGGCCCGAGCAACACGCCGGAACCACAGCCGATGTCCACCACGCTGCGCGGGCGCAGTCTAAATACCTCACGCAGGACTCGGTCTTGACGCTGTCGATTGAGCGGCTTGGCTGTCTGGTCACCGCTGGCCAGTTCGATTGCACCAGCTTCCCCGGCAAGCTTCACGACGGCTTCGTTGACCAGGCCTTTTTGATCGGCAAGGTAGCGCTTTAGGATTTTCTCCCGCTGCGGGTGCTCCGGCAGCCAGTCCTGGGCGCGCGCGGCCAGCTTGTCGATTTCCCGGTCATCAACCCAATAGTGTTTCCCACCGTCGAGGACGGGAAGCAGAATATACAGGTGATTGAGCAAATCACGAACGGTTGCTCGACCTGTGAGGGTCACCGTCGGTGAGAACTTCTGCCCGGCAATGTTGTTGAAGAAATCGCAGGTGACCTTCCACCCCAATGGCTCAAACAAAGCACGGATTTCTTCCTCGGTGCCGGGTACCGCCGCGACTGTCGCGGTGAGATCGCTTGGGGTTTCGTCGTAAGGCGAAGTCTTTTCCATGACCATCGCCGTGGAGAAGACCGACTTCAACGCCACAGTCAAAAGCGATGACGCAGCCCACTGCCGATCATTAATGTAGCCGGTCAGATTGAACGTATCGGCACGGTACTGCTTGAGTTTCAGCAACTCATCGCGGTCAATATCAACCCAGAGGGCTGCCGTGCATTCGGCATCGGTTGCAGTGGGGAAAAAGACGCGGGCAACACCGAACTTTAACTCGGCCTCATGCACGCGATCGGGATGCTTTCGCAAAATAAATCCCAAATCGCGTGCCGATTCACCAGGCGAAGATTCACCTAGCCGAGAGTGTTTAGTGATTGCCAGATACATACGGCAAGTTTAACGCCTACCGCGGATTGGACTAGAGCATTTTTGACCTACATCGTCTTCGGCTTGTGGGCCGGACGACTCTTCTCGTAGGCCACAATGTCCGCTTCGTTGCGCAGGGTCAGGGAGACGTCGTCAAGCCCTTCCATCAGACGCCAGCGAGTGTAGTCATCGACCTCGAATGGGAAGACCTGCTCGCCGGCCTCGACGGTGCGGGTCTCCAGGTTGACGGTGAGCTCCATGCCCGGGTTGGCCTCGAGCAACTTCCACAGCAGCTCGACATCAGACTGCTGCATCTGTGCGGCGAGCAGGCCCGCCTTGCCGGCATTACCGCGGAAGATATCGGCGAAGCGGGATGAGATGACGACGCGGAAGCCGTAGTCCATCAGCGCCCACACGGCGTGCTCACGGGAGGAACCGGTACCGAAGTCCGGCCCTGCTACGAGGATGGAGCCCTTGGCATATTCCGGGCGGTTGAGCACGAAGTCGGATTCGTTGTTGCGCCAGTTGCTGAACAAGCCATCCTCAAATCCGGTGCGGGTGACGCGCTTTAGGTAGACGGCCGGGATGATCTGGTCGGTGTCGACGTTGGATCGCTGCAGGGGAACGCCGACGCCGGTGTGAGTATCAAACTTTTCCATGGTGAAAGGTCCTTAGAAGTTCTGCTTGGGGCTGTTGTACAAAGATCGGCGGTTAGAGATCAGCCGGCGCTGCGAAGTGACCGGCGACGGCGGTAGCTGCGGCGACAGCCGGGCTGACCAGGTGGGTACGACCACCCTTACCTTGGCGACCTTCGAAGTTGCGGTTGGAGGTCGAAGCGCAACGCTGGCCCGGGGTCAGCTGGTCCGGGTTCATGCCAAGGCACATGGAACAGCCTGGCATACGCCATTCAGCGCCTGCCTCTTCGAAGATCTTGCCCAGTCCCTCTTCCTCAGCCTGCGCGCGGACCTTTGCGGAGCCCGGCACGATGAGCATCTGGACGCCGTCGGCAACCTTGCGGTCCTTCAGCACGTCGGCGACGGCGCGCATGTCCTCGATGCGGCCGTTGGTGCAGGAACCTACGAAGACCACGTTGACCTTGACATCGCGCATCGGGGTGCCCGGCTTCAGATCCATGTACTCTAGTGCGCGCTCGGCGGCGATGCGGTCGGAGTCCTCGGCGATGAACTCCGGATCCGGCACGGTCTCCCCCAGCGGCACGCCCTGGCCCGGGTTGGTACCCCAGGTAACGAATGGAGTCAGCGCGGAACCGTCGATTTCGACGACCTTGTCGAACTCTGCATCCTCGTCGGTAACCAGGGACTTCCAGTACTCGACCGCCTCGTCCCACTGCTCGCCCTGCGGCGCGTGCGGGCGGCCCTTCAGGTACTCGAAGGTGGTTTCGTCTGGAGCGATCATGCCGGCGCGGGCACCGGCCTCGATGGACATGTTGCAGATGGTCATGCGGGCTTCCATCGACAGCTTCTCGATGGCCTCGCCACGGTACTCGATAACATGGCCCTGGCCACCACCGGTACCAATCTTGGCGATAATCGCCAGAATCAGGTCCTTGGCGGTAACACCATCCTGCAGCTCGCCGGTGACATTGACCGCCATGGTCTTAAAAGGCTTCAGTGGCAGGGTCTGGGTAGCCAGAACGTGCTCAACTTCGGAAGTACCGATACCAAAGGCCATCGCGCCGAAAGCACCGTGCGTTGCAGTGTGGGAGTCACCACAGACAACGGTGGTGCCCGGTTGAGTCAGGCCCAGCTGCGGACCGACAACGTGCACGATGCCCTGTTCACGGTCGCCCATCGGATGCAGGCGGATTCCGAACTCTTCGGCATTCTTGCGCAATGTGGCAATCTGGGTGCGAGAGGTCGGTTCCTCAATTAAATCAATCTGGCCACCGGCTACAGTCGTCGGAACGTTGTGGTCCTCGGTTGCGATGGTCAGATCCGGGCGGCGCACCTTGCGCCCTGCCAGACGGAGGCCATCAAAAGCCTGCGGCGAGGTAACCTCGTGGACGAGGTGCAGATCGATATAAATCAGATCTGGTTCGCCGTTTTCGCCTTGCTTGACAACGTGGTCACGCCAGACTTTCTCGGCCAGAGTCTTCGGGCTAGTGTCCGTGGTGCGCATAGTGGGTGAGCCGCCTTCCGGATATATCGCTTTTATCTCAAAGTATGAGATGTTAATATCATGGCATGGGACAGATTAGCACATCCGAGACGCCAGCTCTAAGTGGCATTAAAGTTCTCGATCGTTCGGTACTCATTCTCAAGTCCGTTGCAGAAACTCCTCGCACCCTCGCCGAGCTCTGCGAGGACACCGGGCTGCCCCGCGCAACCGCCCATCGGCTGGCCACGGCGTTGGAAGTGCACCGCCTTGTCACCCGCACGCCGGACGGCCGCTGGACGACGGGCCCCGGGCTCACCGAGATCACGCCTGTCACCACTGACCTGCTTGCCGACGCCGCAGCGCACATCCTGCCGAAGCTGGTAGAGGTCACCGGCGAGTCAGTGCAGCTCTACCGGCTCACCGGCGACACCCGCACCTGTATTGCCTCCATGGAGCCCGCCACCGGGCTGCGTAACACCGTGCCAGTTGGCTCTCGCATGCCGCTAACCGCCGGCTCCGCCGCACGTGTTCTCCTGGCCTTTGGCCCGGCCAACCTCGCTGAGAGAATGCTTCCCGACGCCGACTTCAACCAACAGGACCTCGACGACTGCCGACGTCTCGGCTGGTCCGAGTCCATGGGTGAGCGCGACCCCGCACTTGCCTCCGTCTCCGCCCCGGTTTTCGACAGCAACCAGCGCATGATTGCAGTCCTATCCGTCTCCGGCCCCGTGGAGCGCATGACTCCGTCGCCCTACGAATGCTGGGGCGCAAAGGTTCTCGGCGCCGCTGAAGAGATGAGCTCCCGACTGTAATGCCCGCTTACCGTCACCTTGTCCTTCTTCTGTCCATGTTCGCGGCGGTCGGTTCGTCCGTCGTTCACATGGGTGTGCCTTTTCTCATCCCATCCCTACAGGAAAACGGCTTAAGCCTCTCCGCCGCCGGCCTCGTCGCAGCAATGCCGGCGGCCGGTATTGTCTTCACGCTCATCGCCTGGGGCTGGTTTGTCGACCGCTATGGCGAACGCGCAGCTCTGTTCGCCGGCCTGACCTCTACTGCCTTAACGACGGGGCTTGCGGCGCTAGCTTCGTCGTCAAGCCCGGCCCTGCTCGGGGCCACACTCTTCCTCGCCGGATGTGCGGCGGCGAGCGTGAACTCAGCATCCGGCCGCGTGGTGTCGGGCTGGTACCCACCGCATCAGCGCGGCACTGCGATGGGCATTCGCCAAATGGCTCAGCCCCTCGGAGCGGCGTTGTCCGCAGTCACCCTGCACCCGCTCGCACAGAATTACAGCATCGGAGTCGCACTCGCGATGCCCGCAATCCTGTGCACCGTGCTGGCGTTGCTTGTACTGATAGGCGTGAAGAATCCCCCACGCCCTGATGCCTCGAACCCCACCGTCACGGCCAGCCCCTACCGGGACGGCAAGTACCTCGTGCGCATCCACATCGCCTCGGCACTGCTGTCCTGGCCGCAGTCGATGATGGGCGCCTACATTCTCGTGTGGCTGTTGTCCGTGGGTTATGCCGATGGCACGGCGGGCACAATTGTGATGGTCTCGCAGCTGCTCGGTGCCGGATCGCGAGCATTGATGGGTGTGGTCTCCGACCGAGTGCGATCCCGCATCCGCCCCTACCGCTGGGTCTCGGGTGCGACCTTTGTTTTGGCTGTCGCAATGATGATTACCAGCTGGGCTGATTGGCGCACGCTTGGAACTTTGCTGGTCTGCGCACTGGCCGTTGCTGTGGTCAGCCCGAATGGTCTTGCTTTCACCGCAGTTGCTGAATACGCAGGTCCCTTCTGGTCCGGACGCGCTATGGGTACGCAGAACACGTTCCAGAACATTATCTACGCTGCAACGCCTCCGGTTTCGGGTGCGATTGTGGCCGCTGCGGGCTTCCCCGCGCTGTTTGCCGTCACGGCCCTGTTCCCCGCCGCCGCGCTGGGTATTGCGCCACGAGAAGACCAGAACCGCAACGGGCGGGTAGAGCTGGGCTAATTAGTCTGTCGCTTGCCGACGAATCGGTCGGTAGCAATGGTTGCGGCAACACCGAGGCTGGCTAGTCCAATCATCGGCCCCCACGCTAGCCACGGCGCCCGCTCGAGATATTGTGTGGATTCGTTGAGGATTACGCCCCAATCTGGACTGCCTACACCTGCGCCTACGCCGAGGAAGCCGAGTGCTGCAAGGGCTATAGCATTATGGGCAATCCTGGTCACGGCATGGCGAACTACTGCTGGAATGGTCGTGGGAAGAACATGCAGCTTCAAAAGGTGCCAACGGCTGGCTCCCATGGTTTGCGCAAATCGGTAGTGCCCGGATGCAGCGGCTTCGTTAGCAACTTCGACGCAATGTACAGCAAGTGGAATCCACCCGACCAAGAACACCGCTATCGCAGCTGTCAGCATCGAGCGGCCCAACACACCAGCCAGAATAAGGCCCAGCAATATTGCGGGTACCGCATTCATGGCGTCTCCGAAGAACTGCACTGGCGCCCCTAGATGCCCAATCACAAGGGCGATGAGTGCGCACACTACGGTCACCAGGATTGCAGTTCCGATAGTGGCGCCGATGCCGTCGGCAAGCCGCGCCCAAATGTCACGACCAAGTTGATCGGTCCCCAGTGGGTGTTGCCAGGACGGTGAAAAGAAGCGTTGCGCAGAGTCGATATCCGCGCTGCGGGGGACTCCCAGCGCAATTAGCACGATAGGAATAATCGACAGGATGAGACTCCAGAAACGTCGACCTCCTGTAGGCCGGCCAACAGTGGCGATGCTTCCTCGCAGCTTCCGCGCATACTGTCCCCGTATTGCCTGAGCCACGAATCCACAGATTATGCCGATTCCCAACACCACAGTCACCGCAGCTTGCAGAACAGGAATATCGCCCGCAGTAGCAGCCGCAACTACGTTGCGCCCAAAGCCCGGCAAATGAAAGGTGACCTCAATTGCTGCGGTGGCTGATAACGTGCCCGCAAAGAACAGCGTCAACTGTGACAGTGTCGGCAGCAGGCTACGCCAAGTGACAAATCGAATAATTGTTGATTTTGGAACGCCATTGGTGCGCCAAGATTCTACCCAGGGCTCTGCCAACGCAGTATCAGCTGAAATCAGCAGCACGCGCCCATAGAGTCCCGCGGCGGGCAGGCCAATTGCCAGCACTGGCAGCACCATATGCGCAGGTGATGCCCAACCGCTTACCGGAAACATCCGCAGTTCAACAGCCAACCACCACAACAGCAAGACCGCCACCACAAAGCTTGGCAGTGCGGCGAGAACCGCTAGCACGCTAGGTGTCCATTTCCCGGCTCGCATCCCCGCAATCCGCGGAAGTACGAGCGCCAGCGCAACGAAGACGCACAACGCCATGGAAGTCGCAGTCAATGCGAACGTAATACCGAAGCCGTTCACGGCCTGAGCGAAAGCATCTTGTCCGGTTACCCACGAGGTGCCAAAATCACCGTGAAGAATATTTGTCGTCCACTGCTGGAGTGACTCCCAAGGCGTTGTCGGCAGGCCATATTCTCTGCGAACAGCCTCAATAAGCTCCGGTGTTATCTCCCGTTCCCGCTCACGGGCACGCAGAACGGCGTATGCGGGTTCCCGTCCTGTCAACCACGGCAACAGGGCCGTGAGGACGAGAAGTCCCACAACTGAGGCAACTACCGCGAAAGCTTTCCGAATCACTTAGCCGTCTTCTCTGTGATCAGGTGGCGCTCCATCGGATCGAGTGCGATACCACGAACATTCTTCGCACCGATTAGTGATTTTTCATGAGACAGCGGAACTACTGCACCATCAGCAACAATTTCCGCGCCGATTCGAGCTGCTGCCGACAGGCGCTCCTCATCGTTGCCAAGCTCAGCGGCCTTCTCAATATCGGCATCTATGGTCTGGTTACACAGCTGCGAGAGGTTATAAGAGCTCTCACAGGTGAAGTCGGATTGTAGGAAGCTGATTGGATCAGCCGCACCGAGCATGTAATTACGGGAGCCGATGATGACATCAAAGTTCCCCTCGAGCATGTCGGCTTCCAAAGAGTTGTAGTCGGCTACCGTGATGTCGACTGTGAATCCCATCTTGCGCAGCTGATCTGCGACGAGATTGGCAACCTCGGGCAGCTCCGCGCGGGAATCCCACGTAGCCAAGCGGATTTCCTTCCCCTTGCCATCCGGCCCCGGCTTGACAGTGGTCTCAGGAGTTGTTGCCGCCCACGGGGCTGAACGATTGAAAATCGCCCCCTTCGGATTCACCGCTTGAGCTTCAAAAATGTCCCTAACCACCGGTTCGGGATCGATTGCAGCGGCTACTTCCTTACGCAGTGCGGCGTCGGCAAACACGCCTTTTTCGGTATTAAAATGCAGGAGATTGACACGAGGTAAATCCACCTTGGACACGTCGACGTCATCGAGGCCGCCAAGCGATGAGATTGGCAACCCCTTCACCAGGTCTTGTTCATCTGCGCGCAGTGCATTCGTACGAGCTGTGGAATCCCCAATGAAAGACAATGTCAGAGTCTCAGTTTCCGGCTTACCATTCCGGTAGTCGGCGAATGCACGTGCGGATACGGTACCGTCTGGATTCTTCGTCTCGAGCTCAAACGGACCTGTACCATGCCCAAAGGGATCAGGCGCGTCCCCTTCAAATGCTGCGGGTGAGAGAACCATAGTTCCCGGGTCGGCAAAGCGCTTCACCAGAATTGGATCATCTTTATCCGAAGTGACGGTAACCTCTCGGTCTCCCGTCGCGGTAGCCTGAAGTCGGTCCTTGCCGAGTCCCTTTGGCCTCGTCGGCGCATCAATGGCATGTGTAAGCGAATTAGCTACGGCCTGTGCATCGACTGGCGCTCCATCGTGAAAAGTCAATCCATCCGGCAGAGTGAATACAACGGTGCGAGCATCTTTCACTTCCCACTTCTCTGCCAGTTCGGGCTTAACGGTGCCCTCGTCATCAATCGCCACAAGCATTTCCGTGGCACCTGCGCGGGTCGACAGGACTGCGTCATCGGAGTATGGCGAGAACTCTGCAACCGGTTCGAATTGCAGGGCTACGCGCAGCGCATCCGCATCACCGCTGCCCTGCGCAAAGCAGGAGGTCAACGCGAACGGCAAAGCCGCAGTGGCCAGAATTAGGCCAATTTTTCGATTCATAAGGCTACTTCTCTTTCGCAAGTGTCTAGGTGGATTTTGAATAGTTGTTTGATGTTGTCTAGTGCTGCTGTCTAGTGCTGCTGTCTCAGCTTGATTAACCCCACGGCTGATATCAGCAATAAAACGGTCATGATTGCCCACGGCGCTGCTGCCAACAACTGTGGGGTCTCGGCCCAATCCAGGGTGGCGCCAACCACAATCGACCCCATTAAAACGGCGAGTCCACCGAAGCTGTTGAGAAAACCGTATGCAGAACCGAGGTCCCTATTCCCGGTTAGTTTTCCGACGAGGTCTTTGGCTATCGGAACTGCAATCATCATTCCGAGATGCATCACTAGCAGCATTGTCACTGCCGGCGCGAAGGCCCACCATCCCTCCATGCGGATAGGTGCGCAGACCGCAATGATGGCGAAGGCAAACGCCATCAGGCCAAAACCGCCACCGATAGCAACCCCTAATGGCAATTTCTCGGCCCACTTAGTCACGGTGGTTTGCAGCCCGATAACAAATACCGCTGAGATGACAAAGAACCAGCTCAGGTATTCATCGCTGCCTGTGGCGCGACGCAGTTCTACCGGAAGAGCCAAATACTGCTGGTTATAGGCGAGCAAATAAGTCGAGTAGAACACCGCAAACACAATGAACGCTCGATTGCGAAGGATTCGCCCCCACGCAGCGGTCATACTGCCACCAGCTGAATGTACACCTTCCCATCTCCGTGCTAACAGCAGATGCATGACAAAGATGCCGGCAAAGATGGCTGCGCCGGCAAAGGAGACAGCTGAAAAACCGATCGGGATCAGCAGCGCACCAATCACGGGGCCGGTGAGTGAGCCCAAACGGGAATAGCTTTCGTCAAGCGCAAAGAGTTGTGCCCGTGTACACACTCCTTGTTTCTCGAGTTCGGCACCCCCACCGGCCAGCAAGGACTCAACTGCAGGCGAGAACAGTGCTGCCGCAAAGCCAATGAGGACAACGCCAAGAAACACCATTGGCACAGAGGTTGCCAGTCCAGTTACCAGGAAACCTACAACGCGAAGCGCAACTCCAACGAGCAACACCTTGATTGCCCCGAAACGATCGGCAAGACCGCCGCCGAGGAAGAACATTCCCTGTTGGCTAAAGGTTCGTACACCGAGCACCAGACCAACCACGACACCGCTGGCACCCAAATTATTCGAGAGCTCGACGGCAATGAACGGGACAACGAGGTAAAAACCGATGTTGAAAAGCAGCTGCGTAATCAACAGTGCTTGAATCTTTTTGGGCAACTGCTTCACGACGCTAGCTCCTCTGCAGCCGACAGAAGCTCAACAACTTCAGGAATATCGGTCTTATGGAGCTCTCCAACCGGGCCGCTAAAGACCGCTTCTCCTGCTGACATGACAATTATGTGATTACACAATCGCAACAAGCTGCTTATGTCATGAGATACCAGCAGTACCGTCGCCTCAGTGCTGAGGAGCACCTCTTCCAACATGGCAGCGGTATCCCTGTCCAGAGCAGAAAAAGCCTCATCGGCAATGATAAGTTCAGGTTTACCAATGAGCGCACGCGCAATTGCCATTCGCTGTCGCTGACCACCAGAGAGCTCATGGGGTCGTCGATACGCAAATTCCGGATTGAGTCCCAGAGATTCCAACATCGCTCGAACATCTCCAGTTGCAAACTCACAAATGCTGTCGATTACCGGTCGATGTGGCAATAACGTGGTATCTGGATTCTGCGGAATATAGCCAATTGGCCCCTGTGCCATAGTGACCGTGCCACTGTCAGGACACAACTGACCTGTCAAGAGACTGATTAGGCTACTCTTGCCCGCCCCTGATCGCCCCATGATGCCAACCACACTTCCCTGCGGAATCGTGAGAGTGACATCGAGGAGCCTACCTTTGCAAGTAACTCCATCGATACTGATCATGCGCAGACTCGCTCTTGCACAGTGCCACTCTCCAAATAGAGGATTCGTGTAGCGATCTTTCGCGCTACTCGCTCGTCGTGGGTGGCAATAACAATGGCTGTTTGCGTGCGCTCATGCAGCTTCCGCAACGCGCCTACTACCTCTAGAGTCGCAATCGGATCCAGCGAGGAGGTAGGTTCGTCGGCAAGCAGCAGCGAAGGAGACGGTTTCATTGCCAGCGCCGCCGCAATTGCGACACGCTGACGCTGACCTCCGGACAACTCCATGGGATAGCGATGAGCCTGTTCTCGGGAAATACCACAAGCTTCGAGCGCATCGAAACCACTATTACGCGCAAGAATTCGTACTTGCCTATCGCAGCGCACAAGAGGATTAAGGCACGCCAAGGTGTCTTGCATAATAAAGCTGGTACGCAGACCTTGTTGGCTTAATGTGCGAAGTAGCGACGTCTTTCCGGATCCGGACTGTCCCATCACCGCGATAATGTCCTTTGGAAAAACATCAAGTTTGTCGATGTGGAGTACATTCAAATCGCCAGCTGATACATCGACATCATGCAAGCGCACTATCGCGGAATCGCCCATTCTCCCCTTCTTGCCAATCAGTTTCATTAAGAGGAGTTTAACACGTTGAACTCTAAATCCGTACTGCCTGCTCCCGCGCCCACCAAACAAATCGAGCCACGCACGCGCTCCAGTGCACAGCCAGTAAACACAACAGCACACCACTGACGGTGTACAGCCACTGCGCTCCAACGGTGTCGCCCAGCATGTGCGTACCAAGGCTCAGCGTGCCCACGGGGAAGGTTGCACCCCACCAACCAGGGCTATAGCCAGCCCAACGGATTACGGCGCGAGTGAATCGTCGTAAAGCAATGGCAGCGAGGAAGATGCCGACAATGAGCACCACAGCGCCGTAAGCGACAGCGAAGGTCCGATCGAAAAGCAGCTGCGCGGCAGCCGTCGACTGACCGACCAGCCCGAGCGGGATCCATGCAGTACCGGCGATGGAATCGGGGATGCGCATGGTGCCAGAGAGCAGCGCGACGTAGCAGCGTACGAAAATTGGTAGGACGGTGATTAGCGCCATCCAGAAGAATATTTGCCCGCAGACGTGATAAAAGGTGCCGTAGTCGATACTCAACTGTGCACCGCTTGTCGCCGCCACCATCGGGGCAACCAGCGCGAGGCCCCACTGAAAAGTTGGTTCGCCTTCGAATCCTCGCAGTTGGCGAAGGCTGACGTAGATTGCCAACGGCGCACCGATCCACCAGGACACCAGCTGCCACGATGAGTTACTAGCTAGCGCAGTCGCAGCACTACCGAGAGCCATGATGCCCATCGAGAGCATGCCCCACGGCGCCATCAGCTTCGAGCGGAAAGGCGGGTTTCGAAGACGCAACCAGCCGACCACGATAAAACCGAGAATACCCACCGCCATGACGAGAAGAAGCTCCGGAATCACCGGCACGTCATGGATGTGCGCAAGCGTGGCGAAGATGGACGTACCCATCAGAGATCCTGCCCACGCGGGCCCGGCGGGTGCCAGCACATCACGGCGAGAAGAGTTGGTCATGCTCATACCGTATTTGTTCTTGCCACAGCTACAGCTATCACCAGACTCTGTGAGGGGTACCATAAATGCATGTACCCCTCCGCTGTGGCCGAACTCGAAGCACTTCTCACCGCCGCCCGTGCAGGCTCGATCTCCAAGGCCGCGCGTGAGCTAGGCATCAATCAGCAGACCATGTCCGCACGCATCGCGCGGGCGGAAAAAGCGCTGGGAATCACCGTCTTCGAACGCTCCCCCTACGGCGTATCTCCCACGGAAAACGGGCAAGTGCTTATCGACGCCCTCCCAGACCTCCTCGCCGCCTGCCACAGGTTTTCGGGCATTGCCGCCAGCTTGCGTTCCGACGATGTTCCCCGCCACCTCACCCTTGCGGTGTCCAACACTGTCGCTGAGCTCTACTACCCCGGCTGGGCCGCCGAGTTCCACCGGCAACATCCCGCAGTCAAACTGTCGATGGTGCAGGCAAACTCCCGTGAGGTGCGACAACTAGTGGCCAACAGTGCGGTGGACTTCGGCCTGGTAGAGGGCGAGGCTGGTCGACACGACCTCGAAGAACGGATCATCGGCACCGACGAACTGGTCCTCGCCGTGCCGACGGGGCATCCGTGGACTGAGCGGGCTGCGGTGCATAATGCAATATCCACCGAGGAACTGCGCACTACCCCGCTTGTTATTCGCGAACCCGGTTCCGGCAGCCGGCAGGTGGTGGAAGATACGCTCGGCACTCTCACCGAGCCCGCCGGCGAATTCGGTTCCCTTTCAGCACAGCGCGCCGGCATGATTGCGCTGGCAGCGCCAACAATCATCGCCCGTGGCGCAATCCGCGATCAGGTAACACTTGGGCGCATCGTCATTGTCCCCACTGACACCCGCTTCACCCGCAACCTCAGCGCCGTCATGCGTCGCGGCAGCGAAACTAGCGGGGACATTTCGGAATTTATCCGCATTGCAAGTCCTATACTTAGCAAGCATGAGCAATCCCAATGATGAACTCTTTTCCTCCGACCGCTATGATGCCGGCATCCAAATTCGCCGCGAGGTAATGGGCGACGAATTCGTCGATGCCGCCCTCGCCCGCAACGCTGGTTCCGACGGAGAGACCCTGCAGAAGCACATCACGGCCACCGTCTGGGGCTCCGTCTGGAGCCGTGAAGGCCTGGCCAAGCGTGATCGCTCCCTGCTCAACATTGGAATGCTCGTCGCTCTGCGCGCCACCGAAGAGCTGCGCGGCCACATCAAGGGTGCCCTCGCCAACGGCCTGACCCGCACCGAGATCACCGAAGCCATCGTCCACGCTTCCGGCTACTGCGGCGCACCGGCCGCTCTGTCCGCGATGAAGGTCGCGCAGGAAGTGCTCGTCGCTGAGCTCGGACCGCTTGACGACGACGATCGGTAGGTAGCCCACGGGCTCGCAGGCCCTGGCCTCCGCGTAAGCACATCAGTGATGCGGCGCAGCAGCCACGACAGTGGCAGGGCAAAGGCAGCGGTGACGATTGCCACTGCCAACATCGAGCCTTGGAAGGTCTGATAGCCCATCAACGTCATCACCCAGTCCATGACCAGCACGTGGACGAGGAAGAACTCGTATGAGACCTCTCCCAACCACATCAAGGCTGGATGACGAAGCCACCTTACCTCCGTACCCAGTGCAATCGGGGCCACGAATGCACCAGCGGATAGGCCGTACAATGTGGTCTTCCACAACGCCTGATCGACATCATCCGGCACCAAGGTTGCTGGCCCCACATGCGTGGTCGTGGATAGGAAAAACAGCGCTAGCGCTATCAGCCAACTTGCAGCCAAATTAACGCGCCAGCCAACCTTTCGCCCATAGGCCAGCAGCATACCGATAGCGAACCAGTCAAAATACGCCATCGGCCACAGCCGTGCCACCACCGGCAGCAGGTTTTCCTGGTGCGACAGCACAGTCCAGACCGGGCCAATGAGGCCAAAACCAATAATGATGGCCAGCGTCGGACCGGGGCGCAGCCGCCCCTTTGTAACCGTCCAGATGGCAAGCCCCACCAGCGGCAATACCAAGTAGAAGCCGACTTCCACCACCATCGACCACATCTGCGGCAAGCCCGGGTGAATCCAGCCGAATTGGAGAGTCTGAGTAAAAGACATCGACCGCAGCCAGCCTTGCAGACCGCCACCGGCCGGTGGCGGGTCGTCTGCGGCGTGGATGAGGAATACCGCAGTGACCACAATCCAATAGGCCAGCAGGACTCGCTTGGCACGACTGATGAAGTATTTCCTCAGGCTAGGCGGTTTCGCGGGGACGTCGTCAGGCCAACCGAGCCAACGTCCTGTAAGCAGAAACGCGCTGAGCACAAAGAAGATGGTGACACCAATTTCGAATCGACCGCTGAGGCGCCCCCACCAATCGTCCGTGTAATGTCCAGTCCAGAACGCGGCATGCGTGAGCAGGACGCCGAATGCGCCGATTGCACGGATACTGGTTAACTCCGGAACATAGGTGGACTTGGCCGAATTCATGCCAATATTTTAGGAGCGCAAAGTACTTCCCCGTGTTATTTCGGCAAAAGTGGAATCTACATAATTTCTTCTACATGTTCTCGACGGTGCTCAAGATGTACTGAGCAGATTCACGCAGTCGCTCCAGCTCCCAGCTGTTTAGCTGTGGCGACATACGGCGAATAATTCCACCTCGGCCAATCACTGCTGGCATCGACAGCGAGACATCCGGCAACCCGTATTCACCATCCAAGCGTGTACACACCGGGTGGACGCTGTTTTGATCCAGCATCACCGCGCGGGCAATTTCCAAAGCGGAGCGTGCAACACCGGCATTAGTCCAGCCCTTGGCATTGAGAACATCGTAAGCTGCCCCGACTACGGCATCTTGAATTTCTTGCGGTGAAGGCAGCGGCGTGCCATGCCATTTTTCCAGTTCTGTCCACCTCACACCTTGCACGTTCAGCGTGGACAGAATCGGTACGGCAGTAAGACCATGCTCACCCATCATGTAGCCAGTCACTGACTTTGGGTCAATTCCCAGCTGCTTGGCAACTACCCACCGCAGTCGGGCCGAATCTAGCATCGTGCCGGTGCCAAAGAGTTTTTCCGCGGGATAATCGAACTCGGTATGTGCCAAGTGCACCACCGCATCGAGCGGATTAGTAATAAAGAGGACAATCGCATCGAGCGTATGCTTCACGATTCCCGGCATGACATCGCGAACAACTTCCCCGCTGAGCTTGGCCAATCCAGCACGGTCCGGACGGGAATCCGGGTCGTCCGGGTCCGGGAGAATGGACGCACCAGCAGCGACGATAATCATATCCGCGTCGGCGCAATCGCTGTAGTCGCCAGCATGCACATTGACATAGTCCGTGCCGGGAACACCAGTGGACTGGGATTGGTCCAGAGCCTCGCCATGCGCGACACCTGCTGCTGTGTCAATTGTGGCAATCTCAGCGAACAGCCCGGATTCCATGGCATATGTCAGGACATACGAACCGACATGACCGAGACCAATACAAACGAGTTTTGAATGTTTCATAGGTTCGATACTAGGACTGTGGAAATCCAGTGCCGCGGTGGAGGGGTAGGCAATGTAGGGGCACAAGCACGAAAAGCAAAAAGCCTCCACCCAATCACGGGCGAAGGCTTGTGCTTTGTATATCTTTGTACCCCGTACGGGATTTGAACCCGTGTTACCGCCGTGAGAGGGCGGCGTCCTAGGCCGCTAGACGAACGGGGCTTAGAACTTTTCATCCACGCGCTGCGGACTTGTTAAACAATACACTAGACACGAATAGTAACTACAAATCCGCAGGTTAGCGCCTTAAATACCTATCGTTTTCGCATTGTTTGCCAGAGCGTCTGTAAGCTCCGCTTCATCCATATTTCGCAGCGCCGCAACCTCGGCGACAGTTTCCCGCAATGCAGCGATTACCTCTGCAGCGACCATCTCCGCCCCATCACCGCTTCTAGGTTCGCGCGGAAGATCTGTCTCCAGCAAGAGCCTATCGACGGGCACCTGCGACACATAGGCCCGTCCGCGCTTTGTCCGCAACATGAGCGGGTTGACGGAGATATAACCACCGGCGCGGATCAGCCGCGTCAGTTCATCGCTAGTGCCACCGAAGCGGTGAAAGATGGGCACGAAGGTCTCGCCTGGTGCGACGCTGGAGCTGGTGTCCAAGCGCGGTTCCAGCAGGTCGAGGACCATATCAGCGCTGCGAACCGTGTGAATGGAAAGGATATGGAACAGACTCGAGGCTCGGACAGCATCCAGGATGCTGGTGAGGACATGGATTTGAGTCTCGGCGGAAACGTCGTCAAGCCTGCGGGGCGCGAAGTCCAAACCAATCTCGCCGACGAAACGGGTGCGTGGAAGAGCCTCGCGAAAGATCTCGAGCTCACGCTCATAATTATCATCGATGTACCACGGGTGATAGCCCACGGCGACCATGGGTAGGTTTTCGCGCTCTAGCTCGATAAATCCGGAGGGCCGAACCGTCTGCGCGATGATCTCCACTCCTTCCCGCGCGATACCGGCTTTGAAGCGCTCGCGCGACGCCGGTGGCAGGAAATCGTAGTGAAAGTGGGTATCGATGAGCCGCATTATTTTTCTGTTGGTGGCTGGTTTTCGTCGGCCGGACCACCGATTCGCGGGGCCAGCGGGGTTTCCTCGAAACCGAGCAGACGGCGAATGACCTTTCCGGCCAGCATCTGCCCCATGATTGGCGGTATGTAGCTCATGGTACCGAGGGTTTCCGCTTTGGTGCCGCTGCCTTTGTCCGCAATTCTCACTGGTTCTTCGGAGGAGTACAGCACTTCAAGACCGCGAATGCGTCGGCGGATACACACCTGACGGACGACCTTCGCCAGCGGACAGACCTTTGTCTTATTGATTTTTGAGAAGGTCAGCCGAGATGGGTCGAGCTTATTTCCGCCGCCCATAGCGGAAATGAGGTGGATACGATTTTCCGCGCACCACTGCGCGATCTCAATTTTCCCGGTGACATCGTCGATAGCGTCGATGATGTAATCCGGACACGGGAACTGCTCGAAGGTCTCTGACAGGTTCTCACGGGTAAGGAAGATCTGGCGGGCGTAGGTCGTACAGTCCGGGTTGATATCGGCAACCATTGCCTCCATGACCTCGGCTTTAACGCGGCCAATAGTAGAGACAAACGCCAGCGCCTGACGGTTGAGATTACTTGGCTCCACGACGTCGCCGTCGATCAAGATGAGGTTGCCCACGCCACCTCTCGCGAGAGCTTCGGCACAACTGGATCCCACGCCTCCGAGTCCGACAACCATGACGGTAGATTCAGCCAACGTTTCCAGCCCCTCCTCCCCTAGGAGTAGCTTCAATCGTGCGAAACGTTCACTGGTCATAGTCGCCCCTGGTCATAGTCGCTTCGATTCTTAAAAAACAAAAACTCCCCAGCCGACTGACTGGGGAGTATCTTTGTACCCCGTACGGGATTTGAACCCGTGTTACCGCCGTGAGAGGGCGGCGTCCTAGGCCGCTAGACGAACGGGGCTTAGAACTGAATTCGACTCAACTAATCAAGAGACTAACCAAGCGAATTCCGCTGGCCTACCAGGACTCGAACCTAGAATGACGGTACCAGAAACCGTAGTGTTGCCAATTACACCATAGGCCAATAAAGACTGGCGCTTTCACACTGTCTTTGTACCCCGTACGGGATTTGAACCCGTGTTACCGCCGTGAGAGGGCGGCGTCCTAGGCCGCTAGACGAACGGGGCTTAGAACTTTGCAGTTAGTGAATACATTCAACAATGAACTTCTTCACTGCTGGCCTACCAGGACTCGAACCTAGAATGACGGTACCAGAAACCGTTGTGTTGCCAATTACACCATAGGCCATCGCTGCTGAACGCAACGAGGAATAATATAGCCAATTAGCGTAAACAAGAGCAAATCACCTGGTCAAAGGTTCGTTGTCAAAGGTTCGTTTAAATTCGCGAGCTCCCCACAGCCCACCTCAGCAGTGCGCATAACTAATGCATAACCAATGCAGTGCATATAGCTAACACAATCCCAGATCGAAAGCCCATTCGATCGCAGCGCAAAGCCGATCCGCCCTTCAGGAGACACTTCGTGGTGATGCGGCTGGCAAACAGCCGCCGCACATCAAAAACAGACCTGAAAGGCAATCATCATGACTTCCCCCACATCCGTCAGTTCGCGAAAATCATCTCGGCCCTCAACCTCGATGCCAACCCACGCGTGTCCCGCACCGGCCGCATCACCGATGCCATCATGGAAACCATCGACACCACGCCGGAGCTCTTCGCCTACAAGTCCAAGGGTGTGCTCCTGGCCTCCACTCAGTTCACCAGTGAAGACAGTCTCTACCGCTTCACCTTCAGCAACCGTCGCATCGAAGGCATCCTCGACGGCGGCCACAACTCGCTGGCAATCGCGCTGTTCGTCCTGGGCAAGCTCACTCCGCCGCCTAGCCGCAAAATCAAGACGTGGTCCGAAATGAAGGAGGTCTGGATGGAGCGCTCCGAAGAAATCGAGGAATTGCTTGCCGACAAAAGCCTCACCGAGCTCGATGCCCGAGCTCCGGTAGAGGTACTCGTGCCCGGTGCTCGGGACGAAGACACAGTGCAAGAGTTCTCCGATGCTCTGCTCGATATCTGTGCCGCCCGCAACAACAATGCGGAGCTCAAGGCGGAAGCAAAACTCAATCGCGCCGGCTACTTTGACGATCTGAAACATGCTCTGCCGCAGGGAATTAGCGACAACGTGCAGTGGCGCACCAACGATACTGGTCGACTAAAGGTGGGCGATGTCATCGCTATGGCGTGGATTCCACTGTCCTGTATTGACCTGCCGAAGGATGCCGACGGCAAGCAGATTGAAGCACCGACCCCTACCAGCCTCTACTCCGGCAAGGCCAAGCTGCTTGACCGCTTCGAGGATGTCATGAGTTCCCCGGAGGTCACTAAACCCAGCACTGAAAGCATCAATGAGCGCACCGAAGAGGTCGTTCTCTACAATGAGAAGGTCCGCAGTGCCTTGAACCTCACGCGTGACTTCATCGATATTTTCGAGCGCATCAACGCGGAGCTACCCGATCTCTACAACAAGAGCGGGGGCAAATTCGGCGGCATTGATGCTGTTGACAAGGCCAACAAGAAGAATCCGCGGACTGGCAAGACTTCACAGAAGTACTCGAAGTTCTACCGCCAGCCCATCGGCTACGCGATTCCGGACGGGTTCATCTACCCGCTCGTGTACGCATTTGCCGCACTGCTCAAGCGAAACGAGGACGGCACGGTCTACTGGGGAACCGACTGGCACGAGTTCTTCAACAACCACATGGGGGCGCTGGTCAAGGACTACCGCGAAACCTCCATGAATATGCTGAACCGCGACCCGCAGAAGGTGGGCAAGGAAGCGGGCTCTTACACGAACCTGCTTCGCTCAGCCCAGCTCGCACTCTTTACTGAGCAGCAGTAAAAGGAGTGACCTCGAGAGCCTTGCGCAGTCGACTCAGGCTACGGCTGCGGCCAAGCAGCTCCATGGACTCGAACAGCGGCGGCGATACCTGAGCACCAGTTACAGCCACGCGCACCGGGCCAAAGGCCTTGCGTGGCTTCAGCTCCAGGTCCTCGATGAGGGCCTTCTGAAGTGCAGCTTCGAGCTTCTCGGTGACGAAGTCCTCTTCGCTGAGCGGTTCCACAGCTGCAATGGTGGCCTCCAGGACAGCGACGGCGTCTTCCTTGAAGTTACGGCGTGCCGAGCGCTCATCGAAGGTGAACTCGCCCTCTTCCACAACCAGGAACTTCGAGAGGTCCCAGGCGTCGGAAAGCGTCTTCACACGGGTCTGCAGCAGCGTTGCCAGGAAAGCGAACTTATCCTCCGGGTAGTCGGCCGGGAAGTCGAAGTGGCTTTCCAGGTAGGTGCGCAGACGCTGTTCGAAGTCCTTCGGATCGAGCATGCGGATGTGGTCAGCGTTGATAGCGTCGGCCTTCTTCTGGTCGAAGCGGGCCGGGTTGGACAGCACATCGTGGATGTCGAAAGCCTTGACCATCTCGTCCATGGTGAAGATGTCCTGATCGCCGTCCATGGACCAGCCCAGCAGCGCCAGGTAGTTCAGCAGACCCTCGCGAATGAAACCGTTATCGCGGTGGATGAAGAGGTTGGACTGTGGGTCGCGTTTGGACAGTTTCTTGTTGCCCTCGCCCATCACGAACGGCAGGTGGCCGAACTCCGGAGTGAACTTGGCGACACCGATGCGCTTCAGCGACTCGTAGAGAGCAATCTGACGCGGAGTCGATGGCAGCAGGTCCTCACCACGCAGGACGTGAGTGATCTCCATTAGAGCGTCATCCACCGGGTTAACCAGTGTGTAGAGAGGTTCACCGTTGGAGCGGGCGATGACAAAGTCCGGAACCAGGCCGGCCTTGAACTCAATGCGACCGCGAACGAGGTCCTCGAAGACAATGTCCTCGTCCGGCATGCGCAGGCGGATCACCGGCTTGCGCCCCTCTGCGCGGAAGGCTTCCTTCTGCTCCTCGGTGAGGTTGCGGTCGTAGTTGTCGTAGCCCAGCTTCGGGTCACGGCCGGCGGCCTTGTGGCGCTCCTCAACCTCTTCAGCGGTGGAAAAGGCCTCGTAAGCTTCACCAGCGTCAATGAGGCGCTGCAACACATCGGCGTAGATGTCCTTGCGCTGCGACTGGCGGTACGGGCCGTGCGGACCGCCGACATCGATGCCCTCGTCCCAGTCAATACCGAGCCAATTCAGGGCCTCGATGATTGCCTGATAGGACTCTTCGGAGTCGCGAGCGGCATCGGTATCTTCGATGCGGAAGACCAGCTTGCCACCAGTGTGACGGGCATATGCCCAATTGAACAGGGCGGTGCGGATGAGGCCAACGTGCGGGGTACCGGTTGGCGACGGGCAAAAGCGTACGCGAACATCTGACATGCTTTCCCACGATACCCGCCCTCCCACCTGCAGGCATGCATAGGGTTTTACATAGGGTTACAGAGTCCATTCCCCAGCCACTTCACCGGCGTATCCAGCGGCGCGCAGCCGCTCAACCCAGCTGCGCAGCGGCACCCCGCCGGTGCCCGGCGCGCCGCGGCCTGGGAAATCGGCAATCTGGACGTGCGCCGGCAGACTCACTCTTCCGGCCTCCACATCGGTGAGCCAGGCATCCACGTCCACGCCATTGGCCGCAAAATGGTAAAAGTCCGCGAGCACGCCAGCACCAGTCTGTTGCGCTAACTCCTCGGCCTGCCAGGGATCGGTAATGGGATAATCGCTCATCCCGGACAGTGGCTCAATCAACGCGCGGACACCACTGAGCTCCAGCTGGGCAGTGATCTCAGTTAGCCTCTGCACCTGCAAGTCCGTTAGCTCCCCAGACCGCCCCAGCAGCACATTCGAGCACTTCAACCCCGTGGCACTCGCAATCTGGCTGACTGCTTCCAAGTGTCCGGCAGGCAACCCGTCTGTATCGAGCACTCCCCGCTGTCCCGCTGCCATGTCCCCTCCCCACAGGTTCATGGCATAAAGACCAAGGCTGTCGTCAAAGAGGTCACAAAAAGCGGAAACCTCATCGGGTGCGGGCACTGCGAGGTCAAATGGCCACCAGAATTCCACGGCCGCGTAGCCGTCGTCACGCGCGGCGTTGACGGCGTCGTGCGGGGACATGTGTGCGTAGACCGTAGAACAGTTAATAATGGTGCTCATGACCAAAACGGTAGTAGTAACTGGTGGCGGCGCGGGCATTGGTCGCGAAATTGCTCTGGCTTTCGCCGCCGATGGCTGGCACGTGCATATCTGCGGCAGGCGTATCGACGCGCTCGAGACTGTTGCCGCCGAAGCGGACAACATCACCTACTCCAGGTGTGACATCACCGATCCTGAGCAGGTCCGTGCGATGTTTGAGAACGCGCAGGTGGCTACGGGAACCATCGATGTTGCAGTGCTCAATGCGGGGCTGCCCGGCACGCCCGCGGAGTTCGGAGAGACTGACATTGAGGACTTCCGGGCGGTCATCGATACGAATGTGGTCGGCTCGTACCTGTGTGCACGCGAGGCTTTTTCGCGGATGAAGGCGGGGTGCGAGGGGAAGACAGAGCAAGCGGGCGGCCGAATCCTGGTCAATTGTTCTATCGCAGCGCAGGTGCCGAGAGCGCACACGGCGGCGTACGCGACGTCGAAAAGCGCGCTTGCCGGAATGACCCACGTGCTTGCCCTCGACGGACGCGAGTATGGCATCACGGCAACGCGCATTGATATTGGCAATGCGCAGACTGACCTGTTGGGGACGTTCACAGGCAGCGAGCCGATGTTCGATGCCAAGCAGGCTGCGGAAACTTTCCTCTACGCCGCGAATCTGCCGGCAGGTGCCGTCATCGATCAGCTTACGATTACCGCTGCGGGTATGCCCTTTTTGGGCAGGGGTTAGCCTGCCCCTTAAACTGGAGCACAATTGGGTTTAGATTGAGGAGGCGGGTTAGGGCGATGTCCATGGAAAACCACCCCTCTCTGGGCGGCGGAAACGAAGAAGAGCAGCAGGAAAAGTCTCACCCGTCGAACGAGCCTGCAGCGACTCCGAAACGTTCGACGCGCTGGGACACGTCCCGCCCAACCACCGCTCCTGATTTTTTGCTCTCCCGTGCGCACGGCTCCATCCGCACGCAAGGTATTGAAGAGCAGATTTCCGACCCCTGGCTCGCAGCCGAGGGACTGCACTCGGGCATTCACAAGATGGTGGTCGGCGCCCTGCCCTTCGACTTGGACAAGCCCGCCGCCCTGACCGTTCCCCGGGAAGTCATCCGCTCCTCGCAGCCGCTGGAGCCACCCGCGCACTACCGCTGGAACGCACCGAAGCCTCACGCCAGCATCGTCGCTTACGATCCCCCGCTCGTTGAGCACGCTGAGCGCATCGCCGCAGCCATCCGCACCATCGAGTACTCGGCGCTGGAAAAGGTCGTGCTCGCGCGCGCTGTGGAACTCGAAATCGATCCCCCGATTGACCCACTCCTTCTCGCATCGCGGCTTATCGACGGATCCCCCAACCGTGATGGCTTTGTCGTGGATCTCTCTCCCGCCGGTTCCGATTATGAGGGCAAGTTGCTCATCGGTTCCTCCCCGGAGATGCTGGTCCGCCGTACGGGTGACATCGTTGAGGCATTTCCCTTGGCCGGGTCGCTGCCGAGATCCCGAAATGAAGAGGCGGACCGGGCGTCGGCTCGTCGTTTAGCGGACTCGCGCAAGAACCTGGATGAACACGCCTTCGTTGTCGATGACATCGCCGACAACCTGGCGCCGCTGTGCAGTTCGCTGGATGTTCCGGACAGCCCCGAGCTGATGAGCACCGCCGAGATGTGGCACTTGGCCACACATATCCGCGGTCGATTGAAGGATCCGTCGCTGTCCGCGCTGGATTTGGCACTGGTGGTGCACCCAACACCTGCCATTTGTGGCACGCCGACGGAATCCGCCTTCGGTGTCATCCAGGCCGTGGAAACCGACCGGGGCTTCTACTCCGGCGCTGTCGGCTGGTGCGATGAGAATGGCGATGGTGAGTTCGTGGTCTCCATTCGCTGTGCCGAAATCGACACTGAGGGGTCCGTGGCACGACTATGGGCCGGAGGCGGCATTGTGTCGCACTCCGACCCAGAAGAAGAAGTCACGGAAACCAGCGCCAAAATGGGCACTGTGCTCCGCGCTTTTGGAGTTAAGGGGGCTTAAGCCCGCTCCACCGGGTTGGCCAGCTTGCCGATACCCGGAATCTCGATTTCGATGCGGTCGCCCGGGAACATCGCAGCGGTACCGGCCGGGGAGCCGGTGCAGATGACGTCACCCGGCAGCAGCGTAATCGAGGCGGTGATGAACTCGATGATCTCCGGGATGGACATAATCATCTGGTTGGAGTTGGAGTCCTGCTTAGTCTCGGTAACACCCTCGTGAGTCAGGTGCGCCTTGATTGGCAGCTCGTTGTAGTCCAGCTCCGTCTGGATCCACGGGCCCAGCGGGCAGAAGGTATCGATACCCTTTGCGCGCGCCCACTGACCGTCGGCAAACTGCAGGTCACGGGAAGAAACATCATTGACGATGGTGTATCCGAAGATTACATCGTGAGCGTTTTCCTTCTTCACGTTCTTGCACGGCTTACCAATAACCAGTGCCAGCTCGCCCTCAAACTCGACGTTAGTGGCGAAATCCGGAATGCGAATCGGCGCTTCCGGACCAATAACGGCCGTCGGCGGCTTAATGAACATCGTCGGCGGCAGCGATTCTGCCGACTTCTTGAACACCTCGGCGACGTGGTCAGCGTAGTTACGACCAATAGCGATGACCTTCGACGGCAGCATCGGGGCGAGCAGACGTACGTCGGCAAGCGGCCAGGAACGACCAGTCTTATTCAGCTGACCGAAAGGGTGCCCTTCGATCTCGTGCAAAGTAACTTCATTGCCTTCGCCCTCGACGAGCGCGAAGCACATGCCCTCTGGGTGGGCGATTCGAGCAATACGCATAAAAATAGGGTACACGTCACATTGCAATAATTATGCAACGACCCCCACTCTCAAACACTTACGATTTAAACTCCGCGCGATTCCTGCGCAAGCCACACCAGTGCACAAGCCAGCGCATCGTTGAACGCGTGATGGGCCTTAAAACGGGGAATGCCGTACTTGTCGCACAGTGACCACAACCGCAGCTCATCACGGACCGGCTCGCGGTTGGCTCGCAGAATCGCGTCGTACTCGCGTGTCATAGTGTCCGCCACCGGCACATCAAAGCGGGCATCAAAGTACTTCCGGCACAACGGATCCAGGAACCCAACTTCCATCCGCGCGTAGTGCGCCAGCAGCTTCCGTCCCCGCAGAGCTTCTAACAGCTTGCCGACGGCTACTTCTGCCTCTACCCCGGTTGCGACCATGTCGTCGGTAAGCCCATGCACCGTCGCCGACTCGCCGACGCTCACCTCCTCGCGCTCTGGGCGAATGAGAAGGTGACCGGATTCCTCCAGCACGATGTCGTGGTCTTCCACCGCAACCCAACCGATGGAAAGCAGCTGATCTTTGGAAGGATCCAGACCTGTGGTTTCCACGTCTACCGCGAGCCAAGCATTGTCGCGGATAGGTGCGTCCAGGATTTTCTTGCGAGGTTTGAAAAACTTCAACATTGCGTGCTCACACAGCTAACTCACACAGCTAAATCACGACATCGCCCGGATGGGATACTTCGCCCCGAGACTCTGCTGCAACTTGCGGATAACACCAAACGCGTCACGCAGGTGCTCTCTTTCCAGGCTTGATAGGCGCTTCGGGTAGATGTGGTTATTCGGCTGGGTGCCGGCGTTGAACTGGGCCTGCTGGTGATGAAGCTGCACCGTGCACAGGAACTCGAACGCATCCGCAAGGTCCTGAGCACCTTGACGACTCACGCTTCCGGCTCCGGCACTTGCCGCCAAACGTTCACGTGTCGATTGCTGTGGCAGACCAGCTGCCACAGCAAATAGACGCGCGATCTGCACCACAGCAGCAGTTCCCCCCTTCTTGATGTCCAGGGTTTCCGCGTGCTCGCCGCCCTTTTCCAGCACCAGGCCACGGAAGAAGCCGAGCGGCGGCTCCCGCCAGGCCGCGAGTTTGGCCAAGTGCGCGTGCAGGCGCTGCGACCCCTGCGCCAGCGGCAGGTAGGCGGCGCGCAGTTCCTCCACTAGTTGCACGTCGCCCGCCACCCCACGCATGTCGAAGAAGGTCTGCGCATGCAACAGGGCTTCCGCCTCCGGCACAGTGATCCACCCGTGGAAAGTGCGCAACCACTGCGACTTAGTCATCCTCCACGCGGGATTGCTGGCCATCATATCCCCTGTACAGAGCGGATAACCGACTCGGTCGAGGTTAGTGCAAATCTCGTCGCTAAGCGCGGCGAAATAGTCAGCGTGAACGTCGGCGTCGTAGTCGTCGGCGAGAACCAGCGCATTGTCCTGATCGGATGCGAGCCCCATCTCTCCGCGCCCATGCGAGCCCAGGACTGCAATCGCGTAGCTGACCGGTGGGGGCCCGAGCTTTTCCTCGGCGAGAGCAACCAGGCGCCGGGTAACAGCATCGGCCACGGCAGTCAGCAGCTTCGAGACCTCCTCCCCCGAATCACCCCGGTCAATGAACCGGCCGACAATTCGTCGCGCGTTCTGGGCAATCTCTGCAATCTCTGAGATATCGCTCTTTCGCGCCAGCGTCGCCGTCGCATACACGGGATCGGTGTGCAGACTGCGCAGGAGGTCACCAATAACAATCATGCCGACCACTCTCGTCCCGTCATGCACTGGCAGGTGGTGGTAACCGCGCTCGGCCATCAGCAGCATGGCCTCGAAAACCAGCAGGTCGGGACTAATGGTTTCCGGGGTCTCGGTCATCACTTCGCTTACGAGCGTCGCCGCGGGCTTGGCCTCTGCCAGGACTCGACGACGGAGGTCGCGGTCCGTGATGATGCCAACGAGTGGGCTCTGATTAGCGCCTGCAGACTCCATCACCAGCAGACTGGAGACATTCCACTCCGTCATAATCTGCGCCGCCTCTTGCACTGTCGCATCGGCGCTGCAGGTCACCAGCGACGTTTCCATTAGGTCCGCAACCCGTGTGCGCAACGACTCCGATGCCGCAGTGCTCCGCAACTTCGAGGCCACTGCGCGAATGCGCGCGTTCTCACCGCCGTAATAGCGCCGGACCTCTACGAACTGGTCATTGAGGTGGTTAAAGACCTCCTTGGAGATCACCAGGAATACGCAGTCCTCCACCGCCGTCATCGTGTATAGCGAAGGGTCACTGCTCAGCAGCGTCGAATAGCCGAAATGATCTCCCACATCTCGTCTGTCCAGCAGTGTGCCAGCTGGGTCGAAGAGATCCACCATGCCGGAGCGAATAATGAAACAGCTATTGTTATCCGCACCCGCCCGGATAATCTCCGTGCCACGACGGGCATAGCGCATGGTCAAAAGCGGTGGGATAGTTGCGCGCTCTTCATCGGTAAGGTCCGAAAACGGGCGAGTTTGGCTGAGGAAGTCTGCGATTTCCGCAAGCTCGACGGTCATGGGGTCAATTATCCCCTATTTTTGGCCCCAATAGGAGTGATTTGCGGGAATACTCGACCTTATGACCGATTCCACACACAGCGCTTCCACAAATCCCGAATGGCCGCTCGATGCCCACATCCTCGGCAGGATGGACAAGCTCGCGGCACTCGTCGCCACGCTTGACGACGATACCTTCAACGCACCCCTCCCCATCCCAGCCATAAACTCCCTGGCCGTGCTGCTGCGTCATGTGACCGGATCAGCGAGGTACTGGCTCGAGCGCGTCTGCCTTGGGCGCGATTATGTCCGCAATCGCGATGGGGAGTTTTCTGCTCATTGCAGTGTTTCGGAAGGGCTGGAGATTTACCACCGTGATCGCGCGGCTATTGAATCCGCGCTGGTGGAGCTGCAAGGCGTTGACCGCGCTGGTGCTCCTGCTGCGATTCCTACCGATAAAGACCGTTGGTGGTGCGGCAGCATCGAAGGAGTGATTGTGCATGTCTTCCACGAGGCGGCTCAGCACCTGGGACATGCGGAGATTACGAGGGATGCACTGGTGGCAGGGCTGGGAGGGAATGGCCCCGATGGCGGCGCAGAAAGCCCTTCCCCACACACCCTCGACACCATCATCAATGTGCTTGCCCAGGTCGGACATGCGTCGGACTTCATCGAGCACACCGCCGACGGTAAGACTCACATCACTACCGTCGATGGCAAAACTGTGATTGTCTAACCCTTCCCCTGTTTTACTGCACTACTGTTTGCACTACCGCATGCGCTACTTCAAAGCAGCAGCAATGCGGTCGCCAACTTCACTGGTCTTGATTGGGCCACTACCGCGGGTAGCCATGTCAGCTTCCACAGCAGCTTCGATGCGCTGAGCGTCTTCCTCACGACCCAGATGGCGAAGCATCATGGCACCCGACAGAATGGCTGCCGTCGGGTCAGCGATCCCCTTGCCAGCAATGTCGGGCGCGGAGCCGTGAACGGGCTCAAACATGGACGGGTTGGTATTGGAGGCGTCAATGTTGCCGGACGCTGCCAGGCCAATACCGCCCGAAACTGCACCAGCTTCATCAGTAATGATGTCGCCGAAGAGATTGTCGGTGACGATGACGTCGAAACGCGAAGGATTAGTGACGAGGTAAATCGTCGCAGCGTCGATGTGCGAGTAATCGACATCTACCTCAGGGTATTCCTTAGCGACCTCGTCGACCGTACGCTGCCACATACCGCCGCCGTGCACCAGCACATTGGTCTTGTGGACGAGAGTCAGCTTCTTGCGGCGGGTCATAGCCAGCTCGAAGGCGTAGCGAACAACGCGCTCAGCACCGAAGCGGGTATTGACGGAGGTCTCGTTGGCAACCTCGTGTGGCGTGCCGACGCGAATCGCACCGCCGTTACCGGTGTAGGCACCTTCGGTTCCCTCGCGGACGACCACGAAATCAATTTCGCCCGGATTCTTCAGCGGTGACTCGACACCCGGGAAGAGCTTGGAAGGACGCAGGTTGACGTGGTGATCCAGCGCGAAGCGCATCTTCAGCAGCAGGCCGCGTTCGAGAACGCCCGGAGGAACGTTCGCCGGGTCACCGATGGCACCGAGCAGAATAGCGTCGTGCTCGCGCAGGGAGTCAAGGTCGGCGTCGGTGAGCAGTTCGCCATTGCGCAAGTAGCGACGCGAACCGAGGTCATACTCGGTGGTGTCGAACTCGCCGATAGCAGCCCCCAGCACCTTCAGTGCCTCTGCCGTAACTTCCGTGCCGATGCCATCACCCGGGATGACGGCGATCTTCAGCTTTCCTACCTCAGTCATTTTTTGAGATACCCTTCTCACTATATGGACACAAATGAGTGTAGCAGAACCTAGCACTCACTCCCCATCGCTGTCTCCGCGGTTTTTACCATCTCCTTCGCTTTCACAATCCACCCCGTCTACTGCCCTCTCCTTTTCCAAATCCCTCCGCACCTTATCCACTAGACTGCGGAGGCTGTCATGCAGTTTGCGACGTTTCTCATTGTGCTCGGCCAGCGCAGCGGTTTTCTTTTCAGTCTGCGAGGCAAAGGTGTAACGACCATGCCCAGTGTGCTCTTTGTCCGAGTGCGCAAACGGCCCCTCATCACAAGAGAGGAACGTCCAGGCTTCAGTCCCATCATCACCTCGAACAACTCGCCATATACCAGCAGTTTTAAGGTTGTGGTGCCGTCGACAAAGACAATGGAGATTATCCGTGTGCGTAGCCCCTTCCATTTGCCGCTCACCACCGGAAAGACTGTGATCAAATTCCACAATATGGTCGATATCGCACTTTTCCGCAGGGATATCGCATCCAGGAAAACTACACACACCGTCACGGGCACGCACGAATGCACGCTGCGACTCGGAGGGTCGATAGCCCTCAACGGCACTATCCCCCAGCACCCGCAATGTCGATACCCGTTTCAGCCAAGACTCGGCCACCAGCGTAGAAAGCCAACCAGCACCAGCGAGCCACACTGGAGTGTTTTCCGGTTCGCCATCCTCCCCGAGAGAGAGCACTCGGAAGAGCTCCAGATTCACCTCCACCTCACAAGTACCGCGTAGCGCATGCATGAAAGCTGCCGCGCGACTCACCTTCATCTGCTTAGCCACTGCGTCGATAATTGCAAGGGCTTCCACCGCATGATGTCGCTCGAGCACAGTAGTCAGCGTTGTCACTCCAGCGTCACCATGTTCATCAACCGCGATAAACTCCTTAGCCGTCATGCGATCGCCAAAGTAATCGAGAGCCGCAGCTTGAACCTCCTGCACCTCAGGCGACTCCGCGGGATCCTCCGCAGATTCCCCATCCTTCTCGACTTGATATGCCGCCGCATCAATTGCAGCATCTACGGTCGCTTCCACATTCCGGGCCAGGACCCTATCAGTGTGCAACCCAGCGACATCCACATCGCGTGGCCGGACTTCCGGAGCACACTCACCAATCACTCGCTGCACCCGCGTTGCCATCGCCCGCACTCCACGGAGCGCTTCCCCGTCTCGCCTTGGCTTAACGACATCCACGAGACCCGACTCAACTGCGTCAACTTTTTCATCGACTACAGGGCGTGTGTGTTTTCCGAGCATTGTCAAATGCTTCATTGACAAGTGCCCGCGCTCCCGACACATTTCCGCCAATTGCGGCATGCGCCCAAGCATGTAGCCAATTTCCATATATTTATTCACTTCGGTGCGCGAGATGCCCAGCACCACCGACCAATAAGCCAGATGAGCTTCAACATCGCCATCATCTGGTGGTGCGACCCGCTGAGCGATAACCACTTGCAAGCGATTAATCTCCCGCATCACTTCAGCGAGCGGATGAGCCCTCACCTCATGACTGAAGCGAAATTCCCCACACGATTCCAACTCCGACATTGCACTGCCCCCTCCCTAACGAGGTCCCCTAACGAACAGTTCTTTATCAATTCGCCCACACCATATCCCTCACCCCGGATTCAAACCGCCACCCAAGCCCAAGAATCACCGCCAAATTCGAACACTCTTTCGAGACGATACTAAAAGCAAATCCCGCCCTACGACGCAAACTTCGTCGTAAAGCGGGAAACGCGCTAGAACCTTAATCGACCGGCTTCATCGAGCCGTTCTCAAGGAAGCGACGGTGGAAGTCGTAAGAAGTACCCAGGTCATGCGGAGTGTGCAGGTACGGAGTGGCCTTCTCGGCACGCTCAACGTACTCGAGCAGCGCCTCCTTGTACATCGGGTGAGCACACTTCTCGATAATAAGGCGGGAGCGCTGACGTGGGGCCAGACCACGGAGGTCAGCCAGACCCTGCTCAGTGATGATAACCATCACATCGTGTTCAGTGTGGTCAACATGGGAGACCATGGGCACGATA
Organism: Corynebacterium amycolatum; assembly: GCF_016889425.1. Lineage (NCBI taxonomy): Bacteria > Bacillati > Actinomycetota > Actinomycetes > Mycobacteriales > Corynebacteriaceae > Corynebacterium > Corynebacterium amycolatum. The sequence continues at coordinate 2,179,912 of NZ_CP069513.1, forward strand.
GCAGAAATATTGCCATTCTTAGCCAACGACGGAGACACGAACGACGAAATGTAGGCGTTGCGGGTGAAGTCGCCGGAGCCACCAATACCGTTCATCAAGCGCGAGCCAGCCACGTGAGTGGAGTTGACATTACCGTAGATGTCGGCCTCAATCATGCCGTTAGTGGCAATCAGACCCATACGGCGAGTCAGCCCCGGGTTATTAGAGAGATCCTGCGGACGCAGCACAATCTTGTCACGGTAGTCAGCAGCATTCTCATTCATTCGAGCTGCATATTCCGGAGACAGCGAGAAAGCAGTGCCGGAAGCCATGGTCAGCTTGCCAGCATCCATCAGGTTAATCATTCCATCCTGAATAACCTCAGTAAAGGAGGTCAGGTTCTCATACTTGGAGTCAAGCAGCCCCGCAAGCACAGCGTTTGGAATGTTGCCGACACCCGACTGCATCGGCAGCAGGTTCTCCGGCAGACGTCCGGCCTTGACCTCACAATCGAGGAAGTCGAGCAGGTAACCCGCAATGGCCTTAGAGTCATCATCCAGCGGCTTGAACGGCGAGTTACGATCCTCGGCGTTAGTCTCAACGACAGCAACAACCTTGTCGACATCAATCGGAACATACGGGGTGCCAATACGGTCACCCGGAGTCAGAATCGGAATCTCCTTGCGGTTCGGAGGCAGGCCGACACTGTAGATATCATGCATGCCCTCGAGGTCCTCAGATTGCCAGGAGTTGACCTCAATGATGATCTTCTCGGCGGCATTCAAATATGAAACACTATTACCAACCGAAGAGGAAAGAATCAGGGAGCCATCGGCCTTAATGCGAACGGCTTCAACGACGGCAACATTGACCGGACCAAAGAAGCCCTGCTCCGTCATCGGACCAGAGTGCGAAAGGTGAATATCACTGTAGTACGCGTCGCCCGCATTAATGAGGCTACGCATTGTCGGATCAGACTGGTATGGCATGCGCCACTCGACACCATTGGCCCTTGCCAACACACCATCGAGTTCCGGAGCGGTAGAAGCACCGGTCAAGACCTTAATCTTGAACTCGTCACCCCGTTCGTGAGCGGCCTCCATGCGCTCAGCGAGAGCCGGCGGAACAACCTTCGGATAACCGGCGCCGGTAAATCCGGCAAAGCCCACCATATCTCCGTGATTGATGAACTGTGCCGCCTCCTGCGCGGTCATCACCTTGGATTTGAGGCCAGCATGGGCAATACGATCTGACATGAACTCACCTTTCTGCATCCCCCAACGCGACTATCGGGGGTAGCACTTCGAACACCGAAGCACACCCCCAACCCTATCAACGAAGCGGTTAGCACCCTTCATTCAGAAGCCCGAAAGCGCCCCCGTTTTAGGCACGCTCCATGCGCCACTAAAACCGACTACAACACCGTTTTATGCCCTACGTCACAACTGGCCAATAATCAGCCATACGACACATTTACAACCTTCCCCGCACCTTAATTTACGCACACGTTATTGATAATCATTTTCAGTACGCTAGTCTTGTTGGGTGACTTCTACCGAATTTTCTGATATCACCACCCCGACCACTCCCGTCACCGTCCTGTCCGGATTCCTGGGCGCCGGCAAGACCACGCTCCTGAACAACCTCCTGGCAAACTCACAGGGGCGCAAAATCGCGGTTATCGTCAACGACTTCTCGGAAGTCAACGTCGACGCCGCCCTGATCGAGCAGGGCACATATCTCGAGCGCGGCGAAGACCGTTTCATCGAAATGTCCAACGGCTGCATCTGCTGCACACTGCGAGATGACCTCGTTGAAAACGTCGGCAAGCTCGCGCGCAGCGGCAAATTCGAGCACATCGTCATCGAATCCACCGGCATCTCCGAACCCATGCCAGTCGCCGCTACCTTCGAGTGGGAATTCGACGACGGCCGTCGCCTCGCCGACATCGCCCCCATCGACACGATGGTCACGCTCGTCGACGCCTCCACATTCCTCGACAGCCTCCGCCAGGGGCGTGCACTGCCTGACGACGAACGCACGGTCGCCGACCTCCTTGTCGACCAGGTGGAATTCGCCGATCTCATCCTCATCACCAAATCCGATCTCGCAGGCGAAAAGCTCACCGGCGGTACCGAGGAAACCATCCGCGCAATGAACCCTCGTGCACGCATCGTCCGCGTGACTAACGGAGAAATCGCCACCTCCGCCATTCTCGACGCATCGCTTTACGACGAAGGCACGGCGGCCACTTTCCACGGATATGCAGAAGAACTTGCGAATCCCCACACGCCGGAGACCGAAGAATACGGTATTTCTTCGGTTGTTTTCCGAGGCAACCGCCCCTTCGACCGCGAACGACTAATCAAGGCCCTCCGCGGCACAAAGGGCCTCGTACGATCCAAGGGGCACTGCTGGATTTCCGACCGCCTCGAAGTCGCCCACGTGTGGAGTCAGGCGGGACCGAACCTGAAGATCACCCCTGCTGTCATGTGGGCACAAACCGATGTCCCACCATCCAATGAGGTCGTACTCATCGGTGTGAAATTTAACCCAGAGGCCACACTGCAAGCATTCGAGGATGCCATGCTGACCGACGAAGAAGTGCGGGAGTTGCTGTAGCAAAGCCCCTGGAAGAGCGCCGATAAACAACCAGCTGAAGCGATTACTATGCCATGAATCACTTCCCAACCTGCGGGTGTGGCAACACACTGTTAGCGCATGCTAGGTTAGGCGACAAAACTAAAGTCGAACAGTCAATCTAGGAGATGACATGTCTGATCGCATCGCACATGCCGGTTTGCGCGGCAAAGTAATGACCGCCGACGAGGCGGCACAGTTTATCAATCACGGTGATGCCCTCGGCATCTCTGGCTTCACCGGTGCTGGCTACCCGAAGGCTCTGCCGACTGCGCTGGCAAACCGAGGCAAGGAACTCCACGCCAAGGGTGAAGAATTCGCTGTCGACATCTACACCGGCGCTTCCACCGCCCCGGACTGTGACGGCGTGATGGCAGAAGCTGACATCATCCGCTACCGCATGCCGTACCAGGGAGATCCGGCACTGCGTAAGTCCATCAACGCCGGCAAGGCAAAGTACCAGGACATCCATCTCTCCCACTCCGCGCTGTACATCGAGCAGGGCTTCCTGCCGATTGACGCCGCAATTGTAGAGGTCACTCGTATTACGGAAGATGGACACCTCATTCCGTCGTCAAGCGTTGGCAACAACGTCGAGTGGATGGACAACGCTGACAAGATCATCATTGAGGTCAACTCGTGGCAGTCCGAGGAACTCGAGGGCATGCACGACATCTACCGCATTCAGCACCTGCCTAACCGCACGCCGGTGCCGATCAATGCCCCGGGTGATCGCATTGGTACCCCTTACATCGACATCAACCTGGACAAGGTTGTCGCAGTTGTCGAGACCAACGCGCCGGACCGCAACTCCCCGTTCAAGCCGTTGGATGAGACCTCGAAGGCCATTGCTGGCCACTTCCTCGACTTCCTCGAGGGCGAAGTTCGCGCGGGTCGCCTGGCTTACGACCAGTACATCATGCAGTCGGGCGTCGGTAACGTGCCGAACGCTGTGATGGCAGGTCTGTTGGACTCCAAGTTTGAGAACATCAAGGCCTACACCGAGGTTATTCAGGACGGCATGATTGACCTGATTGACGCAGGTAAGATGACCGTCGCTTCGGCTACCTCCTTCTCCCTGTCTCCAGAAGCAGCCGAGCGCATGAACAACGAGGCTGCTCGCTACCGCAAGAACATCATCCTGCGCCCGCAGCAGATCTCCAACCACCCGGAGGTTGTCCGTCGTGTGGGCCTGATCGCCACCAACGGCATGATTGAGGCCGACATCTACGGCAACGTCAACTCCACCCACATCAACGGCAGCCGCATGATGAACGGCATCGGTGGTTCCGGTGACTTCACCCGTAACGCCTTCGTTTCCTCGTTCATCTCGCCGTCGCTGGCGAAGGACGGTGCGATTTCGACAATCGTTCCGTTCGCTTCGCACATTGACCACACCGAGCACGACGCCATGGTCATCATCACCGAGCGTGGATTCGCTGACCTGCGTGGCCTGGCACCGCGTGACCGCGTGGCTAAGATGATTTCCGTTGCACACCCGGAGTACCAGCCACTGCTGGAGGAGTACTACGAGCGCGCGCTGAAGACCGCTCCGGGCATGTCGACCCCGCACGATCTGCGCACTGCCTTCGACTTCCACGTCAACATGATTGAGAAGGGCTCGATGAAGGGCTAAGGCTTGTAAAACTAGCAGGCAAACAAAAAAATCCCCTCCGGTTGGAGGGGATTTTTCATAGGCTAGGAAGTAGCTCTAAAACGCCTAGGCGCTCAAAACTAGTCCAGCTCAAGCTGCAGAGCGTGGGTAGCGGAGATTTCCTCGGCAATCTTCTCGACGAGCTCCTCCGGAACCTCCTTGGAAACACGCAGCACCAGGATGGCAGTCTGATCTGCTTCCTGCGGAGACAGAGCAGCAGCCTCGATGTTGATGCCGGACTCACCCAGGGTGGTAGCTACGCGGCCCAGAGCACCCGGAACGTCCTTGTACAGCAGGAAGAGGTTACGGCCCTGAGCACGCATGTCGATGCCGCGGCCATTGATACGAACAATCTTCTCAACGCGGTTCAGGCCAGTGAGAGCACCAACGACGGTAGCGGTGGAGCCATCAGCGCCGATGACCTTGACCTCGAGGACGGAGCGGTGGGAGACGGACTCCGGCTCAGTCTCGACAGTGAAGGTCACACCCCGCTCTTCTGCAATACGCGGAGCGTTAACGAAAGTGACAGGCTCTTCCACCATGAGGGAGAACAGTCCACGGATTGCTGCCATCCCCAGAACGTTAACGTCCTCAGTGTGCAGCTCACCGCGAGCGGTGACCTCAACAGCGGCCGGAGCGCCCTCCAGCAGACCACCAGCAACCAGACCCAGCTCACGAGCCAGCTCGAGCCACAGGGCCACCTCTTCGCCAACAGCGCCACCGGAAACGTTGACGGCATCCGGGACGAACTCGCCAGCCAGTGCCAGCAGTACGGACTTAGCGACATCGGTACCGGCGCGGTCCTGAGCCTCAACGGTGGAGGCGCCCAGGTGCGGAGCACAAACAGTTTCCGGCAGGCCAAACAGCGGGGAATCCGTGCACGGCTCGGTCGCGTACACATCGAAGCCAGCACCGCGGATGTTGCCAGCCTTAATCGCGTCGGCAAGCGCCTGCTCGTCGACGAGACCGCCGCGGGCAGCGTTGATGATGATCTGCCCCTTCTTGGCCTTGCCCAGGAGCTCAGCATCGAACATGCCAGCGGTTTCCTTGGTCTTCGGCAGGTGGATGGTCACGAAATCAGCGCGAGCCATCAGGTCTTCCAGCTCAACCAGCTCAACACCGAGCTGAGCAGCACGGGCCGGGTTCGCGTACGGATCGTACGCAATGATGTTGGTCTCAAAAGCAGCGAGACGCTGCGCAAACAACTGGCCGATGTGACCGAAACCGACGATACCGACGGTCTTGCCGAAGATTTCGACCCCCTTGAAGGAAGAGCGCTTCCACTCCCCCTCACGCAGGGACGCGTCCGCAGCCGGCAGCTGGCGAGCGGTGGCCAGCAGCAGCGCGATTGCGTGCTCACATGCAGAGTGAATATTGGAGGTCGGAGCGTTGACAACCATGACGCCGCGCTTGGTAGCGGTATCGATGTCGACGTTATCCAGGCCAACGCCGGCACGGCCGACGATCTTCAGATTCGGAGCCGCTTCGAGGACTTCCTGATCCACGGTGGTAGCGGAGCGGACGAGCAGTGCGTCAGCGTCACCAACCGCAGCCAGGAGCTCAGCGCGGTTCGGACCATCTACCCAACGGACCTCAACGGAATCCCCCAATGCGTCCACTGTGGACTGTGCCAGCTTGTCGGCGATGAGGACAACGGGGCGAGCGTTCTGGCTCACAAGCATCTCCTGGTTTGTCTCGAAAAATTTATGCAGTATGTGCGGTGTCACTTAAGAAAACTACTAAAGCGTGCACGCGCATTACGTCTCATCATAAACTCTGGGGGTGAGGCGCGGGGGTACTTACCTAAGCAAAACGGCGCTTACTACCCTTTGTTTAGGGAGTAAGCGCCGTTGCCCCCGACATTCAAGTCGGCAAAACTCTTCGCGTTTTATTTTTATTTCTGCTGGTCTATAACCTACTGGTACGTAACCAACCATGGACGCGGTTCGATGTTCATGGTCTCCTCAGGAGTAAACATCGGCTGGTCCTCGTCGATGAAGTTCTTCCACGCCTCGAAAATCTCCGGCTGCAAATCCTGCAGCATGACGTTCCAGGTCTCAAACTTTTCCTGCGCGGTGCCATGGCCGTCGGCATGCAGTACGAATGCGAGCTCCGGGTGCGACAGATCCAGCGTCTCGCGATCGCGAATCATCTGTAGCTGGAACTGGTGCAGCATCAGCATCTTCTGCGGAAGGTTGTTCTTACGAGTCAGCTCAGCCAGCCAATCAGCAACGCGGTTGACCTCTTCAGCCTTAACGTGACCAACCTGAGTCGCCGGAACCTGCCCCGGTTCCATCTTCCACTCCGGATCCAGCGCCAGACCGACGTTTGGCATCTTCAGCAGTTCTTCGTAGAACTTGGCCTGGTCCAGGAAGTCTGCACTGCCCGGCTGCAAGTCGATGATGACGTAGCCGCCGGCCTTGGTCATGGCCTCGACGTACGGCTTCAGAGTCTCAACCGGAGCCGGCTCGGAGTAGTCACCACGCGGGCCCGGATCAGCCTGTGCGACCGAAGCAATAATCTCAAAGGCCGGCAGTACCGGGTCATCGGCGAACTTCTCGTACTGCTTGACGTAGTCCTTCGCACGTGCGACGGCATCCTCCGGATCATCCTCGCCCATCACACCCAATGGAGCGACACCTGGGTGACCATACGTTGCAATCAGATGACGACCGGGGAACAGCAGCGTGCCTCCACCCGGCAGCTCCTTGACCTTGTCATCCTTGGCCAGCTCGATGGACTGATCGAACTTGTCCTGATCGCCGAAAACCTTACCCAGAGCAATCAGGGACTCGCCGTCACGAGCAGCCGAAATCGACTCAGAGGTAGCACGCGCGTCGCCCACCGGCAGCCAACTGACCTTCAGGCCAGCTGCTCGAGCAGTAGCAATGGAAGCCAGGCCGGTACCCGGTGCAGCCAATGCCAACTTGTCCTTAACCTCCTTCGGCGATCCCTTCGGCAGGGTGATGCTCTCCTGCCCCTTGTCATCCTGCCCATCGCTGGCGCGATCCTGCGCCTCCTGGTTGGCGCCCCCATCCTTCGTTGCGTCACCCTTGACGACAGTGGGCTTCTCCGGATCCATCTCAACGACAGCGCGAGTCGGCTTCGACTCCGTCTCTTTGAGAACCTTGAATTCAGTACCGACAAGCTCCTTGAGGCCATCGGTCGTACCCGGATCTGCAATAACCTGACGCTCCTCTCCCCCGGTCAGGTCAACTGCCCCCACTGTAAGGACTGTCTTTGCGCCCAGGCGGTCAATCTCTTTTTCCACATCGGCGATATCAGCGCCAGTATCGTGGCCACGAGCGTCCTTCTTGGGACTCTTGGCGGTACTGTCATCTTCCGCATCTTCGGCAGAACCAGCCACCAGCATCGGCAGCCCAGCAGCAACCGCAATGCCTGCCGCCCGACGCTGCTCAGCTGCACCAGCCGAGGAAACGACAACTGCTTCCGAACTGCCGATCAGGCTTTCCGACGCTGCGATGTCGTCGCTAAGCACCGTCGACTCAGCGTCCACCTTCTTCGTGGAAACAGCACTGTCGGAATTACCACACGCGACCAGGGCGCTCGATCCCAGCGCCAGACTGACCGTCAGAGCAACGGTTGCCGTCACGCGCCGCGTCATTGCGGATACTCGCACATTTACCTCCGTGAAATGATTTGATTGCAACGATTAGACTATCGAACGTCTTTGTTGAGGGAGACCCTTCAACCCAGATTAGAACCCCGGATACGACTGGGGCTACACCCGTTTGGCCGTAGTTGCTTTTATCTCAGACGTTTATCCCACCCGTCTACCCCACACGTTTCAGTGAAAGAAAACGAGTAAGAGAGATACGAAAAGGGCCTCATCACGGCGGTGAAGCTCAGTGATGAAGCCCTACTTCGCGAACAAGCGAAGGATTCGCTTAAGCAACAAACTTAGGCGGTCTCAGCGCGAGCGTCGACCTTAACCCAGCTCATCAGGTCGCGCAGCTTGGAGCCGACCTCTTCAATCTGGTGGTTGTTGTAGGAAGCGCGCAGGTCCTCGAGCTCCTTGTTGCCGCCCTCGACGTTGGCAATCAGACGCTTGGTGAAGGTGCCGTCCTGAATGTCAGACAGAATCTCGCGCATGTGCTGCTTGGTATCAGCGGTAATAACGCGTGGGCCAGACAGGTAGCCACCGAACTCAGCGGTGTCGGAGACCGAGTAGTTCATGTTGGCAATACCGCCCTCGAACATCAGGTCAACAATCAGCTTCAGCTCGTGCAGGCACTCGAAGTATGCCATCTCCGGCTCGTAACCAGCTTCAACCAGAACCTCGAAACCGACCTTGACCAGTTCCTCGGTGCCGCCACAGAGAACAGCCTGCTCACCGAAGAGGTCGGTCACAGTTTCTGCCTCGAAGGTGGTCGGGATAACGCCAGCGCGGGCGCCACCGATAGCTGCAGCGTAAGACAGAGCCAGGTCGCGGCCCTCGCCCTTCGGATCCTGGTCAACGGCGATCAGGCACGGAACGCCCTTGCCATCGACGAACTGACGACGAACCAGGTGACCCGGCCCCTTCGGAGCAACCATACCGACGGTGATGTTGTCAGCCGGCTTGATGAGGTCGAAGTGGATGTTCAGACCGTGGCCGAAGAACAGCGCGTCGCCGTCCTTCAGGTTCGGCTCGATGTCCTCGCTGTAAACCTTTGCCTGGGTGGTGTCCGGAACCAGCACCATAATGACGTCTGCCCATGCAGCGGCATCTGCGTTGGACTTAACCTCAAAGCCAGCTTCCTGGGCCTTCACAGCGGACTTGGAGCCTTCACGCAGACCGATAACAACCTCGACACCGGACTCGCGCAGGTTCTGAGCGTGAGCGTGGCCCTGGGAACCGTAGCCCAGGATGGCAACCTTACGCCCCTGGATGATGGACAGATCAGCATCGTCGTCGTACAGCAGTTCAATAGCCATTAAAATTAGCCTCTTTTCGAATCGGATTCGTTAAAAATCTTAGCGTTTAGTTGTTAGCGGGGCTGGAGCATCGGCTTCGGCCCGCGTGCCATTGCGACGGTACCGGACTGAATGAGCTCACGGATACCAAACGGCTCGAGGACCTCCAGCAGGGCTACAAGCTTCGAGCGCTCACCCGTCGCCTCAATGATGACAGACTCTTGAGAGACGTCCACCACGCGGGCACGGAAGAGATTGGCGGCATCGACGACCTGCGGACGATTGGTGTTGTCGCAGGAAACCTTCACCATTAGCAGTCCGCGCGACACCATGGTCTCTGGGGGCTGGCGGACCACCTTCAGCACGGGCACTAGCTTGTTGAGCTGCTTAGTGATCTGTTCGATCGGCAGCGTCTCCGTCTCAACCACGACAGTGATGCGGTTGACTCCCTCGGTCTCAGTTTCACCCGAGGTAATCGACTGGATGCTGAAACCTCGGCGGGTGAACATGCCCGCAATGCGGACCAGAATACCCGGCTCATCGAGGGTCAACACGGATAGAGTGTGCAGTTCAGCCATTTTGGGACTCACTTCCTGTTGCTTCGGATCCCGATTAGCGGGTCTTCATGGACGGGTGGTTAGCGTCGGGCTGCTTCGCGGCGTCCTCGGCGTTGTCCACAACAGTGCCGTGGATGTCAGCCGGGGTCTCGGCCGCTGAGTTCTCATCGTTGAACAGCGGGCGCAGACCACGGGCGTATTCGACCTCATCATTGGATTTGCCAGCTGCCACCATCGGCCACACCTGAGCATCCTCACCGACAATGAAGTCAATAACCACCGGTCGGTCATTAATCTCGCGTGCCTTCTTAATTGCGGCCGCGACATCTTCCTTCTTGGTCACGCGAATCGCCACGCAGCCAAGCCCCTCGGAGAGCTGGACGAAGTCTGGCAGGTAGGAGTTGTCCTCCGGGCGCAGCTTGGTGTTGGAGTAGCGCTGATCGTAGAACAGCGTCTGCCACTGACGAACCATGCCCAGGTTACCGTTGTTGATCAAGGCAACCTTGATGGGAAAACCTTCCATTGCACAGGTGGTTAGCTCCTGATTGGTCATCTGGAAGCAACCGTCACCATCAATGGCCCAGACTTCCTTTTCTGGAGCAGCCGCCTTGGCGCCCATCGCAGCCGGGATTGAGTAGCCCATCGTGCCGGCACCACCGGAGTTAAGCCAGGTGCGCGGGTTCTCGTACTGGACGAACTGCGCTGCCCACATCTGGTGCTGGCCGACGCCAGCGGCATAGATGGCCTCCGGGCCAACGATGTCGGACAGGGTCTGAATTACAAACTGCGGAGCGATTGCACCATCAGCGGGCTCTTCCCACCCGAGGGGGAACTCGTCGCGGAGACCGTCGAGAAGCTTCAGCCAGTCGGCAATCTGGGGGCGACTAAGACCGAGCTTGGTGTAGGACTCGCTAAGTGCGGCAAGGACCTCGCGGGCATCGCCGACGATGGGAACGTCAACTTCACGGAGCTTGCCAATCTCTGCCGGGTCAATGTCTGCGTGGATAACCTTCGCGTTCGGCGCGAAGGAATTCAGATCACCGGTAACACGGTCGTCGAAACGCGCACCGATAGTGATGAGCAGGTCGGACTTCTGCAGAGCAGCGACGGCGGACACCTTGCCGTGCATGCCTGGCATACCCATATGCAGCGGGTGCGAGTCCGGGAATGCGCCGCGAGCCATCAGCGTGGTCACGACCGGAACTCCAGTCTGCTCGGCGAACTCGACCAGCTCCGTGGAAGCATCAGCCTTAATGACGCCACCACCGATGTAGAGCACCGGACGCTTGGCCGCAGCAATCATCTCAGCTGCTTCGTCAATCTGACGCTGGTGCGGAGTCGTCACAGGACGGTAGCCCGGCAGGTCAATCTCCGGCGGCCAGGTGAAGTCAATCATCGTATTCTGGAGGTCCTTCGGAACATCGACCAGAACCGGGCCTGGGCGACCAGAAGAAGCCAGGTGGAATGCCTCAGCGAGCGCGCGCGGGATGTCCTCAGCTTCGGTGACCATGAAGTTGTGCTTAGTGATCGGCATGGTCACACCGCGGATGTCAGCCTCCTGGAAAGCGTCAGTACCCAGCAGCGGGCGACCGACCTGACCGGTGATGGCGACAACCGGAACGGAGTCCATCTGAGCATCCGCGAGCGGGGTAACCAGGTTAGTAGCACCCGGGCCGGAAGTCGCGATACACACACCGACCTTGCCGGAAACCTGCGCGTAACCAGTGGCAGCGTGACCAGCTCCCTGCTCGTGGCGCACGAGGACGTGGCGGAGCTTTTCCGAGTCATAAATCGGATCGTAGAGCGGAAGCACTGCACCACCGGGGATACCGAAGGCTACCTCAACACCAAGCTCTTCAAGAGATCGGACAATGGCTTTTGCACCAGAAATTCGCTCGGGGGCGCTGGTGCGCGCCTTAGCTGCGAATTGGGCGGGCGATGGGGTGTGCTGCTCGTGCGCGTTCACGATTTCGCTCCTGGGTCATGGTGGGCAACTACTCAACTCACATTCACGCGAAGAAGCTACGAATGTGGCGTTGACTACAACCTTAACGTCCACATAGTGAGAAGTCAATCCCGCCAATTGGACACCCCCGCCCGCTTAACACCCGAGCGCCTACCCACTTCCCACCCGTTTCCCCACAGCAGTCCCACCCCAGCTTTGGGAATCACTTTACCCAGAAACACCCCCACCCCCGATACGCTGGTGCACCCGAGACGGTGCAGAGGCGGTGTATCCGAGTCGGCACGCCAGAGCGGCTCACCTCGAAGCTCCTCTTTATGCATAATTCCTTATCTTTAAACTCAGCCCATCTTAAGGCGAACGACCTACGGTGGAGAGCATGGAATTTTTACAATTCATGTTGTTACGGGCATGGCAATGGATAGCCAGCAACGGTCTTGCCATTGCAAGCCTGGCCATTCTGCTAATTCTTGTTCCCCGCATCCGACGTTTCGTTCTGGCAATCGCAGACGGAAATATCTCCTCTGAGGACGAGCAAGCCAAGGGACGACGCGCGCTCATTGGCGCTGTTGTTTACATCGTCGAAGTTATTGCGTACTTCGTCTTAATCATCGCGATTCTGTCGAAATTCGGAATCTCGCTAACCGCCGCCGCCATCCCCGCAACGGTTGTTTCCGCTGCTGTTGGTTTTGGTGCCCAGGGAGTCATCGCCGACTTCCTCGGAGGCATGTTCATCATTGCCGAGAAACAGTACGGCATCGGCGATTGGGTTGAGTTCCATTCCCCTTCCGGCACCGTGCAGGGCGACGTCGTCAATATGACATTGCGCGCCACGACCATTCGAACCCTAAACGGCGAGGAAATTATCGTGCCGAACTCCGAGGCACGTATGTGTATCAACTACTCCTCGCAGTGGTCGCGTGCCGTCGTCGAAGTACCGGTACCGATGACCGCCGGTGGTTCCATTAAGGATTTGGAAGAGCGCACCGTCGCCGCTGCTAAGCGCGCAATCACGCTGGACTCAATCAAGGACTCCGTTCTCTCCGAAATCAAGATGCAGTCCTCTACAGAGCTCAATCCACCAACGGTTATGGGGCTGCCGTGGACCGTCACCATGCGCTTGATTGTCGACTGCAAACCGGGCGACCAATGGCTTATCGAGCGCGCCATCCGCGCCGCAGTCATCGACACCTGGTGGGATGACTACGGCGAGCGCGCCCAACAGACCCCGTTTGCTCCCGCCGAAGAAATCACCGGCCACGTCCGCGATGACACGATGATTGAACAGCTCAAGCAGGCCGACGCTAAGCGCGAGAACAAGCAGGCGCTTGACGACGTCGACAGCGCTCCAACCGAGGTTGTCGAAATGGTACCGGACACAGCAGTCGAGCCAGTCACCGCGGAAACTAAGCTGATGGAAACTCAGACCGTCGACAAGCAAGACGAGAATGAGCGATCCGATCTTCCGCACGCGGGAGCCGATCTTGACGATGCGCGACGCGAGCAGGAAGACAGTGAAAGCAACAGCGCCATCCGCAAGCTGATTAACCACCCCGATTGGAAGACACTCACGACGCGCCAGAAGGTTCGTCGAACCCTCTCCGCAGGTGGGCGCGCTCGCGTTTCGACGATTGTACTCCTGGTAACCTTACTGATTCTCTTCATTTTGAACCTGATGACACTCGAAACTGAGGACGGCCCATCTGGATGGTTGGCACCGAGCAGGTGGAACGATCGCGTAGCGACACAGGAAGAGGACTCGGAAGAGTCGTCGGCACCACAGTCATCCAACCAGCCGACTAGCACCACACAGAATGTGCAGCCCACCGAGACCACTCAGCAGAATCAGACATCTCAAAACCAGCCAACGGAGACTTCTCAGCAGCCGCAGAACACACAGAACCGCGCACCTTCGACCACCACCTCCACCCAGTCAAGCTCCGAGCAGAGCAACACTGGCAACGAGGACACTGGTGGATCACAGTCGACGGACTCCACTAACAACGCGGAACCGAACTCGGCTGATACGCAATAGCGCGCAACCGCCTACCGTGCACTAGCCAATCCGAACTACCCGCTACAATCAATAGCCATGACTGACTCGACTCCACAGCCAAAAATTGCGACGCAGCGATTTCGCCCACAGAAGACGCATCTGTTCATCGTTGCGTTCATGGTCGTGCTGTGTGTAATTGCCGCCGGCTTTACCCCGTGGCTGGCCGTTACCTTCCTGGCACCGTTGATTTATACGCTTTGGATTTTCCGAGTACGCACCACCGTGGGGTCACGCGGCATCACTGCGGTTTATCTACTGTCCCAGCGCCGTTCGGTGCCCTGGAGTGATTTTGCAGGCATCTTCTTCAACAAGGGCGGTCGAGCCTTTGCGGTCACCAAGTCAGATGAGCGTATCGCGCTGCCGGCCATCTCTTTTAATTCACTGCCCGAGCTAAAGGAAGCCACCGGCGGTCTGATTCCGGATCCGATTACTTCGGCTCGCATGGCGGAAAATGACAAGGTCGAGGTCTTTGACCGCGATGGCTACTCCGTAATGAAGAAGGCCAGTGAGGTTGAGGCTGACGCCAAGGTTAAAGGCGCTAAGGCTAAAGGCGAAGCCTCTGCTGAGTAACATCTAAGCAGTCCACAAAAGCCCCTAAATCTCATTATGCGGACACTAGTGACCGCGAAATGAGACATTAGGGGCTTTTGTGATTAGTATGGACAATTAGTTACCTTGCACCCTATCTAGGAAGGGCAGCCCACATGATCCCCCTTCGCTCTAAAGTCACCACTGCCGGACGAAATGCCGCTGGCGCTCGTTCCCTATGGCGTGCGACTGGCATGTCCGATAGCGACTTCGGCAAGCCGATTATCGCAATTGCAAACTCTTACACCCAGTTTGTGCCAGGGCACGTGCACCTGAAGGATGTTGGCGACATCGTTGCGGAAGCTGTAACCGCGGCAGGTGGTGTCCCCCGTGAGTTCAACACCATCGCCGTCGACGACGGTATCGCAATGGGACATGACGGCATGCTCTACTCGCTGCCATCCCGTGAAATTATTGCCGACTCTGTGGAATACATGGTCAACGCTCACACCGCTGACGCGTTGGTGTGTATTTCCAACTGTGACAAGATCACGCCAGGCATGCTCAATGCGGCTCTGCGCCTGAATATCCCGGTGGTCTTCGTTTCCGGCGGGCCGATGGAATCGGGGTCATCGGTTGTTATCGATGGCGTCGTCAAGCCTGGCTCTGACCTAATCTCGGCTATTTCTGCATCCGCGAATGACAAGGTCGATGACAAGAACCTGCTGGACATCGAGCGCTCGGCGTGCCCGACCTGTGGTTCTTGCTCGGGTATGTTCACCGCAAACTCGATGAACTGCCTGACCGAGGCCCTCGGCCTGTCCCTGCCGGGCAATGGTTCTACGCTGGCGACTCAGCAGGCTCGCCGCGACTTGTTCACCCGCGCCGGTGAGCTAATCGTGGACCTGGCGAAGAGCTACTACAACGATGGCGACGAGTCCGTGCTGCCGCGCAACATCGCCAACCGCGACGCATTTGTCAACGCCATGACGCTCGATGTTGCCATGGGTGGCTCCACCAACACCGTGCTGCACATTCTCGCTGCCGCGCAGGAGGGCGAGATTGACTTCGACCTCTCTGACATCGACGCGATTTCCCGTCGTGTTCCGTGTCTGTCTAAGGTAGCGCCGAACTCTGACTACTACATGGAGGACGTCCACCGCGCCGGTGGTATTCCAGCCATCCTCGGCGAGCTGCGTCGCGCCGGCCTGCTGCAAATGGATGTCCGCTCTGTACACTCCCCGTCGTTGGAGGAGCACCTGGATAACTGGGATATCCGCGGCGGCAAGGCCACTGACGAGGCCATCGAGCTGTTCCACGCAGCACCGGGCGGTGTGCGCACCACCGAGCCGTTCTCCACTTCCAACCGCTGGGAAAGTCTGGACACGGACTCCGAAAATGGCTGCATCCGCGACTTCGACCACGCCTACACCAAGGAAGGCGGTCTCTGTGTCCTGCGCGGCAACATCGCCGAGGACGGCGCTGTCCTGAAGACCGCGGGTATTGGCGAGGACCAGTTCCACTTCGAGGGCACCGCTCGCGTCGTAGAGAGCCAGGAAGAGGCTGTCTCTGTCATCTTGAACCGCACCTTGCAGCCGGGCGAAGTTCTCTTCGTCATCTACGAGGGGCCGTCAGGTGGTCCGGGCATGCAGGAGATGCTGCACCCGACCGCATTCATCAAGGGTGCTGGTCTGGGTAAGGTTTGCGCCCTGGTCACCGACGGCCGCTTTTCCGGCGGTTCCTCTGGACTGTCGATTGGTCACGTTTCCCCGGAGGCCGCTGCAGGTGGCGCAATCGGTCTCGTCCGCAACGGCGACCCAGTGTACATCGATGTCGCAGAACGACGCCTCGAAATTCAGGTGTCCGACGAGGAGCTTGCGGCCCGCCGTGATGAAGAGCTCAAGCGCGATAAGCCGTTTACTCCCCACAAGCCACGTCCGCGCAAGGTGTCCAAGGCGCTGCGCGCATATGCCAAGATGGCGTCCAGTGCGGATAAGGGCGCGGTCCGCATTGTCGACTAGCTAGATCAAACCCGCTTAAAGGCCTGTGCTTACCGCACGGGCCTTTGGCGTTTCTAGGGTAGCTTTGCGCCCAGTCTTCCGCGTGGGCTTCACCAAATCCCGGTACTCGACGTCGGCAATCCCCTCAGCGACGTCCTCGGTGTGTGCATATTTGCTGCCCTCGGTAATGGCCGCCATTACATATCCGGGGCCAAAAACAACGGAAGAGTGCCACGAACGCCGGTTGGACCAGCCCATCTTCGCGCCTTCAGAACCGGGCAGGCCGGCAAGACCAAAATTCTGTCGATAGCCATCGGCAGCAATCGGCGACCAGTGTCGCATCGCCTCAAGCACCTCAGAATTAGGATGCTTCAGACGAAGCTGGGAAATAAAAGACACCACATCTTCCGCAGTGGTCCTCGATACTCCCCACTTTTCTCCGCCGGAGGTGTTGAACAGGCCGTACTCGGTCGCAACGGAATCGACCGATTCCGGGTACTTCCGGTAGAAGTCGGCTGCCAAATCGTCGTCGGAACGCGAAATCATCTTTTCGACGCGCTCGGCATCGTCGGCAGTGCCGTGTTCGAGCACATACTGACCGATATACAACTTAATCAGGGATAGCGCCGGCAGCGGGCGTTGCGATGCCTGGCTGCTGTACCCCACGCCCACCGGCTCGTAGCTCACCGCCATTTGCGTGCGTGGGTCAACCTCAATCAACCCTTCGGCGTTGAGGTCCATGCGTGGCAGACTCACCTGATGTGTCGGCCAGACGCTTGCCGACGAGACGGAGGCTGCAACCTCACTGTGCTCGTCGGCAGCAGCTGTCGATGGTGAGTGGATCGACGTTGTCGCGCCTATCGAAGACATGAAAAAGACCACCGCAAGGGTGGTCTTTAGTGCGTGTCTCGACTTTGGCATAGGGGGCATTGTACCCCGGCCCTAACCGAGAACCTAGTTTAGGCCGCTCGACTGTTTGTGTAGCTGCGAGCTGCCTTAGCCGATAAACGGCAGCGTGCCGGTCGTCAGCCACCACAGGCCAATTGCTGCAGCGATGGACAGAATTCCGAAGATCCACGACGATGCCAGTGGGCGACGAGCCCAGCCGCGTCCGAAGTCGATGCCGATGCGGCCCGGGCCGGTGAACTGCAAGCCAAGTGCCATGGCGGTCATCAACAGTTGTAGCTGAAGGTTGCTGGAATCCTGGCCGACGATATTCACGCCATTGGCAGAGGTAGCCACATCAAACATGCTGAGGTAGGCGGACAATGCCAGCGCCAATGCTGCGGCCAGCGGTGTCGCAAGCCCTAAGATGAGCAGGGCACCCGCGATGAGCTGAACCGTTGGGATGGCAGTGGCCATCACAGGGCCGAGGGCGAAGTTGTTCTGGCTAAACTGTGTCTCCAGCGCAGTGGTGCCACCGGAGCTGCCCCAGCCGAGCAGCGTTGTCAGGCCATGGACCAACAGCAGCGCACCCAATCCAAGACGCAGCAGCAGGAGGCCGAAGTCGGTGGTACCGCGACGGAACTCCGGTTCGTTGTCGTCGTTGAAGTCCGTGTCTTCATCGTCGTCAGCAGCGGCGGTAGTCGTAGCCGCAGTTGCCCCGGCGGCCCCTACGCCTGCTCCTGCAACACCAGCGGCACCAGCGGTATCGCGAGAGGCAGCCGGTTCAGCGAAATCCGATTCATCGAAATACTGAGTCTCAGCTGCGGAATTGCGTGCAGAGCCATAGGTTGACTCCGCCTCATCGTCGAATGCTGACTGTGCTTCCGACTTATTTGCGGCAGTTCCCGCTGTGGACGCTGCTGCCGCTTCAGAAGCCGAGAAGGCTTGCGTCGGCTGGCTGAAATCCTCATCTGAATCAACGCGCTCGCTACGGGCCGGCTGCTCAAAGATCTCGGTCGCCTCCGACTCCGGGGCTACCTCCGACTCTTTATCGGCCGCGGGTGCCAATTCAGTTTCGGCCTGTTCATCCCGCGGCGAAGGCTTACCGGCAGGGCTAATCACCTGAGGTGCCGTGCGGCCTGCAGCGGCGTAGGCGTCGTAGCGCTTCTTCGGGGTTTCCTGAACTTCAGGCTCCGGTTCCGAGCTCGGCTCGACCTCTGTCTCTGCCACTGTCTCTGATGCAGCGGCGGATTCCGGCGGCAGGTTTTCTTGGTCTACCTCCGCCTCCGGCTCCTCATCTACGCGCTTTTCCGGCACACCCGGAAAAATTTGCGTTGCGGTGTTGTCGCTGTCATCGCGGTTGGTTTCTTCGTTCATTGGCTCAGCGAGCTTGCGGTAGGTCGGGACGTCGAGATCGTCATCGAATCCGTCCTCCACATTCTCGAGGGCGCGGTCGTTCGGGTACTTCTCTGAGTCGCTCACATCGTCCACATTAAAACTACTGCCTCACTTTTGGTCGCAGGCGTGGCCGTGAAACGAGGCTGTATTGTGTATGCCTATGGGATTCCACCTCGTCCACACCAGCAGTGCACAGGCTCGCGCTCGCGGGCGGCGTCGTCGTGCTGCGCTCGCCGCTGGTGTCGTCGGGATGGTCTCTCTTTCCGGCTGCATGAGTGCCTCGAGCGCGCTTGAGTTGCCGTTTACTGAAGACAAGTCAGAACCGACAGGCATTGCCATGCCGAAGTTTTCCTCCCCTGATTTGCCCTCTACCCCGGTCCCGACCACGGAAAGCAAAGCCAAAGACAAAGGTCCCTGCGACCTCGATGATGTCACTCTCGCCGCCTGCCTACCGCTTACCACCGCGCTAGCCTCAACCGGCCCTGGGGAAGCTCTCGTCGCCACCGACGACGGTGCACTCACCGCTGTCGCACCGGGTAAGACACCGCGTGAGGTCGCACGGCTCGGCGCCCCTGCAAAACAACTGCTGCCCAGTCCCTCGGTTGAAGAGGACCGTCAGGTCTTTGTTTTGCGTAACGACGACACCATTGCGCGCGTCACCCTCGTGGAGGGCAGCACCGCTGATGTGCGCGAACTTCCGGACCTCAGCGAGCCCGGCATTCTCGGAATCTATTTTGACCGAACTTCGGACACCCTGTCCCCGCGCAAATTGCTCGTGGGAGATCCAGGCATTGAGTTTCAGCAGTTCTGCCATGGTCCGGACGGAATGCCGCCGTTGGCAACCGCCATTCTCGACGGCACCCCACAACTGGTTCAGCTCACCGGCCCTGTGATTAACCCCCTCGGCGGTGTGGACCTGAACGATTCCATCGGTGGATGCGCAGTGATGGGTGACCGCGTGGTCATTGCCATCCCAGACGCGCAGAAGGTCATCTCCATGCCGGTGGGTCCGAAGTCAAGTGGGCCCGACGCGGCGTGGGAGGTCAAGGGTTCCCCTGAAGTGCTTGTCGACGGCGACTTCGGCCACATCTCGCATGTAGCGGCTGTCGCAGCGAATCAGGGTATTGAAGTTTGGGGTGCCACGACCAACAAAACCGCCGGGGCACAACCGTCGGAGTCCGACGAACGCGTCGTCAGACTGCCGAGCGATGGTGCCGCCGGCGGTTCCCCGGATTAGCTTTCAGGGAGGCTAGCTCAGCTTCTTCGCAATCAGCTGGTTGACCTGAGCCGGGTCTGCCTTGCCGCGGGTGGCCTTCATGACCTGCCCCACGATGGCACCGACGACCTTCTTGTTGCCAGCTCGGTACTTCTCGACGATGTCCGGGTTAGCAGCCAGTGCATCGTCGACGGCCTTCTCAATAGCACCGTCGTCGCGAACGACCTCCAGGCCACGGGCAGCAACGACCTCATCAACATCGCCCTCGCCTGCGAGCACGCCGTCGACGGCCTTACGGGCCAGCTTGTTGGTCAGCTTGCCCTCTTCAATCAGTGCAATCACACGTGCAACCTGTGCCGGGGTAATCGCGAGCTCAGCCAGCTCCACGCCTGCCTCGTTGGCCTTCTGCGCCAGGTAAGCGACCCACCAGGAACGAGCCTCAGCCGGGCCGGCACCAGCCTCAACGGTGTCGACAATCAGGTCGAGAGCGCCGGCGTTAACCAGGTCGCGCATTTCCTCGTCCTTTAGACCCCACTCTTCCTGAATACGGGCACGACGCACCCACGGCAGCTCCGGCAGAGTTGCGCGGATTTCCTCCACCCACTCACGCGGAGCAATCACCGGTGGCAGATCCGGGTCGTTGAAGTAGCGGTAATCCGACTGCGATTCCTTCGGGCGGCCCTTGGAGGTCGTGCCGTCGGTCTCCTGGTAGTGGCGAGTTTCCTGAACAATCTCCTCGCCATTAGTAATCGCAGCAGCCTGGCGCTGCATCTCGTAGCGAACAGCCTGTTCAACCGACTTTAGGGAGTTGATGTTCTTAGTCTCGGTACGAGTGCCGAACTCCTCCTGGCCGATTGGGCGCAGGGAAACGTTGGAGTCCACACGCATCGAGCCCTGGTCCATGCGGGCATCGGAGACACCGAGGGACTTCACCAGGTCACGCAGCGCAGAAACGTACGCACGAGCAACCTCTGGGGCACGCTCCCCCGCACCGAGAATCGGCTTAGTGACAATCTCAATCAGCGGAACACCTGCACGGTTGCAGTCCACCAGCGAACGCGTAGCACCGTGAATACGACCATCGGCACCGCCCAAGTGCGTCAGCTTGCCGGTGTCCTCTTCCATGTGAGCGCGCTCAATTTCGACACGGAACTCCGTGCCGTCGTCAAGCTGAACGTCAAGATATCCGTCGTAGGCGATTGGCTCGTCGTACTGCGAAATCTGGTAGTTCTTCGGCTGATCCGGGTAGAAGTAGTTCTTGCGCGCAAAGCGAGAGGACTCAGCAATCTCGCAGTTCAACGCCAGGCCAATCTTGATGGCCCACTCAACGCCCTGACGGTTAACCACAGGCAGCGCGCCCGGCAGGCCGAGGCTGCAGGGATCGACGTTGCTATTCGGCTCGGCACCAAAGTGCGCCGAGGAGGACGAGAACATCTTGGTATTCGTCGAGAGCTCGACGTGAACCTCCATGCCCATTACCGGGTCAAAACGTTCGAGGACCTCATCAAAGTCCATCAAGTCATCAGCGTATGCAGCGGTCATGTTTGTAGAGTCTACTAGCGATGGCCCCGCAGGCGTGCCCTAGGGTATAAGTCGTGCCCGGAGTTAACGAACACCCACCGATTCCACCGACGTCAGCACGCGAAACGCCAACGTTCCGTGACGCCGCTGACCGCCACCGCGCAGGCGCTACTTTCGACGACGACCTACAAGAAAGCGCTGACGGCGCCACTGGCTACCACCGCGTACGCCCCGGATATCCTCCAACCGTCAGTGAAGCGCTTACCCGCCTTGCACCGCGCCCACAGGTAGTCGCCGATATCGGCGCCGGCACCGGAAAACTCACCGCCTCGCTTGCCGACGTCTACCGCGACGCCACCCTGCTGGCACTCGATCCCTCCACCGCGATGCGGCAAGCACTGATGCACAATGTGCCAGCGGCGGAATGCCTGAACGGCACTGCGGAGCACACGGGACTGGAGTCCAACAGCGTCGATGTAGCAACATGTGCGCAGACATGGCACTGGGTGGACCCGACAGCTGCAAGTAAAGAACTCACTCGGGTGCTACGCGCGGATGGCGTGGCTATGTTGGTGTGGAACACCTTGGATGTTTCCGTACCGTGGGTGCATCGGCTCAGCCGTATCATGCACGCCGGCGACGTGTTGCGTCCCGGCTTCTACCCCGAGGTTGGCCCGGAGTTGGAGCTAGTCGATGAGGTACGCCTGGCCTGGGAGCAGACACTGACCATCGAGGACATCGTGCTGCTGGCACGAACCCGTTCCTATTGGCTTCGTTCCAAGCCTGCCACACGCGCCAAGGTGGAGACGAACTTACATTGGTATCTCCACGAACACTTGGGGCACACATACGAAGAAGGCATCGCCCTTCCCTACCGGTGCGATGCCTTCTATTTTCGAGCCACCTAAATTTTCGAGCCGCCTAGTCGCGCTAGTTACTTTTCTTTCTTCGGCTTAGGGTGAGCCACACGCTTCAATGCGTTCTTAGTCTGTCCGGCAAGCTTCTTCGGCGCAGTAGCCGTGACCTCGCCTGGGAAGGAGTCCCTCGCGGTCTCGCGAGGATTGTCCTCATCGGAGGCTTCCTCGATTTCGGAAAGTTTCTCCAGGCGCTCATTATCCTTTTCTACGATGCGCTCGGCGTCATCCTCGGTGAATTCAACATTATCGTCGCTAACCAGTTCCTCGACGATGTCGTCGCGGACGCTCTCCTGAAGATCGACGTTGGAAATGTTGGAGTTGGCCAAAGCGCGGTCGAGCTTCTTCTGATCGGCGGTGGTGAACTTCTTGTTCGGATGCATCTTCCGGCGTGCGAGCTTACGGAT
Organism: Corynebacterium amycolatum; assembly: GCF_016889425.1. NCBI lineage: Bacteria > Bacillati > Actinomycetota > Actinomycetes > Mycobacteriales > Corynebacteriaceae > Corynebacterium > Corynebacterium amycolatum. The sequence goes on from NZ_CP069513.1 coordinate 2,202,547, forward strand.
ACGGCCGCGACGCTTCGACTCCTCCATCAGCTTGTTACGTCCAGCCAGGTACGCACCACACAGAATCACGATAAGAGCGATACCGACGTAGCCAAGGGCCGGGTAGATGGAGCCAACCAGGGCCTTGAAACCGAAGAAGCTCAATCCAAAACCAATCAGCACCGTCACGATGAATACCAGTCGGAAACGCTGCGGAGTATTGCGTGTCAAGCGGCGACCCAACGCGTAGAACATACCGATGGCGGTATTGAAAATCATGGCGTAGATGATGATCGCCATCACCGTACCCAGAACCGGATGAATTTCATTGACAATTGCCAGAGTCGGCATATCCTCATGGCCAACGGACTCGACCTTGAAGAAGAGGGCAAAGGTCACCAACGTCAGCAGACCTGCGTAAATGGTGCCGCCCATGAGACCACCGATGCCAGCTTCACGCGGGTTCAGGTAGCTACCGCCAATGACGATGGACATCGATACGGCCACCATCACGCAGAAACCAACATAGTTCAGGGCAGAAACAGACCAGTGCGGCAGCGAGGTCGACAGTTCAGTGGTGTACTGCGCGGCCTCCGACATCGAAGTATCGGTGGTGAACAAAGTGTAGATACCGGCTCCCAGCAGGAACACGATAATGAATGGAGTGATCATGCCGATCACTCGGCTGACCTTGTCCGCATCCAGCATGCCGACACCCAAAGTCAGGGCAACCATGATGACGGCGCCGATCCACACCTCAAGTCCGAATTGCTGATTCAGGTTCGCACCGGCACCGGCGAACATGACGAAGCCGGTACAGAACAGCGTGATCATCACGGCGATGTCCAGAATCTTCGAAACCCAATTGCGGGTGATTACGTCGAAGACCTCGGAGTGCTCATCAGCCTGCAAGTAACTGGCAATTGACAGTACCGCCAAACCACTGGCAATCATCACGACGGAAGCGAGTACAACGCCCCACAAGCCGTTAGTGCCAAATGCCACGAAGTACTGCATCATTTCCTGGCCGGATGCGAATCCGGCACCGACAGTTAGGCCGACAAAGGCCATCGCGATTGTTGTGGCTCTTTTCCACATAACGAAAAAATCCTAAATATAAGTCTATTTTTCAAAACCGGAACCTTACAAAGCATACTGCCCGAGCTGGTGATTGATACACCAGCTCGGGCAGTATGCCTATTTTGTTACGAAGATGTGCCTAAATGTTTAGCAACGCGTGCTTAACCAAACAGCGCAGCAGCGGCACGGTAACGGCCATCCGGCACAACCTTCAACTCAGCAACCGCATCGTCGATGTCGATACGCTCGATGTTCTCACCGTGCAGAGCGACAATCTTGCCGAAGTCCCCCTCGTGTACTGCTCGGGTGGCATGGACACCGTAGCGGGTAGCTAGCACGCGGTCGTACGCAGTCGGCGTACCGCCACGCTGAATGTGGCCCAGAACCGTGGTGCGAACGTCGTACCCGGTGCGCTTCTTAATCTCCGCGCCAATGACCTGACCAATACCGTTGAAGGTCTGGTGACCAAACTGGTCAACACCGCCCTCTTCGTACTCCATGGTGCCCGGCTTCGGGGTGGCGCCCTCAGCGACGACGATAATGCCGTACTTCTCACCCATCTGGAAACGGCGCTCCATCGACTTCACAATCTCGTTGATGTCGAATGGCTTTTCCGGAATGACAATGTGGTGAGCACCGCCGGCCATACCCGCATGCAAAGCAATCCAGCCCACGTGTCGACCCATGACCTCAACAATCATGACGCGCTGGTGGGATTCCGCAGTGGTGTGCAGACGGTCAACCGCGTCGGTGGCAACAGCCACAGCCGTGTCGAAACCGAAGGTGTAGTCCGTACCGTTGACGTCATTATCAATAGTCTTCGGAACACCGACAACCGGCACCCCATTGTCCGAAAGCCACTTGCCGGCCTTCAGCGTACCTTCGCCACCGATTGGGATCAGGGCATCGATGCCCGCATCAGAGAGATTTTCCTTGATGCGGTCGAGGTTAGACATGAGAATGTCCGGATGCACGCGGCCGGTGCCCAGCATCGTGCCGCCACGCAGCAGCATGCGGTCAATCCGCTCATCGTCGTAAAGCTGGACCCTACGGTCTTCCATAAGACCAATCCAACCGTCCTCAAAACCGACGACGGTTGAGCCGTACTCGCTCGAGCTGGTACGGACAATTGCACGGATAACGGCATTCAGACCGGGACAATCTCCACCGGAGGTAAGGGTCGCAATTCGCATGATGCCCACCTTAGTCGCGTTAGTCAGTTCGTGCTTGACGGCCTTGGTCGAAACTACTTCTGCAGGTACTCCTGCCCTGGTAGCTCGGACGGTAGCTCCATCTTCGTCGTCACCTCCGATGTCGGCAGAAGACCATATTCCTCGAGCGTCTTGCGCACGTACTCTGCGGCATCGACGTTCAGCGGAGACTCCGTCCACAATGCAATCGGTAGGTTAATAAAGCGATTCTCCTTGACCGCCTCGAGATCCTTCGTTGCCGGATTCGTGCGCAGAACCTTGATCTTCTCTTCAAAGGTCTGACCCGGATAGTCCACAATCGCGATGAAGTCTGGATTCATCTCCGCGACATGCTCCCAGGAGGTCGTAGTCCAGGTGTCCTTAATCGACTCGGTCGCATTGGTCGCACCAGCCTTGTCCAGGATGCCCTGTGGGGCACCAAAGGAACCCGAAGTAAACGGGGCGTCACCAGCAGAGTCAAAGAGGAAACCCACCGGCTTCTTGTCGCCCTTCGGTGCGGTATCCAGGGCATGTAGACGGTTATCAATATCCGCAATAACCTTGTCGCCCTCACCGTCGTGGCCAGTCAGGGTAGCGATGTTCTTCAGATCAATTTTGACAGCTTCCCACGGATCCACCAGACCACGAGTATGCCCCGGGTCGCCACTGCCTTCCTTGCCCGCCGAGGCTGCGTCACCAGTGCGGCAAGATTCCGTCAGGGTGTAGGCGCCGATACCGTGCTCGGAAAGCGATTCCGGGGTAATACCCTTATCCTCGCTAAACCCATAGCCCCATCCCGCCAGCATCACATCCGGCTCGGCCGCAATAACTTGCTCCAGATTCGGGTACTCCTTCGCGACCTCCGGCTTCTGCGCGATTGCATCGCCGTAAGCTGCGGTCAACACCGGCAGATGCGAGGCCATAGAGCTCACCGCTGTGATCTCATCCGCAGCCCCCACCGCCAGCGCCAGCGAAGCAATATTGCCGTCATTGATTAGCAGTTTCTTAGCCACACCCGGGTAGCTAACTTCTTCACCGCAGTTGGTGAGAGTAAGGCCTGACGACGAGGCCTGCGTTCCCTCATCAGAGCCACAGGCGGCGGCTCCGAATGCCAGAGCAGCCACAGCGATACCAGCTGCTGAGGCACGAAGAGGACGTCGGAAAGTGTGTCCGTAATTCATGGGAATACTCCTAGTTGATGGTGACAGCATCCAGCTCGCTATCGATTGCGAGGTGGCGGCGGCCAGCGGGGGAATTGAGCTGACAGGATTCAACCTGAAAGATTTGGGCGACAAAGTCGCGGGTAAGCACTTCTGTGGGAATGCCGTCGGCCGCGATACCGCCGTCCGCGACCACGATGACGCGGTCGAAGTGGTTCATCACCAGGTCCAAGTCGTGGATCGCGGCAATGACACACGCTCCGCTGGAGCGGGCCAGACGGAGGACGGATTGTTGATGGCGCACGTCGAGGTGGTTAGTGGGCTCGTCGAGAAGCATGATTGGCGAGTCCTGGGCGATGGCACGCGCCAGACACACGCGACGGCGTTGCCCACCCGAGAGTTGCCCACACAGGCGTTGCGCAACCGCTTCCAACCCCACGAGCTCCAGCGCACGGTCGACGTGGGAATTGTCCTCGGCAGTGTTGCCACCAAAAAGGCGCTGGTAGGGCAAGCGCCCCAGGGAGACAAAGTCGCGCACGCGCATTTCGGCGGGTGGAACCTCGTTCTGCGCGACGAAAGCCAGATCGCGGGCGCGGTGCTTCGAGCTGATTGAGCTCATCGATTTGCCGTTAATCTCAACCTCGCCCGTGGCCGGTTTCGTGATTCCACCGAGCGCACGCAGCAACGTGGATTTGCCCGCGCCGTTAACACCGATGATGGCGGTCATGGGTTCTGCACCGAAGTTGAGGTTGACTCCGCTGACAATGGTGCGCCCAGCGATATCGCAGCGCACATCTTTAGCGGCGAGTACAGATTTTTGTGGGGCGCTCATTTACTCGGCACCTCCGTAGCTGTAGTGCGAACGGCTCATGAGGTATAGGAAAAGTGGTGCACCAACCAATCCCGTGACTACTCCCAGCGGCATTTCCTGGCTTCCGCCCACTACGCGCGCGATGATGTCCACCCAGATGAGAAACAGTCCACCCATGAGTGCAGCAACCGGTAGGACAACGCGGTGTGTGGCCCCTACCAAGATGCGGGTCAAGTGTGGAATCACCAGGCCGACAAACCCGATGCCACCCGAGACCGCAACAAGCGTGCCAACGAGGACAGCCTGGAGCACAAATACCTGTGTGCGTAGCCGAGAAACGTCAATACCTACGGCCGCTGCAGTGCTCTCACCAGTTGCCAACGCATCCAGATGACGGGCTTTGACCAGGAAAAACAACAGTACTGCGATGAGGACAATGAGCGGGAAGAGCGTCTTCAGCCATGTCGCACCGGCAACAGAGCCCAGCATCCAAAACATCACGGACTGCGCGGCCCTCGGGTCTGGCCCAGCGAAGACCATGAAGCTACTCAGCGCGGAAAACGCAGCGGAGAGCACAACGCCAGAGAGCACCAAGCGCAGCGGAGTCAGCCCACCGCCTGCAGTGGCGAAAGCACCGACTGCGAGGGTGGCCATGACTGCACCGAGGAGTGCGCCGAATGTCAGCGGCGCGATGGGGCTACCGGAGAAAGCACCAAAGATAATCACCGCGGTCGCACCAGCGCCGGCGCCGGCAGAAATACCTAGCAGATACGGGTCTGCCAACGGGTTACGGACCAATGTCTGCATAGCCACACCGGAGACAGCTAGCCCCGCCCCTACAATCGCTGCGAGAATTCCCCGGGGAGCGCGGAGGTTCCAGATGATGGTGTCCGAACTGGCGGGCACAGATTCATCGAGCTCAGTGCCGAAGATGTGATGCGAGATGACCTGTATCGTGGTGGACCAGGTGATATCCGCCGAGCCGAAGACCACCGCAGCGACCAGACTGACGGCAATGGCTATGACAATGACCAGCCCATAGATCCACGGCATAAACCGCGGTGGGTTTTTAAATCTAACTCTCTCCATGTTTGCGTTCCTGCGCATGTATGAAACTCTCCCCGACACGACAACAACCGCCGCTCTCCCACTTCAGTGAGAAAACGACGGTTGCAGAAAACCGACTAAGGCTTATTGAACGCTTTTATGCAATCGAGCCGCGAACCTTTTCGTAGGCAGCGCCGACCTTGTACAGACGATCATCACCGTGGCGCGGAGCCATAATCTGCAGGCCTACCGGCAGGCCGGTGTCTTCAGCCAGGCCCGACGGCACGGACATGCCACACATGCCGGCCAGGTTGAGCGGCAGAGTACACAGGTCGAACATGTACATGCTCAGCGGGTCGTCAACCTTCTCGCCCAACTTAAACGCAGTGGTCGGAGTGGTCGGCGAGATCAGGACATCCACCTGTTCGAAGGCCCGCTCGAAGTCCTGCTGAATCAGGGTACGGACGCGCTGTGCCTGGATGTAGTAGGCGTCGTAGTAACCGACCGATAGCGCATAGGTACCGATGATGATGCGTCGCTTAACCTCATCGCCGAAACCAGCGGCACGGGTCATAGCCATGACCTCATCGGCCGAGTGCGAACCGTCATCACCAACACGCTGGCCGTAACGCATGCCGTCGAAACGAGCCAGGTTGGAGCTGACCTCACACGGCAGAATCAGGTAGTACGCGCTCAGTGCGTGGTCGAAGTTCGGGCAATCGACCTCGACCACCTCTGCGCCAGCTTCCTTAAGCTTGTCGACGGCCTCGTGGAAGCTGTCCAGTACGCCGGCCTGGTAACCCTCGGTGCGGTCGAACTGCTTGACGATGCCGACCTTAACCCCCGTGAGGTCACCGGTAGCACCTTCCTTGGCAGCAGCAACCACATCGGCAATCGGCTGCTCCGTGGAAGTCGAGTCATTCTCGTCGTGACCAGCAATGATTTCGTGCAGCAGCGCGGTGTCCAGAACGGTTCGCGCGGTCGGCCCACCCTGGTCCAACGAGGAGGCACAAGCGACCAGGCCGTAGCGGGATACCGTGCCATAGGTCGGCTTCACGCCGACCGTTGCGGTCAGAGCTGCTGGCTGACGAATCGAGCCACCGGTGTCAGTACCGATAGCCAGCGGAGCCATACCGGAAGCCAGCGCCGCGGAAGAGCCACCACCGGAACCGCCTGCGGTGCGCTCAACATCCCACGGGTTGTGAGTCGGGCCGTAAGCGGAGTTTTCAGTCGACGAGCCCATGGCGAACTCATCCATGTTGGTCTTACCCAGGATTGGGATGCCAGCTGCACGCAGCTTGGCAGTAACCGTTGCGTCGTAAGGGCTCATGTAGCCCTCGAGCATCTTGGAAGCACAGGTGGTCGGCGCATCGGTGGTAGTGAAGACATCCTTCAGTGCCAGCGGAACACCGGCCAGCGCGGAGGCCGGCTCCTCGCCAGCATCCAGCGACTCATCGACCTTGCGAGCTGCAGCCAGGGCCTCTTCGGCACCGACGTGCAGGAATGCGTGAATGTCCTCATCAATTGCCGCGATACGGTCGAGGAACGCCTGGGTGACCTCTACCGAGGTCAGCTCACGAGCGTGAATCTTCTGTGCGAGCTCGAAAGCGCTCAGCCCCAGAATCGGGTCCTCAGCAACAGCGGCATGCAGATTCGGGTTAGCTGCAGTCATTTCTTCCACGTACTCCTACTCGCCGAGAATCTGGGGAACTTCAAAGCGCTGGCGGTCCTGCGACGGCGCCTGGTCCAGCGCCTGCTCCGCAGTCAGCGTCGGCTTGACGACGTCCTCGCGCATCACACCGGACAGCGAAGAGGGGTGACTCATCGGTTCCACATCATCCGCAGCCACCTTTTGAACGGCCTGGACGTGGTTAATAATGCCGTCGATCTGACCGGCGAACTCGTCGAGTTCCGCGTCAGTCAGAGCCAGACGGGACAATCGCGCTAGGTGTGCGACCTCATCGCGTGAGATAGCTGGCACGCTAGTACCCCTTTCATTTCTTCGTACGAAGCTAGTGCACAGAAGTTTAGTTGAAACTGATTTTGAACCGCGCGAGCGGGCTGTACTTGCCAACAGTAGTCGTTATCGTTGAGTCGTTGTCCGCAGGGTCTTACATTTCAGAGGTTTACCCTGTAACCTAAATCACTACTTCTATAGTTACACCGCAAGAATCACTCTCAATTATTCGAAAGGTTGTACACACAGCCATGAGTTACCTCCTTCGCATCCAGCTTCCCGACGAACCAGGCGCACTTGGCTACGTCGCGGCTGCCCTGGGCGAAGTAGAAGGTGATATTCGCAGTGTCGACGTCGTAGATTACGGCGCTAATGGCGTTGTTGTCGACGACATCGTGGTTGACCTGCCTATGGGCCTGCTCCCAGACACACTGATTACAGCGGCTCAGTCCATTAGCGGAGTGGAAGTCGATTCAATTAGACCTTTCTCCGGCTCGGTTGACCGCCGCGGACAGATTGCGCTGCTGGCCAAGTTCTCACAGCACACGAAGAACTTGGATCGTGCCCTCGGAGATGTCGTCGACGGCCTGCCTCAGACTATGACTGCAGGCTGGGCTATCGTCCTCGGCGAACAGAGCGATGGCCACTGGGTGCGTCGCGCTTCCTCTACCGCTGCTCCAGAGGATAACGGCCGGACTCTGCCGGAAGCCCCGATTGACTCGCCACGAAACCTGGATCCGGACGAAGAAACGTGGCTGCCGGAGGACTGGACGGTTATGGACTCCTCCATTGCCGCTACTCCAATGGGCGAGGGTCTGGTTCTCGTTATTGGCCGGCCCGGCGGGCCGGACTTCCTGCCAAGTGAGGTTGAGCACTTGGGACGTATTGGCACGATTGTCGGCGCGATTATCGACTAGCAGCGACTAGTGGGCTGCTCCCTTCTGCTCGAAGCTCTTACCCTATGGCTCCTCCCCTATGGAGCGCAGTGATTCACGCTTAGCGGTAAAGTCTGGAAATGATACCAGTCAATAAGGAGCTTCTTTGATGTCGAACTTGAGTGACCTCGTCGGATCCCACGTTCGTGCCGAATCCGGCCGTGTCCCCCAGTCGTCCACTGAGATGGAATTCTGGTCCGGTCTGTCACGGGTTGTTGTCGATGACCTAGCGGACAACTGGCAGCGCACCACGGAGGCATACGCTGCTACCCGCCAGCAGCACTACTTCTCCGCCGAGTTCCTCATGGGTCGCGCCCTGCTGAACAACCTGCTCAATGCAGGCCTGGTGGATGAGGCCTCCGCTGCGGTGGAAAAGTACGGCAAGAATCTGACAGACGTGCTCGAGGCCGAACACGACGCCGCTCTCGGTAACGGTGGCCTGGGTCGTCTGGCCGCCTGCTTCCTGGATTCCTGTGCCACGCAGAATCTGCCGGTGACCGGTTATGGCATCCTCTACCGCTACGGTCTGTTCAAGCAGAGCTTTGAAAACGGCTTCCAGGATGAGCACCCGGATCCGTGGATGGAAGAGGGCTACCCCTTCGTCATTCGTCGCGAGGAACTGTCCAAGATTGTCACCTTTGATGACCTGGTCGTGCGCGCTGTTCCATATGACATGCCAATTACCGGCTACGGCACCGATAACGTCGGCACGCTGCGCCTGTGGCACTCGGAGCCAATGCGTGAGTTCGACTATGACGCCTTCAACTCGCAGCGTTTCACCGACGCCATTGTCGAACGGGAGCGCGTCCATGACCTGTGCCGCGTGCTCTACCCGAATGACTCGACCTATGACGGCAAGGTGCTGCGCGTTCGCCAGCAGTACTTCTTCGTCTCGGCTTCGCTGCAGACAATGATTGATTCTTACATCGAGAATCACGGCGAGGACCTGCGCGATTTCCACAAGTACAACTCCATTCAGCTCAATGACACCCACCCGGTGCTCGCGATCCCAGAGCTGATGCGTCTACTCCTGGATGAGCACGATATGAGCTGGGACGACGCCTGGAACGTCGTTTCCAACACCTTCGCCTACACCAACCACACCGTTCTGGCAGAAGCGTTGGAGACCTGGGAATACTCCATTTTTGACCGTCTCTTCGGTCGCGTTCTGGAGATCACCCGTGAGATCGACCGCCGCTTCCGCGAAGACCTGGCGGGGCGCGGCTTCGACCAGGGCAAGATTGACTACATGGCGCCGATTTCCCACGGCCGCATCCACATGGCGTGGATCGCCTGCTACGCTGCGTACTCCATCAACGGTGTGGCTGCCCTGCACACGGAAATCATTAAGCGCGAAACGTTGAAGGACTGGCACGATATCTGGCCGGAGCGCTTCAACAACAAGACCAACGGAGTCACCCCGCGCCGCTGGCTCAACCAGTGCAACCCGCGCCTGTCGGCACTGCTGACTCGCCTGTCGGGTTCGGATGCCTGGGTCACCGACCTGGACAAGCTCGCTGAGCTCGAAAAGTTTGCTGACGACGAGGCCGTGTTGCGTGAGATTCTCGACATCAAGCACGAGAACAAGAAGGACTTCGCCACCTGGCTGGAGCACCGCCAGGGTATTTCGGTGAACCCGGACGCCATCTTCGATACCCAGATTAAGCGTCTGCACGAGTACAAGCGCCAGCTTCTCAACGCGCTCTACATCCTGGATCTCTACTACCGCATCAAGGAAGACCCAGCGCTGGACGTGCCACCGCGCGTGTTCATCTTCGGTGCCAAGGCCGCCCCAGGCTACGTTCGCGCGAAGGCCATCATTAAGTTCATCAACGCTATCGCGGACAAGATCAACAACGATCCGGACATGGACGGTCGCCTGCAGGTCGCCTTCGTTGAAAACTACAACGTCACCCCGGCAGAGCACATCATCCCAGCCACCGACGTCTCCGAGCAGATTTCCACTGCCGGTAAGGAGGCTTCGGGTACCTCGAACATGAAGTTCATGATGAATGGCGCACTGACGCTGGGCACCATGGACGGTGCAAACGTCGAAATCGTCGACGCCGCCGGCGAAGAGAACGCCTACATCTTCGGTGCGCTGGAAGAGGAACTGCCGGAGCTGCGCCGCACCTACAGCCCGCGTGGCACTTACGAAACGGTGCCGGGGCTCAAGCGCGCTGTCGATTCGCTTGTCGACGGCACTTTTGATGACGGTGGCAGCGGAATGTTCCACGACCTGCACTTCTCGCTGCTAGAGTCCAACGGGTACGAGCCGGCCGACGTTTACTACGTCCTCGGCGACTTCGCTGACTACCGCGAAACCCGTGACCGCATGGCCGAGGACTACCGCGACGAGCTGGCGTGGGCCAAGAAGTGCTTCCTGAACATCATCCGTTCGGGCCGCTTCTCCTCCGACCGCACCATCCGCGATTACGCCAACGAGGTCTGGAAGCTAGAAGAGACCAAGATTTAGGCCTGACCAGTTTCCAGCAACCGCTTGAACCCATCCTCATCGAGGATGGGCAAGCCCAGTTCCTCGGCCTTTGTGGCCTTGGAGCCGGCGTTTTCGCCAACCACCACGTAGTCGGTCTTCTTCGATACCGACCCCGCGGCCTTACCACCACGGGAGATAATGGCTTCCTTCGCGCTATCGCGTGTGAAGTCCTCCAAAGAGCCGGTGACTACCACGGTCAATCCCTCTAGCACCTGATCTGGGCGATCGGTGACCTCATCGGCCATGCGCACACCCGCAGCTTCCCAGCGCTCAACAACCTCGCGGTGCCAGTCCACCTCGAACCAATCGGCTACGGAATCGCCAATAATCTCACCGATCCCGTCAATCGCCGAAATCTCCTCACGGCTCGCAGCCCGCAGCGCCTCCATCGAGCCGAACTTCTGCGCCAAGGTCCGCGCTACCGTCGGGCCCACATGGCGAATAGACAGACTGACCAATACACGCCACAGCTCTTTATCCTTGGCTGCCTCAATATTGGCCAGCAGCTTCTTACCATTGGCATTCAGCGTTTTGCGCGAAGCCGTGGTGTAGACCTCAGTGCCGAGCAAATCTTCCTCGGTGAGGTCGAAGAGCAGGGACTCGTCGTCAAGCACGCCGCGATGAATCAAGTCGGCAGCACCCCTCTCCCCCAGGTTTTCAATATCAAACCCGGAGCGAGAGGCGAGGAATTCAATACGACGACGCAGCTGACCTGGGCAGTAACGGGTATTGGGGCAACGCCAATCGGCATCGCTGTCCTTTGCCGGAGCCAAACGAGTACCGCACTCGGGGCACAGAGTCGGGTAAATGTACTTTCGCTCGCTGCCATCTCGGAGATCGGCCACGGGACCGAGCACCTCTGGAATCACGTCACCGGCCTTGCGGATGGTCACGCGGTCCCCGATGAGCACTCCCTTTCGGTGCACTTCAGAAGGGTTGTGTAGCGTCGCCATCTCGACCGTCGATCCCGCCACAAAGACTGGCTTCATGACGGCATATGGCGTCGCACGACCAGTTCGTCCGATGGAGACTCGAATGTCCAGCAGGTCCGTCGTGACCTCTTCTGGCGGGTACTTATACGCAATCGCCCAGCGTGGCGCCCGCGAGGTCGCGCCCAGCGCGCGCTGCTCGGAAAGGGAGTCAACCTTGACCACAAGCCCATCCATCTCGTGGATAGCATCGTGGCGGTGCTCTCCCCAGTACTGCATCTGCTTGACGACGTCGTCCGCGGAATGAACCTGCTTTGTATACGGCGACACGTGGAAGCCCCACTCGTCCAAAGCCCGATAGGCCTCGTGTTGGGACTGCGGACGCCATCCCTCGATATGGCCAATTCCATGGCAAATCATGGACAAACGGCGCTTTGCCACTTCTGCAACGTCCTTTTGTCGCAGTGAACCCGCAGCTGCGTTACGCGGGTTCGCGAACGGCTTCTGGCCTGCGTCGACGCGGTCGGCATTGATGCGTTCGAACTCTTCCAACGAGATAAAGACTTCACCACGTACCTCGAGCACGTCGGGGATGTTCTCGCCGCTGATTTCATGCGGAATATCTTCGATGGTGCGCGCATTAGCGGTGACGTTCTCCCCCACGCGGCCGTCTCCGCGGGTGGCCGCCCGGACAAGGCGACCTTTCTCATAGACCAGGTCAATTGACAGGCCATCGATCTTCAGCTCAGTCAGGTATGTGCTGGCCGGAGTGCGGGCCAACCAGTCGCGCAGTTCCTGCTCATCGAAAACATTATCCAAGCTGTAGAGGCGTTCGAGATGCTCAACGGGCTCGAACACTTCGCCGTCGGCAGGCGCTTCGACCTGCGCACCGACCTGCTGCGTGGGGCTGTCCGGCACCACCAGATCGGGCCACTGCTCCTCTAAGTGCTGCAATTGACGGAACATCTCGTCGTACTCAGCATCGGAGATAACCGGCTGTGCGGTGTAGTACAGCGCAGCGTTTTCACGAATGCGAGTAGCTAGATCTTGCCAATTCTCCCGGACGTCCGCCGGCGCTGGTTCGGAGGCGGGGGCGCTGGAAAACGAAGACAAATCGGAGGTTGACAGGTCGGAGTTCTCATCGGTCGAGGAAGTCACGTCGCTCATTCTATGTCATTGCCCGGATGCGCCGGTCGAACTGAAATTCTCTTGACCCGTTCCTGTCACGTCAGTGAATCCGTGCTCTCCGCTACAGTTGAGACATGCATAATTTCGATCCGCGACGCATGCTCGCGTTTGATCTGGAGACTACCGGCACGGACCCCCGTACCTGCAAAATCGTCACTTCCGCATTGGTCCGGCTGACGGAGCAGGGCAAAGATTCCACCATCATGCTCGCCGATCCCGGTGTCGAAATTCCGCAAGCTGCGTCTGATGTGCACGGCATCACCACTGAAAAAGCTCGCGCGGAGGGGCGTCCGCATGATGAAGTTTTGGCGGATACCATTGCGGGTCTTCGAGCTGCCTGGCGCGATGGTCTGACTGTAGTGGCCTACAACGCGGCCTATGATTTGACCGTACTTCGCTCGCAAGACCCCAGTTTTACTGTTGACGGGCTCGTGGTCGATCCTTTTGTGCTGGACAATTACTTCGATCCTGATCGCCGTGAAAAGCGCACTCTAACTGATGTCTCCCGCCACTATCAGGTGCGGCTAGACGGGGCACATGATGCCACCGAGGATGCTCTCGCCGCCGCGCGCATCGCGTGGGTGATGGCGCGTCACTACCGTGAATTGACCGAAAAATCGGGAGACGAACTCATGGAGCTGCAAGCTGTCGCGTACTACCAGTACAAGAAGAACCTGCAGCGTTGGCTGGCAGACAAAGGCCGCGACGTATCTAACTTCACTTTCGGGTGGCCGACCGACGTTACTGACGCTTAAGGTCGGCTCACCGTACTTGCACACGGAAGGGCTGGTTAGCCACTGCCCACTAGTGTTCGGCTGACACTATTTCTGCCCGCGGCTGTTCCTTTGATTCGGCGAGCAACTTGCTCGGCTTTGTTGGCCACAGTGCATTGTCACCAATCAGGCGGACAATGGCCGGGACAATGAAGGGGCGGACCACGAAGGTATCCAGCAAAATACCAAGTGCCAGGCCCAAACCGAACTGGTAGAGCTCACGGATTGGCTGAGTCATCAGCACTGCGAAGGTAGCTGCCAGAATCAGACCTGCCGATGAAACCACGCCGCCAGTTCGGGCAACGGCAATCTTCATTGCCGCACGCATATCGTGGTGCTTCAGCTCCTGCCGCAGCCTACTCATCACAAAGATGGTGTAGTCCACCCCCAGTGCAATCAAGAACACCAGAATGTAGGAAGTCACGCGGTTACCAATGCCCTCATCTCCCTGAATATTCAGTGCAATTAGGACGGTTACCCCCATCGTGGCGACGAACGACAGCAACAGTGTCGCTGCCAAGTACAGCGGCGCTAGTAGGGATTTGAGTAGCACTGCCAACACAATTGCCACGATGACAATCATCACTGGCACCAGCATCTTGATATCGCGATCGAGCTCAGCGCGGACGTCGCTAAGCTCAGCGGTTTCGCCCGTGGCAGTCACTGTCGTGTCTGCGGAAGCACCAGCCGTCTTCAGTGCATCGCGCACATCATTGCTGATGGGTTCCAGAGCTTCCATGGATTCTATGATGTATGGATCCTGATTGAGCACAACAGTCATGTGTGCCGTCTCACCGTCATCGGTGACATCACGGGCAGTGACACTAATTCGGGCGATATCCGCAGAATCCTTCTTTGCCACCTCTTCAGCGGCCTGCTGCAGCTGCGGCAAGTCGAGATTCTTCCCTTCGATAAGCAAGGTAGTCGGGGCAATTTCGCCCGCACCAATATCGCGGGCCGCAAGCTCCTGCCCCGCCGCCGAGTCGGTATCCACGCGGAAGCCAGTGAGGAAGTTGAAAGACTCCTTGTAATTCAAGACCCCCAGCGACATCACAATCAGCAGTGCCAGGCCTGCGGCTAGAACAGCCTTTGGCTTCTTGTCGACGGTATTGGCGACCTTCGTCCACATCTTCGAGTCGACTCGCTGGAGTGCCTTGTCATATCCGCCCGGCCAGAATGCAGCCTTGCCCACCGCAATGAACAACGCCGGCAGGAACACGGCAGCAACGATGGCCATTGAAGCGACACCGATAGCGAGATACGGGCCGAAGCCTTGCAACGCGGGCGACTTGGTGAATAGCAGCGCCATCATTGCCAGGATGATGGTGCCTGCGGAGCTAGCGAGAACCTCGCCAGTACGCCCCATTGCATCCACCATTGCAGCATTACGGTCCAGCTCTTGCCCCTTTTCTCGCTGGGTAGCCAGTGCTTCACGGTAGCGGGCATTGATAATCACCGCATAGTCAGTACCGACACCGAAGAGCAACACTGTCATAATCGATGCGGTCTGCGAGCTGATCTCAATGGCACCGGTATCTGCGAGCAACGCGCCGACGCTCTGTACCAGCTGCATTGCAACACCAACGGCCAACAACGGCAGGACCGCGAGTACTGGCGAACGATAAACTAGTAGCAAAATAACTAGCACCAAAAGAATGGTTCCGAGCATGAGCACCCGGTCACCAGAGGAAAAGACCTTCACGGTATCGGTGACGATGCCCGCTGGGCCGGTGAGGTGAGTTTCCACGTTGCCGGATTTGTCAGCATTATCTGCAATGGCGGCGATATCCTCGCGCAGTGCATCAATGTCATCGCGGTAGGACTTCTCAGTAGCATCGCCCACCGTGGGGACAACGATGGTTACGGTCTTTCCATCCTCGCTGCGGGTTCCTTCCGGTGAACCCGGGATACACTTGCCTTCACGAAGCACCTGGCTTCCCAAGCTGGTACACACGGGGCTAATCGGCGCCCGAGTAAAACCCCCGTCCCGCTCAGCTAAATCAGCGAGAACGTCGTGCGCGGCTTTCTCAGTGGTCTTTGCCGAGTCTGAGGTCAACACTACGACGGCAGGCAGAAGATTTGGCTCGGTGGGAAATGCCTCACGGAGACGCTTCTTCGCTTCCATTGACTGCGCAGTTTCCGACGGACCGTCGCCGGAATTCGTCTTTACGTCCTCCACAGAGGGCGCTACTGCTGACAGAAGCCCCACTACCAGCAACGACACGACGATGGTGAGCCACATGCGTCGTTTAGTGCCAAATAAAGCGGCGTTGAATCGCCGATACATGACGCGGGTGTCCTTTCTAGGTGATTATCTGCATTTTCTTGTGGATTGTCTCCAGTTCCTGAGATTATGAGAACACCGTGACTTATAAAATCAGAGAAACGAACGCTCCATTTCTTCTCAGAATCCGAGGATTTCGCCATGCCTAGAATTTCTGCGGCCACCGTTGTCGAACACCGTCGACAAGTCAATGAAAAGCTGATGGATGCCGCTAGCAGCCTGCTCGCAAAACAAACACTTAGCGACATCGAGGCACCCCTTAAGGTGGGTGAGATTGCAAAGGAAGCCGGAATTGCTCGGTCCAGTTTTTATCGCTACTACAACACTGTCGATGATCTGGTCGCAGCGTTGGTCCTACGCGACTTCCCCGAATGGAAAGCCACCGTCGGCACTTCCGTGAAAGAGGCAAAGGACCCTATTTCCGCAGCTCGCGCATTTGTCCGCGCCAACATCAGTATGGCCAGCGACTCAAAGCACGCGTGGCGCACCGCTGTCTTTTCCTACCACTTTCACCAAGATGCACAGCGCGAAATCGGTGCGATTCACTCGGAACTGCATGACATTCTCGTCGTGGCAATCACTAAGCTCGACAGCCTCGCCGAATCTCAGGGCTATCTCGTCGCACGCACAATCCAAAACATTGTCAACTCCGCCGTCACTGCCGTAGAGGCACTTTCGCTTAACGACGAACAGTTGGATACCTACATTGCGTGGCATGAAGAAGCTGTGGAAGCGATATTGGTCTCCGCTACCGCGCAGGCTACAAATCCCCCGCAGCGCGACGCATCAACTCAGCTGTCTCCCGACCCGCACGAAGCTGAGCAATAGTTTCATCAACGTCGCTGTGCGCAAACCCTGACACTGGGGCAATGGAGAGTTTGCTTGCGCGGTTCTGGTGGGAATACCCCAATTCCTCCCACAACCGTGCAGCCTGCTCAGCTACTCCACGCGGAGAGCTACCGATAGCTGCTCCGGTAAACTCTTCCCGCTCCGCTACATGCACGGGCACGATGCCAAGCTGCAGCTCTATTCCCTTATCGACCGCCGCAGCAACAAAGTCCAGGTTTGCATTCGTCGAGAGTTCAGTATGCGGAATCCACAGCCCGGTAACACCGGAGTCTGCAATTGCGCTGAGCTCCACACCCTCAATTTTCTCCACGGCGATTGCGGTCTCGATTCCATCGTTAAGCAATTCGGACGTGAGACGGCGGTACTCTTCGGCGATCTCACGCGATCCGACAGCTGGAAGGTAGCCGTTGATACCAAGCATCATTGAAGGGGCGCGTACTGTCCCGCTGGCAACTGCACTGAGCATCGGCTCAACGAGAAGGACTTCCACGGCGCAATCAAAGCGACGTCGCACATCGGCAGCCTGGTCGATGAGGCCAGCAGCCAGAGATTCGGCGAAGTAGGAAACTGCACCAGGGTCTGTTGCCACTAACCTGCCACCGGCAGTTTCCACGGAAGCTGCCATAGTCCAGGGGCCAGCTGCTACCAGGCGAACCAGCTGAGGCGCCGTTTCCCACAGTTCTTCGCAGGCATCAATGTCTCGAGCGAGGAAATCACGGGCCCGGGATTGAAGCCGGCCGACTCTGTCAGCTATCTTCCAGCTGCGCGCTCCCCTATCCACGTTCAGGTCGGCCATGAGTACAGCCGTGCGGCCAATCAAATCAGCACCGAGGCCGCGCGCAGGAAGTAGCGGCAGCGCTACATGTCCGTCCAAGCATTCACCTATAATGATCTCTGCTGCTGCACGGGGATCGATACCCGGCATGGGGCCTAAGCCGACAAAAGATGTCACGGAAAACGCGCTCTCCTGAATGAGGAATTAACAAGTAGCAATAATCGTGCCAGAACCGAGCACATAGTCTCCGGCCGGATCAGCGTGATACAGCACCGCCGCCTGGCCTGGAGCGATACCGCGAAGCGGCTCGGAGAGCTTTAGCTCAAAAGCACCACCTCGGCCGGTGAGTGCATCCTCTGGACCTGCCTTAACGTCGACAGTGCAGTCCACAGGCTGACCGTGGGCACGTACCTGCACCTGTAGTTTCCCTGCATCTGCCGCTGCCACAACCTCCGAAGGCTCAACCAACCAAATAGCTCGGTCCGCCTGCAGCACATTGACCTTCAGATCTTCGGCAGTGCCAATGGTCACCGTTGCGGTATCCGCATCGATTCCAGTGACATAGCGTGGCTTGCCGTCAGCCATAGGCCCGGGCAGGCCAATGCCTTTGCGCTGGCCGATGGTGAACCCATAAACACCATCGTGCTCAGCGACGGTATCGCCGCTCTCCTTATCAACGATAAGGCCCGGCCGACGCCCAATTTTAGCGCCCAGAAAAGCCTGGGTATTCCCATCCGGAATGAAACAAATATCGTAAGAATCTGGCTTATTTGCCGTGCCCAGCCCCATATCGCGCGCTTCTTCGCGGATCTCGGGCTTTTCAGTATCGCCGACCGGGAAAAGGGAGTGGTTGAGTTGCTCACGGTCGAGCACTCCAAGGACGTAGGACTGATCCTTTTTCATATCGCGGCCACGGCGCAACAGACCATCGTCGCCAAGCAAAGCGTAGTGACCAGTCACCACCGCGTCGAAGCCGAGCGCCAGACCGCGTTCCAACAGGGCTGCGAACTTAATCCGTTCGTTGCAGCGCAGGCAGGGGTTGGGGGTTTCGCCACGTTCGTATGAGTCGTAGAAGTCGTCCATGACCTCTTCTTTGAAGCGCTCGGAGAAGTCCCATACATAGAACGGAATCCCCAATTCGTCGCATACCCGTCGCGCGTCGCCGGAGTCTTCCAGTGAACAGCAACCCCGGGAGCCAGCGCGAACGGACTGCGGATCCTTCGACAGGGCTAAGTGCACACCCACAACCTCGTGTCCTGCTGCCAATGCGCGAGCAGCTGCCACCGAAGAATCGACGCCACCACTCATAGCCGCCAAAACACGCATAGTGAATCCTTTCTGTGATTTGTACACCTAGTTTTGCCACCGTTGGAAAGCTCGTGTCACCGTACCATCGTTGAGCGGACCTGTAGTGATCCGCCGTAGTGACCCCGCGCCCGTGAGACCAAACAACTACTACGCCATGCCGGCCTTGCGTGCTCGCATCACTGTTTCGGACAGTGCTGCGATAACGGCATCGACATCGTCCTGCGTCGAGGTCCACCCCAGCGTAAAGCGGATGGCAGAACGCGCCTCGGACTCACTCACGCCCATGGCTGAGAGCACATGAGAAGGACGATTAACGCCTGCACTACATGCCGAACCGGTCGAGCAATCGATACCAGCAGCGTCGAAAAGCATAATGAGGCTATCTGCTTCTGCACCGGGAAAACTGACATATACGTGACCAGCTAATGCCGGCTGAGTTGTGTGCACGATTGCACCGTCAATGCCGGCAATCGCATGAGTCAGCTGTTCAGTGAGATTCTTGACCCGGTCATGTTCGGCTTGCATGTCAGAGACCGCCGCGCGCAAACCGGCCGCCATCCCCGCTGCCGATGCAACATCCTGGGTACCGGAACGCAATCCGCGCTCCTGGCCACCACCGTTGTTGTGGGGACATAGCGTTATATCCCGGCGCACTAATAACGCTCCGATGCCGCGGGGTCCGCCAAACTTATGGGCTGAGATTGCCATCGTCGCGGCACCCGAAGAATGAAAATCGATAGGCACATGACCAGCGGCCTGCACAGCGTCAATGTGGAAAGGAACCCGCGCTTTTCTAGCGAGCGCTGAAATCTCACTAATCGGTTGTACAGCCCCTGTTTCATTGTTGGCCCACATACAAGTCACCAGTGCAGTGGAGTTTCTGTCCAGCGTGGGAAAGGCTTGTAAATCCACCCTTCCCGTAGAGTCCACCGGGGCTGGGACAATCCGCGCCCAGTGTTCCTTCTCCAAATGACGACAGGTCTTCAACACTGCGTCGTGTTCAATTGGGGGAACCACAATGTCTGAACCTGTCGCCTTGAAGTACAAGCCGGAAACTGCCAGATTGTCAGCCTCCGTGCCCCCAGAGGTAAAAACTACCTCAATAGGGTCGGCACCAAGCAGCTCCGCTATTTCTTCGCGCGACTCCTCCAGAACTTTCTTAGCAACGCGAGCGGTAGTGTACTGCCCCGATGGGTTGGTCAAACCCAAGTTATCGACCATTGCCGTGCGTGCTTCTGGGCGCAGTGGTGTGGTGGCGGCATGATCCACAAAGTGGCGCGTCTTCGCAGAAGAATTCACGCCACTCTTTTTACGCGGAGCGGCAACATTGCGGTCATTAGACATGCAGGCAGTATAACGCCGGGCACGCCTAAAACTCACTACGCACCATCACCGAGGTCCTCTCACCACATCGGGTGAGATCAGTGGCGAATAAAAACCGTCCCATACAAAAACGCTCGGGGCGGGAACAGACGTGGAAATCTGTGCCCACCCCGAGCGGGTAGTTGCTAGCAGCCTTACGGCAAGTGCGTATTACTTCAGGTTCTCGATAGCCTGCGGGACAACGTCGAACAGGTCACCGACGACACCGAAGTCAGCAATCTCAAACAGCGGAGCCTCTTCGTCCTTGTTGACCACGACGATGGTCTTGGAGGTCTGCATACCGGCCTTGTGCTGAATTGCACCGGAGATACCCAGAGCAAGGTAGAGGTCCGGGGAAACGGTCTTACCGGTCTGGCCGACCTGGAACTGGCCCGGGTAGTAGCCAGCGTCAACAGCGGCACGGGAAGCACCAACAGCAGCGCCGAGAACGTCTGCCAGCGGCTCCACAACGTTCTTGAAGCCATCCTCGGATGCGACACCGCGGCCACCGGAAACAACCAGCTTAGCCTCGGTCAGCTCCGGACGGTCGCCGCCCTCAGCCGGTGCGAAGGAAACGATTTCGACAGCGTTGTTGCCGATCTCCGGGAATGCAATCTCAGTGACGTCAGCGGAACCGGACTTCTCCTCCGGGTCAACGGAACCCGGGCGCAGAGCGTAGACCGGGGATGCGCCGTAGCCGACACCGTCGACGATGTACTCGCCACCGAAGATGGAGTACTTAACGGAAGCGTCGTCGTTGATGGCAACAACGTCGGACAGCAGACCGGAACCGGTCAGTGCTGCAACGCGGCCAGCGATTTCCTTGCCGGTTGCGGAAGCGGAAACCAGCACCGGAACCTCACGCTCGGAGGCCAGGCCGACGAGAACGTCAACCTCAGGGGTGATCAGGTACTTAGCGGCATCGTCCGACTCAGCAGCGAGAATCTCGCCAGCGCCGTAGGAAGCCAGGGTCTCTGCAAAGCCAGCAGCGGTACCCGGGGTGCCCACGACAACTGCGGCCGGGGTGCCGAATGCGGAAGCAGCAGTCAGCAGTTCAGCGGTGGTGTTCTTCAGCTCGCCATTTGCGTGCTCGACGAGAACGAGGACGTCGGTCATAGTGATCTTTCTCCTACTTGTATCTCTATTTGTCTTCTATTCGCGTCAAGCGCCTTAGATGAACTTCTGGGCCTTGAGGTACTCGGCCAGCTTGGCGCCGCCGTCTCCCTCATCGTTAATGCGCTCACCAGCGGTCTTAGCAGGCTTCGGAGTGGAGCCAGTGACACCGGTAGCAGCGTTTTCGAGACCAACCTGCTCTGCCTCAGCAGCAACATCGTCCAGGGTCAGCTCGGTGACCGGCTTCTTCTTAGCGGCCATGATGCCCTTGAAGGATGCGAAGCGCGGGCTGTTTGCCTTCTCAGTGACGGAGACGACTGCCGGCAGGGATGCCTTGAGCTGGTAGATGCCGTCTTCAACCTCGCGCTCACCTGTGATGGAGTCACCCTCGATAGCCACAGAGCGCAGGTGAGTCAGAACCGGGAGGTCGCGGTAGACACCGAGGACAGCCGGGACGGAACCGGTGCCGCCGTCAGTGGAGGCGTTACCGGTGATGATGAGGTCAACATCCTCGAGGGTGTCAATGATATTGGACAGAGCCCATGCAGTCTGGACTGCGTCAGAGCCCTCAAGTGCGTCGTCCGAAAGAATGACGGCGTCGTCAGCACCCATGGACAGAGCCTTGCGCAGTGCCTCGATGGCACGATCCGGGCCAACAGTTGCGACGGTAACGTTACCGCCGTGTTCTTCCTTCAGCTGCAGGGCAGCCTCAACAGCGTTCTCATTAATTTCGTCGAGAACTGCGTCTGCAGACTCACGATCGAGGACAAACTTGTCGTCGGTGAGCTTACGCTCGGACCAGGTGTCCGGAACCTGCTTGACCAGAACCACAATGTTCGGCATTTTTCTGTCGTCCTTACTGGTTGATTACTGGTGAACGTTTATCTGACCTTACTTCGCAAGCCACCTCACAATAAAGTGAACCAGGCCACGCTCTAGGTCGTCTGTGTTGAAGATAACAGAACCTGTCGGGAATGCGAAGGTGATCCAGATAACAATGTCGTTATTTTTTTAAATTTTTTCTCACGCCACGAGCCCACCCCACCCGCTAACATGTCATTTCCGCATGTCAGAGGTTAATAATACGCAACCGATCGCAGTTGTCTCCGTGGTATTCGCCAACAGCAAACACCGATCCCCAACAGGCTACCCCCACCAATTTTCCGTCGTAACGCGGTCCTTAACCGACCTCTCGAGGCTCACAGATAAACGCCGTCGCGCTCCGCCCAATACGCGTGATCACCACCGCCAATGCCCTGGCACCTTTCAGCTTCCACTGCTTGCGCAACACGTCAGGGTTCACATCCACACCGCGCACGAGAATCTCCGCCGTCCCGCAATCCAACGCCGCCAGCGCCTTGCGAACCTGCTTCAAGCTCACTTGCTCAATAACTTCAAACCCGGCAATGCCCTGTGGCAACGCATCACCGCTAAGATGCGCAATCCGTTCATCGAGCTGCCACAGCCCATGTGCCGCCGCAAAATGCCGCACCAGCCCGGCGCGCACGATTGCTCCGTCCGGGTCAATGATGTACCGACCGGCCGCCCGTACGTCGATGTCGTCAGGCATGGTGTCGTCGTATGTCTGCACGTTCACCGCCGACAACTCTAACGGCCTGTGCTTATCGACGGTCTGGACAACCATCGCCGACCGCGTTACGGATTGCCCCTCGGTAACTCTGACCAGCCCCGGCGTATATAGACACGCCTCCTTGACCGCACCGTCAACCGAAGTGACAGCTACTTCCCCGCTCCACTCGCTGAAGTCGAGCCCCGGCGCGCATTTGATAGCTAGTTCTCTATCTGGCCAGGCGGCTATGAGCGCCGGCAGCGACGGGAGCAAATCCTCCGGGTTGGTGATCCTACGCCCACCGGAACGGCGTGCAGGGTCAGCGACAATGACAGGTACGTCAAAGGCCGGTTGCAAAGCATCGGCCTGCGCGAAGATGTTCTTGCCGACGTTATGCCGCGCCATGTCCAGCCGTGCAAGGTCGAGATCAGACCCGACAACGGTCAGACCCTCGTGGTCAATCGCTGCCACTTCAGTACCAATGGAGCAGGTCACATCGGCCACTGCTTCGACACCGAGATGCGAAAGCCTACGAGCGCGAGCCAGCGCGACGACAAAGGGCGTGGCCTGTTGCGCTGCTTCGGAAGAGAAAATCCAGTCCCCTGGCAGTTTGCTGACCGCCGAACGCCGAGCTGTTGCGACTTCAATGACCGCGCGACCAAACTCGCCACAGTGCCCGCGTAGATGCGCGGAGTCTGCAATCAGAGACTTTTTAGTAAGCGCGAGTTGGTCGGCCTCATCTAGCCACTCCGGGTGAGCCGCAACAGCGGCCACCTCTGCAGCGGACAGGGACACTCGTTATCTCCTTCCAATTAGGGGTTAGCCGATTAGCGGGGTTGAGTAGTCGATTAACGGTTCATACCTTTTCGCAAATGCCCCATGTGGGTGGCAACGGCAAAGTACTCATCCATAAAAGGTTCCCCGAGGAAGTCACTACTGGTGCGTCGCACCGGAGTGTTTCTAGCTGCCTCGAGAGCCTCCGCCACAGTACTGACACCGTCCAAGCGAGTCAGTTGCGCCCAGGTCGGAGGCATGAGGCCAAGTAACCCACGGCGCCATCCATCCAAAATCGTAGTCGGGCGGAACCAACCCGAAGATGACGCCTCAGAGGTGTCACCGTCGGCCCTTTGACCGTCGGGAAGCGCGGCGAGGAAGAAATAGGTGTCGTAGCGAATGGGGTTGGACTCGGGTGTCACCCAGTTAGCCCAAGGACTGACGAGTTCGGCATCGAGCACCAGATTTTCATTGCTAAGGAAATCCGTCAATGACAACTCGTGGGCTTCCAACTGTCGTCGCTGACGGTGGAAGCAGTGGCCATCTGCGACAATCTCACCGCCAGCATCGCGAACCAACAGAGTGCCTGTTTCCTCAAAGGTCTCACGCACGGCCGCGCAGGTGAGCGCGTGCGCCCGCGCGCGGTCGACGTTAAAAGCCTGTGCAATCCGCGACTCGGGGGCGGCTTCCGACGGCTCAGTCACGGTCATGCCCTCATTCGCGACAGCGGGGAAATCACGTCGGTCTACTCCACCGCCGGGAAACACGGTCATATTGGCCGCAAAGCGCATTGAGGATACACGTTCTTGAACGTAGACCTCGAGCCCGCAGTGGGTGTCACGGAGCAGCAATACAGTCGCTGCCAGTTTCGGCGACGCGGGCGTATTCGGAGTTTCAGGTGTCGGAACCGCCATGAGCGTCTACTTCTTCCGGTGCTTTCCAGCAGGCCGTGCCCGGCGCGCAAAGTAGCGATCATCGATGCGATCGACGACGATTTCCTGGTGGAAAGCCTTGGTCAGGTTCTCACTGGTCAGGACGTCGTCAATAAGCCCCTGTGCAATGACATTGCCTTCGTCAAGGAGCATCGCATGGGTGAAGCCGTACGGAATCTCTTCCGGGTGGTGCGTAATCATCACCATCGCCGGCGCATCCGGGTCGAGCGCGAGTTCGCCTAAGTAACCGACCAGGTCTTCACGACCGCCCAGGTCGAGCCCAGCGCCCGGCTCGTCGAGAAGCAGCAATTCAGGGTTGACCATCATGGCTCGTGCGATGAGCACGCGCTTTCGCTCTCCCTCACTGAGAGTTCCCCAGGTGCGGTCGGCAAGATGCTCAGCTCCCATGCGCTCGAGAATCTCGGAGAGCTGTTCGAAATCCATCTCTTCATAGGTCTCACGCCAGCGGCCCAAGACGGAGTAACTGGCGGAAATAACAAGGTCCGCGACCTTTTCATCATTGGGTATGCGGTGAGCAATCGACGACGACGTCAAACCGATCATGGTGCGCAAATCACGCATGTCGGTGCGACCAATCTGCTCTCCCATCACATGGGCCACCCCTGAAGACGGGAACTCCTCCGCTGCGGCAATGCGCATTAAAGAAGTCTTGCCTGCACCGTTCGGCCCCATGATGACCCAGCGCTCGTCAAGTTCTACTTGCCAATCCACCGGCCCGACCAGCGTACGGCCACCACGGATGAGGTGTACGTCGCGAAAGTCGATTAACAGATCTTCGTTAAAGTCTTCTTCCAATTCAGCCACACATCCATGGTGCCCTAACTTTGCCCAAATGTGCGCTCGGACATTCTCAACTATCCTCGGTAGAGAGCAAATCGAGTTCACTCGAGATGGCTTTTGCTTCGATTTTCACCTAGCTCGCCGACAATTAGGAGAACGTCTTTTATGACTGGTCGAATCGGTATTGATGACATCCGTCCTCAAATCAACGGTGGTGCAACTCCATCGAAGGCCGTAGTGGGTGAAGTCGTCCCAACCTTCGCCGTCATTTGGCGAGAAGGCCACGACGCGATGAACGCTACGCTCAACGTTAAGGGGCCGAAGGAATCAGCTTTTGCTTCCCGCTCACAGCGCATTCCAATGCACTTTTCTGACCACGATCTAAATCAGGTCAATGCCACCTTCGTCCCAGACGTCCCCGGACTGTGGACCATTCGCATTGATGCCTGGTCAGACCCGATGGCAACATGGCGCAACGCTATCACCAAGAAGTTCGAGGCCGGTCAGAGCGAAGCTGAGCTTTCTAATGATCTAGAAATTGGTGCCGCTCTCTTCGACCGCGCCGCCGCTGGTGCCGCTGCTATCCACCGCAACCACCTACGTTCCATCGCCGCAGGTCTGCGCGGCGACGGCGATCTTCGCGCCCGCATCGCAGCCGCGCTTTCCGACGAGACCCGCGCCATTTTGCAGGCGCACCCGGTACGCGACCTATTGACCCGCGGAAAAACCCGCAAAATCAAGGTTGACCGCCGCGAAGCCCTGTACTCCTCTTGGTACGAGTTCTTCCCCCGTTCTAACGGTGGTTACGGCGAAAACGGCGAGCTGCTGCACGGCACGTTCAAGACCGCGGTTGCACAGCTTGATCGCGCACAGCGCATGGGCTTCGACACGGTCTATCTGCCACCGATTCATCCAATCGGTGAAATCAACCGCAAGGGTCGCAACAACACCCTGACCCCGGAACCGGGCGATGTCGGTTCTCCGTGGGCTATCGGCTCCGCAGAAGGTGGCCACGACGCCATCCACCCGAGCCTCGGTGACGAAAAGGACTTCAAGGAGTTCATCAAGGCTGCTAAGGAGCGCGATCTAGAGGTCGCTATCGACCTAGCGCTGCAGTGTGCACCGGACCACCCGTGGGCTAAGGCTCACCCGGAGTGGTTCACTGTGCTGCCGGACGGCACCATTGCCTACGCCGAGAATCCGCCGAAGAAGTACCAGGACATCTACCCGCTGAACTTCGACAACGATGCCAAGGGCCTGTACGCAGAGGTTCTGCGTGTAGTGAAGTTTTGGGTCAAGCGTGGAGTCAAGGTCTTCCGCGTGGACAACCCCCACACCAAGCCGGGCAACTTCTGGGAATGGCTGATTGAAACGGTTCACGAAACCAACCCGGAGGTCATCTTCCTCGCCGAGGCCTTCACTGCCCCGGCCCGTCTCTACGGCCTGGCCAAAGCTGGCTTCACTCAGTCCTACATCTACTTCCCGTGGAAGACTACGAAGGAAGAGCTGACCGAATTCGGCGAGGAGATTACCCGCCATGCGGACATCGCTCGCCCATCCCTATGGGTTAATACCCCAGATATTCTGCATGATTTCCTGGTCAAGGGCGGCCGTGGCGCCTTCGCTATCCGCGCCGCGCTGGCTTCAACCCTTTCTCCGCTGTGGGGCATGTACTCCGGCTTCGAGCTGTTTGAAAATGTCCCGGTCAAGGAGGGCTCCGAGGAGTACCTCGACAGCGAGAAGTACCAGCTCCGCAGCCGCGACTACGACCAGGCACTGGCGACCGGCAACTCGCTGGAACCGTTCATTGCCACGCTGAACAAGATTCGCCGGGAGCACCCGGCTCTGCAGCAGCTGCGCAACCTGCACTTCCACGACATCGACAATGACAACCTGCTGGCTTACTCGAAGCACGATCCGGTCACCGGCGATGCCATCCTCGTTGTTCTCAACCTCGATCCATGGAATGCCCAGGAAGCTACCGTGCACCTCGACATGGATCGCATTGGGCTCCGCAACCACGACCGCATGGATGTCACTGACCTGATTACCGGCAACCAGTTCAACTGGGGCAAGGACAACTACGTCCGCCTGGCACCGTGGGAAAACGTCGCGCACATCATCAAGCTGCCGGAAATCGATGTCAAGCTCCGCCACAAGTTGGCTTGGCGCAACGTCCCCGACTACGAGGGCTAAAACGCTTGCTGGGAACTTTCGGGGTTAGTGGGCCGCTGACCTGGCCACTGTCGCAACGATTCGTCGTTAGGCTGGCAGGTGAGTTAGCAGCCCACTGTCCCCTACCTCCCTCTATTTCTTTAGCACTGAACTCAACAACTTCACATTCACCTACCTAGAAACGCTTCGGAAGGACCTTCCATGGGAGCCCACACAGATCCCCGCCTCGCAATTGATTCCGGCGATATGGATCGCCTGCGCTACTGCACCCATCACGATCCGCACAGCATCTACGGCGCACACGTCGTGGACGGTGACACGGTAATTCGCACGAGGGTCTTCGGCGCTCAGACAGTTACTATCGTCAGCACTCGCGGCGAATTTGAGGCGGAAAACCTGGGCGACGGTTTCTTTACCGCCCTCGTCCCAGGCGGCGA
Organism: Corynebacterium amycolatum; assembly: GCF_016889425.1. NCBI lineage: Bacteria > Bacillati > Actinomycetota > Actinomycetes > Mycobacteriales > Corynebacteriaceae > Corynebacterium > Corynebacterium amycolatum. Next base: position 2,230,473 of record NZ_CP069513.1, read on the forward strand.
TGACTTCGACTACCGCCTGCGTATTACGTGGGACTCCGGCGAAACCGTAGAGCGTGCCGACGGCTACCGTTTCCTCCCCACTATTGGCGCTGGTGACCTGCACCTAATCGGCGAGGGACGTCATGAGGAACTGTGGAAGGTCCTCGGTGCTCACCTTCGCAGTTACGACACCGAGCTGGGTACGGTCGAAGGCACCTCGTTTACGGTCTGGGCTCCGAACGCACGCGGCGTCGCCGTGGTCGGTGACTTCTGTATGTGGAACGGTGCGCAGTACCCAATGCGCTCTATGGGTGGCGCAGGTATCTGGGAACTGTTCATCCCGGGTGTTGGTGAGGGCGATGTCTACAAGTTCGCCATCACAACACCGGAGGGACAGCGCCGCGATAAGGCCGACCCGATGGCGCGTGCTGCGGAACTGCCACCAGCTACCGGATCGATCGTTGCGACCTCCGACTACACCTGGGGCGACCAAGCGTGGATGGAAAAGCGCGCTAACACAGACTGGGCCGAAGAGCCCATCTCTATCTACGAGGTCCACTTGGGTTCCTGGAAACAGGGCCTGAGCTACGAGGTTATGGCGGAGAAGCTGGTGCGCTACGTGGTCGACATGGGCTACACCCATGTGGAATTCATGCCAGTATGTGAGCACCCGTTCACCGGTTCCTGGGGTTATCAGGTTTCCGGCTACTACGCTCCGACCAGCCGCTACGGCACCCCAGATCAGTTCCGCGGTCTTGTTGATGCCTTCCACGCCGCTGGCATCGGTGTCATCATGGACTGGGTTCCGGGGCACTTCCCGAAGGACGAGTTCGCACTTGCCCGCTTCGATGGCACGGCTTGCTACGAGCACCCGGACTGGCGCCGCGGCGAGCAGCGCGACTGGGGCACCTACGTTTTCGACTTCGGCCGCAACGAGGTACGCAACTTCCTCTATGCCAACGCACTGTACTGGGCGGAAGAGTTCCACATCGACGGTCTGCGCGTCGACGCAGTGGCTTCCATGCTGTACCTGGACTACTCCCGCAATGAAGGCGAGTGGCTGCCGAACCAGTACGGTGGCCGTGAAAACCTCGATGCTGTTCAGTTCCTGCAGGAATTCAACGCCACTGTACACAAGCACAACCCGGGCTTCCTCACCGTGGCCGAAGAATCTACTTCCTGGCCGGGTGTGACCGCACCTACCGAACACGGTGGCTTGGGCTTCTCTATGAAGTGGAACATGGGCTGGATGAATGACACGCTGGAGTACTTCAGCAAGGAGCCGATTTACCGCTCCTACCACCACCATGAGCTCACCTTCGCTATGGTCTACGCTTACTCGGAAGAGTTCATTCTGCCGATTAGCCACGACGAGGTCGTGCACGGCAAGGGCTCGCTGTGGGAGCGCATGCCGGGCGGTGACTGGGATAAGGCCGCAGGCCTACGTACTTTCCTGACCTTCATGTGGGCGCACCCGGGCAAGCAGCTTCTATTCCAGGGTCAGGATCTTGGCCAGAACCACGAGTGGAACCACGATGAGTCCGTGGCTTGGGACAACCTCGAAGGTTGGGGCGGCGAATTCCACCGCGGCATTCAGCTTCTGGTTAAGGACATCAACGCCATCTACAAGGAAAACCCGGCGTTCTACACCCAGGATGACCGCCCAGAGGGATTCCAGTGGATTAACGCGGATGATTCCACAAACAATGTTGTGTCCTTTGTCCGTTACGGCACCGATGGCTCGGTCGTCGCCTGCGTCTATAACCTGTCGGGAACCACGCAGGAAATCTACAAGATTGGCGTACCGCGCGGTGGTCAATGGACGGAGATTCTGAACACAAATGCATCACGTTACGAGGGCTCCGGCTACGGTGAAAACGGTACGGTAACCGCGGTCGAGCACGGTTGGAACGGCCAGGCTCACTCGATTGATTTGGTACTGCCGGCCAACACCGCCGTTTGGCTGAAGTGGCAGGGCTAATCCCGAATCCACCCGAATAGAAGACAATCGCATAGGAATTGCCCGTGTTGCACGGTTTTCAGTGACCTGAGTTTCGGCCTGAAAACCTGACCCACGGGCAATTTTGTTTTGGGGAGCGTATCCAGGTCCTATCCTCGGAACGGATTGAACCAGTCAGGTTCCAAAGATTCGTTGTAATTCGCAGAATCTGAATCATCGGTGTACGCGGATCCATCCATGCTGTCGGTTCCGATGCGATCCGGAATGCCGTCGCCATCCTCATCCGCGCTCCACGTTGCAGCCTGCTTGGCAGTCAGTGGCTTTCCATCCTTACCAAGGCGATTGTAATCCGGCAGAAGCGGGGCGATTTGGGAACCCAGCTGGCCGAGCAGGCCGTCGGTAAGCTCATTGAGCGGCACCCCATCAAAGCGCGTCGTAATTGCGTAAGCGATAGGTCCGGCCGCGGTGTACAAAATACCGTGGTCATTAACGCCCTCGGCAGTGTCACCGGTCTTCTGTACCGCGGATCCGACGTACATCACAAACTTCTGCGAACCACCGTAGGTGAGGTAGGTCAATGCAGTTTGTGCCGTGTCCTTGGTAATGAAGTTGTGCTTTGAGGTGCCATCGGCCACTTCCTGGAGACGTGCCATGAACAGCGCAGCCTGAGAGGGAGTAAACCAGGACCGATCACCGCTGGGATTGGGGATGTTGAACTTGTTGCCCAGGTGGTAGCGCTTGTCATCAACACCGGCTTCCTTGATGGTTTTATTGACCTCGTCGAAACCACCGACAGCGTCAATCAACCCATTCGCCGCGGTGTTGTCCGAATACCGCATCACGTATTGCAACAGCCCGTCGAGCGTGTATTGACCAGGACCAATCACGCTTCCGCCAACACCGTTGCCCCAATCGACCGTCACCGTCTTGTCTAGCTCATCGCCAAATTTCTTCAGCGCAGTAACCACCAACGGAGCCTTAATGGTCGATGCGGAGTACTCCTTCGTGTCCTCGCCTACCGACGCCGTGAGCCCCTTGTACGGACCGTCAATGACGCGCAAATAGGCGCCCAATTCGATGCCATAGTTGTCGGAGAAATTCTTAGCTGCGGTATCGAGGGCGTCCTGGGCATCAGACCAGGCGACTTCCTCGGAAGCATCCCAACCGTTATCTGGAGCTTTTGGCTTTGCGGCAGCAATGGTGGCCTTGGCCCCGGTGGCGTTTGAGCCATCGATGGTGCATCCCACCAACAGAGTCGAGGCCGAAAGCGCAACAAGGACCGAGGCGGAAGTAGCGCGAAGGACTTTGGGGCGAAGTCGCATGCAAAACTCCTGGCTGCAGAAAACTGAAGACCAAAGGCACCTAGCGCAGTATGAACTGTCTGAGGTGAATAGGCGGATGAAAGGCAGTGGTAACTGCTGTAAACCACTATGAACTGTTGGAAGATTACCACCTTCCGAAAAATCTCGTTGCACTGGGGCGCAACTTTTGTGCAACAATGGATTAAATATAGACATGATTAAAAATAGTCAATGTCCAACGGTGCACCCAGGCAGTTGAACTGCACATTTGATGTTTGTTGTGTCAACGATGCCTTGTTTTGAGACCGCTGCTAGGAGTACTACACGGCACCGAAAATCGGAGGAAGTGAATCGCAATGGAAGAAAAGGTACATCGCTTGATGGACCGCATGCAGATTCGCCATGCCCATATGCGTAACACCTGGTACGGACCGGTGCTCTCCCCAGTTCTTCTCGTCGCAGGCTTCGCACTGCTCATTGTTGGCATTATCATTTTGCCAACTCCTGCCCCCGGATGGCTCTGCATCTTTGTTGCACTGGGAATTCTCTCGTTGGTCCACCCACCGACACGTCGCCTGAACATCTGGTTGGCAGCAAAATTGGACGCCTTTTACGCCTGGTATGCGCAGCGCCATGTGGCAATGAAAGCAACGCTTTTCCTGTTGCTGATGGCGTTTATGGCCGCTGTAATGGGCAGCGTCTACTACTTCATGGCTCCGGATGCCTGGCCGTACACCGACGCTTCTAGCTAGGAGCCTGCGCTTTCAAGGCTCCTAGTACAGTGCTCCTAGTACAGTGCGCTAGCCATCCTCCGGCGCGCATCCAATGCCACTGGATCCGTGGTATCGAATAGCACAAGCAGCTCTAGTAGACGCGACTTGATGGTCTCACGGTCATCGCCAAACACCTGCGGGAGCAACTTCAACAAACGATCGAGCGCCTTCGCTGGGTCGTCGACAAGCATCGTGACATCCGCGGCATCGAGGGCGAGCGCGACGTCCTTCGGCGCTGCGTCGGCTTTTGCCATTGGATCTGCACTGCGATCAATTTTGGCAGCGCGGGCGAAGAAGGACACATTCGCGTGAGCGCGCTTCAGAACCTGATTTGCGGGCTCGGACTGCAGCATAGCGTCATACAACTCCAACGCCCCGTCGAAATTGCCCTCCTCGAGCAACTCTTCGGCCTGCTCCAAACGCGGGTCATCGGTGGGTACGGGATTGCCGAAGAAGTCAGTCGGCTCGGGAGCCTCCGGCTCGCTGCCCTCCCCAGCCATACGAGTTCCCGCCGGCAACCCCTTGAGACGCCCCCGAGTGGCCTCCATAACCTGCGCCAGCCACTGCTCCAGCCAATCCCTGGTTTTCTCGCCTACAAACATGCCAATGGGACTGCCCATAGCCACGGCCGTGACTGTCGGCACTGCCTGCACACCGAATGCCTGGGCCAGCTGCGGATGCTCCTCAGCATCCGCCCACGCCAGAATCCAGTTCAAATTGGCCTCACGGGCCATGCCTTCTAGCTCAGCCCGAAGACGTAGCGAATCAGCTGCTCCCGCCATGCCGATTAAGACAATTACCGGTACCTGCTCCGAGCGCAGAACGACTTCTGCCTCAAGGGTCTGCGGGGCAATCTCCACCACAGGAGGAAGCCCGTCTCCCTGATCACTGGTTGCCCGCTCGATTTCCTCTCGGCGCTTACGTTCGGCTTCGGCGCGCTGGTGGAGCTGCTCCAAATCAACCGTACCGGGCGGTGGTGGCGGGGTCGAGCACTCGCGGTGACCGTGTGCTCCATGCGAGTGACCATGCGAATGGCCATGTGCGTGACCATGTCCAGCTGGCATCGTAAAAGGGTTCCTCTCCAGTGTCGTCGTAAAGCCTATGTAAAGACCTATGTAGAGCCTACGTGTCCAAGCCGAACAAGAGACTAGTCGGTAGCTTTTAGCGCATCCTCCACCGCATCGACTTTCGCACGCAGCTGCCCGGTGTACCCGTTGCGAATGTCCGCTTTGATGACGAGAGAAGTGCGCGGACTGACACGGCTGACTGCTTCCGTGGCTCGCTTAACCACGTCCATGACCTCATCCCACTCGCCTTCAACAAGGGTGAACATGGCATTAGTTTCGTTGGGCAGGCCAGATTCGCGCACAACACGTACGGCTTCAGCAACGGCCTCAGCCATTCCCTGCTCAGGATCGGAGAAAGTGGGGGCAACAGAAAATGCGACAATCATGGCGCCGATAATAGCGAGTACTCTGGAAACTATGAGTGAGACACAGATTCCCGTTCCCCATAAGTACGTAGTCGCTGTTGATCACGTCGGCGTCGCGGTCCCAGATTTTGATGCCGCTATTGAGTGGTACCGCGCAAACCTGGGGTTCATCAACTACCACGATGAGGTCAATGAAGAGCAGGGCGTCCACGAGGCCATGGTCGGCCCGGCCGACAAGGTTGAAGGTGGCACTCTGGTTCAGATTCTCGCGCCGCTGAATGACCAGTCCACCATTGCAAAGTACCTGGACAAGAAGGGGCCGGGAATCCAGCAGTACGCAGTTCGCGTCACTGATTTGGAGGCTCTGATGGCACATCTGAAGGAGCAGGGCACCCGCGTGCTCTACCCGGAGCCGAAGATTGGCACCGCAGGTTCGCGCATCAACTTCATCCACCCGAAGGATGCCGGTGGCGTCCTGCTGGAGCTCGTTGAGCCGGCAAAGTAAATCTATCCCCAGCGGCGCGTGATAGTGCGGTGAGCTCTGTTGCGCCAGCAGTTAGTGTGCCAATGGCGCCGGTCATCGGCGCCGGCACCATAATCCTGTGGCCATGCCACAATGTGAGAGGTCCCAGGCATGATTTCCTGGTCGCACCCCGGACAGCGATAAATCTTATTGGACTGGCCAGCGCTGATGTTACGCACCGCAAAGTCCACGTCCTGCCAACCGGCAGGCCCGGATTCAGTGCGAGTGTTTTGAAAAGAACTGCCAAATGCGGGCAGGCTGCCGCGATTCTGGCCTTGGTTATTACGCCTGCCGCGTTGATTACCCCGTTGATTGCCGCGCCGCTTGTGGTTTCGCCTAGGCATGACTAAAACAACCGCAATTCGTTGGACTCCAGGCCACGCAGCGCGTCGTAATCCACGGTCACACAGCGAATACCACGGTCCTCTGCCAGAGTCTTGGCCTGTGGCTTAATCTCCTGGGCAGCAAAAATCCCCTCTACCGGTGCCAGCAGCTCATCGCGGTTCAGCATCTCCAAGTAACGGGTTAGCTGCTCGACACCATCGATACCACCCCGACGCTTAACCTCCACTGCTACAGTGGCTCCGTTTTCATCGCGGCCAAGCAGATCCACCGGCCCAATCGCGGTTGGGTATTCGCGCCGAATCAGGGTGTAGCCCTCGCCAAAAGTTGTGAACTGATCTGCAAGCAGCTCCTGTAGATGCGCTTCTACACCATCCTTCTCCAGGCCGGGATCCTCTCCCAGCTCGTAGGTGCTATCAGCTAACACCTTGCCGATAGTGATACGAAGCTGCTCGCCCTTCTTGTTCTCAACGACCCAAAGCTTTTCACCAGTGTCCTCACCCGACTCGTCGAGAATATCCTTCTCCGTCAGCGTGCACGGCGGTGTCATCCAGTTCAGGGGCTTATATGCACGGTCGTCGGCATGCACAGAGACAGACCCATCAGCTTTCACCAACAGCAAGCGCGGAGCATGAGGCAGATGGGCATTCAAGCGACCGACATAGTCGACGGTGCATTCAGCAATCACAAGGCGCATTCCCCTACCCTAACGTGACTGCCGCGCGGGAGAAAACAATACCCACTAGAGGCTTCGCAATAACCTGCCGTCGCAGCCTAGTACTGGCTTCCCCGGCCGCGGTTATAAGCCGAACGAAAACGTCGCTCAATATCTGTAGGAAACTCACGAGTCTGGCGTGACGACGGCTTCGACTCCACCCACGCCACCAGCGCGGTGTCCGAGGACGAGTCCACGGCAAACTCCCATTCGGTATTTTTCCCCGATTTAATCCTGACTACCCGAAGCCCGGGCGCGAAAAAACCCGCCTCGATGTCAGTCGGATTTCGGCGATCCACAATAGTGACATCGTGACGGGCAAATTCGGCATCACAGCCAGGACGCAGCGAACGTAGCTTGTACATCTTCAACGTCGACTCTGAATAAACCATGACTCCATGGCGCCAGTGACTGCCATCACCGGCAGGAAGACGACGAGCGATAACAGGGGTACCTTTTGCATGCAGGCTAGCAAAACGCCACAGGGCAAGCGCCCCGCCGACGATTAACATCGCACCGATAATCATGAGCATCATTGACATCATGGTTACGCTTGAAAACACTATCTGCCAGCCTCGCATCCGGGTGAATAGACGACGAACCTTGGTCCAAAAGCGCATTAGAGGCTTTTTACAAACCCTACCCGATTGTTGCACTGACATGAAAAATAACTAAGAAAAACGGGGCGGGGAGCTCGCAAGATTTCTCTTGCGAGCTCCCCGCCCCGTTTAAAGAAGCAGGAAGAATACGGTCGTGCGACCGGATGTTCAGGCGAACAGACTACTTGGTGGAAGCGCGACGAGCCGCGCGAACCTCCGACTCAGCCTGTGCCTTTACTGCAGGGTCATCCGAAGTCAGGTTGGACTCGGCCTCGGAGAGGTTAACCTCGTCAGCCCAGATTGCCTTATCCGCGAGGATCGAAACCTTCGAGGTAGACACGGAAATGAACCCACCCTGTACCGAAGCGACAAGAACCTTGCCGTCTGCGGTCTTGATGGTCACCGTACCGTTGTTGACCAGCTGGCCAAGCAACGGCTGGTGTCCGGGCAGCACGCCGATCTCACCCTCGGTGGTCTGAGCAGAGACCAAAGTGGCCTTACCCTTCCAGAGCGGTCGCTCAACAGCAACCAGTTCAGCGGTGATTTCAGCCATGAGGATGCCCCTTACTTCTTCTGCATTTCAGCGTACTTCTTCTCGACATCGTCGAGGCCACCCAGGCCGTCGAAGGCCATCTCCGGGTAATTGTCGAAGTCACCCTTGCAGATGCGGTCGAAGGCAACAATGGTGTCCTTCAGCGGGACGTACGAACCAGGCAGACCCGTGAACTTCTCAGCAACGAAGAAGTTCTGACCCAAGAATCGCTGGATACGACGTGCACGCTGCACGGTCACCTTGTCCTCCTCAGACAGCTCGTCCATACCGAGGATGGCGATGATGTCCTGGAGTTCCTTGTTCTTCTGCAGGATGTTAATAACCTGCTGGGCAACGCGGTAGTGCTCCTCGCCGACGATCGACGGCTCGAGGATACGAGAAGTCGAAGTCAGCGGGTTCACTGCCGGGTAAATACCCTTCGATGCAATTGAGCGGTCGAGCTCGGTGGTTGCATCGAGGTGGGCGAAGGTCGTTGCCGGAGCCGGGTCGGTGTAGTCATCGGCAGGCACGTAGACGGCCTGCAGAGAGGTAATCGAACGGCCCTTGGTGGACGTAATGCGCTCCTGCAGAACACCCATCTCGTCAGCCAGGGTCGGCTGGTAGCCCACGGCGGAAGGCATACGACCCAGCAGGGTCGAAACCTCAGAACCGGCCTGGGTGAAACGGAAGATGTTGTCAATGAAGAGCAGCACGTCCTGGTGCTGAACATCGCGGAAGTACTCTGCCATGGTCAGACCCGACAGCGCGACGCGCATACGGACTCCCGGAGGCTCGTCCATCTGGCCGAAGACGAGGGCGGTGTCCTGGAGAACGCCCATCTCTTCCATTTCCAGGAAGAGGTCGGTGCCCTCACGGGTACGCTCACCAACACCGGCGAAGACCGAAGTACCGGAGAACTCGCGTGCAATACGCGTAATCATCTCCTGGATCAGAACGGTCTTACCGACACCGGCACCGCCGAACAGACCAATCTTGCCGCCCTTAACGTACGGGGTCAGCAGGTCGATGACCTTAATACCGGTTTCGAGAATCTCGGTCTTACCCTCGAGCTGGTCGAAGGCCGGCGGCTCACGGTGGATGCCCCACTGCTCACCATCGCGACCCAGGCCCGGCTCGTCCAGGCAGTCGCCCATTGCGTTAAAGACGTGACCCTTGACGACGTCACCAACCGGAACCGAAATCGGCTTACCGGTGTCCTTGACCTCTGCACCGCGGACCAGGCCGTCGGTCGGAGCCATAGCAATGGTACGAACCATGTTGTCACCGAGGTGCTGTGCAGTCTCGAGGACAATGGTCTTGGCGACCGAAGGAAGGGAAACTTCCACGGTCAGCGCGTTGTAAAGTGCCGGCAGTTCGTTACGCGGGAACTCCACGTCGACGACGGCACCGATGACACGCACAACACGGCCCACAGCCGTGGTGGTGTTCTGCTCACTTAGAGCTGTGCTCATATCTAGTCACTTTCTCCGCTGTCGTCGAGCGCACCGGCGCCACCGACGATTTCTGTGATTTCCTGGGTAATCTGTGCCTGACGTGCCTGGTTAGCAACACGCGAGAGGTCCTTGACCAGCTCGGTAGCGTTGTCCGTCGCAGACTTCATAGCGTTACGACGGGCAGCGGACTCAGAGGCAGCGGCCTCGAGCATCACTGCGAACAGGGTGCGGGACACGTACTGCGGCAGAAGCTCTGCCAACAGGGTGTCTGCATCAGGCTCGAATTCATAGTCCGGCTTGAGGTCATCTGATCCATCGGACAGCATGTCCTCGCCCTGAGCAATCTCGACATCCTCGTACACAGGCTCAATCGGGAGCATCTGGTGTGCACGCGGAATCTGAGAAAGCATGGACACGAATTCCGTGTAAACAACGTGGACCTGGTCAAAGCCCTGAACGGCCTCGCCGTTGGTGCCACGCAGGCCTTCGCGGTACTTGGCAGTGCCCTCGGCCGTAGCGTTGAAACCATCAATGAGGTGACGACGCACGTCGTGGGTTGCGGCGTAGTCCGGATCCTGGGAGAAGCCCTCCCACGTACCGGCGAGCTCGACACCACGGAAGTCGTAGTAGTCGGTGCCCTTACGGCCAGTCACGTAGAGAACGACCTCATGCCCTTGCTCTTCCAGAGCGGTACGCAGCTCTGCAGCTTTCTTCAGGACGTTGTGGTTGTAGCCGCCACACATGCCGCGGTCACTGGTGACAACCAGGACTGCAACACGCTGGTTACCCTCACGCTCTACGAGCATCGGGTGATCCAACGACGAAGCCGATGCGAGACGTCCGATGACCTTCTCGATTTCGTCGGCGTACGGCTGGGAGTCTGCCACGCGACGCTGCGCCTTGGTGATGCGCGAGGTTGCGATAAGCTCCTGGGCCTTGGTGATCTTCTTGGTCGAGTTCACCGACTTGATTCGGGCTCGAAGTTCACGAAGATTCGCCATGTCCTATTCCCTCCCTTCAATTGCGAAAACGGTCATTGAATAGCTCAACCTGCCTAGTTCTGGGCAGTCTTGCGGGAGACCGTAATCTGCTGCTTCTTGAGCTCGTCCTCGTCGAGTGCCTCGACCGGGGCCTCGGAAGCCAGCGGTGCGCCCTCAGAAGTCTGGAAGGACTTCTTGAAGTTAGCGGTAGCGGACTTCAGAGCCGCCTTGGACTCGTCAGAGAAGGCAACGCCGCCGTCAATCTGCTCGAAGACTGCAGGCTGAGTGTCCTGCAGGTGCTCAAGCAGCTCGGCCTCGAAGCGACGGACATCCTCAACCGGGACATCGTCGAATTCGCCCTCACCAGCGAGGTAGATGGAGGTCATCTGGTACTCGACCGGCTGCGGGTGGTTTTCCTTCTGCTTCAGCAGCTCAACCAGACGCTGACCGCGCTCCAGCTGACGCTTGGAGGCATCGTCCAGGTCGGAAGCGAACATTGCGAATGCTTCCAGGTCGCGGTAGGACGCGAGGTCCAGACGCAGGTTACCGGAAACCTTCTTCATGCCCTTGGTCTGTGCGGCACCACCAACACGGGAAACCGACACACCGACGTTAATAGCCGGGCGGACACCCTGGTTGAACAGGTCGGACTCGAGGAAGACCTGGCCGTCGGTAATGGAAATGACGTTGGTCGGAATGAAGGCCGACACGTCGTTTGCCTTGGTCTCGATGATCGGCAGTGCGGTCAGCGAGCCTGCACCCATGTCGTCGGAGAGCTTCGCAGCACGCTCCAGCAGACGGGAGTGGAGGTAGAAGACGTCACCCGGGTAAGCTTCGCGTCCCGGCGGGCGACGCAGCAGCAGCGAGATGGCACGGTAGGCCTCTGCCTGCTTAGTCAAATCATCGTAGATGACCAGGACGTGCTTGCCCTGGTACATCCAGTGCTGACCCAGTGCGGCGCCTGCGAATGGTGCAAGCCACTTGAAGCCTGCGGCATCCGACGCCGGGGCAGCAACGATGGTGGTGTACTCGAGTGCGCCCTGCTCCTCGAGGGTCTGACGCACACCAGCAATAGTGGAGCCCTTCTGACCGATAGCAACGTAGATGCATCGCACCTGCTTGCTCGGGTCACCGGACTCCCAGTTAGCCTTCTGGTTCAAAATGGTGTCCAGGCAGACCGCGGTCTTACCGGTCTTACGGTCACCAATGATCAGCTGACGCTGACCACGACCAATTGGGGTCATTGCGTCGATGGCCTTAATACCAGTAGCCATCGGCTCTTCAACCGGCTGACGCTGCAGCACGGTCGGTGCCTGCAGCTCGAGGACGCGGTCCTCTTCAGCCTCAATGTCGCCCAGGCCGTCAATCGGCTGGCCCAGGGGGTTAATTACGCGACCGAGGAACTTGTCCCCGACCGGAATCGAAAGGACGTCACCCGTCCGCTTTACCTCGTCACCCTCTTTAAGCGACTCGAAGTTACCCAGCACCACAACGCCGACCTTGTCGGTGTCGAGGTTCTGAGCGACGCCAATAACGCCGCCCGGGAACTCCAGAAGCTCATTCGTCATGACCGACGGCATTCCCGAAACCTGGGCGATACCATCAGCTGCACTGATAACAACGCCAACCTCCTCGCGGGAGGCCTCCGGGGAGTAGCTCGAGGTGTAGTTCGCAATCGCGCTACGGATCTCGTCGGAGGAGATCGTCAGCTCCGCCATGTTCTTCCTGCTCTCGGTAATATTCTTCCAGTGATTAATCGTCTAAACCATCCGTCAGCCGAGGCCGACGCGCAGCTTCTCAAGCTTTGTTGAAAGGCTACCGTCGATGACCTCGTCGCCAACCCGGATGACCAGTCCACCGAGAATCGACTTATCGATCACGGTGTGGATGGACATCGCCTTGCCGTAGACTCGGCCGAGCTTGTCCGCCAGTGCTCGCTCTTGCTCGTCAGAGACGGCCGTGGCACTGGTCACGCGAGCGACGACGTGGTTCCGCAGGCCGGCGGCTAGCCGGGACAGGGAGTCAATGTCGTCCGCGGGGCGCTTGGATGGGCGACCAACAGCCTGCAGTGCCAGGGTCTCGGTCACGGAAGTGACCTTGCCGTACAGCACAGAGGCGAGGAGCCCACGCTTGGCTTCGGGGGTTGCGGCCTTGTCGGCCAGCAGCTGTTCAAGCTGCGACTGCTCAGCCAGGATGTGTCCCAGTTGGAACAGCTCAGACTCAACAGTCTCAAGCTGTCCCTGGCCTTCGGCAGAGCGAAGGAGGGCGCGACGGCCCAGCTCTACCAAACCCTCACGCATTTCACGCGGGGTGGACCATACCTGCGCGGCAGCATCCACGACGAGGTTAAGAGTCGTCTCAGATACCTTGCCCGCGAACAGGCTCCGGACAAGGCCGGAACGCTGTTCCGCAGTCGCCGAGGTGTCGGCGACAGCGACACGCAGGCCGCGGTCGGAGTCCAGGACCTCGACGATGTCGAAAAGCTCGGAACCAGTCTGAGCAGCCTGAGTAACAGCAACATTGTCGCCACCGATAGCGGCGTCCAGTCGCTGGCTAAGGGCTGCCAGGGATTCGCGGCTTGCTGCGTGCATGTCGCCTACTTTCCGGCCGGGGCCACGGTGTCAAGGTTGGACAAGAAGTTATCAATCGTCGACGAGTTACGAACGTCGTCGGAGAGCTGCTCGCCCAGAAGGCGCTCAGCCAGATTGATGGAGTTCTGGCCCATTTCCTTGCGCAGCTCTGCGACTACCTGCTCACGCTGGGCAGCGAGCTGCTTTTCACCGGACTCGATGATTCGTGCGCTCTCGTCATTGGCCTTGGTCGTAGCGTCTGCAATGATGCGCTGGCCCTGTGCACGGGCTTCGTCGCGAATCTTTGCTGCTTCAGTACGGGCCTCTGCGAGCTGACTGTTGTACTTTTCCAGAGCGGCCTTCGCCTCGGCCTGTGCAGCCTCAGCGCGCTCAATGCCGCCCTCAATCCGGTCCTCCCGCTCGGTCAGGACCTCCTGGAACTTCGGAAGAACGAGCTTCCAGAAGAGAACCAGGATAACTACCAGCGGGACAACGGACCAGACGATGTCATAGGTCTTTGGCAGCAACGGGTCAACGGACTCTCCCATCGGGAGGTCACCCGCCGCTAGCAAAAAGGTGAAATCTGTCATGGTTTACGTGTTCTCCGCTTGAAGGTCCGGACTTAGAAAACGAAGCCTGCGACCAGGCCGATCAGGGCGAGAGCCTCAGTGAAGGCGATACCCAGGAACATGGTGGTACGCAGCTGGCCGGCCATCTCAGGCTGGCGTGCCATACCCTCAACGGTCTTGCCGGCGACGATACCGATACCGAGGCCCGGGCCCAGGGTGGACAGACCGTAACCGATGGTCTTCAGGCCAGCGTTGGTGTCGACAGCCTGGACAGCGTCCTGGGCGGAGAGGATGACGTCGTTCATTATGAACCGTTCCCTTTCTTAAAGGATGGCCCCGGATTAAAGATTGTTCTAAGTAGGCCCGGGGCTTTGTGGGTCAAGTGGGTCTTGCTATTAAATTGGCGAGGCCTTGTTGCCGAATGTGCGGCCTCATTAGTTATGGGTTAGTGCTCGTCTGCGTGCAGCGACAGTTCGATGTAGACGGCGCTCAGCAGGGCAAAGATGTATGCCTGCAGGAAAATCACCAGCATCTCGAACAGCGTGAATGCTACCGCAGCGACAAGGGTCAACCCGGACAGGGCGGTCCAACCATTCAGCTGCCAGAAGAAGAAGTTCGTGGCACCGAAAAGCAGGACTAGAACCATGTGGCCCGCCAGCATGTTGGCCATCAGACGGATGGTCAGCGTAACTGGGCGGAGAACGAAGTTGGAGAAAATCTCGATCGGCACCACGATGAGGTGGAGTACCGGTGGCAAGTTCGGAATAACAACTGCCGACTTCACAAACTTGAAGAAGCCCATCTTCTTCGAGCCTGCGTAAATGAAGGCAACGTATGCGAACAGGGCCAGAACCAGTGGCATACCGATTCGGGCGTTCGGCGAAATATTGAGGCCAGGAATAATAGCCGCAATATTCATCGAGATAACAAGGAAGAAGATGGTGGCCAGAACCGGAAGGAAACGACGCCCCTCCTTCTTACCCAGAATCTCCTCCGCGATGTGGATGCGGACGAAGTCCAGCATCAACTCCGCAACGTTCTGCAGACCAGTCGGCACGAGCTTCGGACGACGCATTGCGACGACGAAGAACACGGCGACGATCACGGCCATCAAAAGACGAACAATCATCAGACGATCCATGGCGTACCAGTCGCCACTGCCACCTAAGATGAAGTCGCCAAATTGTTCACCCGGGAAATACTCCTCCTGCAAGTTGGGTGAGTGAAACTCACCCCGCATCTCGGCAAGTGTTGTAACGCTCAGCGTTCTCTCCCGTGATTGGGCCGCTAGAACTATTGTCAAGCGGTGCGAAGGACGTCATTTAACGTGTCGCGCCGCGGATTCCATTCGCTCATCAGCACGGCGCTCACGGGGACCGTACCTGTGGAAATGATAGTTATTTCGATACAGGCCGTCTTACCCGAAACTCAGGATAACAGTTCTGACTCATTTTCCCCACCCGGTACACCCCCGTGTTTCCGACCCCGAAACCAACAAAGAGGCCGACACCCTCTGTGGGTTTCGGCCTCTATTTGTGGCATCTTCTGCACAAACTCGGCAATCTGCTTATTACCTGCGGTTTTAGAAGCGCATTACAGCCTCTCAGCAGGTCAACAAGTTATTAACGAGCTATTCGTCCTTCATTGGTTGCACATAAGTGAGGTTAGATTGCGACATTCCCCACACTTCTGCGCCAAGCGTCACCATCAGCGTAAGTACAACAGTGACGAAGAAAGTCATGTTGTCATAAAACTCAAGATTTCTAATAACGACCAAGACGCCAATTAGCACCACAATCTTCAACAGCCAGCCCCCCAGCACAACAGCGAGCGTGACAGACGGGGAAGTTCGAGCAGTAAAGAGGATGCCTAGAACGGTAAGCAATACGAAGGTTCCGCTAATGCCCGCGCCAAGGAGTACGCCCCACACGCCGGGCATACCGTTTTTTCCACCCCAGACCAGCAGCGAAAGCACGGTAATCACAGCGAGCGCAATTGCGCCCGAGCGAGCAGCAGCCAGCAGCGGTCGCCGCGAATCGTCGTATTTAGACTCGGGCTCCGGAGTTGTTTTTTCAGTCACGGTCGAAGATTGTACCTTCTGCGTCCACGTCGACGTCCCATAACCTGCCGGCCCCCACTTCCCCGTCTTGGACGCGCTCCGCTTGAACGGTCGTCGGCAAGCGCATTGCGACGGCGGAGGGTGAAGATAACCGCAACAATGAGCAGGAACCCAAAGGTGAGAGCAACGAATTCGAAGGGGAAAACGGTGGTGGCAACGGCGGCGTACGCGACGACCGACACCCATAGGTAGAGCACCAATACCACGCGGCGGTGACTGTGTCCCATCGACAGTAGTCGGTGGTGAATATGCATTTTGTCCGGCGAGAAGGGTGACTTGCCCTGGCTAACGCGGCGAACAACAGCCAGCAGCAAGTCGAGCATTGGCACACTAATTGCGGCGATGACGACCACAATCGGTGAGATCAGGGCGATGACGTCGGCAGTGCCGTACATGGAGGGCGCGATGCGTCCCGACGCCGACACCGATGCCGCTGCGAGAAGCAGGCCAATCATCATGGCGCCGGAATCACCCATAAAAATGCGTGCCGGCTCGAAGTTGTGCGGCAAGAAGCCCAGGCAAGCGCCAAGGAGACACGCGGAAATCATCGCGGGTGGATAGGCAGAGACGGTGCCGCCTTGGTCGTGGAGCATGACCATCGAATAGACAAGGATTGCCGCCGCGGCAATCATACCGAGTCCCGCCGCGAGACCATCGATGCCGTCTACAAAGTTGAAGGCGTTAATCAGCGCCACAGTAAAGAGAACAGTCAAGACTGTGGACATGATTGGGTCGAGAATAAGCGTGGCACCACCACTAAATGGGATATAGAGCAAATACCAGTTGACACCCATAAATGACATCAAAAGTGCCGCCGCAACCTGCCCTATAAGTTTAGTGATGGCATCTAGGTCAAAGAGATCATCCCAAATACCGACAATCAGCAATAGCGACGCAGCCGCCACAACTGCCCTCATATCTGGAGTCATGGGCGGAAAACCACGGGTGAGAGCCGGCATCACCGAGGCAAGGGCGATAGCTGCGACCACCCCGGAGTACATCGCCACGCCTCCGAGCCTGGGCTTCGGAATATCGTGGACATCGCGCGTGCGGGGCGCATCCAACCAGCCCGAGCGAACCAGCACATAACGCACTACTCCAGTGAGCAAATAACTGACAGCAGCGGAAACTAAAACGAGCATGGCGAGCTCTCGGATGGGCACACCTGCCCCACCCGACTGGGCTGCCAATAAGCTCATGTCCGCCACTAGGTACTACTCACCCACACAATCGCTGCAGATACTAAACAGGAAAGACTTTAGGTAGCCAAGATTACTGCCCCAGCAGTCGCTCGGGTGTCGTACTCAAAACCTCGGCAACCGCCGCAGCCGACACAGCGCCTTCGCGCAGAATCCTCGGCACCGGAGTCGAGATATCGACAATCGTCGATGGGGTCCCAATCGTGGCTTCGCCGCCGTCGACGTAGACAGCCGCTTCCCCACCGAGCATCTGCTTGGCACGCACGGCATTGGTGGCCGGTGCCTGGCCGGAGATGTTCGCGCTGGATACCGCCATCGGACCGGTTCGGCGCAGAATCTCGATGGCGATTGGGTGCAGCGGCATGCGCAGCATGACCGTACCCGCGGTATCACCAAGGTTCCACGGCAAGCTCGGCGCCTGGTTCACAACCAGCGAAAGGCCACCCGGCCAGAAAGCCTCCACCAGCGTGCGAGCAGCTGGTGAGTATTCGCGGACGAGCCCCTCAATCGTGCTCCAGGAACCCACCAGCACCGGCACCGGCATATCTGGGCCGCGGTGTTTAGCACGCAGCAAGGAGGCAACGGCCTGGTTATCAAAGGCATCGCAGCCAAGGCCGTAGACGGTATCGGTAGGCATTACGACCAGCCGTCCTGCCTTCACAGCATCTACTGCTGCTGCAATTGCGCGTTCGCGGTTTTCATCTGTGCTGCAGTCCATAATCCTGCTCATCAGATTTTTGCTCCTGCTTCAAAGTTTGCTTTTAAGATCAATTCTTGCGTCCCACCGTAAAACGATCACGGCCTGCAAAGTCACGGCGGACCTCTACATCAGCGTAATCCCAGGTTTCCTTCAGCAGTGAACTGACATCACTGCCCGAAGAGTCATCGTGCTCAATGCCGATGACTCCACCCGGCCGCACCAGCGCATCCACTAGGTTAATCATAGGTCGAATGACATCTAGCCCATCATCGCCGCCAAAGACCGCAGAGTGCGGATCAGCTCTCACCTCGGGGTCAACCTCCGTGTCTTCGGGCACATATGGAGGGTTGGACACAACAATGTCGGTCTCGCCTACCCAATCTGCGAGCTCACCGCCATCATCAATCAGCTGAACATCCGTGACATCGCCAGAAACTAGGTGCACACGCCCATTGCCATACGTCTCGATGTTCTTCGCAGCCCACGCCCGTGCCCGCTCAGAGAGCTCTACAGCCACCACGTCCGCTTCGGGTACGGCGTCGGCAATCGCCAACGCCAGCGCCCCAGATCCGGTACACAGGTCAACGATTTTCGGCTTGACGACGCCACTTGCGACCAGTTCACGGGCTCGATCGATTGCCCACTGCGCAAGCAGTTCCGTCTCTGGCCGGGGCACAAAAACACCGGGCCCAACCTGTAGTTCCAGGCTCATCATCGGCGCTGTACCGATGATGTGCTGCAGTGGCTCACGAGCCACTCTGCGGGCCAGCATCTCTGCCAAATGCTTGCGACCGGCCTCATCGGTGTACGGTTCGTCTCCACGGAAGATAATGTCTGCCGGTCCCGCATTGACTGCGGCTGCAAATAGCGCCCGTGCGTCGGCATCCGGAGAAGCCAGCGCCGCGTCGTTAAGCGTGCGACGCGCATAGCGAAACAGCTCGCCGAGAGTACGGACGGAATCCGGTAACGTCGGCGAGCTATTTTCTGCGGGCGTGGGACTACTCGGCTTCAAGACGCTCAGCGCGCTCCGCGTCGTGGAGGGCCTTGAGCAGGTCATCCATGTCGCCGCCCAGCACCGAGTCCAGGTTATGAGCCTTGTAACCGATGCGGTGATCGGACACGCGGTTCTCCGGGAAGTTATAAGTGCGGATGCGCTCGGAGCGATCCATGTTGCGCACCTGAGACTTACGCTGGTCAGAGGCGGCCTCGGCGATCTCCTCCTCCTTCATCTGCTGCAGTCGAGCAGCAAGGACCTGCATAGCGCGGGCCTTGTTCTGAATCTGAGAGCGTTCCTTCTGACAGGTAACAACCAAACCAGTCGGCAGGTGCGTCAGACGAACCGCGGAGTCCGTGGTGTTAACACCCTGACCGCCCTTACCGGAGGAGCGGTAGACGTCGACACGCAGATCCTTCTCATCAATCTGGATGTCTTCGACCTCGTCGGGCTCCGGGTAAACCAGAACACCAGCGGCGGACGTCTGAATACGGCCCTGCGATTCGGTGACCGGAACGCGCTGCACGCGGTGGACGCCACCTTCAAACTTGAACACGCTCCACGCACCGTCGCGGGACGGAGTCTTAGCTCGGACGGACATAGTCATGTCCTTCACACCGCCGAGATCAGACTCGGACAGGCCGAGGATCTCGGTGGTAAAGCCGTGCTTTTCGGCATAGCGCTGGTACATGCGAGCGAGCTCACCTGCGAAGAGCGCTGCCTCCTCACCGCCGGCACCGGACTTGAGCTCCATCACGATGTCATCGCTGTCGTGCGGATCGCGCGGAGCCAGCAGGTCAGCGAGCTTCTCCTCGAGCTCCTCTGCCTCGGCAGCGAGACGCTCAGCCTCAGCTGCAAACTCGGAGTCCTCGTAAGCCATCTCGCGCGCTGCCTCCAGGTCATCCTGGACTTCAGTCAGCTTCTTGTGAGTCTGAATGACCGGCTGCAACTCATTGAAGCGCTTGCCGACCTTACGGGCAGCCTTCGGGTCGTTGTGCAGTTCGGGGTCAGCCAGCTGAGCCTCGAGCCCGTGATACTCGGAGAGGATGTCGTCAACTGCGGAAACCTGATTAGCCATTGAATATTCCTTCAGATTGTGATGGGTGAAATGCTGGTTGGTGCTGTGGTTTCGGACGGGGTGGCGCTGTCGCACCGCTGGCACTGTGGCACCGCCCCTTGTGGCTAACCCCAGCTAAAGCATGTCATCCACATCAACGTCGGCGGCCATTGGCGCAGAAGAAGCCACCTGCATCAGGAATTCCTTGTTATTTCGGGTCTTCTTCAGCTGCTTAATCAGCAGGTCGATAGCAGCCTGCGACTCCAGCGCGGAGAGGATGCGACGCAGCTTGTGCATAATGCGCGCCTCCTCGGTGCTGAGCAGCAGCTCATCCTTACGAGTACCCGACGGGTTGACATCCACTGCCGGGAACACGCGGCGCTCGGAGATTTTACGGTCGAGCTTCAGCTCAGCGTTACCGGTGCCCTTGAACTCCTCGAAGATAACGGTGTCACCTGCGGAACCGGTCTCTACCATCGCGGTGGCGATGATGGTGAGGCTGCCACCTTCTTCGATGTTTCGAGCAGCACCCAAGAAGCGCTTCGGTGGGTACAGAGCGTTGGAGTCCACACCACCGGAGAGGATTCGTCCCGATGCCGGCGAAGAGTTGTTGTACGCACGTCCAAGGCGGGTAATGGAGTCCAGCAGTACGACGACGTCCTGCTCCTGTTCCACCAGACGCTTTGCGCGCTCGATAGCCAACTCGGCCACTGCTGTGTGATCTGACGGCGGGCGATCGAAGGTGGAGGCAATGACCTCGCCACGGACACTACGCTGCATGTCGGTGACTTCCTCCGGGCGCTCGTCGACAAGCACGACCATCATGTAGCACTCGGGATTGTTCGTCGCGATAGCGTTCGCGATGTTCTGCAGGATCGTGGTCTTACCAGCCTTTGGCGGCGAAACGATGAGCGCACGCTGCCCCTTACCAATCGGCATAATCAGGTCGATGACGCGAGTGGTGAGGATCTTCTGCTCGGTCTCCAGACGCAGACGACGGTTCGGGTACAGCGGAGTGAGCTTAGCGAAGTTCGGGCGCTGCTTTGCCTGCTCCAGATCGAGGCCGTTTATGGTTTCGACCTTGACCAGCGGGTTGTACTTGCGACGATTACGGCCGTTGCCATGAGTGACCTGGCCTGAGCCATTCTCGCGCGGCATGCGGACCTGCCCCGTGACGGCATCGCCCTTGCGCAGGCCGTACTTACGAACCATTTGCGCGGACACCAGCACATCGTTAGAGCCCGGCAGGTAGCCGGACGTGCGCACGAATGCGGTCTTGTTATCTAGCACATCGACGATGCCAGCCACCGGCTGAAGAACGTCATCCTCACGGATCTCGTCCTGACCACCGTGTCCCCCACCGTTGTTATCGCGTCCGCGACGGTCGCGGCGATTGCGACGGTTGCGGCGGTTACGGTTGCCACGACCTTCATCGTCATGGTTGTTGCGATCGTTATTTCGATTGTTGTTGCGGCCACGACGGTTGTTGCGGTTGCCACGACCGTCATCGTCGTTGTCTCGATCGTGGTTGTTGCGATCGTTGCGGTTATTGCGGTCGTTGCGATCACCGCGTTCATTACGATCATTGCGGTTGTCCTTACGATCACCGCGATCACCGCGATCATTACGATTGTCGTTACGCTCACCGCGGTCGTTGCCGTTATCGGAATCGTCGCGGCTATCGTTACTGCGATCGTCCTGATTCTCCTGGTCGCGCTGACGAGCACGGTTACGACGATTTCGACGCTGCTGAGAGCGGGACATCTCCTCGCGACCATCCGCGTTGGCGTCGTCACGCTTGTCGTTGCCCTTGTCGCTCTTGTCGGCGCTCTTGCTGGAATCCCTGTCCGCGCTTTCCGACGGCGATTCCTTGGCATCCTTCACCTTGGAACCGGTATCCGCAGCCCCAGCCGCAGCCTTCTTCGCGCGGGATTTCCGAGCAGGCGCGGAACCAGCAGCCGGGGCACCATTCTTGATGGCCTCAATCAGCTCATGCTTGCGCATGGCGGAGATGCCGCGAATGCCCTTGCTGGAAGCGATTTCACGCAGTTCTGCCATTCGGAGGGCCGCAAGATTCTCTGGGCCGCCTGCCGTGGCAGTGGTGTCCGTATCGGTCACGGATGTCCTTTCATCGACCTTCCCTGCAGTCACTCTCTACAGGGGCTATGTCATTGACACTTTTTCGTTCTTACTGCCCGCCACCGCGTGTGCTCCGTCGTCGAACCTTTACCACGGGCGGAAAAATATCCGCAGCTGGCGGGAAATTATCGAAAAAGCCAGGCAAAAGGCCTCGACGTTGAAACTAAACCGAGGCATCTTGCCTACATTATTTCCGCATCTCAAACCCGAGCGTCCAGGTCGAAGATAGTTAGGAAATTTTAGGTCCACAGCACCGCAAGACTATGTAGTCGCACTACTGATTTATGTGTTTTCAATGTCACGTTGCGCCATCGCGTTGTGTGAGCAACAGCGAAGGTCAACGGCATGCGGAGTACATGAAGAAGTACGTATCTAACCGCGTATTGAAAACGACCTATTGCCCAAGGATAGTCACCAAATAGTCAGGTAGCAACACTAGTTCTCACCTGCGTTTCGCTAGGTCGCGCGGCTGCGAGTCGGTACTGTAGAGCTTATGCGCAGTACGATGCCTCATATTCCTCTCAATATCGCTCAGATTGTGGAATACGGTCGCACCATTCACGGTCGGACTCCGGTGACCTCCTGGAACAGTGACGGACCCGAGACCACCACTTTTGCCGCCATCGCCGCGCGCGCAAGTGCGCTGGCACATGCACTTCGAGATGAGCTCGGTATCGACGGCGACCAACGCATCGCTACCCTGATGTACAACTGCGCAGAACACTTCGAGGTCTTCCTCGGCGTTGCCTCTATGGGCGCAGTATTCCAGCCGCTGAACAAGCAGCTCATGCCGGATCAGATTGTGCACATTATCAATCACGCCGATGACCAGGTCATTATCGCGGACCAGACCGAGATTGAACTGCTCGCCGAAGTTCTTCCGCACTGCCCGTGCGTCCGCGCTGTCATCATTATCGGTATCGGAGATCTGTCCGACGTGGCCGAGCACCTGCCAGATGGCATCCCGTGGTACTCCTACGAATCACTCATCGACGGACGCCCTAGCCGCTTCGACTGGCCTGAGCTCGACGAAAACTCCGGCGCAGCCATGTGCTACTCGACGGGTACCGAGGGCGCACCTAAAGGTGTCGTCTACAGCCACCGCTCGCTGTACTTGCACAGCCTGAATATGCGCACCACTGACTCCTTTTCAATTTCGCACGGAAACCCGTGGCTGTGCTGTGTGCCCATTTATCACGTCCTGTCCTGGGGCGTGCCGCTGGCCTCCTTCATGTGCGGGGCATCGCTGATTTTCCCCGGCGCGGACCTCTCCGCGCCACGTCTGGCAGAAATCATCGAATCCTCAATGCCACGCGTAGCTCAGGGTGTGCCGACGCTGTGGATTAACCTCATGGCGCACTACCTCAGCAATCCTCCGAAGCGCATGAGTCTGCAGGAGATTTTCTCGGGCGGGTCCCCTGTTCCACCTGCGCTGATTCGACTATGGGAAGAGCGTTACGGTGTCGACGTCATCCACTTCTGGGGCATGACCGAGACTTCGCCTATCGGTACCGTGGCACGCCCTCCGTACGGAGCCTCCGGTGAGGCCCGCGAACGCTACCGTGTCAGCCAAGGGCGTTTCCCGGACATCATGCAGTTCCGCATTGTTGATGACAACGACCGCGTGCTCGACCTGCATGACCGCAACCAGGGGGAGCTGCAGGTGCGCGGCAACACGGTCACCGGAGGCTACTACAGCTCTCCGGAGGCTCAAGCTGGAGGCACCGCTCACTTCTTCCGCGGTGCGGAGGTCGACGAGGCTAGCGAACAGTTCACCGAGGACGGCTGGCTACGCACTGGCGATGTCGGCTCGATTACTCACGACGGCTACCTGACTATTCATGACCGTGCTCGCGATGTCATTCGCTCTGGTGGCGAGTGGATCTACTCTGCCCAGCTGGAGAACTTCGTAATGGAAAGCCCACAGGTACTCGAGTGCGCGATTATCGGCATGCCAGATAAAAAGTGGGGTGAGCGCCCGCTGGCAATTACGGTGCTGATGCCGGAAGTTGAACCGAGCAAAGAGACCGCGGAAATGCTCCGCGATGAGCTGCGGCCAAAGCTGCCGAAGTGGATGCTGCCGGAATACTGGGCCTTCGTGGACTCAATCGATAAGACCTCAGTGGGCAAGTTCGACAAGAAAGACCTGCGCTCGCACTTGAGCGCAGGCCAGTACAGCATCGTGAAACTGAAAGGGCCGGGCGAAAAGTAGGTGGTAGGCTAAGCCACCGGCTCGGCAGCTGTCCGCAGTAACGGCTTAGCCGTCGACCACGACCTTAACCGGCTCGCCGATTCCCAGCTCCATGACCTTGATGCCAGCCTCGCGGGCATCGTCCAAGATCTTCTCATCCACTGCAGTAGTTCCCAGAACCATACAGGTCGGGCCAGCGCCCGAGAGGAATGCCGCGTAGCCACGGTTGCGCAGGCGGTTGACCCACTCTGCGGTCACCGGCAGCACGTCGGAGCGGTACGGCTGGTGCAGGCGATCTCGCGTTCCCTCCCACAGCAGTTCCGGGTGGGACTGCAGCGCTGCGGTCATAACCGCAGTACGGGAGACATTGAAACGAGCGTCGACATGCGAAACATCGCTCGGCAGCACCTGACGGACCGCATTCGTGGAGGCGTGAAATGCCGGTACGAGTGCAGTCGCCTGAATGGATTTATGCACCGGAATGCTCACTGCTCGGTACTGAGGTGCAGTGCGACCATCGACAGGCTTGTCAGTCCAGCTGACCACTGCTCCGCCGAGGACGGATGCGCCAGCGTTATCCGGGTGGCCCTCGAAGATCGAGGATTCCTGGATTACCTGGTCGTCGGTAAGCGGGAAGCCGGCCAGACCGTTAGCTGCAGCGACACCAGCGACGGCGGCTGCTGCGGAAGAGCCCAGGCCGCGCGACTGCGGAATGGTGTTATGGCAAATAACCTTCAGCCCCGGTGCCTCGACACCTGCGGCGCGAAGGCCCGCGCGAATCGCGCGCACTACCAGATTAGACTCGTTGCGCGGCAGGTCGACTTCGCCCTCACCGTGAATCTCAACGACGACACCCGATTCGATGACCTCGACCTCGACAATGTCGTAGAGCGCGACGGCCAACCCCAGGGTGTCGAAGCCCGGGCCCAAGTTCGCTGACGAACCTGCAACCGTGACAGTGACCTTCTGCCCCGGGAAAAGCTCCTGTGCCATTTAGATATCCATTCCTTCGATACGAATGACGTTGTTGACGGCCAGAACCGCGTCGTTGGCGCGCAATTCGTCGACCGTTGCTTCCAAATCCTTCTCCAGCGCCTTGTGAGTCACGATGACCAGGCGAGCACCGTTGGCGCCCTCTTCCTGGCGGACGGTGCGCAGGGAGATGTTGTGATCAGAGAAGGTGCGAGCGACATCGGCAAGTACTCCGACTCGATCGTCGACGTGCAGGTCGATGTGGTAGCGGGTGCGAACGTCACCGAAGTCGAGAATCGGCAGGTTAGCGTAGGTGGAATCCCCCGGTGCGCGACCACCGTGGACAATGTTGCGAGCGGCGGCAACAAGGTCACCGAGCACTGCGGAGGCTGTCGGGTTACCACCGGCGCCGTTGCCGTAGAACATCAGGCGACCAGCGGCCTCGGCCTCAATGAATACAGCGTTGAAAGACTCACGCACAGTTGCCAGCGGGTGACGACGTGGAATCAGCGCTGGGTACACGCGGGCGGAAATGGACTCCTTGCCATTCTCGTCCGTGACCCGCTCACAGGTAGCCAGCAGCTTAATGGTGCAGTCTGCGCTCTTGGCGGCTGCGATGTCATCAGCGGTGATCTCGGTAATGCCCTCGCAGTGAACGTCATCAGCAGTCACGCGGGTGTGGAATGCCAGGCTGGCCAGAATAGCTGCCTTGGAAGCGGCATCGTGGCCCTCGACGTCTGCAGTCGGGTCGGCCTCGGCATAACCCAGGCGGGTGGCCTCTGCCAGCATCTCGTCGTAGTCCGCACCGGTGGAGTCCATCGCATCAAGGATGAAGTTAGTGGTGCCGTTGACAATGCCCATGACCGTATTGACAGTGTCACCGGCCAGCGAACGGCGCAGCGGCCCGACGACCGGAATAGCTGCAGCCACAGCAGCCTCAAAGAAAAGGTCGACGCCTGAGGAATCGGCAGCCTCAGAGAGCTCCTCACCGTGAGCTGCGACAAGTGCCTTATTGGCCGTCACGACCGACTTGCCCGCACGCAGTGCCTCCAGCACAACGCGACGTGGGTAATCAATGCCACCGATGACCTCGACTACCAGGTCAACGCCATCGCGCTGGACCAGCGAAAAAGCATCGTCGGTAAGAAGATCCTGATCCACATTCGGACGCGGCTTGGTCTTGTCGCTCACAGCAATACCAACGACCTCGACCGGGCCGCCGATGCGGCGCTCGAAGTCCTCAGCCTTCTCGTTGAGCAGGCGGTAAACCTCAGTACCGACTGTGCCAAGACCTAAAATAGCGACACCAACTTTGTGGCCCTCGCCCTTTCCAGGATTATTCGTTGCGGCAGTCATCGTGGCGTTTCACACTCCAGGCTTAGTAAGTCTTGTACGGTTTCTCGTCTTAATATTTGGGTCACTTGACCATCGCATACCGACACTACTGGTGGTCGCGTCAGCATGTTGTAGCGGCTGGCCATTGCGTAACAGTATGCCCCAGTAGCAGCCAGCGCGAACAGATCACCCTCAACAATGTCGTCCGGGTAGTTCGCGTCATTAATCAGAATGTCTCCCGATTCACAGTGCTTTCCGACGACACGGGTGGGAATCCTGGAACCTGATACTTCGCGATTAACGACGCGACCATCATAGTTCGAGCCGTAAAGCGCCGGACGAATATTGTCGCTCATTCCACCATCGACCGATACATAACGACGGGTCATGCCTTCATCGATGGTCACATCCTTCAAAGTGCCCACTTCGTACACCGTGACCATGGACGGGCCAACGATGGCACGACCCGGTTCAACAGCCACTGTCGGAGTTTCAATGCCGATACGCTGCGCAAGCTTGTCCACAGCAGTGAGGATCTCGTCGGCAAGCGGAGCAACGTCAAGGGGCTGCTCGCCTGCGGTGTATGCAATACCGAAACCGCCACCGAGGTCAAGGGTGTTGAAGTGTTTCGAGATTTCAGTGCCGTGGCGTTCGACGAGCTTTTCCACCAGCGAGAACACGCGCTCGGCCGCGAGAATGAAACCGTCGGAATCGACAATCTGGGAGCCGATGTGACAGTGCAGACCAATCAGGCGCAGATTGTCGTCCTCTTCTACGAGGTTGGCAGCTTCCAGCGCTGAACCGGACGCGAGGGAAAAGCCGAACTTCTGATCCTCGTGCGCGGTAGCGATGAACTCATGGGTGTGTGCTTCCACACCGGGCTTCACGCGGACGAGCACGTCCTGCACCACGCCTGCTTCAGCCGCCACCTGGGACAGGCGACGCAGCTCCGAACGGGAGTCAAGCACAATTTTGCCGACGCCAGCTGAGATAGCATCGCGCAGCTCTGCGGTGGACTTGTTATTGCCGTGGAAGGTCATGTCCTTGGCTGGGAAGCCCGCAGCAAGAGCGATAGCCATCTCGTTGCCCGAGGCGACATCGAGATGCAGCCCCTCCTCCATTACCCAGCGGGCAATGGTCTTCGACAGAAAAGCCTTGGACGCGTAGTGGACATTCTCCGCGCCGCGGAAGGCCTTGGCCATCGAGCGGCAGCGGGAGCGGAAGTCCTGCTCATCGACGACAAAAACCGGAGTGCCAAATTCTTTGGCAATGTCGATCAGGCTCACTCCGCCAATTTCCACTGAGCCGGGATTCTCTTCGTCATTACCCCGACGACGGGCGGTAGTTGGCCAGACATGCGCTGGTAGTTCATTAAATTGAGTGGAATCGGGCCGGGTGTAGCCACCCAGCTCGAAACCATTGCCGTCGATAGGCACGAAACAGCTCTCTTTCTCCGTTACCCGGGCGGAGCAACGGGGTGTAGTTTTACGGGCGCGTTCGACTACATGCGCTCAGGTGCGGTAACACCGAGCAGCTGCAGAGCATTGGCCAGCGTCTGGCGGGTAGCCTCAGCCAGGCCGAGACGAGCACGGTGCAGCTCGGATACCTCTTCGTCGGCCTTAGGCAGAATCTGGCAGGTGTCGTAGAAGCGGTGGAAGACACCGGCGAGCTGCTCAGCGTAACGGGCAATGCGGTGTGGTTCCCGCAGGTCAGCAGCGGACTTGATGATCGCCGGAAACTCACCGATAGTGCGGATGAGCTCACCTTCACGGTCCTCTACCAGCAGGGAGAAGTCGGCATCTTCGCTGGTCACACCAGCCTCTTCGGCACGGCGGCCGATTGAGCACAGACGAGCGTGGCCGTACTGGACGTAGTAGACCGGGTTGTCGCTGGACTGCGAAGCCCACAGCCCCAGGTCAATATCCAGGCTGGAGTCCACGGAGGAACGGATTAGCGAGTAGCGAGCAGCATCGACACCGATTGCCTCAACCAGGTCGTCCAAGGTCACTACTGTGCCCGCGCGCTTGGACATCCGGACAGCCTTGCCGTCGCGAAGCAAGTTGACCATCTGACCGATGAGCACCTCGACACCGTCTGCGTTGTAGCCGAGCGCGGCAGCGGCGGCACGCAGACGTGCGATGTAGCCGTGGTGATCGGCACCCAGCATGTAAATGCACAGGTTGTGGCCGCGGTCGAACTTGTTCTTAACGTATGCGATGTCACCCGCAATGTAGGCTGCATCGCCGTCGGACTTGATGACCACGCGGTCCTTATCGTCACCGTAATCGGTGGACTTCAACCACCACGCGCCGTCAGCTTCGTAGAGTTTGCCGTTTTCCTTCAGGGAGTTGACAGCTGCTTCCACCTGACCGGACTCGAACAGCGAGTTTTCGTGGAAGTAAACATCGAAATCGGTGCCGAACTCGTGCAGAGACTCCTTGATGTGCTCGAACATCATGTCCACACCGATGACGCGGAAGTGCTCCTGGACCTCCTCCTCAGAGCCCTCGAGTGCCTGCGGATTCTTCTCCAGCACAGCAGCAGCAATGTCCTGGATGTACTCTCCGCCGTAGCCATCCTCCGGGGTCGGCTGGTTCCGAGCGGCGGCAACCAGGGAGTCGGAGAAGCGGTCAATCTGGCGACCGTGGTCATTGAAGTAGTACTCGCGGGTGACCTTGGCGCCCGTGGCGGACAGGACACGACCAAGAGCGTCACCGACTGCTGCCCAGCGGGTACCACCCAGGTGAATCGGCCCGGTCGGATTTGCGGAGACAAACTCCAGGTTCACGTCGAGGTTGGAGTTGAAATCGGCATGACCCCACTTCTCCCCCGCTGCCAAGACGTCCTCGACGATCTTGCCCTGGGCATCGGAGGCCAGGCGGATGTTAATAAAGCCCGGGCCTGCGATGGTTGCTTCATCGATACCCTCAGAGGCGCCGAGCGCTGTGGCAATTTCAGTTGCCAAGTCACGCGGCACCATACCGACACGCTTGCCCAGCTGCATAGCGATATTGGTTGCATAGTCGCCGTGCTCAGGGTTACGCGGACGCTCGACAGTCGGGTTTTCCGGCACGATAGAGACATCGGCATCGTGGGAAGTCAAAACCTCGACGGTGACTTTTCGGACTAGTACAGCAAGATCAGCAGGATTCACGATTGCCTATCCTATTAGGTCAATCGCAGTCGTGGAAACATCAGCCACCAAAAGATTCATTTGAGGGGCATCTGCAGGTCGTGGAGTCCGACTGCAACTAGCCATTTTCACGATCCAGGCGAATTTGCGTTGAGAACAGATTTAATCCGGGCCTAGGCGTAGCATTCAGGTAGGAAATTATTGCCTTATCCTCAACCCATTTTGGAGCGACCGTGAAAGTAGCACTTTTCGCGACCTGCATCGGGGACATGATGTTTCCGGATGCAGTGAGTGCGACAGCCAGAGTTCTCACGCGGCTCGGATGTGATGTGGTCTTTCCGCCACAGCAAACCTGCTGCGGACAAATGCACGTCAACACCGGATACCAGAAGGAAATCCTTCCTCAGCTAGACACCTACGCTGATGCTTTTGCGGATTCCTCGATTGACTACGTTGTCGCCCCGTCCGGTTCCTGCGCCGGCGCCGTTCGCCACCAGCATCCGATGATCGCGGGCCGCTACGGTACCCGTGCCCAAACCCATGCGGCACAGGCCTGCGCGAACAAGACGCTGGATCTCTCCGAGTTCATCACCGATGTCGCTGGTGTGACTGACGTCGGTGCTTACTTCCCCCACTCAGTGACCTACCACTCCACCTGCCACAGCTTGCGGGTGCTCAAAGTGGGTGACCGTCCGTGGCGGCTACTCAGTGCAGTCGATGGAATCGATTTGCGCGAGCTGCCCGGCGCGGCGGAGTGCTGCGGTTTCGGCGGCACCTTCTCGGTGAAGAATGCGGAGACTTCCGCTGCAATGGTTGCCGACAAGACAGCCAATATCCGCGCTACGGAAGCGGAGTTCGTGACCGCTGGCGATGCCTCCTGCTTGCTCAATATCGGGGGTGCGCTGCGTCGCCAGGACTCTGGCGTGCATGCCATCCATATGGCCGAGATTCTGGCCTCCACCAAGGAGACCCCGTTTGATGTGGACAACCGTCAAGAAGCTTCCCTGCGAGGTGAGCAGTAATGGTCGCAATTAACGTCGGCATGCCAGCCCTTCCTCCACGCGCGCCGCACAACGTCGGGCATCTGCGCGGTACGCGCGGGTTCACGGCCGCGGCGCACGAGGAACTCAAGAACACTCGCATGCGTGAAAATGTCGGTCATGCCACGCGTTCGATTCGTAAGAAGCGCGCGCATGTCGTAGCGGAGAAGAATGACTGGGAGCAGCTGCGGCTCGCGGGCAGCCACATCAAGCGCGATGTGATGGCGCGTCTGCCAGAACTGCTGGAGCAGTTCGAAGAGTCAGTGACGAATGCCGGCGGTCACGTCCACTGGGCGCGGGATGCCGCTGAAGCAAACCGCATCATTACGGATTTGGTGAAAGAGACCGGCGAAGAAAAGGTCGTCAAGATTAAGTCGATGGCCACGCAGGAAATCGGCTTGAACGAAGCGCTTGCCGACGCCGGCATCACCGCCCGCGAAACCGACCTGGCGGAACTCATCGTTCAGCTTGCCGACGACATGCCGAGCCACATCCTGGTTCCTGCTATCCATCGCAATCGCGAGGATATCCGCGAGATCTTCCTCAATGGAATCCCCGGAGTCGACCCGGATTTGAAAGCCAATCCGGCCGATCTGGCCGAGGCATCCCGTAAGTTCCTGCGCGAGCAGTTTATGGAGGCCAAGGTCGCGATTTCCGGTGCCAACTTCGGTGTGGCCGAAACCGGTACGGTGGCTGTCGTCGAGTCAGAGGGCAATGGCCGCATGTGTCTCACGCTGCCGGAAACACTGATTTCGGTGATGGGGATTGAGAAGCTGCTTCCCACTTTCCAGGACTTGGAAGTATTCTTGCAGCTGCTGCCACGGTCGTCGACAGGCGAGCGTATGAATCCCTACACCTCCCTGTGGACGGGAACCACGGACGGCGACGGCCCGAAGAATTTCCACATTGTGTTGCTGGACAATGGGCGCTCGGCCACCCTTGCAGATCCGATTGGGCGTGAAGCGCTGAAGTGCATTCGCTGCTCGGCATGCCTGAATATCTGCCCGGTGTACGAGCACGTGGGCGGGCACGCTTACGGTTCGGTCTACCCGGGTCCGATTGGTGCAATTTTGTCCCCGCAGCTCACCGGCATGGACTCCTACGATGATCCGAATGCCTCCCTGCCCTATGCATCCTCGCTGTGTGGAGCTTGCTTTGAGGTCTGCCCGGTGCGAATTGATATCCCCGCGGCGCTGCTGGAGCTGCGACACCGTAAGGTCACGGAGCACCGCCCGCCGGTGGAGGGCAAACTCTTTGCCACGCTCGGGTTCATCATGGGCAATCAGAAGCTGTGGGACATGAGCGCTAAGATGACCTCCCTCGCCCGCGTACTCGGGTTGAAGGACGGCGAGATTCACACCCTGCCACTTTTCCTCAGCGGGTGGTCGGATGTGCGTGATACTCCGATTCCGCCGAAGAAGCCGTTCCGCTCACTGTGGGGTTCGGAGGATTTCTCGGCGCAGCTGTCTCGTGAATCGGCAAATCAGGTTCCGACGAAGATTAATGGGCTGTCGGATGACAACAAGCAGCCCGACATGTCCGGCAAGGAGGCCTAGCGATGTCCCATTCCTCAGCATCCGCGAACATTGCCAAAAGCGAAATCCTCGAGCGTATCCGCAATGCTCAGAAGATCGCCTTCGAAGGCCGTGACTTGGCCTCTGACGCAGGCATCGTCACCGGCGAGCCCGGTACACATTTCAACATCCCCCGCGATTACGAACGCTCCTCCGACCTGACGGCCAAGGAGATCATTTCGCTTGCCGACGAACGCATCGCCGATTACAAAGCCGATGTGCGCCGCTGTGGGAGCTCGGCAACTGAAATCAATGAAGCTGTGAAGAAGGCAATTGCTGATGTCGGGGCTTCATTGATTGGTATTCCCGAAGGCCTAGACCGCGAGTGGGTTGCGGGGTTGGAGTCTGGTGGGGGTAAGGCCACCGCCGAGATTCGCGTCGATACAGGTTTCACCGCCGAAGAGCTGGACGAGCTCGACGCGATTGTCACCAGCTCTGCTGTTACCTGCGCCGAGACCGGCACCATTGTTCTGGACGGTTCGGCCACTTCTGGCCGCCGCGCGCTGACCTTGGTGCCGGATATTCACATCTGCGTTGTGCCGGCTTCCACGGTTGTCTACGGCATCCCGGAGGCAATTTCCCGTCTACGCGAGAGTGATCCCACCGCTCCCATCACCATGATTTCGGGACCTTCTGCAACCTCGGACATCGAGCTTGCCCGAGTCGAAGGTGTCCATGGGCCACGCACGCTGATTGTGATTATTGCTGGCCAGTAGCACCAAGGTGAATTGTCATGGGCGACTCGAATTCCTCCGCCAGGCTGTTCCGCTGGAAGAACGGTAACTAAACGTTTCCGCTAGGTGGCCGCTAAAACAAAAATCCCTCAAGCAACCAGGAAAAACCTAATCACTTGAGGGATAGAACGTGCCCCCGAGAGGAGTCGAACCTCCGACCTTCGGTACCGGAAACCGGCGCTCTATCCACTGAGCTACGGGGGCGTGTGGCACAAGTACAACAAGTGCAACGAGAAAAGATGTTACCACTTGGCTGGGGCGATTAGCGAAATGCCCCGCGCCCCAGCCAAATCTCCACTACGCGGCTTCAGAAACCTGGTCTTCCTCAATAGGACACACCACGGGCACGCCCTCGTCATCGAGTACGCGGGCTCGAATTCCATAGACGCGGGCCAAAAGGTCCGGAGTGAGAACGTCAACAGGACTCCCCTGGGCAACCACGTGGCCGTCGTGAAGCATGACAAGCTCATCGCAGTAGCGGGCGGCGAGATTCAGATCGTGGATTGCAACGAGTGCCAAGGAGCTCCGTGAGGCGACCTCCGCGCGGACGAGCTTTAGGAGTTCCACCTGGTGACGCAGGTCGAGGGCGGAGGTGGGTTCGTCGAGAAGCATGATCTCGGGATCGCGGACAAACATCTGCGCGACGGCGACGAGCTGCCGCTGACCGCCGGAGAGCTCGCCGACGAATCTGTCGGCAAGGTGTTCAATGCCAACCTTTCGGAGAGCCACCGCCGTGTGCTCAATCTCTGAGCCACGCACCCGCAGACGCCCGGCGCGCCGCCCGGAGACCAGTACCGATTCGAATGCGGTCAGCGAGGCGCTGGCCGGTAGATCCTGCGGTACGTAGCCGACGACTTCGCGCAGTTCGGAACCGATAACCCGTTCATTGTCACGGGTCAGAACAATCTCCCCGGACATGGGCTTTCGAATCCCCGCCAGCGTGGTCATCAGTGTGGACTTGCCCGCAGCGTTTGGCCCGAGCAAACCCGTCACCGTACCTGGCTTCAGCGTGCGTATTGACGCCCCGCGCAGCACCTTTCGCTTGCCATAGCCTGCAGCTACGTCATTGACATCGAGAAATACGCCCATTAGTTCCACACCGTCCTCTTACGCAGAAAAACCAAGCCGACAAAGAATGGGACACCGACGATTGCGGTAATGATGCCAATCGGCACTGCCACACCCGGCACCACCGTGATGGATACCGCATGAGCTGCCGCAAGCAGCGCCGCGCCCGCCGCCATCGATGCCGGGGCAAAGAAGCGCTGTTCTTCACCGACCAGCATGCGTGCAATGTGTGGGCCGACCAGTCCGATGAAGCCGATGATGCCGGCGAAGGCCACTGCGGTTGCTGCCAGCAGCGAGGCTACAATCAGCGTCGCAATGCGCAGCCTATCCACATTGATGCCCACGGCTTTTGCTCGGGCATCGCCAAGCCGCAACACCGTCAGCGCCCACGCATAGCGGATAGTGAACGGAATAGCGATTAGCAGCGCCGCCGCAATGATACCGTTGGCCACCCAGTTCGCGCGCTGTAGCGAGCCCATCGTCCAGAACACAATCTGCTGGAGCGCCTCGGTAGTCGCGCGGTATTGCAACAGCGCCAACAGCGCTTGGAATAGAAACACCAGACCAATGCCGAGCAGAATCATCGATTCCTTACCCGAGCCGCGCCATACCGACGCCGCCGCCACAATCGCCACAGCGACGACGGATGATACCCAGGCCACGGCCGCCAGGTTGAACTGCGCATGCGGAATAATCACCCAGCCCAGCACAATCGATGCCGCCCCACCGAACGCCGCTGCAGCCGAGATACCGAGCGTAAACGGCTCCGCCAGAGGGTTATCGAGGATTGTCTGCATCTGTGCACCGGCAAGCGACAGCGCTGCACCAATCAGCACTGCCATCACCGATGCAGGCAGACGCAGCTTCCACAGCACCGTACGAGTGGTTTCGTCCACATCATTCGGGCTCACGATGCCACGGACGACGTCCCCCACGCTCAGTGCCATCGGCCCCACAATCGTCGCCACCACAAACGCGCACACGGCCAGCCCCACCAGCACCGCAATGATGGCGATTTTCCGTGCCGAGCGTCGTCGGTACTGTCGCGCAGAGTCGTAGGTCGTGCTTGACGACGGACACTCGTGCTGTTCGGTGGCGGGCTGCGACTCTTGACCTCCACTGCCGTTGGTGGAGGTGGACTCGCGGGGTTCGTCGTCAAGCCCTGACGCGGGAGCGTGCAGATTGGTGTAAGTCATCGGATTCCTTCTTCGATGGTGGAAGATGGGTTACTTGGTCGGCTCCAGCGCGGTGAAGAAGGTGCCGCTGAGTTCGAAGGGCAGGTAGTCCTTGTGGAACTTGGCGAAGTCAGCGACCGGGTCGAGGTCAGCGAACTCCTCTGGGTGAATCCACTTGGCGAATTGCTCGAGCGCGAAGACGTTGTACGGCGAGTCGTAGAACTGGTGGAAGGCGGCGTACAGATCACCCTTCTTCGGCGCGGTCAGGGTGTCAAAACCCGGAGTCTTCAGCAGGCCTTCCAGAGTGCGCTGTGCGGTCTCTGGGGTGGCGGTGTAGCCGAGTTCGACGTGTGGCAGCACTTCCGGCTTCTTCGGATCGAGCGCCCAAGAACCACCGGTGGCGATGATCTTCTCCGGCTGGACGGACAGGACCTTCTCTGCGGTCACGTCGCCCGATTCGGTGTCGAGGAGGCTGTCTCCGAGGTTCTCACCGCCGGCTGCTGTGACAAGGTCACCGAGGTTGGACTTGTTGACGGTCGAGCAGCAATCCTTGAGACCGGCTGCTCGCCAGACGAAGGTCTTTGGCTTGTCTTCGAGCTTGGCGGCACGTTCGGTGATCTCGTTGACGCGCTTTGTGTAGAAGTCGGTGAACTTCTTGGCATTGTCCTGCTCATCGACGATCTGGCCGAGGAGCTCGACGGACTTGGCGGTATTCTCCAGGGGCTTTTGCCGGAAGTCGGTGAATACGTACTTCAGACCTGCCTGATCGAGCTTGGTGAGGAAACCGGACTGCTCCGCGGCCTTCTTGTGGTCAAGGGTCATGACGACCACGTCTGGGTCGTGGGAGATGAGGTTTTCAACTGTGACATCGCCCTTGGCGATATTGCCGATGGTCGGCATGTCTTTCAGCTCGGGGTTCGTCTCGAAAAGCTTGGTTTCAAACGACGGCGCGCCCGAATGCAAATCGCTGCCCATGGCGACAACGTGGTCACCCGGGTTTTCGTGGTCAAGCATCGCGGTGACAAACATGGCGCGGCCTTCACCGAGCACGACTCGTTCTGGCTGCTTGTCGAAGGTCACAGTGCGACCTGCGACATCAGTGACAGTGAGTTCTCCTTTGTTGTCGGCAGCCTCGTTCGACTCTGCGTCCGCACCGCATGCTGTAGCGACGAAGCTCAGCGCTGCACACCCGATTGCGGCCAGAGTTTTGGTCTTTGGCGCGGTTTTAGCCTTGGCGAAAATATTGACTCTCATGCGTTTCAGTTTCTGCCTTGTTTATTTCTGCGTAGTTTTTGGTACTTAGGGTGCACAAAGAGAAGTGAGCACTCACCCCTTTGCTTTAGGCACGCCTTACTTTACAACTTGAAACGTAGAGAAAAAAGCGCCCTGCTAGTGATTGTTTTACTAGCAGGACTTGGAAGTCTTATTTCCTTTCGAGAACCGACTGGAAGCACCTCAGCATCACTTCGCGGTCTTCATCAGCAAGTGGTGAAATAACTTCCTGGCGAACAGTGTCTACATAATCCGGCGCCGCCTCGGCAAACACGTGCCGACCAACGCCTGTTAAGACGACGACATAATCCGAATCCGGGTCTTCGCCGTGGTCTTCGGTGTGAATAAATCCGCGCTTTTCCAACCTGTTGGTATGTAGCAGCGCGCGGGGATGGTTCCACTTCAGTCGATCACAAATCTTGTCAACATGCAGAATCCCCTCCTCTACCTCATGCAGAGCGATGAGCAGGGTAAAGTCCGCGAACGTCAGCCCGGTTCGAGTGCGTAGGCTCCGCTCGATATTGCGCTCTACCTCGCGAAAAGCAGCTACCATCGACTGCCAAAAGAGCTGTTCATCATCACTCAGCCATTCAAATGAGTTCATACTGCTCTAGGCTAATGGTGAGAGCCTCGTAGCGGAGACAAATGAGAAAACACTCACAAAAACTTTTGGCTACTCTGCTTGTCCGTCGACTGAATCGGTGACCGTAGCATTGGCGGTCTCTGCAATCTTATCGAGCACAGCGGAAATCCCCTGATAGTCGATATTTTCACCGAGCACATCAAACAAAACATGGCGCACAAGCTTCACATGGTTCGGCGCCGCTTTCTCAATCACAGTTCGACCGTGTTCAGTAAGCGTGACATCGATACCACGGTTATCGCAGGCGCAGCGTTCCTTAGTTACTAGCCCGCGTCGCTCCATACGAGTAATTTGGTGTGACATTCGGCTGCGGTCCCACTCCAGGGATTCACACAGGGTGCGCATGCGCACTACATTGTCTTCAGCCTCGGAGAGAACAACCAGAACCGAAAAATCTGCAGTGGAAATATCGAGAGAATCTTGCAGCTGAAGGTCGATTGACCTGTCAACGGCCCGTTTAGCGTTCAGAATTGAGCGCCATAACCGCTGCTCTTCATCACTTAACCACGGAATATCTTGCATATGTACAGAGCCTACTATCTTGAAACCAAATCCTGAATTTTCATAAACTCCGCTCCTGTCACACGATCAAAGCGGGCTTCATCGCACGTCAGGACTAATACCTGCATATCGCGCCCCGCTTTGGCAAGAGCATTATTCATCCGCCGCAAACGGTGTTCGTCTGAATAACCTAATGCATCATCAATAATCACCGGAGCGCCTTGCCCGCCCTCCATGACACCGGCAACGGCCAAGCGCAGCAGAATGTCCAGCTGCTCCTGCGCTCCACCAGATAGCTCATCGACATCGAACTTGCCATCGGCATTGGACCGTGACTCAATCTGCAAGTCCTCATTCATCGTGAACTGAGTTCCCGCACCGAACACACCGCCACCGTACTCTTCGAGCTTGCGCAGCAAGGGGTCAGCCAGCGCATTCCGCGATGCCACACGTGCCTGTGTCATTACCTCCATGAGAGTCTTGGCGGCAGCTGCACGTCGACGCATTGAATTCCGATCTCGCTGTGTTCGCTCCACTACTCCCTCAGCTGCTGCCAGTTTCTCATTCGCGCTGTCGAAATAGTCCAAGTGCACCCGAATCTCTTGCCGACGCTTTTCCAGCTCAGCCAGGCGATTCTCAACTGCATCCCGTCGCTGCTTAGCGCCCGCGAGCGATGCTTCCACGTCGTCGGCATCCCGCTGCGCCAGCTTCTTCTGAGCCGCAGCCAGTTGCTCTTCTGCCGCCTCATAGTCCTTGCCTCGGTTTTCCACCGCAGCAAAGATCTCGGCGTCCGAGGCTTTTTCTCGCGTCGCCGTGAGCGAATCTTCGCGGACCTTCAGAACGGACCGAGCCCCTTCAAGCTCGCTGCTGGCCTTCGTATAGTTGGCGTGTGCAGGACGCTTCTCCAGCTTCGATAAGCGCATATCAGCACTGTCGCGCTCCGACTCGGCATCCCTACGCCCCACTGCAGCTTCTTCCAGCCGGGACTTTGCCGATACCAAGTCAATCTCCGTCGGCGCATCCTCGCCCGCAAGTTCCTGATACCGCTCGCCGTGTACTCGTGCTTCTTCCTTCGCATCATCCAACTCTGCTGTGAGCTGGTGATACTCCACACCGTCGGACACCGCAGTTATGGATGTCTCCACCTGGAATTTTGCTTTTTCCGCTTCCCGACGTCGTGTGTATGCCTTTTGTGCTTCCGCGACGGAATCAGCGCCTGCAACCTCAAGCTGTTCTTTGAGCGATGTCTCTGCTTTTTCTAGCTTGCGCTGCTGCGAATCTGAGCCGTCTCCGGGCTGTATAGCAACCGTGACGTCGCCGACTTCGATGGCCAATGGCTTAGTAACCGCGCGTTGAACTGTCTCAGCCTCCGGAGCTAGCCCCACTTTCTCGCCGTCGACCGTGACCTCCTGCGCACTACTAGCCGAGAGCTGCACACTCGGGCTCGATGCCTCCAGCACAGCGGCGGCTGTTGCAACTTCGCGTTCGCAGGTCAACAGTTTTTCCATTACCTCTTCGGTAACGGAATTCCGAGTAATTATCTCCTTGTGCTCTGCCAATTGCGCGCGGAGCGCATCGAGTTTCTTCACTCGCTTCGACAGAGCTTCAACCAAACCGCGCTTCTCTCCCAATGCAACTTCAGCTGCGGCCAGTTCTTCTGCCTTTCGAGCTTCGCGGTACGTGTTTACAACCGCATCGCGATCTTCCTGCGCCTTCTTTAAAGCTGCGACCTCCTTATCGAACGCTTCCTTAAATTCAGCAACTTTCTTCTCTGCGGCAGAATGCTGATCCTTGGCTTCTTGTGCCTGCTGAATGAAAGCTTCGCGCTCTTGCTGAGCCTGTTTAGCTAAGTCCAGCTGCTGCTTCGCCGCTGCAGAGACCTCCTGTGCCTGGGAGACGGCAACCCTGAACTTTTCGAGTTCTTCTAGTGCCTGGCCCCAGTGCTCGACTTCGTTTTGGGCTTCTGGCAACGATGCCCGCTGCGTTTGCTGGCTTTCTTCATTACGAGCAGCTTCCTCATTGAGCGCTTCGAATTCCCGGACCTTTTTCGCCGCTTCGTCGCGCACCTGCTGGGCTTCCGCCAGCTCCTTGTCTACGTCGGTAAGCTGCTTGCGCTCTTTGCCATTTTTTTGGAAATAGTTGCCGTATTCGGCTTCAACGGCTTCAAAAAGGCCTACCTCTTCTGCGGTTTCCGCGCGCTGCCCCGATGCCGACTGCAATGCGCTAGTGACTTGTACATAACCGCCCAAGGAGAGGGTCTTTTGTGCTTGCCCCTGTTCAGCAACGAAAACCTGCCACAGGTTCTTGGTATCTGCATTGTGCATTCGGGCGGCCAGCCACTCCTCCGCCTGGTCATCTTTGAGAACCTCGGCTGTCGGAGAGTGGACGGTGACGATTGTGCCGGTGTCCTTGGTGCCACCAAAGATCTTGTCCAGCGTAAATTCGTAGCCGTCAAGCTCCAGCCGGAGCTTAACCTGCGGCTTTTCCTGGCTGGAGTGACTGTTCAGACTAAGCGCTTCGCTTGACCTGGACTTCCATTTTGTCGTCAGTGCAACGTGAATAGCTTTGGCGATTGTCGTCTTACCCGACTCATTTTCACCGGAAATCACTACCACGCCGCGCTCGGCGAGCCCTGTGATTGAGAGTGAATCAATCGCACGTACATTGTGTAATTCGATGTCGTGAAAACGCATGATTTATTCCTTCTCTCCGGCTAGGCGGGCCAGCAAGCGAAGCGCATCAGCTGCTGCGGTGGTTTCAGATTCTGATAGGGGGCTACCGCTCTCGGTTCGCCCTTTACTCAAGACCGTTAGTTTTTCTGCAGCTATGAGCGGATAACCGGTGAGATTGAGATTAGAGATATCTCCTTCGGACGGAACCACCGTTAAATCGGAGCCACTTTCCCGGCGATAAAGTGCAGCGAAAAGCTGTTGGTACTGCTCAAGTCGGTTTTCAAAGGTAGTCGACTCTGACAGTGTCACGGTTCCTCGCAATGAATACTTCACCGCTGTGTCTGTCTTCGCCTCGATACCGTCCAGTTCAGCAAAGAACTCATCGAGGTCTTCCGCGCCAGTGATATCCATGTCGATGGCATGAAAAGCCCACTGCCCCACTCGGTGGGAGGCCACGGTAACTGAGCCCTTTTCGGGGTCGTCCTCTGCAATGTCGACGACTAGCGCATTGCCGGAATCCCGTTCTTTGTCGTCATACGCTGTGGTTTCGTGCGCGCCGGAGAAATAAACTCTGCCAGCATGGTCAAGTTGGCTCGTGGAGTGGGAATCCCCCAGCGCCACATAGTGCAACGCCCCACGGTCAATAGCCTGTTCCAAGCTGGTCAAATCAATGGTGGCTCCCGCATCAGCACCAAAGCCTTCTACTTGGCCGTGTGCGACCATCACTCGGATTCCATCGGCCGGCTCAAGCTCCGTGGCTATTTCCGCCACGATGTCGTCTGCCGAATACTTGCCGTGTACTGGCACACCGATGAGTTCCACCCCGTCACGGATGGAAATGGGCTCGCTGTCGCGAATTACGTAAACTCCTCGGTCTTCCAAAGATTCGAAAGCGCTACGTCGATAAATGGAAGAAGCATCAAGCGCATCATGGTTGCCGGGCAGGAGATACACCGGCACGGGTAGCTTGGCGATTCGCTCAAGAGCCCGCAAGAACACCTTGTCCGGCAACGTATTGGAATCGAACACGTCTCCAGCGACGACGATGAACTCAGCGCCTTCGCTGGTCGCCAACTCACCGATGCGGTCGATGGCGTTGAGGCGACTTTCGTGGAACCTAGCTTGGGCTTCACCGCCATCGAGCTCTAGGAACCACCGAGTCATTCCCAGTTGCCAATCTGAGGTGTGAATGAATTTCATGACTAGCGCTCCTTTTGTTCCAGGCTCAGCGATTCCTGCAGATGTTGCCAACAATCTTCCAAATCGGCGACTGCACGAATGGTCTCTCTCGAAACTACGCAGGTTGGCTGCAATGCTTCATGCAGCAAACTACGGTCGGTAACTGTTAGCGGGTCAATAACCTCGAGCGAAGGAACACTGACTCGTTCCAAATCATTGCCCCAGTAGTCGGCTTCGACCGCGAAAAGCTCGGCAACCTTTTTCTGCTCGTTGTCACCGCCATCATTTCCACCAGCGTCACCCGACTTCTGGGTGGTTTTATTGGGATCTTCCCGAACCTCGCCGCCAAGCCCGAGGCGCTTTGGCGCAGTCCGGTTTCGCAGCTGTGTTAGTTCCTGAAGCCGGCGTTGCAATTCGCGCTGCGGATAATCGCGCAGCTGCATTAGCGACAGCGGATCACGGTCGATATCAGCGACAAGTTGAGCGGCGACTGCAACGGTGTGCTTACACACAGGTGCTGGGTCCGGGCAGGTGCATTCGCTATAAATGTGCTCTTCACCATCGCACAACAGCATTTCCATCTGCTCATACGGCAACTCGCCGTGCTCAAACTCCGTAAAAGCCGACGGATTGTTCACCAACCACCGCAGTACGTCGTCAGTTTGTTTCTGCTCCCGCCGTGGGAACCGAATAAAGACTGAGAATGGTTCCGGCTGGCTGCCCTGCACTTCCCCGATGATGTAACCATCCGCGATTCGAAGCCCGAGCACATTGCCGTCGAACCTGTACTTCTCGCCTCTGTGAATACGACCCGAATCGGCACCACGGATGATGAACTCCCACACCCACCGGGCAAAAGTAGTACGTGGCTCGACCGCCACACGCGCTGAGGTTCCACGTCGCTGCTGCCCGGTAAATGCACCAGCCCAGTCCTGGGTGGCCAGGAGCTTTTCAATCGTCGAGCTGGTTGCTGGTGCGCTTCGCGCCGTAGTCCTTTTACGACCGCGCTTTCCAGAGGGGCCCTTGCCAAACTCGGCAAAGATGACATTGTCGCCCCATGTCACGTCTCCGTCACCGGCCATTAGTACCACCTCTTCTGGACTCTAAACGGTGTCACATTGTTGGGAATCGAATCGTCATCCGAGGTTGCGGAATCCAATGCCGTGGCCTCCGGGTTCACCCCATCGGTCACCGTCCCACCGGACTTTGACTCCGCTGCGTCCATCGATTCACGCAGTGACTGAATCTTGTCCTTGTCCAATTGCCACAGTGACCGCAAACGGTGAAAGTCCATCTCCGTCAGCTTGGTTTCACCAGCGCGCACAACTGCATCCGCCAATTCTGCTTTTTCAAAAATCAGCTCGTCGATGCGTTCTTCAAGCGTTCCAACACTGACCAGCTTGTGCACATGGACGTCTTTACGCTGACCGATGCGGTAGGAACGGTCCGTGGCCTGGTTTTCAACCGCTGGATTCCACCACCTGTCAATGTGAATGACGTGGTTGGCGGCAACTAGGTTGATGCCGACACCTGCCGCGAGAGTCGACAGCAAAATGATTGGCGGACCGTCCGGGGCATTAAACTCTGCCACTACTTTCTCGCGCTGTGCTGGGGTCATTGCCCCTTGAATAAACGGAATGTCCACGCCCAAGCGCTTGCTGAAATGAGGGGCAAGCATCTTGCCAAACTCCACGAACTGCGTGAACACAAGCGCGCGTTCACCGTTTTGCACAATCTCATCGACGAGCTCTTCCAACCGTGCGACCTTGCCCGAGCGATGCTGCCCATGATTAAGCAGCCCCGAGCCGTCGTGCTGGTAGTGCGCTGGGTGGTTGCAAATCTGCTTCAACTTCATGATGCCGCCGAGGATGATGCTCTTTCGCCCGAAGCTGCCAGAACGATTCCGCTTCGAGCGCTTAAGCTTGTCCTCGATATCCTTCACGGCCTCCTGATACAAGAAAGCCTGCTCCGTCGTGAGAGGAACCATCTCCACCTGCTCATTCTTCTTGGGCAGGTCCGGCGCGATAGCTGGATCCGACTTGAGTCGGCGCAGGATAAAAGGTGCTGTAATCGACTGCAATTGCAGTAGCATTTCCGCATTCCCATCACGCTCGATGGGAATCGCAAACTTGTTGCGAAATGCATTCGCCGAGCCCAGCATGCCTGGATTACAGAAATCCATGATGGTGCGCAGTTCGCCCAAGTCATTTTCCACCGGAGTACCAGTCATGGCGATGTTGTGTCGCGAGCCCAGGCTCCGCAGCGCTCTGGATACCTGTGCGTTGGGGTTCTTAATTGCCTGTGCTTCGTCAGCAATCACATGATCCCACTGCACTTGGGCGAGTTCGTTCACATCGCGGGTAGCAACACCATAGGTCGTCACAACAACATCGTGTTTTCCGATAAATTCTTGTAGTTCTCCACCATGAGGGCGGTTTGAACCATGCAGCAGCCCAACCTTAAGCTCTGGAGTGAACTTAGCCGCTTCTGCTGCCCAATTGCGCAACACACCTGTCGGAACCACCAGAAGCGAAGTCCTGTGCTCTTGAGCCGTAGCATCTGCTTTCCGACGGCAGCGCTCATACTCCAACAGCGCCAGAATTTGCACAGTCTTACCGAGCCCCATGTCATCAGCGAGAATGACACCAAAGCCGCGGTTGGACATATCCGTCAGCCACTCCACACCGCGCTGTTGATACTCCCGCAGCTCACCGACAAAACTCGGTGGCACCTCGACGGACTCTGCGAGGACCGTGGAACCGTCTGAGTACTTCGACACCAACGCCTTGAGCCAAGAGGGATCCCTGGGGGCGACTGGCACTGCTGCTGGAGCTTGCGACTCTAAGCCACCGTCGAAGACCAGCTCTTTCAGGGTGGCTTGCCCCTTACCGGTTTCCTCCCCGGCCTTGGTCTGCTCCACCAAAAACTTCAGGGCTTCCCTAGCTAC
Source organism: Corynebacterium amycolatum (assembly GCF_016889425.1). NCBI lineage: Bacteria > Bacillati > Actinomycetota > Actinomycetes > Mycobacteriales > Corynebacteriaceae > Corynebacterium > Corynebacterium amycolatum. The sequence goes on from NZ_CP069513.1 coordinate 2,274,846, forward strand.
CTCTGGGTTCGCGTGCACCCAATGGTCTCGCAGATGCACTAGCCCCGTACTCGATGCAGCGAGCTCACGCATTTCCGCTTCCGTCAGTACGGCATCCCCCACGGCCAGCTTCCACTCGTAATCAACCAGTTGGTCAAATCCGAGTTTCGGTTCCGAACGGCGCCCAGCAGGCCCCGTCGGATCTAACTGGATGACTTCAGTGTGCAACTGCAGGGTGGTCTCCACTGACTTCCAGTTCGGCGGCAGCATCACATCGATATCAACCTTTGCCAGCTGCGAGATGCCATCAGTCATAAGCTCTATCAGCTGCTCTGAGGTCAGCAGCAGATCCAAGCCCGGGTGGCCCGCTGCCTTCGCATATTTGAGCGTTGGGAATGCCTCCTGTGCAGCCAATAGCTGCGGGCGAAGCAGCGACAGCACGGACCGGCGACACATTTCTGGATTCAGGTGCTCCGGAGCTGCGACGCCGATGCGGTAGTACATCCGCAATGGCCATAGAGTCTCATGTTCCACCGCAGCTGAACGAGGATTGAAGCGAGTTACTGAGCCCCCTTCTTCATCCGCTCGATCCTGCAACTCCAACAGCTGCGGAAGATCCACATCCGGCAAGTCTTCCAGCTGGCCTTCAAAACCAACAGGTTCCTGCACCATTAGCTGCAGACGAACATCCTCACCATCGGCCGACAGTCTCCACTTTGCCAGTGACTGCGCCACCCCCGGCGTCGCACGCCCCAGGGACTGAGACTGCAACAACGACCGCACGAAACTCTGACGCTGTTCTGCCGGTTCATCCAAATCGGCCAGGAGCGCGTTGGTGACCCAATGAAACATCCGATTGATGAAGTCCTCAGCCACCGTGGCACCTCCGTTATCAATCAACACCGGTGGTGTACGGGAAATGACCTGACTCTGCCAAGCAATCTCACTCAGCCCCTCCGACATCCGCCACGTCGGCCACCACTCATTGTCTTCCCATGTCAGCGCCACCAATGCCCGCCCAGAGCGTGCGAAAGCATCCAATCCCTGTACAACATCCACAAAGAACCGAAGATCCGGTGCCATCGCCGCCGAGGCAACTTCCTCCTGCAATTGCACCAGTGCTGTCACCGCAGCCCATGGCGGGAACACCCATGTGGGTACCGCTTTCTCTACTGCCCGCCCCTTCGGTGTGCGCAGTTTTAGCGTCAGTTGCGCTCGACTCCCCTGGTCCAGCACTGCAAAAAGCCGACGCTGATGCGCCGGGACTTCCAGCAAATCCACGTCCGCAATAATCCGGTGCCCCTCTGGCCGCTCCACCCATAGGTGAAGACCCGAATCATCTTTCCAGACCGCGTGCAGCAGCAACGGCACCGCTGACTTAGCAACTTGATCCATTACTTCCTCCCCACTGCTTGCTCAGTCATCGCCTGCTCAGTCATCACCGTCTAATCACCCGGCGACTTCGCCACCAGATATTTGTTCAATGAAGATTCTGCCACGCACCCCGGATCAGCTTTTCCACCACACCACAACATTAGCACGCTTGTTCGAATTATGTATCTTGCAAAAACTACTCCCCTTCTGCCCAAATACCCCTTTTCCCAGGTAATTTGTCGCACTTAACCGATTTTTAAAAGCTTTTTCAACGCTTCTTATCTTGCAATGCAGCGCATCACATGAAAACGTCGTATAGGCCACAAGAATTAAAAATGTGTGACTCGTGCAATAGTTCTGCCATGGTTCGCATGTGCCAGTAGGCTCCGATGACTGTCGAAGATAGTCCGGAAGCTGAAGCTGTGTTGAATCGCGAACCGCAGGTTCCACCGTGGACGTCGGCCACTTTTTGGCTCGATGCTGCCGCGTCGCTGTGAACGTCGTCAAGCAGACTTGATTAAGCGAAATTGAGTTGTGCGCCGAAAATGCTTTTTGGTGCGCTAGGTAGTGCGCGAGTCCGACTGTACGACTAATAAATAATGAGGAGTTGCCCTGTGGACCAACACACATGGTTCATCATCGCACTAGTCATTTATCTGCTGTTGATGGTCTACATCGGTTGGACCGGATGGAAAAAGACTGCAGAGTATGACGAATACATGATTGGCGGCCGCGGCCTACATCCGTTCGTCGCGGCACTGTCAGCGGGTGCATCGGACATGTCCGGCTGGCTGCTGATGGGTCTGCCCGGCGCGATTTACCTTTCGGGTCTGAACCAGACCTGGATTGCAATCGGCCTGGTCGCAGGCGCATGGCTGAACTGGAAGTTCACCGCACCACGCCTGCGTAGTTACACCAAGATTGCTCGTAACTCGATTACCGTGCCGTCGTTCCTGGAGAATCGTCTGCACGATACATCGAAGGTGCTGCGCGTTGCCGCAGGCCTGATTATTTTGCTGTTCTTCACCTTCTACGTGTCCTCGGGCATGGTGGCAGGTGGCCGTTACTGGGAGTCGACGTTCGGTGGCAACTACCTCGTCGGCATGCTGTTGGTAGCGGCTATCACTGTCGCGTACACCCTGTTCGGTGGCTTCCTGGCTGTGTCTTACACAGACACGGTGCAGGGCATCATTATGTTCATCGCGCTGCTGACGGTTCCGACTGTCGGCATCATCTACCTAATCAACAATGGCAACTCCGCCTCGGACATCTTCAGCTTTGCTGCTAACAACCCCTACCCGGGCAGCGAGGGACAGCCGGTCGAGACCTTCTTCGATCCGTTCGCTGGCATTCCGCTAATCACGATTATCGGTCTGCTCGGTTGGGGTCTGGGCTACTTCGGCCAGCCGCACATTATCGTTCGCTTTATGGCTCTGCGTAGCGCGAAGGACGCAACCGAGGGCCGCCGCTGGGGCGTTGGCTGGCAGGCACTGTGCATGCTCGGCTCCGTCCTCGTGGCGCTGACTGCAACTGTTTTCTTCACTACGAACCCAGATGCTTCGGTCACTGATGCGTCTTCCTACGAGACCATCTTCCTGGACATGACCCGCATCCTGTTCCACCCGCTGATTGCAGGCCTGATTCTGACTGCAGTACTGGCAGCAATCATGTCCACCATTTCCTCGCAGCTGCTGGTGTCTTCCTCCGCGCTAATCGAGGACTTGTTCAAGGCAATGGTCAACAAGTCCCTGCGTCCGAAGACCTACATGGCTCTCTCCCGCGTCGCGGTTGCGCTGATTGCCATTATCGCCGCAATCATCGCTGCGAACCCCAACAGCTCCATTCTGGATCTGGTTGGCTTCGCGTGGGCTGGCTTCGGCTCGGCATTCGGCCCGGTGCTGCTGGCCGCCCTCTACTGGTCGCGCCTGAACACGCCAGGTGCTGCTGCCGGCATGATCACTGGTGCGGTTGTCTCCTTCGCATGGGGCATGAGCTCGCTCAGCGACACTCTCTACGAGATCGTCCCGGGCTTCGCCGCTGCAACTGTCGTGATGATCATCGTCACGCTGGCTACGAAGGAACCGAATGAGAAGATCAAGGAAGAGTTCGACCACGCAGCAAAGCAGGCTCTGGTCTAACACTTCGATTTAGGCTTGGCCTCCGCTAGCCCCACAGGCTAGCCCCGGCGCATACCTACAAGGAACCGAAAAAGTATTTTTCGCGCCCAACTAGGTATGCGCCCTTTTTTATTTGCCATCCTAGCCGCCGTCTTGACCGCCGCCTTTGTCTCATCCTTTGCACTTACGCGAGTTCTCGTCACATCCTCCCCCGCTGGGCCGGACGCCGAAGCCGTCGTCAAGCAACTGCGCACTGTGCGCGTCGTCGCAGGCCGCCCCACCGTCACCGGGTACAAGCGCGAGCGCTTCGACGTCTGGGCAGGTTCTGCCGATTGCAATACACGCCATAAAGTGTTGGCGGCGTGGTTCGGGGGCTCTGTATGTTCGCTTGACGACGGCGCCCTGCGCGAAATCCCCGACCCTTACACGGGTGACCCGGTGGGTGCGCATGAGGTCGATATCGACCACATTTATCCGTTGGCAGCGGCGTGGGATTTCGGAGCCTACGCCTGGGATGCCGAGCGGCGTCGGCGATTTGGCAACGATATCGAGGCCAACCTCGCGCCCACCCGAAGTGCGGTCAACAGGGATAAAGGAGATGCCAGCCCGGCGGAATGGCTTCCCGAAGATGCGAAGGCGTGTGACTATTCGCAGCGTTACTTAGCGGTGGCCATTAAATGGGACCTGCCCGTATCTTCGGCAGACTGGACGGCGCTGGCAGCTGCGTGTGGGATCCGCGCTGGGAAAGGCACGAAATAGAGAAAATAGTGCGAGCACGTTAAGTTAAGGACTGGTCTTAATAAGGAAATATCCAGGCCACTCCTCGCTTGAACGCGAGGCCTACATTCAGTCGTGGAAAGGTAATACGTGCAAAACGTAGTTCTTATGGTTCACGTCCTAGCGGCAATTCTGCTGCTTGGACCGGTGACTGTCGCAATTTCGATGTTCCCGAAGCTCGCGCTTGCAGCCCGCGGCGGAGAGGCTGGAACGGTCGGCTCCGCGCGCACCATGCACGCCATTTCGCGCACCTACGGCATGTGGTCGCTGCTCGTGCCGCTGCTCGGCTTCGGTGTCATGTTCACCGATGTGTCGACCTACATGAAGTCCGGGGCAATGCACGCCGCAATCCTGCTGACAATCATCGCCTGGGCACTGCTGTTCTTCCTGATCATTCCGCGTCAGCGTCTGATGATGGCCGGCCTCGGCATCGCTGATGAAGACGAGGATGTTGACGATCCGAAGTTCATCGAGCGTCGCAAGAAGGCTGACGAGCTCGACTGGGACAAGCAGAAGGGCCAGCTGGCCATGTTCTCCGGCATCTTCTCCCTGCTGTGGGTTGTCGCCGGCATCCTGATGTTCTTCATCTAAGGATTGAGCTCTAGCGCTTAGGCCCCGCGCCTACGCACACGCTCAGACACAATAAACTGCCGGTGCGCCTGTACGTTTCGGCCCGACTTTTAGGGCTGGGAAGTACATGCGCACCGGCAGTTTTTTTATTTTCTAGGTCAGCGCCACGGACAGTGGTCGCCTGACGACGCCCCCCCTGCTCGCCTGCCTAACAGGTCTAGCGGCGTCCGCCTCGGTAACCACCGCGGCGGTCATCCCGGTCACCACGGTAGCCACTGCGACCGCGTCCGCGACCACGACCGCCGAAACCGTCACCGTCATCGAAGTTTCCACGGTAGCTACCCCGGCCACGTCCGCCACCACGGCGGTCATCGCGGCCACGACCACCACGGTATCCTCCGCGACCGCGACCGCCATCACGACGATTGCCACGGTAGCCACCACGGCCACCGCGGTAGTCATCGCTGTCGTCGACCGAGGTGCCGTCGTCAAGCTTCAGCCCAATGAGCTGGCCGGAAATGCGGGTATCGGAGAGGTTGTTGATGACTTCTTGCGGCAGGTTGGCCGGCAGTTCGACCAGGGTGTGGTCGCCACGGATGTCGATGTGTCCGAAGTCCTTTGATGACAGGCCGCCCTCGTTGGCGATGGCGCCCACAATGGCACCCGGGCGGACGTGCTGGCGACGACCGACGCTGATGCGGTAGGTTGCGGTGCCCTCGCGTTCGAATTCGACCAGGTCGGCGCGCTTGCCCTGACCGCGCTCACCACGGGAGCGACCATCGCGGCCACGGTTGCGGTCGCGGTCGAAACGATCACGGTCACGATCATGACGACGGCCACGCGGTGGCTCCTTCATCAGGAAGTCGCCCGACTGTGCCTGCGCAGCGATAGCAGCGGCGATATCGACCAGCGGAGTGTCGTGCTCTTCAGCGTACTCCTCGATGAGCTCGCGGAAGACCGGAACCTGCGAATCAGCAAGTGCCTCAGTCAAATCATCAGCGAACTTCTGCTTACGGGAGTCGTTGACCTCATCGACGGTCGGCAGCTTCATCTCGTGCAGCTGGGACTTGGTCGCACGCTCAATCGAGCGCAGCAGGCGCCCCTCACGCGGAGTGACAAACAGCAGCGCCTCACCGGAGCGGCCAGCGCGACCGGTACGACCAATGCGGTGGACGTAGGACTCGGTGTCGTGCGGAATGTCGTAGTTGACCACGTGGGAAATGCGGTCAACGTCCAGGCCACGAGCAGCCACATCGGTTGCCACCAGGATGTCCAGGCGGCCGTCCTTGAGCTGATCAATCGTGCGCTCACGCAGGGTCTGCGGGATATCGCCGTTGATGGCGGCAGCGGAGAATCCGCGGGCACGCAGCTTCTCAGCGAGCTCCTCGGTCTCGTGCTTGGTACGCACGAACATGATCATCGCTTCAAATTCCTCGACCTCGAGGATGCGGGTCACCGCGTCCAGCTTGTTGCGGTGGCTGACCATCAGGAAGCGCTGGCGAATATTGTCCGCAGTGCGAGTCTGGGACTTGACGGTGATCTCTTCCGGCTCCCTCAGGTACTGCTTGGACAGGCGACGAATCGAAGCCGGCATGGTAGCCGAGAACAGTGCGACCTGCTTGTCATCCGGAGTGTCGGCAAGAATGCGCTCGACATCCTCCTGGAAACCCATCTGCAGCATCTCATCGGCCTCGTCCAGTACCAGGAAGCGCAGGTCGGAGATGTCCAACGAGCCCTTTTCCAGGTGGTCAATGACACGACCCGGCGTGCCGACGATGATCTGTGCACCTCGACGCAGACCCGACAGCTGCACTCCGTAGGACTGACCACCGTAGATTGGCAGGACCTGAATCTTGCCCAGGTGATCAGCAAACGACTGGAAGGAATCCGCAACCTGCAGTGCCAGCTCACGGGTCGGAGCGAGCACCAGCGCCTGCGGTGCGCGGACGGAGCGATCAATGCGAGCCAGAATCGGCAGCGCGAACGCCGCGGTCTTACCAGTACCAGTCTGAGCCAGGCCGACGACGTCGCGGCCGCTCATCAGAGTCGGGATAGTTGCAGCCTGAATTGGGGAAGGAGTCTCAAACCCAACCTTGCGAACTGCATTGACAATGTCATCCGGCAGCTCGAGCTCATCGAAGCCGACGGTGTCGTCATCGTTGTCGTGTTTGTTCTTTTCGGCCTTCTTTTCGGCCTCGGCAGTCTTTTCTACCTTCTCGGTCTTTTCCTCAGCGGCCTTCTCTCCGGCCACTGGTGCTTCCCCGGCCACTACATCCTCGGCCTTCACAATTGCGTCCTCGCGCTGGTTTTCGCGCTGATCCTCGCGATTTTCCTCGACGCTGCCATTCATTTCATTATTAGCCATTTGGGGCTCTTCCTGGGCCTTTTCGCCCGCACACTCAATATTCAACAGTTGATTACTCACAGTTGGGTCGCACATACATGACCCGCCCAATTTACGTTCTTGTTTTCAGTGCTCTCACGTCGGAATTGCGATGACATCGCTTCTCTTGCACATACTTCGAAAAATTGCGCCCAAACCCAATTCAGCTTTTACTTCCGAGGAGGGGCGCCCATCATGCACTATGCACTCTCAAGCGTTTCACCAGCGAATTTATACCGCTGCCAGATTCTCTGCGACATTGTCGTCAGGATTTCACACCGACTGCCCAGACTACGCCACCGTCGGTCAAAAAACCATTTCCCGTTAGCAAGGCCACAACACTAGGTGGTCGATTTCTTGGATGAGGCCCGGCGCTGGGGCCGACGTCAAACGAGCACATTGCACCCACTTCGGGGTATCTATTTTGCAATTGCATGGGGTGAGGTAGTTAACATTTTCCCTACACGTTTGTACACATATCTGCTATTTTCCGCCGTGGAACACCCACCGTTCGGCGGATTTTTGCAATTTCGCAACGTATAAACCCAAGGTCGCTAGAGAATGTCCAGCAATAACAACGCACCAGAAACGCAGCTGTCTTCGCCCCGACAGTCCCCGCTAAAACCACATTCTCCCGAGGAGATTTCTGGGAATGGCAAGCAGGAAAATAAGGCACCGTCGAAGCTCTCGGCGATAATTGAGGTTCTCGGATTTCCGGGCTTTATTTTGGCGGGTTCGGCGCTGGCATTCTTCTTCCCCGCCCCGTTTACTCCGCTGACGGACTACATCACATATTTCCTGATGATCATCATGTTCGCGATGGGCCTCACCCTGACCATTCCGGACTTTAAGCAGGTCGCTAAGCGCCCGTTGGCGATTCTCGTCGGCGTCATTGCGCAGTTTGTCATCATGCCGCTGCTAGCAATTGCCGTGGCGAAAGTGCTCGGGCTTAACCCGGCGCTGGCCGTCGGTCTGCTGATGCTGGGCTCCGTCCCAGGCGGCACCTCATCGAACGTCATCGCTTACCTGGCACGCGGTGATGTCGCGCTGTCCGTCGCTATGACCAGCGTGTCGACGCTGGTCTCGCCGATTATGACGCCGTTTCTCATGCTCGTGCTTGCCGACGCGCACACGGAGGTCGACGGCCTCGGGATGGCGTGGAGCCTCTGCCAGACAGTCCTCCTGCCTGTGGTTGGTGGCCTGATCATTCGCTTTGTGGCCGACTCGTTTATTAATAAAATCCTGCCGATTCTGCCGTGGATTTCCATCCTCGGTATCGGCGGCGTGGTCTTCGGTGCCGTGGCCAAGAATGCGGAGAGCCTGGCGCACATTGGCCTCATTGTGTTTGTGGCTGTAATCATCCACAACGTGCTGGGCTACGTGCTCGGCTTCTTTGCAGGCCAGCTGGTCGGGATGCCGACTGCGGGCAAGCGCACGGTGGCCGTGGAGGTCGGTACGCAATCCGAGGGTCTGTCTTCCGGTATGGCGGCGAAGTTCTTTACCCCAGAGGCCGCGCTTCCTGGCGCGGTGGCCGCGGTGGTGCACAACATTACTGGCGCTATCTATGTGACTATTTGCCGAAAGCTCGATGAAGGCAAGGAATCTAGCAAATCCGCTTCTGTTTAAGCTGTTTTCGCTTTGGCTTCTTTTGCTCCGCTGTTCGACGAGTGGGCTGGTAGAGTCTCGCGCCCGAATATCCAGCCCACCATCGCGACCAGCGAGATGACACCGCAAACAAGGAATCCGGCCTTGAACCCTGCGGCATCCACGATTGCGCCGACAATCAGCGGGCCGGAGATCGCTCCGAAGTCCTGAGCCATTTGGAAATTGGCGAGCACCTTTCCACCTTGGCGGTTGGCGCCGATGACGTCGGCAAGCACGGCCTGCTGCGATGGATTAATCATGCCAGCGCCGAAGCCGGCGAGGACTGAGAGAATCAGTAGCGGAATGGCGCCGCTGCTAAATCCGATTGCGCCAGTGAATACGCCGTTGATAAACAGGCCTGTGATGAGCAGTGGACGACGGCCGATGCGGTCGGACAAACGACCGGAAAACTGAAGTGCCGTAACATTGCCGAGCGCGAAGGCCGTCAGCGCGAAACCAGCTGTGGCAGTGGCAGCTACTGCCACATCGCTGCCCGGTTCTGGGGCGCCGACATGGGAGAACGTTGCCGCAGCGAACAGCGGGACAATCGCGACGCGCACGCCGAAGTTCGACCAACCGTTGGCGAAGGCTCCGACTAGTGCGCTTCGATATGCCGAGTCCCGGATTGCCTCGGAGAACTTCAGCACTGGAGTCGTGCGCTTTGGCACTACGTGGCGAAGATGCTCCGCGCTCAGCGACATGCCGACCACAATCGTTGCCACAATCAGCGCGCCACCGTAGATGAAAAACGGCACTCGCATGCCCCATGCGCCCATTGCCGCACCAATAATTGGGCCAAAGACATTGCCCAACAGGAAGGCTGTGCCGTAGGCGGCCGAGCTCTTACCGCGGATCTCCGGCGGTGAAATCCGCACAATCAGCCCCATTGCCGAGACCGTAAACATCGTCGAACCGATGCCTCCGAGCGCACGAAACGCCAGCAGTTGCCAATAAGTCTGCGCAATACCGACAAGCAAAGTCGAGAATGCGACAATGCTGATGCCGGTCAGGTACGTGCGTCGATATCCGAGCTTCTCTACCAGCGAACCCGATGCCGGCGCGAAGATCAGCCGAAAAATGGAGAACGAACTGACCACGAAGCTGGCCGCGAACACACCCACATCGAAGCTGCGTGCGTACTGCGGAAGAATTGGAGCAATCAGCCCAAAGCCCAGCGCGATGATGAACGCGGCGCTGACCAGAATCCAAATCTCTCGCGGAATCGGCTGTTTTGTCCGGTCTAATTCACTCGACTGAGGACCCAGACCTTGTGATTCGCTTCCCACCTCCGATGCGATAGCCGGCTGAGATTCGCACTTTGCTTTACGACGAAGCAGGCCGCGCGAACGGGAAGCTGACAAGGTAACGGTCCTTTCTACTGTGCAAAAGAGAAAATAAAAAGCCCAGGAGTTCACCATAGCCCGATCTGCAAACAGTGACGATTACTAGAATGAGGCGCAATGACAGAACGCGGAGTTGAGATGAAAAAACGAATCGAAGTTGTAGGTGCGGTTCTTACCTACGAAGGAAAAATCTTCGCCGCCCAACGCGGCCCAGGTCGCTCGATGGAAAACTATTGGGAATTTCCCGGTGGAAAGATCGAAGAAGGTGAGTCCCCTCGTGAGGCTCTAGCCCGTGAACTAAGAGAAGAGCTAAAACTTGAAGCTGAGATTGGGAACCACATTCTCACTGTCGACCATGAGTATGACTTCGCCGTTATCTCACTGGCGACATACTTTTGTTCCGTTTCTTCTCCCGAAATCAAGCTAACGGAGCACACTGAATATCGTTGGTTAGAACCGGCCGAACTTTATTCCGTTGATTGGGCGCCAGCGGACATCCCTACAGTCGACATTCTTGTAAACGAACAATAATCAATACAAGCGACGCAGCGTGCATTTAGTATGCTAAAACAATGATGAATTCCCTGGTCGGAGACCTGCGATACGGCTTCATCGATAAAAACATCGTTGCCGACAAAAAATACAATCCCCGACTCATTCGCAACGATGAGTCGGCCACTATGTACAATGCGCTCCGCGAGGAGCTACGCACCGCTACGAGTTTCATATTTTCAGTAGCATTTATTTCTCCGGCCGCTCTTGCCATGCTGAAGGAGGATCTCCTTCAGTTTTCTGGCCCAATGACGATCATCACGTCGAACTACCTTGATTTCAATTCACCATCGATGTTCAGAGAACTACTCGAAATTGAGGGACTGAACGTCTACATCTACCCCGAGGATCATCACCGGGGTTTTCATCCAAAGGGATACCTCTTTTACAAAGAGGTTGAGCTTTCAGCCATCGTCGGCAGCGCAAATTTGACGCAAAAGGCGCTCCAGGAAAACGAAGAGTGGAATCTACACTTTTCCAGCCACCAGAATGGTGATATCACGTTCCAAATTGAGACGGCCATTGATATGCAACGTAACCGTTGCATCCCACTAACTCATCAATGGGTCGATGAGTACGAACAGAACCGCGTACCTCCAGTTTCGAAAAACACGCACACAAAGTTGCTGCCCGAGGGCCCAGTTATTGCCAATCAAATGCAGCAGGTAGCGCTGTCGAATATCGCTGACTTGAGGCAGTCAGGCGAGCGGAAAGGCCTCATAATTTCCGCTACCGGCACGGGGAAGACGATCCTTGCTGCACTAGCAGTTAAAGAAGCAGAGGCCGAGCGCGTCTTGTTCGTCGCCCACCGGGAACAGATTCTGGAAAAGACTAAGAGTGAATTCCGAAAGGTACTTGCTTATTCCGGTTCTGAGCTTACGGACGCCGACTTTGGACTCTTGGTTGGTGGGAAAAAAGAAACTGATGCACGATACCTTTTTGCCTCAGTTCAATCCTTGTATTCCCAATCGACTTACAAAACCTTTTCTCCAGATGCCTTTGACTTCATCATTATCGATGAGGTTCATCGTGGCGCTGCTAATTCCTACAAGCCAGTTTTTGAATACTTCAACAGCGAGTTTGTCCTCGGCTTGACCGCAACTCCCGAGCGTCCAGATTCAGGGGACATCTTTCGCCTCTTTGATTTCAACGTTCCTTACGAAATCCGACTGCAAGCCGCTCTTGAAGCCGACATGCTCGCACCATTCCATTATTTCGGTGTCACCGATTTTGATGATGGAGTTCGAGCGATCGGTGATAAGACTGCATCCATCGATGCTCTCGTCGCTGAAGATCGTATCGACTATCTCCTGGAGAAGCTCCGTGTCTACGGGTTTCCTGAGAGAGTTAAGGGGCTCATGTTTTGCAGTCGGAAAGACGAAGCGAAAGCGCTGTCGGAGCAGCTCAACCAAAAGCAGCTCTTTGGCCGGCAGCTACGGACGAAGGTGCTTCTAGGTGAAGACTCAATCTCGACACGAAATGCTGTCGTTGCGGAGTTATCTGCAGGCGAACTCGACTACATCATCACCGTTGATATTTTCAACGAGGGCATCGACATTCCGGCAGTAAATCAAGTAGTGATGCTACGCGGCACCGAGTCAAACATCATTTTTACCCAGCAGCTGGGCCGTGGTCTTCGCAAAGCCCCAGGAAAAGACCACCTCCGAGTAATTGACTTTATTGGAAACTACAAGAACAATTACATGATCCCGATGGCTCTTTTCGGCGATTCATCTAGAAATAAGTCGAAGCTCAAGAGCAAAGTCGTTGATCCCTCCAATATCCCATCGGGCTCCACTGTAAGCTTTGATGAAATTGCCAAGGAGAAGATCCTTAAAGCCATCGATACAGCCTCGGTAGACACGATTGCTGAATTTAAAAAGGATATTCAACTTCTCCAGTACCGACTGAATCGTGTACCACGACTAATGGATTTTGCTCGGTTCAACCTCGTTGACCCTGCAGTGATCTCGACCAGGCGTACCAAGAATTATTGGGAACTCCTCCACCGAGTAGACAAAGCAGCAACAGGACCAACGGATAAGCAGAGTGAATACTTGAAGTTTTTGTCCCGCGAGCTACTTCCCGGAAAGCAACCCCAAGAGTTACTTCTACTTGACCAGCTTATTAAGCATGGTTCCATCACACGTGAAGAATTTTCTGACTTTCTCGACACAAGGGCTGTTTCTCACAGCGAGCTGGATCTCTCTGTTGTCGAACGAGTGCTCAACCTCGAGTTTTACCCGAAGCGGGCCTACGAAGAAATTAGATTGGTCCGGTACGATGACGAAACCTCACGTTACAGTCTGACTGAGGAATTTTTGACTTTGTACAACAAGTGGGATTCGACATATCCAAATAGCTTTCGAGAGCATGTGGATGACATCATTCAAACTGGTCTTTTCCTGTCCCGCGAAAATGATTATTTCGCGGGTGTGCTTCGCCGCAATCAACGCTATTCCAGAAAGGATGTTTCTCGTCTTTTGAGGCTTCGGTCGGATCAAACAGGCACGCTAAATGGCTACAAGATTGATTCCCACTCGCAGACGATCCCTATCTTCGTGAACTACCGTAAACACAAGGGGCTTGCTCCGAGCATTGCCTACGAAGATGAATTCATTGACCGTTCGACGATGCGCTGGTTTACACGTTCAAATAGGACCCTCAAGAGCCAAGAGGTCCAGAGCATCATCCAACACAAGTTCCCAATCCATTTGTTTGTGCGTAGGGATGATTTACCAGATGAAGGATTCACCTACCTTGGCGAAGTGACTCCCAGCGATCCACAACAAACGACAATGAAGGGGCTAAAAGACAAAGAATTAGATGTTGTCACAATGAAGCTTCACCTTGAACATCCCGTTCCCGACACATTCTTCGAGTACCTTCACGCAAAGCCGATTGACTAACAAAAGCTAAACCCCCTACTCCGCCACCATGGCGGAATAGGGGGTTAAACGGAGCGTCGTAAAGCGAACGCTCTATCTACGAGACTGCAGTGACCTGATTAGAACAGGCTCGGAAGACCTGCCTGCGAGGAGAGGTTGCTGACAGCCTGTGTTGCCTGAGCGGTCGACCCCGACAGCTCCGGAATGGGCAGCTCCGGGAGAGCTGGGCTCTCCGAGATGATGTCGGCAATCTCCGGCGGGACCTCGACGCCCTCTGGAAGCAGCTCGCCAATCGGACCCAAATCCGGCTCTTCCTGCGGGACGTGCTGGTTGGTGTACTGAACGTCCTCGTCAATCGTGCGGAACTCAGACTGCGGTTCAGTGGAGGTCTCTACCTTGAAGCGCTCGTTAACCTGGCCGTCTGGGATGTCGTACTGCTCTTCAAGAGCAACGTCAATCGGCTGGAAGCGGCTCAGCGGGCCAATACCCATGGAGTTAACGCCGATGGCCTCGCGAGTCTCTGGGTTGTAGGCGTTTCCGCCCGAATCGCCGTGGTCAATCGGAGCGATGGCCCAGACACCGTTGCGGACACGGAAGACCTGGAAGCCGCAACCGCGGCCAGTACGGGAACCGTCAGTGCACACGGGCTCACCGAAGTTGTCGACGGAAATCTCCATCGGGTCGAGAGTGCGCTTGTCCTCGATACCGACGATCTGGACCGGCTCGCCGTGGACGTTGCCGAACTCATCCACAGAGTGGGACATGGAGGTGGTCTTAATGTCGTCCTGAACCTCAATGATGCCGTAGTCACCGCTATTGAAGAGCTCGTTGAAGAACTCCGGCATAGTGGTGTTTTCGTCGAAGTCGCTCTCTTCCGGCATGACATCGGTGCCCATGTAGTCCTTGTTGACCAGCTTGTCGCCGTCCTTGGTTGGGATGAAGAACTGGCCGGTGACCTCTTCGCCGGTTTCAGTATCCTTCGCCACAACACAGTGGCCGGCAGTCATGATGACGCGATGCGAAACACCATTCTGATCCACAACGGTGCCAGGAACTCCCAGAGAGCACATCGGAGACTGAACATGACGTCCGTCGATGTTCTTGCTGCTCGGGAACGGCATCCGCAACGGCGAACCCGGGCCGATGACAACATCCGAGTTTGCCGGTGCAGCCTCAGCTACCGCGATTCCGGGCACAAAGCCACCTGCAGCTACCGACAGTGCAGCCGTGAGTGTGGCGACCTTCTTCGAACTGGCCATAGTGTGCGCTACTCCATTTCTGTACAGAAAACTTGTCCCACTCAGTGTATTAGGGACACCTTTACAAAGCTCTCCAAAAATGAAACCTAGGGTGAAATTCTCAGTCGAGGAACCGTTCATTCGTCTTCATTTCAGACTCATTAGACATCAAAAAGTTTGCTCAACAGCAATGCAAGAGCCAGAACCATCCGCCTTGGATGATTCTGGCTCTCTTAACGGTTCGGGGGTGATTTTTGTCAGATTCTCAGACTGGTGCTAGCTCTCAAAGCTTGGAAGCTGAATTTCTGCCAACTGAGGCGACCCAGACAGGTGTGACGATTGTGGCAATTGGGGCGATTGTGGCAGCTCAGGGAGTTTCGGCAACTGCGGCAGCTGGTCCACGAGATCGACTAGCTGCGGTACAGAACCTTCCTGTGAATCCTGTGAATCCTGCGCCCGGACATACTCCTGATCCGCCGCCATATCCTCGTTGAGGGTGCGATAGGTGGAGTCGCGCTGAGCCGTGGAATCCGATACCTCGAAGTGGTCGTTTACTTGACCGTCGGGAATACCGTAGGCCTCCTGAATGGCAATATCTGCGGGCATCACACGCGAGACCGGACCGAAGGTCATCGAATTCACGCCAATAACTTCATTTGTGGTCGGGTCGTAGGCATTTCCGCCAGAGTCACCGTGATCAACGCCAATACCAACCGTCCAGATGCCGTTTCGAGCTCGGAATACCTGGTATCCACAGGCCCGTCCGGTGCGCATACCGTCCTTGCAGATAGGCTTGCCAAGATTATCGAAGGAGACTTCGCCACGCGGCAGGTCTTCATTGTCCTGAATGCCAGTCATCACTACCGGCTCCCCGTAGCTCTGACCATTTTCATCAATGGAGTAACTTGCGCCGGTAGTCTCTACGTCCGGATCCAGGTTGATTATTCCGTAGTCCGCGCCATTAAAGCCTGCCGGCAACGACTCCAGTCCGGCATCTTCCTGCGGCAATTCCCAACGATGGGCACCTGCGGTACCAATGCGCTTATCACCTTCAGTGGTTGGCACATACACCTCACCAGTGACGATTGGCAGACCCACATCCGGAGCATCATTCAGGCAGTGCCCTGCGGTCAACATGACCCGATGCTTCTCGCCGTTGCGGTCCGTCACCGTCCCCGGAACACCCGCCGAACACATCGGCGAGTTGATATTTCGATACCCATCCCACGGACTTCCCTCCATGGGAGTTCGAATCGGGTCACCCGGACCAACCACGACAGCATGTGCAGCGACCGGGGCCACCAAGGACAAAAGTGCTGCGAAAGCCGCTACCGCCAGTCGACTTCTTGCGTGCTTCATTGAGACGAATCTTTCAGATTTTTAGTTTTTCTTTAGGGCCACTACTCACACTAATCCACCACCCCACCCCCGGAAATAGTGTTTTCTCAGACTCTTGGGCTTTTACAAAAGTCGTTATCGAATCGTTTCCACAACCCCACGCGTCCCTGCAATAACACCAAACACCTAGCCAATTGACTACCCCCACTTGGGTGGCCCACTGATACTAATCTTATTTCGAACACGAGTTCTAGGCGTTCGAAAAAATGAGTCCGGGGTGTTCGATAATTTGTGAGCCATGAGTACAACAAACGAGTTTCCCATTCACCGTCGCCTAGCCCTTCCCCCGCTATCCGCTACCTACCGTGCAGAATGTTTCGAAGACCTCGCCCTCATCCGCACAATCCTCTGCCACCCCACCATCGGCCGTAGGCATTGGCCCGGCGCGCTGGATCACACCTTCTCGCTTCCCGACGGGCCTGTGGTCACCGTCCGAGCGTCACGGATAGCGCTTCCTCGCGCACTGGTCTCTCAGCTTGCCGACGTGCACGCGGAATACTTCATCCTGAAGGATGAGCCCATGTTCATGTACTCCGTTTCCGTCAAGGTGGAATCCTCATCGGAGGTAGTCCTCCGCGGAATTGGCGGTTCGAATCGGACACGGGAAGAAAACCGCCGACGCACTCGGGCTGTAGCCGAGGCTCTCCATCGTGCGCAGGACTGCAGCAAGATACACGAAAACGGCACTGACCTCGCACTCCCCGGGCGCCGTTATAGTTGGATTGGCACCAGGGACGCGCGGCCACTGCCGTGTCCTAGCGAGCTCTTTTCTTCTCGCCCATCAGCGGCTTAGCACTAGTCACAGCGCTGCCGCAGTATAGCTACTCGCTGTCGTCGCCTTCTTCGTCGTCCTCGTCGTCATAGTCGCCATCGTCGTAGAGGTCATCATCGTCCTCGTCGTCGTCATCATCCTCGTCCAAGGAGGCAACGTGATCAGAGTAGATGTACTCTGCATACCCGTCATCGACGGGTGCCAGCTGATCTTCCCATTCCTCTGCGCGGTCTACCACGAGCGCAAGGACATCCATCAGCTTGTCAAAGTCCTTGAAGGTGCCCAGTGTCAGAACCTCATTGCGCAAGGTCTGGATGTCAGAGTAGAGGTCAGCAAACATCTTGCGACGGTCATCATCGGTGAGAACCGTTTCGGTGTCCGAGTCCCAGAACTCCGCGATGGCCTGATCGACGATGTCGTCCAAGTTTGCGTCCTGGGAGATGAAGCGGACGTGTGCGCTGGGCTCGTTGTTGTGGGCAGTTACCAAAACCTGTACCAACGAGGAGGTACCAACTTCGGAGGTAACCAGAGTTGCCTCTTCGGGGTCCTGTTCAAACTCCAGGTCAGCAATGCGGTCATCGTCGCCATCGAGCAGAGTGCGAAGCAGGCCAACAACCTGGTCAGTAGCTACATGGTGAGCGACTGCTGCGACGGCGTCTTCGACGGAGAATACAGCGGAGACCAGAACAGCTTCGAACTCGTCGTCCTCATCATCCACATCGGCAGCGGCTACGTAAACTTCGGCAGCCGGGATGTCCTCATCAATGGTGACGAACTGAACCTCCAGGTCAGAGGTAATGGGAACGAAGAGGGTGTCATCGTTGACACGACTTTCAATGCCCTCGCGGTCCAGTGCCGCAGCAATCTGCTCGAAAAAGCTCATGGGTGGAATCCTCCCTTGAAAGATAATTGGCCTCTACCCGCAGCCAATCGTAGCGACAAACGCGCAATCATGGGGTGGCTCATGCCCCCGGCAATTGCTGCGAAAGATCACGCCGGCAGTGCGCGTGCTACATCAAAGCCGCCAACGCGGCCGGTTGAGGGACAGGCCGCCAGCTGTCGATTCTCGAAAACAGAGCGCTCAGTAGCGTGCCCAGAGTTGATGGCGTTCCTCACGCGAACGTTTCGGACACGAGACACACAGATCGGCGTCTGGGCTGTGATAAATCATGCAGCAAGTAGCTCTCTCCAGGTGAGTAACTACATCGAAGTCCGGTTCTTCTCCCGATTCCGCGGCGGCTTCGTCCCAGGGGCGCACCTCGCCTCCACAGGAATCCATGAAACGAGGAAGAGGAACCCGATGTACTCGCTGTATTCCCTCAACGACATGTTTGCCAATAAGCGCTCCGCGCCAGGGCTCCATCAGCTCATTACCGGCGGATATTGCGGCATTAGCTACGGCATCGGCAGCCACGGCCCAAAGAGGAGCAGGCTTGATTTCCCCGACTTCTCCAACAACCTGAGCCAACGGCTCCAAGAAATGGGCCAGTGCTTCGCCGGAATCCTTCAGCTCATCCGCATCCTCAGCAGAAATGCTTTCAAACTGTTGAGCTTGGAACCCAACCCAATAGTCATCTCGGAGAAATGTGAACCAAGAAGACCACTGCCACACTGGAACTCGATCGGAAACCAACACGCATGCCAGCGATGGCCCCACCAATGCTCCGCACATGGACCACCACCACAACTGCGCTTGGAAACGGGTATCGCCCGCAACCTCAGGCATGGGAAACAGCTTTCTCCCGGCCTCAATTCCGGCAGCTACAGCTTCGGTTGAAAGGTGCCAATCCGCAGCACCGTCGTGAGGAATGACATCTGCGGAAAACCGAGGAAAGTCCGCCAAAAGCTGGGAGTACTCGGGAGGCAATGCGGCACCCCGCATGACATCGTTCACCAGTCTCGTCCTTCTATCAACTGTTTTAATCGCCGTACACCTGTCTATTTTTCCACCGACTACGGAATTTCCCCACAGCTCAGTAGTGTTTATATGGGCATATGGCTCTCAACGGACCCGTTTAGGAGGTCTACTACTTTGTTCCAAAAGACGAAGAAGGATTCAACTCGCACAGTAACTGATGCAGTGAACTCAACCCCCGAAGCGATTGAACGTGATGCCGGAAAACTGGGAACCCTTCTTATCCAAACCCTGGATAAGACCATGAGCTGGCAGTCATCTGCCATCACCGGGTACGTCAGTTCCCTGCACAAGCGCAAAAAAGATGAAACTCCGGCGCAGGTACAGGAACGTATTGATTCCCACTACCTGAACCTGGTCACCGGCACCGGTGGTGCAGCTGGGGGCAGCGCGGTTCTTCCCGGCGTCGGCATGATTACGGGCTTGGCTGCAGTTACCGGTGAATCGCTGCTGTTCCTGGAAGCATCCGCCTGGTACACACTGGCCTCAGCAACCCTGCGCAATATTGACATCACCGATCCACAACGCCGTCGCACGCTGATTCTTGCGGCCATGAGCGGTTCTGAAGGGACAGCTATTATGGCCTCCCTGCTTGGCGAGGAATCGCTGCGGAAGCAGACCAAAACTTCCGTGAATTCCCTACTGCCACGGCTTGGCGTTCCGCAGCTGGGTGCAGCAAACCGTCTGCTAATTCGCGAGGCACGCAAGCGCTTGATGAAGAACGCTCGTCTGGCCATCATCGGTAAGATTTTGCCATTTGGAATTGGCGCCGTGGTTGGGGCCTCCGCAAACCGCAAGCTCGGTGGCATTCTTATCAGCTCCACTCGCGCATCTCTGGGCCCACTTCCCCAGGATTGGTCGGACTTTGAACGAAAGCTACCGGCTAAATCCAACACCTCTGAAGACTCGAAGAAGGACTCAAAGTCATCGAGGTTCTCGATTCCCTCGGCGCTGAAGTGGCCGAAGAAAAAGAAGAATAAGTAGTTCCTCTTACTCCGATTACCCTTCAGCGACGTTTTTCAATGGAAGAGCGGTACCCACCATGGCCCAGAGCAAACCCCGCAGAACCTCTCCTATGAAGTTCTTGTGGAAACAGTCTCTTCACAGGCCACTACCGCTCTATGGTGTCGTTGTTGCAGCGCTAATCGTTGTCGGGGTGGAGTCCGTACTTCCGCTTCTCACTAGAGATGCCATTGATGTAGCAACGGGCTCGTCCGATGGCGGTGTCCCCGCGCGCCTGCTGCCGTCCCTAACTCCCCTGCAGGCAGTCATTTCCGTATTTCTGGCCATCGCGTTAGTACGCTTCATCGCCCAGGTGGGGCGCAGATTCTTCTCCGGCAAACTCTCCATTGATGTTCAGCACGACCTGCGACTAAAAATCCTTCGCTCCCTACAAAACCTCGATGGTCCAGCACAAGACCGAGTCAACACCGGCCAGGTTGTGTCACGGTCAATTTCCGACCTCCAGGCTGTGTCCGGACTACTGGCGATGCTGCCGTTGACGCTGGGGTCCGTCGTCAAGCTATTCATCACTATCGGCATCATGCTCGCCCTCTCGCTGCCCCTGACACTGGTCGGCCTCGCCGTGGTGCCAGCGATTGTCTACATTGCAGTGAATTCGCGTGACAAACTCCATGCCGCAACCTGGGCTGCCCAACAGCAAGCAGGCGAGATTGCCGGACAAGTCGAGGAAACCGTTTCCGGCATCCGTGTTGTCAAGGCGTTTGCGCAGGGTGACAACGAAGTTGTGAAGATGGAGCGTAACTCGTCTCTGCTCTATTCCCTCCGCCTGCGAGCGGCAAAACTCAGCGCTCGATTCCAACCGGCGCTGCAGTCGTTGCCGCAACTGTCCCTCGTCGGAAATATCGCGGTCGGTGGCTGGCTAGCGATTCACGGACACATCACCCTAGGCACGTTCGTAGCTTTTGCCACGTATCTCACCAGCCTGACTGCCCTGTCGCGTCTGGTCTCCAACATGGTCATCTCGATACAGCTGACGTCGGCAAGCATCGACCGCATTTCCGATGTCATCGACGCCCGACCAGACAACCCCGAACCCACCGACGCGCTTCCTCTCCCCGACGGCCCCGTTGGCATCAGCTTCAACCACGTCACCCACAGCCGTGGCGGACGCACGCTTATCGACGATGTCTCATTCTCCGTCGCGCCAGGGGCGACCTTAGCGTTGATTGGCCCACCGGGGTCCGGAAAGACTATCGCCACGGAGTTACTCGGCCGTCACTATCTGCCGGATTCGGGAACTATCACTATCGATGCGCCCAGCCACGGCACATCCACAGATACCGCGCGCACTCTCTCCAGCGACGTATATGACGCTATTACTGTCGTTCCGGACACTCCTTATTTATTTGCGGGCACGTTGCGTGAGAACATTGCATTCGCCAATCCCGCGGCGTCCCAGGAAGAGATTATCGCCGCAGCGACCGCCGCCCAGGTCAACTTCGTCGACGACCTGCCTCAGGGGTGGGACACAGCCATCGGCGAGCGCGGGCATAATCTCTCCGGCGGACAAGCTCAACGCGTGGCATTAGCACGGGCATTCCTCGCCCTTCCTCGAGTTTTGGTTCTCGATGACGCAACCTCAGCAATCGATGCTGCAACTGAGTTGGAAATCTTCAACGCGCTGACCTCACAGCTGGCGGATACGACTATCGTCATCGTGGCGCATCGATCTTCCACTCTCGAGCAGGCGGACCACATCGCCATTTTCGAAGACGGTGCCCTCACCGGCATTGGAACCAAGGCCGAACTGATTACTTCTCATCCGCGCTTCACCGAGCTGATGGACATCGACCAGAGTGCCTACCCCGAAATCGAAAACCTCGTTCTCGACCCCATCGACAGTGAGGACCCCAGCCCCGAGGAACTCTGGCCCGACGAATCCGCACCAACCTCCGACGACTCCACGTCAGACACCTCTGCGCGGCTTCCCGGAGGCGCCACTTCTCAAATGGCCCGCGGGGCTGGCCGAGCCGGAGGCGGTCCAGGTGGACCCGGTGGCCCTGGTGGTCCCGGTGGCCGCGGCGGCGGGCGTGGCGGCATGGGGGCGGCTCTCGCCAATGCTCCTGCGACGCCAGAGCTTCTCGAGCGTGTGCGAAACCTCCCACCCGCTAGCGAAAAACCGCGTGTACCAGCTCGAGCACTCGACAACTCCGAGCCTTTTTCTCTGCGCCGGCTGCTCTCCTACGTCCGCGGCCTATTTATAAGCGTCATTGCGCTGCTCGCCCTCATTGCCGTTGCCGATCTCGCGTTCCCCATGCTCGTGCGCTACGCCATTGACCACGGCATCCGTGAGCACAATGAAGCCGTGTTGTGGGCCTGCGCCGCAGGCGGTTTGGCGACAGTCCTCATCAGCTGGATTGCCGTAGCCACAAATGCTGTTATTACTGCGCGTACTGGTGAGCGGCTGCTCTATGCCCTGCGTGTGCGCTGCTACCGTCACCTGCAGTCGCTTGGCATTAACTACTTCGAGGCCAATCGCTCGGGTGCCATCATGACGAGGATGACAACCGACATCGACGCGCTGTCGTCGTTCCTACAAACGGGATTGGCAGAGGGCGCGATTGCCACGTTCACTCTGCTCGGTGTCTCAGTGCTGTTGCTTGCCACACAGGTGTCACTCGCCGCGGTGGCGTTGGCGACGCTTCCCATCATTGTGGCGGCCACCCTGGTATTCCGCCGAATCTCCTCGCGCCTATACAAGGCTGCACGCGAGCAACTTTCCTTGGTCAACGCTGATTTCCAGGAGACCATTGGTGGGCTTCGCGAGATTCAGATGTACCACCGCGTCGCCGATATCGAATCTTCCTTTGCCGAGGAATCCGATAAGTATCGCGCAATTCGTCAGCGAGCACAGCTGGCCGTGGCCTTATTCTTCCCCGGCATCAACTTCGTCTCTGAGTTGGCAACAGCTGCGGTGTTGGCTGTCGGCGCCCAACAGGTTGCTGCGGGAACTACGACGCCCGGCGTACTCGTCGCCTTCACGCTATACCTGGGAATGCTCTTTGGCCCGATTCAGCAGCTGTCCCATGTTTTCGACGGCTACCAGCAGGCGAAGGTCGGTCTCAATCGCATTGGTGACCTCCTACAGACCGCCCCCATGCCAGATTACGGCACTACTGACGGCGCGTCCCGTGCAGCCGCTGGCGACCTGCGCTTAGACAAGGTGACTTTCTCCTACCCCGCCGCCAACTCTGAGCACGAACGCCCGCAGGTCCTCGATGCTCTCGATTTGCAGATTCCTGCCGGAGAAACAGTCGCAATTGTCGGGTCCACCGGTGCCGGAAAATCAACAATCATTAAGTTGTTTGCCCGTTTTTACGATCCAGTTGACGGTGTGGTGCGAGCCTCTGAAACTGACATCCGCGACTTCCCTCTTAACGATTGGCGACGCCCCCTCGGCTATGTCCCCCAAGAATCACACCTATTTTCGGGGACAGTAGCAACAAATATTTCCTACGGTCTGCCGGACAGCAGTCATGCTGAAATCCAGCAAGCCGCGAAGAATGTCGGCGCTCTCAGCACCATTGCCAGCCTGCCCGGTGGCTTCCACCACCCCGTCGGCCCAGATGGCCGAGGGCTCTCCTCCGGACAGCGTCAACTCATCGCACTCGCTCGTGCCGAAATGATGCGTCCTGAACTGCTGCTTCTCGACGAGGCCACCGCGACACTCGACCCTGCAACAGAGTCGGCAATCCTCGAAGCCACTGACCGTGCGTCGCGTCAACGCTCGGCAATTATTGTGGCCCACCGCCTGGCTACGGCTGCTCGGGCCAACCGGATTTTGGTACTTGACCACGGGCGTATTGTCGAGGACGGCTCCCATGACGAGCTTCTCGCGGCGGGTGGCCAATACGCAGAGCTCTGGAGCAAGTACCATATGGGGAGCGCGACGGTGTAGTAATTCAGAATTTTCGTTATCCTTGAATGACACTTTGACGCTTGCGCTCATTAGAATAAACGTGAGTTAGTAAAACTAAGACGAAAAGAGGCGAGTACCTGCCGTGAGCAGCGACATGAGCTTCGGCCAGAACGAATGGCTGGTCGACGAGATGTACCAGCAATTCCAGAAGGATCCACAGTCTGTGGGTCAGGAATGGCGCGAATTCTTCGCAACCCACACCCCGTCCCAAAAGGGCGAGGACCTTTCCAACATGGCAAAGCCCGCAGCAGCCACGAAGGAGGAAGCAAAGGCAACCGGACGTCGTGAGTCCAAGGGGGTCGAACCAACCAAGACCCCGAACAAGCCGTCGTCTCCGAAGCCGAAGAAGTCCCCGATGGATGCAGCAGCCAAGGTTTCGGCTGTTGAATCCGGCGAGGAGCCTCTGAAGGGCGTCGCACGGGCTATCGCTAAGAACATGGATGTCTCCCTGGAGATGCCGACTGCTACGTCGGTTCGCGATATGCCGGCACGTCTGATGTTTGAAAACCGCACTCTGGTTAACAATCATCTGGCACGCGCCCGCGGCGGCAAGATTTCCTTCACCCACATCATTGGTTACGCCATGGTGAAGGCTGTCATGCTCCACCCGGACATGAACAACAACTACAAGGTGGTTGACGGCAAGCCAGTTCTGGTTACCCCGGAACACATTAACCTCGGCCTGGCCATTGATATGCCAGCTAAGGATGGCTCTCGTTCTCTCGTAGTTGCCGCTATCCGTGAGTGTGAGACCCTGACCTTCAAGCAGTTCGTCGACGCCTACGAGGACATCGTCGTTCGTGCTCGCCACGGCAAGCTGACCGGCAAGGACTTCCAGGGTGTCACCATTTCCCTGACCAACCCGGGCGGCATCGGTACCCGCCACTCCGTCCCGCGCCTGACCAAGGGCCAGGGCGCGATTATCGGTGTCGGTTCCATGGATTACCCGGCTGAGTTCGCCGGTGCTTCCGCTGACCGTCTGGCAGAGATGGGCATCGGCAAGCTGGTGACCATCACCTCTACTTACGACCACCGCATCATCCAGGGTGCAGAGTCCGGTGAGTTCCTGCGTACGATGAGCAACCTGCTCGTCGACGACAAGTTCTGGGACCACATCTTCCAGACCATGCGCGTCCCGTACACCCCAATCCGTTGGGCACAGGACCTGCCGAACACGGGTATCGACAAGAACACCCGCGTTATGCGTCTGATTGAGGCCTACCGCTCCCGCGGTCACCTGTTGGCTGACATCGACCCGCTGCGTTCTGACCAGCCGAATACTTCCGCTCCGAACCATGCTGACCTCGATATCGAGGAGCACGGTCTGACCCTGTGGGATCTGGACCGCACCTTCAACGTCGGTGGTTTCGGCGGCAAGGAGACGATGACGCTGCGCGAGGTGCTTTCTCGGCTGCGCAACGCATACTGCCTCAAGGTCGGTTCCGAGTACGCTCACATTCTCGACCGCGAAGAGCGCGAGTGGTTGGAAGAGCGCCTTGAGGGCGGCCAGCCGAAGCCGTCCCACGCTGAGCAGAAGTACATCCTGCAGAAACTGAACGCAGCTGAGGCATTCGAGAACTTCCTGCAGACCAAGTACGTCGGGCAGAAGCGCTTCTCCCTTGAGGGTGCAGAGTCGCTGATTCCGCTGATGGACTCCGCCATCGATACCGCTGCTGGTGCTGGCCTGGATGAGGTCGTCATCGGTATGCCACACCGCGGTCGACTGAATGTGCTCGCAAACATCGTCGGCAAGCCACTGCGCCAGATCTTCACCGAGTTCGAGGGCAACATCGACCCGGCACAGGTCGGCGGTTCTGGTGACGTCAAGTACCACCTGGGCACTACTGGTCGTCACATCCAGATGTTCGGCGAGGGCGAGATCGACGTCACCCTGACTGCGAACCCGTCCCACCTCGAAGCCGTCAACCCGGTCGTTGAGGGTCTTGCTCGTGCACGCCAGGACAAGATCAACAAGGGCGAAGAGGGCTACTCCGTCATGCCGCTGCTGCTGCACGGTGACGCTTCCTTCGCCGGCCTGGGCATTGTCCAGGAGACCCTGAACCTCATGTCCCTGCGTGGTTACAAGGTCGGCGGTACCGTCCACATCGTGGTGAACAACCAGATTGGCTTCACCACTTCACCGGACTCCGGTCGCTCCTCCTACTACGCAACCGACATTGCCAAGGCATACGGCTGCCCGGTCTTCCACGTCAACGGTGACGACCCGGAGGCTGTCGTCTGGGTCGGCCAGCTGGCTGTTGAGTACCGTAACCGCTATGGCAAGGACGTCTTCATCGACCTGGTCTGCTACCGCAAGCGCGGCCACAACGAGGCCGATGACCCGTCTATGACTCAGCCGATGATGTACAAGATCATCGACGAGAAGGAAAGCGTTCGCGCTCAGTACACCGAGGACCTCATCGGTCGCGGTGATATTTCCGAGGAAGAGTACGAAGCAGTACGCCGAGACTTCCACGACCAGATGGAAGCTGTCTTCAACGAGGTCCGCGCAGCTCAGGACGCAAAGCCGGGCGAGCAGACCGGTATCGCCGGTTCTCAGCCGCTGCCGCATGGCCTCAAGACCGGTATCGAGAAGGCTGAAATCGTCGAGATTGGTCAGTCTTACGTCAACCTCCCTGAGGGCTTCAAGATTCACCCGCGTGTTGCGCCGGTCGCTAAGAAGCGCGCGGAGATGACTCAGGAAGGTGGCATCGACTGGGGTATGGCCGAGCTGCTGGCAATCGGCTCCTTCACCGGTGCTGGCATCGACGTCCGCTTCGCAGGTGAGGATGTCCGCCGCGGTACCTTTACCTCTCGCCATGCAGTTCTGATTGACTCCGAGGACGGTTCGGAATACAACCCGATCGACGCCTACGGTAAGTCCAAGAACGGTGGCCGCTTCATGATCTACAACTCGGCTCTGACCGAGTACGCAGGCATGGGCTTCGAATACGGCTACACCCTGGGTAACCCGGATGCAGCAGTGTTCTGGGAGGCACAGTTCGGTGACTTCGCCAACGGCGCTCAGACCACTATTGACCAGTACGTTTCCTCGGGCGAGGCTAAGTGGGGTCAGACCTCCAAGCTGATTCTGCTGCTTCCGCACGGCTACGAGGGCATGGGCCCGGACCACTCTTCGGCACGTATCGAGCGCTTCCTGCAGCTCGCAGCCGAGGGTTCCTACACCGTTGCTCAGCCGTCCGAGCCGGCTAACTACTTCCACCTGCTGCGTCGCCACGTCCTGTCCGACCTGCACCGTCCGCTGGTTGTGTTCTCTCCGAAGTCGATGCTGCGCAACAAGATGGCAGCGTCCGCTGTCGAGGACTTCACCAACCCGAACAAGTTCCGCTCGGTCATCGATGACCCGAACTTCGAGTCTAAGGGCAAGTCCGGCATCAAGACCTTGCTGCTCTGCTCCGGCAAGATCTACTGGGAGCTGGAGAAGAAGCGCAAGAAGGACAAGCGCGACGACATCGCAATCGCTCGCCTGGAGATGCTGCACCCGTTGCCGCACAACCGTCTCCGCGACCTCTTCGAGTCTTACCCGGATCTTGAGGAAGTCCGCTGGGTCCAGGATGAGCCGGCTAACCAGGGCCCATGGCCATTCCTGGCACTGAACCTCCCAGAGGCTCTGCCGGATATGCCGAAGCTGACTCGCGTTTCCCGCCGTGCGCAGTCCTCCACCGCAACTGGTGTGGCCAAGGTCCACCAGATTGAGGAGAAGGCTCTTCTGGAAGAGGCTCTTAAGTAGGTCTCGCGAGACCGCGGTGAAGTCGCGTGATTGAGAACACCGCTTCACCAGGTGGTCTTCACTGGCGGTCTTCACTGGTGGTCTTCACTGGTGATCAAACGCTAAGGGGCTCCAACCACTCGGTTGGAGCCCCTTAGTCGTTGTCTAGCAATTGTCAGACGCACAGTAGATAAGGGTTAATAGACAGAATGCGTGTCCGGTCGGCGTGTTACCGGGTCGGCACCATTTACTACTTAGTCCTCAATGCGAGTTACTGACTGCGTTTATGACAAAATGACCTGAAAAATGGCATGAAAATGTCATAAACTCGCACAGTTTCACATTTGCAGCCGGCATTCAAGGGCGAATAGACAAACACAGCAGCAGCCAACAGCGGATACGCGTCAGATACCGCCGCAACTAGCCCCGCCGCCCCGGCTACGCCTTATCCAGCCACTCCTGAGCGACCAACTCAGGGCTGGCGCCACCAGCCACAGCCCGGGTCATCAGCTTTAAGTCCTCAGTGCTCAGCGAACCAGCAATCTCATTGAGCACTCGGACTCGATCGCTCCGGTCCAACGCTGGCTTGACGTAGAAAGGCACAAGCCATTGCGGCAAGTCAGCCCCAGCATTGTCAGCTGGCACATCCGTGCACCCCTGCGCCATGCCCGCGTCGGTGGCCATAACTTCACCCGGCAACGACCGCGAAAATGCGTCGTAAACACGGTCTCGCCACTCGCCGCTGAATTGCTTGTGCGGGGTGGAGTCGTCGGCGTACTCCTCAGCCAGCGAAGCCGCGGACGCGGAATCGCTCAGGCCGAGCAGCTCACCTGTGCATCCGAAAGAGACCAGGACTGCTTCATTGCGTACGGCCCGCAACCGGTCATCAGCATCGCGAATGCCGATGACCTCCGCTTGCCGCCCTATCCTCTCAAAGCTTTGCGCATACAGGTACGCAAGAGCTGCCTGCTCGGGGTTGCGTAGGTCTGCCCCGACAGTCACTACCGCCTCCTGTTCGGGAGGAACGGGCATCTGCGGATCTAAATCAGAACATGCGGCAAGACCGAACCCCGCTGCCCCAGCGACCAATGCCAGGGCGGTAAAAGTGCACGCAGTAGCCTTGGAGCTCCCCTTGCACCCCATTGAGCGGATGCGAAAGTGGAACCCGGCGTTCGCACGTCTAAAATTAATCATCGACACCAGCGTAACCTACGAACGGATTGTGAGGTCACCCAGAATGGGCGATGAGAAAAGCCGCAACAACAGCGCTTCGTCAAAGGCTCGCAATCCGCGAACTAACTCGGTCAGTAAAAGCCAAACGCCGTCGGCCACAGCAAAACCCGGCAAAACTGCTCGGGCAACGAATGCAGCTAAATCCGCAGCAATGTCAGCTGTCTCGAAGGTGACGCGCACCAACGGATCGTCGTCAAGCGTGGGAGAAACGCAGTCGGAGGCGGTGCGCGATGCCCTGCGCGATTGCGGCGTCTACATCGGCGGCAAGCGTTTGCCGGGCACCTACGACCACTTCTCCGGTCTGTCCGAGGTGCGTAATTTTGGCGAGGGCTTCACGTGGCTGTCATTGTCGCGCCCCAACGCGACACAGATGGACGCCATCGCTGAGCTTTACGGGCTGGATGAGCTGACGGTGGAGGATGCACTGACTAACCGCCAGCGCCCCAAGATTGAAATCCACGATGATCACGTGGTTTTTGTGATTCGCTCGATTCACTACTCCCCGGAAGGTCTCGCGGACGACGAAAATGAGATCATTCGTTCTGGCCAGCTGATGATTGTTATCGGCCAGGAGTACGTCATCACCATTCGCATGGGCATGCCGAGCTCGGATATGCAGCGCATTAGCGCGCGTGTGGAAAACACCACCGACGCCATCGACTACGGTCCCGCGGGCGTGCTGTGGGCGCTGACGGACAACCTCGTCGATGCGTACCTGCGCATTGCGTTGCAGCTGGAAGATCGCGTGGAGATTATGGAAGATGCCGTCTTCGAGCCGAATTTGGTGTCGGATATTGAGGACATTTACATCCTCAAACGAGAAATCCTGGAGATGCGCCACGCAATCGATCCGCTGACGCCGGCGCTGCGCTCCCTGATGAATCTGCGAGAAGACATCATGCCGAAGGACGTCAGCCGTTATCTTTCCGATGTTCTCGACCACCAGCTCGCCGCGGCGGACCTCGTAGCCGGACTCGACGAACGCCTCTCCTCCCTCATCGACGCCGCCGCAGTGAAGATCCAGCTGCAGCAGAACCAGGACATGCGTACTATCTCGGCATACGCGGCTATTCTCGCCGTGCCAACCGCCCTGGCCGGTATCTACGGCATGAACTTCGACCGCATGCCCGAACTGCACTGGGAGTACGGGTACTTCATCGTCCTCGCCATCATGTTCGCCATTGTGGCGTTTTTGGTGTGGCTCCTGCGCCGCAACAAGTGGCTGTAGTTTCCGCTTCTGGCAGGCAACGCTTTACGACGAGTACAACAACCTACCCGCGGTTCCCACCGAGAGCCCGCTGCGCCAACAGGTCGCGAGCACGCTCGGCATTGCGGGGATTGCACAAAACATCGTAGCGACGAGCAACAATCTCCGTGGTGGTGGAGAAATCCCGCTTGCCGTTTTGCATGGCGTATGGGACTGCCGCCAGCACGATGCCAAAGATGGCGCCCATCCCGAGGCCAACAATCAACGGGCTAACCCAATCTTCCTGGAAAAGCCCCAGAATCAGGCCGAAGAACAGGCCCATCCATAGGCCGTACAGCGCGCCACCACCGAGCACTTTCGGCCAGGTCAACCGACCTACCACGCGCTCCACCTGCATCAGGTCAACGCCGACGATGGTGAGGTCGGAAACCGGGAACTCATCGCGATCACTGAGCGAATCAACCGCAGCCTGGGCATCGGCGTAGTTGGTGAAGCTACCCACCGGCCACCCCTCGGGCACCTGCCGCTGAGGCAACCGGGACTTCATGCTCTGTTCCCGGCCGCTCCCCCAACCGCTGTTCGCTTCCCCATTTGCCATCGGTACTTTCACCGTTCCCTTGCAGTTGTTGTCACAGCAATTGGTGACTCAGTTGCTGAAAATATTGCTAAAACTATCGCTAAAAAGCGTTCTATCAAGGACAACGCCTGACAGTTTCCAATTGTTCCACCGTCTGGCCCACCACCCATTCCACCGCCACCGCGCTTGTCGGAAGGGTTGGGCGCTGTGACCGTCGTAAAGCGGAAAACTGCTGATTTTGTCAGTAGTTCTTTGTCTTACGGGGTCTCACGATAAGATTCACTACATAATGTCTACGATTACTGAAGCTGAAGTTCGCACCGCCCTGGCGCAGGTCGAAGATCCTGAGGTACGTCGCCCGATTACCGAGATTGGCATGGTCAAGTCCATCTCGGTGGCGGACAACAACGACGTGGCCGTGGAGATTTACCTCACCATCGCCGGTTGCCCCATGAAAAACACCATCATCGAGCGCACCGAAGATGCGCTCAACGGTATCGAGGGCGTTGGCAACGTCACCGTCACCACCGATGTGATGAATGACGAGCAGCGCCGCGAGTTCCGCAACGCCGTCCGCGGCACCGCCTCCGAGCCGGTGATCCCATTCGCCCAGCCGGACTCCCGCACCCGCGTGTTCGCCGTCGCCTCCGGTAAGGGTGGCGTTGGTAAGTCCTCTGTGACCGTGAACCTCGCTGCCGCGCTGGCTGCGAAGGGTCTATCTGTCGGTGTGCTCGATGCCGATGTCTACGGCCACTCCATCCCGCACATGATGGGCTCCGAGGAAAAGCCGCACCAGGTCGACGACATGATTATGCCTCCGCAGGCACACGACGTGTCGCTGATTTCTATCGGACACTTCGTCGACGACAACGCACCGGTTGTCTGGCGTGGGCCAATGCTGCACCGCGCTATCCAGCAGTTCCTCGCGGACGTGTTCTGGGGCGACTTGGACGTCCTGCTTTTCGACCTGCCCCCGGGAACCGGCGACATCGCCATCTCCGTGGCGCAGCTCGTGCCGAACGCTGAGCTAGTGATTGTTACTACCCCGCAGATGGCCGCCGCCGAAGTTGCCGAGCGTGCCGGCACCATCTCGCTGCAGACCCGCCAGCGGATCGCCGGTGTCATTGAGAACATGAGCTGGATGGAAATGCCCGACGGCTCCAAGATGGAAGTCTTCGGCACAGGCGGCGGCGAGACCGTTGCCCGTCGTCTTACCCAGATCACCGGAGGAAAGGTCGAGCTGCTCGGCCAGGTGCCACTGGACACCGAACTCCGCGAGGGTGGCGACAAGGGCACCCCGATTGTCCTATCCAAGCCGGATTCGGGCGCGGGCGAGGCCCTGAACGCTATCGCCGACAAGCTGGTTGTTCGTCGCGAGTCGCTCGCAGGCAAGTCGCTAGGCTTGGGCGTGACGCCGAAGTAGTCCTTCGCTTTACGACGATCATAGCGACGCCCCCTCCCCGGTATTTTCAGTGCCGGGAAGGGGGCCTTTGCTCATTGTGGCTGCAGTGTCTGGGGCGTATGTGGTTTGGGGGTTTTCGGCGGTGTAAGTGTTGTCGGTGGTCCGGGGTTTGCGGGCGGTGTATCCACCGACGCGGCTGCGTGCACTTACTGACTAGGTTTATGACAGTTTCGTGGCAAAATTTGTGCTCAAAGTGTCATAACCCTGGTCAGTAACTTGCGGTCGGGAACGGTTTGCCACCTCTATAGGTTGTCGTCGTCGACCCAGGCCTGCACCCCACGGGGCTGCTGTGGTGTTTGCTGTGCCTGCTGTTGGCGGGCCTGGGCAACTGGATCCTGCCACGTTCCTGGCTGCTGAGCCGACTGCGGGACCGGCTGCTGCGACGGAGCCGGTTGCACTGGCTGGCTCTTGTTGGATTGCTGGTACTGCTGGCCTGCGGCACCAGTTGCTCCAGCCGCACCAGCTACTCCAGAGGATCCACCGGCTCCTGCAGCTCCGGTTGCACCAGTTCCGCCGCCACCCGCTGCGGGCTTACCGGAGAGCATGTCCAGGTAGGTGTCATCGCCGTCGAAAAGCGTCCTGGTGATGGCGGTCTTCGGGTTGAGACGACGGAGATCGTTGAGCTCCTGCAGCGGCTTGCGAAGATCGTCGAAGTCTTCACCGAACTCATCCGAGAGGTTATCGCGTGCGTCATTGATTGCGGTGCGCGCAGCCAGAAGCAATGCGCGGATGTCCTCAATTACCTTCGGCAACCGCTCAGGTCCGATGAGAATTAGTCCGAGGATAAAGAGGACGAGAATCTCGCCCCAGCCAACATTAGAAAACACGTTATACCACCTTAGTTACAGTGCACCTCGCATGCAGCATTGCGCGGCCAAATCCGCCAAATCCGCAGAAACCAGCCAACCCCAGGCAAGTCCAAGCAAAACCAGCGCCACCCTACTCCGGCGTGATCTTCGCCTCCAGCTCGGCTCCGTGGCGAACGATCTTCAATACCGCCTCATTACCAGCGCCAACAGTCCACAGTGCCACCGTGAGCTCATCTGCGGACGATACCGCGCGGTCCCCCACAGCCGTAATCACGTCGCCTTCCTGCAGGCCTTCCCGATCAGCGACACCTCCCGGCAGGATGCTGGCAATCTCGGCACCAGTCAGTGCGCCATTGGAAACCGTGCGCGCTGTCACGCCGATCCCCGGATGAACCGGCTTCTCACCGGCAATGAGCTGCTCAGCGATGGCAACGGCTGAATTGATCGGGATCGCAAAGCCCAACCCCTGTGAGCCACCCGAGCTACTGAAAATCACTGTATTAATACCAATAATGGCACCGCGGATATCCACCAGTGGACCACCCGAGTTACCCGGGTTGATGGAGGCATCGGTCTGAATCGCATCGGCGTAGCCATCCGTATCAGTCCCCTCAGCAGCCAGGCGCACCGGCCGATTAAGCGCCGAGACAATGCCCGAAGTCACCGTTCCGCCCAGCCCCTGCGGCGACCCCATCGCAATCACCGTGTCACCGACCGCAACCGCATTGGAATCACCAAGCTGCGCCACGGTCAGCCCCGCAACGTCTTCGACCTTAATTACGGCGAGGTCGGTCTTCGGGTCGCGGCCAATGATCTTGGCCGGCACCTCTTTCAGCTTGCCACCGTCCCAAAACGTTACCGAGACCTGCATATCCTGCCGGTCCGCCACTGCCGAAACGACATGGTTATTCGTCAAAATATGACCGTCACCATCAATGACAAACCCCGAGCCCACGCCCGAAACCTCACCGGCACTGACCGCAATCGACACCACCGCGGGACGAAGAGTCTCCGCCACCTTGCCGATTTCGGTCAAATCGCCGTTGCCCGGTCGCCCCTCGACCTGTTGCAACTCCACACGCTGGTAGTCCGAGCGGAAAGTCTTACCAGCCCAACCGCCGACAAAGCCACCAACACCGCCAATCAGCAGCACCACGGCCGACGACGCCGCAATCACACGCCACGGCACCTCACGGCCAAAAATCACTTCCCGCGCGCTGACGCGGGGGGCCATCTTCGGGCGAGGTTTCTTCTTCGCTTCGGGTTTGCGGGCTGGACGCCCCGTCGTCATGCGTGACGACGAATCCTGCCACGGCGAATACTCTCTAGTAGTGGCGCTGGTGTCGTCGTCAAGCTTATGCCCTGGCGCACGCTGTAACCCGCCAGTTGCGGCGGCACGATCGGCGTCCGGGGCAAACGCGGAATCATCGAAATCGCGATGTTTGCCCACTAGTGACTACCACCTTTACGAAAACCGCGAACGATCTGCTCCAACGCAGCGCTCAGCGACTCCGGCGGACGGTGCGCGAGATGCCGCGCCGACCTATGGGGCTCTGAGTCCTCGCAGCTGCCTGCGAAATCAGCAATACGAGCGCGCAGCTCAGCTGGAATGTGCAAGGCCGCGCTATCACGCAGACGCTTGGCTGCCTGCCGCTGCTTCGCGACCTCCCGGCGACATTCCGGGCATGCCATCAGGTGCGCCTGCGCACGTCGCTCAGCTACGACCGACAACTCGCCGTCAACAAAAGCGGCAATTGCCTCGGTGCCGAGATGCTCCGTTGACAAAAAACGCTTGTCATCGCCCTGCTGAATCACAGACTGCAGCACCTCCAGAAATCGCACCTATTAACTAGCCCCACAATAGCCGCTCCCACGGATTGAGTGCGGGAAAACTAGCCTGCGGTGACCGACTCCGGCAGCTCCTGCCGCTGCCTCTCCAGACGCTCCAACGTCGCCCGCAAGCTGGAACGTGCCCGGTGAATGCGCGAACGCACGGTGCCCATCTTGAGCCCAAGGGTGTTAGCAATTTCCTCGTAGGTCAGCCCCACCACATCACAGAGGACAACCACCGCGCGATAGTCCGGCTGCAGCTCAGCCAGCGCGATTTCCAAATCCGGATCGAGCATCGCGTCATCGACGGCCTGCTCCGGCGTCTTCAGCGTGCCCGGGACGCGGTCGTAGTTCTCCGGCAACGCCTCCATCCGGATCACCTGCCGATGCCGGACCATATCCAAAAACAGGTTAGTTGTAATCCGATGCAGCCAGCCTTCAAAAGTGCCGGGACGGTATGACTTCAGCGAGCGGAACACACGCATGAATGTCTCCTGCGTCAGGTCTTCCGCGTCCTGTTGGTTACCAGTCAACCGATATGCGAGCCCGTAAACACTATCCGCGTGGGCTTGGACAAGTTCCGACCACGACGGCATCTCTCCCACACCTGCGTCAAAAGCTGCGGTGCCGGACAGTTGCTCAGTTGCGTCAGCGGACGGGGCGTCCTCGCGGCTGGCGCCTGCGCTGACTCGTTCGGACTTGACTCGTTCGGGCATGAGGTTCAGTGTTCCTTACCAACCTTAGGTTTGTAGTGACCTTACCCTGAAAATAGTTTGAGAGTCCAGACAAATTTGAGGCTTGTTTACCCGCCTAGTCCGGCACGGACCGGCGCGCCCCGCTGCCCTGCACGGAGTTTTTTCCTACGCTATAGAGCGTGTCCGAAACGAGTTCTTCTGCTACCCCGCTATCCGCACGTGACGCTATTGCACAGCACGTCAACAACACGACCGTAGTCTCCGAGGCCCTTGAAAGCGCCCGAGAGAGCGCTAGCGAATACGGAGTTGCCGTCCCCGATACGATGACCGGCGCCGCTTTGACCTCGCTCATGGCCCTGACCAGTGCCCGCCGCGACGGCCACCCCGCCGCTGTCATCGCATCGCCTGCAGCAGGCGTAGTCGGTTTGCACCTGGCCGCCGGTCTCGGCGATGACGGCGTTCTCACCTGCATCGACCCTGAGCTCGAGCACCAGTCTCTGGCAAAGTCCGCTTTCCGAGCCGCAGGCATCCGCCCCAACCGACAGCGCTTCCTGCCCTCGCAGCCACTGGAGGTCATGGATCGCCTGGCAGCCGACTCCTACGACTTGGTCTACTTGGACGTCGCCCCGGCAATCCTCCGCGCCGCCCAGGAAAAGGCCTGGCCGCTGCTTCGCTCCGGTGGCGCGCTCGTCCTGACCGGCGCGCTCCTCGACGGCACTGTTGCTGACTCGTCACGCACTGACCGTGACACCGTCGCTGCCCGCGAAGCCGACGAATACATGCTCCAGCTTGACGACGCTTACGTGATGCGGCTCCCCTTAGCAGCCGGAACCACTGTGCTGGTGAAGAAGTAGTTTTCTACTGTTGGCCGGCTGGCTGGCGGCCTCCCGCCAATGCGAGTTACTGACTGCGTTTATGGCTGGCGGCCTCGGGCCAATGCGAGTTACTGGCCGCGTTTATGTCAGAAATGAACCAAAAAAGTGGCCTGAAAGTGTCATAAACTCGCACAGTTTCACTTTTGCAGCCCGTAGCCCCACGTGCAGCCCACATTTTTGGGATTGCCAGTTTTGGGGCTAGGTAGCAACTAAGCAGCAAAAAGCTTAAAAGAAAAAGGCACGTACCCCACGGTACGTGCCTTCTTGCAGCCTGAGCCGGCTTTGACAGGCTAGATAACCTTGCCCTTACCGACGGCCACAACGCCACCAGCGCTGACCTTGAAGCGCTCTGCGTCCTTCTCCGGATCGACACCAATGATGGCGCCGTCGGAGACAACAACGTTCTTATCCAAGATCGCGTGACGAACCACTGCTCCGCGGCCGACGCGCACACCTGGGAAGAGAACCGAGCCCTCCACCGTCGCGCCATCCTCGACCACGACGTTGGTGCTAATCACCGAGTTGCGAACTGTGCCACCAGAGACAATCGAACCGGCACCCACCATGGAAGCCTGAGCAATACCACCCTGGACAAACTTCGCCGGAGGCAGGTTCTCCTCCGAGAAGGTGTGGATTGGCCACTTCTTGTTGTAGAGGTTAAACACCGGGTGGACGGAAATCAGGTCCATATTGGCCTCGTAGAAGGCATCGATGGTACCGACGTCACGCCAGTAGCCCTTATCACGTTCGGTCTCACCCGGAACGTAGCTGTCCTTGAAGTCCCAGACGAAGGCCTCGCCCTCCTCTACCAACATCGGAATGATGTCTCCGCCCATGTCATGGTCGGAGTTTTCATCTTCCGAGTCACGCTTAATTGCGTCGATAAGCGCGGAGGTAGTGAAGATGTAGTTACCCATCGACGCGAACGTCGAGTCCGGGTCATCCGGGGTGCCAGGCGGATCAGCCGGCTTCTCCAGGAACTCGGTGATTCGGTTGTTGTCATCCGCATCGATGACACCGAATGCGCTGGCCTCGGAGCGTGGGACACGGATACCAGCAACGGTAACGCCAGCGCCAGACTCGATGTGGGCCTCCAGCATCTGCTGCGGGTCCATACGGTAGACGTGGTCGGCACCGAAGACGATGACGTACTCCGGATCCTCGTCATAAACCAAATTCAGCGACTGCAGAATCGCGTCAGCCGAACCAGTGAACCAGCGCTTACCCAGACGCTGCTGAGCCGGCACCGGAGTGACGTACTGGCCGGTGATGCCGGACAGCTGCCACGCCTGCGAAATGTGACGGTCGAGCGAGTGGGACTTGTACTGGGTCAGCACACAGATCTTCAGGAAACCTGCGTTAACCAAGTTCGACAGCACGAAGTCGATAAGCCGATAGCTGCCGCCGAAAGGCACGGCGGGCTTAGCGCGGTCTTCCGTCAGCGGGAAGAGACGCTTGCCTTCGCCACCGGCAAGGACAATGGACAAAACATGTGGTTGACTCCTCACACCAACCAACCTATATGCGATTTACGTTCCTCGCTGCCAGTCTCCCCTCCTCACTACCCACACCCAGACATATCAAGCGACGGAAATTGTCAAATCTGGCTACGCTGGAACTATGCGTGTTGCCATGATGACCAAGGAATACCCTCCGGAGATTTACGGCGGAGCAGGTGTTCACGTAACTGAACTGACTCGTTTCATGCGCGGCCTCGACGGCGTTGACGTCGATGTGCACTGCATGGGTGCTCCTCGCGATGAGGCGGATGTATATGTCCACGGCGTTGACCCGGAGCTGAAGGATGCCAACGCCTCGATTAAAACGCTGTCCACGGGTTTGCGCATGGCTGATGCCGCTGCGGCAACCGACATTGATGTCGTCCACTCTCACACCTGGTACTCAGGCCTGGGTGGCCATCTCACCGGTCTGCTCAAGGGCATTCCACACGTGGCTACCGCGCACTCGTTGGAGCCGCACCGCCCGTGGAAGCGCGAGCAGCTCGGTGGCGGTTACGACGTTTCCAGCTGGTCCGAGCGCAATGCTATGGAGTACGCAGACGCTGTCATTGCTGTCTCTGCGCGCATGAAGGACGCCATCTTGGACGCCTACCCGCGTATCTCCCCCGACAAGGTCCACGTCGTTCTGAACGGCATCGACACTGAGCTGTGGCACCCGCGTCCGACGTGGGAAGAGTCCAAGGAGCAGAACGGCTGGTCCGTCCTGGAAGAGCTCGGCGTTGACCCGTCTCGTCCGATGGTTGCGTTCGTCGGCCGCATCACCCGTCAGAAGGGTGTCGCTCACCTGGTCAAGGCCGCATCGCTTTTCGACGACGGTGTGCAACTTGTACTGTGCGCCGGCGCGCCGGACACCCCGGAAATCGCTAAGGAGACCGAGCAGCTCGTTCACGACCTGCAGGAAAAGCGCGACGGCATTTTCTGGGTGAAGGACATGCTACCGAAGGAAAAGATTCAGGAAATCCTGACGGCCGCGGATTCCTTCGTCTGCCCGTCCATCTACGAGCCGCTGGGCATCGTCAACCTCGAGGCTATGGCCTGTGGCACCGCCGTTGTCGCCTCTGATGTCGGCGGTATTCCGGAGGTTGTCGTCGACGGTGAAACCGGCACTCTGGTTCACTACGACGAGTCCGATCCGGAGGGCTTCGAACGCGACATTGCTGCCGCTGTCAACAACATGGTCGCCGACCGTGACCACGCTGCCAAGGTTGGCCAGGCGGGTAAGAAGCGCGCTGAGGATGTGTTTAGCTGGGAGAACATCGCCGAGCAGACCGTCGAAGTCTATAAGTCTTTGATGTAACAGGCTGCCTGCGAGACGCTACGGCTGTGCAGTGGACGGTGTGTCCTCATAAGGCCCATCGCTTCCAAAGAGGAAGCGGTGGGCCTTTTAGCCTTTTTGCTAACCCCATTCAGGACGTTTATTTATGCGTTTGCCCACTTTTCTGAACCTAATTTGAGTTTTGGATGAATTTATCATTACTGGTCAATAGCATATTGAGTATGAGATTCACTAAGAAGGTGGCAGCAGTTGGTGCCGCCATTGCCATAGCGCTAGCGGGGG
Organism: Corynebacterium amycolatum; assembly: GCF_016889425.1. Lineage (NCBI taxonomy): Bacteria > Bacillati > Actinomycetota > Actinomycetes > Mycobacteriales > Corynebacteriaceae > Corynebacterium > Corynebacterium amycolatum. The sequence continues at coordinate 2,314,234 of NZ_CP069513.1, forward strand.
CAGTACCGCATCAGGCGCTCGCGACAGAAGTAGCACCATCCCCTAGTACCGCTACCATCACCGAGCGTGGTCCCCTGGGACAGTCCGGTCGCTGGTTTACCGACGGTGATGGCCGAGCTTTCCTCACTCAGGGGTCGAACATCGTCTACAAGCACGATCCCTACACCCCCGAGGCCGGAGGCTTTAACGAGGACGACGCTGACTGGCTCGTGCAGCAGGGCTTCGACTCCATGCGAGTCGGCATTATCTGGAAAGCAGTAGAGCCAGAGCCCGGCGTCTACAACGACGAATACCTGGATTCCATTGCCCGCACCATCTCTATGCTCACTGAGCGTGGAATCGCGGTCTTGGTCGATGCCCACCAGGACATGTACAACGAAAAGTTCGAGGGCGAATTTGCCCCGGATTGGGCTGTCATTGACGACGGCGTTCCCAGCCTTCTGAAGGTTGGCTTCCCAACTAACCAGGCCCTCAATATCGGTCTCATTAGGGCATACGACAACTTCCTAAATAACCGCGAAGGACCGGGTGGCGTTGGGCTGCAGGAGCGTTACGCTGCCATGTGGGGTCATGTCGCAGAACGTCTCGGTGACATGCCGGGCCTGATGGGCTACGACATCATAAATGAACCGTGGCCAGGTTCTGCGTACCCACTGTGCTACCTGGCTCAGGGCGACTGCGGTCCAGCTAAGGCAAAGCTCGATGAACTGCACCAGAAGGCTGCCGATCAGATTGTCGCCAAGGACCAGGACGCTATTGTCCACTACGAGCCCTACTCCATGTGGAACACCGGATTGAATACCGATCCGGCCGCCCCGCAGGTTCCTGATACCGCTGGCACGGCCCTCAGCTGGCATGTCTACTGCACCACGAACGCCCTGTTCAACACCTACACGGGCTGCGACTTCTTCGATGGTCGTGTCTTCGACAATGCGGAAATCGTCTCATCCGGTAACGGCTCGGCCACACTGCTTTCCGAGTTCGGCGCCACCGACGATGCCGATACCCTCAATGGCGTAATTTCGCTTGCCCGCCGCCACATGGTCGGCTGGCAGTACTGGTCCTACTGCGGATGCAACGACCCGACGACGCAGAACCAGAAGGAACAGGGCATGGTCTTCGACCCGACTGTTCCAGGACCTGTAGGTGCCGATGCCTTCAACCGCGACAAGATGACCATCCTCGCTGCTCCACACCTGCGGGCAGTCGCGGGCACCCCGCAGGCTACTGACTGGAACGCAGACACCCGGGTCTACGAGGCCAGCTGGAACAATAGTCGCGTCGATGGCACCGGAGTTTTCGCACCTGGTTCCACCAGCGAGCTCGTTGTGCCCTCGATCAACTTCCCGAATGGGTTCACAGTGAATGTCGAAGGCGGCCACGCCACTGTCGCTGCCGATGGCCAGACCGTTCATATCGTCTCCACTGCTGACCAAGTGACAGTCACCATCCAGCCGAAGTAGAACCAACCGCTCGATTCACCAAATCGCGCCCTGTGGATTTTTCCGCAGGGCGTTTTTCTTGCCACGATTTCCTTACCCACAAGCCGATCGGACATCTAACAGACGACCCGCCCCAGCTTGGGCTACAAATATCGCGAATATAATGGCTTCCATGACCACTCACGAGAATTTTCCAACGGTCCGACACACAATTTTCCAAAACTCACTGATGTCCGCACTGCTCGATGGCATCTACGACGGCGAGATGACCATTGGCGAAATCCTTGGTCATGGAAACTTCGGCATCGGTACCTTCGACGGCCTCGATGGCGAAATGGTAATCCTCGACGGGGTCTGCTGGCAGGTGCGTCACGACGGCTCCGCAACCCGGGCCACCATGGATCAGCGCAGCCCCTACACGGTGGTGACCAACTTCGTCCCGCACACGGTGATGGATGCGCCGGAAAACCTGACTCGCAAGGAAATTAGCCCCATCATCGATTCCCTGGTGCCGAGCCAAAACTTTATGTACGCACTGCGGATTACCGGCGAATTTGAGTGGGTGAAGACTCGAACCGTCGTAAAGCAGGAAAAGCCGTACCAGAAGATGGTTGATGCGACGGAAGAAGACGCCTCGGTTGATTTTGAGAACTTACGGGGCACGATTGCGGGCTTCCGCACGCCGGTCTATGAGAAGGGAATTTCGGTGCCCGGCTGTCACGTGCACTTCCTCGCGGAAGGCGGCACCGGCGGCGGGCATGTGCTGGACTTTAAGCTGCGCTCGGGCACTATCGAGTTGTGCCCGGGCACCGACCTGCAACTTCGCCTTCCGCTAACGGCGGAATTCTCGGATGCTGATCTGGATCCGGATGACCTGGATGAGCAGATTCACAAAACCGAGGTCAAGGAGTAGGCGCTAGTCTCCCGGGCGCCCCAGACGGGTGACATAGGCACGGGCGGTGACGTGCATTTCTGCAGGTAGCGCTGCAATACGTTCCTGCAGCACCTCTGGGTGGATATGGCGTGCCGACGGGCTCATCCCGATCTGAGCGGCAATTGCACTCTGGTTGAGGTTCATACCGAACTCCACCAACTCCGGGTCACCAACAGGCACGAGGTGCCCCTCCGCCTGGGAAATCATGCGCTCGACCTTGCCGCGCTCGACATCGATGATGCCCAGCGGCTCACGAAGCTCGCCCAGGTGACCAGTAGTGGCAGTCAGAACCACGACCTGGCCGCCCGGCTTGAGCACGCGAGCGAACTCCTCCGCGTTGCGAGGTGCGAAGACAACCGTAAGCGCATCGATGGAGCCATCACGCAGCGGCAACCGTGCCCACGCATCGGCCACGACCGCACCGAGCCGCGGGTGACTCTTGGCCAGATGCTTGGCGGCCGGCACAGACACATCAATGCCTACGCCACGAGAATTGGGAATGCTGTCCAGCGTGTGTGCGAGGTAGTAACCAGTGCCCGCACCGACTTCGCAGATGACTGGGCTGGCGGCCTCGGACACATTGGCGTCGTCAAGCACGTCCTGGACGTTACCTGTAACTGCCTCAACGAATGGAGCATAGTGGCCACCAGAGAGGAACTCCTCTCGAGCGGTAATCATCTTGGCGTCATCGCCGGTGTAGCGCAGACCAGCCCCACCGGCGAGCGTAACGTAACCCTGGCGGGCGACATCATAGCTATGTCCGGATTCGGACTTCAGAGTCATTCGTTCGGCATCACCAAACTTCAAATCAGTGCCATCGATGGGGTCAGCAAGCACATCAATGATGTCAGCTAGCACGTCGGTCACTCCTCAAACTGAGCTAGAAAAATAATTTTCACTATCTTAGCCCGTGTCGAGCTCAGCCAAGTAACTCCAATGCGAGTTACTGACTGCGTTTATGACAAAAATGGTCCGAAAGACGGCTTCAAAGTGTCATAAACTCGCACAGTTTCACATGTGCAGCCCGTACTTTTTGTTTATAAACCCGCATTCGAGCCGTTATCACCTGAAAAAAGAAAAGGCGACCTACACCACTTGTGTAGGTCGCCCCTGGGGCAAAACCGGACAAGCCCGGCCGCTACCCCGCTACCCGGGTATCCACTACTCCACTACTGCTACGAGCTCTGCGCCGAGCTCCTTGGCCTCCTCTGGGGAGAGTTCCACCACCAGGCGCCCACCACCATCTGCGGGGACGCGCATCACAATCTTCTTGCCCTCTTTAACTGCCTCCAGCGGACCATCACCGGTACGCGGCTTCATTGCTGCCATGTGAACTCCTTCGTTCTAAGACAATGTCGATGCAGGAGACGACCAGCTACCCCAGCTCAGCTGTGGTAGCCGGGAGATTGACAATCCGGTTCAAGACCTCGGTCTAAGACCCCGGTTCAAGATTCCGGTTTAGAATCCCTGTCGGCATTTTCGACTACTTCTCTTCATCATAATCCTTTATTTCACGCAGCGGCATGGGTGAAGCGCCTCAAACTACGCCCCTTACACCAGCCCACGCACCGGATGCAGTGGTGCAAAATCACCGAAAATAGCCAGAGTCATGCGACAGACATCAAGGGTTTCGGACACCTGATGCGAACGGAACACCGCAACGCCGGCAGCTGCCGCATGGGCAGTCGCGGCCAAGGTGCCGGGCACACGTTGCTCGACCGGGCGGTCCAGAGTCTCACCGACGAAGTCCTTATTCGACAGCGCCATAAGCACCGGCCAGCCTGTATCCACGAGCTCATTGCAGCGCCGCAGAAGTTCGAGGCCGTGGTAGGTGTTCTTGCCAAAGTCGTGGGTGGGATCGATGAGGATGCGGTCCTCCGGCACGCCAGCGTCCACTGCCCTCTGGGCGAGTTTGCCGGTTTCTGAGATGACATCGTCCACGATGTCGTCGTAACGCACGCGAATCGGATTGGTGCGTGGCAGAGCCCCACCGGTGTGCGAGCAGACGTAACCCATCCCGTGGGAACCCGCGACTTCCAGCAGCTCCGGGTCATGGCCCGCCCAAGTGTCGTTAATGAGGTTGGCGCCAGCGTTGATGGCGGCCTCTCCGACTTCTGCGCGCCAGGTGTCGACGCTGATGTGCAGGTCAGGATAGCGCTCGCGAACCTTCGCGATGGTCGGCACCACGCGCTCGATTTCCTCGGCAACAGTTACTTCTGCACCGATACCGGCCTTGACGCCGCCGATGTCGACAATGCCCGCGCCTGCCGCAACAACTTCGTCGACGCGAGCAAGCGCAGCCTCCTCCGCAGCCGTCTCGCCACGGTCATAGAAGGAATCCGGGGTGCGATTGACGATGGCCATCACCGTCGGCACCGCGGAGTCCTGATAAAAGCTCCGCACAGCGTCCTACCTTTCGCTGAAACGACGGACTCGGCGGAGCTTTTCGCGAACGTCAGAGGTCTGCTTACAGTCTTCCATCAGCTTTTCGTGCGCGGCCTCGATGTACTCGACAGCTTCTTCAATGGAGTCGGTGACCAGGAAAAGGTCCATATCAGTCGGAGAAATTAGCTCCATGGCCACTAGTTTCTCACGCATCCAATCAACCAGCCCCGACCAGAACTCAGTGCCGAGCAGCACGATTGGGTGATTTTCCACCTTCTCGGTCTGCACCATCACCAGTGACTCAAAAAGTTCATCGAGCGTGCCGAAACCACCCGGCAGGCAAATAAACGCCTGCGAGTACTTCAGGAACATGGTCTTACGCACGAAGAAGTAGCGGAAGTTCATGCCCAGGTCGACCCAGTCGTTCAAGTGCTGCTCGTGCGGCAGCTCAATGCCCAACCCAATGGACAGGCCGTCGGCGTCGTAGCAGCCGCGGTTGGCGGCTTCCATGATGCCCGGGCCGCCACCAGTGATGGTCGCGTAACCCGCCTCCGCCAGCGCCTTGCCCAGGTCGAAGCCCCACTGGTAGTAAGGGCTGTCCTCTGGCAGACGTGCCGAACCATATACCGTCACCGCCGGCGGGATTTCCGCCAACGCACCAAAGCCGTCAACGAACTCCGACTGAATGCGCAGCACACGCCAGGTATCGTTGTGCAGCCAATCCGTGTTCGGATTGTGTGACAACAGCCTGCGGTCGGTCGTAGACGCCTGCGGTTCGCCTGCCTGTCGGATCGCGATTGGGCCGCGGAGTGCACGGCGCTTAGCTGGGGACGGAGTACGTACAGGTTTCATAACCTCACAATGTATGCCAGCAATGACATACGCGCACCCGCTCGGCGAGGGCGGGGTGTGATTCTAGGCTCACTCAGCCACCGGCGCGGTGGTCAAATACCGCCGCAAATCCTCCCACAGTGCCGCTATGCACTCGACCGGAATCTGCTCATCCTTCTTGTGGCAGTACGCCGGGTCACCCGGGCCAAAGTTCACCGCAGGAATGCCGAGCGCCGAAAAACGCGCCACATCGGTCCACCCAAACTTGGGCTTTACGACGTCGCCTGCGACCGCAACCAACTCCTTCGCAGCAGCCGCATGCAGTCCAGGCAGCGCCCCAGGGCTCACATCCTCGACATCGACAGTGAGGTCCTCGGCCGCGAACTCGTCGAGCCCCAGCACCTCGCGGAAGTGTGCCATAGCCTCATCGGCGCTGCGGTTGGGCGCGAATCGGAAGTTGACTCGCAGCACCGCCTCGTCGGGAAGCGTATTGGTAGCAACCCCGGCTTCCAGCCAGACGACGTTGAGCCCTTCGCGGTAGGCCAAGCCATCGATGTCCACAGTCTGCGGTTCATAGGCGGCAATGCGTGACAGCACCGGCGCTAACTTGTGCACGGCATTGTCGCCGAGCCACGCCCGAGCCGAGTGCGCACGTGTGCCGTGAGCGGTCAAACGCAGGCGAATAGAGCCCTGACAACCGGCTTCGATGACATTGCCGCTGGGCTCGCCCAGCAGAGCGACATCGCCAGTCAGAAGCTCCGGATGCGACTCACTCAAGTGCCGCAACCCGTTGAACTCCGCGGCGATTTCTTCGCATTCGTACATGATGAGCGTCAGGTCGCGCTGCAGCTCCTGGTTTGCCGCTAGCGTCGCAAAAGCATGCAGATAGACCGCGTCCCCGCTTTTCATATCCACAGTTCCGCAGCCAAAGAGCGTGTCTCTCCCCTGCGCGTCTACCCCACGCGTCGAAGGCACATTGCCCGCAGTCGGCACCGTATCCAGGTGCCCTGCCAAAATCACGCGCTGCGGCAACCCGCGATGAGTCCGCGCAATCACGTTGTTATCGATGCGCAGGACCTCAATCGACTTATCTGCCTGCGCTACCTCACGCAATGCCACCTCGACGGCATCCGCAATCGCGGTCTCATTGTGGGACACCGATTCGATGTCAACCAGTGCCGCCGTGAGGTCGACAGGATCTTGGAGCAGATTTAACTTCGATTTCACATCAATTAAGCGTACAAACCATTGTGCGCCAGCGAAACCAGAATTTTGTGATGAATATGCGCCGCACGACCATTGATCGCATCCCCATTGGCAGGCGCGCCACCGCCGAGGAACAGCGCCAGCTCATGCGGTTCGGCGGAGGTCACACCAACTCTCCCCTCCGCCGGACGCTTAAGCCCATCAGCCACCTCAAAGACCAGGGTTTTCGCTCCTTCCGGGAGAGTTTGGGCAATGATTTCCTCCGGAGTTTCGCTTGCCGACGACCCCAGCGCCCGCTCCTCCCCCGCAGAATCGGTCACCTCTCCGTTGCCGCTTTCTTCCTCGACAACGCCCGCGCCGGGTCCATAGACCACAGCCACACGGGAGCCATAGACCGCAATCACCGGACGAAGCTCATTCGTGCTGACAATCACCGTAGAACCGGCCAACGGCTTGCAGACGGCCGCGACAATCTTGGCCGTTGCATGTGGCAGCTGCACTGGAGTGGGATCGATGTCTCGTCGATAAGCAGGACGAAGCGTTTCGGCGACATCGCCCAGCTCATCGCGCTCCCACATTGGCAGAGCGTCGATGCGTGCCTGCTGATCGCGGTTCTTGCGCTCCAGCAGAAGACGGGCGATCATGCCACCACCGAGCCCCACTGCGATGGCAACTGCGATAACCAGCACAAGACGGTTCGGCGCGATGAGCGCAACCACTGCGGCAATCACCACGCCGACTGCCCCAATTGGCATTGCTCGCGGTGGCAAAACGAAACCAAAGAAGCTGGCTACGGCAAGAATCCAAGCACTCAGCAGTGCGAATCCGACATAGAAGACCACCGGCAGGGCCAGGACGAAGCCGAGTCCGAGCACACTGACAGCAATGATGAGGCTAACTAAGAACCACTGCTTCATTTTCTGTGTGCTTTCAAGGCCAGCTAGGGGCATAGTTCATCCTTCCGCGAAGATTCCTCTAAGGGATACTAATATTAAGAATCATGATTACATCTGGTGCTGTCGCTACGGGAATCGCCAACATCGCAATGGACGGTACAGTTCTCGATACTTGGTTTCCCGCACCTCAGTTAAGCGATGAGGTCGTAGAGTCGAGCACTCACCGGCTCGGCGCCGCTGATTTGACCCCACAGCTGCTTCGTCAGGTGATTTTGGACGAGGATCGCCGCGTGGAGCAGGTGGCAGTGCGCACGTCCATTGAGGATTTGTCCAAGCCGGCTGTCGACCCGCACGATGCCTACCTGCGCCTGCATTTGCTCTCCCACCGCCTGGTCAAGCCGCACCAGCTAAACACCAAGGGGCTCTACGAGCTGCTCCACGTCGTGGCGTGGACCAACAAGGGGCCATGCCTGCCGGACAACTTCGAGCAACTGCGTACCCACTTGCGCGTCCGCGGCCTGATTCACGTCTACGCCATCGACCGTATGCCGCGCATGGTCGACTATGTGCTGCCCGCAGGTGTCCGCATTGCAGAGGCCGAGCGCGTGCGGTTGGGCGCTTATCTGGCACCGGGTACGTCAGTACTGCGCGAGGGATTTGTCTCGCTGAACTCGGGCACTCTGGGCCCATGCAAGATTGAGGGACGTCTATCCTCCGGTGTTGTCATTGGCGCGCACACGAAGGTGGGGCTGTCGGCCTCCATCATTGCCGCTCACGACGATTCCGGTCAGCGTAAGCCGCTCACGGTTGGCGAGCGCTGCCACATCGATATCGCGGCCGGCACCGTCGGCGTCAGCCTCGGTAATGACTGCATTATTGACCGAAGCATCCTCATTGCCCCCGATACGCCCATCGATGTCCCCGCAGAGAACCGCCGTATTCAGGCATGGGAAATCTCCGGCCGCAACAATATGCACTTCTACCATCACCCGGACCACTCGGCGGTGTGCGTCCGCCGCACGGAACGCCCGGGCAATGACGAAGGTGCCGCTACTTTCACTCAGCTTGCCGACGTGCCGGATGAGCTGGCCGGATAACCTACTTTAGGTGTCTTGAAGGCACATTAATGGACCCCGAAACGGTGAATGGGGGTAAACCCGTAATACGGTTATTGCCCCTGTTATCAGCGAGGTAATGTTTGCGACATGACCGAATCGCAAATTACCTCCACCTCCGGCGAGACAACTCAGCTGGGCAAGGGGCTGCAGGTTCGACACCTGACCATGATGGGTCTTGGCTCCGCAATCGGTGCCGGTCTTTTCCTTGGTACGGGCGTCGGCATTAAGGCAGCTGGCCCGGGTGTTCTCATTTCCTACGTCATCGCTGGCTTCATTGTCGTCCTCGTCATGCAGATGCTCGGCGAGATGGCCGCTGCCCGCCCGACACCGGGTAGCTTCTCCACCTATGCTGAGATGGCCTTTGGTTCTTCGGCTGGCTTTGTCCTCGGTTGGCTCTACTGGTTCATGCTCATCATGGTGCTCGGTGCTGAAATCACCGGCGCCGGTGCCATCATGGGTGCGTGGTTCGGTATTCCGGGCTGGATTCCAGGCCTGATTTGTGTTGTCTTCTTCGCTGTAGTGAATTTGGCGAATGTGCGCGGTTTCGGCGAGTTTGAGTTCTGGTTCGCGTTCATCAAGGTCGCGGTGATTATCGCGTTCTTGGTTATTGGCGTCCTTCTTTTCTTCGGTCTGCTGCCAGGTACCAGCTTCGTCGGTACGACGCATATTGCCGAATCCGGATTCCTCCCGAATGGCGTTTCCGGCATTGCCGCTGGTCTGTTGGCTGTGGCCTTCGCCTTCGGCGGTATCGAGATTGTCACGATTGCCGCTGCTGAGGCCGAGGATCCGCAGCGCTCCATCGCTGCTGCTGTCCGCTCGGTAATCTTCCGCATCTCTGTGTTCTACCTGGGCTGCGTGACCGTCATCATCCTGCTGTTGCCGTACTCCCAGATCGACGGCGCTGACTCCGCAGCTGAGTCGCCGTTCACCCAGGTTCTAAAGCAGGCGAACATTCCAGGTGCGGTTGGCTTCATGGAGGCCATTATCGTTCTGGCGCTGCTGTCCGCATTCAACGCTCAGATTTACGCCACCTCTCGCCTGGTCTACTCGATGTCCACCCGCGGTGAGGCACCGCGCTTCTTCGCCCACACCAATGAGCACGCAGTTCCGAACCGTGCGGTCATCATGTCGATGGTCTTCGCCTTCGTCTCTGTTGGCCTGCAGGTTGTCTTCGACGGCTCGAGTGTCCTGGTCTTCCTGCTGAACGCTGTCGGCGGCTGCTTGCTGGTGATCTGGCTGGTCATTGCCCTGTCCGAGATTAAGCTGCGCCCGCAGATGGAGGCCAACAACGAGCTTTCCGTTCGCATGTGGGCCTACCCGGCACTGTCCTGGGTAGCGGTCATCCTGATCCTGGGCCTCGCTGTTGGCATGCTCACCGATTCTGGTGCTCGCCAGCAGGTTATCGCCGTAGTGTGTGTTACTGCGTTCCTTGCGGTGCTCGCTGCACTGACTAAGAAGAGCCGCACCGCGGCTCGCGAGGCCTTCGAGCCCAGCGATAGCAACTAGCCCATGACAACTAATCGCAGGGCCTAACCGCCCTGCTACCCCTATCCGAACACTTCCTTACTACACATTTGCGGAACACTTTTCATAGATAGGGATATGCCGGTAGCCTGTTTTCCATGAAATTTGGAGCACAAGCTACCGGCATTGCCACTTTTAACAACGATACTGTTCTCGACGTCTGGTTCCCCGCCCCCAAGCTCATCGAAGAGGGCACGGCAACCTCCACCACGACCGGAACCATTGACACCGACGCGCTCCCCGAAGATTTCACCTACCTCGCAGACCTGGCCGTAGCCGATGCGGACCGCGGTACCACACGCCGTCTGGTCACAGCTACCATCGCTTCACTCGATGACGCACCAGTCGACACCATCGATGCCTACCTGCGCCTCCATCTGCTCTCCCACCGCCTGGTTGTGCCCAACAGCATCAACCTGGACGGTATCTTCGGCAAGCTCAACAATGTGGCGTGGACCAATTTTGGCCCCTGTGCTGTCGAAGGCTTCGAGGTAACCCGAGCCAAGCTGTCACGCCGCGGGCCTGTCACCGTCTACTCCATCGATAAATTCCCCCGCATGGTCGACTACGTCACTCCCACCGGAGTCCGCATCGGTGACGCTGACCGCGTGCGCCTTGGAGCCCACCTCGCTGAGGGCACCACAGTTATGCACGAGGGCTTCGTCAACTTCAACGCAGGCACGCTTGGACACTCCATGGTGGAAGGCCGTATCTCCCAGGGCGTCATCGTCGACGACGGCTCCGATATCGGCGGTGGAGCGTCCATCATGGGCACACTATCCGGCGGAGGTAAGGAAGTTGTGTCCGTCGGCAAGCGATGCCTACTCGGTGCGAACGCTGGACTCGGCATCTCGCTCGGCGATGACTGCGTACTGGAAGCCGGGCTCTACATCACCGCCGGCACCAAGTGTCACGTTGCCCTGGACGGCGTGAAGAAGACGCTCAAGGCCCGCGAGCTTTCGGGCGGATCGAATATGCTCTTCCGCCGCAATTCACTCTCTGGTGCAGTCGAGGTTGTGCCGTGGGCTGCCGAAAAGGTGAAGCTCAGCGCCGAGCTGCACGCTAACTAACGGTGGTCGGCACGTCTGCCGGGGCCGAAATATTCCGCGCGCTCCGGTAGGCACATCGCTCACCAGTGACGGGGTCGATGAACGCCAATGCGGTCGCCGTCAGGCGCAACTGCGGCGTGTACCTTGGCGCGCTGCCCGCGCTTGCCGACGGCTCCTGCGTCCTAACCTCTCGGCCATACGTGTCCTCACCGAGAATGGGATAGCCTAGCCAGTCCATCGTCGCCCGCAGCTGATGTGTGCGGCCCGTATGGGGCTGTAGCCGCCAGTGCCCTACCTGCATGCGGCTGCCGCAATGCCCGCAACCACAGCCGACTGCATGCAGCGGAATGCTGGCGCTGGTCGCACCACCGCCACGGCTGCTCGCCAGCACATCGCCGATATCCGCCGCTACCGGACCTAGGAAGGTCACTGTTGTGTGTGCGAGCTTGAGCTTGGGATTCTTCGCAGCGGCGCGTGCGGGATCATTGGTCTCCACAACTTTTACTCCGTGCTCTGCCGGGTTGGGGTCGAGCAGGAGTGTGACTTCCCTGCTTTCTCCCGCATGCCAATCATCGGGCATCACGGTGAGGCATTCGTATTCTTTGGTGATTTCCTGGTTTTGGAAAAGCTGCTGGTAGCGCGCACGGGTAGCCGGATTCCGAGAGAGCAACAGGAGCCCGCTGGTCAGCAGGTCCAGGCGGTGAACGGCCACAATCTCCGATTCCCCGAGACTACGTCGCAGGCGCTCCTGCACGGTATTGGCCACGATGCGGCCATTGGGGGTCGCTGGCAGAAAAGGTGGCTTGTCTACGACCAAAAACTCATCAGTGTCGGCCACAATTGCCGGCTCAAAGGGGATGTACTCCTCGCGCTCGTGAGCGGCGGCATCGACTTGCGCTGCCTGACGGTTCTTCTCAAGTCCCCACCAGGCATCGCGATTGCCTGCGGCACGTCCCACGGCACACTCCCCTTTTTATGATTTGGTCTATGCCGATGTCGGCACCGTTTGCAGCATTCGGCCTACTCGGGCCAGCACATCTGGCCGAGCTAGCCGCGAATGCGCGCCGCGGCCACTTCGATATCGTCGAGCGTCGCTGTGAGCCCCACCCGCACGTGCTGTGCACCCTTGGGGCCGTAGAAGCTACCCGGCGCGACCAGGATGCCGCGTTCGGCCAGCCAATCAACCGTCTGCCAGCAGTCTTCCCCGCGAGTAACCCACAGATAGAGCCCGCCCTCGGAGTCATCGACACGAAAACCTGCGGCTACCAGTGCATCCCGCAGAATCTCACGGCGGTCACTGTAACGCTGCTTTTGTTCGGCCTCGTGGGAGTCGTCGTTAAGCGCGGCGATCGTGGCGTGCTGGATGGGTCCCGGCATCATCAGTCCCATGTGACGGCGCACGGAAACCAGCTCGGCAATAAGGTCCGCATCGCCGGCGAACCAGCCGGTGCGGTACGACGCCATGTTCGACGTCTTGGACAGTGAGTGGATAGCCAGCAGGTTGGTGAAATCACCGTCGCACACTCGCGGGTCGAGAATACTGACTGGCTGTTCAGTCCAACCGAGCCCCAGATAGCACTCGTCAGAGGCGACGATGACGTCCCGAGCACGAGCCCACTCAACCACCTTGCGCAGGTGTTCAACACCGAGGACCTTGCCGTTGGGGTTGCCCGGGGAATTGATGAACATCAGTGTCGGCGAGGCGGGGCCGATTTGCGTCAGCGAGTCCGCACGCAGCAGCTCAGCGCCTGCGATGCGAACGCCAACCTCGTAGGTGGGATATGCCAGCTCGGGGATGACGACGGTATGCCCCACGCCCACACCGAGGAGGAAAGGAAGCCAGCCAATCGCTTCCTTGGTACCGATGACCGGAAGCACATTGCCGCCGTTGACCGCTGACTCCAGTCCCGTCACGCCGTAACGCCGCGCCATCGCTGCAACAATCGCCGCGCGTAACTCAGGCGTGCCGACGGTCTGAGGATAACCCGGTGCGGCAGCGCCTTCGGAAAGGCCCTGCCGGATTATCGACGCGACTTCATCGACCGGTGTGCCGACCGAGAGATTCACCATGCCCTCTTCATGCGCAGCCACAGTGGCTTTCGCCCGCGTGAGAGAATCCCACGGAAACTGAGGCAAAAGAGAACCGGGAGTTACGCGCTTGCGGGCAGCTGACATGGGCGGTGATGAAATCCTTCCCGGGAAAGAAATAGGTTTAGTCCTCTGTGGCTTTAGTCTTCTGCCTGTGGCGGCAGAGCTGCCACGAATGGCACATCGAAGTCCTGGGGGCCGAGCTTGGCGGCACCGCCTGGGGAACCCAGCTCATCGAACCAGTCGACATTGGCATCGATGAATTCAACCCACTCATCCGGAACATCGTCCTCATAGAAGATGGCCTCGACTGGGCAGACCGGTTCACAAGCGCCACAGTCCACGCACTCATCAGGATGAATGTAGAGCATGCGCTTGCCCTCGTAAATGCAGTCAACCGGGCACTCCTCGACACAGGCACGGTCGAGGACGTCAACACATGGCTGGGCAATGATGTAAGTCATGGTTTTAGGTTTAAGAACCTTTCTCACAAGATATGGGATGAGGCTTTCGCTATCTGTCGATTATGCCGTTCCAACGAGAAACAGAGCAAAATAGACAGAGCGGTATATTCAGATTGGAGTCTACACCCAACGTGGGTGTTGTTATCAACTAGCTCCAGAAAGATGCGCATTCATGCAGGCCTGCCCTGCATCAGTTCCCCACCGTCTCCTGCAGCATCGACTGCAGGTTCCGCTGCATTTTCCGTTAGAGTGCCCGCAGATGGCGCAGTGGCCAGGCACCGCCCAGCACACCGCAAACAAGCAGCAGAACTGTTCGCAACCACTGCCCTATTGCCAAATCACCACCGAAGGGCAGCACTGCCCACAGCAAAATGCCTGCAAAGCCCAGCACCCAGATGACAGTCGGAATCGCAGCTTTAGAACGATCACGAGTCCACAGCAACGCTGTATTGGTGATAACCAGATTGGCAATATAGGCCAACGGAATAGTCCACGGCAACGGAATAGCAACCGAGCCGATGGTAATCCACGCTCCGAGGAAAACTACCTCAATCACCAGCGTTGCCAGCGCAGCCAGCGACAGCCAGACCAGCGCTACCGTGGCTTCCCCCTGATGGAAGTTCTCGCGTGGCTGCGAACGTTCCGGATCGCCCCAATAGCGCTCATCTCCAAACGTGCGCTTTTCAATACTCAAGCGCTCGTTTTTCAACTTTCCGCCAGCAGCGTTAATCAAGTCTTCGCTTTCGTGAGGTTGAAAGTCACTCATCGTCCGCACTCCCCTCCGCCGCCAGATCCACGCCCGGTACCGACTCGACGCTCGCTACCGGCTCCGACAGTAATCGGATATTCACCAGCTCCCCTAGCGCTTCCATGGACGCAGCGGTCGCCGTACCAAAACGGTATGCCTCAGTCGGCGTCACCGGTTGACACAGCAAATTGGAAAACGCCCAGACGGCTCGCGCACGACCAGAGCCATCGGTCTGCCCATAGACAGCATCCGGATTGACCTCGCTGACGGAACCATCGGCGAACCACACCTGCGTCGCATGCGCGCGCATGGCCTCAACCTTGGCAGCCACAGCGGCGTCATCCAGCTGAACCTCGAAATGGCCAGTCACGGTGGCGAAGTCGTCGATATCGCACGACTGCCAGCTCTCCGGTACCACGGTAATGGCATCCAGCCCCGCCGCCATTGCCTCACGATCGGTGACCGCCCACAGCGTCGGAAAGCGATTTCCGCACGCCGCGACAGTGATATCGTGCGCACGAATGTGGTCCGGATGCCCATAGCCACCATCAGCATCGTAGGTAATGACCAGGTCTGGCTGCAGCTCATCGAGGATGGTGCGAAGCTGGGCGACCGCCTCATCACCTGAGTTCACGAACGCACGGGGATGCTCATTGCCCTTGTCACCGGCCATACCGGAGTCACGCCAACGCCCGGCACCACCGAGGAACCGCGGCGCATTTTCTGGAGCATTGGCCCCAAGCGCACGCAGCGCCGAGCGCAACTCGGCGACGCGGAAACCGCCCAACTGGTCGGCTTCATCAGCAACTAGCCCCTGGTACGGCGCGCCGATGACCTCTCCCAGCTCGCCCATCGTGCAGGTCACTACGCTTACCGACGCTCCGGACCGCGCGGCAGCCGCAATCAAACCACCTGTCCAAATGGACTCGTCATCTGGATGTGCGTGAACAAAAAGTAACTTCACGGACTTTCTTACTTCCCCTTGTTCTCCTGGTCGACGTTATCGCGGCCATCTTGGTTCTGCCCCGAACCGTCCTGCTCTGTATCTTCGCGCGGATCATCTCCCGGCTGAGAATTCTCAGACGATTCTCGAGCCCCACTCTGTGTCGAGACACGGCGAACCTCGCCCAGAACACCGAGGCGGCCCAACACTGGGTCATCGGTCCACTGCGAAGAGTCCCTCCTCCCGGTAATTGTAATTTCCGGGCTGACCACCGTCAGCAAGCCGTCTTTCACCAAGGTCAGCTCGATACTGTGGCCAGCAATGATATCGGCGAGTTCAGCGGGCAACGCAGAACTGTCGGGAGCGAGCAGTTCATCAATCTGTGGGTCACAAAGACCGGAGAGATTCTCGCTCCGAGCAGCCGATTTCGGAGCAACTGGTACTCCATTTAGGTCAGCCGGCTCCGCTGAGGTAGAAGATTTGGACTGCTCAGATGGTGTTGTCCCGTCCGACGAGCCCTGCTCTTCAGCACTCTTTTCCCGATCTCTACTTGGCGCAGGCTTTGTCGAACTGTCGACACGCTCAGAATCAGACTCGGACTCAGACTCAGCAGCCGACTCTGCGCCCGCTTCGTCCAGGTCCTTCGGCGGCAGCGAGCTGACCGAGCCTTCCGTACACGTATAGCGTTCCCGGGCCGCCTGGACAGAATTGGGCTGCTCTGCCCATGCCACCACGGCATCGACAGTTCCGTAGGGCAACGAAGACCGCAGCATGTCCGCTGGAGAATACGAAACAACGGTGGCGGGGATACCAGCTGCAGTCAACTGGTCAGCGACCGCAAAAGCCGCAGCGCGTGCCGCTATACCGTCGCTAATGATGCCAATTCGTAGCGGATTGTCCTCAGTAAAACCAGCCTGTGGTGTCTCGGATCGCTCCTGGTCACCACCGTCACCAGAACCACCCGCAATTCGGCGGCCGGTGGCCACCTCTGAGACCTCTGCAACGTTGATGCTGCTCAGAATGGCCCGGCGGACGGACTCGTCGGCAAGCCTGTTCGACGCGAGATTGGTACTGAAAACCAGTTCCCGGTTTGGCTCATGGAAAAACTCAGCAACACCGGGGACCAGACCATACGTCAGCTCAGATGTCTCCGTAGGACGGACCTGCACAGCCTGGATCTGCTTCGAACGCAGTTGCTCCGCACCATCGATGGCACTACGCATGGCACGCAGCGTAATAATCTCCGAGGCCGCTGGCTGCTCACCCCAGTATCGGTCATTTCGAACCAGCCGAATAATGTTGCGGCCGACATCCATCGACTCGACGGTGTACTGCCCACCGGAAGCCGGGAAACGACTGGCCAGCCCTTCGGAAAAACCATCAGTGTTCGACCGCATCAGATGCGCTGGCAAGAGATGCGCAAACAGGCGCTGCCAATGCGTAATCGGCTGAGTGAACGTCACGTCAATCTGATGGCCCCCGTCAGAGACATCAATGGATTTAATCAGCTCATAGGTCGCTGTATCCAACGATCCTGGAGTGGACGTGACTTGGGTATGCAGATAGCGGAAGTCCTCGCCGCTAATCGGCGTGCCATCGCTCCACTGCGCCCCCTTTCGAATGCGGTAGCGGACATGCTCTGCCGCTACCGTCGGATCCGTGATGTCAACATCGGCTGCTTTCCAGCCTCCAGCTCCATTACTGGTGTCGCCGTCTTTGCTGTCATCGTTCCTGATGACCTGCACGGAATCCAATAAATCGGAGTTGAGCAGCCACTGGGGAGCACCTGCCAAACGGGCATTGGCAGCGTTATCCACCACTCCGGGAGCTTGCGCGGAGGCAGTAGCGTCACCAGCCTCGCCCTCAACTGGCGCGGGGGTGAAAACACTGGGCAGTGTCAGTCGCGCTACCAGGCTGGTCACTGGGGAGACGTCGGCAAGCAAATGCGGATTGAAGCCTTCGACAAACTCGTCGACACCGACCGTGACTTCACGCATCTTTTTAGCCTGGTCAGCGGTGTCTTCCTGCTGTACCGGCACTTCCTGCTGCCCGGGCACAGTCGGAGCGTCGGACGGGCGAGCCATGCACGAGGACGCCAAAGCCGCCGTCACGCAGAGTGTCGATGCTACGAAAAATCGACGAGAAGCTGCGTGACGACGGCTGCGAATAAACATATTCACGAGATTACTCGACACCTGGCCGAGTCAGTTACCCCGAGACTGGTTTTCCAGGTCGCCCAGTCCCCTAGTAACCCGAATTACTTCTTATTCATTGCCTTCGCGCGGGAACGGGCGCGAGCGCGATCGGTGGCGCTGAGGATCTGCTTGCGTACGCGAATGCCCTCCGGGGTGACCTCAACACACTCGTCAGCGCCACAGAACTCCATAGCCTCATCGAGGGAGAGCTTGTGAGCCTTCTCCAGGGTCACGGTCGCATCAGCCGAGGCTGCGCGCATATTCGTCAGCTTCTTTTCCTTGGTGATGTTGATGTCCATGTCCTCATCACGCGGATTCTGGCCAACGACCATGCCCTCATAGGCCTGGTCACCCGGCTCGACGAAGAAAGTACCGCGGTCAGAAAGCTGGATCAGCGCGTAAGCGGTGATCTGGCCGGTACGGTCAGCCACCAGCGAACCAGTCGGGCGATCCTTAATCTCGCCTGCCCACTCGCCATAACCTGCCGAGTAGTGGTTGGCGATACCGGTGCCCTTGGTCTCCGTCATGAAAGTGGTGCGGAAGCCAATCAGACCGCGGGACGGAATGAGAAACTCCATGCGCACCCAACCGGTGCCCTGGTTACCCATCTGTTCCATGCGTCCCTTACGAGCCGCCATCAGCTGGGTGACCGCACCCAGGTGCTCTTCTGGAACATCGATGGTCAAGTGCTCGTACGGCTCTTCAACCTTGCCATCGACGGTCTTGGTCACAACCTGCGGCTTACCGACGGTCAGCTCAAAGCCTTCACGGCGCATGGTTTCAACCAGGACGGACAGCGCCATTTCACCACGGCCCTGCACCTCCCAGGCATCCGGGCGTTCGGTCGGCAGCACGCGCAGCGAGACGTTACCGATCAGCTCCTGGTCCAGGCGGGCCTTGACCATACGAGCGGTCAGCTTATCGCCACCACCCTGGCCTGCCAGTGGCGAGGTGTTCACACCGATCGTCATGGAGATAGCCGGCTCATCGACCAGAATGCGTGGCAGCGGATCCGGGTGCTCAGCATCACAGAGAGAGTCACCGATCATGACCTCATCGATACCGGAGATAGCAGCGATGTCACCTGCAATGGCCTCTTCAGCAGGAACACGGGTCACACCGACGGTACGCAACAGCTCCGCGACCTTCGCGTTCTTGATGTGCTCATTGCCATCAGAGTCATAGTGAATCCACGAAATCTGCTGTCCCTTGCGGATACGGCCCTTGTGAATACGAATCAGGCCAATTCGACCAAGGAAGGAGCTGGAGTCCAGGTTAGTAACCTGCGCCTGCAGCGGGGCATCAATCTCAGCGGACGGCTCCGGGAGCACCTCGGTGATGACGTCGAACAGCGGCTGCAGGTTCTCAGACTCCGGCAAGTTGCCGTTACCCGGGTTCTCCGTCGAAGCCTTACCGGCACGACCGGAAGCATAGAGAACCGGCAGCTCAAGGTTGCGCTCTGCGACCTCAGCAGCTTCCGGGTCTTCCAGGGTAGAGGCTAGCTCTAGCAGCAGATCCTGGGCTTCCTCAACAACCTCGTCGATACGCGCATCTGGACGGTCGGTCTTGTTGACCACAATGATGACTGGCATGGACGCAGCCAGGGCCTTGCCCAGCACGAAGCGAGTCTGTGGCAACGGACCTTCGGAAGAGTCAATCAGCAGCACGACGCCGTCAACCATGGACAGCGCTCGCTCCACCTCACCACCGAAGTCGGCGTGGCCAGGGGTGTCAATGACGTTGATGATGAGATCTTCGCCGTTCTTGCCCTCACCTTTTCGGCGAATAGCGGTGTTCTTCGCCAAGATGGTGATGCCCTTTTCCTTTTCAAGGTCACCAGAGTCCATCACTCGGTCTGCAACTTCTTCGTGGTCGCTGAAAACGCCGGACTGCTCCAGCATGGCGTTCACGAGAGTGGTCTTGCCATGGTCGACGTGCGCGACAATGGCGACATTACGGAACTCGGTATCGCTCACAGGCGGATAGCTCCTAACAAGCTAAGAGGACTAAAAGAAAAAGATACGGCCTTGCCCTAAAGGACTGTCTTTGCGACTGTCTTTAACGCCCCGCATCAACGCGTAATAAAGCGTTCTACAGTGTACTCCTTCTTAATGGCCCTGCACATCTGGCAGAGCTTCTCGCAACCCCGAGCACCTATCCGTCATGCAAAGTGGCATTGCCGCGCCGCCCCTAGGCATAAATTACCCCCTTGCTGCACCCCCGCTTTACCGACAGCCATAACGGCATATCCACCCACACCACAACGCTTCACGACGGCAATCTCTCAGCCCACCATGTGATAGATGTGACCAAATGCCATAGTTGTAACCCCACGGGATGAGACTTGACTCCACCTGCTTACACGCTGCGAAACGCCATTAACCCCATAAGCATGCAGTGTGCCTCAATTGTCACAATCATCTCTTTCTACACCTTCATCCACTCTGATTGACTTGCGACACGCGGGAACCCGTGCGTTAATCTCCTGAGAAGATTCTGAACATTTCTTTTTCAAATCTTTCCAATTCACGTTGGAGTCGTTCTAAGATGAGCAACGATTCCGAAATTTTGATTCCGACTCCAATAGCCCACGAATGAGAGGTACTTCACCGTGGTTTCGACTGGACGCTCCTTCCTTCGCCGTGCCGCAGCGACCTTGGGTGCAGCTGCAATTCTCACTGCGGGCATGACTCCCGCCGCTTCTGCTTCCCCCTCGCTGGACTCCCTGAACATCGCTTCGCCGGATCTTTACGGCAACGCGCGCGACATCATTAACTCCCCAGGCGTTCCTGAGGAAATTTCAAGCGCGCTGAACAAGGGAATTGACTTCCTGACTGGTGAGGGCGACGGCGAGCCGGGCTTCAAGGTTCCGGAAGGCGCCCCGAAGACCAACCAGTTCCTGCTGCCGACCGTGGCTGACAAGTGCATCGGTGGCGAAAGCCGCTCCATCGGTATGGCCACCTCCGTTCCGGGTCCGGCTGACCTGCCGCTGCCTGGCGTTCCGGAGAACCAGCTTGGCTTCGTCTTCACTGGCCTGGGCACCAAGCAGCTGGCTAAGGAACAGAACACCGAGATGAACGTCTACTGGGTCAACGTTGCCAACGGCAAGTACGGCAAGACCACCCTGCAGAACAACGGTATTAACGCCGAGGAGGGCCCGGGCGCTGTCAACGGCACCGCTGACACGGGCAAGGGCTTGGTCATCGCTGTCATGCAGGGCGGTATCACCACTCAGGAAGAGCCTGGTCCGACCAACTGCAGCTACACCCCGACCGCCGGTGTCTTCCCGGTCGGCCTGAACTAAGTTTTTCTAGTTCTCCCCTAGCCCTTTTTGCATCACGTATGCAGAAAGGGCTTTTCTATGCCCAAAAAGGCAGCACCCACACGTTAAGGTATTCGCATGTCCACTTCACCGGCCACTTCGGCTTCGACCGCGGCAGCTCCTGCACTCTCCCCGATTCACTCGAGTCAGGACACACATCCTCCAAAAGTCGAGACCTTTGACCTACGTGAAATGGTCAACACCGACCCCAAGGGCTTTCAGCGCAAAGTCGACGAGTTCCGAGCTCTCACGCCCAGCCGCCTCTATATGCGCCGTGGGATGGATCATCCAAAGTTTGGATATCTTGAGTCATTCCTGCTTGCCGACGAGGGGTTGCGCATCAGCATTTATCACTTCCGCCCGGGCGTGAAGGTGGAACACCAACGCTACGTCGATATTGTCAGCATCGACCGGACTGATCCGCAGTGCTGGCGTATGACCGATTTGTATCTCGACATCCTGCAGGCACCGACCGCCCCTGAGGCCATAGCTCCCCTACCTGTCGATGCGGCCACACAGATTCGAGTTGAAGATGTCGACGAGCTCGTCGCGGCCCACACTCAGGGACTGATTAGCGATGAACTCACCGAGTTCGCTATCGAGACCACGCTGACTGCACGCGCCGCAATCGCTGCACACGGTGACAACATTGATGCGTGGATGCAGACTTTGAACCTCGAAGCGACGTGGGCTGACGCTGTTGAGCTTTCGCCTGCAGCCTAGAACTACCACCTCAACAAAGGAGTACCGTTCGTGTTCGATAACTTAACCGGCCCCATCCCTCCCGCCGGCCCTGATGGCAATGCGATTATCAAAGCCGTCCGAGCAGCATTTACCTCCTACTTTGAAGAGTCCAACCCCGGCGAAGCCCAGCTGACCTTCCTCGGCTCTGCTCCGCTGAAGATGCTGCGCTTCGGACCTGACACAGGCCGGATTGTCACCTACGCAACACTCGGTTGCAGTGCCGAGGCAATGCAAGATCCGTCCGCAATGGTGGTGGACACCAACTCTGGCCCGCGTGCCGAGCTCATCTTGCCTATTCGTGGTGGTCTGGACGAAGTCATCCGCCCGCTGGGTATTCTTGCCGCTTCCCCAAGCATCGAAGGCCTCATCCTCACCGAGGGTGCACTTATCGACTTCGGCCAGCCACTGTGGGATCAATCGCGCTTCACCGGTTTTGTGCTGCTCAAGGCAGAAATCCCGCCGGTCGTGGTAGAGGAAACCGAAGTCACGATCTTCCAGCCAGTCCCGGCCACAACCAACGAATTTGCCCTTGCTCGCGCTAAGGGCGTTGACGAACTGCGTCGCGTGTGGGAAACCCAAGGTGTCGACTTCACCGACCCGTACCGCACCAGCGCTGTATAAAAGTTAGCTTTTTCGACGGTTGCCGATTATCTGCTCGTCGGCAAGCGATAAGTGCAACCTAGCAGTGACGTTTCGCGCCGAGACAGCGTGGTTTAGAGTGTGGAGTTATGGTAGTCAATTCGGCTAAAGACGTTCCTTACCATGCGGCGCAGTCCTTTAGGTGGTGGCGGCTGGCGGTATATTCTTACGTCCCGGCGCTACTCCTCACCGTGGTCAGTTCCCTATTGAAATGGGATGCGACTGTTACGGAAGCGGCAAAGGCCAACAACATCGAGATTTCTGCTGCTCAGACCAGCTTGGCTGTGAGCTTCGCGTTTGCAATTATCGCGCAGACGGCAACGGCGATTGCGTGCTGGTGGCTTGCTGGCAAACTCCTTGAAGGATCGACTGCAGCGCGCACGGTGCTGTCCGTGGCAGCGGCAGTTTTTGTCATTAATGCATCAATGACTCTGGTCGGAACGATTTCCCAGTTGCGCTCCGGAGACTCATCGGTGCTCGGTTTGATTACAGCTGGCCTGCTGATTGTTGCCTCTATCATCGCCGCAACTGCAACCGTCCAGTCCTACCGTGGCGAGCGAAACCAGAAGTTCTTTGTGACGACGTAGGCAGCTCTTAGTGACTCGGCGGCTTCGCGGATGAGAGCAGCGCTGTTGGCAACCACAACCCAGCTTTCGCCCCTGACCTCCAACCCACTCTTGACCGGGGAGTAGAGGCAATCGTTGTAGCTACCTGTGCTTGGTTGGCGAAATGAGGGTGTGATTAGCGAGGCTGATGCGTGCGGCTGCTGGCGAGCTGGTGGATGGTGTGGTGCCGGACTCGTGCGGGACGGCCGAAAACCTGGGGTTAAGAGACAAACCTAACCCCGGCCACACGCCGACCGGACATGCTTCTTGCTACTTATCCCAAAAACTTACGGGCTGCAAATGTGAAACTGTGCGAGTTTATGACATTTTGAAGCCGTTTTTCGGGCCATTTTTGTCATAGACGCAGTCAGTAACTCGCATTGGCTCGCGGTCGCCAAACATAAACGCAGTCAGTAACTCGCATTGGGGTTAATAGACAAATTCTGGGTGATGTGGTGGCGTGAAAAAAGCCCCCGCCTTGATAGCGAGGGCTTAGCGTTTGCACTGGTGACTAGCGCTTCTGAGCGTCTGCGAGAATCTGGCGACCTGCGACCATGCGGCAAATCTGGTTGGTGCCCTCGTAGATCTGGGTGATCTTGGCGTCACGCATCATGCGCTCAACCGGGAAGTCACGGGTGAAGCCGTAACCACCGAGCAGCTGCACAGCGT
This sequence comes from Corynebacterium amycolatum, assembly GCF_016889425.1. NCBI lineage: Bacteria > Bacillati > Actinomycetota > Actinomycetes > Mycobacteriales > Corynebacteriaceae > Corynebacterium > Corynebacterium amycolatum. The sequence continues at coordinate 2,338,036 of NZ_CP069513.1, forward strand.
CAGTGGTGACCTGCATAGCAACGTCGGAGGCGAAAGCCTTGGCGTTTGCGGCCATCATGCCCAGGCGAGCGCCGCCCTCAGCAGTGCCACGCTCAGCGTTAGCGGCTGCGGTGTAGACCATGAGACGAGCAGCGTCAATCTTCATACGCATGTCAGCCAGCATGAACTGGGTGTTCTGGAAAGCAGCAATCGGCTTGCCGAACTGCTGACGCTCCTGCACGTAACCAACGGCGTAGTCGTAAGCACCCTGCGCAATACCCAGTGCCTGTGCACCAATGGTCGGGCGGGTGTGGTCCAGGGTCTCCAGGGCGGTCTTGAAACCAGTGCCCTCTTCACCGATGATGCGGTCAGCCGGGATACGGCAGTTTTCGAAGTACAGCTCCGCGGTCGGGGAGCCCTTGATGCCCAGCTTGTGCTCCAGGCCACCGACGCGGAAGCCCTCGTCGTCCTTGTGAACCATGAATGCGGAGATGCCGTTGGCACCCTTCTCCGGGTCGGTGACAGCCATGACGGTGTACCAAGTGGAGCGGCCACCGTTGGTGATGAAGCACTTGGAGCCGTTGAGGACCCACTCATCGCCCTCACGGACAGCGCGGGTCTTCATGGACCCGGCATCCGAACCAGCCTCGCGCTCAGTCAGCGCGTAGGAAGCCATTTCACCGTTGGCGATGTCCGGCAGGACCTTGCTCTTCAGCTCGTCGGAGCCCTTGAGGATCAGGCCCATGGTGCCCAGCTTGTTCACAGCCGGGATAAGGGAGGACGAGCCACAGACGCGAGCAACTTCCTCAATGACGATGCAGGCCGCAACCGAGTCCGCACCCTGACCACCGAACTGCTCCGGCACGTGGACGGCGTTGAAGCCAGCCTCGTTGAGAGCCTTCAGGGCCTCCTCCGGGAAACGCTCATTCTCATCGACGTCCGCTGCGTACGGAGCAATCTGCTTCTCCGCCAGATCACGGATAACGGCGCGGAGCTCCTGGTGCTCCTCTGGCAGCTGGAACAGGTCGAATCCTGGGGTCAAAGCCATGTGGGTGTTCCTCCCGATTTAATGATTCCGATGTCGTGTTCGATATCGCGCTCTACGCATTTCTACGTAGCACTATCACCGCACGACGTAATTATCTTCGTTTGATACTAATGGCTAACACTTTGTTGCACCCGCGAAATTCGTAAAATTCTCGCGTTGCCGCGCGGCGCCCACAGAATAAACTGCGCTAGGAATTCTCGCAGCAGCGATGTCGCCCAGTACCTTAACGGCGTATAGGCTCCGACGACACACCAGGATTCCAGCCCCCGTTCGCGCACGAGCTTCGCTACCCGTGGCGCATGAAAATCACTGGTCACAACAACCGTTCCAGCGCTCAACGCACCGTCCATGCCGCGCATCAACTCGCACGCATAGTCAATGTTTTCCGACGTATTCGTCGATTGGTCCTCGGCAATCAACTCGATGTCGCCACGCTTTACGACGTCCCCAGCGTTCGCCTCCAACCACTCCGCCATGGCATCCGCTTCGGAACTGATGGCATCTGTCACCGCTTCACTGCCGCGCCCACCGGAGCAGATGATTCGCTCGGTGCGCTCATCACACGCTGCTACTGCCCGCTGCAATCTTTTGGCCAGCAGGGCCGAGGGCCGATTGTTCTTCAATGCGCATCCCAGCACAATCACGGTGTGTGGCGGTACAGTTGGCTTTTTGGCAGCACATCGAAGGCGAACGGCCTCGAAAACTATCGCTGCGGCTCCTGGTACTGCGAGGCCGGCGAGCAGGGGCGTCGTCAAGCGATGCGATGCGCGGGCGTAATAGGCGCGGTAGCTGGCCAGCGTCCACGCGGCACCGACTGCGGGAAGAACCCACCGTGGAGGTCTGCGATTGGGCAGGCGTGGTGGGCGTAGCTCCGAACTAGCGGCGACACGTAGTCCGCCGACGAGGAGCATGGAACCGAAGCCTGCACCGAGGCACGCGAGCGTTTTTCTCATCAGAGCTTCCACGTTAACTGTTCTGGGACGTTGATAGTCCAGTCGACGAGCTGTTGCGGATTGTGCTTGGCCATGTGCTGAGATTCCTGCTCGGCCCACATGTCCCAGTGTTCCTCGAAGTGGTCGTCGCGAGCCATGGCGCGGGCAAAGCGAGTCTGCGTGTCCAGCTCTACCCAGACTCCCCACGCGTTGCCGTCGCCGATGGCACGGGCAGCGGCAAGATTAGCTTCAGTGACAGCGCCGCAGCCTTCGACGATGAGAGAGCAGTCCGGTGGCATCGGCACCCACTCAGCGAATTCGCCGGCGTACCAGTCCCAACGGCGATAACCACGCTCATCGGCCGGTAGCGCGGGGTTCAAAATGGTCTCCGCGACTGCGGCCGATGCTTTGTGCAGGCCGGACCAGCCCGGATAGACATCCTCCAAGTGGATAACTGGCCAGCCGAGGATACTGTGCAACTTTGCCGAAAAGGTGGTTTTGCCACTGCCGGAACGGCCGTCGATAAGCAGAATCATCGTGATCGAAACGCCTTTACTACGCCACGCCCAGGAAGCGGAACTCCCCGGCCCACACGGAAATACCGATTGCTGCGACGGCGATGGCGAGGCAGGCAGCCATGGTGACATAGTCACGCGCGGCCAATGTCGAGGTGTGCCACCACGTACGCTTAATCGGCGCGCCAAAACCGCGGGCTTCCATGGCGGTGGCCAGCTTGGTGCCGCGGCGCAGCGCAAACACCAGCAGAGCGAACACCTGGGAAATAGTGCGGCGAATTGCGCCGTGGTCACCCAAACCGCGTGCGCGACGGGCTCGGGTCAGCGCCTGCCAATCACTGATGAACAGACCGACGAGCCGCAGACTCGCCACCGTTGCCAGCACAAACCGGCTGGGCAGCTTGAGAACCTGCGCCAGCCCATTGCCCAGATCGGTGGGATCGATATTAGCTGTCAGCACGATAACTGGAGTACCGATAGCCAGCACACGCAACATGATCGCGATGGCCAGGGAAATGGAATTATCCGTCACATGCGCAAGCAGAAAGGAGAAATACTCTTTGCCCTCCGGGTTGCCGTAGAGCGCCATCGAGATGCCCGAGATGGGCGCGGCGATAAGAAGCGGCAGGCTGCGTCCTAGAAAACGACGAAAACCCAAACCCGACAGTGGCACCAAGAAAAGCGTGCAGACAAGTGCCACCACTGCGGAGACCCAGTCGATGGAAATCAGCAGCGGTGTGGTGAGCAAGAATAGGCCCAGAACTCTCGCCACCGGGTTGACCGTCGCGAGGAAAGGCTGCTTGCTCTGCTCGGCGCTCTGCGTACCTTCAGCCGTACCGGCGGAACCGACTTCAGTCACGATTTCCCTCCTACTTCGCCCTGGCCGCGCGAACCGCTATTGCTGCTCGGACCGGCCTGCTCCCCCGAACCACGCTGTCCCGGCGCCGCACGGCCTGACCGCTCCGGATGAAACGCATCCATGTCGACGACGTAGTCCCCCATTGCTTGGACCACCAACGGATCGTGGGTAATCGAAATAACAGTTCGACCGTCGTCTGCAAGTTGGCGAAGCAAAGTGAGCAGCTCGGTGAATGTCCGGCGGTCTTGGCCGAAGGTCGGTTCGTCGAGAAGCACAATATCCGGCGCTGTCGCCAGCATGGTCGCCACCGACAGACGTCGCTTCTCACCGCCGGAAAGCGAGAATGGATTCGCCTTGGTCAGGGCGGTTAGTCGCAGCCGCTCAAGTAACTCCTCGATGCGCTGATCAGCGTTGACACCGACAAGCTTGGGGCCAAGCTGCAACTCTTCCAGCACTGTGCCGGTGACGAATTGATGCTCGGGGTCCTGGAATACCGTGCCAATCCGAGTAGCCAACCTCTTCGATGGCCATTTCCACGGCGCGCTACCGCTGCCTGCCACTTGGACCGTGCCCGCCATCGGCTCAAGCAGACCGCCGAGCGTCAGCGCTAACGTGGACTTGCCGCTGCCATTGTGACCAACAATGCAGGTGGAAGCTTGAGATGGGATTGAAATTGATACACCGCGAGCAATCGGTTCAACAGTTTCGCCACCGCTGAACCAGGACTTCTTCGCGCCATAGCCGATGGCCAACTCGCGGGTTTCAATCGCGATGTCACCGCTAGGGTGCCCGTCCTGGTCGCAGGCAACGGAACGGGCGCCCGGCAGCGCGGGCGGCGCATTCGGAATCCACACCCCAGCATCCGTCAGAGCCTGTCCGTGGTCTTCCAAGACTCGATGAGGCGCACCATCGGCAATCACACCTTCGCGGCCCAGCACGATGATGCGGTCAACCACATCGACCCACGCATCCACTCGATGCTCGACCACGATCAGCGCCGCACCGGTTCTCTCCGCCGCGGTAATCGCCGCATCGCGCAGTACCGGCACACCGGCCGGATCGATGTTGGCCGTCGGCTCGTCCAAGCAAATGACCCGTGCGCCCATCGCCAGCACACCCGCCAATGCGAGGCGCTGTTTCTGTCCCCCGGAAAGCCGGTGCGTGGGATGGTCCAGCGGCAAATCCAGTCCCACCACATCCAGGCTGGCGCGTACTCGGTTGCCGATCTCAGCCGGGGCAACGCCAAGGTTTTCCGCACCAAAGGCAACATCGTCGCCAACGCGGGCACTAATCGTCTGCGAGTCAGGGTCTTGCAGCACTAAGCCCACCGCGCCCCGTGCGGAAGCGGGAGTACAACCTTCAATCAGGAGCTCTCCGGTGGCTTCGCCATCGGAGTCGTCGCCAAGTACGCCAGCAATAGCGGCAAGCAGCGTCGACTTCCCTACCCCCGACGCGCCGAGCAACAGCACCTTTTCACCACGCTCCACGTCCAGTGTGATGTCATTCAGTACCGCAGCTTTGCGCCCCGCGTGCCGATATCCGAACCCCCGCGCGCTCACCGCAGGGACATTTCCGCTTGACGACGGCCTCCGCGTCAACGCCTCATCTGTCATCGATTTTTCCTAGACGTCGCCGTGCCGCTCTCGCCCGATGGCAAACCGATCCAGCGCTCCAGTTGCCGCCAGTGCCTTAGCCAGGAAGTAAGCCAGCAGACCGGCGAGGACGGCACCAGACAGCGCCGTGGAGATCAGGTAGATGATGTTGAATTCGAAAGTCTTGGCCAGGTTGCCGGTGAAAAACTCATAGGTCCACGCGCCGACACCTGCCATGAGACCGGAGATAACCACGGTGGCCAGGTTGTAGCTCTTATACGTCAGAATGAGGAACACCAGCTCCGCGCCGAGCCCCTGCGCCAAACCTGAGTACACGGTAGGGATACCCCACTGGTTACCGATTAGTGCTGAAACTGTCGCTGCGATTACCTCAACGAAGATAGCGGCACCCGGCTTGCGAATGATGTACGCGCCGAGTGGCCCACCGAGGAACCACATACCCGCGACCAAACCGCCAAGGCCAGGAGTAAGCGCGTTGACTGCTTCATAGCCCGCACCGCCGATGATGTTCCAGATAACAAAAATCAGGCCAACGGCCACGCCGATAACAGCTGCAATGATGATGTCAATATTGCGCCATGAGAAGTTAGCGCGTGCTGCACTCGCCGATTGCGTCATCTCACTTGCTCCCATTTTTTCTTTAACTCGAGCGATATTGCTCAAAAGATTTTGATGTATTCATTAGCGGCATATGGGGCCTGTGCCGACACGCCCTAAGCACTAACTTTTGCCTACCCTACCGCGCCCAGCAGATGGCCTAGATAACATAAGGAACCATGACTAAAGCCGAGCGGTCATCTACTGGAGATACCCCAACTGCCCAAACCCCTCATCCGCCGACAGTCGGCGATGAGAGGACAGCCGCGGATTCCGCAGTGAAAACTGCCGAGTTCCCTGGTGCTGACAACACCGCTGAGCAGGAAAGTTCTCGCCCATACTACATGCCCTCATTGACGTGGGGCGAGAGACTTGACCTGTCTGCGAAGCAGTGGTGGCCACTCATCGGAGTTGTTATTGCGATACAGCTTGTCGCTCGCATTCTGGTTCTGACTAGCCATGGTTTTTACTGGGATGACTTCATCATCGTTGGCCGCCTTTACGACACCTCGCTGCTGAGCAAGGACTACCTGCTTCAGGATCACGACGGGCACCTTGCACCACTGGCCTTCCTGGTGCAAGGCCTCTATCACCTCATTGCGCCGTGGAACTGGTGGCTGCCGGCTATCACCATGGCCGTGATGTCGGTAGCGCTGACATACGCCACCACTAAGCTCTTTGAGCTTCTCACTGGCCGCACGCTGGTGTCGCTCTTCCTCATCACGGTCGTCGCCTGGACTCCGCTGATGCTTCCGGGAGACACCTGGTGGTCGGCTGCGGCCAATTCCCAGCCGTTCCACCTGGCATTCGTGGTTTTCATGATTGTCGCTATTCGCACCACTATGCGTCGTTCTTTCGGCCCCCGCCCGTGGGAAGCCGCTGGTCTGTTTGTACTGCTGGCAGTGGCGCTGGGATTCTTTGAGAAGTCCCTGGCTATCGCGCCGATTTCGATGCTGGTTGTCATCACTTTGGCTTACATGGAGCGCAGCAATATCCTGCAGGTTCTCCGTCGCGGCCTAGTCATCTGGATCCCATCGATGCTGCTGACCGGCGCCTGGGCACTGTGGTACTACTTCGGCCCCGCCGAAACTACCGGCTTCATTTCTGACAAGCTACAGCCCGAACTGTTCTTCAACGGCCTCGGCCAGATTTTTGCCGGCATCATCGGCGGGCCAACAAGTTGGGAACGTTGGGCTCCGGGACAGCCGTTTGCCTCCGCTTCGTCTCAGCTGATTACTCTCGGCGGCATTATTCTGTTGATTCTGTCTGCCACCCTCATTGGCCGCGACTACCGTGGCTGGGCTCCGTGGACGCTATCGGTGGCGTACATGTTCACCACCTTGTTCGCCATCACCCTGTTCCGCTCGGGAGAGAACACCTCCGGCGTGCTGGCGCACACTTTGCACTACTACTCTGATGTCGCGCTCGTGATCGCTATCTGTGTCGCGATCTCCCTGGCGGGACTCCCGCCAAAGGACGAGGCGCCGGCTCTGCTACCGGCTCGTACGCACATTCTGATTTGGTCGTTGGGTGTCGCACTGGCGGTCACCTCCTCGATTTCCGTGGTTACTTACCGCAATGCCTGGTCTGATGACATCGCAATGGAGTGGATCGGCAACACCAAGGCGTCGCTGTCCGCGCTGCGCGAGGAGGCCGACGCCGCTGGCCCCGACAAGGCGATCGACTACAACCTCATTGACCAGCCCGTCCCCTTCGAGATTCTCGTGCCCGTCGCCGCTCCGATGAACATGTACTCGCGCGTTTTTGATGCGGTCGCCGATCGCCCACCATTTGAGCGCGTCACCGGTCACCCACGCATGTTCAATACCGACGGTTCGCTTATCGACGCCAAGGTCTCCGAGATTACCCGGGTCACCGATGGCCCTGTCGAGCAGTGTGGCCATCACATCACAGTTGGTGAGGACGGCACTGCGTCGGAGGACATCAAGCTTGAGAACATTATCAAGCTCGGTGACTGGGTGCTTGAGTTCCCGGCCACCGCCTCTGAGGACATGGATGTGCGCCTGTCGCTACCCAATCCTTTCGAGACTGAAGAGCAAACCCGCGCTGGTTCCACGGTCGTGAAGATGAACAACGATCTGCGGCCGCGCTATGCGTACCTCAACGGTGGCGGAAATACTCTCCGTGTCGATGTGGAAAAGGCGTCTCCGGGGGCAACGCTATGCATCGGCGCGGGGGCGATTGGCCCCTTGGTTCCCGCAAGCCGTTAAGAATCCTCTAAGATATTGCTTTAAGATAATGTGAGAAAAGTTCATTAGCCCTTGTAGCTATTGTTTTTCCGACAGAGGAGCCACATCCATGCGTAACCGCATCGCCGGCGCTATCGCCGCATCCGCCATTGCCGCAGCAGCCCTGGTCGCTTGCTCTCCCCCGAACGAGGTTGACTCGGACGTAAAGGTCGGCGACCAGGCCAACCCGTCGGAGACCTTCGAGCAGAAGGCCACCACACCGGCACCCTCCGACGAGATGACTCCTGCTGAGACCGCAGAGATGTAACTGCAGATTCAATAATTGAAACTGCGAAAACCGAGGTAGTTAGCAAACAGAAACGCAGTCACTACCCCTTGTGCCCACTCATCGATGGGGCGCGAAAGAATTACCGCCCGGGCCATGGTGTCCGGGCGGTTTTGGTTCTCTGGGGGCAGCCTAGAGCCACGATGAGAGCCTAGGAAAACTCAAATTCCACGTGGTCACCATCACGGATTACCGCGCTGGTTGCGCCATTTTCCAGGTTCAGCTCGACAATGAGCGAGGGCATCTCGCCGGAAACTCCAGCCTCACCCGAGGCCCCGGCAGCATCGTCCACGAGCGCCGCATCGGTCGCGATCACGCGGTAGCGAAGGAAACCATTGCGCAATTCATCAGTCTCCACGCGAGCGGAGTGCAGCCATGGGAATCGGCGGCGCAACGCAACGAGCTGCTGATAGGAGCGGTAGAGAGCCTCGCCGAGCGTAGAGAGTTCCTCCGGACTATCCGGGAACACTGGACGGACCTGGTCGTCACCGCCGATGCGTTCCTCTTTGAGACCGGTATAGCCCTGTTCGTCACCGTAGTAGACCAGTGGCACACCGGCCACGGTAAACAGCACCGTTGCCGCCAGCACGGCCTTGTCGGCCCCTACCTGTGTCGCAATGCGTGAAACATCGTGGTTTCCCACAAACGTCACCGGCACAAAAGACTCCGCGAAGGTGTTATGGCGCTTCAGAGTCCAGTCCAACTCGAAGAAGTTTTCCTCCTTCAGCGCCGACCAGGTCGCTTTCCACAGCTCGTATTCCGTCACCGAGTCCATGCCGGACACCGACACAATCTCCGCATAGTCGCCGTGGATGACCTCCCCGTAGATAAAAGCATGCGGGTGCTCAGCACGCACTCGCGGCAAAACCTTGTGCCAGAATTGTGGATCCACTGCGTAGGCCGCATCCAGGCGCCAGCCATCAATCCCCCGCACCAGCCAGTAATTCATGACGTTCACGACAAAATCAACAGTCGCGTCACTGGTGTGATCGAATTCGACCAAACTCTCATGTCCCTCAAACACCGACGCGATCATGTCGCCATCTGAGTGCGTAAACGCAAAGAGCTGCGCTTCTTCAGAGTCAGGGTTTTCCTTCGCGGTCTTCAGCGCGGGCGCCTCTGACCCGATGTGGTTGAAGACGCCGTCGAAAAGCACTTTGATGCCGCGCTCATGGGCAGCTTCGATGACGGCCTTCATGTCCTCTTCGGTGCCTAGGCGCGAGTCAATGCGGTAGTAGTCCTCGGTATCGTAGCCGTGGCTGGTGGACTCGAAAACTGGTGCCAGTTGCAGGACGTTGAGTCCCAGTTCCTGGACGTAGGGCAGCCAGTCAATCAGTTTGCGAATTCGATTGACCGGCGCGGCGCCTCGATCCTTCTCACGGATGGGCGCTCCCACAAACCCCAGTGGATAGACGTGCCATCCAATCGCCCACTTCGTCCACTCAGGTGCGGCGGCAGCGAGCGTCTTATCAGGGGCGTTGGGGGTAGTGGACATTGTCCTATGCATCCTCTCTAGGTGCCTGAGGCTGATTGGAATTATCTGGTGCCGTCGCAGCCTCAGGGGTCGGTGAGGTCTCCCCCGCCGATTCGCTTGACGACGCCCGCGCCTGGCCCGCATGCGACTTCGGCGTGCCAAGGCCTGCATTCCGCGGCCGTGGAGGCACGGTACCTGCTGCGGGCATGATCGGAGATGCGACAGGGCGCTCCGGCGGTTGGCTCTTCGACGGGTTCAGTGCATCTAGCGCGATTTGGATTTCCGTGCGCATGCCGCTGACCATGGCTCTCTCCACAATTTTAAACTTGGAGTTGTGAAGAAAGAAGGGATTACCCGCTTCCGGGCCACCGGTGCCGAGGAACATGTAACAGCCCGGCGCTTCACGGGAAAAATACGAGAAATCATCCGAAGGAGCCCACGGATCGGCAGCGAACACCTTGGACTTGCCAACCGCCTTCGTCGCCGCATGCCAAGCACGATTGACCGCAATGTCGGCGTTGACCACCATCGGGTACGGAATCTGCCAGTCGAAAGTCGCCTGTGCACCGTGAGCCTGGCAGACGCCGTTGACGACGGCCTCGATACGCTGGCAGACAATCTCCCAGTCGGCCTCATCCACCGAGCGGATGGACACTTCCAGGTTGGCCGTATCCGGAATCACGTTGCCGGCCTCACCTGAATGCAGTGAGCCGACATTGACAATGTTCATGTGCTTCGGATCCACATCGCGGGAGACAATCGTGTTCAGCATCAGAGTCACCTCGCTGGCGATGAGCACCGGGTCAATCGACAGCTGCGGGTTCGAGGAGTGTCCGCCACGGCCACGAATCGCGATGGAGACGATGCCCGACATAGTTGTCACTCGCCCAGCGCAAATCCCAACATGCCCCACCGGATGCGGCGCGACGTGGAAGGCATAGACCTCATCTAAGTCATCGGCGGCGCCCTTGTCGACCAGCTCACGAGCCCCGCCCGGCAGCATTTCTTCGGCGTGCTGGAAGATGCACAGCACCTTGCCGTGCAGCTGATCGCGCATTCCGGAAAGCACCTTCGCAGTGCCCAGCAGCATCGCCGTGTGAACATCATGACCACAGGCGTGCATCACACCCGGCGTGCGCGAGGCGTACGGCAGTCCCGTTTCCTCCTGAATCGGCAGCGCATCAATATCCGCGCGGTAGCCGATCACACGGCCCGTGCTGGGGTCGCCTGCTGTGCCCTCGATGACGCCAATTACGGACGTCGGGGTCAACCGGTACGTCGGGATGTCCCACTGATTGAGCAGATCCTCAATCATGTCCGAGGTCCGGTACTCCCGGAAGCTCAGCTCCGGATTCTGGTGCAGTTGGCGACGCCATGCCACCGCCTCTTCGATGGGTACTTCAAGGCGGTGCGACGGCAGGGTGTCGTTAGCATCAGTCATGGTTCATAGCATGACAGAAAATGGACTCCACGACGAGCAGCTACGGAAATTCCCTCACCCATTTTCGCTTCACGACGGCCACAGCGCCCCGACATCTCCCCTGCTAGAGGTGACTTAAGCGCTGCCAGCGAGCTGCTAGTTTCCGGCACCCCAAAAATCCACGGTGAGTTCGGCCAACCACCATGGATCAATCGTGCCGCACATCTCACGCGCCGAGTGCATGGAGACCATCGCAGCTCCGATATCAATGGTGTCAATACCCAGTCGCGTTGCGGTGATTGGGCCGATAGTGGAGCCGCATGGCTTATGGTTCGCAGAGACAAAATACTGCACCGGCACTTCCTGACCAATGCGCTTGGAGGTTTCCGCTGCAATTCGGACAACCTCGGCCTGACCAGCCGCCGTGGTGGCATAGCGCTGGTTGGCATTGATCTTCACCACTGGGCCAGCATTGAGTTCCGGCTGGTGCCCCGGCTCGTGTTCACCTGCATAGTTCGGGTGCACACCGTGTGCGCCGTCGGCAGAGAGACAGATGGAACCGCGGTAAAGCTGCTGGGTGCGTTCCAGGTCAGCGCCTGTGGCCGCTGCGATGCGGGACAGAACGTCGGCAAGCAGTGGCCCTGCAGCGCCCGTGGTGGAGGCGGACCCGACTTCCTCGTGGTCAAAAGCGACCATGACGGGGATAGTGGTTGACGTGCTCCAGTCTTGGCGGAGCAAGGCCTCGAAGGCGACCAGGGAGGAGTGAACACTGAGCAGATTGTCCAGCCGGCCTGAAGCCAGGAACTCATCGTGAGCACCGAAGGTGCGCGGCTGCTGAGTGTCGAAGGAAATGAGGTCCCAGGCGACGATGTCGTCGATAGACAGGCCCGCAGCATTGGCGATGATCTGGTGCACATCGGTGCCGAAGGTATCCAGTCCGATGATTGGTGCAGTGTGATTCTGCTTGTGAAGCTTCAACCCCTCTTCGTTAACCGCACGATTGAGGTGGATAGCCAACTGCGGGATGCGTGCGACCGGACCGGTGCGGGCAAGGTGCTCATTGCCGCTTTTATCAATTACACGGCCAGCGAACTCAATTTCGCGGTCGGTCCAGCTTCCCAACAACGCGCCGCCGTAGACCTCGACGGCGACCTGCGCATAGCCTGCGGCCGAGGCGCGCGCATTGGGCTTCACACGAAAACCGGGCGAATCCGTGTGGGAACCCACAATACGGAAACCGGTCAAATCGGCAGCTGGTGTCTCCGGGACGATCCAAGCAACGGCAGCGCCATCGCGACGCAGGACATAGGCACCGGGTTCGCTTGGCCACTGTTCGTGCTCGTCGACGACCGTGGCACCGGCTGCACTCAGACGGTCAACGACCTGTTGTGCCGCATGAAATGAGCTTGGCGACGCAGTCACAAAATCTATTAAATCCTCAACGTGACTGAGCGCTGCCGCCGGAACGCTGCGCGATGCCGCGTCCGAGGTATCCGCCGAATCCGGGGACTCAGTGGTGGGTGCCGAAGAAATAGCCATAACCAAACTCCTACTTCACATTTGATTCCGCATTTCATTGTATTGGAGCCCACAACTGACCGTAACCGAGCATTAAGCCGGTCCACAGTGTGATGCAGCTTTCATGTTGGGAACGGTATCCACTTAGTCACTTTTGCCCGTTTTAACTCGATATCGGGCATATTCAGACATATAGTGGCAACCGCATCAAAGAAAACCGTTTGAATACAGAAACTCTCAAACCGGAGTCCCGACCGGATTCCGACCACAGAAAGGGTTTATACCGTGAGCCTTGAAAACCTGTTCCCCCGTTCTTTCACTACCAAGCGCGCCTTCTTCTCTCAGCCGCTACGCGAAGCTCTTACCCGCGACACCAGCAGTGACGCTAACGCAGTCCACTTCGGCCACCAGGTTAAGAGCACCCGGAATGAGATCTACAGCGACATGTCTCCCCGTGACATCGTCTCTATGCTGAGCCGCTAAATCTAGCGCTTCCTCAAGTCGAATAAGACCATTGGCTCTGGCTGAGGAAATTTCAACGTCTCCACGGCAGCTAATTCACTGCCAAAACCAGGTCCAACCTCGCCTGTATCACCATCGCCATACCGATGTACCGCAAACGCGTGGCAGCCACCAATAACTAGCATCAATGCCAGCGTCAAGAGCATCGCAGTAATCCCCGAATACATAAATCCGCCGGTATATGGCGTAGCAGCAATCGGGTTTGTCACAGGAAACGTCAGCAGGACCACTAGCAACGCAATACCGATATACGGCCACTGTCTGGTCAATCGGGTCCGCGCCATGGCGGCCAAACCGAACACAGATGTGACCAGCATCAACATGTAGTGGGTCCAAAGAATCGATGAGAATGTGGCTGCAATAAGCCAAGCGCCCGTGATCAGAAATTCAAACCGGTAGACCGGGTTCAACCACGCAACTGCCGTGACCATCAACACCACGCCAAGCGCAATACACAGTGGAATCGTTTTCACGTGACTCGGGTAATCACGAACCACTGTTACTAATAAATCAGGTTTGCCCAGGTCTGTGGCTAAAGTCGACGCCAACGACTGATTCGCACCGCCGACCAAGACCGATGAACCAATGTCGCCGATTCGATCAATCCAATCCGAAATCACCGACATATCAACGCGGATAAACATCCAGACCGCCAGTACCGCCGTGGTGGCCAGCGACCAGAGGGCTGCGCGCCGTCGATAAGCGAAAAAGAGCATCACAGCGATGAGCGCATACGGAGTCAATTTAATGGATGCGACGATGCCGAGCAGGATGCCCGCGAGCCAATGACGAGTGCGCGAGGCAGCAAGACCATAGGCGACGCCCGCGACAATCAGCGGTGTCGTCTGACCGATCCAGAACGAATTAAGAGTGGTCGGCAGAGCGAATACGCATGCGGTAACCAGCGCTGCGATGCCCCAGGGCATGGTGGACCGAAACCACAGGTGGTAGGAGGCTGCGACGAGGACCACGACGGCCATTCCAGAGAGAAAGAGCAACCAAGCAACCGAGGTTTCAAAGCTCATGACGTGGGATATCGCTCCCAGAGCCTTTGCGAACAAAGGGTTTTGCACAAAGGGATGCGTAAATGGCGCAGGCACTTCCTGCGCCAGGCGTGGCCAGACCTCTCCACTCATGGCGGTGAAATCGATTGGATCGGCGTCATAGAGATGGGACGCAAGCCCCCTGTCCATAAGTAGCCCGCCTACCCAGAGCGAAGCCCAATCGTCCGGCTGAGTACGACCATTCCAGGCCAACAGCGAGGCAAGACCACCGAGCAGCGAGACCAGAATAAGAGGCCAGCTCATCACAGGCGATTGCGCCAGCGCGGGGGCCTGACTGGGTTTGCGAGCCCACATTTTTCGCAAGACCTGTGACCGAGACTTCGCAACAGCACGTTGCGACTCCGCAGCCTGTGACGATGCTCCATCCTGTGACACAGGTCCTTCTGCCCGACTATGCCGTCCCACGTTCCTCCTCATCGCTGGTAAGCGCCTCTATCTAATGTAGTGATTCCAATACGGCAGTGGTTACAACCCGCAAGAACCCACAAGGTATAACGGCTTACTTTGAACAAAGTGCCAGGAGGACGACAGTTGGCGGCCGTGATGGCCGGAGGACTATCGAATCTGTGAAATAGTGCCGATAGTCGTGATCAGCTGATCTCCATCGCTGTTGACCACAGCGGCTATGGGCATGCGCTCCATCTCATCCGGGCCGACGTCGTAGCCCTGCGAGACCTCTGCGGTAATAATCTTTCCGGTCGGGCCTTCCTCAATGCGTGGATTACGGACGACCACATGAACCAGACTGAACTTCGCGGTGATGTGAACTTCTCCGCGGTAGCTCTCCCCTTCGGCATCGCTGTTGTCATTGTCGCGGGTAAATGAGACAACACCGGCCTCAGGCTCTAGGGCACCATTCTTGGCAGTGACCCCACCACCCAGTGCGCCGAATACCTTCTCCAGCGCAGACACAGAAATGACTAAATCCTCGCTGGAGGGAGCCGGGGCATTCTTGCCCGGAGCATCGGAATAATTCAACGGGATGTAGATTTCCTCGGCCTCATTAATGGAGCCTGCCGCCGGGTAGACGTAAATACCCCAGTTATCACCGGCAGGAGTCTCCGGCGGGTCAACAACAATGCGGGCCTCAAAACTGCCGTCATCCGCCATCGGGGTAGCCTGACGAGCGATAGAACGTCGCATGTCGACGCCCTGGTTCGGTATTGCCTCGAGAGTTCCAACCGGAGTGACCCAAGCAATGTTGTCGTGCGGATGTTTCCGCGACGAGGACGGAGCACCTTCACTTGGCTTCCAGGAGTCTGGGAACGCACTGTAGAGAACGTAAACACCATTGGGCACACCCGGAGGAATTGGAAGCGGGTAACCACCACGGTTGGCCGACGGATTGAAACCACTACCGCGAACGATAAGAACATCGCCGCGATGAACCGTGGCACCTTCAGCTGGTGTGCCGTCCTCAAAAGTGACAGTAACTTCCGGGGATTCGACATACTTCGGATCCTGCGGCTGGAAGTTCTCCGCTGGATTAATCACATTGGGAAAGTTGTCTGGCACGATTGGCTTCGCAGTTTCAGCCATTGCTGGGGACACAAACACCGAAAGGACCATGGCGCCGGACAGCGAAACCGCAGTAACACCTCTGCGCGCACTCTGCCTCACCGGTCGACGCTTGCCTTCTCCAACGGGCGATGATTCGGAGCCGGACGAAAGGCGAGTTTCGTGAGCATCCGCAAGATGGCGGTGGGAATGATCGAAAGTCAGGAACTTCAGACTGTGCATACAAGCAATGTACACCTGTATATTAGGCTCACCTAACCTATTTATTAAGGCGCGCCTTATCCACCCCCGTTTGAGTCTCAGCGCTGGGATTGGAAGAAATGGCTGAGGGCAAAAGAAAACCGCGGCCAAGCCCAATAGAGCTCGACCGCGGTTTGCTTCAGCAGCTTTGAGACAACCAATTACTCCGCGGTAATCGGCAGGTAGACGCGACCACCCTGATCAGCGAACTCCTGGGACTTCTCAGCCATGCCGGCCTCGATAGCTTCAACGGAGTCCAGGCCGTGTTCCTTCGCGTAGTCCTGCACATCCTTGGAAATACGCATGGAGCAGAACTTCGGACCACACATGGAACAGAAATGCGCGGTCTTTGCCGGCTCTGCGGGCAGGGTCTCATCGTGGTAATCCAGCGCAGTGTCCGGATCCAGAGCCAGTGCAAACTGGTCATGCCAACGGAACTCGAAACGGGCCTTCGACAGCGCGTCGTCACGCTCCTGAGCGCGCGGCAGCCCCTTTGCCAGGTCAGCGGCGTGCGCGGAAATCTTGTAAGTAATCACGCCGACCTTGACGTCGTCGCGGTTCGGCAGACCCAGGTGCTCCTTCGGCGTGACGTAGCAGAGCATGGCGGTACCAGCCTGCGCAATGATTGCCGCGCCGATAGCCGACGTGATGTGGTCATAGCCCGGCGCGATGTCGGTTGCCAGCGGGCCGAGGGTGTAGAACGGAGCTTCCTCACACCACTCCTCTTCCCACTTCACGTTGTCAGCGATCTTGTGCATCGGAACGTGGCCTGGGCCTTCGATCATGACCTGGCAGCCGCGGGACTTGGCGATCCTGGTCAGCTCGCCGAGGGTCCGCAGCTCAGCCAGCTGGGCCTCATCGTTAGCGTCGGCAATGGAGCCCGGACGTAGGCCGTCACCGAGGGAGAACGTGACATCGTACTGTGCCAGAATGTCGCACAGCTCAGCGAAGCGCGTATAGAGGAAGCTCTCCTGGTGATGCGCGAGGCACCATGCGGCCATAATCGAACCACCGCGGGAGACAATGCCGGTAACGCGGTTGGCGGCCAGTGGCACGTAGCGCAGCAGCACACCCGCGTGAACGGTCATGTAGTCCACGCCCTGTTCACACTGCTCAATGATGGTTTCGCGGTAGATTTCCCAGGTCAGCTTGGCCGGGTCACCCTTAACCTTCTCCAGCGCCTGGTAAATCGGCACCGTACCAACCGGCACCGGGGAGTTACGCAGAATCCACTCGCGGGTTTCGTGAATGTCCTTACCGGTGGACAGATCCATGATGGTGTCCGCGCCCCAACGGGTCGCCCACACCATCTTCTCCACCTCTTCGGAGATGGACGAAGTCACAGCCGAGTTACCAATGTTGGCGTTGATTTTGGTGGCAAAGCGCTTGCCAATAATCATCGGCTCGGTCTCCGGGTGCTTGTGGTTGGCCGGAATCACGGCACGCCCCGCAGCAACCTCTTCGCGAACAACTTCCGGATCCACATTTTCACGAGCGGCAATGAACGCCATCTCCGGGGTGACAATTCCCGCACGAGCCCATGCCAGCTGCGTCTTGACCTTCGGGGCCTCCTCAGAGCCTGCAACCGCCGGCACCGCCGGAGCCTTCGGCCACGAGTCACGAGTCTTAGCCAACCCCTCCTTCAGGTTCAGTTCCGGGTTTTCCTCGGTGTAAATACCCGAGGTGTCGTATGCATCGAAGTGAGTGCCGTCCGTCAGATTGATTCGACGGACTGGAACGCGCAGGTTCGCCTCACCGAAATCGTTGCTGAACGCAACCTCGTCGTAATGCTTGTTGCTGCGGTAAATCGGGCCAGTTGTAACCTCGCCCTCTTTCGGCGGAGCGGATACAGATACACGTGCGGCCATGAAGCAACACATCCCTTTCCTACGCTGGTATTACCCAGATTCAGGTTCGTCCGGTCGACGCTCGATCCCTAGCGTCCTCTCAGTGCCGGAATTTCGGTTGGCACTCCCGTGGTTTTGTAATGCGCCTCATAGTCTAACCAATCGTTCGGATTACTTCGGTTATTACACCCATGCTGTCCACCAACGCTTAACGACGTCCCGGGGAACGCACCCCAAAGGTGCAGGTGGTGGCTACGCAGAGGCGTCGTTTTGCACGGCGACCGCGTTGTCCACACCCCCTAAAAGTTATCCACAGCCGGTCTATTTTTCGGCTTCTCAGCAAGCGCAATTGCGACCGCGGTGTTATATCTTTCTCACACAAATTCTTTGGGGAGGGAAAATTGAAAAAGGCGACTACTGCCGCCCTACTGTCAGCACTTCTATGGGGAATAACGGGGACTAGTTGCGCATCGACCGAGGCATCCGTCGAGGACGTTCAACCTGTCGGCGACAATGCGACAACCATGACTACTGACTCGGGCGTGACGTTACCTGCGGGTGTGCTTCCACCCAACAATCCGCCGGAGCCCGGTGATGCTCCACTTGGTCCCGATGGGCACTACAACTACGACGCACCTGAATTCGTACTGACCAATCCGTGTGATGACCCTGCGATTATGGGGCGTTTAGACAGGCTGGGGTTCCGGGAGCAGACGTACATGGAGGGCCGAATCGAAGGAAATAAACAGATTGGCTGCGTTATTGAATCCGATGCTTCCGGCCTGCTGAGCATCTGGCATGCTGCGGTCGCTCACTCACAACTCGAACGCTACAGTGCCGAGCCTTTGGCTCATCACGAAGGGATTTTCAATTGGGTGACATTCACTCAAATCAATCCGCTCGGAAGTTCCGCCTGTATTGCTTCTGTCGAAACAGAACAAGGAGCTCTCGGATTCGTTATCGACACAACCGGACAAGATAGCCCTGACCCACAGCACCGGCTGTGCGCTCCAGTAAATGAGCTGTTAATTGATTATTTGGGGGAAGAATCATGATGCATGCCGTAATTCCAACAATCGACTCTGCAATTCAGAAGTTCCATTCCACGAATTTGCTGGCAAATAATGCCATCCATATCCAGCCAAACTTGGCCGGCTACTCACAGGTTCCGTCACTCCAGCTGGTGGCGACAGAACACAGTCTCGCAATTTCCGGCAGCTCAGGAAGCTCTGCTGCCATCGGATTGTCTCTGGGCAAACAGCTCACGTGGGCGCAAACAAATCTCGCTGACTTCCGTCGCGTGATCACTGAGCACGAGTCCACCATGAATCGGATTCTTCGAAGCATTAACCCATTCAATGGTGACGGCGCTTCCCTTGCCGAAGTAGCGCGCACAAGCGGTGTATTTCAGCGTCGGCCGATGTTTGAAGCTGGAAGTCTCACTTTCGCGCCAGTCACTCTTTCCGCGGAACTTGGTCTCGATGCGAAGTCCCTACTATCCATGTTTTCCTCAACAAACGACGGTGCCGTAGCCGAGGCAATCGCCTACTGGAATAACTTCGCCGACACTATGACCACGTTGGCCAGCAATCTAACCTCCATCTCATCCGGCTTGGTGTCGAGCAACAGCGGTGCTGTCTTCTCTGCTGCGGACTCAACAATGAAAGGTCTGGCCGCACGCGCTACCAGCATCGCCACCGCATCTGAGGTCATGGCCGGGCACCTTGCCGTATTGCCATCTGTGAAGGCGATGGCCGTCAATGCACTATCAGCGATCGAAGCCGAGTCCAAAGCACTCCCAAACCCTGGCGCGCAAAAGGCTTTTGAACAGGCCGAGGTAGCAGCCTTTCTCTCTGGTCCGTATACCGCACAACTACAGACCGCTATTCCCCGAATTCCTAACCTGGTTTCTGCCGATGCGGGAAGTGGTGTGACCGCCGAGGTGTCCGTTGGAGCCACAGTCGCCGGACGTTCTGGAACTAGCCAGTTCAGCCTTTCGCCTGCGGGGATGGCTGGAAGCATGCAGGCCGCCAGCGCACCAGTTGGTGCCACCTCAACTGTTCCGGATTCTCCGACACCGCAATCCACAACCGCGAGCCCTTCCGCTCCTTCGCACTTGCAACCGAGCGCTTCGACTTTGTCGAACCCTACTAATCCGTCTGCTACCCCTGTGCACCCCGCATCACCTAGCAGCCCAACGAGCTCCACAATCTCGCCAACATCCCCGACCGGTAAATCAGCTATGGCTCAACCGAATGCGGCGAATCCAGCCATGGTCGCTCCTTCGGGGGCGAGCACCCCACTTCAACGCTCATCACCGCAAGGAGTTTCGCCTTACGGAGTTCACGGCAACCGGCCGGCTGGCTCCCTCGGTGCAGGACGCACTGCGGGACTCACACCAGCGGGCAATATCCCGGCACTGCCGTATTCTGGAAACTCAAGCCCCCGTCCCCCGGCCTCGGGATTTCCGGCTTCGAGTCCCGGTCGTATGCCAGCGCCGACAGCGGGTCGCGGGATGGGAACCGGCTTGGGTCCCGGGGTCGCTGGTTCTGCCTTGCCAACCGTCTCGAATAGCTCTGGACAGCGCGGAAGTGGATTGATGAATTCCCTAATCAGTGCGCGCAACAGTACTGCTACCGGAGCTACGGGTGCTGCTGGCGGAACCGCGGGCGCCGCTGCTGGAAACCGTGGCGCAGGGGCTTTCGCGGCCACCACTGCGGGCAGCCGTGGTGGATTGCTCCAAAAGGGTTCCGCACCGTCGGCACGCAAACTGACAAACGTGGCCACGATCAGGGATAACGATGCTGGCGCTTTCGAGCAGAACGAATACCAGAAGGAGCTTTTCGGGGATGCACCCATTACTATCCCGGCGGTGATTGGCCACAACGTCCGAGCGTAAAGTCAGCGCGTAAGCCTCCGAGCATAAAGTCAGCGCGTTCATGCTGACTTTTACCCGCTCGGGCGCCACGGGGGATCGAACGGCGTCCGTGAATTCGCACCTCAACAACGCCTGCAACTTAGACACTTTTTCACCGGCTCCTTGGGCGGGATCGGCTTACTTTTCTTGAAGTTTTAGGTCTAAATCAGCACCCTTTAGAGGTTGTAACTAAACCGAACGTTCGTTACAGTTACTGGAATGACAAGTACTGACCACGCCGCTTCCACGAGGGCTAATCCGCCCACTTCAGTCACCCACAGGTGGATCTTCCTCGCTATCATCAGCGCCGGCCTACTACTCATCGGCATAGATAACTCGGTGCTCTACACTGCTCTGCCGGTTCTGCGCGAGCAGCTCCACACAACCGAGTTAGAGGGCCTGTGGATCATCAACGCCTACCCACTGGTGATCTCCGCACTCCTCCTCGGCACAGGCACCCTGGGCGACCGCATCGGTCACCGCAAGATGTTTCTTGTGGGCCTGACAATTTTTGGCTTCTCTTCCCTGGCCGCGGCCTTTGCGCCGCACGCCTGGGCGCTGGTCATCGCCCGCGGCTGTCTAGGACTGGGCGCCGCGACCATGATGCCGGCGACCCTCGCACTGCTACGTGAGACCTTCCACCACCCTCGTGAACTTGCCACAGCTATTGGCATTTGGTCTGCCACGGCAACACTGGGTGCCGCCGCTGGCCCCGTCGTTGGCGGTTTCTTATTGGAGCACTTCTGGTGGGGCTCAATCTTCCTTATCAATATCCCTGTAGTAGTTTTCGCAATCATTGGCACGCTGATTTTTGCTCCGCCGAATCAGCCCAACCCAGCCAAGCGCTGGGATTTTCTCACCAGCCTCTACGCGATGCTGGCCATGCTGGGCCTGGTCTCGCTCATTAAGGAACTCGCTGGTCATCACTCCTCCACCGTCATCGTCGCGGCTATCGCCTGCGGGCTAGTGGGCGCGGTACTGTTTCAGCGTCGTCAGGCACGTCTCACTGAACCCCTCATCGACTTCTCCGTCTTCCGTTCGCGGATGTTTTCCGGTGGCGTGCTGGCAGCCGCGCTTGCCATGTTTGTCCTGGCAGGCGCCGAATTGATGACGACGCAGCGCTTCCAGATTTCCGTCGGATACACACCACTCGATGCGGGCTTGCTAGTTGCCACCGCGGCACTGGCGTCCTTGCCAGTTGGTGTCATCGGCGGCATGGTGCTGCATCGAGTGGGTTTCCGCACACTCATCACCGGCGGATTCCTCCTCAACGCCATCGGCCTGGCAGGCATGTACTACGGTGTTTCCTCGGGCAATTTCCCGCTCATGATCGCAGGACTGATACTGCTCGGCGCGGGCGCAGGTTCTGTGATGTCGGTGTCGTC
This sequence comes from Corynebacterium amycolatum, assembly GCF_016889425.1. Classification (NCBI taxonomy): domain Bacteria; kingdom Bacillati; phylum Actinomycetota; class Actinomycetes; order Mycobacteriales; family Corynebacteriaceae; genus Corynebacterium; species Corynebacterium amycolatum. Next base: position 2,360,019 of record NZ_CP069513.1, read on the forward strand.
GACCGCGATTATCGGCTCAGCCCCAAGGTCAAAGGCCGGCATGGCGGCGGCGATGGAATCCGTGTCCTACGAATTTGGCACACTGATCACCGTCGCAATCACAGGCAGCCTCCTACCCATGTTCTACGCCTTGTTCACGCCTGTCGACGCCAGCATCTCACTCACCGATGCACTTCACACGCCAGCGCTTAACGACGGCGCCCGCGCCGGCCTCGACAGTTCCTACCTGGCCATTTTGATTATGCTGGCTGTCGTTGCTGTCATTGCAGCGATTGCGACTGCGGTGGCATTCCGCGGCAACCCGAAGGAGACTGAATATGCGCACGAGTAAGCGCACTGCCATTCTCGACACAATCGTTGAGATTATCGAGACAAACGGCTTTTCCGAGGTCACCTACGAAAATGTCGCAACTCAATGCGGAATGAGTAAATCAGGGTTGATTTACCACTTCCCCTCCCGCGAAGACATGATTCGCAGCGTCCATGAGCACATGGCGCAGTTATGGGAAGAGGAGCTTATCGAAGCCGCGGGTGGGCCTGCGGAGGAGGTATCCCCCGCCAACCGCCTACGCGCAAACCTCCAGGTCTCGCTGGAGACAGCAACAAGGGCCGAGCTACTCATGTCCATCGACTCTGCCGCCGAACCGGAGCTGCGCGAGATCTGGACGCGCCTTTTGCGCCGGTGGAATCCGCCGGTAGAATAGATTGCCACCGATGAGGAAGCCTGCATGGCCTACGTTGTCCAAATGATTTCCGATGGACTCTGGGCCAACGACTATCTCAACGGCAATCAGCTCACGAAAGCACAGCGTAAGGCAATCGCCGAGGCCGCGGCAAAGCTGATTCCAGAGTCGATGGAGTAGCCAGCTCTAAACGCCCTTGCGCTGAACGTCCTTGAGCTCGGAGTCAGTAGCCAGGCCGTAGTTAGCACCCTCATAGACGGCCTTTGCTCGACTCGTTCCGCCGAGCACATACTCACTAAAGGACAGCACCAGCGAGCCAAGCACATTCTTAGACGGATCATCCAGGTAGGTGCCGTGGTAGGAACCGGTGACTACCGCTTCCCAGGCGGGCCCTTCAGCATCGCGGTAACCACGTCGATCCGCATCAAAAGGAACGATGTCCTCGTGCTCCGCAATGGCCACCAGGCTTGGAATCTCCGGCGGTGTGGAGATTAGTCCAGCGTCGGAAGGCCCTGGGGTGATGGCGACCAGACCGCGGGTGACCATATCGATACCCGCAGCCTGGAAGGCTTTATCCATCCTGTTGTTCAGGAAGATTGCGGAGCCACCACCCGCAGAGTGCCCGACCAACATCGTGCGGGAGAAATCGATCTTGCCTGCAAGTGGTGTGGACTCGTCCTCATTGGCCGCTGCGGCAACCGAAGCTGCCAGCACCATCTGTGGCGCGAACCAGTTGGTGAAGTTGTAGCCAAGAGCCACGACGTATCCGTGGCTTGCATAGAGTCGCGCTTGCGCGTCGTACATACCCGGCTCAGTACCAATGCCAGGGCTGAGAACCATCAGTGGCGCAGACTCCATGGAGTCAATATCCGCCGGGTAGATAAGCTGCGCGCCAACTGGGGAGGCGTTGGCCGATTCTGGCAGTACGTCATAACAGCCGGTGGTGCCGTGGAGACCGTGGAGGTCCCGCAGTACGCGGTTATAGATGGTGTAGACGACACCATCACATGGCATTGCTTCGCGGGTTGCGGCAACTGGATGGGAGCCCATCGCTCCGAACTCCTTGCGCAGCTGCCCCGCCTCTGGGGCGAACGGCTCGGTGATATGGCCACTTTCGCCACCGGAGATGACACGGTTCACGCCACCCATGACATCCACCAGACCACCGCCAATTTTGTCCACGGTTTCCGAGTTCTGGTAGTCAATAGTGCTTTCGCGTGCAGTGATGTCCGGTAGCTGACCAATGCGCGGTGCCGCCTGCGCTGGCACCTGTCCGCTGAGAACTACACCAGCTGCGAGCGAGAGAGCAACCACCTTCGAGAACGTACGCCCCTGCCCTCGGCGGGATGCCAACACGGTCTTTCCGGCGGCACTTAGTGAACCAATCATCGTTTTCCTTAACTCTTGCCAAAAACCTTGGAATACAAATCTACCTAATGCGTAACGACGTACGTAAAGACAGAAATATCCTCCCCCATACTTCACCCCTCAAACAATCATTCAGGCCGCTACAAATGTTCACTCTCGCTCAAAATTAACACCCTCACCCCCATTTCCTACCCCCTTTGCAAGAGTGTGCAAATTCAGAAAACCCACCTCACCACCGTTACCCACATATTTTTATTACCTTTTTCCACAAACGCCTCCGCTGCCTCCCCACCAGCGCATACCTTATTGGCACCAAGGAGAAAGCGGCCACGCCCACACTCACTGTTAACCGACAACCGAGTGCGCATGGCCCTTAATAAAACCCCCGAACAGAAAAGAACTCCCACAATGAGAATCGGCATCCCTTTAGAACCCGATCCCCAGCAAACAATTGTGGCTGCGACCCCGGAAACCGTCGGCAAACTCGTCAAGCTTGGCTACGAGGTCGCCGTGCAGGCTGACGCCGGCCTGGCTGCAAAGTTCACCAACGCGGACTACGAATCCGCCGGTGCCACCATTGTCGACGAGTCTGTCTGGCACAGCGATATCGTCGTAACGCTCGACACTCCGCCGGAGCAGTTCCGTGCACTGCTTAACGACGGTGCCATGCTGATTAGCCGACTTGCACCAGGCCGTAACGAAGAGCTGGTCGAAGAGCTCGCGCACTGCAACATCACTGCCCTTGCTATGGATGCAGTTCCCCGCATTTCCCGGGCACAGTCGATGGACGTGCTGTCGTCGATGGCCAACATCGGCGGCTACCGCGCAGTAGTCGAAGCGGCTTCTGCATATGGTCGCCTTTTCACTGGTCAGGTGACTGCCGCAGGCAAGATGCCACCAGCTACCGTTTACGTCATCGGCGCTGGTGTCGGCGGACTTGCCGCAATCGGTACCGCCAACTCTATGGGCGCGATTGTCAAGGCAACAGACCTGCGCCCTGAAGCCGGTGAACAGGTCGAATCGATGGGTGCAGAGTTCATCCCGATTCCGGCTGCCACTGAGAAGTCCGAAGATGGCTATGCCAAGGAAATGACCAATGATCAGGCTGCCGCTGCCGCGAAGCTCTACTCCGAGCAGTCCGCGCAAGCTGACATTGTCATCACCACCGCGAATATCCCGGGCCGCCGCTCTCCGCTGCTGCTGACTGCTGCCGATGTTGCAGCTATGAAGCCAGGCAGCGTCATCGTCGACATGGCTGCCGCCGGTGGCGGTAACTGCGAGGTGACCGTTCCAGGCAAGACTATTGTCACTGACAACGGGGTGACCATCATCGGTTACACCGACCTTGCAGGACGTCTGCCCGCACAGGCATCGTCGCTGTACGGCCAGAACATTTTCAACCTGTTCAAGCTGATTACGCCAGAAAAGGATGGCTCTCCAGTTCTCAATCTCGAGGACGAGATTATCCGTGGCATCACGGTGACAAAGGCTCGCCCACAGAATGGTGCCGGCGCTACCGGAGCTGAGATTCTCTGGCCACCACCGCCAATCAAGGTCGCTGTCACCCCTGCTGCCCCGCTGCAGGAACAGCAGGCTCAGCAGGCTGCATTAGAAGAGAATGCGCCGGAGAAGGTTTCTTTCATGGGATCGGGCCTGGGCTCGAAGATTGCTCTGGGTCTGACGGCACTGCTGGCAATTGTGGTTATGCTCAGCGCGCCGCACAGCGTGAGCGCCAACTTCATGGTTCTCACCTTGGCTATCGTGCTTGGCTTCTACGTGATCTCCGCGGTTACGCCACGCCTGCACACACCGCTGATGTCTGAGACCAACGCGATTTCCGGCATTGTTCTGGTGGGTGCGATTCTCCAGGTGGGAAGCTCCAACCTGCTGGTTTCCGGTCTCGCGTTCGCGGCCATCGTGGTCAGCTCCATCAATATCTTCGGCGGTTTCGCCGTCACCGACCGCATGCTTGGCATGTTCGTGAAAGAGGAGGCATAAAGTCTAATGGCTAGCATTGATACTGCTTCGCTTCTGGACTGGACCTACCGCCTGTCCAACGTCGGCTACATTGTCGCCGCTGTCCTGTTCCTCTCTGCCCTCTCGGGCCTGTCTAAGCCGGAGACCGCTCGCCGCGGAAACGCCTTCGGTATTGCCGGCATGGCTGTCGCCGTTGTCATTGCCATCTTTCAGGCACTCGTCACCGCTGACACCAAGCCGGATACTCACTTCTCCCCGCTGATTACCCTGATTCTCATCGCTGTCGCTATCGGCATCGGTGGTGTCATCGGTATCACCCGCGCACGCAGCGTTGCCATGACTGGTATGCCGCAGCTGATTGCACTGTTCAACGGTCTGGTTGGACTCGGCGCTATCTTCATCGGCTTCAACTCGTACATCTTCGCCGAAGATGTTGACACCGATGCCCTGAAGTTCCACTTCGGCGAGGTCTACATTGGCGTCTTCATCGGCGCTGTGACCTTCACTGGTTCCATCGTCGCTGGCCTGAAGCTGTCTGAGAAGATCAAGGGCTCGCCGCTGCTACTGCCGGGCCGCAATGCTCTGAACATTGCCATTCTGGTGGTCACTCTGGTTCTCCTGGCTGTCTTCATCGCAACCGGCACCGAGGGCGGCGCCATCGCATGGGCATGCATGGTTGCTGTGACTGCTTTGGGCCTGTTTTTGGGCTGGCACTTGGTCATCGCCATCGGTGGCGGCGACATGCCGGTTGTCGTGTCCATCATGAACTCGTACTCCGGTTGGGCCGCTGCTTTCACCGGCCTCATGCTTGGCAACCCGCTGCTCATCATCACCGGTGCGCTGGTTGGTTCCTCCGGCGCCTACCTGTCGTACATCATGTGTGAGGCCATGAACCGCTCCTTTGCAAACGTTATTCTGGGTGGCTTTGGCTCCGAGGCTTCGTCGGCAAGCGCTGTGGAAGGCTCCCACACTGAGGTCAACCACGAGGACACTGCAGAAATCCTGCGCAACGCGGACAAGATTCTCATTGCTCCGGGCTACGGTATGGCTGTGGCACAGGCTCAGTACGCCGTCGCCGATCTGGTACGCAATTTGCGTGCCGACGGTAAGGAAGTGGTCTTCGGTATCCACCCAGTCGCTGGCCGCCTGCCGGGTCACATGAACGTGCTGTTGGCAGAGGCCAAGGTTCCCTACGACATCGTGCTGGAGCTGGACGAGGTCAACGATGACTTCGCTGATGTGGATGTCACCCTGGTCATCGGTGCAAATGACACCGTCAACCCGATGGCAGAGCAGCCGGGCTCCCCGATTGCGGGTATGCCGGTACTGAAGGTGTGGGAATCTGAGCGCGTGATTGTTCTCAAGCGGTCGATGGGTTCGGGCTACTCGGGCGTGCAGAACCCGCTGTTCTTCAACGAAAACACCGACATGCTTATCGGCGATGCGAAGGCGAGCATCGACTCCCTGAATCGCATCCTGGCGGATTCGAAGGTCACCGCTTAAACCCGAAGTAAGCAACGCCGTACAAACCGGAGCCTAGGCGATTAGTTCCTAGGCTTCGCCACGGGCTGCATCACGAACCATGGTGATGTGCTCAATGCCGGCTTCCATGAAGGTCTCCCCGACCTCATGGAAGCCGGCTTTTGCGTACACAGCCTTCGCCTGCGTCTGGGCATGAAGAATCAGCCCCGTATCCGGGTGGTCAGCGATGACCTGCTGCAGCAGTTTCGAGGACAACCCCCTACCCCGGCTCGCAGCATCGACGACAACTCGGCCGATGGTGCGCGGGTAGCTCGACGAGTACTCATCGAGCGTGTCAATTACACGCAAGTACGCGATAATCTTGCGGGAGTCGTTGTCGTCGCGGATGAAATAGTGCTCTGCGGTATCTTCCAGGTCGCGCCAATCCATTTCCGGCTCCTCACAGGACTGCTCAAGATAGAACACGTCGGTACGCAGCGCCGAGATGGCATACGCATCGGTCGCACTGAGGTCGGAAAAAGAAGCTCTCTCAATCATGGTGGCTGATTTTACTGCGAAGTGCTGTGCGACTCTGACAGCTGGCAGACTTTGTGGCGCACCATCGCGCAGGATGACGCCGCAGACCTATGCCGCCCGCACCCGGCGGAATTTTACCTTCGCGCCGGGCACCAATTGCCCAGCTCTCGACAATGACGGCTCCGTCAGCACACCAATGACCGGATATCCACCCGTCGCCGGATGATCAGGACCGAAAATAATCGGCTGCCCCGATGCGGGCACTTGTATCGCACCGGGAACCATTCCCTCGCTGGCCAACTCATGGGTGACCTGGCGCTCAAGAGTAGTCCCACTCAGCCGAAGTCCGACGCGGTTGGCCTCTTGCGTCACGGTCCATGTCTCGTGAAAGAAATCACTGACACTTTCCGACGTAAACCAGTCCGCCCGAGGCCCAGGAACAACATCAAGACGGGCAGCCTCGCTCGACCAATGAGGAGCGGGATAAATTGCGATTGACGAACCCGTCGAATACTCCGGGTCGCCGACTGGCAAGACCTGACCAGCCTGCAAAGGCGCTGGACCGAGCTTGCCAAGCGTATCGTATGACCGCGACCCCAACACTTCCGCGACATCGATGCCCCCTCGAATCGCGACGTATCCACGAAGACCCGCATCGAAGGTACCAAGCCTCACAATCGCCTTCGCCCCGACCACAATTCGGCTATTCATCGAGGTTTTGATGACCTTGCCATCCTGCTCGACGGTCACCTCACCGTGGGCTCCTGCAAAGGAGATAATTGCCCCCTCCGCTACTTGGAACTCCAACCCGCCGACGACGCATTCGAGCACAGCGAGGTTTTCTTCGTTGACAACCATCCGGTTAGCAGCTGCCGCGGACTCGCGGTCGAACGCACCGGAGGTACTCACCCCCAAGCTCCCTTGCCCAGCACGGCCCCAATCCTGAATAGTCGTCAAAATACCGGGTCGAATAATCTCGATAGAATTCTTCATCTCTTCCGCACCCTTTTTCTACGCCGCACTCGCCGTAGAAGTCGCCTCAAATTGAACCTCAGCCCCGGGCTCAAGCAGCGCCGGATTGAGCCGATTTAAGTCCCACATCTCCACATCTGTATGCCCCAAGAGTTGCCAGCCACCGGGCGAATCGATGGGATACACACCTGCGAATTGGCCTGCAAGTCCGACAGAGCCCTTGGGAACTCGGGTGCGCGGCGTCGCAAGGCGGGGAATATCAAGCGGCTCTGGCCATCCCTGACCGCTCCCCCGCACCATGTAATAAAAGCCCGGCGCAAATCCACCGAACGCGGCCGTCCAAGGGCGCTCGCAGTGCCAATCAATTAACGCTTGGGGGCTCATCCCAAGGCTTTGTGCCAAGGATTCAAGGTCCGCGCCGTCATAGTGAACGGGAATCGTCACTGTCTTTCGCTTGTCGACGGTGTGCCTCTGCGTATTGTTGCCCTGCAGCGCGGTTTCGACTGCGCTGAGGTATCGACGAGCCGGCCCGCGAAAGCGAAGTAGGAGCGTTTGGGCTGCGGGTACCCTGTCAACGAGTCCCTCGATCTCAGCCGCCGCAGAGTGTGCACGAAGTACCTTCGCCAACGGATTGGCCGATGATGAATAGTCGATAAGCAGCGCATTTGTTCCCATAGGGCGAATCTCGGCCATGGCGGTGCTGATCCTTTCTTTCTTGCGAGGTTGAAAAACTGCGGTCGATAAGACCGGTGTACGAGTCCGCGCTATACGTGGGCAGCGACGGTAACTCCCGCGTCGACGAGACCTTGGCGAATCCTACGGGACAGTTCGACCGCGCCAGGGGTGTCTCCGTGCAAACAAATAGAGTTAGCCTGCACGGTCAACAGTGAACCGTCGTAAGCGGCGATTGGTTCCCCACTGGCCATTGCAATGACACGTTTGACGGCGGCATCGGGGTCTGCAATGACCGAGCCCGCGAGCGCTCGGGAAACTAGCGTTCCGTCGGAGTTGTATGCGCGGTCAGCAAAAGCTTCCCGAATCACAGGGAGGTCCGCATCGAGGCTGAGCCGTTCGATGACCGACCCCGGCTGCGCCATAATGGCAAGCCCATCTCCGCAGGTGGAGCGAGCGAGCAGGAGCGCCTCCACCACTGCAGTGGCCTGATTTTCGTCCACTGCGATGCGGTTATAGAGGGCACCGTGGGGTTTGACGTAGGAAACTTCGGTACCCACCGCCCGTGCACATGCCGATAGGGCACCAATCTGGTATACAGTTTCGGCTCGCAATTCTCGATGTGAGTAGTCCATGCGACGTCGTCCGAATCCGGCGAGATCGCGGTAGGCGACGTGTGCGCCGATGCGAATTCCGCGCGCGGCAGCTGCCTCACAGGTCTCCATCATGACGCTAGCGTCACCCGCGTGATACCCGCAAGCAACATTCGCACTGGTCACAATGTCCAGTAGAGCGATGTCATCCCCCATCTTCCATGAGCCGAAAGCTTCCCCGAGATCAGAGTTGAGATCGATAATGGCGCCCATAAACGTCGCCGCCCCTTCCAGGTAGTAATGCTGGTCTTTGTACCGTTGATATGTTGGTCCTCATCTGAGCTGTACGAAAAACCGGCCGATTAGCCGAGCATTTCAAACACGCCGCCGAACGAGCGCCACGCCAAGAACCAAGCGACTGCGACACCCACGATTCCGATAGCCGCTAACCACTTCGGGTACTTGTAGCCATTCATGAGGTCCGCACGGAACAGCGCGATGTAAATCAGCACAGTAACACCAATTGGTAGAACCAAACCGTTGAAGGCTCCGGCGAAAACCAACAGCGTCGCTGGAGCCGTACCGATGACACCGAAGAGCAGCGTGGAAATTGCAATTAGGACAATGGTGATCGTGTTTTGAGTCTTGGCACCAGCACCCGAGGAACGAGTCAGAAACGTTGCCGAGGTGTAGCTGGCACCCACAATCGACGAGATTCCCGCAGCCCACAGGACAACGCCAAAGAATCGCATACCCCAATCGCCTGCCGCAGCTTGGAATGCCTCTGCAGCGGGGTTTCCATCCGTATTGAGGACCACGCCACCCGCGACCACTCCCAAGACAGCTAGGAAAAGTAGGAAACGCATGATAGCCGTGACAATGATGCTCGTAACAGATGAGCGAGTGGTCTGCGCGAGGTGCTCCACACCGCTGGCGCCAGCGTCAAGCATGCGGTGAGCGCCAGCGTAAGTAATGTAACCGCCTACAGTGCCACCGACCAGCGTGATGATTGCCAGCAAGTCAATCGTGTCGGGCATGACCGTGTTCTTCAGTGCTTCTCCTACTGGTGGGTTAGAACTGAACGCCACAATTGCAGTGACCAGAATCATCACTACACCAAGCACGACGAGTGCCTTGTCCAGCGCCATACCCGCCCGTCGGGAGAGAAAGAAGCCAATGGCGAGGATTGCAGTAACAATGCCGCCAATCTTTGCGTCCACGCCCAACATCGCGTTCGCGCCAAGTCCAGCTCCGCCGACGTTGCCAATATTGAAGACCACACCACCGATGACAATGAGAATTGACATAAGCCAGCCCAACCCCGGAATCACGGCGTTGCCGAGCTCCTGTGCGCGGCGTCCAGAGACGGCGATTACTCGCCACACGTTGAGCTGAATCGCGATATCAAGAAGCACCGAGACCAAAATGGCAAAGGCGAAAGCCGCGCCAAGCTTGGCCGTAAAGGTTGCGGTCTGGGTGAGGAAGCCTGGCCCGATAGCACTGGTCGCCATCAGGAATACAGCGCCGAGGAGTGCCGTTCGACGCGCCTTGTGGGCAGATGTTGAAGCGTCCATAGCGTAAGGCCTTTCCCTACAAATCTGACAATCCCCACGTTGAAGGATTCCTACGTTGAAGATCGTCTGCACCGAGATTGTTGAACAATGTCTCGTATGTTAATTGGTGATGGCCGCCACACAAAAGTGCTTTAGTAGTCTGTATTACATGACTACCCCCGGAAACATCCTCGACGATCAGACCCACACGTCCTCTGGGGAAAAACAACATGACGTTTCAGTAGCGGATGCCACCGCAACTGTCCTGCGCCGAGAGATTCTCGCCGGAAAGCACTACAGCGGCGAGCAGCTCCGTGAAACCCAACTTGCTGCGCGACTACAGGTCAGTCGCAACACCATCCGACAGGCGTACCGGAAGCTGGAATCTGAGGGGCTACTCACTCACATCCCTCATCACGGCGTTTTTATCGCCTCCTTCGACAAAGAACGCATCCGCGAACTGTATGCTTTTCGCCATGTCGCCGAATGCGGAACACTGCGGTCGCTAAGCAAGAGCCAAGCAAAGCTCCTCGGCAAAGAGATTCTTTCTCTTTGTGGTTCGCAGTCATCATTGAACCTTCCCGAACGGAATAATGCCTTTCACCTCGCCATCGTCAGGGCTTCCGGGTCTCCCGACCTGTTAGCAACCGCCGAATCCATTCAGGCCCAACTCCGTCTTTGCTTCCTCTCCTACCCCCAAAGCATCGAACTCCATGCCCGATACGCCGATCGCCACATCAGTATCGCCAAGGTTCTCATCGAAGACACCCCGCACCACGCCGCCGACCTCCTCAGCGCCTACCTCAACGAGTCCTTCGACGCCGTCACCGCTGCCCTCCCACCTGCCACCCGTTCATAATTAGCAGCTAGGACTACAGTGATGGACATGGCAGCAAATTCAGGCAACGCATACGCAATGACCATTACGGAGTTCGGCCCCGCTGACATTTTCACCAGGACACCTATCGAGCCTGCAGAGCCCGGCCCCGGTGAAATCCTGGTCAAAACCACAGCCATCGGCGCAAACCCGCTGGACTACAAGATGCGCGATGGATCTTCCGGCCTGTGCGCAAAGTTCACCCCTCCCGCGGTGCTCGGACGTGAAGCCGCTGGCGAAGTCGTTGCCGTCGGCGAAGGTGTGGACAGCTTCGCCCCCGGCGACCGTGTCTTCGGCATGCGCAGCTTCGACGACTTCCGCGGCACCTACGCAACGCACAACGTCTTCCCCGCCGACGGTGTGGTCCGAACGCCCGATTCGCTTGACGACGTTACCGCTGCGGGCCTTGCCCTAGTGGGAATCACGGCGACCGTGGCTGTCGAGCAGCTTGCAAAGGTAAAAAGCGGTGACACCGTACTAATTCATGGTGCCGGTGGCGGTGTTGGCCAGCTGATGACGCAGCTGGCGGTCGCCCGTGGCGCAACTGTGTTGGCCAGTGCGTCGTCACGCCATCATGAAAAACTAGTGGGCTTTGGCGCGCAGCACATTGATTACACAGCGGAAGATGTATTCAAGGCTGTGCGCCAGCAGTTCCCCGAGGGCGTGGACGTTGTCCTTGACGGCGTGTATTTCGATACTTTCCTCCCCTCGCTGGATGTGTTGGCATCGGATGGTCGGATTGTGGCGCTGCCTTCGCTGGCCGATTTAACACCGGCGAAGGAACGCGGCATTGAGGCACACATCCCGGCTATTTCGAATGACACGACTATTTATGCAGACCTGGCCGACCGCGTGGTTGCCGGTGAGATTTCGCTTCCTATCGGCCTGACTAAAAATCTCACCGAGGTCGCGGAGGTCCACCGGGTATTGGAAGACGGACACGCTGACGGCAAGGTTGTGATGACCGTCGACTAATTCAAGTGCGTTACTACAGCTCGCGACGAGCGTTCTGATACGTCTTCGTCAGCGAGCACCAGAGCTCGTCGGCATCAGAGATGGCTTCCACCAGCTCCCGGTTAGTCATAGTTTCGCGCTGCTCGCGCAGTCGGTTGTTTAGCTTTCGAGCTCGAGAGAGCTCACCGCGTAGTTCGATGAGCTCCGGCGTAGCCTCTCCGGAGGCAAATACATCTTTGTAGATGGTGCCGACCCCCATTGTGGTGTTCACGTTGTCCCAGGCAGAGAGGATTGCGGTGAGCTGGTACTCGGTGTCCATGGCAATCTGCTGTAGCTCAGCGTGATTACGCTCGGCGAGCTCGTGCGCCTCAGCGCTGCGGCGCACACCGACCCACGCCTGGTATGCAATGAGAATCGCAAGCACCAAGCCCGCAACTGGCAATGCATATTGCAGAATCCACAGCGTGACACCGAAGAGCTGAACAATCAGGCCGAAGAAGAAAAATACGACAATGACCGTCGCGCACCCGTTGTCGGAGCCTGAGCGTTTACTCATCGCGGCGTCACCTCCGCCGCAGCATTCAAAATCGCATCGGCCCCCAGGTGGCTGGCGTAGCCAAGTCCGATGGCTGCTGCCAAAAGGAGTATTGCCAGCAACGTATAGACGATTGCCTCTTTGACGGTGCTAGTGACCGCAATGCGCTGCTCTTCGTAGTCCAGCAGTGCCCGCATATCTTTGGTCGAGGCATTCAAGCGGCGTTCGAGATTAGCCATGTGTTCCTGCTGCTCAGCAGGCGAGATAGCGATGGCATTGAGTGGCACATCAACGCTCTCGACACTGGCATATGCCTGTCGACGAGCACTCTTCACGCTGTCGAACGAAACTGACGGTGCGGGTGGCACTTTAGTTGGCCCAGTGAGATTCCGCGACACCTTATAGTAAGAGCGCGCTGCGGCCCTCGTCAGTTCGTTGTTGGAGTCGCCTTGATTGCCCATAGTGCCGAGTCTGCCACATGAATTTTCTTTGGCTCGGTATCGTCCACCTCATCGAGGATGGCAAAGACATGCATGCCTGCATATGGTGCGGCTTCGGCTCGGAGCACAGTCCCCGGTCCTACCCCTGATGTCGCCAAATAGCGCAGTAGTTCAGGGTCGGAGTCATTAATGCGATCGACTACCACCATCGCGCCGGCTTCGATATCCGTCAGGTCGGTGCGCACTGCGCTGGCGATGGTACCGCTTGCGCTGGGAATTGGATCGCCATGCGGATCGCGCTCAGGGAATCCCAGCATTGCATCAATGCGACTAATGAAATCATCCGAGACCGCATGTTCAAGCTTTTCGGCTTCCTCGTGAACCTCATCCCAGGTGTATCCCAGAGTCGAGACCAAGAAGCTTTCAATCAACCGGTGGCGACGCACCATGATTAGCGCAATGTCTCGCCCACGGTCCGACAGGCTAATGCCCCGATACGGCTCGTGGTTGACAAGGCCACGTGCAGCTAGCTTCTTTACAGCCTCGCTGGCGGTGGGCTTCTTTTCGCCCATCCGCTCAGCGACGTCGCCAAGTGCCACTTTTTCACCGGTGCGCTCGTGCAAATCCCAAATGACCTTGAGGTAGTCCTGGGTCTTTGCTGGTAAATCCTCCACGTGCATTCTTCAAACTCTAGCGCTATTGCGTGTTGACGCAATCTTGAGGGGGACATAGAAACAGCCGGCGCATACACCAATGCAGCCACCAACTGACAGATTCGCCGCCACCGCAATGAATAGCCCCACCAGGCCAATCGCGATACCCATCAATGGCGCCAACACGAATAGCAAACGGGTATCGTTCACTACCCCAACGAGCGCAGCTGCCGGGGCAGCTAGCAGCGCGATGGATAGAATCGTGCCGACAGCCGGAATCAGCGCCACCAGAGTCAGAACGATGAGCCCGCTGATGACCAGCTGTGCTTTTCTCCTCGAATGCGCGACTCCGAAAGACTCCGGGTCGAAGGTGAAGTAAATCAGCTGCCGCCACCGAGCCACCAGCACCAACGCCACCAGCAGCAAGAGGCCACCGGACAGCGCAATATCAATCTTGTTCACGTTGAGTACGCTGCCGACCAGGAAACTCTCTACCTTCACCGGCAACGGGGCGAACCACTTGTTCAGGAAGTAGCCCAGTGCGAACCCAAATGTCAGCACAATTCCCGCCGCCGAGGACGTCGTTCCCACCTTTGACAGACCGAACAGCGCCCCAATCGGAATACACATCAGAAATGCTCCGATAAAGAGGAACACCGAAATCCACGAGTGGCTCAGGCCGAGCGCTGCCGCAATAACAACGCCCACAACCGCGCCGGGAAAAGTCGCATGTGTAATCGCTTCTGCGAAGAACACTTGTTTTCCCAGCACCGCGAGCACCCCAACTACTCCAGCCAGGGCTCCTACCAGTATCAGTTCGATAATTGGCAAAATCAGGATGCTAGACACGGTCGCCTCCCAGCACGACGCGCAGCCCCAGTGCCATGAAATACAGTCCCACCGAGGTCAGCGCGACGACTGCCTGAGGCGACACCGGCCCCAAAGGCACCAGTGCCAAACCAACGATTCCGCTGAGGCAGCCCACTGCAATCGCGATCGGCACCATCACATGAACTCGGCGAGTCAGCAGTCTCGCCGCCGCTCCCGGCACGACCAGATATCCGACTACCAGCAGCACGCCCACTGCGCTTGCCGACGACACCACGACCGCAGCAATCGCCGCGTTAATGGTGAGGTCGGCGCCCCACACATTGACGCCTGCGGCTTTGGCACCGAAGCGATCAAAGGCAACAAACACCTGCTGGCGCCAGGTCACTGCGATAAGAACCAAGGCGATGGCACAGACAATCAGGGCGCTGGTGAGACGGGAGTCAGTGACTTCCAGCAGTCGCCCGAACATGAGCGCTTCCAGCTGTCCTGACTGGTCACCTTTCTTCAGCGAGAGAATCACGCCGATGGAAAAGAAGCTGGTCAGTACGACTGCTACTCCAGCTTCCGACATGTGCGAGCGCGATACTAAGGTCAGTGCTACTGCCACTACCACCGCAAATGCTGCAGCCACCGGGATAATCATGTCGATGCCGCCGAATACGGCACCGGCCACAATTCCGGGAAAAATAGAATGCACCATGGCCTCCGCATTGAACTCGAGGCCACGCAGGTTCACGATGACACCGACCAGGCCAGAGACCGCCCCGAGGGCAATCAGCAGCACTAGTGGCCTGAACATGAAAGGCGCTACCCCAAGCTCATTCGCAAGCTCAGTCCACATAGGCTGGCACCAACTTCGAGGTCGCACCAAAAGCTGGCTGCTCCGCCACGATTAATGTGTTTTCGCAGGTTTCCTCGGCAAGCACGAGATCATGGGTGGCCGCGATAATTGCCGTGCCATTTTCCTTCAGTTCGTTGAGGAGATTCAGCAGCATCGCCCGATTTTCAGCGTCGAGGCCGTTAAACGGCTCGTCGAGAAGCACGAGTTGCGGACGTGCGACGATGGCACGCGCCAACAGAACGCGTTGCTGCTGACCACCGGAGAGGTTGCCGAAACGTTCACTGGTGCGGTCGGCAAGCCCGACTTTGGCTAGCGCTGCGTGGATGCGTTCTTTGCGGTGTCCAAGCGGTTGGAAGGGGCGCAGTTCGTGCAGCACCCCCATGGCGACGACATCGAAAGCCGTGACCGGAAAAGTGCGATCGAGGTCTGCCGACTGCGGGACGTAGGACACAATCTTCGCGTTGTTGTGCATCTCACCAGCGAGAATACGAGTCCCACCCAGGATTCCGCGCAGCACAGTCGTTTTTCCAGAGCCATTGGCGCCGATGAGTGCAAGCCCGGTACCCGGCGCGACATTGGCGGTGATGTGATTGACGATGGGTACCGCCGTGTAGCCGAATGAGGCATCGCGGAGCGTGACTATGGGCTCGGCAGACATGGGGTTAGCTAAGTGGTTACGGCTCACTTGATGCCCTCTGGCAGCGGCGCGACAGTTCCGTCCCATGCCGTCACAACCTGAGTGACGTTGTGGATGATGGAACCGATGTAGGTTTCGCCATCACTGCCAGCCGGACCAAGGGAGTCGCCGTAGAGTGCGTCCTCACCAACGATGGCCTTGACACCTGCGGCCTTAGCGATCGCCTCAATTGATTTCGAGTTGTTCGAGTTCTCCGCAAACAGCGCAGTTGCACCCGAGTCCTTCACGGTCTTTGCCGCCTCGGCGATATGCGCGACCGTGGCATCCTGCTGCTCGTTGAAATCAGACAGCGCTGCACCGATGAAGTTGATATTGAACTCGTGGGAGAAGTATCCAAAGGCATCGTGGCTGGTAAACAGCACAGGGTCCGACACGGTGGCGATGGACTTATTTGCCCACTCATCCAGCTGATTCAACTTGTCCTGGTAGGCCGCAACGTGGTCGGCGATGGTGGACTTCAGCTCATTGTCGCCACGTTCCTCAGCGACCTGTTCCAGTGCGTAGCCGATATTGGCAACCTGAACCTTGGCGTTCTTCGGCGAGGTCCATACATGCGGATCGAAGCGGAATTCCGCCTCCTCACCGGGTTCTTCCGGCGGGAATGGCCATGGGGCGACATCAATCTTTTCCACCCCTCGGTCGATGGTGTAGTTACCATTCTTCGCCTTCTCTGGTGGCAGCGGCTTGGTTTTGTCCGTGTCCTTGGCTGCCTTCATGGCATCTACGTCACCTGCAGTGAGAACGCCACTGGTTACTGCCATCGTTCCGGAAAAGCCCGAGGACTCAATCGCCTGGTCCAGGAAGTGCTCCAAATCGACTCCGTTGACGAACAAGAGATCGGCGTTACCAGTCTTGGTCAGCTGCTCATGGGTCATTTCCAGCTCATGTGCTGTTGCATTCGGCGCCAACAGACAGGTCAAATCAACTTCATCGATGTCCAGCTGCTTCACGTAATCACAGATCTGTGTCGTGGAAGCCACGACGTTGATTGGGTTCTCGCCGCTGGCTCCCTCACTGCCATCGCCACACGCTGCAAGGCCAGCGCCCGCTAGCAAGATCGAAAGGCCCGCACACATGGACTTAGCTGATCGCGAAAGCTTTCCGGAAATTGTCATGTTGGTGTCCGCTCTTGATTGTTTGTTATTGCTTTACGACGGCTACGCTGACCGGCCGCTTCAGTAAATCTGGTCACCTTAGGGGCGGTTGGGGCGCACTTCGCCGTTCATCTATCACGTGCGAGAGTAAACCTAACGACAACTATTTTCAACCTATTGAACTTAAGTGTTGTTGGCTTTACGGCCCTTCAAGATAAATAATGAACAAGGTCTCACCACATACAGTTACGCCGCTCCGTCAACCGTCACACCACAACATCAGCCATGATGGAGACATGGAAGCGAAGATTTACCACAACCCCCGCTGCTCAAAGTCCCGCCAAGCTCTCGCCGTACTACGCGAGGCCGGAATCGAGCCGGAGATCATCAAGTACCTAGACACTCCTCCAACCAAGACCGAGCTGCGCTCGCTAATCGAGACGGCCGGCCTGAACGTCATCGATGCCGTGCGCACCAAGGAAGCAGAGTTCAAGGAACTGGGACTCTCTAAGGACTCCAGCGACGAGGAACTGCTGGACGCAATGGTCACACACCCACGCCTGATTGAGCGCCCGTTTGTCGTCACCAATAAGGGGGTAAGGATGGCGCGCCCCACCGAGGCAATTAATGACATTCTCTAGGCAGTGACAAGCATTAATTGCTTTTACGCCAACCCCCCTCAAAGACCCCCAAGGCCGGGAGGTTAACGCCCCATTAATAGAGACTGAAGTCTCTGTAAACTCAACGCTGAAACGATAAAGCTCTCCGCCTGCTGCCCTAAGCATCCGCACAGGTTGCATTAGAGGCAACGGCGGCCTTCAGCGAAAGGACTGTCATTATGAGCAGTCAGAGGCTCGGCTGGCTCAGCGCACCCGGCCCAGCAGCTCCCCTCCCCGAGGAAAAAATTGCCCCGACCTACCGGACCTGGCGATTCAACGTCTTCATGGGCATCTTCATCGGCTACGCGGGCTTCTACCTCATCAGAAATAACATCCCCCTGGTGTCCGCCGTACTGGAAAAGCACGACCTACTTGGCGCAGCCGGAATCGGCATCGTAGCCAATGCAGTTCTGTTCTCCTACGGCCTATCCAAATTCTTCATGGCCATGCTCTCCGACAGAGCCAATGCCAGGTACTTCCTCCCACTTGGCCTAGCACTGTCCGCGGTCGTAAACCTCTTTGTTGCGTTCGTCCCAGCCATCAGCGCCTCTGTTGCAATATTCGCGACAGTCATGTTCATCAATGGTTGGTTCCAAGGCATGGGCTGGCCTCCCTCTGGACGAGTTGTCGTCCACTGGTTCTCGACATCCGAGCGCGGCACTTTGATGTCGATCTGGAACACTGCCCACAATGTCGGCGCCGCCGTCGGCGGTGCTCTGGCAGCCTGGGGCTTGCATTCGTTCGCCACTTCCGACGCCGACTGGACTCCCGCATTCTGGCTACCGGCAATTGTCGCGCTCGCGATTGCCGCCATCGCATTCCTGCTGATTCGAGATAACCCGCAATCCATGGGCCTGCCTCCGGTCGAGGAATACCGTAACGACCCGGACAAAGTCGAAGGAACTAATGACGAGGCACAAGAACCCTGGTTCACAATCGTCAAGAACCATGTTCTTACCAATCCGGTTATCGTCATGCTGGCACTTGCCAATGTATTCGTCTACGCACTCCGTTACGGAGTTCTTAACTGGATTCCGATTTACTTGACAAACGAATTGCACAAGACCAACGTCACGGGCGGAATCATCGGATTCATGCTCTACGAGGGCGCAGCAATTGTTGGCACCCTGCTGTGCGGATGGGTCTCCGACAAGGTCTTCAAGGGTTGGCGCTCAGGCGCCGGCATGCTCTTCCTGGTTGGCACCGGCATCACCATTTTCGCATATTGGCAGCTACCCGCCACGGCACCATTGTGGATGTTCTACGTGCTCATCTCCCTGATCGGCGCACTCATTTACGGTCCAATCATGCTTATCGGACTGCAGGCCATCGACCTCTCGCCTAAGTATGTTGCGGGAACCGCAGCTGGTTTCACTGGATTGTTTGGATACCTTCTCGGCGCAACACTCGCCTCCACTGGTGTCGGCCTCTTGATCGACTTCGCAGGCTGGAATGTTACATTCGCGACCCTCATTGGCGTTGTCGCTATAGCGTTTGTCCTCATGATTTTCGTCGGCAAGTACGAGCGCGATGTCATGCACAAGGCAGATGAAGCCCGCACCAAAACAGCTCAATAACTGTCAGTCACGGTGTTGCTAGTCGAATATCAACTTCACTCCGTGGGGCCAATACGGTCGCAAGGTCACCAATTCATCGGTACACTCTATGTCACAAACGAAAAAACGCGAGTAGACATTACGAATGGAAGGAGACTTCACCATGGGACTTATGGACAAGGCCAAGGAAGCACTGAGCAACGAAGAGAACACCGATAAGGTTCTGGACAAGGCTGAGCAGCTAGGCAAGGAGAAGCTCGGCGAGGACAAGGCCGACCAGATCAAGAAGGCTCGCGACATGGCAGACGAGCGCCTGGGCGACGAAAAGTAAGCTACAGAGCTTTTCACCCCGCATTAGCACCCCACTTTCACAGGGGAGCTGGTGCGGGGTTTTGCTGTCCTTAGGAGATCCCACAGGACCGCTGACGCGCCTTTATTGACAATTATTTTCACATTGTCCATCATTAGCCAAGTGAAAACTATTGTCGATAGAGCTTCTCTTCCGCGTCCTCGAAACCAAAAACTTCGATCCCGGCTCTTCGGCTTTCTGTTTTTCCTGGCCGTCCCCGCCACAATCCTCTTGGCGATCTCCATCGGCCCCGCGGGAACCGGTTTCAGCAACGGCATCGTCGCACTGCTCACTCCGCTCATCAATACGCTTTCCGACGACCTCCCAGCTCTCAACCACCTTCTGCCAGAGATATCCCCTGCCACGCAATCACTTGTCTGGAGCATTCGACTACCGCGCGTCCTCCTTGCGGGACTGGCCGGCGCCTCGCTCGCTGTCGCAGGCGCAACCATGCAGGCAGTCTTTCGCAATCCACTGGCGGAACCCGGTGTTACCGGTGTCTCCTCCGGTGCAGCAGTGGTAGCCGTTATTCTCATCGTCACTGGCGTGGCCGCGAAAGCGCCGTGGGTTCTCTCGGCAGGCGCGTTCATAGGCGCGTTGCTGGCTGTCATATTTGTCCAGATCGTCGCCGGTCTCAATGGCGGCAGCGGAGCCACCCTGTTGCTCGTCGGTATTGCACTCAACGCATTCCTCGGCGCAGTCATCGCCGCCACCATCGCAAACGCACCACACAGTGATGACGCACAACAGGCCATGTTCTGGCTCAACGGCGATTTAACTGCTGCCAATTGGCAGGACATTGCGCTAGCAGTCGGCCCCATTACCGTCGGCACGGTTATCTTGATGATGCTCATTCCCGAACTCAACCTGCTCCTCCTCGGCGAAGAACAGGCCGCTGCCACTGGTATGCGCACAGTCTGGATCCGGCAACTGCTACTCGCCCTGGCTGCTTTAGTCACGGCAGCGGGCGTCGCTGTCACTGGCGTTATTTCCTTTGTCGGATTGGTCGTCCCGCACCTGATTCGCCTTGCCATCGGCCCCGATCACCGCAGCCTGCTGCCCATTTCTATGTGCCTCGGCGCAGTGTTTCTCATTCTCGCCGACCTCGTCGCCCGCAGTCTCTTTTCCCCAGTTGCTCTGCAAACTGGCACAGTCACCGCGTTCCTTGGCGCACCTGCGCTACTCGCGTTGATTCTTCGGCAAGGTGGTCGCCAGTCATGAGTCAGCAGACGCAAAATCTCACTGACCACGTCACTAAGCCAGACACCGACAGCACCGCGCTGCTGCGGGCTACCGACCTCAGTGTCGGTTACCGCAATCGGACCGTCGTAAGTGGCGTGAACCTTGCTATTCGACCTGGCGAAGTCCACGGCATCATCGGCTCCAACGGCACCGGAAAATCCTCCTTGCTCCGTGCTATGGCTGGCATTGTGACACCGAGTTTGGGGCAGGTTGAGCTCCTCGGCACGCCGCTGACGAAGCTTCGTGCCCACGAACGCGCCACTCGATTGGCGTACCTGCCACAGCACACACCGGCCGATGCTGCTATTGACGTTCGAACTGTCGTGGCACTCGGCAGGTACGCGCACCACCGTC
Organism: Corynebacterium amycolatum; assembly: GCF_016889425.1. Lineage (NCBI taxonomy): Bacteria > Bacillati > Actinomycetota > Actinomycetes > Mycobacteriales > Corynebacteriaceae > Corynebacterium > Corynebacterium amycolatum. The sequence goes on from NZ_CP069513.1 coordinate 2,380,917, forward strand.
GGCGTGACCGTTTCCGCAGCTCACTAAACTCCACGGACCACGACATCGTCGCCTACGCGCTAGACCGCGTTGGTGTCACCGCACTCGCCGACCGCCCTATCACGGCTCTGTCCGGCGGGCAGCGGCAATTGGTGTTCATCGCAAAGCTATTGGCACAACAGGCCAAGGTCATGCTTTTCGACGAACCCACTGCAGCCTTGGACATCGGGTTTCAGCTGGAAATCCTCGAGCTCGTCGGCGAGCTTGCCGACGAAGGCCACGGTATCGGAGTCGTCCTTCATGACCTCAACCTCGCTGCCCGCAGCTGCCACCGGCTCAGTGTGATTCACAACGGCGGATTGGAAGTCACTGGTTCCGCCGAAGCGGTGCTAACACCTCCCCGAATAGATGCGATTTATCGCATCTCCAGCGCTGTCGATACCGATCCGCATACCGGTTCGGTGCGAGTGACGGCGTTGGCTCGGGCTCGCCCGGCTGACTGATTGCGGCTAACTGATTCAGACTGACTGATTCAGACTGACTGATTCCAGCTAGCGATAACGCAACTGAAAACTTTCCCGACAATCAAAACTCAACATTCAAGGAAGTACTTTCGTGTTTTCACCAACTTCTCCTATCTCTGCCTTGAAGCGAAACTCTAAAAAGGCCTTCGCTCTGCCGTTGATTGCAGCGCTCCCACTCGCTGCGGTCGTCGCCTGTTCCTCTTCGGAGGAGGCGTCGCAGCAGCCGTCGTCAAGCGAAACTTCGACAAACCAGCAGGCGCAGTGGCCGCGGACTGTGACAGTCGGCGACCATGACGTTACGGTGCAGAGTCAGCCGAAGCGCATCGTTGCACTGTCGACCGAGGTTGCAGATCTGGCGCTGGAACTGGTTGGGCCAGAGCGTGTCGTCGCGGTGACGAAGAACGCGCTCGATGAGACCTCTGGTAATCAGGTTGAGCTGGCGCGTAAGGTGCCTAATGCAATTGCCAACTCCACGAAGCCGGATCCGGAGCAGATTCTGTCCTATGAGCCGGACATGGTGTTGATGACTAGCCGCCATGATCAGGAGCAGTCGGCAAGCAAGCTGCTGGGCGCCAGCGATGTTCCGACCGCTGCGTTTTCCAGCAGTGATTTCGCTTCGCCGAAGGCGCTGGCAGAATCGGTGACCACGCTCGGCAAGTTGCTGGGAGCTGAGGACAAAGCGGCCGAAATGGTTGCCAAGATTGAATCGGAAACCGAAGAGATTCTCTCGGGAATTGATTCCACAACTAAGCCAAAAACGCTGGTCCTGTTTGCCCGCGGTGGTCAGAAGATGATTATGGGAATGCAGTCGGCGACGACGAATCTCGTTGAGCTGGCCGGTGGCGAGCCGATTTCGCCAAAGGGCAAGCGCCCGGGTGCCGTTCCCGCTGATCCGGAGACAATTGTGCAGCTCAATCCGGATGTCATTTTGATTCAGGATTTCCACGGACAGGGCAAGGCTCCATTCCAGGAGTTGCTGGATAATCCGGCGCTTGCCGACGTCGCTGCGGTCAAGAATGATCGAGTGCAACTGATCGATGCGAAGACGACCTCTGGCACCGCCGGAATGCACATGCCCGATGGACTGCGTGAGATCGCTGACGCGCTGGCTAAATAGAAGATAGGTTTCACGTCGCTATGTGGATTCATGAAGCACTGACTTCGCCTCCCCGCGGAATGCACTGGGTTTTGTTATCCAGCTGGGGGCGTAGCTTTTCCTTCGCTCTCAGTGCCGTGTCTCTTGGACACGCGCTCGATGCTCTCAGCAGTTTGCACGGCGGTATGACATTCACCAGTGGCGGCAATTGGTTTGGGGATTGGGGGCTTCATGAATCCCTGGCCGCTACAATTGTGGCGGTCATTCTAGGAAGCCTCTGTGCTTATGTCACCGAGGCACTACCACCACGGCTAGCTGGGGAGCAGGAAAAGCTGTGGCGCTCGCATGTGGTTGGCAGTGTGCTGAAGCCGGAGTTTTCTGCTCCTGAACAGGCCACGAAGCACGCACATGGAAAAGGGCACGGTGGCGGGAAATCCGGTCACGCACACCGAAGCGCCTCTAACACTGGCGAGGGCCTACTCTTCGATGCAGCGACCGCAAGCGTCGAACAGACCGCGAATTACCGAGCGACATTTCTCGCTCCCACGTTGGCCTCGTTTAGTGCTCCACTGATTATTTTGGTGGTCTGGGCTTTGTGGGTGGATACGAAAACCGCCTTGTGGCTGGCACTATTTTTCATTTCCACGCCGTTGATCATTATTGGGGCTGGAAAAATCCTGCGGAAATCCAATGCGACGTATCGCCGAAAGCAAGCGAAGGCCACACATGCGTATTTGGAAATGCTCGAAGGGCTGGGCACATTCAAAGTTCTTGGAGCAATTGACCGGGTCATGACGCGTTTTGCCAGCCAAACTCGCACCGCGATGGCTGAGCTCACCGCCCTGCTCGCCCGCAATCAGCTGATGATTATTGTCAACGATGCTGTTTTTGGAATTGCAATGTCGACTACAGCAATCGGCCTTGTCCTGCTGCGTTTACAGGCCGGCGCAATCAGCGTAGGCACTGCTCTCGCAGGTGTTTTTCTATCCGTTCTGCTCTACGAGCCCGTTAATCGTGTCGGTCGGACCTTCTACATCGGACTCGGTGGACGCACCCATCGAAATGGAATTGTGGAGATGTTCGGTGAACCTCCAGCTGAAGCGTCCACAGCCGCAACAGCGCATTCCACCGATGCCTCCGCGCCGCAGGCACCGCACGCACAGCACGCACCGGAGATTTCCCTCCGCGATGTCAGCGTTGACATCGGCGAAAAGCGCATTCTCTCCGATATCAACCTGACAATTCCAGCCGGCAGCAGAGTCGGCATCGTTGGCCCCAGCGGTTCCGGAAAAAGCACACTCCTGCGTGTACTCGCAGGCCTGCAGCCACATTCCGGGGAAGTCTCCCTCGACGGCCACGCTCTTTCAACCCCGGAGTTGCTCGCCAACTCGCTACTCATCTCCCAGCAACCAGCCATTTTCGGCACCACCGTCGCGGACAATCTTCGCATCGCATGCCCGGACGCAACGGCCGTCGATATGCGAAAAGCACTTCGCGACGTGCACTTACTCACCGAAATCGAACAGCGCCCTGGTGGTCTCGATTCGGAAGTCGGCGATCAGGGCAATTGGCTCTCGGGCGGGCAACGACGCCGCCTGGCCATTGCGCGTGGTCTGCTCGGTACTGCTCCGATTGTGCTTCTCGACGAGCCGACAGCGGACATCGATCGCCGGACGGAAGGTCTCATCAAGGAGTCCTTGACCCGCCTCGCTGAAGGTCGCACGAGCATCATGGTCGCTCACCGAATGGAGGCACTATCGGACGTTGACCTGGTCATTGTCGTCGCTGAAGGCCGGATTGTGGCTGCGGGCAAACCCGACGAATTGAGCACAAGCAATGAGTATTACGCACGGGCGCTGACCGAGGAGAGCTGACATGAACAACATCATCTGGTTGCTGCGCTTTTCCGCACAGGCTCGCGGGGCGCTCAGCGCATCTATCCTCGCACGCGTGGTTGGGCACATACTGGGTGCATTAATGCTGGCCGTGCCTGCCTGGGCAATTGCCACAATTGCGCTGTTGAAGTGGGACGCAACCGGCTCGTCGCAAAGCAAGGGCATGACGTGGACCTGGGCGGTCATTGGCGTGATTGCGGGGCTGGCGCTGCTGAAAGCGATTCTGCGGTATGTCGAGCAGTACCTCGGACATTTGGCGGCATTTCAGCTGCTCGGCGAGCTGCGACTGTGGATCGTCGAGCGCCTTATCCCGCAGGCGCCCGCGATAACCGATGGGCTGGGTACTGCCAGGATCCACACGATTGCGATTCGTGATGTTGACCGTGTGGAAGTCTTCTTTGCGCACACAATTGCGCCTGCGGTGACGGCCGTATTAATTCCTCTGCTGGCAGTCGTGACAGCGTCATTGACTGCCGGAGCACTGCCTACGATTGTTCTGGCACTGACCTTTGCGGTTGGCTTTGTGATTGCGCTCGCAGGCGCTAAGAAGACGACGGCGGAGGCCTCCGCAACGAACTCCACACGCACGGAAGTTGCGCAGTATATCGCCGATACACTGCGACTTCGGGAGGAAATCCTCATCTACGGCGCAGCCGAGCAGCGGCTGCGGGGACTGCGCGAGCTCGACGAGCAGCTCACCCAGAAGATGCGTGCAGGCGGCAAGCGGGCTGGACTGCGCTCTGGTGCGACTGGGCTTCGGATTTGGGGCGGCAGCATCGCTGTCTTTTGTGCTGGTATCCCGGCGCTTTCAGCCGATCACCGCATGCTGCCCGCAGTTTTGGTGGCGACGTCCCTGGTGGCGGGAACAGCTGCATCGATGGATTCGATCGAGCGCCTGGCATCTTCTCTGCCAGCAGGGCTCAATGCAGTCACTCGGATTAGGGAGCTGGCCGCGCAGCCACCGACTGTGGAAGAACCGCGGCAGCCGGAGCAGCTGGAGATGCCGAATCAGTTTGAACCGCGACATGCGCAGGGCGCCCGGGCCAACTCCGCCGACCCTGTCCCTGCCCTCGAACTGAGCGATGTCAGCTATCACTACCCTGGCGCCGATAACCGTGCGCTGACCAAGATCAATCTGCGCATTGCCACAGGCCAGTTCATCGGTGTGGTCGGCCCCACCGGTTCGGGCAAGTCCACGCTTTCCCGGCTAATCCAACGGCATGTCGATCCGGATGCGGGAGAGGTCATCATCAATGGTCACAATGCCCGTGACCTCGGCTCAACCAATGTCTGCCGAGCTGTTGTTGTCGCAGATCAGAATCCTTTTCTCATGGAGGCCACTGTCGCTGAGAACTTGTGTCTCGGCGCACCTGATGGCTGCGAGGTTCCCGAATCGCTGATGCACTGGGCACTCGAACTCGCTGCCATCAACCCTGCTGAGCTACCGCTGGATAGGCCCATTGGCCGCCGCGCGCAGCGGCTTAGCGGTGGTCAGCGTCAACGTCTGGCGCTGGCTCGCACCTACTTACGCGCGGTACTTGCCGACGGTTCCGTGCCCAACGGCCCCGGTGCCAACCTCGCCGGAAAGATTGTCATTTTCGACGAAGCCACCAGCCACCAGGATCCACTGACGCAGGCTCGTATCGTCGACAATGCCCGCGCATGTGGCGCGACCTGCATCTTCATTGCACACCGGCTTCAGACTCTGACCGAGGCCGATGACATCCTGGTCATCGAAAACGGCCAACTCATCGAGTGCGGCACTTATGACAACCTCTTGCGCGCCGACGGCGCCTTTGCTCGACTTGCGCGCGCAGAGGTCTAGGCTCGGTCGAGCTCACCGCGCTAAGACTCAGCGCTCGGATACTCGCCTAGTGATCCTCGACGAGCCCGCGGAGCCGCGCAAAGATTGCCGCGCCATCGTGGCGAATACCGTCATGCTGGAATGCATTGGTCACATGTGGTCGCAGATCTCGGTAGCAGTTGGCTGTCCCCATCGAGTAATCGAACGGTACGAAAATGTCGTCGAGATAAATCGCGGCTGCTGAGGTCGGAGCGTCGGCAAGCAAGCGCGCGGAATCATACGGCGAGTTTTCCCAGGTGTGCTGCGCCAATTCTTCGGCCTTTTCCTTGAACGGAATGAGCGCAGGGTCTTCGTCGAATTGCCAGGGGAAAATGTGCTCGCCGGTGAGGTAAAACAGCTCGTCACCTGCGGGATTGGCATTTTCTTCGAAACCTGGAATCTCCTCGCGAATGCGGTGCGCTGCCCAATTAGTTGTGGGCTGCTCCCCGACGCCACCATAAATGGATTCGTGAATCGCGGCGTATAGCGGCCCCTCGGCGAAACTCACGCGGGATCCGACATCGGCTAGGAAATCAATGCGCAATTGCTTTTCGCCATTGCGAATGTGGAATGGCTCTTCCAACAAATACGCCAGATTATGGAATCCATCTCCGCGGCCCAATTCAATTCCGATGGTTCGGAATCGGCGAGAACTCAGACGCTCACCAGTGGGGAGAGTTTCTGCAGATTGCTCCAGGTGCGCGCAGATTTCTCGAATGCGATTCTCCACCCACGGGTATTCGCGATAAAAGCGTTCGTGGCGGGTGCGCAGCTTCGCATATGTCGTGCGATAAAGGTCGTCAGCGCCACGATCCAGAACGGGCAAACCACCCGTGAGGTAAGCGTGCTCCACGGATTGCGGATAGCGGCTGAGATATGAAGTAATGCAAAAACCACCAAAGGACTGCCCATACAGTGACCATCTCGCAATGCCCAAATGCTTTCGCAATGCTTCCGCATCTTCGACAATGTATTCCTGACGCAATTGCGCAAGCCGCGCGCCCGGAATATCCGCAATATTGGCCGCATCAATTCGATGCGAGCGCCCCGTGCCACGTTGATCCAAAAGAATCACGCGGAATTCCTTCAGCGCCTCACCAATTACTCCGCTAGTTCCCACCGGACGCGGTGCCGGGAAGCCTGGACCTCCCTGCAAATAGACAATTGCCGGCGCGTCCTCATTTCCTGGCGCATAGATCTCCCTTGCGAAGAGCTCAAATGTCGCAGCATCCGCAGCCCCGGTAAAAGGATCCCAGGGAACCTCAAGGGTGTGTTCCTTAATAATGTGCCCAAAATGCCTGCTCGCAGTACTCGTCGATGCCATGTCTCTACCGCTCCTCTAATCCCGCTGGTCGTATTTCTTCATTAGCTTTGCGACGAGCAAATCGGTCGCCTCATCGTCAGCAAGAATTTGATCCAACATCTCCCGGTATTCCCGCTGCCGCAGCGCAGTATCTTCCCCGTAATCGTCATAGGAATCGCCGGATAGGTCCACACCGAAATTGGATTCATCGCTTTCGTCTTGCTCTGTCTCCTGTTGTGCCGACGGAACTTCCAGATCCGCTGGGAAGTCCGCATTGAACTCCTCCAGGAATTCCTCCGCGTTGGCCTCTGCGTCGGAACGCGATACTCCCCTATCGACCTCAGCCTGAATGCGACGCTGCAGCGCTTTTTCCATCTGGCGGTGGCGCCAACTGCGCAGGCGCGCGGGCTCGAAGCGTCGACCGACCTCACGGCTCTTGCCCTCTGCGCGACGCGCGAGGACCGCAATCTGCGACGCGGTGTCGTTCAATGGTGCCCACTCAGAGCGTGCCGATACGCGCCAATTGCCCCAGTACCCCAGCAGCGAAAGCAGAATGCTGACGACGGGACCGACGACCATGGACACGGCCATAAATCCCAGATGGTGGCCTCCGATGACAATAATTGCGCAAGCCACGGCGGGGATGACCGTGGGCTGATTGCCGCCGAAAACAGCGGGTACCCGTCCGGTAACAATGTCACGAATCATGGAACCGCCAGTGGCTGTGAAAACGCCCATCATGATGCACGGCAGAATGGGCAAGCCATACGTGACACCTTTGACCGTTCCCGTAGCGGCCCAAAGACCCGAAACCACAGCGTCACCGTGGACCTGAACGTATTCCCAGGTCTTACCTTTGAAATAGAAAAATCGCGCGATAAGTGCACCGGTGAATGCCAGGATTAGGTACTCCGGCTGACTCATTGCGGCGACGGTGCCCTGGTTAATCAGAACATCGCGAATCATGCCGCCACCCAGTGCAGAGAACAGTGCAATAAAGAAGAACCCGATGATGTCGTAGCCTCGTTGCCGGGCGATGGTGCCACCGATGATGCCCATGAGCAGGACACCACTGACATCGGACCACCGGTACATCGACTCGATGAGCGGATCTACTTCTGCGACGTTCATGATGTTCAAGCTTAGACGCTGCTATTTTTCATGCATCAACGAAAGGTCGGGATACCCATGGAAAACGCTGACACCTTTGCTTCGACACGCCCCAGTGAAAGGCTCATGCGCGGCATCGCAACTGCTTCCCGCGCGCACGATGGGCACTACCGAAAGGGATCTGGCGTTCCCTATATCAGCCATCCAATGGCGGTGATGTTGATTGCGGCGAGCGTGACTAACGACGAAGACGTGCTGTTGGCAGCCCTCTTCCACGACATTTTGGAAGACGTGCCGGAAAACTACTCACGTGCCGAGATGGAAGATGAGTTCGGACCTCGCGTGGTTGAGATTGTCGAGGGCGTCACCAAAGACTCTTCCCTGCCCTCCTGGCAGGAGCGTGCCGATGCCTACCTGGAGCAACTTTCTCGTGGCAGCGCGGAGTCAATCATCGTGGCCGCCGCGGATAAGTTCCACAATCTCAGCCAAACTCTGGAGGATTTAGACCGCGAAGGCCACTCGCTGTGGCGACGCTTTCGTTCAACTTCGAGCCAGCAGCTCTGGTGGTACACGAATGTCCGCAACGTAATCGCCGAACGACTGCCCGACATGCCTCTGTTGGACGACTTGGACATTCTAATTGAGCGCCTCGATTCCTGGGTACAAGCGGCGTAACCTGCGTTTTTCCAATCGCTTTAAGTTATAAAAACATGTCTAGGCATAGCCTGAACCACTCCGGCAACGGTACAGTGGCAGCCTACGTGGCTCGGATATTTATCACGATATAGAGGCCACGCAACAACAATCCGACAATAGATCCAGGAATACGCAACAGGAGAAAAACAGTGACTTCCACTGATGCATCGTCCACAACCGAACTGCCCACCACCACTCAGCAGTGGGTTCTAGCTTCCCGACCGACCGGCCTGCCGACTGACGAGAATTTCCGCCTCGAGACCGTCGATTTGCCAGAGCTTAACGACGGCGACATTTTGGTAGCCAACTCGGTCGCTACCGTCGATCCCTACATGCGTGGCCGGATGAACGACACCAAGTCGTACGTTCCTCCTTTTCAGCTTGACCAGCCAATGACTGGCGGCGCTGTGGGCACTGTCCTTGCGTCCAAGTCGGATAAGTTCCAGGTTCGCGACGCTGTCCGCCACTCTTATGGCTGGCAGACCAATGCTGTTATTGCCGATTCCGAGGCAACACCGGTTGACCTCAACGTTGCACCGGCTGCTGCCCACCTGGGCATCCTTGGTCTTACTGGACTTACTGCTTACGTTGGCCTGACTGCTGTCGGAGAGATGAAGGAAGGCGACGTCGTCTTTATCTCTGGCGCTGCTGGTGCGGTCGGCTCGGCTGCTGGTCAGTTCGCCAAGCAGATGGGCGCAGCCCGTGTCATTGGCTCCGCCGGCTCGGACGAGAAGGTTGAGCGTCTACTCGAACTCGGCTTTGATGCCGCCTTCAACTACAACGACGGCCCGGTTGCAGAACAGCTGGCAAAGGCCGCTCCAGAGGGCATTGACTTCTACTTCGACAACGTCGGTGGCGACCATCTCGAGGCAGCCATCGGCGCGATGCGCACCTTTGGCCGCGTTGCTATGTGTGGCGCAATCTCCCAGTACAACAACACTGGAGCTCCGACCGGACCACGTAACTTGGCTCTGGCGATTGGCAAGTGCATTACTCTGCGCGGCTTCGTCTTGGGCAAGTACCTGCACCTGGCAGATGAATTCCAGGAGCGAATGGCTCCGCAGGTCGTCAGCGGTAAGGTCGCCTACGATGTCACCACTCGCCACGGTATCGAGAACATGCCAGCTGCATTCCTCGAACTGTTTAGCGGAGGCAATACCGGCAAGATGGTCGTAGAGTTCTAAATAACTGTCATCGAGTTTGGAGCTAATTCGTGAACACACAGAAACCTCGACTGCTTACGACCGACACACTGCTAGTTCAAGAAACACGCAACGTTATGCGCAGTGAATACTCTATTTTCGATGACAACGGCACCCAGATTGCCCAAATTACCCAAGCAGGATCACTGGGTCGACGCATGTTGGGCATCGGTGTCAAGTACGACATCTTCGATATGGACGAGGATGGCAAAGAGGGCGACAAGCTCCTCACCATCACCGACCCCGCGAACGTTTTCGGCGACACATACAAGGTTCTCACACCCAACGGCGCTAAGATCGCCACAGCCAAGACCAAACGATTCAGCCTAAAATCACGGCTAACTTTGTCCGTCAAAGGGCTTTCCGACGTCGATGTTGACGGCGGCTTCCGCGGTAAAAATTACGCACTGACCAGCAAGGGACGCCCGATTGCGAAGATTGACCGGAAGTACCGTGGTCTCAAAGGCGCTATTACCGGCAAGGACACGTACGCTCTGCATTTGGAGCCGAACTTGAACGAGGAAACGCGGGCTGCGGTGATCGGTACTGCGCTGGTTATTGACATTGTCAGGCGCAAGAACGATGAGGCTGTAGCGGTTAGTGTGAGCTAGCGCTTCCGCCTTGTTAAAGAACTGCCCTGCTAAGGCGTCACCTTGTGCGGCGCCGAGACTTCCTTCAGCCTGCTGGACATAGCGACACCAACCAGTCCCATTAGTGCCAGGAAGATTAAAGCTGCCGCAGGGCCGAAGCTGGCGATAACACCCGAAAGCGCACCGACGATGAGCAGGACAACGCCCATGATGGTGTTGGCTGCTCCGACATACTCGGTGCGCTTGTCTCCTTCTGCCATGTCCACAACATAGGTCGAACGAGCCACGCGAACACCGGCGTGGACGACGGACATCGCGAAGAAGCCGAGCGGGAAAATCCAAGCGTTCGCACCGGCGGAAAGCCAGTGAGCACTTGCGACCAACAAAAAGAGAACAATAGAACCGACCAGCGAAGAGTAGGTCAACACCTTCTTCGAGGATTTATCCGACCAGATTCCGGCGACTTTTCCACCAACCAAAGAGGCGAAGCCTGCGGCGAGCATGAAGATACCGACATTGGCGCTTACTCCCCCGCCGCTACCGTCAGAGGCTTCCAGATCAGCTCCCACCTGTGCACTTAGGGTTACGATGAACGACGTGGATAATGCTGTGACCAGCAACAAACTACGGACGATCACAAAGTCGCGGAAGTTCTTATCCTCTTTAAAGAGCCGCCAGGTGTCCTGCCACCAGGTTTTATTCGGTTCTTCCTTGTCCCCCTCGTTGGTGGGCTCAACAATCCCACGGAAAATCAAAACTGCTGCTACCCACGACAGTGCCGCAACAAAGATGAGCCCCGCCACGATTGGTTTGGTGACGTTGTCGCGGATAATCCACAACACTGCACCAACAATAATTGCGGCGACACCGCCCAACATCGCAGCTCGGCCACTAATCTGCCCGCGCTGCCCCTTCGGAATCGTGCGGCCCTGGACATCCTTTGAGGCCATCGAGCACAGGGCTCGGGCCGTTGCAAAGCCTGCAAGCGCGACGATGACAGCGACGCCGAGCGCGGTGCCTTCTAGGAACAACGCAGCCAGACCAATCAGCGCTGCTGCGATGGCTTGCCCCAAAGCACCAGCGATCCAGACGGTTGTGCGGCGCGGGCGAGATTTCACCCAAGGTGTGAGGGCGGCCTGCGGAAGCATCGAACCGGACTCGCGCACCGGCACAAGCATGGCGATGAAGAAGCCCGGCGCGCCAGCCGAATGCAGCAGCCATGGCAACAGCGTCTTCGCCGCGACGATTTGATCGCCGATATTCTGTAGTCCGTTCGCCCAAACGTAACGCTTGGCATTCGCGCGGGCGTGTTTTTGCACCGACTCTGGGGTGTTCCCTGCGTCCGTGGGTTTGTCAGCTTCCGAGCTATCAGTCATGGCTCTCACGCTACCTGCCTGTAGCAACGGCGCTACCGTATGCGGCAGCCCCGCTGTGTCGCCCGACGGCAATTCTCATCCGGCGCTCAGTCGCTACACTCGCGGGAAGAACACCGAATTCCCTCAACGAAAGTAGCAATATGCCCGCTGACCTTTATCGACGTCTTTCCAACCTCGATGGCAAGAGCTACGGTGCATACAAATCTCTTCGTGGCTCCCACGACCTGCCGGATCTCGACACGACACTGTTTATCGACAAGGTCCAATCCGACCCTTACGCCCCAGCATCACGGGCACGCGTCCACATTCCGCTGTCAGTGCTGGACTATCGCGGCGCATCCCGCGCACAACCGGGCAGGTTCAGCACGGCAGAGCTCGACTTATTGAACCGTCGCCTCGTGCGCGCGTTTAAGAAGTATGGCCGCGGTCTGTTTATCGATCCCCCAGGTCAGCAGGTTTTGCGTCGAGCAGCTGTCGCTGAGCTCCGTGGGGATGCGCACGACGTCGATAAGCATGATGATGCCCTCCAGATCTGCCTGGAAATCCAACTGCCCGCCCGCGGCCGACGCATTCTCGGCCGTGAGGCAGCGCGTCTGATCTGTGAGGATTTGTTGGACGCGCTTGACGACGCCATCGTGAACGCACCCATCGATGCGCTCGAGGCAGCCGCGGAATTGGAGTATGACCAGAACTCATTGCGCCGTGCAGTGGCGGACGCGGACCTGATTGGGTTTGTGGCAGACGGGTCGGTGTTGCCCCGTCAGGCGGGAAATAGCCAGCTGCCGAAGCCCGGTGCGACTGCGTTTACCTCGCCGGAATCGTTGCAGCACAGTTTTCAGCTACCTTCGGGGAAAACGGTGCACGGCATGGGCATCCCGCGGGGCGTGACGTTGATTGTCGGTGGCGGTTATCACGGTAAGTCCACGCTGCTGTCCTCCCTGGTCACGGGCGTATATAACCATGTCGCTGGCGATGGCCGCGAGTTTGTGGTCGCCGACGAGACTGCGGTTGCGCTGCGTGCCGAGGACGGCCGGGCCATCACTGGTGTGGATATCTCACCGTTTATCAACGGTCTTCCCTCCGGTGATGACACGACCCGGTTTTCCACGGCGAACGCGTCGGGGTCGACCTCCCAAGCTGCGGGCCTGATGGAGGCGCTGGGTTCCGGTGCGCGAGTGCTGCTCATCGATGAGGACACCTCCGCGACCAACTTCATGATTCGCGATGAGCGTATGCGCCGACTCATCCCCGATGACCGCGAGCCGATTACTCCACTGGTCGCACGGGTCCGCGAGCTCTGGGAGGACCACGGGATCTCCACGGTCATCGTCGCTGGTGGTTCTGGTGCGTTCATCGATGTCGCGGACACCGTGATTGCTATGGATGCGTACACGCCTTACGACGTCACCGAGCGCGCCCGTGAACTTCGCGAATCTGCCACTCCGGCTGCACCTTCGCCAGCATTCGCGCAGATTGGTGAGCGTTTACTGCAGGCAGGCTCTCCTGCCGGTGAGAGCCGTGGCGGGCATGACGGCCGCGATGGTCGCGGACGTGGCGGTCACCGCGGCGGACGTGGCGGCGGGCGTGATGGTCGTGGCCGCGGTGCGAAACCGCCTAAGCCACCGCGTGCTCGTGGTCTCGAGCTGATTCAGGTGGGCAAGGACAATCTTGACTTGCGCGCTGTCAGTCAATTGATGGATTCCTCCCAAACAGAAGCAATTGCCCGGATTCTGGGGGCCGTCGTCAAGCAGCTCGATGGGCGTACTGACCTTATCGAGCTAATCCAGCGTGAGTACGACAATTTTTGTCATTCGCTCTTCGACGCGACAGCTGAGTTCAATAATTCAGGTCATCTCGCGGAGCCTCGTTTCCAGGAGGTGACGGCGGCAATCAACAGGCTCCGGCTCTTGCGGTAGGAGCCCGAAGGTTGGCAATCGCGGGAACGACATTCCTGCGGCTGCCGCAGCAAACTTCCTCATCTGATTCCGGCATCTGGCCTTGACCTTGACGCGACGTCAAACAGAAAGATGATTCCCGTGAGCAACAACGACAACGAGTACACCATCGGCGAGGCAGCCGAGCTCCTGGGCGTTACAACGCGCACGCTGCGACATTGGGATGCCATCGGGCTGCTCAGCCCGCAGTATCGCACGTGGTCCGACTACCGCCTCTACACCGATGAGGATATCGACACGGCATTGGAGATTCTGGTCTATCGCGCCGCTGGTGTGCCGTTGAAGACTATCGAGGAGTTCATCCACTGCGATTCCTCCTCGAGAAGTCGGAAAGATCGTTTGCTCGCACAGCGAACTGTTCTCACAGAGAAGATCGCTGCCCTGCACCACATGGTGCAGTCTCTGGACAAACTGATTGAGGAAGGACACACGATGGAAGCAAAGACGAAGGCAGAGCTCTTGGGCCGCGACTGGCAGAATCTAGAGGCCGAGGCTGAGGAGCGCTGGGGTGACACCACCGAGTGGGAGCAGTCCCAGCAGGCTCAGAAAAACATGACGGATAACGACTGGGCTGCTCTTGAGGCAGAGGCTAAGGATTTTGCCGATGCGCTTGCCGACGCTGCCGAGCGACACGTGGAGCCAGGTTCCGAAGAGGCGGCCGAGCTAGTTGACCGTCACTTGGCCTCTATTACCCGCTTCTACGAGGCCGGTCGAGAAAAGCAGATTCTGCTGGCTCGCATGTACGTCGCTGATTCCCGGTTTGACCGGTATTACCGCGGCAATGCTGGCTACCTGCTGGAGTTGATTGAAGCTCAGGCCCGTAAGGAAGGTATTGACCCGGCAAGTGCCGAGTGGCGGTAGGTAGCGCTAGACACCGGACGGCAGCCGTTCATCCAGGCCTTTCCACTCGGGACGAAATCCGCTTAGAATTGGCTCATGAAATTCATCGAAGCCGCAGACTTCACCGCTGATCGCCCGTGGGGTGCACTGAATGTTGTCACTATGACTGGCGCCACAAGCGTCCGGCTCCACTGGAGCAATCAGCCATACAAGTGGCACATCAATGATGGCGAAGAGGTCTTTGTGGTTGTCGACGGAGCCGTCGACATGCACTACCGCGATGCGGGACAGGAATGCGTACGCACATTAACGCCTGGCACTATCTGTTTTGCAGAAGCCGGCGACGAGCATGTCGCGCACCCGCAGGGCGAGGCGCGCATGCTTGTCATTGAAAAAGAAGGCTCAGTCTAGCCCACAGCAACAGCAGCCGACAGTGCGCACTTCGGCATCCCCATAACTGCGTCATAACCCCGACTCGGGAAGGAATTAACTATGAAGTTCTCTCGCTCTCTCGCCGCTGTTATCATCGGCGCCGCTGCCGTACTTGGCTCCGTCGTGGCTTCCCCGACAATTGCACAGGCGATTAACTGCCCATTTGCTCCGGTGCACAAATACGAACAGCACCGTTTCTCAGGATCTTCGACTTCGGCCGATGCTTTCCAGGTTTGGTTTGACGGTGGCGTGTACGTTGAACCAATTGTCGAAACACTGGATTTGGTTGAGCTTCAGGTCAACGATACCCAAGTCGCTCAAGCTGGTGACATCATCTACAAGGACGAAGACGGCAATTTCTGGGTGAAGTAGCCCAGGGCCAGAAACAATACGCCCCCAACACACTCAGAGTAACGCCAACTGTGGCGTTGCCCTGAGTGTTTTTCGTTGCCCGGAAGAAGTTGATAAACAAGAAAAACAGAGTGTAATTACAGGAATTAACCAATGGCAGATTAACCTCGTCTGAATAGGGCTGTAGCGCCTAGCGTTGTGGAGTCACTAGAATTCTGCCCCGCCCCTTTTCATTTTCTGCCACGAGCCCTCGTTTTCTGGAGTGTTCCACCATGGAAATCATCATCGTCGATTCTGAGGCTGAAGTCGCGAGCATCGCTTCGGATTACCTCGCGCACTACGCCAACAAGGGTGCAAACCTCGGTGTAGCAACAGGATCGACCCCGCTTGCGACGTATCGGGAGCTGATTCGTCGCCATCGGGCTGGTGAAGTCACTTTCAAGGACTGCAGCTTCTTCGCACTCGACGAATACGTGGGCCTGCCCATCGAGCATGAGCAGAGCTACTACCACGTGATTCACAACGAGTTTTCCGATCACGTGGATGTCGACCCGGCGCGGGTCCATATTCCCGATGGTCTCGCAGACGACATTGGCGCTGCCTGCGAGGACTACGAACGCAAGATTATCGAGGCCGGCGGCATTGACATTCAGTTACTGGGCATCGGCACAAATGGGCATGTCGGTTTTAACGAGCCCGCCAGCTCTTTCGGTTCCCTGACTCGCATTAAGACGCTGCACCCGCAGACCGTGCTGGATAACGCCCGCTTCTTCGACTCCACCGAAGACGTGCCGTACCACGTGGTCACCCAGGGTCTTGGCACCATTTCACGTGCGGGGCACCTCCTGCTGCTGGCCACAGGTTTTGCAAAGGCGCATGCCATTGCCGCCTCCATCGAGGGCCCGCTGAGCGCTTCTATGCCCGCGTCCGTATTGCAGCTGCACCCACGGGCCACGGTTGTGATTGATCAGGCTGCAGCCAGTGAGCTGAAGAACAAGGAATACTACGAGTTCACCTACGCTCATAAGCCGCAGTGGCAGAAGGATATGTGGAAGTAGGCCCCAGCTGCCCCCCCCCTACTATTGCCCTACCGCACCCCGCCACACACGACTAGTCTGCACTAGTCGTCGTCATCGTCATCCATCTCCAGCTCGGGGTCTTCGGCACGCGCCTGCTCGTAGACCTCCTTTGCGGCCGTGAGATTAATGACGCCGATGACAAGTCCTACGACGATGTCCGGCCATGCGCTGAACCAGAAAATGGTGACCACTCCAGCGGCGAGAATGAGCAGGTTCGCCAGGACGTCGTTACGCGCCGCCAACCACGCGCCGCGCATGAGCGCACTGTCGGCTTTGCGCAGGTTCATCAGCAAAATCGCGCAGACCAGGTTGATGACCATCGCAATAATCGCAGTCACCGACAGCGTTAGCGGCTCTGGCGGCTCACCGCTGATCATCTTCCAGATGGCAGTGCCGAACGCCGCAATCGCCGGAATCAGGATTAGCCCGGCAAGGCCGAAGCTTGCTTTACGACGGCTCGCCAGCGACCAACCCAATGCGGTGAGAACCAGCAGGTTGATGAGGAAATCTTCAAGAAAGTCTGCAGCGTCGGCGAACAGCGCTGCGGAGCCAATAATTGAGGCAACAATTAATTCAATGAAGAATCCGAGAAGATTCAGGCCTGCTACCCACGCAACAATTTTGCGGGCACGGTGATCCAAAGTCGATGAGGTAAACACGGGGGGGCATCGTAACGCCCGGCACGAGTACCATCGAAACCCATGACCCCCGCACAGAAATTTCACTCAGAAATGAAGGTTCCCGGCGGCAAATTGGTTGTTGCCGACTGCGAGACCACAGGTGACACGATTTCGTCGATAAGCATTTCGGGCGATTTTTTCCTCGAACCCGATGAAGCCTACGACATTATTAATGACGCTCTCCTCGGTGCGCCTGCCGGGGACAATACGGAACGCCTACAGGCTCGCCTCGATGCGGCGCTGAAGGATTTTGAGGATCAGTCTGGCCGCGAGGTGCGACTGCACGGTTTTGATACCCACATCATTGCGCAAGTCGTTCGACGTGCACTGACACAGGCCGTCGACTTCACTGATTTGGAGTGGGAGGTTTTGCAGCCGGGTGTCCTGCCGACGGTGATGAATGTTGCGCTCGACGAGGTCCTTCTTGATCAAGTCAATTCCGGGCAGCGCGGACCGACTCTGCGTTTCTGGGATTGGGATGATCGTGCCACTGTGATCGGTTCATATCAGTCTTATGTCAACGAACTCGAGCCCGAGGGTGTAGAGAAGCACGATGTGCAAGTGGTGCGTCGTCTCTCCGGCGGTGGCGCGATGTTCATGGAGGGCGGCAACTGCGTCACCTACTCGATCTATGTACCAGAGAAGCTGGTCGCTGGTCTTAGCTACGTCGAATCCTATGAATTCCTCGACCGCTGGGTCATCGCTGCACTTGCGCAGCTCGGGGTCAATGCGTGGTATGTCCCCATCAATGACATCACCTCCGATGGCGGCAAGATTGGTGGTGCCGCACAGAAGCGCCGTGGCTCAACAGTGCTTCACCACGTCACCATGAGTTATGACATCGACGCTGACAAAATGATGGAAGTCCTGCGCATTGGCAAGGCCAAGATTGCCGATAAGGGCCTGCGCAGCGCGAAGAAGCGCGTCGATCCGCTCCGTCGCCAGACCGGTGCCAGCCGCGCGGAAGTCATTGACACGATGAAGCAGACATTCATCAACCGCTACGGTGCCGCCGAGGCATCGCTTTCCGATGAGGACTTCGCTGCGGCGCAGCATCTTATTGACACCAAATACGGCACGGAGGGCTGGACTCACCGAGTCCCCTAATGCCCACGCCAACTATCTAAATGAAGAAAATCTTCGGGAAAGAGAGTTAACTGGATAAAAAGTAAACCAAGGAGACTCGGCGTGGACGACGAGAAGAAACGGCGTCAAGTGGAAAGAAATCTGACGATACGTCCACTCATTAGTGAGTGCGTCGCCGAATATTAGCTCTCCATGCCCACCAGTTTCTCCGCCAACTCCGCAACATCGTTTGGGTGATACTGCGCGGGCCGGTTTCGCTTCGGCGAGCAGGAATCAATGACATCCCGCCACCGCTGCGGAATGCCGGAGGCCCCAAAGACGCCACCGAGAAAAGCACCAACAATGGCCGCGTTAGTGTCGGTGTCGCCGCCACGGCCAATGACTCGGACCAGAGAGTCCTCAAAGGTCGTGGTTTTGTCTTCTACCCGGCGCAGTTCTTCATGCAGTGCCCACAGCGCAAAGCGCAGCCATCCCTGATGCACCGAGAAATCCGGCTCCCCGCTATCCACCACGGCACCGCTGGCCTGCCACTCGGTTTCCCACTGCGCGCGCTGGGAAGCCAGCCACTCCATCAGCGCACTCACGCCAATGCCGCGGCGCGGCTGGTGGAGGCCGCCGCTGATGACGTCGGCAAGCGCGGATGCGTAACGTGAATTGGCCTCTATGCACACTGGGTGCGGGTGCGTGATGGCGGCGTCCTTGCGGGCGAGTTCGCCAGCACGTGCGGGGTTGCGCCAGTACGCGATAGCCAGCGGTGAGATACGCATGAGCGCGCCGTTAGCCTGGGAGTTCGGGTTCGGCGCGCGCCGGAGCAACGCTGCCGTGGTGGCCTCTCCGATGTCGAAAGCGTCGGAGTTTGCCCAGCGCACATAGGACTCGCGGACATCGGCGGCATCGTAGCCTTCGCAGCGCACCAGTGAGCGTGCCAGCGCCAGCGCCATTTCGGAGTCATCAGTGGGCTGGCCGGCGGCGATGTTGTGGGTGCCGCCATCGGCAAGTTCACGGACACCGTGTGGGTAGCGCTGTGCAATCTCCTCGGCACTACAAAACTCCACTAGCGCGCCGAGGTTATCGCCGATGACCTGGCCATAGAGCACGCCGCGGGCACGGTCGACTACGCGGGCGAAAGCATCGGAATTGTGATTCACAGGCACCTCTTACAGAGCTTGACGGCGTTGGCGGCTTGAATGGCATCGGCGAATTCACCGAGACACCTGTACAACGCCGCTACAATCCCCGCGAGAGGTTCCAGCGCAGAACCGCAGGTCGGTCATGGTAGCGACCAAGCACGGATAGGGATGCGGTATTCAACGGGAAGGACTGGCCAAGTGCAATGGGCAGTTCTAGCCAGGCCGTGGTGAGTGCACGCAGCGAGTGACCGTGGGCGAACAAAATCGCCTTGTCTTCGCGGGATTCGCGCACCCTCTTGACCACGCGCTCAACCCGTTCACGGACTTCCTCCGCGGTTTCGCCATTGGGCACACCGTGAGTCCAAATCTGCCAGTCGGGAACAGTCTTCTGCACTTCCTTCGAGGTAATCCCCTCGTAGTCGCCGTAGAACCATTCCGCAAGATCCTCTTCGACTTCGAAGTCGTGGAACCCTGCCAATCGAGCGGTCTCCTGGGCGCGCTGGCGGGGTGATGCCAGCACTAGCCCAAAGTCCTTCGGATCCAGCCAGCCGTTGAGAGCCTTCGCTTCTTCCCGGCCGTTGTCAGTCAGAGGAAGATCAGTTACCGACGTGTGCTGCCCAGTGCGCGACCACTCAGTTTCGCCGTGCCGCACGAGATATAAATCAGTCATAGTTCCAGCTTAGGCTTATCTGAAAGTGAGGTTAGCCACGGCAGCCCTGCTAGCCCGTCACGGGGTCACGGACTTCCAAGCCACGCTCCGGGTCCTCACACACCGTTACAGCCTGCAGCTCTTCTGACCTCGCCGCCGTCGGAGAGCTACAGGTCCAGTCCCCTACTTGAGCGGTCAGGGTGTTGCCACCGCCCTCAGTGTCCTTGATTGCGTCGTACCGATCCAACACATCCATGGCCTCAGCGCAGGTCATCTCGCCCTTGACCACTTCCGCCAGACGATGGCCCTCCATGGCACCGCACATCATCGGCCCCTGAACAAGTGCATCCGTGCCCTGACTGTAGCCCCTCGCCGGCTCACTCCCCTGGGCCATGAGTTCCTCGACGGAATCGAAAACCTTGCCGGAGGTGCGAATATTCTTGTCCTTGCCTTCGATGGCAAAGGCCGCGTTATCCGACTGGCACACCAGCTTGTTCGCATCCGTCTTCGCACACGCAGCGGTGCCGAAGCTCGTCCATTGGCCGTCGTCAAGCTCTTCCTGAGCCGGCGGTACCCCTTCGACGAGCGTGTACGCGGCACCTGAAGTATTCAGCATGATTGCGCCCGGCGACTGTGGTGGGAACGGCGGAACCTCCACGTCGGGAATCGACGAATCAGCCTTACCGATGCACGTCACCGCGCCGTCTGAGTAGAAACACTCGCTCTTTTTCCCGTCTAGCGTGACGTAGAACGCCTTGATTCCGTTCTGGCTAAACCGCTGAACGTCAATTTTCTGGTAGGCGCTTTCATCAAATCCGATGCTGTCGGCGCTTGTCCCCTTCGTCGGCGACGGCATCTTCGGATTATCGCCCTCGCTTGCCGACGTCGATTGCGACTGCACCTCACTCTGATCATTGTTGCTTTGTGATGCGGCGGCATCTTCGGAATCTGAAGATGAGCAGCCGACGAGAGTTCCGAGCATGACAACAGCAAGGCCCGCGGTCATCCGAAACATCGCACTGCGACTGGATCGAATAGGACTCGCGGGCATCTGGTTTTGGGTGACTGACATGAAATCAGCTTATCGCCGAACGAATCGGCTGGCTTGTTGTTTGCCGTATTTAACGGATGCGACTAAGACCGCTGCTTAAGCGTCTCCACTGCACGGTCGGCGAGCTCCTCGCCAGCACCGTCGTAGAGGTAGACGGCCATGTCAGCACCAACGTTGAGAAGCTGATCCTTAAACCTCTGCACCTTAGTGGTGGTAGCAACCACGGCTTCGGTGTCCTGCTTACGGATGTTCTGAATCATCGCGTAGGTCTCAGCGTGCTCAGACAGCGCCAACACGTACAGCGCTGGTTTCTTCTCCAACTCGATGTGGTGCCAGAGCTCTGGGTCTGTCACATCGCCTGGGATGACCTGGTAGCCCTGCTCGCGCAGCTCTTCGATGCGATCCTCGTCGAAATCAACACCGAAGACGTTCATGCCGTACTCGTTGACCAACCTGCCGTAGACACCAACGCCGACTCGCCCCATACCCATGATGAGAGCATCAGCGTTATCAATAATGACCTTTGCCTCTTCTGGCACCAGGCGGTCCTCTGGGGTTTCTGGGACGAACTTCTGCAGGAAGCTGACAATCTTGTCTTCGTGCGGGGCCATCAGCGAGCTGGCAATGAAGCTACCCGCCACGGCGACTGCCATAATCGAGGTCCATTCTTCCGGCAGAATGTCCTGTTGCGTCGCCGCCGCCATCACAATTAGGCCGAACTCCGAGTAGTTACTCAACGTCAGCCCCGCCAGCGCACTCGTGCGCAGCGACAGTCCCATGCGCTTGAGAATCCAGATGAAGATAGTGGCCTTGAACACCAGGAACAGCACCATAATCGCAGCGATGACGTAGCCGCCCGCGCTTGGCAGACCACCGAGACCAATCTCGATAAAGAACGCGACCAGCAGTAGCTCACGAATACTAATCAGTGCTTCCGACAGACGGTCAGAAATTGGGTGCGAAGACAGCAGAATACCGGCGACCAGGGACCCCAGCGAGCCAGAGAGCCCTGCCAGTTCGAAAGCCGAGTAAGAAGCCACTGCAATACCAATACCGGTGAGAACCAGCAGCTCAGTGCGGAACATGCGGTTGGGAAGCCGCGCCGCCAGCGGGCGAATGAAGAACAATAGTGGCAGCGCCAGCGCCCACAGCTCCGGGGTCTTACCCGACGATGCCACCAGCACGCCGACCGCAATGATGTCCTGCAGAATGAGTACACCAATCGCGATACGTCCGATGGCCGAAGCACCGCGGTTCTGCTCCTCCAAGTGGCTCATCACAAACACCGTCGACGAAAATGAAGTCGCGATGCCGATGTAAATTAGCGCGGTCACCGACAGTCCCGTGAGCTCACGCAGCGGCAAGAAACTGGCGACACCGAACAGCACGGCAAAAACTACCGTGTTTAAAAACGCGTGGCCAAGCCCCGAAAAGACCACTCGTGGCGCCACGATATCCTTCGGATTTAGCTTCAGACCGATTGTGAACAGCAAGGTGGTAACACCAAGCTCGGCCAGCGAATCAATGAACGGGATTTCCTCAAGCCCCATTGCATGAACGGCAAAACCGGCCCCAAGGAAACCAATCAGCGGCGGCAGCCGAAGCAACGACGCACCGAGTCCGCCGATAATCGAAAACAGTATTGCTGTTAGGTATACGGATTCCACCCATCAAAGATATCGGCTGACACTACCGATTGATGCAGTGGCTAACCATTAACAGATTTTTAACACCAAACCGGGGTTAGCTTCTTGGGAGTTAGCGCCGGTACGGGACCTCGCCCAACGCAATCGGCTGCGGGTGCTCTGTAACCCACTCGATTGTCGCCTCCGTCAGCGCATCAATGTCCGCCTCACCAGCTTTGCGCTGCTTTACGACGGCCATGGCATCCTCGGCGGCCCCAACCGTCTCCAGCCAGAAGTCGATCATCTTGGCATAGTCTTCGTCCCAGTTGACGTAGCCCATCTCCAGCGCTTCGTACCCGAGCCGGCCCACGATGCGGATAACTTCGCCCTGCACAGTCGCGGCTGGGCCACCACCCGGCACCAGGTAGTTCCAGAGGTATCGGAACTGGCCGTTGATCGACTTGTCTGCGGGGACAATAATGTCGCTGTGGCCGTCGTGAGGCGTGATTTCCTGCGGGCGGTCAGCACCGATGCGCTCATATAGTCGATCCATGACTGGCTGGTACTTGTCGCGCTGCTTGTCTGACAGGCGGTTGTAGCGGCGACCGAACTTAGTGAACTCTTCGCGAGCTTCGTCGTCGATTTCCGAACCCGCGTCCAGGAGCACCTCGATACTCGCTAGGACTCGACTGAGGGAATCGATATCGGCGGTAGCGACGGCCTCTTTGAACGCTGTCCGGCCGTGACCGAGGCGGTTCTCGCGGTGAAGGTCAGCGCCATTTTCCAACAGCAACGCAATGGCCTTGGGCTGATGGCTCTTCGCTGCCTGGAATAGAGGCCAGTGTTTGCCAGCTTCGATGTCAGCACCGCATTCGAGCAGGACTTTCATCTTGTCGGTATCGCCCCGGCTTGCGTGCTCTGCCAGGGCGGTTTTACCGAAGCGGTTCTCGGTGTTGACGTCGATTCCCTGGTCGATTAGCCAGCGCATGAGCTCCGGCGGGGTGCCACGGAGCGCTAGTGCAGTGTCCTTGCTGTATCCGAAAACTGCGTTGAGTGCGCAAGCGTCATAGACGGCCTTCAGCGCATCCATGTCACCGGCTTCGAGCAGCTCTTCGAAGTCCTCGACCAGTTTCTTCCGCTTCCGTGGCATGCAGTTTCCCCTCTACTTACCGCCCTCGTCGGTCGACAGCGCAGCCACGAATGCTTCCTGAGGCACCGAGACCGAACCGATGTTCTTCATACGCTTCTTACCGGCCTTCTGCTTCTCCAGCAACTTGCGCTTACGGGAAATGTCGCCGCCGTAACACTTGGCAAGAACGTCCTTGCGCAGTGCACGGATGTTCTCGCGGGCGATAATCTTCGAACCGATTGCCGCCTGAACCGGGACCTCGAACTGCTGGCGGGGGATTAGCTCGCGCAGCTTCTTGGTCATCTTGTTGCCGTACCACTGGGCGTTGTCGCGGTGGACGATCGCGGAGAACGCATCGACAGCCTCGCCCTGCAGGAGAATGTCCACCTTGACCAGGTCCGCAATCTGCTCGCCGGCGTCTTCGTAGTTCAGCGAAGCATAACCCCTAGTGCGGGACTTCAGCATGTCGAAGAAGTCGAAGATGATCTCACCCAGTGGCATCTTGTAACGCAGCTCCACGCGATCCTCGGACAGGTAGTCCATACCGCCCATTTCGCCGCGCTTCTGCTGGCACAGCTCCATGGTGGGGCCAACGAATTCACTCGGCACAACGATGGTGCACTTGACCATCGGCTCGTAAATTTCGCGGAGCTTGCCCTCCGGCCAGTCACTCGGGTTGTGAACGGTGACCTCAGAGCCGTCCTCGGTGACAACTCGGTAGACAACGTTCGGGGCCGTCGAAATCAGATCCAGGTCAAACTCGCGCTCTAGGCGGGCGCGGGTAATCTCCATGTGCAGCAAGCCCAGGAAGCCACCGCGGAAACCAAAACCAAGGGCCACCGAGGTCTCCGGTTCGAATGTCAACGAAGCGTCGTTAAGCTGAAGCTTTTCCAACGCATCACGCAGGTCGGGATAGTCAGCCTGAGAGATCGGGAACAGGCCGGAGTAGACCATCGGCTTTGGCTCTTCGTAGCCTTCCAGCGGCTCCTCCGCCGGCGTGGCGTTCAGCGTGACGGTATCACCAACCTTGGACTGACGAACGTCCTTCACACCAGTGATGAGGTAACCGACCTCGCCGACGCCAAGACCCTTACACTTCTTCGGCTGCGGTGAGACGACGCCGATTTCCAACAGCTCGTGTTTGGTGCCGGTGGACATCATCTGAATGACTTCACGCGGCTTGAGCTGACCATCAACAACACGGATGTAGGTGACCACACCGCGGTAGGTGTCGTAGACCGAGTCAAAAATCAGCGCACGGGCAGGTGCCTCCGGGTCGCCGACCGGCGCTGGAATGAGCTCACAGACACGGTCGAGCATTTCCTCAACGCCCTCACCTGTCTTGCCCGAAACACGCATGACATCTTCCGGTTCACAGCCGATGATGTGCGCAATTTCCTCCGCGTATTTATCCGGATCCGCGGCTGGAAGGTCAATCTTGTTCAGTACCGGGATGATTTCCAGGTCATTTTCCATGGCCAGGTACAGGTTGGCCAGTGTCTGCGCTTCGATGCCTTGAGCAGCGTCGACCAGCAGAATTGCGCCTTCACACGCCTCCAGCGCACGCGAGACTTCGTAGGTGAAGTCAACGTGACCCGGCGTATCAATCAGGTGCAGGACGATTTCTTCGCCTGCGTGCTTACCTGTGCGCGGAACCCACGGCAGGCGCACGTTCTGAGCCTTAATGGTAATGCCTCGTTCGCGCTCAATATCCATGTTGTCGAGGTACTGATCGCGCATGTCGCGCGCCTCGACAACACCCGAGAGCTGCAGAATTCGGTCCGCCAGGGTGGACTTACCGTGGTCAATGTGCGCAATGATGCAGAAATTTCGAATCCGTGAAGGGTCCGTAAAAGTCTGCTCCGCAAAATTCTTGGTCACGTTGGGTCTACTCCGAAAAATAAAGACGTTATGGGCATTGGGGCGCGGCGTTGGCCGACCCATATGCGCCGGCCTCGAAAACCGACCAGCCGGGCTTAAATACAATCACGCACAATCTTACCTATCGATTCCCTCCGCACTAAACCTCTAGACTTAGATTTCATGAGCTCCACTTCGTCCACCGATCAAAATGAACGCGAAAGCTGGCCACGCCGCCTGCGTAATCGCATCAGCGCGCGTCTTTTCGCCGGTACCGAGTGGTTCCGCGGCCCCGACACACTCGATGAGGCGCTGTTTAAGCTCAACACGCAACTTGGGCTCGCTCAGGACACCTCGCTTTCCGACGAGTCCAAGGAGGCCCTACTTCGCCTGCGAGACCCGGTGACCATCGCGCGTCCAACCGCGGAACTAGCCCGCACGATCGTGTACAGCCCCGACATGGATGGCCAAGCCGACCCCGGCGAAGTGGTGTGGATTCCATTGCAACTCGAAGGCGAAGACGCCGCCTTGCGGGAGCGCGCAGTTGTCGTGGTTGGCCGCCATGACCAGTACCTTCTGGGCATGCTGATTTCCACTCGCACCGAGCACAGCGAGCAACCGGAGTGGCAGTTTATCGGCAGCGGGTTCTGGAATGAAGACCCCAAGCCATCCTGGGTTCGCATGGACCGCATCTTGCTCATCCCGGAATCAGGCATTCGCCGCGCAGGTGCGATGATGCCCCGCAGGCGCTTCGAGCTCATCGCCGCCCGACTGCGCGGGGACTACGGCTGGAATTAGGCAGTGGCTGGTATTAGGCAGCGCTGTTTGCTAAGATTCTGCAAGTTGTTTACCGTTGTGTTCCTTTACGGCGAGCGCGGGCAGGACCTTGGGTTCGCGTTTTCATCGTCGTACAAGCGCAGTGCGCGGTGTGATCTCGCTGGTTGATTAGTTTGACCGGCGATGATTGTACAGCATGATATGCACTGTGATCAGGACTTTTCTTGGTGGCGGGCGGTAACAATTCCAACTACTACGGATACAAGAGGTATTCACGATGGCAAATATCAAGTCCCAGATCAAGCGCAACAAGACCAACGAGAAGGCTCGCCTGCGTAACCAGGCAATCCGCTCTGCAGTCCGCACTGAGATCCGCAAGTTCAAGGCTGCTGTTGAGGCTGGCGACAAGGCTGCTGCTGAGGCTCAGCTGCGCGTTGCATCCCGCAAGCTGGACAAGGCTGTCACCAAGGGCGTCTTCCACCGCAACACTGCGGCTAACAAGAAGTCCGGTATGGCTAAGGCTTTCAACAAGCTGGAGGGCTAATTCCCTTTTGGCGCTGTGAGCTGTGCTGTTGCAGCGGCTGTTTCAGCGCTGCGCTTGCGTCGTGCGAGCACTGCTTTTACGCCGCGCTTGCACCGTGAAAGTTAACCGCTTTCTGCTATTTTCCGATTTTCAATTCGGAATGTGGCGGGAGGCGGTTTTTCTTATTTAATCCCAATGCGAGTTACTGACTGCGTTTATGTTTGGCGACGGCGGGCCGATGCGAGTTACTGACTGCGTTTATGACAAAAATGGCCTGAAAAATGGCTTGAAAGTGCTATAAACTTACACAGTTTCACATTTGCAGCCCGTTGGGCTGGCCGTGGACCCCGCCTCCCACACTGTTGGTTGTTGATTTCCATCGCTTCGGTTCCAGCACACCAACCTGCGGCCAGCACATGCGGACAGCACAATTTCTACAGGAAGGAAACTCATGCCGAAGACAACTTTCACGACCGTTGCGCACGCCCCTACCAACCTCGAAACCACGGTGACCTCTCGCGACATGAGCTTCACCCTGGACGAGCCGACTGACCTCGGGGGAACCAACAAGGGCATGAACCCGGTCGAGGCGCTGCTCGGAGCCCTCGGCGCCTGCAAGTGCATCGTCGTCCGCTCATTCGCCGCTGCCCAGGGCATCAAGCTCAACGATGTCAAGGTTGAATGCTCTGGTGTGCTCGACCCAGACGGATTCATGGGGAAGACCCCGGAGGCAAAGATTGGTTTCTCCGAGATCCACACCCGCTTCCACATTGATGCCGACAACACGAGGGAAGAACTAGTTGCACTCCTCGACTTTGTCGAATCCCACTGCCCGGTTCAGGACACGCTGTCTAACCCGGCTGCATCTTCCTTCGAGCTCGCATAGCGAAGAATCAACGTGACGTAAATGCGGCTAAGTATCGAGGCAAGTCACTGAACTGAAGCTCCCACGGGGACCCGAACTATTTAACGCCGATGGGACGAATACGCCAGCTCCGCGATACGAAGCACCGACTGTTCCAGCGACAGCTCCGGTGTCGACGAGGCTCCCTTCGTGTCCGCATCCAGCTGTGCCGCGACAACCACAGCGCGAGCAACCGCAGGGGTTGACCAGGCTGAAGCTAACCGCTGTGTTTTCTCCAACTTCCACGGCGGCATGCCATAGCGGTGGGCATCTCTACGCGCATTGACACCACGCGCGCCGTGGAGCCGAGCTACATCACCGACCATTCCCGTGATTGCAGCCGACAGCAGTGCCGGTGCCATGCCCAGCTGCAAGGCACGACGCATCTTGGCCAACGCTTCCCCACCGCGACCGCGCAGTGCTAGCTCGGCAATCTCAAAGCCCGAGACCTCCGCCGACGCGCCGTAGTAGGTGCGAACTGCTTCCGAGGTGACCTTGCCCGCAGTATCTGCACAGAGCTGGGAAATGGCAGTGGCCAACTCGCGGAGGTCCGAACCGACCGCATCCAGGACGGTATCAATGACGTCGCGACGCACCTTAACCCCGTGTGCAGCAAACTCTTCGCCGACGAAACCGGGCAAGTCGTTTCTCTTGAGCGGTTGTGCTTCGAAAAAGCGGACGCCTAGCTTACGCAGGTCAGCCACCATCTTCTTCTGACGTCCCTCACCGGTGTGAAGGAGAATCAACGTGATGCCCGGCGCGGGATCTTTAACAGAATCCATCAACAGCTTGGCGGGTTCTTTACCCGCATCCTGGCAGTCGGTGACAACCACAATGCGGTCATCCCCAAACAACGAGGGGCTGAAGAGCTCCACGGCATCGACAGTGGTCATGTCCCCTGCGCGGATGGTGGTCACAGGCACCGAGCGTCCGCCCGGATCGGACTCCGTTGCTGCCTGCGCGCGGACGGCAGCGACAATGGCGAGGCGGGCGCGGTCTTTCAGCAGCTCCTCTTTGCCCACAATCAAATTCACGGGTGCGACGGCGCTCAATCCCGACCTCTTTTCCGCGTTGATTCCTGCGACTGTTATTTCTAGCCTACGGGACAGCCCGGATTTCACCTCCCTCGCCAAACGTCACCATTCGAATAGAGAGCTTGTGGCCCATCTCGCTGTGGACACACCACAGGAATGTGCTCGGGGGTCATTACGATTTCTCGCACGCGCGGACCACACTCGCGGGCGACAAACCACTGCGGTGAGCTGCGTGTTTGGGGAACTCTGCCGCTCACGGCCTCAGCGATATACGAAGGGGACTCCACCACCACGGTTCCTGTCGTGGGATTATCAACGGCTGGATCGAGCCCCTGGGCATGCCATGTCATTTCCTCGGTGATTCTGAGGGCAATTCGGCACTGCCGGCTGAGCGAGGTTGGTGCAGAGCTGCTGTCCGGATTTCGCGCAGAGCGGTCTACAGAAGCGCCATGGCTGACGGGTCCTTCGACAGCGCCCGCGTGAATGAGAACAATCTGGTTTTTCTCAGCACAGGCGGCTAGCTTCCACCCCTGTGGGGCACGCGCAATATCGAGGCCGAACACCCAAATAACGGCATGGCTACCGGCTGCCAAGACAGCAGCACAGGCCCCAGCGCGAAGCGCAAGACGGGGCCACGCCCAAAGCGTCGTCAAGCATGTAAGTGTAAGCGTGCAGGAGACGACCAACGTGACCGTTCCAGTGGCGGGCGTGACGATATCTGCAGTAAGGCGTGCGACCTGATAGATCCACCACGCGCATGGTGCAGCACACCAGAGCAGAGCGCTGACCAGCCAATTGAGATGCAATGCGGCGGCAACGGCAGCGAGCGAACCAGCGATAGTAACGGGTGCGACGGCGGGCGCGGCGAGCAGATTCGCCAACAGTGAGATATGGCTGATTTCGCCGATGAGAAGCGCCAATACGGGCATGGTGACCACGTGTGCGGCAATCGATACGGCGACGGCGCGAACTACTGGGGCGGGCCAAGTCCCCATAACGGTGGTGGCGGACAGACGTCTGGCAAGGGGCTCGGCAAGAAGGACTAGCCCGGCGGTGGCTGCGACCGAGAGGGCGAAGCCCACTGATACCGATAGGTCTGGTGCCAGGAGAATCAACCCAATAATGCCAGCCGATAGCGCCGCGATCGCTTGGCCAGCTCGTCCTACGAGAATAGCCAACAGCCCAATGCAGCCGGTGACCACTGCGCGTAGCACTGAGGGTTCTGTGCCCACTATTGCTACAAACCCATACAGGGCAACCGTGGCGACTGCGACTCGCACTCGCGGTCCAGCCCAGGAGAAGACCGCCACGACAGCCCCGACAACAAGTGCAACGTTGGCTCCAGAGACGGCCGACAGATGTGAAAGCCCGGAAGCAGTCATCATGTCGCCGTCAGCGAGGGTGAAACCGCGCTCATCGCCGATGGCCATGGCGGGTATGAGGCGGTCGGGGCCAAAGGGGAGATTCTGCGCCGAGTCAAAGAGCTGCTGCCTCACGTCAGCGGCAAGCCCCTGTGGTGGCGCAATGACCTCAACATCTCCGCGTAGATTCAGCTGGATTCCGCTGATGCAGGGTTTGCTGGCCGCACGTATACCGGCTGTGGATTCAACTACGGTGTCTCTCGTGACCGACAACAGTGACTCGTCGCCAAAAACCGTCACCTGCCCAGGAAGACCCTCGATGCGCGCCTTTGCACTCGCCCCGAATTCGGTTGCTTTCGGCTCCGTGACCAGGCGCAACTGCACTTTCGCCATCCTGCCAATGTCGTGATGGAGCTCGTGGGCTCGGGCTCGCGCTATGCGGATTCGCGTGGCTACCGCAACGCTCGCCACCGACACAGCTGGCACCAGGATAGTGGCGATCGCTCGCCAGCCGGATGTCACCGCGCCTCTTCCCCATCGCCACGACCACCGCTGCCACGCCCACGGCAGCACCACCGCAGTCACGATTGCGCACGGTGCCACAACTATCGCCCATTCTGGGCGCATGATCACTGCCACCGCAGTCGCCCACGCCAACACCGCTGCTGGCACTAGCCGCACATCGAGCCCAGCACGAGCGCGCAGGTCAGACGGTGGCGACATCGCGCAGAGCCTCTACCTTCGCCGGGCCGATTCCCGGAACCTCCTCAAGTGCGTCGATACTCGCAAAAGGCCCGTTCTTTTCTCGAAAGTCGATGATTTTGGACGCCGTTGCGGGGCCGATTCCGGGCAATTCCTCCAACTGAGTAGCAGTAGCGGTGTTGATGTTGATCTGTCCGTCCGAGCCGCCCGGGCCAGCCCCGCCTGCAGCACCGGCGCCAGAACCGCCAGAAACATCGGCCCCGCCCTCCGCCGTCCCTGCTGGCAACGGCGCTGTCCCGACCACAATCTGTTGGCCATCAACCAACGGTGCCGCCAGGTTCACACTGGCAGGATTAGCCTCCGGTAAAAGCCCACCCGCACGCTCAATTGCCTCCACCACCCGCGCGCCCGCTGGCACCTCCACCACGCCTGGATTCACGACCAACCCCACCACCGACACAATCAACGGCCCCGCCTGTGCCTGAGCGTTAGTCTCCTTCCCCGGACCACCCGGCGTCTCCGCTGAGGTTTCGGTCGTCTCCGGTGTCGTCCCCGCGACAGCCGCGTCCTGCACCACTGGCATCTCTACCTGCGGCGACGACGGCCATAACACCGCCGCAATTGCTCCCAGGGCCAACACCGCAATCACAATGCACGCGGCCATCGCCACCCGCGGCGTCACCACCGTCCGGCGCACGGAAAAGTCCACCGCCATGCGCTTGTCTTGATCAATCGGCTCCAGGTAGTCCGCCAGCCGATTCCGCAAATTCGTCACAATGCGCACACTAGCGCCCCGCCCCACACCGCACTCCCGCGAAAGCACCTGTCGAAGCGTCATCTGTGGATAAAAAATGACCTGTGGAGGTTATCCACAGGTCACATCATCTGCTCAGTTCAGCCGCTATATCTTCGTCTCATCGCCGTCATCATCACGCTTGTCGCTTGACGACGACTCCTGCGATTTCTCCCCTTCGTTGCCAAATACAGCTCCCTCGGGATCGGACTTATCGCGCAGCGCCAAATCAGAGATAGCCTTCGCCAGGCGCTCAGCTTTATCCAGGGCTGCTTGGCGGTTCTCACTCCACGTTGGCAATTTAGAAACAGCCGTGGTGAAAAGCGGAATTCCCTGTTCATTAGTCACGACTGTGCGATGGATACGCTTATTGCGGTTGCGACTAGCCGCCGGATTCTCAACTACCTTCACCACAGCCTGATCGGTGATTGGTTCATCCGAGTCAGTGGTATCAGCAGTTTCAGCTGAACCAACGGAGCCATCCGCCCCTTCCATGTCAGCAGAGTCACCGGAATTGCCTATGTTCCCGGAATCATCTTCCACCGCGTCGGTAACCTCAGCTTCAACAGCAGCCGCGTCACTCTCCTCCACACTGTGGAGCAGCGCAGTTACTCCCATCTCTGCTTCAAAATCCATGGCATCCGAATCGATCGAGCCACCGGAAACCATGCCAACTGCATAGGCTCCCTGCCCGACATGAGCAGCAAGCGACTCCGGCAAATCCAGGATTCTAAACCGGGTATCGTCGGGTAGCTCTTCGGCAAGCATGGCCTGGAGCTCGTGGACGTCGTCAAGCGCGTCGGAATGATGCAGCAATACTGCAGGCGGACGGTTCGTCGATGACGCAGACCGCACCATCTTCGTGGCAAAATCCACCATCCGCTGCTTGACCTTCGCTTCTGTGCGGCACTTGGCGACGAGTGCCAGTGAGCCATCTTTAATGCCGACGATGGGCTTGATAGCGAGAGCCGTAGAGAGCATCGCTTGGCCCGCGGAGATGCGACCACCACGGCGCAGCGAATCAAGCTTTGGTACAAACAACCAGAGTCGATAGCGCTGCAGCACATCACGGGCTACATCGGCCACCTCATCACGACTGGCCCCGGCCCTCGCTGCCTTAGCTGCCGCGATGGCAGCGGCACCGACTCCAGCCCCTACGGTGTCGGTGTCGATAACGGTCACGCGGTCCAGTGCACCAGCAGCGGTGACAGCATTAGACCAGGTCGCGGACATTCCTTTGCCAAGATGCAGGGCAACAACGCCAGCGTCAGAGCCGTCCTGGTTGGAGCGTTCCAGCGCACGCGCATACGCGGCGCACAGCTTCAGCGGACTGACTGCCGACGTGGTGACGGCGTCTTCATTGATGTCATGGCCGATGGGAACCACGGTGATATCGAGCTTGCGGGCAACCTCGGGCATCAGGCACGCGGTGTCATCGACAACAATGCGAACGCGACCGTCACCGGGCATGGCGGCCCCCTGAAGAATCAGAAACCTGCGACTCCCGCGCGCGAACCTTCGCATTAAAAGCATTCAAGTACCAAGAGGTCTCACCATTGACGCGCGTGCGTTGCTCCATTTCAACCCACGCAGTGTTGCCCAGGCCGTTAAACGTGCTGAAATAGTCGCGCGGCAGCTGCAGCAGGGCTGCGGTAGCGGCAGCAATGGCACCACCGTGGGACACGAGCACAAAGGTGTCCGACTCCCAATCGGGGTTAGCTGCTAGCTCAGCAATGACTGCCAGCATTCGGTTGGAGACCTCAAAGCGGGTCTCGCCGCCCTTGGGTGCCCAGTTGAGGTTATGACGCCAGTGGTCACGCATACCGGGAAACGCGGAGTCAATCTCGTCATAGGTGCGCTCTTGCCATTCACCGAGGTTGGTCTCACGCAGGCGCTTATCAAAACTCAACTCTGCGCCGGTGGCCTCAGCTAGCGCGCGGGCGGTGTCAGCTGCCCGGGTCAGGTCGGAGGACACGATTTTTGTGATTCGCGGTTCAGCCTCCGCCAGGTACTGCGCCGCAGTACGGGCTTGCTCGCGGCCAACGTCGGAAAGCTGCGTGTCCAGCTGTCCCTGAATGCGACCGGTAGCGTTATACGACGTCTGCCCGTGCCGCAGCATAATCAGGCGACGTCGAGCGGCAACATGTGCCTCGCGTGAGCCCGCCACAGTTAAAACTCGTCCGTGTCCGGGTTTTCGGCAGCCAGCGGAATCTCGTCGATGGAACGAGCATGGCGGGCGAAATCTTCGCCGTCCTCGTTGCTCGGCTGCTCGACGCCTTCGACCTCGATGCGCGGGCAGTCGCGCCACAGTCGATCCAGGCCGTAGAAGTCGCGTTCTTCACTGCGGAAGACATGCACGACAATGTCGCCGTAATCCAGCAGCGCCCAACGTCCCTCACGGACACCTTCGCGGCGAACCGGCTTTGCGCCGAGGTCACGCAGATCGTCCTCAATTTCGTCGACGATTGCGGCAACCAGACGCTCATTGTCAGCACTGACCAGGACGAATGCGTCCGTAATCACCACTGGGCCAGAGACATCGAGAACAACGACGTCCTCACCCTTTTTGCTATCGGCGGCCTTAGCCGCGGCGGTCGCCAGCTCAATGGCGCGTGGTTGTGCAGTCACGAAAGACTTCAGCTCCTTGTGATTAAAAAAGTCGTGAAAAACAGCGTTTGTACTTGTAACTTACCGTCTCAGCGGGATTTTGCTAACTTTCAGTCGTCGGTATCGGACTTCGCATCCACCGATGCCGCATCCACCGGCGCCGTGTCCTCGGAGGTCGAGTTCACCGATGCGGGGCCCACAGAGCCAACTGTGCCCTCAGCAGACTGGTACAGACCACGCTTAGCGATGTACTGGACCACGCCATCCGGCACCAAGTACCACACAGGGCGTCCTGCCTCCGCCCGCTTTCGACAGTCGGTGGAAGAAATAGCCATCGCGGGAATCTCGATGAGGTGTAACCGCGAGGCGTCAATCCCCTCCAGGTCCTCTGCACGCAGGTGAACTCCTGGGCGAGTGACGCCGACGAACGTTGCTGCGTCGAACATCTCCTCCCAGTCCCGCCACGTCATAATCTTCTGCAGCGCATCGGCACCGGTAATGAAGAACAGATCCGCGTCGGGATAGATGACCTTCAAATCCCGCAGCGTATCGACGGTATAGGTCGCACCCGGCCGGTCAATATCAACCCGCGAGACCGAAAACTGCGGGTTTGACGCGGTGGCAATGACCGTCATCAGGTAGCGATCTTCGCTGTGAGAGACCTTTCGGCCGCGCTTTTGCCACGGTTCACCCGTGGGCACGAAAAGCACAAAGTCGAGGTCAAAACGATCTGCCACCTCGCTGGCGGCAACCAGGTGACCATTGTGGATGGGATCAAAAGTGCCCCCCATCACGCCAATGCGCTGCCGCGGCGCTTCCGCCGACTTTGCTGTCAACGCGGCATGTACTCGCGACCGCACACTTTTCTTGCGCTTAATCATGACTGGCACTTTACCTGGGCACTACGGACGAGTCTGTCCACGACCAGCCAGAACCCACTTGCTGCTGGTCAACTCCGGCAGCCCCATCGGGCCACGGGCGTGCAGCTTCTGAGTGGAAATACCAATCTCTGCGCCGAAACCATACTGCTCACCATCGGTGAACGCAGTGGAGGCATTGACGCTGACGGCGGCGGCATCAACGCGGTCGACGAACTCCTGGCACACTCCCCAGTCACGTGCAGAGATAGCTTCCGTGTGTCCCGAGGAGTACTCAGTGATGTGATCCGTCGCGGCCACCACACCGTCGACAATGCGCGCGGCAATGTCTAGCGAGAGGTACTCATCCGACCAGTCTTCCGCCGTCGCAGGAATAACCTCACCAGTCCACCCAGAGGCCGCCAGGTTATCGACATCGCCGTGGACCGCAACCCCCGCGTCGGCAAGCGCGTCCAAAATGCGCACCTGATCCTGCGTGGACAACGCCGAGTCAATGAGAACCGTTTCAGTAGCGTTACAGACGCTCGGACGGCGGGTCTTGCCGTTAATCATCAGCGCAATCGCCTCGTCAACGTCGGCGGAGGCATCGATGTAGATGTGGCAGTTACCGGTACCGGTCTCGATGGTCGGCACCGTTGCCTTCGTCACAACGGCCTCAATCAAACCGGCACCGCCGCGCGGAATCACCACGTCAACCAGGCCGCGAGCTGTGATGAGATCCTGCACTGAATCGTGGGTCTCACACGGCAGCAGCTGGACAAGGTCCTCCGGCGCATCGTGGTTGGCCAGCACCTCACGCAAAACCGCGACCAGCTGCGTGTTGGAATGGACAGCGGACTTGGAGCCGCGCAGCAAGGCCACGTTGCCCGACTTCAGCGCCAGACCAAACGCATCGACAGTAACGTTCGGGCGAGCCTCGTAGACCATGCCCATCACACCCAGCGGGACGCTGACCTGGGAGAGCTTAATGCCGTTGGGAAGAGTGCTTCCGCGCAGCACCTCGCCTACCGGATCCGGCAGAGCCGCAACCTGACGAAGCCCACCGGCAATACCCTCAACACGATCGGCGTCAAGACGCAGGCGATCCAGCAGGGAGTCACTAAAACCACGGGTCTTACCGGCCTCGATGTCCTTGGCATTGGCCACCAGAATCTCTTCAGTACGGGCAACCAGCGCGTCTGCTGCGGCCAGCAGGAGCTCGTTCTTGCGTGCCGACGTAAAGCGCGACAGCTCTCCCGCGACAGCCTTGGCACGCTGTGCCTTATCTAAAACCTCGGCGCGCTCAGCAGCACGCTCCGGGCTAAGAGCCGAATCCTCGGCAATGCCCTGTTGATTGGTGTTAGCAGTTTCGTTCGTTTGAGCAGTCATGCCTACCAGCATAACTAGAGTGAGACATCATTTGAGGGAATTAGCTCAGCAGCCCAAGGAAAGATGTAATTCATCAACAGCAGGAACACGATGACGGCAATCACGATGGTGATGATCGCTTTCACCCACCACGGCCCTGGCAGGGATCGCCAAAAAGCTGCGTACATCTAGTTGACCTCCTTGGTCTCAACACCGGCGAGAACCGCGTGAATAATGAGCCGATGAGTGTTGTCCCACTGCGGATGGCAGGTAGTCAGCGTAAGTAGAGTGGCGTCACCGACCGGATTGAGGACATCGGCCCGGTCCGGAGTGACAATGTGCTGGCCGGGAATCTCGGGGACGTTAGTTCCTTCTGGCACGCAGTCGAAGCTTTCCCCTGCGCCAGCCATACCGTCGACCGGCAATACCTTGTAGCGGTAAATAGCATCACGCGTCTCTACGGTGATGTCATCGCACGTCTGCAGGCGGTCAATGTTGTCAAAGGGAGCTCCGTGGCCATCACGGTGAGCGGCGTAAGAGCTGTTGCCCACCTGCCCCGGCAGGGCTGTGCCCGGATAATGGCCGGGGCCACTGCGCAAAACTTCCTGGGAGACACCTTCAAATACGACAAAATCGCTAAAACCGGCCTTCGGAGCGGAAATCAACGCCACCGCGGAGCCAGGCATCCAGGAGCCCTCAACAGCTGGCTCCGTGCCTTCTGGCGCCGGAGCTGGAGCCGACGCCGGTGTGGACCATGCCTGCTGCAGCTCATCACGAGCCTGCTGCTGAGCTTTCCCGGTCTCAAGACCAGACCAGTACAGCAGATAAAAGGCGAAGAGCGCCACCAGCACTCCAGCTGTCAAGAGCAACTCGCCGATGACGCCAATAATCTTCGATAACACACTTAGGATTATGCCCGAAAGTTCCTCACCCAGGCAGTCTGCACTCAGCCAGTCCTCCCCCAGCCAGTCCGCACTCGGCCAGTCTTTGCCGAGGCACCTCTATCCGGGCGCGCCGAGGTATGCGTCTTTAAGCGCTGCAGCTCTCAGCGCAACACCCTCCTAAGCGCGGGAAGCGAAATCCGACAGGTAGTCGGCATGGACGACAGGCTTCTGCATGTCATTCGGCAATTCTTCGGTGTGGTAGCCGATCATGCCCAGCAGTTCCTCGGAGTCATAATTGACCTCGCCGCGACCGATGACCTCACCACCAGGACCGATTAGATCGACGATGTCACCAGCGGAGAACTCGCCGTCAACCGAGGTAATACCGACCGGGAGCAGCGACTTACGCATGCGGGTTACGGCGTCGACCGCACCGGCGTCCAGGCGAAGCAGCCCCGAGCTGTCCGCTGCGTAGAGCATCCAGAACTTCCAGGCGCTCAGGCGGTTGTCCTTCGCGGCGAAAGCGGTTCCCACATCTGCTTGGTCCAGTGCTCGCTCAATGTTGGACGCCGAAGTCAGCAACACCGGCACACCCGCACGCGAAGCCAGACGTGCGGCAGAGACCTTCGAGGCCATACCACCGGTGCCCAGCGCACCGCCGTCACCAGCGATAACACCACGCAAGTCGTTACCGCTGCGCACCTCCGGCACAAAGGTTGCACCTGGATCGGCCGGGTTGCGGTCGTAGAGGCCGTCGACGTCGGAAAGCAGAATCAATGCATCGCAGTACGCCAGGTGACTGACCAGCGCGGCGAGGCGGTCGTTGTCGCCGAAGCGGAACTCCGAGGTCGCGACCGTGTCGTTTTCGTTGACAATTGGCACCGCGCCCAGCTGGCGCAGGCGGTCGATAGTGCGCTGGGCGTTGCGAGCACGCGAACGCACACCTGCATCGTCCGAGGTCAAAAGCACCTGTGCAGAAGTGCGACCATACCGCAGGAAGGAGCGTCCCCACTCCTGTGCCAGGCGCACCTGCCCCACAGCCGCAGCCGCCTGCTTGGTCGCTAAATCAGTGGGACGCGAAGTCAGCCCCAGCGGCCCCATTCCGGATGCCACCGCACCGGAGGACACAACGATGACATCGCTAATGCCCATACGCTTCTCCAAAGCATCGGCGATGAAGTCGATGCGCTCGGGATCGGTACGACCGTCAGATCCGGTCAACGAGGAAGAACCAATCTTCACCACGACACGCTTCGCGGTCCGAATTGCCTCACGAGTCTCGGAATCGAAACCGCCTTTGGTTCCCGGAGATAAATTCTCAGTCGCCTTTTCAATCTCAGCGACGGTGGACTCGGAATTGTCGTGAAGCAGCTCGTCGACCTCCTCACGGGAAATCGGCGCGTCCGATTCAGACTTCGGCGCGGTAGCTACCGGGGCATCTAATACATCTGCTCCAGTGACGTCAACATCGTTGGCAACGGTGTCGGAAGGGATAACTGACTCACTCATTTCACTGATGGAAAACATGACGGTCTCATTTAATTCTGACCATATAATTGTTTAAACAATCAATGGCAAAATGCAAGTTTGAAGTCTTCGCTTGCCGACGACGCTGGCGCCCGCGCCTATGAATACCGGTCGCGAATAGCCTCTTCGCCATCCCCGAAATCGTACTCGTCAATCAGACCACGGCGGGCCTGCGATGCACGCTTACGCTGCTCGGCGCTGGTGCGTTCGTTGACATAGAGACGATCGTCGGTACCACGACCACTCGGCACGAAGTCATCGGTGCCCGCGACCTGCTGCGGGTACCACTCGAAGGTGAGATAGGAAATCGTCACCGGGCAGCCAACTGTTGCCCCAGCCTTTGCCAGGGCATCTTCAACACCAAGCTTGGCCAGGCGGTCAGCCAAGTAGCCGACTGCCTCGTCGTTTTCGAAGTCCGTCTGGTTAATCCAGCGCTCCGGCTTACGCCCACGCACAATGAACCCGTCTGGGGTATTCGGATCGCGTTCGATGGTGAAGTCCGCGCCTTCGCGCTTTTTGCCACGCACCCCTTCCGGACGGATGACCGCACGGGGCTCCTGCTCTGTCGGCAACGGATGCGCCTTGCGGTAGGCGGCGATCTGATCCTTCAGGCCGTAGGTCAGCTCCTTGAGCCCCTCGTGCGTCACCGTGGAGATCTCAAAAATTGGCCAGCCGAACTTCTCCAGTTCCTCGCGCTGCATGTCAATCATTTCGCGAGCATCGGGCAGGTCAATCTTGTTCAGCACGATGACGCGGGGACGCTCTGCGAGATCCCCAAGCCCCACGTCGGCCTTCAGCACCGACTGGTAGTTGGCGAGTTCCGTCTCCAACGCCTTGATGTCAGAGACCGGATCGCGGTCGCCCTCCAGAGCAGCAGCGTCAACCACATGCACGAGAACAGCACAGCGCTCAATGTGACGCAGGAAGTCC
Organism: Corynebacterium amycolatum; assembly: GCF_016889425.1. NCBI lineage: Bacteria > Bacillati > Actinomycetota > Actinomycetes > Mycobacteriales > Corynebacteriaceae > Corynebacterium > Corynebacterium amycolatum. Next base: position 2,420,665 of record NZ_CP069513.1, read on the forward strand.
AACCCAAGTCCACGGCCTTCAGAAGCCCCCGGGATAAGACCCGGCACATCTGCGATGGTGAAGGACTCGTAGCCAACGTTGACTACACCCAGGTTCGGCTGCAGCGTGGTAAATGGGTAGTCACCAATCTTCGGCTTAGCAGCGCTCAAGGTGCTGACCAGCGACGACTTTCCGGCCGACGGGAAGCCCACCAGTCCAACGTCTGCCATGGATTTGAGCTCCAAGACAAGATCCTTGGCCTCACCTGGCTCACCGAGGAGAGCAAATCCCGGCGCACGGCGGTTCTTGTTTGCCAGCGCTGCGTTGCCCAGGCCACCGTAACCGCCCTCAGCGGCAATGAAGCGGGCGCCCTTACCGGTCATGTCCGCCAGCACTTCCCCATCCTCGGTCATCACAACCGTGCCCTCCGGCACTCCGAGAACCAGATCCTCACCACGAGCGCCGTTGCGGTGATCGCCAGCGCCCGGCTTACCGTTGGCAGCCTTGATATGGGGGTGGAAGTGAAAGTCCATCAGAGTATGGATCTGGGGGTCTACCACAAGCACAATGTCGCCACCGTGGCCACCGTTACCGCCGTCGGGGCCACCCAGTGGCTTGAACTTTTCACGCAGCACCGAGTTACAGCCGTGACCGCCGTCGCCGGCCTGCAAATGCAGCACGACACGATCTACAAAACGAGACATAAAATCACACACACTTCCGAGCGGAGAGCCATCTTCTAGTGCCTGGAGTAATGCCCTAATTTAAGCGAGCCGACGGGCAGAAGTCTAGGCGGTAACAAAACGCTGCCTCGCAACCTAACGGCGCGAAACAGGACATAAACAACAAAAGAGCCGATTACCTTTCGCAGTGGGAAAGGAATCGGCTCTTCTGCAAGGCAGTTAAACCTGCCTCAAATTCAACGTTGCAGTAATCCTATGTGGACAACCGAAGGTTGTTCTTAGGAGTTGTTCTCAACGATGCTGACAATGCGGCGGTTGCGGCGGGTACCGAACTCGACTGCGCCTGCCTTCAGAGCGAAGAGAGTGTCGTCGCCGCCACGGCCAACGTTCTCACCCGGGTGGAACGAGGTACCGCGCTGACGAACGAGAATCTCGCCTGCCTTAACCTGCTGGCCGCCGAAGCGCTTCACGCCGAGGCGCTTAGCTTCGGAGTCGCGGCCGTTGCTGGTGCTGGATGCACCCTTCTTAGTAGCCATGATTTTCTCCTAGGGAAAAGCTAATTGGAATTTCGGCGGTTTACTTGGAGACGCCGGTGATCTTCAGAACAGTGAGCGGCTGACGGTGGCCGTAGCGGCGCTTGTAGCCAGTCTTGTTCTTGTAGTGCATGCCGCGGATCTTCGGGCCCTTAACGGCCTCGACGATCTCTGCGTTAACGGTAACGTTGGCAAGCTTGTCGGCATCCGCAATGACATCTGCGCCATCGACGAGCAGAACCGGGGTGAGAGCCACGGACGAACCCGGCTCACCCTCGATCTTCTCGACCTTGACGAGGTCACCTTCGGCAACCTTGTACTGCTTGCCGCCGGTCTTGACGATCGCGTACATAGGAGGGCTACCCCTTTATCTGAGAAACTCGACTCAAGGAATCTTTGTAATTCCTTGACTGGACAATGGAATTGCGATTAGTTGCGTGTGCAGAACACTTCAGGGACATACCCGAAAGCCAAATCCGAGTAGATTTCCCCGCTCTGGCCGTTTCCTTACCGCCAGCGCCTCAAGCACCAGTGGGCATGACCAGATACGCCTACTAATCAGCGACTGGTCAAGAGTAGCGAAAAATCCCCCTAAATTACAAACTGCCCGAGTAGGACCCTGTCCCCCATTGGTTTTCACGGTCTTCTCGGGCAGTTTCCGAAGCCACTTTCCACCCCCTGCTTTAGGGAACGAAAAACAGCCTCCTATCTGGCCTTATTCCAAATTTTTAATACTTAGTTCCGGCCGCTTCGGCGCACCGCACGACGCACTCGGCGGCGACGATTGGCCGGTTTCTTCTGCGTCGCCGCAGCACCGCGATTAGCCTGCTTCTGCTCTGGCTTAGTGGCGCGGTTTGAAGTGCCCTGTCGCTGCTTCGGCGCAGTCGCTCCAGCATCGCTTTGCGACGAGACCCTGCGCACCGCCCGACGGCGATTACGGCGAGCTCCCGTGCCCTGGACCGCTACCACTTCAACCCGCGACTTGCCCGAGCGACGGCCACCGCCACTGCGGTTGGCGCTGCGGTTGCTGTCATCGTGGTTGTCTTTTGCACGATCTCCGCCCTTGCTGCCTTCAGCGTCCGCCTTTGGCTTAGTGGACTCGAAGTCCTCGCGACGCGGTGCGCGATCCGAGCGGGAGTTACCGCGAGTCGGACGACGACGACGTGGGGAACGCTCGAACGCCTCCTTGGCCTCCTCATAGGTCTGGGACTCCGTGGCCACAGCCTTGGCGGTCTTGTTAGCGTTGCCGCCCTTGTCATCCTCGGCTGGCTCCCGCACATCTGTGGTGGAAGCTGCCTGGGACTCGGCCTGAGGCGCAGTGGTCTCATTCACAGCCGTACGGCGAACAGCGCGACGACGGCGACGTCGAGCACTGGCGCTGCTGGAGCGTTCAGCGTCGCCACGGCCTCCACCGGTGCCACCGTTATCGGTACGCTCGGCACGCTCAGCACGAGTCGGGCGCTCCGAACGCTTGCGGCGATCGCCATGTTCTTCGTCGCGGTCATCAGCGTCGCGTGCAGCCGAATCAACGGCGACATGCTCCGCTACCCGGCGACGCGTAGCCCGACGGCGGCGGCGCTGTCCCTCCTGCGGCATGTAACGGTCATCCGATGGCTCTTCCGGATCCTTCGCACGGGCTTCCGCAACAGCTGCGGCAGCCAGAGCAGCCAGATCATTGGAGTTGTCCGATTGCTCATCACGCTCGCGGCGCTCCTGACGGCCATTGCCGTCCTGTCGCTGCTCATCGTTTCGGCCCTGGCTCTTACGAACCCGGCGACGACGCGGTGGCTTCGGCTCATCGTTCCCAGAAGAGACGATGACAGCTTCGACAGCAGCTGCAACTCGCTTGTCGGCTGCCTCCTTATCGCGCTGGTTGGTTTCCGTGTCGTCGTCAAGCGTTGTCTTGGAAGTGCCTGCCTGGTCGCCCTGATCGCGGTGCATGGCCAGCGCCGCCGGGTGGTTGGCCGGATTGTGCTCCGAGCGCGACTTGTTGCGGCGCTTGGACTTACCCTGCTCTTCGTTGCGGCGACCGTTCTTGTGACCACGGCTCTGATTGTCCTGCTCGACCGGGTCGATGTGGATAATCAGACCACGGCCATTACAGCAGCTACACGGCGTGGAGAAGGTCTCCAGCAGGCCTGTGCCCAGACGCTTGCGCGTCATCTGGACGAGGCCGAGCGAGGTGACCTCGGAGACCTCGTGACGCGAGCGGTCGCGGCCGAGCGCCTCCTTCAGACGGCGCAGCACCAAGTCCTGGTTCTCCGGCAGCACCATGTCGATGAAGTCGACGACAATCATGCCGCCCAGATCGCGCAGACGCATCTGGCGGACGATTTCCTCAGCGGCCTCCAGGTTGTTGCGAGTGACCGTCTCTTCCAGGTTTCCGCCAGCACCGGTGAACTTACCGGTGTTGACGTCGATGACCGTCATGGCCTCGGTGCGGTCGATGACCAGCGTGCCGCCCGAAGGCAGCCAGACCTTGCGGTCGAGTGCCTTGGCCAGCTGCTCATCGATGCGGAAGTGCTCGAAGACGTCAGCGTCGCCGTGCTCCTTGGCGAAGTAGCGCTGCAGACGCGGCTCCAGCTCCGGTGCCAGGTCGCCGATGTAGTCCGTCACTGTGTTCCACGGACGGTCGCCCTCCACCACAAGACGCGAGAAGTCCTCGTTGAAGACGTCGCGGACGACCTTGACCAGCATGTCCGGCTCTTCGTACAGCGCAATCGGCTTTGCCCCGCGCTTCGCCTTCGCCGCCTCGGAGGCTTCCCAGATTTCCTGCCACTGCGATTCCAGGCGCTTAATGTCGGCCTCGATGGCCTCCTTGGACACGCCCTCGGCCGCGGTGCGAATAATCGTGCCCGAGCCCTCCGGCGTAACCTCACTCAGAATCGACTTCAGGCGCTTGCGCTCCGGCTCCGGCAGCTTGCGGGAAATACCCGCGCTTCGGCCGCCCGGCACGTACACCAGGAATCGACCAGCCATCGAAATGTGAGTGGTCAGACGCGCGCCCTTGTGACCAATCGGATCCTTGGACACCTGGACCAGAATCTGGTCGCCGGCCTTCAGCGCGTGTTCAATCTTGCGCGAACGCGATTTCGTGCCCAGCAGCTTCCAGTTCAGGTCACCTACGTAAATGACACCGTTGCGGTCGGTTCCGATATCAATGAACGCCGCTTCCATGCTGGGTAGGACGTTCTGCACGCGACCGAGGTAGATATTGCCGATCTGCGTAGTCTGCGTGTCAGAGGTAACGAAGTGCTCGACCAACAGGTCATCTTCCAGCACACCCACCTCAGTGACAATGCCCGCGTGGTCATGGCGCTTGCGCTCACGCACCACCATCGTGCGCTCCACCGACTCACGGCGAGCCAGGAACTCAGCCTCCGAGATCACGTGGCGCTTGCGCGATTCCTCACGACGTTCGATACGGCGACGGCGCTGCGCCTCCAGGCGAGTCGAGCCCTTAATCGCCTGTGGCTCTTCGACCTCCTCGCGGGTTTCCGCCTCCTCGCGCTCTGCGTTTTCGGTGGTCTTCTCCGCCTGCTGAGCATCATCATTACGACGCCCACGTCCACGACGGCGACGGCGCGGCCGCGGCTGACGCTCCGTTTCGCTTGACGACGAGCCGTCCTGCCCCTCCCCCGCGTTGTCATCGGAATCCTGGTTGGAGGCACCGCTGTCAGCCGAAGCTGCATCCTCGGTGGCCGAATTCTTGGCCGTGGCCGGCACAGCCTGCGGAGCCAGGAAGATAGGCGCAAACGCGGTCTGCTCTTCCGCAACCGGCGGCTCCGGGACTATCGGCGGCTCGATGTCCTGCAGGGCTTCGCCCTGAGTTGCCTGTGTATCCTGCGGTCCTTGCGCTTCCTGAGTTTCCCGAGTCCCCTCTGCCACTGGAGCGCTGGTCGTGCGGACCGCACGGCGAACTCGGCGACCACGACGTGTGGTCACTGCAGCGCTCTTTGCAGCAGGTGCTTCGGCGGACGCTTTCTCAGCGGAAGTTTTCTCAGCGGTCTCGGCTACGGTGTCGGCAGTATTCTTATCTGCAGCCTTCTTCGATGACGACTGAACTACAGCCTCAACCGCTTCCTCGACGACCGAGTTCGAGTCCTTCTGCTCGTCCTTCGCTGCGGTTTCTTCCGGAGCTCCAGCGGTCTTCTTCACAGCCCGCTTACGCGTTGCCCGCTTCTTAGTCGTGCTCTTCTTCTCGTCGCTCTGCTTCTCTTCAGTCTGCTTCTCTGCGCTCTGCTTTGCCGAGGATTTTTTAGCCGAGGCCTTCTTGGCGTCCTTCTTCTCGGTCACTTCCTCAGCAGGCGCTGCGTCCGACTCCGCTTCGCTCTGAGCTGCCTTCTGGTCGGCCTTCTTTTCTGCCTTCGGCGCATCCTTCTGGTCGGCCTTCTTTGTGGCCTTCTTCGCAGCCGACTTCTTGCTGCTCTTCTTAGCAGCTGATTTCTTCTCGGACTTAGCTGCGGTTTGCTCGTCCGACTTCTCATCCGCCGCGTTCGGCTTACCTGCCGACTGTTTTTCCTTCGCGGCCGACTCTTCGCCGGTTTGCTTGGTCGCAGCGGATCCGTCGTTAAGCGAGGCACCCTCTGGATGATCGCCGATGAAATTCAGCACCGCGTCGAGCTGATTTTGATTAATGGTGGACGCAGCGGACTTTACAACAATCCCCGCGTGTCCCAGAGCTTCGATGGTTTCCTTCGAGGTCAACCCCAAGCTCTTGGCCAGGTGGTGGACTCGGGTTTTCAGAGCCGCCGACTCGCGATCAAATTCGCGTGCCTTAGCGACAACATCCTGGCTGAAATTTGCCACTGTATTTGTTTCTCCTTGACACCCCACCACGCAAAACCCGACAACAGGAAGCGCACTCTTTGTCATTCCATGTGCGCCTACATCCGTTGTGGCCTTGGGAACCAGGCGGAGCAACGATGTTGCGACAGCCACTTCATTTGCACCATACGCGCAGATAGAGGGCCGAAAACGATGAACAATTATGAAAGTCTTATTGGCAGGCCTTCCGGCTGACTCGGGGATTCAGCGATCACATGCGGAATATCTCATCCACCGGAGCGAACTCCCGGGCACAACTGCTGCTGTCCATTGTCGCACATATCGAGCAGGTGGCGCGCACCGACATTGGTGGCGGCGGGCCAATCCGAGTTACTGACTGCGTTTATGACAAAAATAGCTCGAAAAATGGCCGAAAGTGTCAGAAACTCGCACAGTTTCACATTTGCAGCCTGTGCCCGCATTCACACGTACAGCCCGCTGAAGGGCCACCCCACGGTCGTCGACAAGCAAAAAGCGCCGGACCGGCAAACAATTGCTTGCTCAGTTCGGCGCCAGTTCAACGCTTACGGGTCAATGCTGAACCGTCAACGTTTAGAGGTTCGGGAACCAAATACCAATCTCGCGCTCAGCGGACTCCGGGGAATCAGAACCGTGAACAACGTTGTTAGCAACCTCAAGTGCGAAGTCACCGCGGATGGAGCCCGGAGTTGCGGCCTCAACCGGGTTGGTGCCGCCAGCGAGCTGACGCCAAGCAGCGATTGCGTTCGGGCCCTCGATAACACCAGCGACCAGCGGTGCAGAGGTGATGAAATCAACCAGCTCACCAAAGAACGGCTTATCGACGTGCTCTGCGTAGTGCTCCTTCGCAGTTGCCTCGTCAGCAACACGGAGGTCAAGCGCGACCAGCTTCAGGCCCTTGCGCTCGATGCGGGAGATAACTTCGCCGACCAGACCGCGGGAAACGCCGTCCGGCTTGATCAGAATAAGAGTACGTTCAGTCATGGTGTGCATCATACTATGACAAACCCCGCTGCACCGGAGTGGTGGTGCAGCGGGGTGAAATGTGCAGCGTAACCCAGCGCGACTACGAGCGCGGGAAATCTACGAGTGCTGGGTGGTCAACAGACCGCGCTCCATACGCTGGATGAGGTTCTTCCGCAGGTGCAGAATGTAGGCCCACACTAGTGCGAAGAAGATACCCACCACGCCCATCGACACGTGTGTGAAAATAGCCAGCACACCAAAGACCTGCAGCACAATGTTGGCCTTCAGCGCCCAGGGCTGCTTCTGCAGGAAAGCCATCGCAATCAGAGCCAGGCCCAGGATGGTGATGTACGTAACCGAGAAGGTCTGGTTAATCTGACCGTCGGGAATGCGCGTAACCACAGTCAGACCAAGCAGCACCGAGATAGCCTGCATAATCAGCGTGCCGGACATAACACCGCGCAGACCCTTCAGCGGGTCCTTAGCCGGATCGTGTCCCGCACCGAGCGGGCCATACTTGCCGCCTTCACTCAGGTCACGCCCCTCGCGGTAGGCGCGCAGGGCCTCGCGGTCGGCAGCGGTGTAATCCTCCGCGCCATTGCCCTGTGGCTGGCTCGCCTGAGATTCACTCATTGCGGGTCCTTTCCAAATAGTGTCCGGGCCTCGCCCGCGGTAACAACCGATCCAGTGACGATCACACCGGAACCAGAGACAATACCGTCACCGGTGTCGGTTTCTTCAGCCAGCGCGACAGCTAGCTCAACGGCGGACGGCAGAGTTGGCACGCGATGCACGCGCTCCTCGCCGAAAATCTCCTCCGCAAGGTCAGCCAGGTCGTCGTAGTGCAGCGCACGCGGCGAGGTGTTCTGGGTGATTACCACTTCTTCGAAGTACGGCTCCAGCTCCACCAGCAGCCCACGAGCATCCTTCTCCCCCAACACCGACAGCACACCAATGACACGGCGGAAGTCGAACTCAGCGGAGAGCGCCGTGCGTAGCGCACGGGCACCGTGAGGATTGTGGGCGGCATCGATAAACACCGTCGGGGTCGAACGCACGCGCTCCAGGCGGCCGGGCGATGCGACCGTCGCAAAGCCTTCGCGAACCGCATCAATGTTGAGCGGACGTCCCGGACCTGCGCCGAAGAACGCCTCCACCGCGGCCAGCGCTGTGGCGGCGTTGCGCGCCTGATGCGGACCGTGCAGTGGCAGATGGATGTCGTCATACTCGCCGGCCAGGCCCTTGAGCGTTAGGTTCTGCCCGCCGACCGCCAGCTGATGGCTGACGACGCCATACTCAACCCCAGCGCGGGCGACCGAGGCATCCATTTCCACGGCACGGCGCAAAACGACGTCCATTGCTTCCGGTTCCTGCTCGCCAACAATGGCGACATTGTCCGGTGGTGTGAGCAGGTCGTCCTTGTTCCACCGCGACTTGATGATGCCGGCCTTCTCAGCAGCGATTTCAGCCAGGGTATCGCCGAGGTACTCCGTGTGATCGAGACCGATCGGGCAGATGACTGCCACGTCGGCCTCCACCACGTTGGTCGCATCCCATGTGCCGCCCATGCCGACTTCCACCACGGCGACATCGACAGGAGCGTCGGCGAAGGCAGCGTAGGCCATGGCCGTGAGGACCTCGAACTTGCTCATCTGCGGGCCGCCCTTTTCGGCGGACTTGGCGTCAACCATTTCCACGTAGGGCTGAATCTCGCGCCAGATGCGCACGTAGTCGCGTGGATGGATGGGCTGGCCATCAATGGCGATGCGCTCGGTAACCAGCTGCAGATGCGGACTGGTGGTGCGACCAGTGCGCCGACCGAGAGCTCGCACCAGCGACTCAATCATGCGAACAGTGGAAGTCTTGCCATTAGTGCCGGCAACGTGAATCACCGGAGTGGCACGCTCGGGATGTCCAAGGATGTCCATCAGCATCTCGATCCGCTCGAGTGATGGGTCAATCTTGGTCTCCGGCCAGCGCTGATCCAGCTCGGCTTCCACCTCTGCGAGCGCGCGCAGCTCCTCGGCGGTGGCCTCCAGCGGAGCCGGCTCGTTGACTGGGCGGTCCACATCGACCGGCAGGCTCAGGCCTTCCTCGGACACAGAGACCTCACTGAGGCGCATGTCATCGGGCATGCGGTCATCGGCCATCACACCGGCGATTTCGCGAGGCTCAAGGTCCTCGACGATCTGGGAGTCAGCCGGATCGAATTCGAACTCAGGCGCTGCGGTGGACTCTTCTCGCACCGCAGACTCTTCCTGCGCCACCGAATCGTCCTCGCCGCCAAGATTCAAACGAATCTCCCCTGCAATCTCATCGTGTGATTCAGCACCCCGAGGTTCGATATCCCGTGGTTCGGTCATGCCTGCGGAAGTCCCTCCAAACGAGCCTTAATGCGGTCAATTTCCTCCAGTGCGAACTGGTGGCGAGTCTTAATCTTCTCCACGACTTGCTCCGGAGCCTTGGACAGGAAGGCCTCGTTGCCGAGCTTCTTTTCGGTGCCGGCCAGTTCCTTCTCGGCCTTGGCCAGGTCTTTTTCCAGGCGCTTGCGTTCAGCGGCCACGTCGACGGTGCCGGAGGTATCCAGCTCGATCAGAACCGTGGCCTGAGACAGGCGCACCTCAATGGAAGCGGTAGCGGTGAATCCATCCTCCGGTGCCTCAGCACGAGCCAGCGAACGAATCATCTCTTCCTGAGCAGTCAGATCAGCATCCGCCAGGTTCATGCGTGCCGGCACGCGCTGCGACGGCTTCACACCCTGGTCATTGCGGAAACGACGCAGCTCGGTGACCAACTTCTGGGCATCGGCAATACGACGTGCGGCAACCTCGTCGACAGCAGCGCCGTCGGTGGTCATGGTGGCATCCGGCCAGGCGGAAATAACCAGAGAGTCCTCGAAGCCCTCCGCGCCGTCGGTAAGCGCCTTCCATAGCGTCTCCGTGACGAACGGCATGGACGGGTGCAGCAGACGCAGCAGCGTATCCAGCACGCGGCCGAGAACCAGACGAGTGGAGGCTGCGCGGGCGGCCTGCTCCTCGGTCATGGTCTCGCCGTCGTTCAGGCGCGGGAAGTCAACCTTGGTCATCTCCAGGTACCAGTCACAGACCTCGTCCCATGCGAAGTGGTAAAGGGCCTCGTTGGCCTTGGAGAACTCGTACTTATCCAGCGCAGCGTCAACCTCGGCGCGGACCTGTTCCAGGCGGTCCAGGATCCAGCGGTCGGTGTCGGTGAGCTGGTCGCGGTCCGGCAGCTCGCCCACGTGGGCCCCGTTCATCAGCGCAAAGCGGGTGGCGTTGAACAGCTTGGTAGCGAAGTTACGGGAGCTCTGAGCGGCGTCATTACCGACCGGCAGGTCAGAGCCCGGGTTAGCGCCACGCGCCAGCGTGAAGCGAAGTGCGTCCGCACCGTAGTCGCGGACCCAGTCCAGCGGGTCAATGCCATTGCCGAGAGACTTCGACATCTTGCGACCCTGCTCATCGCGGACCAGACCGTGCAGGAAGACATCCTTAAACGGCACCTGCGGACGACCGTCGCGCCCCTTACCCAGCGGTGAATCAGCCAGGGTGGCAGCAAAGGTCGAGAACATCATCATGCGCGCGACCCAGAAGAACAGAATGTCATAGCCGGTGACCAGTACAGATGTCGGGTAGAACTTCTCCAGCTCTGGGGTGGCTTCCGGCCAACCCATCGTGGAAAACGGCCACAGCGCAGACGAGAACCAGGTATCCAGCACGTCCGGATCCTGCGTCCAGCCCTCGCCCGTCGGAACCTCATCATCCGGGCCGACACAGACGACCTCGCCATTCGGGCCGTACCAAATCGGGATGCGGTGGCCCCACCACAGCTGGCGGGAAATACACCAGTCGTGCATGTCATCGACCCAATCGAACCAGCGCGGCTCCTGCGAAGCTGGGTGAATAACCGTGTCGCCCTCGCGAACAGCATCGCCAGACATCTTGGCCAGCTCATCGACCTTAACGAACCACTGCAGGCTCAGCAGCGGCTCAATCGGCTCACCCGAGCGCTCCGAGTGACCGACCGAGTGAACGTACGGGCGGACCTCCTTGACAATGCGCCCCTGCTCACGCAGCGCCTCCGTCAGCGCAGTACGGGCTTCCGCACGATCCATGCCGTCGAAACGCGTACCAGTGTTGAAGATACGGCCAGTGGTATCAATGACCTCCGGCATATCCAGGTCGTGGCGCTGGCCCATGGCGAAGTCATTTGGATCGTGTGCCGGCGTGATCTTCACCGCACCGGTACCGAACTCGCGGTCCACATAGTCATCGGCGATGACCTGAATCTTCAGGTCCTCGCGGAACGGGTGGTCCAAAACCTTGCCCACCAGGTGCGTGTAGCGCTCATCCTCCGGGTGCACGGCAATTGCCACGTCGCCCAGCATCGTCTCCACACGAGTCGTCGCCACAACAATGGAGTCTTCCCCATCGCCGTAGCGGAAGGAGACGAGCTCGCCTTCAGCGTCCTCGTACTTGACCTCAATATCCGAGATTGCGGTCTGCAACACCGGAGACCAGTTGACCATACGCTTGGCGCGGTAGATTAGGCCGCGGTCAAACAGTTCCTTAAAAATCGTCTGAACCGCACGAGACAGCCCCTCGTCCAGAGTGAAGCGCTCACGGGACCAATCCAGGGAGTCACCAATCTGGCGCATCTGGTTGCCGATACGTCCGCCGTAATCGTGCTTCCACTCCCAGACCTTCTCCACGAACTCCTCGCGGCCATAATCGAAGCGGTCCTTGCCTTCGGACTCCTTCAGCATCGCCTCGACCTTGGTCTGCGTTGCGATACCCGCGTGGTCCATACCCGGCAGCCACAGCACCTCGTAGCCCTGCATGCGCTTACGGCGCACCAGCGCATCCATCAAAGTGTGGTCCAGTGCGTGGCCCATGTGCAGCTGACCCGTCACATTCGGCGGGGGCAGCACAATAGAGTAAGCCGGCTTGGAGCTAGACGGATCAGCCTCGAAATAGCCAGCGTCTACCCAGCCCTGGTACAGGTCCGACTCCACGTCAGCCGGGTTCCACGACTTGGGCAACTTATCTGCTCTGTTTAGGTCCACGTTGTTCTCAGTCACGCGTCACATCTTAGCGCCTTGCCCGGATTTGTTTTTCCAGGGGCTTTACGACGACCCTTGCGCCCCAACCCATATCTGCTATCGGCGACTTACGCACCGCCGAATTCAAGCTTTACTCACTCCCCGAGCCCATCCGCGATTACCGCAGTAAATGAAAAGGTGCCCTCTTGCGAAACCATCACAAGAGGGCACCTTTAAACAGGCGTTAAGCGGCCCTTAGACCAGCAGATCCTTAACTGCGTCGCGCTCTTCGCGCAGTGCCTTGACGTTGCGCTCGATGCCAGCGCGCTGCACCTCGGAGAGATCCAGGCCCTCAACGCGAACCCACTCGCCGTCCTTGGCGTAGCACGGAACACCAGCGACCAAGCCCTCGTCGATGCCGTAGGAGCCGTCGGACGGAAGTGCGACAGAGACCCACTCGCCCTCTGGGGTACCCGTGACCCAGTCACGCATGTGGTCAACTGCGGCAGCTGCAGCGGAAGCTGCGGAGGAGGAACCGCGGACCTCGATGATTTCTGCGCCACGCTTGGCGACGCGCGGGATGAAGTCCTGCTCGACCCATGCAGCGTCAACCTTGTCGGAGACCTTCTCGCCTGCAATGGTGGCGTAGGTGATGTCCGGGAACTGGTCTGCGGAGTGGTTACCCCAGACGATCATGTTCTTAATCTCAGTGGTCGGAACACCAATCTTTTGCGACAGCTGGGACAGGGAACGGTTGTGGTCCAGGCGCATCATAGCGGTGAAGCGCTCTGCCGGGATGTCCTTAGCGTGGGAAGCGGCAATCATGGTGTTGGTGTTAGCCGGGTTGCCGACAACCAGAACCTTGATGTCGTCTGCTGCGTGATCGTTCAGTGCCGCGCCCTGCGGGCCGAAGATCTTGCCGTTGGCGCCCAGCAGTGCGGAGCGCTCCTCACCCTTGCCACGCGGCTTTGCACCGACCAGGAATGCGGCGTTGGCACCGTCGAATGCCTTTGCCGGATCATCGGTGATGTTGATGCCAGTCAAAAGTGGGAAGGCGGAGTCAAACAGCTCCATGGCGACGCCTTCGGTGGCGTGCAGCGCCGGAGTGATCTCCAGCAGGTTCAACTCAACCGGGGTCTCAGGGCCGAAAACCGAACCGCTGGCAATGCGGAAGAGCAGGGAGTAAGCGATCTGTCCGGCGGCGCCGGTAACTGCAACCTTTACGGGAGTCTTGTTCACTACAGGCCTTTCTCGAGAGAGAATCAATTCGCTGCCCACTCTAATGCGACTGCGGAATTGGCGCAGACGGGGGCGACGGGCTCAGTACAATTCTGAAAAACGGATAGCATTAGGCATGACTTACGGTCGTGTACTCATTTCACTAGAAAGAAGTCCGCGACTGACCAATTTCACCCCCGTTAGATAGCCAAAACCCCGTAGTCGCTCTCTAGTCCAAGCAAAGGATTTTCATGAAGTCTCCAGGCTCCTCTGATGCAATCCCCCATGCAGTCTTGGTGGCAGCACTTCAAGAATTCACCGCAAAGGGGTATGCAGATGCCCGTCTGGATGCCATTGCTGCCGCCTCTGGTGTCTCCAAGCGCATGCTTCACTACCACTGTGGTGACAAGATGGGACTCTACAGGGCGACGTGGGCACATGTGCTGGAGACCGTAAGGCCTGACGACGACGCCCTGCGTCCGCACTCCAATGTGCCGGTGGAAGCCCTGCAGCATGTAGTCGGCGTTATCTACGACTATTTCTCGGCGAACCCACTCGCCGTACGGTTCATCATCCAGGAAAACCTGCATCCGGTCCTCCCACTTGAAGGCGTGACTGGGCTTGGTGGTCAGAGCCCTATTGTTTTGGAGTTTGACCGCATCTTGTTGCTCGGCCGCGATTACGGTGCATTCCGCACTGACATTTCCGCACTTGATCTTTATATTCTCGTGCTGTCGCTGGCCACCTTCCCCACCCTGCACCAACGGACTTTTGAAAACCTCTACGGCATTGAAATGCAATCGACGGTGCTGTCGGACAAGCTGCGTGAGTTCGCACAGGACACCGTGACCAGCCTGTTGACATCCTCGCCTCGCAACGAACCGGGAAGCTCGTACACTTCCCTGCTGGCCTCCCATGGTGCGAACTCGTCCGCACTTGGCGCAGAGGTCTATGGCGATCAGCCCAACCCAGAGACTCAGGACTTGGCTGCTGATGATGCCCCGGATTACCGCGACATCTACGGCATGGACGACTAGGGCTCCATACAGACACCAAAACCCGGTTAGAGCAGGCGCTCTAACCGGGTTTTCAGCTACCTTTACGCAGTCTTCTTGTTCTCGCTACGTTCAACGAGTTCCGGCGCTGCACCGTCCGTGATGCACTCCTTGTGGACAATGACCTCCGCGACGTCGTCACGCTCTGGGACTTCGAACATCACGGGAACCAAGATTTCTTCCATGATGCCGCGCAGACCACGGGCGCCGGTATTGCGGCTAATCGCCTTGGCAGCAATGGCGCGCAGTGCCTCGTCGTCGATGGTGAGGCGCACACCGTCCATGTCGAACAGGTGCTGGTACTGGCGGACCAGGGAGTTCTTGGGCTCAGTGAGTACGCGAACCAGCGCATCCTCATCGAGGTTGGTGACCGATGCGATGACGGGCAGGCGACCAATGAACTCAGGAATCAGGCCGAATCGAACGAGGTCCTCCGGCAGCACGTCGCGGAATGGATCCTTCATGTCCGCGTCGTTAGCCGAGGTGACATCTGCGCCGAAGCCCAGCCCCTTCTTGCCGACACGCTCCTGCACGACCTTCTCCAGACCGGCAAACGCACCGGCAACGATGAACAGGACATTGGAGGTGTCGAACTGAATGAACTCCTGGTTCGGCAGCTTGCGCCCACCCTGCGGGGGCACGGCGGCTACGGTTCCCTCGAGAATCTTCAGCAGCGCCTGCTGCACACCTTCACCGGAGACATCGCGGGTGATGGAGGTGTTTTCAGACTTGCGCGAGATCTTGTCAATCTCATCGACGTAAATGATGCCGCGCTGTGCCTTCTCGACGTCGAAATCAGTAGCTTGCAGCAGCTTCAACAGGATGTTCTCCACATCCTCACCGACATAGCCGGCCTCGGTCAGGCTGGTGGCGTCAGCGATTGCGAACGGCACATCCAGCTTGCGAGCCAGCGTCTGTGCCAGGTAAGTCTTGCCACAGCCGGTCGGCCCCAGCAGGAGAATGTTCGACTTTTGCAGCTCGACGTCGTTGTCCGACTTGGTCTCCGCAGCACGAAGGCGCTTGTAGTGGTTGTAGACCGCGACGGCCAGCGTGCGCTTTGCCATGTCCTGGCCGATGACATACTCATCGAGGAAGTCGCGAATTTCCAGCGGACGCGGCAGGCGGTCGTCGTTGCCAGTTGCCTCGCCGCCGGTGTTAAGCTCCTCTTCAATAATCTCGTTGCAGAGCTCGATGCACTCATTACAGATGTACACACCAGGTCCGGCAATCAGCTTTTTGACCTGCTTCTGACTCTTTCCACAGAAAGAGCACTTCAGCAAATCCGCACTTTCTTGCATACGCGCCATGAGGCTCCCGCCGCCGCCTTTCCGCATCGTTGCCAATAACTGCTTCAGACCAGCCTACCGTGAGTGTGCGCAAATACCGGCTTCCACGCCAAGGACGAGGCGAATTTCACGCGATCTCGCCCGGCGCTTTACGACGGCCAGTGCGCAGCACTCCAAAGAGACCATGTCCCCTTTTAGGCGTTGTGCTTGCGGTACTCGAAGACCTGGTCGATGATGCCGTACTCGACGGCCTCTTCAGCGGTTAGGATCTTGTCACGGTCGGTGTCCTTGCGGATCTGCTCTGCAGTGCGACCGGAGTGGCGAGCCAACGTCTCCTCCATCAGCTTGCGCATGCGCTCGATTTCGTTCGCCTGAATCTCCAGGTCGGAAACCTGACCCTGGATGCCCTGGGTAGCCGGCTGGTGAATGAGCACGCGCGCATTCGGCAGAGCTGCACGCTTACCCGGTGCACCTGCAGCGAGCAGCACAGCTGCCGCGGAGGCAGCCTGGCCCAGGCACACGGTCTGCACGTCGGGACGCACGTACTGCATCGTGTCGTAGATGGCCATCAGCGAGGTGAAGGAGCCGCCTGGGGAATTGATGTACATCGTGATGTCACGATCCGGGTCCAGGCCCTCAAGCACCAGCAACTGCGCCATGATGTCGTTAGCGGCGGTGTCATCGACCTGGGAGCCGAGGAAGATAATGCGCTCTTCGAAGAGCTTGTTGTATGGGTTGGATTCCTTAGCACCAAAGCTGGAGTGCTCCACGAAAGAAGGAAGCACGTAGCGCGACTGCGGCATCTGCATATTGTTCATCTCCATGTTGATTAAATCGCCTCTAATTATTCGCTACTGTCCGCTTTTAGCGTGCGGTGTCCTTGAGAGCGGTCACGACGTGGTCAACCAGGCCGTATTCCTTAGCCTCAGCTGCGGTAAACCAGCGGTCGCGGTCCGAGTCTTCCTCAATGCGCTCGACCGGCTGACCGGTGTGCTGCGCAATCAGACGAGCCATCTCCTTCTTGGTGGCAGCGAACTGCTCAGCCTGAATGGTGATGTCGGATGCGGTACCGCCAATACCTGCAGATGGCTGGTGCATCATAATGCGGGCGTGCGGCAGTGCGTAACGCTTGCCCTTAGCACCTGCGGCGAGCAGGAACTGGCCCATGGAAGCTGCCAAGCCCATGCCGTAGGTAGCCACGTCGCACGGAACAAACTGCATGGTGTCGTAAATGGCCATGCCGGCGGTGACGGAGCCACCCGGGGAGTTAATGTACAGCGAGATATCCGCCTCCGGGTCCTCAGCTGCCAGGAGCAGCATCTGACCGCAGAGCTTGTTGGCAATCTCGTCGTCGACCTGCTCACCCAGCCAAATAATGCGCTCCTTGAGCAGCTTGTCGAAAACTGTGTTCGTCGACATCTGGGCGTTATCGCTCATCTGTGTACTCCTTCTTCGTACGTGTGCGAGTTTGTCGTTCACTAGAGGGTAACGAAAAGGGCCGTCCCTTTGTTTCAGGAACGGCCCTTGTTCGCTATAAGCGTTGCAGCATAAGGAATGCGTCGCGCTAACGGCGGGGCTTACTCAGCCGAGTTGTCCTCAGCCTTGTCGGACTCAGCCTTCTCAGCCTCAGCTTCGACCTCACCGAAGTACTCGTTCAGATCGATTTCGTTGCCCTCGGTGTCCTTGGCGGAAGCCTTCAGGATCGAGGTGGCCAGAGCCTTGCCGCGGCGAACGTCTGCAAACAGGTTGCCGAGCTGGCCGGACTGCTGAATCTGCTGGATGAACTGGTTCGGGTCCATGCCGTAGGACTGAGCAGTGAACAGGATGTGGTCGGTGAGCTCCTGCTGGGAAACATCCGGCTGGATCTCTTCAGCCAGTGCGTCCAGGAACAGCTGGGTGCGGACAGCTTCCTCAGCGGACTTCTTGGAGTCCTCGTCGAACTGCTCGCGGGTGGTGCCCTGAGCCTCCAGCATGGAGTTCAGAACCTTCTCGTCGCCACCGAACTGACCCAGCAGCTGCTGCAGCTGGCCCTCGACCTGCTCCTTGACAACACCCTCCGGCAGAGCGATGGTGGTCTGCTCCATAGCGGCAGCCAAAACCTTGTCGCGAACCTGCTGAGCCTGCTCACCCTTCTTGGTGTTCTCGACCTGGCGGGCCAGGTCTTCCTTCAGCTCCTCGATGGTGTCGAACTCGGAAGCCATCTGAGCGAAGTCGTCGTCAGCTTCCGGCAGCTCGCGGACCTTGACGGACTGAACGGTAACGGTGACCTGAGCGTCCTCGCCCTCGTGCTCGCCAGCAACCAGCTTGGTGGTGAACTCCTTGGACTCGCCCTGGGACAGGCCGACAACAGCCTCGTCCAGGCCGTCGATCAGGTCGTCGGAGCCAACCTGGTAGGACAACCCCTCAGTGGAAGCCTCTTCCAGCTCTTCGCCGTCGATGGTGGCGGACAGGTCGATGGAGACGAAGTCGTCCTTCTCGACTGCGCGCTCGACGCCGGTCAGGGTGCCGAAGCGAGCGAGCAGGTTCTGCAGCTCAGCCTCAACAGCTTCCTCGTCGGCGACCAGCGGGTCAACCTCAACTGCGATGTCCTCGAACTTCGGCAGCTCAATCTCCGGGCGAACGTCAACCTCAGCGGTGAACTCAACGAGCTCGCCATCTTCCAGCTTGGTGATGTCAACCTCAGGCTGACCGATAACCTTCAGGTCCTCCTCGCGAACGACCTCGTCGTAGCGGGACGGAACCATGTCGTTGAGCACCTGCTCCAGGATTGGGCCGCGGCCGAAGCGGGCCTCAATCAGCTTTGCCGGTGCCTTGCCCTTACGGAAGCCCGGAATCTGGACCTGCTGAGCCAGTGCCTTGTAGGCGTTGTCGAACTCTGGCTTCAGCTCATCAAACGGGACCTCGACGGTAATCTTCACTCGGGTCTCATTGAGCTTCTCAACGGAAGACTTCACTGGTGCACTCTCCTGCAACTCGATGATTAATTCATAGACCACGGGAGTGCCCGTGATACTGGTCGGGGTAGCGGGATTTGAACCCACGGCCTTCCGCTCCCAAAGCGGACGCGCTACCAAGCTGCGCCATACCCCGTATGCGTCATTCGAAACCTAGCAGAAACCCCTTTGGAGCATCTGCACCGGGGCCCTCATAGTCGCGAAATCGCGTTTCCACAACGGACCCGTATAGATTTACCTGACGATTAATGAAATCACAAAACCACGCGTTTAACCAGGCTAATGCTCTGTCTGAAAACGCTTTACGACGCCATCGAGAGCCAACCTGCCAACTACTACTGGTTTCATGAAATCCATGCATATCACCGGGCGTTTGCATCACCTCGGCACTGCTTTTGGCGGCCTCGTTTACTGCAAACACTCCATTCGTCGGCCGACTCCCCAAAGAAGCCTCTCAAACGACTGCCCCTTTGTTGAGTCGTGTGACAGTGTAATCAACGGCTATACGCCTGTTTCACATACCCCACGTTGCTTTAGCTTCATTTTCTGTTTTTCCCGGCCACAGCCACTTTTCTTTAAAGCCTTCGAGAAAAACCTGGCATCGATTTTTGTATGTGCGCTTTAACGGGTTAATATGCCTTGTACCGAGACACGGTCTGATGGAGACGATTGAGTTTCTAAGCCGGATTTCTGTCTATGGGGATGTCGTATAGTGGCTAATACCTCAGCCTTCCAAGCTGAAGACGCGGGTTCGATTCCCGTCATCCCCTCCACGTAACCGGGAGCTTTGCTCCCGGTTTTTGTTTTTTCCAAGCTGATGCCCGGGGCCAGAAATTCTTCTGCCCTCTGTTCAGGATCCAGTGCCACAGGTACTCTGGGCACCATGAAGCCCACCATTATCGATGCCGATACTGGACACGAACTATGGACCGCGGTCGAATGCGCTGCTTTTTCCGGCACTGCACGTGGCACTTTCACCAGCTACGCTGGCCGCAAAAAGGCTCCTGAGCCCGTCGCGAAGCTTCATGGGTTGACCCTGTGGGATTCCGAAGAAGTTCGCGAATGGCACGCCAACCGGAGGAGCCGCACCCAGCACAACGATTCCACCGAGTCATAAAACCTGCCCAAAAGCCCATTCATTTCCTGGTTCCCGAGCTGCCTCTGTCGCACAGAGATGTCAGCTCGGGAACTTTTTGCGCTCTACATGCGTTGTTTCAAGTAATTACTAGCAATACTCGCAATTTCCTTTTTGGAGGCCTAGCCCATGGGGGCGTTAATCCTGATTGCTATCACCGTCGGCGGCGCAATTATCATCGCGTCGATGGCTCAAAACCGTTCTAACAGGGCCTTTGATGCCCGCCAGAACAATCAATTGGAAGACGCCGTCGCAGACGCCCGCCGATGGATTGAGCGGCTGGGCTCACAGGTACTGAACCTGGCTGGCACCGATTTGGCTTCCACGCAGGCTCTTGCTGACGCATCCGAGCGCTACAACGCCGCTTCCTCGCAGATTTCTACTGCACGCACCCCGGCACAGGCCCGGATGGCGCGCGAATCGGCGCTGGAAGGTCTGCACTACATCAATGCGGCTCGCGAAATTATGGGCTTGCCAGCGGGACCGACACTGCCGCCGCTGGAGGGCCAGAAGGCCGCTGGTTCTGTGACCGAAACCCGCACCATTGAGCACGAAGGCCACTCGGTTACCGCCTCGCCATACGCCACCCCGGAAACCCCGAACTACTACCCCGGTGGCCGTGTCGCTGGCCGTCCGGTTCCAGCCGGTTGGTACTCCGAGCCCTGGTGGAAGTCCGCACTCCGCACCGGTGTCTGGACCGCAGGCTCAATGCTGCTATTCTCTACCCTCTTCCACGGTATGGCCGGCGTTGCCTACGGCGCTGATGAGTTCGCCAGCGGCATGGGCACCGGCGCCGATGACTTCGGCGGCACCGAGGACTTTGGCGCCGAAGACTTCGGTGGAGATGACTTTGGCGGCGACTTCGGTGGCGGCGGTGCAGATGCCGGTGACGCAGGCGACGGTGGAGGTTTCTTCGACGGCCTCTTCGGTGGTGGCGACGGTGGCAGTGACGGTGGCGGATTCTTCGACGGCGGATTCGACGGCTTCGATATTTAGAAAAAGCCCGGCGCCGCTATTTCGCTAAATCCGCAAAAGGATCTACAGTGCCGTCTGTCTGGGGCCGATACTCAATTTTTCTGGCGGCGAATCGACCAGCTTCCTTGCCAAGGATGCTGCTAATTAAAGCAACAGCCATATCCATACCTGCTGCGACTCCTGATGAGCTCCAGCGATCTCCGTCTTCAACCCATCGAGCCGCTTTCACCCACGTCACTTCGTTTCCGAACGAGGTAGCCCAATCAAAAGCCAACTTATTACTAGTTGCCCGCTTTCCTTCAAGAAGCCCAGCCGCAGCAAGCAGTGCGGAACCTGTGCAAACCGATGCCACTAACCGCGCCCGGGATCCGAGGTTGTTGAGCCAGTCCAAAAACTCTGCATCCTCAACTAGTGTTCTACTCCCGGCTCCGCCAGGAACTAGAAGAATATCGACCGTTTCGAGGTCAGCGGCACAACGTGTGGCGATAACCTGCGCCCCCTGAGCGCTGGTTATCGGACCAGCAATGTTGGCGACATATTCGACCTCAATCTCTGGGACATGGCCAAAAAGGCCAACCGGTCCAAATACATCCAAGAGCTCGAACCCGGGGAATAGCACAACAGTTACTCGACGATGCGCTTCTGAAATTGTCATACGACAATTCATACTCCGCCTATACATAAAAATGGTCTGGTTCCAGAGTTTTCTGGAACCAGACCATTTTATTCCTATCAACAGATAGCGAACAACAACCCTTTAAGCCTCCGGCAGCTCCGGGGCAACGCCAGTCTTCTCGTACTCTGCGAGGATGTCAATGCGACGCTGGTGGCGCTCCTCCTCGCTCCACGGCTGGGAGACGAAAGCATCGACGATGGCCAGGGCTTCTTCCTCAGAGTGCATACGACCGCCAAGGCCAATCAGCTGAGCGTTGTTGTGCTCGCGGGCGAGCTTTGCGGTCTCCACCGACCAAGCCAGCGCACAACGAGCGCCCTTGACCTTGTTAGCGGCGATCTGCTCGCCGTTGCCGGAACCGCCGAGCACGATACCCAGGCTGCCCGGATCGGCGACGGTACGGGAAGCCGCCTCGATGCAGAATGCTGGGTAGTCATCTGCAGGGTCGTAGGTGTGAGCGCCGCAGTCTACGACGTCGTGGCCAGCCTTTTCCAGGTGGGCCTTAATCAGGTTCTTCATCTCAAAACCGGCGTGGTCTGCACCAAGGTAAATACGCATGGCAGCAAGTCTAGCGGTTCCCGCGGATTAAACGGTGTCTGCACCCGTTTTAGGTATTGCTTGACGACGTCTCCTGCGCAGCCGAATAGGGTGAAAAGTGACTGTATTTGCGTCTCAGCATGTCTTCGAAACCGGAAATTGGGTGCTTTTACCGTGTCTCCTGCGCCGCAAGCTCACTTCCAAGTCGATCCGGAAGCTCATGGCTCCCATGGGCATCATCACGCACCGGTGGTGCGAACGGTTCGGCATGACATCAACAAGAAGCCATTTATCGTCATTTGGGAGGTCACGCGGGCTTGTGGCCTAGTCTGCAAGCACTGCCGCGCTGATGCGCAACATGAGCCGCATCCGCACCAGCTTTCGACCACCGAGGGCAAGATGCTGCTAGAGACCCTGGCGTCGTATAGCAAGCCGAAGCCTCTTGTGGTGCTCACCGGCGGCGATCCTTTTGAGCGTGATGACCTGGAAGAATTGGTGCGATTTGGCACTGAGCGCGGCCTGAACATGTCGCTGTCGCCATCGGTGACACCGCGGCTGACGCCGGAGCGGATCAAGTCGTTGCGAGAGGCCGGTGGTAAGGCGATGTCAATGTCGCTCGATGGCGCGACTGCTAAGACGCATGACAAGTTCCGTGGTTTTTCGGGAACTTTTGAAAAGACGCTGGAGATGGCTCCGCACATCAACGAGGCCGGTTACCGACTGCAGATCAACTCGACCCTGACCAAGGGAAATATCCATGAGGCACCAGCGCTGCTGAAGACCGTCATGGAGATGCAAGCCAAGATGTGGTACGTCTTTTTCCTCGTCCCCACTGGTCGCGGTGCGGATTTGGGCGCTTTGTCGCCGGAGGAACGCGAGGATGTTCTGCACTGGTTGTCGGATGTGTCCAACCGAATTGCCATCAAGACGACGGAGGCGCCGCAGTATCGGCGCGTCGTTATGCAGCAGGAGGAGGCGATAGAAAAGGGGCTGCCACCCTATGAAGGCGGCGAGCTCTACCGCTACTTGACCGAGGAAACGACAAAGCTGCTCGGCGCTGTGCCGGAAAAGCCGCGCCGACCGCGCTCCCCGATGGCCGTCAATTCTGGTTCCGGTTTTGCCTTCATTGACCATATCGGCGATGTCTACCCCAATGGTTTCCTGCCGTTGCACTGCGGCAATGTGAAGGCCACACCATTCCAGGAAATCTATTCGAACTCGCCGGCTTTTAAGGCTCTCCGCGACCCGGACAATTGGCACGGCAAGTGCAGCGTCTGTGAATACCACAGCGTCTGTGGCGGATCCCGCTCGACGGCCTACGCGTTGACCGGGGATTACACGGCATCCGACCCGACCTGTATCTACATTCCGCCGCGGTGGGCTGCGATGAGCGAAGAAGAACGGCAGGCTTCCACCGGGCAGAATGCTGAAGCTGGGGCGGGTCAGCTCTCTTAGCCGCACGCCCCAGCTGCTACAGGTTTCTTAGTCGAAGCGCGGATCCTCAGTGCGAGAGCGCTTAATTTCGAAGAAATACGGGTAGCTGGCGACGGCAACCGAGCCGTCGAAAATCTTGCCGGCTTCTTCGCCGCGTGGGATACGGGTAAGCACCGGACCGAAGAAGGCAACGTCGTTGAGCTTGACCACCGGAGTGCCGACGTCGTTGCCGACCTCCTTCATGGCCTCTGCGTGGTTTTCACGCATGAGCTCATCAAACTCTGTGGTCAGAGCCTGGGCCAGACGCTCTTCCGGCAGGCCAACCTCTGCGAGGGTTTCCTTAATCAGCTCGTCGAATGCGTGCTCCGGCTCGTCGACATGCGCATGACGATCGATGCGGTTTTCGTTGTGAATCTTCGTGCCCAGCGCGGTGTAGAGCTTGTCGACGGCCTCCTGACCATCCTGGGAGAACACTGCATTAAACAGGCGTGCCGGGGTCCAGTTGCACTGCATCATGAACTTGTACTCTTCCGGCAGTTCGTCGCGGCCTTCATTGAGTACTGACAGGCTCATCGGCTTCCACTCGACCTCGATGTCGCGGACCTTTTCGACTTCCTTAATCCAGCGGGATGTCACCCAGCAAAACGGGCAGGAAACGTCGAAGTAGAAAGTGACCTTGTCTCGATTGCTCATGTGAAAGTCCTCCTAAATCATTGATTGACTTATCAACGACTATAGGGCGGAATTTTTCGGCTTGCATTCATGTTTTCCGCGCTCACTCAGAATCCTTCTCAAATCCGGGGTCGTGGTTACACTTGTCGCATGACTTCCACGAACCTAACCAGGACCGAGGCTGCCGACCGTGCGGCCATGCTCGAGGTGTCCCACTACGACATCTCTCTCGATCTCACCACCGCACCTGTCGGTGGGCCGCACAGCGCACCAACATTCGCTTCCAAGACCACAATTTCTCTGACGGCGAAGCGCGCTGGTTCCACCTTTATTGATCTGCGTGATGCGGTTGTTAAGAGTGTGACCATCGACGGCGTCGATGCCACGGAGGCTGCTCACTATGCCAGCGAGACCGGCATTAACCTGGACCTGACCGACGGTGACCACACCATCGTTATCGACGCGGACTGCCGTTACACCAACAACGGCCAGGGAATTCACCGCTTCCAGGATCCTGCCGACGGCGAAACATACCTGTACTCGCAGTTTGAAACTGCCGACGCCAAGCGCGTGTTCGCCTGCTTTGACCAGCCGGATTTGAAGGCGACGTATTCAATCCACGTCGTGGCACCGAAGGGCTGGAAGGTTATTTCCAACTCGGTGGCCAAGACCGGCGCCACCACCGATGTCCACGGCAATGAGGCCGATACCTTCGACTTCTCGGTGGATGTTCCCCTGTCGACGTATCTCATCGCAGTCTGTGCGGGCCCATGGTACGAGGTCGCTGACTCGTGGACCGGCACTGTCGCACCGCACCCGGAAACCCCTGCCGAACACCAGCCGGAGGGCGAGCTGACCATTCCACTGGGGCTCTACTGCCGCCAGTCCATCGCCGAGTACCTCGACGCTGACACTCTGTTCAAGGAGACCAAGGAGGGCTTCGACTTCTACGCCAAACATTTCGGCGAGCCCTACCCGTTCGGTAAGTACGACCAGATCTTCTGCCCGGAGTACAACATGGGCGCGATGGAAAACGCCGGCTGTGTGACCATCCGCGACGAGTACGTCTTCCGCTCCAAGCCCACCCATTACCTCTACGAACGCCGCAACGACACCATCCTGCATGAGATGGCTCACATGTGGTTCGGCGATCTGGTCACCATGCAGTGGTGGGATGACCTCTGGCTCAATGAGTCCTTCGCCACCTGGTCGGCCGCCGCCGCTCAGGTCGAGGTTTCCGATTACAGCCACGCTTGGACCACTTTCGCCAACGTCGAAAAGGCCTGGGCCTACAAGCAAGATCAGCTACCGTCGACGCACCCGATTGCCGCCGACGCCAGCGACATTGACACCGTCGAGCAGAACTTCGACGGCATCACCTACGCCAAGGGCGCGTCCACCCTCAAGCAGCTGGCCGCCTACGTTGGTCAGGATGCTTTCCTCGCCGGTGCTCGTATGCACTTTGCCCGTCACCGCTTTGGCAATGCCACCTTCGCGGACCTGCTGGACGCGCTCTCCGAGGCTTCCGGTCGCGATCTGTCTGGCTGGGCCGATCAGTGGCTGACCACCACCGGTATCACCACCCTGGCACCGGACTTCCGCCAGTCGGCCGGTAAGTACACCTCCTTCGCAGTCACACAGGAAGGTGCCGAGCCGGGTGCCGGAGAACTCCGCGATCACCGAATCGCCGTGGGTATCTACAACCTGCGCGGCACCGGATCGGATGCCGTACTCGAGCGCACCAAGCGCGTGGAAATCGACGTCCGTGGTGCACGCACCGAAGTCCCAGAGCTGGTCGACACTCCAGTCGGCGATGTCGTGCTGGTTAACGACGACGACCTCACCTACAGCATGATCCGCTTGGACGAAGGCTCGCTTGCCACCGTCATCGACAACATCGGCGCCTTCACCGATTCAATGGCACGCACACTGTGCTGGTCCGCGACCTGGCAGATGGTTCGCGCAGGCCAGATGCGCGCTCGCGACTTCGTCAACCTGGTGCTCCGCGGCATCCCGGGCGAGGACAAGCTCTCCGTCTTGGAGCGCGTCATCGCTCAGGCGGTCAGCGCCGTCAACGTCTACGCCGATCCACAGTGGGCTGATTCCACCGGCCGCGACCTGCTGGCTCAAGGCCTGTTGGACAACGCGAAGAAGGAAACCGACGCCGACCGCGCCCTGGTTTTCGTTAACGCTTTGACCACCGTGGGCTCGTCGAATAGCGACGTCGTTGACGCACTGCGCGCCATCTACGCTGGTGACGCAGACAAGGCTGGTTTCCCAGCTGTCGCGGTAGACACCGACATGCAGTGGCGCGCCCTGAAGGCGCTGGTTTCCGCCGGTCTCGAGGGCGAGGAAGCCATCGCAAAGCTTGAAAAGACCGACAACTCGGCACTAGGTGCGCAGGCCGCCATCGCCTGCCGCGCCTCTGTGCCGACGCTCGCCAACAAGTCCCGCGTCTGGGCAGAGGCGACGGTCTCCGGCAACGATGCCCCGTCGAACCTTGTCATTCGCCACTTGCTGGCCGGCTTCAACGCGCCGGGCTCGGGTGAGGTGCTCGCACAGGCGCTTGACGACGACTCCCGCGCCACCATCAACGCGGAGCAGTCGGCGACTTCGCTGTCGGAGCACTTCTTCGCCGTTGCCAACATCTGGTGGAAGCAGTTCTCCTCCGAGACGGCCCAGACTCTGCTCGAGGGCTTCTACCCCACCTGGGAGATCAGCGAGTCGGCAATTGCGGCCGCTCAGTGCTTGCTCGACAGCGATGAGACTGCGTCGCCGGTCAAGCGCATCATCTCTGAGCAGCAGTTCCTGGTGAAGCTCGCTCTTCGTGCCCGCGAGTTCGACGCGAAGTAGCAAGTGATTTCGACCGGCACTTTGGCCGTTATCGTTTTCGTGGCATCAAGTCGATAGACTTGGTGCCATGACAACTTCTCAGACGCTCTTTGACTCCGTCGGCGGCGAGGATGTCTTCAATCGCATCGTCCATGGCTTTTACACGCGTATGCGTTCCGATGACCTCATCGGCCCGATGTACCCCAGCGATGACTGGGAGGGCGCCGAGGATCGACTCCGCATGTTCCTCGTCCAGTACTGGGGCGGGCCGCGTTCGTACAGCGAACAGCGTGGTCATCCGCGCCTGCGCATGCGCCACATGCCGTTTTCCATCGGCGAAGCCGAACGCGACCGCTGGCTGGAGATCATGAGCGCCTCACTCGCAGACATTTCCGATGAAGAGCTCCCCCGCCCTCAACGCGAAGCCATGTGGAATCACATGGTGCAGGTCGCTGACATGCTCATCAACCGCTTCGACGCGCAGTAGGAATTATGCTCCTACCCCGCTAGTTCAGCAGCGGCAGCACGCCAAAGGACTCGAGCGTAAAGATCGAGCCAAACCGCCCATCCAGCCGGTGCCACCGTCCCTTCGTGGACACGCGCACCGGCTCTTTTTCATCCGGTTGCTCCGGAATGAAGCCCATCGCACACAGCGCAAACACATCCCGCATGGTCACGTCCACCACGCTTTTCGACGTCTCCTGCGACTGCCCCTCCCCTGAGTCAACAGTGGCTTCACCGGCCTCGCCGCTGACAGTAAGAACCTTCTGATCTAGCAGAGATGGCGGCATACCCATGGGGCCGGAAGATTCCACCGCGACCGCGCGCCCCTGCTTCTCGAGAGTCCGGAAAGCAGTGGCCGGAACATAGTCGACAACCTGCCATCCTTCCGGAACTGGCAAGAATCCCGGCCAGGAGGACGCCGACTGCGCATGCACCCGGTACGGCAGCGCGGTGAGCGAAGCTTCCTTGTCCTCCGCATCGTCGGATGATTTTGCCTGCGCGAAGGCACGCACTGCGATGTCTTTAATCTCCGCGGCAGTGACGATGATGTCGTCGGGAAGCGCATGTAGCGCAATTGTGCGCATGGCGAGCGGGCCGATCGGGGTCTTCACCCATACCTGTGACATTGCTGGCGCAGCGGTGGGCTCGGGCGAGGAACTGATACCGGCGACGGTGGTGGTCTTTCGTGCGCGGATGCGAAGCAATGTGTTCTCGTCGAGGGCGTAGGCCTTATGGGCTAGGACGCCCAGATTCTTCAGGGCATCGGGAGTGCCGAAGGTCAGCTCGGCAGCGGGATGAGAAGTGGTCACGGCGAATTACTTGTCCTGGTCTTCCTTGTTGTCCTCGATTGCGGGAGCTGCAAAACGCTCCAGTTCACGGCGTGCAGACGGGGAGAGCTCGACTGCCTTCGCAGTCTTGAGATCAAACATCACCATCACGGTTTCAAGCACAGCCACGATGTGATCATGCTGGTCGGAGATAGTCTGGCGGAGTGTGAAAGAGGTGCGACCGAAGTTGATGATCTCGGTCTCAACCACAACTTCCTGGGTGTCCGGCAAGATAGCGCGGACGTAGTCGATCTCCAGGCGACGCACCACTGCCGCAGGCATCCCTGCCCCGCCGCCGAGACCGCGCATAACAAAGTCCAGACGAGCCTGCTGGGCGTATTCCAGGAATGCGGTGTTGTTAGCGTGGCCGTACTGATCGAAATCAGACCAGCGGATAGCAACGTTGGTACGAAATGGTGCTGATTCAGTCATACCCAGAACTATAGGCGTTTTCTGGAGCTACGAGCCTGCAAATAACGCGAAAGCCCGGGACCTGTGCACTGGTGCGAGCCAGTCCACACTGTTCCGGGCTTTGCCGTTGGCAAAAATCAGATTCGCGGGAAACAGATTAGCGGGTCAGGCGACGGTGAGTGACACGCGACGGGCGCGCAGCCTCCTCGCCGTAACGCTCAATCTTGTTCTTCTCGTAGCCCTCGAAGTTGCCCTCGAACCAGAACCACTTGCCCTCTTCGAAGTTGCCTTCCCATGCGAGGATGTGGGTACAGGTGCGGTCCAGGAACCAACGGTCGTGAGAAATGACCACGGCACAGCCCGGGAAGTTCTGCAGTGCGTTTTCCAGCGAAGACAGGGTTTCGACGTCAAGGTCGTTAGTCGGCTCATCCAGGAGGATAAGGTTTCCGCCCTGCTTGAGGGTCAGCGCGAGGTTCAGACGGTTGCGCTCACCACCGGAGAGAACCTTCGACGGCTTCTGCTGGTCCGCGCCCTTGAAACCAAAGGCAGACAGGTACGCACGAGACGGCATCTCGTTCTGGCCGACCACGATGTAGTCGAGACCATCAGAGACAACCTCCCAGACGGTCTTTTCCGGATCGATATTTTCACGGCCCTGGTCAACGTAGCTGAGCTGAACAGTCTGCCCGACCTTGACCTCACCGGAATCCGGCTGCTCCAGCCCCACGATGGTCTTAAACAGGGTGGACTTACCCACACCGTTCGGGCCAATCACACCGACGATGCCGTTACGCGGCAGGGTGAACGACAGGTCCTTAATCAGGACGCGGCCATCAAAGCCCTTCTCCAGGTCCTTGACCTCAACAACCTGGTTACCCAGGCGCGGCGGGGTCGGAATCTGAATTTCTTCGAAGTCGAGCTTCTTGTACTGCTCGGCTTCCTCCACCATCTGCTCGTAGCGCTCCAGACGGGCCTTGTTCTTGGCCTGGCGAGCCTTCTGCCCCGAGCGGACCCACGCCAGCTCATCCTTCAGGCGCTTCTGCAGCTTGGCGTCCTTCTTACCTGCAACCTCAAGGCGCTCAGCCTTCTTCTCCAAGTAAGTCGAGTAATTGCCCTCGTACGGGTAGAGCTTGCCGCGGTCGACCTCACAAATCCAGCCAGCGACGTGATCCAGGAAGTAACGGTCGTGAGTCACGGCCAGGACAGCGCCCGGGTACTTAGCCAGGTGCTGCTCGAGCCACAGCACGGACTCGGCGTCCAGGTGGTTAGTGGGCTCGTCGAGAAGCAGCAGATCCGGCTCGGAGAGCAGCAGCTTAGCCAGTGCTACACGACGACGCTCACCACCGGAGAGGTGAGTAACCGGCTCATCTGCCGGCGGGCAGCGAAGCGCATCCATTGCCTGCTCAATCTTGGAATCCAGCTCCCAAGCATCAGCAGTGTCGAGCTCCTCCTGGAGCTTGCCCATTTCTTCCATGAGCTCGTCGGTGTAATTGGTGGCCATCTCCTCGGCGATGGCTTCAAAACGAGCCTTCTTCTCGAAGATGTCGCCGAGGCCCTCCTCGACGTTGCCGCGAACGGTCTTCTCCTCGTTCAGCGGAGGCTCCTGCAGCAGGATGCCAACAGTGGCGCCCGGCTCCAGGAAAGCTTCACCGTTACTCGGCTGATCCAGGCCAGCCATAATCTTCAGAATCGACGACTTACCTGCGCCGTTCGGACCGACCACGCCGATCTTTGCGCCCGGGTAAAACGCCATGGTGACGTTGTCGAGAATAACCTTATCGCCGTGCGCCTTGCGCACGTTTTTCATCTGGTAGATGAACTCACCCATGATGGAATTTCGTCCCCTCGTAAAAAGGAAATAAGCAATCCCTGTAGAGGTTACGCATAGGAACCAAAAGGCACAATCTACATGGGCGTACCCGCAATCCTTTCCCACCAAAGTCTCTGCCAGGCTACTAGCAAAACTAGCTGCGAGATAACGCTGCCGAATCGTATGCGATCCCTCCCCCTTTCTCAGCAGCGTCACCTCACATGCAGCAAATACCCCTCCCCTCTTTTAGCGGCACCCCCTTAATCCGCTCTAGAACGGCCAACTAACTCCTTGCCTGGAACTGGCCAACTAACTCCGTCACTAAAACGGCGCACTAGCTCCTGCACCAGCCATTTCTTGCTGCTCAGCACGAGCTGCACTTGTGTTCCCAGCCTCACTAGCGTCGCCAGCACCAGCGCTGAATGTACGCACTGTCTCGGTAACCGAGGCGTCCGATTCCCCAGCAGAAGCCTCACCAAGACCCGTCGGCGACTCATGCGGCTTCTCAGTCATAGTCTTGACCGTCGCCAGGTGACGACGCAGATTCGGCCCCACCGCCTTAGCAATGATCTTCTGGCGCTGATGCTTCGTACCATCATCGCCCTCCCAACGATCCGTACGAACGTGACCGTGGACAATAACGGCTTGGCCCTTCCACACCGTGTTATTCACGTTCTCGGCTAGTTTGCCCCAGCATTCAACATCAAAATATGACGTCTCCGACTGCTCCCAACCATTCTCCCCCTTCCATGACTTGCTGGATGCCACAGAAAACTTGCAGACCTTTGCCCCAGAATTGGTATTTCGATTTTCCACATGATGGACCACATTGCCCACCACGGTAATAACTGCCTCAGACATCGGGCTCCTCCCCCAAAAGAAAGCGTTTACCTACTGCGGCCGAATAATCCGAAGATGTCTCATTCGTGCCGTGCCAACTACTTTTCCGGCTCCGGGAGGCAAGCGAAAGAGGCAAACAAAAAGCCTGTGGATAATTTCGTCTAAAATACAACTATCCACAGGCTTCATATGAAGGTGAGGGGCGAGGTCGCAGCAATCCTCGTCGTCAAGCGAACGAAATCTGCTTAACGACGCTACCTTCCGCGCCTCTTCGAGGCATCAATCGGATTGTCCATGTGCACCGGATGCTGCGCGTCAACCTCTGAGGTGTAGTAGTCGCGCTCATCTTCGCCACCGACACCGACCTGCTGGCTCATGCGAGCGAGCATTTCGTTGTATGCAGCCAACTCCTCATCGTTGTTGCGGTCTGCGACACGGTCGTAGCGTGCTGCATCCTTCTCATCGGAACGTCGCCACTGCACAAACAGCGCAACGGTAACGATGTAGAGCGGAACCTCACCGGCAGCCCACGCGACGGCACCGCCGACATTCTGATCTTCCAAGAGATTGACTGCCCACGGGAGATCAAGGCTGGCGTAGTAGGTCTCGGCGAGCACCTGCTGCGACTGCATTAGCGAAATACCGAACCAAGCGTGGAACGGTAGCGACCCCATCAGCGTGACCAGTTTGACCGACGGCGCAATCTGCTGCGGTGCGGCATCGACACCAATAATGACCCAGTAGAAGATGTAACCCGAGATCAGGAAGTGGATGTTCATGAACACGTGACCTGCGTGCTCATCGGCCAGGAAGTCGTAAATCGGTGTCATGTAGAGCAGGTAGAAACCTGCAACGAACTGCACCGTCGCCACCACCGGGTGCGTGAGGAAACGCGACACCGGGTTGTTGATGAAGACCACCAGCCACTCACGAATACCCGGCAGACCATCACGTCCAGCCGGCTTCAGCGCACGCAACGCCAGCGTGACCGGACCACCCAGCACCAGCATGACCGGAATGCCCATCGAGTAAAGCATGTGGGCAATCATGTGCACAGAGAACAGAGCCGGCATGTACACACCCAGTGCGCTGCACGAAGTAAACAGCAAAGTTGCGCAACCGCCGAGCCACCACAGAGTGTTGGACAGCGGCCAGGTACCGCCGCGCTTCTTCAGCAAGTAGAGCCAATACAGGTAAATCCATGCGGCGATAATCGCGGCAGAGCCGAAGAAAATGTCAAAGCGCCACTGCGTGAACATGGCCTCCCAGCCGAATGGGATCTCCAGGTTGTAGCCGAGCTTGACCTGCATCTGCGTAATGGACGGCAGGCCCTCACCACCGGCCTGCTCAGAGAAATTCGGTGGCGGCGGAGTACGGCCGAGGGCCACGGCAACGCCAATCGTGAGCGCCATAATGATGACCTCAACAATGGCCAGTCGCCAGAACGGGCGATTCGACTGGGCACGCTCAATCTCCGGGATGGTGATCTTGCGGTGCACATAGCCACACAGGCCCAGCAAGATGGTGAGCACCGCCTTGACCAGCACCATGATGCCGTAGTTATTGCTGACCAGGTCAGACCAGTCAATATTGATGGCTGCGTTAATGAAGCCAGAGGCAGACATTGCAATGAATGCAACCAACGCCACGAAGGAGTAGCGCTTCACGACCTCTGGCATCCACTCACCACGACGACGCGCGTGGCCAACCAACGCCATCAAACCGCCGACCCAAAACACAGTGAAAGTCAAGTGCCAGATGTAGGAGTTGGTGCCGTAGTCATGCGCACCACCGGAGGCGTTGTGGCTCACAACAGCCAGCGGCATCATCGACACCAAGCTGATGGCGAAGAACACCGGCTGCCAAATCCATTTACGAGTCAGCGATGAGCCGAGCGCCACAATGCCCGCAAAAATAGCTACCCACAGCCACGCCAAGCCCTCCTTGGTCTGCTCCAAAGACACAGCCCAGTTACTCAGCTGAATCGTCGTTGACAGCGGCTGGCCCGACACATCGGAGAGAACCAGCGGAATCTCCATCAGCGCCATGAGACCCCAGCCGAGCATGGCCCACATACCCGTACGGGATGCCGTGTAGCCGTCGAGGCCCAAAGTGCCGTCGGCACGCTGCTTCGTACCGAAAGCAGCGAGCATAAACGAGCCGACACCGAGACAAGCGAGCAACTCACCGGTCGCCTTGGCGAACGGAAACCCGAAGGTAGTGATTGTGCCCGGATCAGGAATGCCCAACGTGGCGCGCGAATCCATGTTGAACGCCATCGAGAGCAAACCAGCTAGAACGCCGCCGATAAGCACAAAAACAACGTACCAACCAGCAGATTTACGGACTTTCTTATCCTTGCTAACAGGCGGAGAGGTCTCGGCCTTGGTCGTGGCAGTCATAGCCCTAAGCTTAGCGACCAAATTCCCTAGAGCAGAACCGGTAACACCACTGGGATTAGAACCGGTTGTGATTGGCTGTGCCAGAGACGCTACAATGCTTTTCTTAGCTGGCCTCCATAGCTCAGTGGACAGAGCAGTCGGCTTCTACCCGATTGGTCGAGGGTTCGAATCCTTCTGGGGGCGCAAAAATAACCCGCCTGGCCTGGTTTTATACCAGCATCAGGCGGGTTTTTACCTTTTAGTCCTTCTTGTTATCCGCGGGATCCGGACGCAAGTAGCGGTCAACCATGTCGACAACCTCTTCGACAGATTTCTTGTCTAGCGCAGCATCCTTTCCATCCGGACGCCACACCAGCACCATCGTCTGAATCAGACGGTAAATGTTGCGTGCCAACTGATATGGGTCGTGCTCGCGAATAGTGCCATCTTCCTGCCCGTGACGGACACCGGGGAGAATGAACTTCTCCACAATCTCCAGCTGAGTGTCGCTCATCTCTCCAGTGAGCGCTTCTAAGACGCGGTCGGGATCTGTCTTGACCAGGCCAGGGAAAAAGTCACTTTCGATGATGCGTTGAACGACGATTCGAATACGCAGCAACATACGAGCGCGTGAATCGCCAGGGACATAACGGAGCCCCTCAAGCATGTGCAGGATTTCGCGGTTGGTCACTTCCGCGAGAAGCTCGCCAATATCGGCGTAACGGCGATATACAGTCGGCCGCGAAACCCCTGCCTTGCGAGCAATTTCTGCAATCGAAGTCCTACGAAAGCCCACAGTCATTACGCTCTCACGAGCAGCGGCAATGATGACATCATCGACGGATGGTTTCTGTGCCGCGGTGTTGCTTTGAGCAGCGTCGCCAACACGGCTCGTCTCATCCATGTAACTATTTCTCCCGTTGGAATCCGAATTCAGAAGTAATTTTATCAGGCAAATAGGTCGATTTAGTTCATGCCCCGTTGTCCAATTCTAAAACCTCACTTTCCAGTTAATTTCGTTTCCCCACAATCCGCCTCAAAATCGGCACGCTAAACCACATCACAATCCACATCGCTAAGCTGGGCGTAGTCAACACGCGCCCCGCAGCCCAGTCCGGGCACAAAATAAGGCGCACTGCAGAAACATGCCGAATCTCAGCGAAAGGTGAAATCATGGCTCAGCCCAATCCCGATCTCCAGCTCTCCCCTGAGCTCGACCGGATTGTGTGGATTGACTGCGAGATGACAGGCCTCGAGCCCGAGCGCCACGTCATTGTCGAAATCGCGGCTCTCGTCACCGATGCCAACCTCAACGTGCTTGGAGAAGGTGTGGACATCGTCGTGCACGCGTCCGAGACTGAATTGGCACAGATGGACGATTTCGTCACCAAGATGCATGCAAAGTCCGGCCTGGATCAGGAAATACGCGCAAGCAAGACAAATGTCGCCGACGCCGAACAAGCTGTTCTGGACTACATCCACCAGTGGGTTCCCGAGCCCCGCACCGCTCCGCTGGCAGGAAACTCGATTGCTTCCGACCGCAAGTTCATCCACCGCTACATGCCAGAGCTCGATCAGCACCTGCACTACCGCATGATTGATGTCTCTTCCTTCAAGGAACTGGCCCGCCGTTGGTACCCCCAGGTTCTCAAGGGCGCTCCAGAAAAGGGTCTCGCTCACCGAGCTCTCGCAGATATCAAGGAGTCGATCCGCGAGCTGGACTACTACCGCCGCGCCATGCTTCTGCCCCACCCTGGCCCCGATGCCGACGCTGTTTCCGCCGCAAGCAAGGAATCCACAGAAAAGTACGGTGAAATTCGCGGCTAGCTCGCTTTACGACGGCCCCAAACCCTAACCCTCTCCAATTTTATCCGGGTTGACCTGCTGTTTTTGTTTCCAGCCCACTGTGGGCTACCATATAGTTCGCTGCAGAGATGAACTGAGAAAACAGCTCATTTAATGCGGTAATGGTGACTGTAGTTCAGTTGGTAGAGCACCAGGTTGTGATCCTGGGTGTCGCGGGTTCGAGTCCCGTCAGTCACCCCAAGTAGAACCCTCGGCCAGGATTTTTCCTGGCCGAGGGTTTTTGTGTGTCCGCCTACCACGCGGGTCTCGGGTTAATAGACAAAGTGTGTCCACCCAGCGTGTCGCCGGGATGGGTCCTTTTGCTACTTATCCCCCCCACAGTCACTACCGAGTAGCTACCAAACCTGCATCCGATACCTGCAGTTTGCCGTCGATCATCTCCACGATCCGGTCGGCACCGTGGAGCTGCCCCAGGTCGTGGGTGATGTACAGGGTGGCCACACCCATCTTCCGCGTCACATCCATAATCAGTTGCGTCACGGCCCCTGCGCTCTTCTGATCCAAGGCCGCGGTCGGCTCGTCGACTAGCAGCACTTCCGGCTCATTCATCAGTGCGCGCGCAACATTGACACGTGCCTGCTGACCACCGGAAAGCTGGTTCACGCGACGGTTTCCCAGCCCCGCCAGGCCGACTGCCTCGAGTAGCTCATCGGCGCGCTTCTCCGCTTCACGACGGCCACCCGCGAGCCAACCGAAGACGCGGCCCAGCCGCCGCATTGCGATGAGCTGCTGCTTAACCGTTAAGGCTGGTAGAAGATTCGGCTGCTGGAAGACGATACCGATATGTTCGCGACGAACCTTGGCAGCATCCGCGCCGCGAGCGCTCAGGTCAATGGCCGTCCTTTCCGCACTCTCGTCCGCGCCTGCACCGTTCGACTCCTGCTTGGTGGAGTACAGAGTGACGTGTCCGGAGTCGGCGCTCTTCAAGCAACCGGCAATGGTCAGCAACGTTGACTTACCAGAACCCGATGGGCCGACCAATCCAACGACCTCGCCAGCGCGAATCTTCAGCGAGATGTCATCCAAAAGAGTGCGCTTGTTTTCACCGTCCTGGACAGTCAACGAGATGTTTTTGAGCGCCAGTGCCACGGGAGCTTTGTTGTCGATGTAGGTAGTCATGTTGTCCTCAATTCCTCAGTTGCGTGATGTGCAGAGTGTGCAGGGCGTGCAGGTTGTACGGGATGTTTTTGGCGGAAAGTCGTTTTCTCAGATTGCCACTATGCGTTCGCCAGTGCGGTGGTCGGATCGACGCGAAATACCGGCACCAGTGCCAGCAGCGCACCAACTACGCCGGTCACAGCGAGAACGAGCCCCGGCACGACGGTCGTGGAAGCATCGACCACAATCGGCATGACGTTGGCGCTCTGCAGAGCCCAGCCCGCCGCTGCAGTCACCGCCACGCCGCCGCCGACTCCGATTGCTAGCACGGCCAGGACCTGTGCCAGAGAGTCAGCCACCAGCACGGAGCGGGACGCACCGAGCGCCGAGGAAATGGCCACACCACGGAGTCGCTGAACGGTCCACACGGTGAAAAATGCGCCTACTACCAGCGCGGAGATGACATACAGCATCGAGGTCATCGCGTTGAGCGAAGTCTGCTCGCCCTGGTAGGAAGCCGACAGGTTGTTGCGCTCGCCGTCGCGCAGAATGGTTCCTTCCGGGACATTCGGCAGCTGCGCCGCAGACTCGTCGACAACCATCGCCGCCGGCACCATCTGCCCCGGCGTCAGGTCTTCCATCACACCGCGCCCGGCATAAATGACTGCTTGATGGTCCAGCCACTTATCCCCCACCAGTCGTGCAACCGTGGCCTTATAATCGCCCATCGCGCCAGACAGGGTCAGCGAGTCACCTTCCGCAATGGCGGTTTCACTAACGCCGTCGGTGACGGCCACCTGGTCGTCGTTAAGCGAAAAATCGGAGATGACGGTGACGGGCGTTTCATCGACTCGTGCACGGCTGACGTAGACATCGCGGATGGCGGCGTTATTATCGTTCGCCCACGTTTGGATGCCCTTTCGCACTGTCTCGCCCATGCTTGACGACGACAACGACGTGGCCCCCTCAGCGACGACGACGGCATCGTTTTTGCCGTAGACCTCGTCAAGTGCGGAAACGGACTGGGAGGACAGGCCGGCAGCCAAAGCCGAGAGGAACACGACCATCACAGCAATCATGCCAACGGTGATGGTGATTAGTGCCGCACGGCCTGGAGCGGCCCGAAGTTCTTTCATTGACTGGTACATACTCATTATGGTCGTGGATTCAAAGGAGGATTTAATCGCCAGGGAGGTTGAACTTCGTCTCCAACTTTCGGTTGATGTTGACAATTCCGGCTCGTCAGCGGTGTTTTGGCAGGTGGAACTGTCCTAAGCTCGAGGGCGTGGATACTCCTGAGACCCTGAACCGCAACTGGCAATTACTGCGGTTTGCCCTGGATGTTTTGGTGCTGGTGCTGCTAGCGGTATGCGTGGTTCCGGACCCGCAGTGGCGAATCATCACCTATGCGGTGTGTTTTCTAGCGGTGTACATAGCAGGTTCGGTCGGGCCGATTGGTCGGGCTCGGCATGGCAACGTAGCCAACGAGGTCGCACTGACTAAACCGCACGGCCTACTACTGGGCTGGCTTGTGATCCTGCTGCTGTGCTGGGCTGCGTTGGCGTTTGCAACGCTGGACGCCTCGTTCCTGATTTTCCCACTGTTTTTCGTAATTTTGCAGGTCACTGGCGGCCTTACGGCTGTAATCATGGTGGCGGCGACAACAGCGACGGCAATCGGCGCTATCGCCGTCCACACTCCCCTGACTTTTGGTGGGGTCCTCGGTCCTATCCTCGGCGGGACATTTGTGCTCACGGTGGGGCTGGGGTTTCGGCTGCTGCAGAAGGAGACTATCGAAAAGACCAAGGCGCTGGAGGAGCTCTCGGCTGCCCGCGCCCACTCGGAAGCACTGTCCCGTCGTGCCGGTGAGCTGAACGAACGCGCACGCCTCGCAGCCGACATTCATGACACCGTGGCGCAGGGGCTTTCCTCCATCCAGCTGCTGCTGCATTCGGTGGAGTCTCGCATGAAAAGTGCTCCCACTCAGCATGACCAGGCCTCGGTGGATTCGCTGCAGCTCGCTCGCAAGGTCGCGGCCGACAACCTCGCCGAAACTCGGCGCATTATCGCAGCACTTCAGCCGGCTCCTCTCGAAGGGGCTGACCTATCCGGTGCGTTGGAGAAAGTCTGCTCCTCCACGGTGCTGGGCGATGCTGTCAGCTTCTGCGTTGACGGCACACCCACGCGACTGCCGGCCACCGTCGAAGCCACAATTATCAGGGTGGCCCAGGCGAGCTTGGCGAACGTCGTCAAGCATGCACACGCCACGCGCTGTCGCGTCACTCTGACCTATCAGCCCGACGAGGTTCTGCTCGACTGCGTCGACAACGGCATCGGCTTCGACCCCACCGCACCAACCAACGACGACAGCGTGGGTATCGCCAACGCGCGCCGACGCGTGGAAAAGCTCGGCGGCACCTTCACAATCGAGTCGGAACCTGGGCGCGGCTGCGGTGTCAGCGTCAGCATCCCGCACGAGCTCGCCTCTTAAAGTCCCGCGCCTGGTATGCAGGTAGGAAACGACCATTCACATCACCCGAGGAGATAGCCAGGTGACCAAGCCCATCGGAGTCCTCATCGCCGACGATCATCCCATCGTGCGCGCTGGTCTTCGCGCCGTCGTTGAATCGGCGCCGGATATCGTCGTGGTTGGCGAGGCTGCCAGCGGTGACGACGCGGTCGAGAAGGTGCGCGCATCGCTTGACGACGACTCTTGCGACCACATCGATCTGGTACTCATGGATCTTCGCTTTGGCGAGGCCCCTGGCACCGCTTCCCGCGCAGGCGGAGTTGATGCCACTGCAGCCATCCGCGCACTCGCCGGGCGCGGCGTGAAGGCTCCGGAGGTGTTGGTGGTGACCAACTATTCTTCGGACTCCGATGTCCTCGGCGCTGTCACCGCTGGCGCAGTTGGTTATCTGCTGAAGGATGCCGCTCCGGAAGAACTCATCGATGGCATCCGTCGCGCCGTTCGCGGCGAGACCGTGCTGAACACGCAGGTTGCCGGGCGCTTGATGGGGCGGATGCGCAATCCCAATACGGCACTAACCCCGCGCGAACTCGAGGTGCTCGAGTTGGTCGCGCGGGGTATGTCGAATAGAAAAATTGCAGAGCAGCTGGTGCTCACTGAAGCGACTGTGAAGTCGCATCTGGTGCATATTTTCACCAAGCTAGACGTCAGCTCCCGCACCGCGGCTGTTGCTCGGGCGCAGGAGCTGGGAATGTTGGATGAATAGTAAGCGGTCTAACCCGTGTGACTTAAGTGATGGCCTCACTTAGAGGACAGGGGGTTACCAAGAGCTGGTCTCGTCGGCGTTGCCCTTCTTCCAGGTCTCCCACGGGATGTTCCAGTCACCTAGTCCATCAACACCGGAGAGCGTCTCGCCAACCGTATTCTTCACAACCACGATGTCACCGCGCTTAGTGTTGTCCAGGAACCACTTAGCGTTGGCGTCAGTGACGTTGATGCAGCCGTGAGACTGGTTGACGCTGCCCTGTGCCCATGTTGACCACGGTGCACCGTGGACGTAGATACCGGAGTAAGACATCTGCGTTGCGTAGTTAACCGGCGTGACGTAGCCACCGTTATCCAGAGACAGGCCGTAAGTACGGGAGTCCATCACCATAGTCTCGTTGCGATCACCGATGATGTACTGGCCATTCGGAGTCGGGTGAACATTAGACCCCATAGAGATAGGCATGGAGTTTACGACTTCACCGTTCTTCTTAATGACCATGGTCTTCGTCGCATCATCAGCGATAGCGATGACTTCATCACCGATGGTGAAGCTGGTTTCGGCGGACTCCGCACCGTACATGTCGTCACCGAGATCCGTGCCATAAATGTCGGACTTCACGGTAACCTTGGTACCCGGCTTCCAGTACTCCTTTGGACGCCAGCGCACCTCGCTATTATTCAGCCAGTAGAAAGCGCCTTCCACCTTAGGCTCGGTGGTCACCTTGATTGCTTCCTCAGCGGCCTTGCGGTCCGAAATACTCGCGCTGAACTTCACGGCAATAGTCTGACCGACACCCACGGTGGAACCATCCAGTGGGGACAGGTAGCCATTTACCTGAGAAGTCGGCTCAATAGTGGTGAAAGAAGTAGCCAGCTTTTCTGTGCCTGAGGTGGCGTTAATCTCATAGGTCTTTGAGTAGCCCAGGGGTTCTGCAGTGGTCCACTTGGTACCACTGGAGTCGAGCTTGCCCTTTACCTCTTTGCCCTCAGGGTTGGTCATAACAACCTTGTCCAGGCGATGCCCCTCTTCCACCTGAACCGAAATCGGGTCAACCACCGAAACATCGGTGGCATCGTCCTTCACACTGGCGACAAGACCAACGTCCGACTTCTCCGCCTCTTGCTGCTCGGCATTATCGCCGCCGACGGTACAAGCAGCTAGCGAAATGGTGGCCGCAAATGTCACCACCGCCGTCGACAGGCGCTTAAAAGATTGCCGCATGATCGTGCTTCACTCCAACAGTGCAATTATTAAGTAGTAAGTCCCGGGGACACACTGTGACACACAGCGGAGTCCTGCTACAGCCCCTGGTGCGCCCTCGAAAAAGGTCAGACTACCCTGCAACGGCACTAGCCGCCGATAAAACGCCCGCCCTAGCTGAAAAAGCCGTAATGACTGCCCGATCGCAGTTTTCAACTCTTCACAGGGCGCAGCACGCAAAGTAGCCCAACGGTTCCTACAGTTAACCCTCTGGAAAAATGCTGTGCAACCCCCAAAAACCGGGGCACTTCAACCGACCTGGGAAAACGATGCACCTTTGAGGCTGCGTTACCGAAAAGTAATCAGTTCGCTATTCAAAAGTGCCACCGGACGTTACCGGACGTTACTAAACACCGCCGAACGTCACCGAACGTACCTACGGCATCAATGCACGCTCCCGGCGTTGATGACCTTGATACAACCCCACCCCACTTTGAGGATTTTCAAACTTTTTTTGAACTTTTTTCAAACGGTTGCACAAAACCCTTCAAAAAACATGCAAAAACGTCAGCTCAAAAACAGCACCTGACCAGCCGATTTTACAAACAATCAGAAACCTGGTTATATATCTTCTCGTTGCCGGGGAGGAGCTCACACAGAGAGCACCAAGCAGGAAACAGTAAGCGCCATTAGCTCAACTGGCAGAGCAGCTGACTCTTAATCAGCGGGTTCGGGGTTCGAGTCCCTGATGGCGCACGATACAGACCGGGAAGGTAGAAATACCTTCCCGGTCTTTTTGTTGCATAACAAGCGCAGTCGCCAACTTGTGCCCCACGCCTGACTCAAAAAGGGATTAGATACGCAAAAGCGCACGACCCCAGGTAACCACCCGAAGCACGTGCGCTAATTACTGAAAACTACTTAGCAGCAGTCTCAATCATCTCGCGAATGCGGTCGATTTCCTTGCTGCGATTGCGGTTACGACGAATGCCCATTGCGATGCCGCCAACAACGAGTGCGGCAACGACACCCAGTGCTGCCTGCACCTTAGGCTCATTCAGAGCATCGAAAACACGGGTCTTTGCGTCATCCGCAACGTTCTTCGGATTCGTTCGCACGGTTAGCTCATCCAGAGTACGGGCGAGCTGGTTACGGTTACGCTCAATATCGCGCTGGATATCTTCAATGCTGCGAGCCACGTAAACTCCCTAAAAAGTTGAATATCTAAAGTGATTGTTCGCCTAAAAGACTAACACTTCCGCTACAGCAACGTGGGCGAGCACGGGAAAAACTCAATGCATTGCTTCAGAGTCGCCACGCACCGCTCCAGAGTCGATACGATTAAGCCATGACTACTTCTTCCTCCAGCGACAAAGAATACGGCCAGAACAACATCCGATTGGAAGCTGGCGATCCTGCCCCGGCGTTTACTCTTCTCAACGACGCCGACGAGCAGGTTTCTCTGTCGGACTACGCGGGCAAGCCAGTGCTGATTTACTTCTACCCGCGGGCCAACACCCCAGGCTGCACCACTGAGGCATGCGACTTCCGCGATGAATCCGCAGCCCTGAACGATGCCGGCATTCCTGTTGTAGGTATTTCTCCGGACAAGCCGGCAAAACTCGCAAACTTCCGTGAGGACCACGGCTTGAACTTCACCCTCCTGTCCGATCCGGACAAAGAAACTATGACCGCGTTCGGCGCTTTCGGCGAGAAGAAGAACTACGGCAAGGTTGTCCAGGGCGTCATCCGCTCGACTTTCCTGGTTAATGCCGAAGGAGAAATTGAAAAGGCCTGGTACAACGTTCGTGCCAAGGGGCACGTCCAGCGAGTACTGCGTGATTTGGGCGTGGAATCACAGGCTTCCGACAGCTAGCTTGTCGCAAGACCTGCTCTGGCCCCGGCCCCAAACTCTCATCTCATATCATCCCGATTAGACGGTTTCGTAGTAGTGACTCAATCCCAGGACGCACCGAATATTCTTCGTCCCCGTCGCACTCCGGCTCAACAACGCAGCCGAGAGCGGTACGCACGCATGCTCAGCTCGGCACGCACAGTGCTCATCGAGCACGGGTTTGAGTCTTTCACTTTCGACGAAGTCGCTCGCCTTGCCGATATCCCCATTGGCACGCTCTACCAATTTTTCGCAAACAAGTATGTGATGATCTGCGAGCTCGACCGTCAGGACACCGAGGCCGTCATTGAGGAAGTCTCACGCTTCGGTGAAACAGTCCCCACCCTGAAATGGCCGGAGTTTCTCTCGGAGTTCATCGACCACCTGGCAAAACTGTGGCGCGAGGACGTTTCTAGAAGAGCCGTATGGCTGGCCGTTCAATCGACGCCCGCTACACGCGCGACCGCAGAAGATACGAAGGCACGCCTGGTCACCGAGATTTCAAAGGTGCTGCGCCCGCTGGTGCCGTCGTCAAGCGATGCGGAACTGAATTTCATCTCCGACCTCATGATTAACGCGACGTACGCCCTGCTGAATTATGCGGTTGACCATCCGGGAAGTGATGCTGAACGGGAAGCTCATTACGAGCTGACGGTGCAGGAAATCAAACGCATGACTATCTCTTATCTCATGAGCGTCGCAGAAGCAGCAGACTAGAAAGCTCCCCTCCTCACCTCGGCAGGGGCATTTATTGCCCTTACCAATACGCGGAGGGTAGGCTTGCCTTAGTTTACGCT
Source organism: Corynebacterium amycolatum (assembly GCF_016889425.1). Taxonomy (NCBI): domain Bacteria; kingdom Bacillati; phylum Actinomycetota; class Actinomycetes; order Mycobacteriales; family Corynebacteriaceae; genus Corynebacterium; species Corynebacterium amycolatum. Next base: position 2,464,326 of record NZ_CP069513.1, read on the forward strand.
TTACTCTGGTCAGCGCGGTGGGGTTGCTTGTTTTTCGCCGTGCCTGCGCCGGAACTCCCAAACAGAATCAGAGGTTTACATGTCCACGACGCAGGGCGCTTTCCGACGGAGCCTGCTTCCCCGCTCTATTGTTCTAGCTTCGGCAATCGTAGTGAGTACGGGATTTCTACCCGCAGTCCCCGCATCGGCACAGTCGCTGCCATCGATTGGACAGCTCGGCGGTTCGCTCCCCGGCATCGGTGACCTTCTCGGCGGTAGCATCGATCAGTCTGAGCGCCAGCTCTCCGTGACCCCTGCCACTGATCTTTCCGACGGCGCCACCGTGACCATCAAGGGAGTCGGCTACCCCGCTAACGCAAATATTTACCTGGCCCAGACAATCGAGAAGCCAAAGTCGGGCTACCCCTCGACCTATGGCGAAGCGGCCAAGGTCACGGTCGGCGCTGACGGAAGTTTTACGCAGGAGATGAAAGTCGCGACCAGCTTTGGCGATGTCGACTGCACCTCCACCCAGTGCTACGTAGCCTCCTTTACTGCGTTCCCTAATCTTTCTGACCGCAGCAATGACCAGTGGGTCCCCATCACTTTCAAGGCGGGTGCTACTTCCCAGGCTGCTCAATCGCAGGGTTCCACCGGCGCGGCACCGAGTGGTGGCCAGAGCACTGGTTCGGGCGCACAGTCACCGTCGCAGTCACGAGGTAGCGCATTGGTGAGCCTGTCCAAGACCTCAGACTTGAACCCGAGCGGCGACACCATTCGAGTTGAAGGCAAGGGATTCAAGACCTCTGGACCGGGCATCTACGTCGGTATCGCGCAAAATGACCAGATGGATGTGACCAACGCCGATTCCTTCGGCCCGGATACCAAGTTTGTGTCTACCTCTCGCGGCAACCTGAAGTCCGACGGCAGCTTCAGCGTGGATCTTCCGGTCAGCGCGAAGTTTGGCACGGCAGACTGCATGCAGAACGCTTGCTCGGTCTACACCATTGCTGCTCACGGTTCTTCCGACCGCAGCCAGGACACAGCGACAGCAGTATCGTTTGCCGGCGGAGCTGCTAAGCAGGACGCTACCCTGCCGTCCGGCGGTGGCTCCTCACAGTCCGCCGGCAGCGCAAGCTCCAGCGCCAGTGGCAGCACAGGGTCTAGTGGGTCGAGTAGCACCACCGGTTCCAGCGGCTCTAGCAGCTCCAGCAGCTCCAACGACAGCAGCTCCTCGACCGGAACCCCGGCGGTAAGCCTGTCCACCACGGAACTGAACCCATCGGGCAGCACCGCAATTACCGTCTCCGGCACCGGATTCAAAACCAGCGGCAACGGCATCTACGTCGCAGTGGCTGAGAAGAACAAGTTCTCCACCACCAACGCTGATGCTTTCTCCGCCGCTGAGTTTGTCCGCACCTCCCAGATGTCCTCCGACGGAAGCTTCTCTACCACGCTCAATGTCGAGGCCGTCACCTCGGCCGCCAACTGCGTCGAAAATGACTGCGCACTCTACACCTTTGCTGCACATGGTTCTTCCGACCGCAGCCAGGACACGGCCACGGATCTCAGCGTCGGTGGCTCCGCCAAGGAACGCGAAGAAGCTGTGAAGGCCGGTGCCTCCAAGACCGGAGAGTCCAAGGCCAGCGGCGCATCCAAGGCATCTGGCAAGGCTTCCGCAAAGTCCAACGCTTCCGGTAATGGGCTCGACGAAGTTGTGCAGACTCAGCAGGCCGCGACCAATTCCCCGCTCCAAACCGCCGCAGTCGCCGGAACCGGCGCAATCCTGGGCGCGCTAATCTTCGGTGCTGGCATCCTGGTCGGTCGCCGTCAAAAGTCCGTCGATTAGCACCGCGCCGGACTAGTCCAAGCGTACGACGGCGATTGCGTAGTCGCCGTCGTGCGAGATGCTTAACGACGGCCCCAGCTGCCACTCCTGATCGTGGAAATGGCGGCTTACAGCTCCGTGGAGACTGATGCTCACGCGACCGTAGGCATCCGGCTGCACCTCTATTTCCCGCCAGTCCAGCCGATCTCGCGCAATCGGCGGCTGGCTGCCGAAGATAGTCTGCGACCAGGCCTTGATGAAGGCTTCCTTCGCAGCCCAGCGGCCCGCTAAGTGACGCGCCAGCGCGCCGCCGACTGCTCCGCGGCGCTTTGCTATCAGTAGCTCAGCCGGTGTGAAAACCGCCTGCGCGAACTGACTTCCTGGCATATTCAGCTGCTCTTCGAAGCTCGGAATATAGACGAGGTCTACGCCAATCATGGCTGGAGGACACCATCGATCAGACGGGCGCCATCGGAAAGCAGAACGGCCTTTTCCAATGCAGCGGGTGAACCGAACCGACCACCGTCCGCCAGGTTTCGCTCGCGTGGACGCTCGTAGAGAGTTTCCCCACCGTAAATAGCCTCATCAATGCGACGCAGACCAGCCGCTTCGCGGTTGTGCGCCGCGCTACGCCAGCGTTCCGCAGCCTCAGCGCCATCGTGCTGCACTATCGCTTGATAGAAAGCTTCCGGATGGACGACTGCCACCAGTGCCGAGACATGTCCGAACCCGAGCGAGGTAACAAAGCCAGCCTTCAGCGGCAACGTATTGCCGAAATTGACTGCCTTCGTTGGCCATACCAAACGAGAATGCTCAGCCAATGCGGGATCGACGCAGTCCAGCGATCGATTACCTGGCACAATGCCGCTACGCAATACTTGAGTCAGACCAATGATCTGGAACGCTGCAGCCCCACCCTTGGCGTGTCCGGTCAGGGATTTCTGAGAGACCACCAGCAGCGGGTTCGAGCGCTCGCGACCGAGTTCATCTGCAATGCGTTCATGCAGTTCAGACTCATTGGGGTCATTGGCATTGGTCGAGGTATCGTGCTTGGACAACACCGCGACCTGATCCCCAGTGACATCGAGTGCTGCAAGTGCGCGAGCCAACCGAGACTTCTCGCCGCCCTGAGCTGCCGCTAGTGCACCCAAACCCGGCGCCGGGATGGATGTGTGCGCGCCGTCGGCGAAGGACTGGGCGTATGCGACGACACCGAGCACGGGGAGTCCCATGTCACGAGCGATGTCTCCGCGAGCCAACAGCACCGTTCCGCCACCTTGCGATTCCACGAAGCCTCCGCGTCGACGATCGTTAGGCCTGGAGAAGTACGCATGGTCGATACCCTTATCTTCCATGGTGGCGGAGTCAGCTGTGGCGGCCATGTCGCCGAAACCTGTGATCCCCTCTGCGGATAGGTCATCGAAGCCACCCGCGACAACGAAATCTGCCTTACCCAGGGCTATCTTGTCGACGCCCTCCTCCACCGACACCGCTGCCGTCGCACAGGCTGCGACAGGGTGAATCATCTGCCCGTAGCCACCGACATAAGACTGCATAACGTGGGCGGCAATAACATTTGGCAATGCCTCCTGCAGGACGTCATTGGCTCGCGGTTGCCCCAGCAGGCCGTCGATGTAGAGACTGCGCAGCGACTCCATCGCACCAATACCTGTGCCCTGCGTCGACGACACTCGCGCCGGGTTGACCGCTTCCAGCAGTTGCGCTGGGCTGAAGCCCGATGACAGGAACGCATCAACAGTACAAACGATGTTCCACAAGCTCACGCGGTCCAGATTGTCCATCATGTCCGCCGGAATACCGTAGCGTGCCGGGTCAAAGCCCTGCGGAATTTGACCGCCAACATAGCGGCTCATCGCCATTCGGCGCGGAACCTGAACCGGCGTGCCAGCGGCTCGTGTCACAAGCCACTGCCCTGTCTCGGCATCGAAGCTCGCAGTGGTGTTGTCCGGGTTGGAACTGACAAAAGTCTCCGCTGCCGCGCGATCGCGCACCGCAAAGCTCAACGCTCGATCCAGGTAGACCGTGGTCAGCTCAGTCATCGTATTATCAACCAAATCGCCATCATCGGCGTAACGACGCACACCAACTCGCGCCAACACTTCATCGCGGTAGCGCGAAGCAATGTCGCTTTCTGCCAACGGTTGCCCATCGGCATCGCGCCAGCCGCCCTCATAGGAAATCAGCCCCATTGACCAGGCCAATTCCACAATTCCCGCTGCAGAAATATCATCGACTTCGGCCTCAAAGCGCGTCCGGGAAGAACCGTACGGTCCAAGCTCGCCGGCGCCCACGATGACCACCATGTCCTCCGGAGCCGCTGCGATGTCACCAAAGGTTGGTGTTGTCTGCGAAATCGGTCGACGCGGGCTTGGCAGGCTGCTTAAGACACGGCTTGACGACGGCTCCTGCGAGCGCGCCCCGCTAGCGACCTCGGAGTTTTGAGCTGATAGGCCAGCCGCCTGTGCAGCCTCCTGCGCCAATTGCGCAATGTTGAGGTCAACGTCACCCAATCCACCGGTGAGATCGGCCTGAATCGGGCGGGTTTGAGCATTCTTCCGAGTCTCCGAGCTCGCGAGCTCAATCAGTTCAGCTGCCATTTCTTCGGTGGAGAAGGTGCGAACTCCCTTTGCTTCCACTGCAGCAACCAGCGGATCGTTTCCACCCATCAGATTGGTTCCTCGGACCCAACCAATCTGTGCATGAGCCAGAGTGGTGCGGGTGCGCCAAGCGTCCTCCACATTCCAGCGCGCCACCACTGCGTCGAGGGCGGCCTTGGCTTCACCATAGGCACCATCGCCGCCGAAGCGACCACGGTTCGGTGAACCAGGCAACACCACATGCAAACGATGCTGCAGATTATTGTCCACGCCAAGTGCTGACATCCCTGCGATGAGTCGCTCCACCGACCACAGAAGCAGACGCATTTGGGTCTCGGACGCAGGACCGGCGTCGGCAAGCGAGCCCGAAACCGTAGGCGCCGCGAACGGGAATAGCAGCGTCGGTGACAGCGCGGGCTTGGTCACAACCACTTCCGCACCAATCGTTGTAGTCTGTTCGGTTCCAATCCAGTCGATAAGGGAATCCAAGTCCTGGAAGCTGGACAAGTTCGCCGGTACCACCCACAGCTTCGCCTCGCCCTGCGCATTCACGCGATAGAGCTGCTTGTAGAAGCTCAGGCGTTCGCGTCCAAGGCGTGAAGTGGTAACAACAACGGTTGCACCCTGAGACAGCAGCTGTGCAGTTACGGCGGAACCAATCGAATTTGGCGATGCGCCGGTAACAACTGCAATGTCGGAGCTCATCGGCAGTTCGTCCACATTCGTGATGACCTCGTCCGCCAACTGGCGGTAGATACTCGCCAACTGTGTCCGCCCTGCCTCGTCTGCCTTGGCAGCCCACCACTGTGCCTGCTCAACTGCGGTTTCATGGATACTGCCCGGCGCGGTGCCAGCCACATGCCCATCAGCGGCTACCCATAGGCGCGCAAGGTCATCGCGGGAGGTGGCCCAGCGGTCGTCGAGAAGCACTGCCTTGGTGGGCGTAAACGTCGGGGTGACCAGCTTCGGCCAGTCCGCGCCGAGTTCAGCGGTGACAAGATTTACCAGGTTGCTGTCGGCGTCTTCGGCATCGAAGTCAATGTCATCGGTAATCTCGTGGCCGAGTTGCTCCAGAATCGTGCGTGCCGCGGTAGCAAGAATGCCTCGCTGACCTGTCAGTTTATCTGCAAACTCAGTGAGTGCAGCCGAGTCGACCACCCCAGCACCACTGTCACTTGCCGACGGCTTAGCGACAGCTACACCTCGCTGCGTGGCGACCGCAAGGATCGCTTCATCGATCAGCTGGTTGAGTTCAGCAGTATTGGTTGGGGCGGCCGGAGCCAGATGCGCAAGATCGCCGCCGCGCAGGGATGCGCCCTCACGAGTACCGAGCATCACCTCAGCACTGACTGCGGTTGCCCACCCCTTGCCAAGCTGCCATTCACCCAGCACATAATCATCGAGGTAATTCGCGCCTGCACCGGCAGGACCGGTAATCCGGCGAATACCGTCGGCAATGGCTTCGGAGAGAATCGGACCGAATGCCGAATACGCACTGGCCAAGCTATCAATTTTGTCCTTTAGATCCGCCAGTTCCGCATCTGCTGCCCCCTCGATTGAACCGAGGTCGAATTCCACTCCGAGATCGAGCAGCAGTTGATTGCGTCGAGATGAGACTCCATCGACCAGAGTCTCGATGGAGTCAGCGGCACCGAGCTGGTCGGGGCGTACCTTCGTCCATTGGCAAATAAGAACTTCCAGCGCTTGTGCCGGGCTGACGGCAATATCAGCAACTTCGGTAGCCGGAGTGGCAGCACTCGTGATCGTAGTGGACTGTTCGGTCGCCGCGGATTGGTCGGGGGATACCGTCGGCGCCGCTGCTCCCGCTTCTCCTGTTTCTCCCGCTGCTCCTGATTCTCCAGATAGAGCCTGCGCCGAGTCCTGCTCCGTTGTCACCTCCGACTCGGGCTCAGTCTTTTCCGGCTGAATTTGGTCGCGCATAAACACTGCATCAGCATCACGTTCGAGATTGAGTACTCGAATGTCGCGGCTTCGGTGGCGGGGCAACTGGCAGGTACGAGCGGCCAGGTTTGCCAGTGTGGGCGCTGTGCCTACACCGACTTCAACAATGCGGCTGACACCGAGATCCTCAAGCAACAGATCCTGCGTTTCAATCCACCTCACCGGTGAGCAGAATTGCCAGGCCAGCAACTCGACCAGCAACATGCGGGCCAGGCGCGCCGGGTTTTCAGCGGCAGAGTCGAAATCGGCAAGGATGTTTTCCAGAATGTCTGAGTCGACAACTGCAGCCATCTGGCGGACGAACTTCTCAGTCAGCTCAAAAGAGGTCGCAGTGAGATTCGGGATATAGCGTCCCACCAGGAGTTCTGGAGCGATTTCCGCTGGCAGCAGCCGCTCCAGGTGTTTACGGAAGGAATCCACACCGTCGCGTAGGACACTGGAGTGGAATGGCACGTCAATACCTGGGATACGCACGTATCCCTTGCCGTCCGAGCTGCGGCGCTCGCACTGTTCAGCCAGTGCTGCAAGCCCCGCGACGGTGCCGGCGACGGCGTACTGCTTGCCTGCCAGGTTGAGATTTACGACTTCGAGGAACTCACCGATTTCCTGCGACAACCGATTAACAAACTCGGTGACCTCGTCCTCGCCTACGCCAATCTTGTCCGGACGCAGGGCGCACAAACCATAGTTGGACCTCCCCTGCTCATCACGTTCGACCAGTTCATGCATGGTCAAACCGCGGCGGTAGACAACCTCTAACACGGCGTCTGCGTCAAGCGCCCCAGCGAGAGCCGCCAGCGCGTTGTACTCACCGACAGAGTGTCCCGCAAAGTGAGCTGTTTCATCCAGCAGCCCTGCTTCACGGAGCTCCGCAACCTGTGCCAGCCCCAACGTCGCCATCGCAACCTGGGTGAACTGGGTCAGATTCAGAACACCCTCTGGGTGGAAGTAGCGCACACCATCCACGACCACCTCTACCGGGTTGTCCCGGACAATAGCCAGTACGGAAAAGCCAAGCTTCTCTCGGGTCATCGCATCAGCCTGGTCCCACACGCGGCGGGCCGCTACGCTGCGAGTCCGAGCAGACAGCCCCATCCCCTGTGATTGAATCCCCTGACCAGGGAAGACATATGCGGTCTTCGGTGCGGCGATTACAGCAGTGGCGGTCAATACCAGCTCGCCATCTACTGTGGCCGTGACTTCGCGGACTTCACCGGCGCCTGGGCGGTCATCAAAACCACGGCGTTCGACAGAGAATTTCACTTCCTGTCCAGGCAGAACCGGACTCAGCATAGTCGCAGTGAACTCAATCACCCGGTTGCCAATGCCGGCATCCGACGTGGCGACAGCCGCATGCTCAGCCATCGCCGACAGCCACATTCCATGGACAATAACCCCTGGTAGACCAGCTAGCGCTGCTGCACGGGAATCGACGTGGATAGGATTGCGATCGCCCGTGACACAGCTAAATGGCTCCATCGCCTTAGGCGCTTCCACGGTCAACGCACCGCGGAAACTCCGTGGCGTATCCGTGACCGTTGGAAATGGCACAGTGTTGGTCCGTGCTGTCTCGCCGCCGTTTCGGCCACGAATGGCAAAGCATTCACTCAAGGTGGCGAGCAGCGTATCGCCATCACGAACCTCCGCGCGCACCACAACTAGTCGCCCTAAGTCCGTATCAACGATCTCGTCGACACGCGCACTAATCCGCAACGTTGTGGTTTTCTGCGGTAGAGCTCCAATCATACGAATGTGATGCTCAAGGTGAACAAGCGCGAGCATGCCCTCAACAACATCAATGCCGGTCTCAGTACGCGCCTGCGCGACTGCCGCAAAAATCGCTGGCCAAGCATGCCCAACCAACGCGTCCGGCACCGCCGCCTGTGACTCATCGCCGGCAGCTGCAATAGTGACCGCATCGTAGTCAGCCATCGCCATCGGATCCCACACGGATTCCCACTCCGCGACCCCATCGACGACGTTTGCAAGCTCACCGCCAGCTGCGATTCGCGTCAGCTCCCGCATCGCGGCCGCCGCATCCTCATGCTTAACGACGGGCACTGCGCCCACCGCTGCACTCTGACACAGGCGAATTCGCAGTTTCGTATTCTCACCCGCAGCATCGGGTAGCGGAACCGTCAGCTGTGCCCATACGAGGTCCTCCCCGCCCTCATCATTGCTCCCATCAGCTCCAATGATCTCCAAAATGGCACCAGTACCTGGGTGTTCTAGGCGTTGCGAACGAGAGACATCACTTGCATCAGATACACATACCCACTCATGTTCCGCGCCAAGTGCCAGCGCCGGATTCGGCTGCTGTCGGCCAGCCCACCAAATCACAGGTGCTGCGAGCATCCGGCTGAGGGCGTCAACAGGTACCTCCGGCAGGTAGCCGGTATCCATCAATGCCTGTGCGGTAGCTTTTTCAAACCGACCCAGAATCTCCGCTACTGGCTCATTCGCGCGGGTAATGCCCGAAACAGCCTGCGGCCCAGGGATGATGCAGACTTGATCCGCATCGTAGCGAGAGTCATGCGCCTGCCATAGGGAGTCCGATCGCCACCAGCGACGAACCTCAGCATCGATAACCGGAACGAACGGCACAGGCTTGCCCGGGGTGCGGCAGAGCTCAGAGATAAAGAAGGTGACATCTGCTGGATGGAGCTGGGTATCCAGGTCTAGCAGGCCGGACAGTCGCGAGATTTCGCTGCGCGGCTGGGTGCGCAAGCTGTCGCCGTCGGCAAGCGCGGCAAACGTGCCCGCGTCGACTGCACTTAGTCGTGCCTCTACGCGGTCGACGAGTGCGACGAAGCGCGTCGACCACGTTGGATCGAGGAACGTCCCCTCGGGCGCGCACAATTCGAGATAGCGGTTCAGCACCTCGGCATACGTCATGGTGCTGACATCTCCGAAGTACGGCTTCGCGGTGGAGTTAATTGCCTCGATGATCTCCGCGCGTCGTTCGGTGACCTTAGTGAGGTCACCTGCGACTTCGTCAAGCAATCTGCCTGCGCGTGCTGCGGCGTTTTCAATTTCGTGGATATCAGCACCCAACTGGCTACGCCCCGACGCCATGCCATCCATGGCGCTACCGGCGGGAATCCAGTTGTCAGTGCCGACGGTGTCGACCAGCATTTGTTTCACGGACTCAGAGGCGGTCGACTCCTTTGCCGCCATCGCAGCTGTGCCGATGATGACAGCATCTACCGGCATCGGCGCCAACCCGTAACGTGTCGACCACGTGCCCATCAGATAATCACGGGACTGTTCTGGCTTGCCGATGCCACCGCCAACAGCAAGCACTACATCTCGCCTGCGGATCTTTGCGTAGGTGTTAATTAGCAGGTCATCGAGGTCTTCCCAGGAGTGATGGCCACCAGCACGCCCACCTTCAACTTGCATGATGATTGGATACGGCGTGCCATGCTGCGCCAAGGTATCCGCGATTTCGAGCACCGACTCGATTTGTGCGATTGTGCCCGGCTTGAAGGAAATATACGGAATTCCGCCCTCGCGCAGCTGCTTTACTAGCTCTACTGCCTCGTCCACCTCGGGGATGCCCGCAGAGATGGTGACACCATCAATCGGTCGACCGGCTGCCACCGCACGCGGGAGCAAACGCCGGCTTCCAATGTGCAAACCCCACAGGTACGGATCCAAAAACATGGTGTTGAACTGTGCACTGCGGCCCTCCTCGAGCAGTTCGGAGAGTCGCGCCACATTAGCCTCGAAGATTTCCGGCGTGACCTGGCCGCCACCGGCCAGCTCTGCCCAGAACCCGGCATTCGCTGCAGCCGCCACAATTTCAGGGTCAACAGTTGTCGGGGTCATACCGCCGAGCAGAATTGGCGAGCGCCCGGTCAACTTGGTGAACTTCGTCTCGACACGGGGCTTAACCCCAGTGACCAGCCGCGGTGCAAACTCCAGCCACGATGTCGGATACTCAATGTCGCTCTCAGACAGGATGCTCCTCCCCGCAGCTGTTGCCGCAGCAATCACCGCCACGCCGTACCCTTCAGCGTTACGTTCTGTCAGCTTGACGACGCCCGTGTGTGGCCCCAGATCCAAAATGGTGGTTGCCCCTTGGTCGATGAGCCCCCGCACCTCAGCGCTCCAATCGCTGGAGTCAACCAAGATTGCACGCGCAAGCCAGTCAGCTGTTTCTGCATCCAGCCCAATGCGCTCAGCTCGCTCCACTACCCATGCCGCAGCAGGCGCCAGTGCTGGGTGA